>NZ_MOBI01000029.1:0-141760 GCF_003732175.1 Pseudomonas brassicacearum
TACGTGATCCATATTGGCGTTTTTTTTGAGCCGTGTGACGAAGATAGCCCCCATCTGATCGATCTGGTGCCACCAGTTGTAGTCGCAGTAACCCTTGTCGAAAACGTATGTCATGTCCGCTTCGAGCGGCATGGTCAGGGCATCGCTCAGATCGTTGACATTGGCGGCGGTGATGTTCACGTAAGTCGGGGCCGTTTGCCGTGGATCGATCGCCACATGCACCTTCAGACCTTGTGTTATGCGGGTCTTCGTCGCGGTGGTCCAGTCATCGAAGCCCGGACCGCGCAAGGTAATTGAGGTCGAGTCAATCAACGTAATCATGGCTTCGAGGGATTTACGCTGCTTGCGACCAACGCCTTGGAGCAGGTGTTCGCAGGCCAATCGAAACGGCTCTGGGCTGCGCTTGTTCAACGCATCACACAAGGTCGAGCGCACCATGTTCTTTGCGTTGAGATGGTAACGGTGAGGCTCCAGAGATTGCGACGCCGTTGCCAGAGTGCGCAAGCTTTGGGCCTGTGTGATCTGGCCAAAAATCAGCGTGATGAGCAGATCCCAAGAGGTGAATTGTTTGGCGTAGCGATCAGCTCCGCAGCGTTTGACTGCGTTTTTGAAGAGTTGATGAGGAAGTGCCTGGAGCATCTGTGCAAGGCGAGTGCTGCTGAACATGGCCGGAAATCGAGTCTGAAAGAACCGATTATCGCTGAGAAGCGGGCACAGCAAGGGGGAGCAAGCTCCCCCTTCAGTTTTTACCGGACACTAGTGACGCTCTGCGTGGGAATGCATCAAGGGACGCTCCGCGTCTCAAAGGGCGGACGCAGAGCGTCCAGGGAGGCATTCCCACGCGGAGCGTGGGAACGATTATTTACACCCAAAATATCCATCCAACGGGAACATCACACTGTCATCAGGGCCGGTTACACAAGTGACTGACCAGGACCGCACGACGGATGCGTGCAAAAACGCGACATTTTTTGTTGATCTCAAGGCCCTCACGCCCTAAAGTTCGCGCCGAACGTCCATGCTGGAAACGATCCATCCGGCTCAAGTACTGACGACGAGACAGCAAGGCCAAGGGAAGCACCATTTCCCATGGCCTTTTTGCTTTCGGCGACATGCCTTGGGAAGTAGGCGAACCAAAGTGGGGATACGGAGGACGTTCATTTGCACCCATTGATAATTTCAGTTTGCCAGTAGGAGTTCCCAGCATGTCGATCAACGTCGAAGACTATTTTGCGCGCGAAACCTTTCAGAAAATGAAGGCCTTCGCTGACAAGCAAGAAACCCCGTTCGTGGTCATTGATACTGCGATGATTGCCCAGGCCTATGACGACCTGCGCGCCGGTTTCGAATTCGCCAAGGTTTACTACGCAGTCAAGGCCAACCCGGCCGTCGAGATCATCGACCTGCTGAAAGAGAAAGGTTCGAGCTTCGACATCGCCTCGATCTACGAGCTGGACAAAGTGCTGGGCCGCGGCGTAACCCCGGACCGCATCAGCTACGGCAACACCATCAAGAAATCCAAGGACATTCGCTACTTCTTCGAGAAGGGCGTGCGTCTGTATGCCACCGACTCCGAAGCCGACCTGCGCAACATCGCCAAGGCTGCACCGGGTTCGAAAGTCTATGTGCGCATCCTGACCGAAGGCTCGACCACCGCCGACTGGCCTTTGTCACGCAAATTCGGCTGCCAGACCGATATGGCCATGGACCTGCTGATCCTCGCTCGCGACCTGGGCCTGGTGCCTTACGGTATCTCCTTCCACGTTGGCTCGCAGCAGCGCGACATCAGTGTCTGGGACGCCGCGATCGCCAAGGTCAAAGTGATCTTCGAGCGTCTGAAAGAAGAAGACGGCATCCACCTGAAGCTGATCAACATGGGCGGCGGCTTCCCGGCCAACTACATTACCCGCACCAACAGCCTGGAAACCTACGCCGAAGAAATCATCCGTTTCCTCAAGGAAGATTTCGGTGACGACCTGCCGGAAATCATCCTCGAGCCAGGCCGCTCGTTGATCGCCAACGCCGGCATCCTGGTCAGCGAAGTGGTGTTGGTCGCGCGTAAATCCCGCACCGCCGTCGAGCGTTGGGTGTACACGGATGTGGGCAAATTCTCCGGTTTGATCGAAACCATGGACGAAGCCATCAAGTTCCCGATCTGGACCGAGAAGAAAGGCGAGATGGAAGAAGTGGTCATCGCCGGCCCAACCTGCGACAGCGCCGACATCATGTACGAGAACTACAAGTATGGCCTGCCACTGAACCTGGCCATCGGTGACCGCCTGTACTGGCTGTCCACTGGTGCTTACACCACCAGCTACAGCGCCGTTGAGTTCAATGGCTTCCCGCCGTTGAAATCGTTCTACGTATAAGCGATCTCTTGAAATAAAAGGTCCATGTAAACATGGACCTTTTTTTTAATTCCGCAGCCATGCCTCAAGGTGGTTCAACATCGCCATATACTCATTAGTTCCCTCCATAGCTGCGCCCAATTTGAAATTCAACTCCCCGAGTTTGGACACACTCTTTGCCCACAAGAGTTCGTTAATTACGCCGTCTATACGCTGATAGACTTCTTCGATGAACAGGCCCATCTGCGAGTTTACGGAAACGAACCCGCTAAATAACGCCACAATATCGCTTTTATATTCTGCCGCCCTGATCGAAGCGTCCCTGGAAGAGTAAGTGATGTCCCAGACAGGGGTAGTACCAACCTCGCAAAACAACTCCTCCGCAACAGTCGGTTGTGGATGGCAATTACAGGATTGATGATTCATTGCACTCGTGAATACTGCTTTCAGTCCAAATGACTCGCGATACACTTCCTCGATTGTATATTTCAATTGCCGCATCGTAGCTCTTAGATCATAAAGCCGAAGCGTCAATTCGTGAACCAGATCCTGTACATTCTTTGGCGGAAATAACATCCAGGTCGGAGATCTGGATAAACTGTACAGTCTGAAATCCACTTGACCAATGGGTTCGTTCCTGGAGAACTGCCTGGTTATTTCTAACGATTCGCGGGTGAATGTTGCCAGGTCTTCAACATAAGCGCTGCATAAAAGCCTGGTTTCTTCAGTACCCCCCCAAAACGCTTGCAGATATCGCTCATTAAACTGAGCATTGTCCAAGCGCGAATCCTTGGCCAGAACCGCCAGTTGATGGCCGCTTCTTCTACGGCGCTCAAACACAACCGGTATACTGTTGAATGTCGGGTGCAGGGAACCAAGGAAATGGGTGTAACGATCTAACACGTGCCGCTGCGCCGCGGTAAATTCATAGGCAAGTATATTCATATTGCATATTAGAGGGGGCGGGCGTGCGACCCACCTCCTCGACTCCTTATTACTGCTGAATGGTTTTCAAGTATTGAATGACGTCGGCGATCCGGGCAATCGCGGTATCCGTTCGCGCCTCGACGGGCAGTGACTTATCCTGCTTAAATTCGCGGGAGAACTTTTCAATGTCGGAGACCAGATTCGAAAATTCACTCACGTATTCCCAGCGTCCATCGTCCAACTCGTCCAGCGTCTTTACCAATTCAATCTTCCCATTAATCTGGGCGATAGCTTGGGTGTGTTTTTGCAACTGCACCCTCAGATCACCCGCTCTCTCCTTTAGCCTGTTGTAGGCCGCCAGCATGTTGAGATAAGAAATGGCATCCCCAATACCAGAAATCAATTTTTTAAGCGTATCAATAGCCAACAATGCGACTTGAATCTGCGGCGGCGCCAAACCCAGCGCTTTCAAATTATCCAGCGACAACTGCGCCTCCTCACCGATTTTTTCGACTCCGGCTTTCCCGATCAAGTCAATCGCTTCGGACACGGACTTCATCTGTTCATTCAGTTCAGCACATTTTTCTTCGGAATTGATTTTGAGCTCTTCAGCGAATGCCCGATCCTGTTTCAGCGTAACAACCCATTTTTCCGAGGCAACTCTGTCAAACGGGGTGCTAATACTTTTATGGATACTTTTTAAATCTTCAGTGTGTGCGGACATTTTATCGAATACATTTTTGAGCTCGCGCTCCATGTCCTCACGAACCTCATCGACATCGTCCGGGTAATCAAGCTCTGCCTGATAGCCTTTCAGCTTCTTCTCCGCACGCTCCAAGTAGATACTGGTTGTCTGGGCCTGATTACGCAGATCGAACGTTGTCTTATTGATAGCGACCGCCAGATCATTCATTGCTCCGACAGTGCCAGGCAAGTAAGCGAATTGTTCGACAAGCATTTGTGCAGTGGTGTTCGTTCCTTGCACCGCGGCGTTATGGCTACGCAACTCCGCCATATTGAAAGCTGGATAATCCGAATTATCTAATAACGAACGCATCATTGTCTCACCCCAAAAAAACAGACGATTATTCTTGTATTCCTTATCCGCCTCAGCGAACACACCAAGCAATTGATCCGAACCTACTTTTATTTGCTCCCAAGGATCAATAATACTGAGTATCTGATTTTTAAACCGCCTCAATGAAGTCGCTTCTTCCAGAATATCGACCTCTTTGATGGAAGCAGCGATATAGGTACTCAGTGCATTCCATACCAGCATAAGATTTTGAGTCGCGACCTCAGCTTCGATCGCAACGTAGCTCAGGTTTTGAAGATCATCACGCACTTTATTCAAGGAGCTCAGCGTCTGGTTTTTGCTGGCCATCCTTTGATTATCGGCTTGTTGCAACTCCTTCAGCTTATTACGTTCACTGCGTATATTTTCAGCCTTGACACCCTGATAGATGCCAAGAATCAACCCGCCAATATTGAGGGTCGCTGCCGCCGTGATCGCTTCCTGAACCAGTTGATCGTATTGTTTATTGAGCTCGTCAATTTCTGCCGAGCGTTGGTCGATTTCCTTTTGCAGATCCTGAATATCTGCCTGGTACGTATTTTTCGAGATGAATTCCAGTCTCAGCTTTATTTCCGGGAGTACTTGTTCGCGCATATCAGTGCCAAAGCTATCCAATTGTTTCCTGACATGCTCGGCCTTCTCATGACAGTGTTTGACCTTCGTCAGCATGTCATTGAGGTAGTCCTTGATTTCCGGAACATCTCCCGAAGGCAAGCCAAGATCGGGAAGGTTCGGGATCTGGAGTTTCAGTTTCTGATACTCCTCCGGCGTATTGATATTGTGTTCTTCCAGGTATTTCGATGCCTTGAGGTCTTCATAGACCTCTACAATTGCCTTACCAATCCTGATAATGCTGCCGGCGAAAATCTTAAGGTCGGTACCCGTCAGCATTATTTGCTCGCGCAATGGCGACCAGCGCTTAGCATGGTCATACGTCGTGGTGAATGTGCGTAAAAAATCCCTGGCCGTCAGTCCCACGCCGCCCTCATCACCCGCGCCATAGTTTAAATACGCGATGACATCCTGTAGCCGAACGGGAAGAGACAGCCCTAAGGTTTCATATTTTCTTAGACTGACAATCTGCTCTTTTGTCAACTGCATTCCGGGTTCCCGGTTATATTCCTCCCCCTCGCCAAGCGATGCGTTCACAAATACCTGAGGCGCTTTTGCAGCGGCTTCGACCACCTTGCTATCCATCTTGAATTCCATCAGAGACTCCTTGTCTTCTTCGGACATTAATATATGCCCCATTTATTCACGACACTAATGAGCCGTTTCATCCAGCCCAATTACAGATACCGTGAAAACAGACCTTAATGTGCCGCGACGAATACTCACAAGACTTTAAATATTAAAAATCAAGACAACCAGCACAACAACCGCTTAACCAGGCCGATACTTCTTGAAAAACAACCACCACAAATAGAGTTACCTTGCATCAAAATCAAACCACTACAACTGCAGCTTCATCTCTAAACATCACGCACACCCGACGAGTACATCAACCCTATTCAGGCAATACTTTCTATCGTGTAATAGTCTAAAGAAAGCGAAACTTCGCTATCGAGATAGTTAACGGTAACAACTAACCGTTACAACGTGGCCAACTGAGAAAGCCGCAGCCGATACGCATCAGCCATCCCACGGATTTGCGGATGATGTGCGCCCAGCAATGACTCACTGCTCACCCGCAAGAAATTCACGTTCCCGCCGGCCAACGCCTTGCGCAACCAGCCCAGCGCATCATCGACATGCCCTTCATCGGCCAGTACCGCTGCATAACTGAACTGCCCGCGAAAATCCCCGCCTTCGGCCGAGCGTCGATACCACTCCCGAGCCGCCAATGGATCCGCGGTGCATTGGCGTCCCTCTTCCAGATAGCGGCCCAGCAGGTTCATGGATTTGGCGTGGCCCAACTCGGCGGCGCATCGATACAACGCCAGTGCTTGCGCCTGGTCCTCGGCTATGCCGCGTCCGGTGGCCAGCAGGTTGGCGTAGTTGTACATCGCCCAGTCCAGTCCGGCGTCGGCGGCGCAGCGATAATGCCCCACAGCGACTGTAGCGTCGGCATTACAACCCCAGCCATGTTCATGACAGCGACCGAGCATGTTGCGCGCCATCAGATGCCCGCCGTTGGCGGCGATCTCGAACCAGCGCAGGGCCAACACCTGATCCTTGGCGATGCCCTGCCCTTCGAGCAGTATTTGACCGAGCAAGGCCTGGCCGTCGAGGATCCCGGCCTTCGCGGCAATCAGGATTGCCTGAGCGGCACGGGCCGGGCTTTCGGCGAGCATCGCGCTGAGTTGATCGCCGTCGAGGACTTCCTCGCGGCGTAGTCGATAGCTCACGGTTAAACCTCGACCCAGCGGCGCAGCAGGTTGTGATAGGTGCCGGTCAGGCGAATCAGCGACGGGTGATCCGGCATGTCCCGGGTTAGTTGCTGGATCGCCTCGTCCATCTCGAACAGCAAGGCGCGCTGGCTGTCTTCGCGAACCAGGCTTTGAGTCCAGAAGAACGACGCATACCGCGTGCCGCGAGTAACCGCGTTGACCTTGTGCAGGCTGGTGCCCGGATAGAGCACCAGGTCACCAGCCGGCAACTTCACTCGCTGGGTACCAAAGGTGTCCTGGATTTCCAGCTCGCCACCGTCGTACTCGTCCGGGTCACTGAAGAACAACGTCGATGACAGGTCGGTGCGAACGCGCTCGATGCTGCCCTTGGGCTGACGCACGGCATTGTCGATATGAAAATCGAAACTGCCCCCCGCCGTGTAGCAGTTGAGCAGCGGTGGAAAGACTTTGTGCGGTAACGCCGCTGACATGAATCGCGGATGCTTCCACAACCGTTCAAGCATCGCTGCGCCGATTTCCTGCGCCAGCGGGTGACCTTCCGGCAGTTGCAGATTGTGCTTGGCCTTGGCCGACTGAAAGCCTGCGGTGATCTTGCCATCCGCCCAGTCAGCCTGCTCCAGAGCCTCGCGAATGCGCTGCACCTCTTCGCGGGAGAACAAGCCGGGAATATGCAGCAGCATGGGACGATACCTGAGGGCAAATGGATGCTAATGGTATTGATTCTTATTGGCTATGTAAAATCGCACTGACGGATGAATTCGTAAAAGCCGTAAGGAAAAACTGTAAAGAATGTAAATTCAACTCAAATAGCAATATATCTCAATTGATACAAATACGTATTTACCCTATATTCCGCGGCCTCAAACCCTGGGGAGGGGAATTCACAATGTCACGCCAACTACCACAATCATCGGTCAGCTCACCGCGTCTACTCGCCTCTGCAATTGGCGTGGCGATCACCGCCAGCTCTGCAGCGCACATGGCTTACGCGGCAGAAAAGACCGACGATAAAGCGCCGCGCAATGCGATTGCCCTGGATGCCACCAGTGTCACCGGTGAAGCTCAGGACTCCACCTCCTACCAGGTCGAAAAAGCCTCTTCGCCCAAGTACACCGCACCGCTGATTGACACCCCGCGTTCGGTGACCGTGATTCCACAGCAGGTCCTCAAGGACACTGGCGCCCTCAATATGCAGGATGCGTTGCGCACCGTTCCGGGCATCACTTTCGGTGCCGGTGAAGGTGGCAATCCGCAGGGCGACCGCCCGTTCATCCGTGGTTTCGACGCTCAGGGCGATACCTATCTCGACGGCGTGCGTGACACCGGCTCCCAGAGCCGTGAAATCTTCGCTGTGGAGTCGATTGAAGTCAGCAAAGGCCCGAACTCCGCCATTGGCGGTCGTGGTGCAGCCGGTGGCAGCATCAACCTGGTGAGCAAAAAGGCGCACCTGGGCGACTCGTTCAATGGCGGTTTCACCTGGGGTTCGGACCAGACCCAGCGCTACACCCTGGACAGCAACTACCAGTTCAGCGATACCGCCGCTGGCCGCCTGAACCTGTTGAGCCACGAAAGCAACGTCGCCGGCCGCGACAAAGTCGACTACGACCGTTGGGGCATCGCACCGTCGCTGGCCTTCGGCCTGGGCACCGACACCCGCGTCAACCTCGACTACTACCATCTGCAAAGCAACGACCTGCCGGACTCGGGTATTCCGTACACCGTACCCGCTTCGGGCAAGACCGCTGATCGCACCAAGAGCAACCCGGACAAACCTTATGCGGGTGGCGACAGCAGCAATTTCTATGGTTTGACCGACCGCGACTTCCGCAAGACCCGTACCGATACCGCGACCTTCGCCATCGAGCACGACCTGAGCGACGCGCTGACCATCAAGAACACCCTGCGCCACGGCACCAGCATGCAGGATTACATCCTGACCCAGCCGGACGACAGCAAGGGCAACGTGAACAACGGCAGCGTCTGGCGTCGTGCCAACAGCCGTGTCAGCAACGTCGCGACCACCACCAACCAGACCGATCTGTTTGGCAATTTCTACATCGCCGGCTTCAAGAACAGTTTCTCCACCGGTGTCGAGTTCACCCGTGAAGAAGGCGAAAAATCCTCGTACAACGTGAACACCGATACCACGCCGGGATCGCCCGCGACATCGAGCAGCAATTGCACGCCGTCGATGATCGGCGCGTCCAGCGGCTACAACTGCACCTCGCTGGCCAACCCGAACCCGAACGATCCGTGGAACGGGGCGATTTCGCGCAACTACGCGGGCACCGACACCACCGCCAATACACGTGCCCTGTACGTGTTCGACACGCTGGAACTGTCGCCGCAATGGCTGGTGAACATGGGCCTGCGCTACGACCACTTCGACACCCAGTACAAGACCTTCACCGCGGCGGGTGCCACCACGGCCAAAGGCGCTGACACCAGCGAGTTCGTCACCGGTCAGTTGGGTGTCGTTTACAAACCGGCTGAAAACGGCAGCATCTACGCCTCTTACGCGACCTCCGCCACACCACCGGGTAATACCCTGGGCGAAGGCATGGACGGCAACCCGCTGTCGGGCACCAAGGATCGCAACGGCAATCTGCTGAGCAGCGACATGGAGCCGGAAACCACCAAGAACTACGAAGTCGGCACCAAGTGGGACCTGCTCAACGATCGTCTGTCATTGACTGCCGCCCTGTTCCGTACCGAGAAAGAGAACGCTCGTGTTCAGGTTGATACCACTTCCTACGCAAACGCCGGCAAAACCCGCGTTCAAGGGATCGAGCTGTCGGCCAACGGCAAGATCACCGACAAATGGCAGGTCTTCGCCGGCTACGCCTACATGGACAGCGAGCAAGTCGATGGCGGCCCGCTGAACCACGCCACCGATGGCAATCAATTGCCTAACACCCCGAAAAACAGCGCCAGCCTGTGGTCGACTTACAACGTCACGCCGAAGCTGACCCTGGGTGGCGGCGCGTTCTATGTCGATGACGTGTTCGGCAGCGTGGCCAATACCACCATGGTCAACTCCTACGTTCGTTACGACGCAATGGCCAGCTACAAGTTGACCAAAAACGTCGACCTGCAACTGAACCTGCAAAACCTGACCGACGTGACCTACTACGACAAAGCCTTCGCCACCCACTTCGCCAATCAGGCGCCGGGGCGTACGGCATTGCTGAGCACCAACTTCCACTTCTGATAAAGAACGAAGTCGCCAAGCCCCGCTCATCCCGATGAGCGGGGCTTTTGCATGTAAAAAAGAATGTTTCTCGACAACTCACGGCATAATGCGCGCCGTGAAACACTTACTGAACACACAGTTTTTAAACGAACAAGGCGGTCGACGTGTTGAAGAAAACCCTGTTCCAGCTGCACTGGTTCTTCGGCATCAGCGCGGGTCTGGTGCTGGCCTTGATGGGCATCACCGGTGCGGCGGTGTCGTTTCAGGATGAGATCCTGCGGGCACTGAACCCACAGGTCCTGCAGGTCGAGAAGCAGGTGGCCGGCGTACTGCCGCCGGCGGATCTGGTGGCCAAGGTCGAGGCTGCCGAGGGCAAGAAAGTCGCGATGCTTTGGGTCGAAACCGAAAGTGGCTTTGCTGCGCGCGTGTTCTTCACCCCGCCGCCGGGCGAGCGCCGTGGCCAGATGCGCTACGTCGACCCGTACACCGGCGACTACATGGGCGATGCCGTTGGCCAGGACTTTTTTGGCCTGATGCTGCAACTGCACCGTTTCCTGGCGATGGGCGACACCGGCCGGCAAATCACCGGTGCCTGCACACTGATCCTGATTTTCTTCTGCCTGTCCGGGCTCTACTTGCGCTGGCCGCGTCAGGTCGCGAGCTGGCGTGCCTGGCTGACCCTCGACTGGGCGAAAAAAGGTCGCAGCTTCAACTGGGACCTGCACTCGGTCGCCGGGACCTGGTGCTTGCTGGTTTACCTGTTGGCAGCGCTGACCGGGCTGTCATGGTCCTATGAGTGGTACAACAAGGGCCTGAGCAAACTACTGTCGGACGCACCGCAAAACGAACGCGTCAGACAGGGGCGTGGTGCACCGCCACCGACCGGCCCCCTGCCGACCGCCGATTACAACGCGATCTGGAGCAGCATCTACAGCGCCGCGGGGCCGGGCCTGAGCGCCTATAACGTGCGCATGCCACCGGTGGCCGGACAACCGGCGACCGTGTTCTATCTGTTGAAAAACTCACCCCATGACCGGGCGCTGAACCAGATCACTCTCGACCCGGCCACCGGTGTTATCAGCCGTCATGATCGCTACGGCGACAAGAGCTTCAAGGCGCAACTGTTGAGCAGCATTTACGCGCTGCACGTCGGCAGTTACTTTGGTCTCGTCGGGCGAATTGTGCTGACACTCGCCTCGCTGACCATGCCGCTGTTCTTCATCACCGGCTGGTTGCTGTACCTGGACCGTCGACGCAAGCAACGCCAGATCAAAAACGCCCGCAAAGAGCTGATGCAAACCGCCAGCGATGTACCGGCATGGCTGATCGGCTTCGCCAGCCAGAGCGGTTTTGCCGAACAGTTGGCCTGGCAGACCGCCAGCCAATTGCAGGCCGCTGGGTTGCCGGTAAAGGTCCAACCGCTGGCGGCTGTCAGCGAGCAGGACCTGCGCGAGTCGAGCAATGCGCTGTTCGTGGTCAGTACCTTTGGCGACGGCGAAGCACCGGACAGCGCTCGTGGTTTCGAGCGCAAGGTGCTGGGTCGGGCGCTGAGCCTTTCGAGCCTGAACTACGCCGTGCTTGGCCTCGGTGATCGGCAGTATCAACACTTCTGCGGCTTCGCCAAACGCCTGCACAGCTGGCTGGCGGAACACGGTGGCACCACGCTGTTCGCCCCGGTGGAAGTCGACAGCGGCGACCCTTATGCCCTGCGCCATTGGCAGCAGCAACTTGGTCAACTGACCGGGCAGCCACCGGTCGATACCTGGAAAGCCCCGAGCTACAACAACTGGACCTTGCGCAAGCGCGAACTGCTCAACCCCGACAGCAGTGGCGCCGACGTTTACCTGCTGGGCCTGACGGCGCCCGATACCAGCAGTTGGCTGGCCGGAGACCTGGTTGAAGTGTTACCGCGCAACTGCCGGGGCGCGATTGAACAGTTCCTTGAAGGGCTGGGCATCGCCGGCAACAGTCGGGTGCAAATCAATGGCGAGCAGGAAACCCTGGAACACGCCTTGGCCAGCCGTCAATTACCCGAAAATCGCGTGCACCTGGTCGGCTTGCACGCTCAGGCGCTGGTCGACGCGCTGGTGCCATTGGCCATGCGCGAATACTCGATCGCCTCGATTGCCGCCGACGGCGTGCTCGAACTGCTGATTCGTCAGGAATGCCATGCGGATGGGCGTCTGGGCGTCGGCTCCGGCTGGCTGACCGAATACGCGCCATTGGGTTCTGCCATCAGCCTGCGGGTACGGCGCAACAGCGGTTTCCATCTGCCCGCAACGCCCGTACCGATGATTTTGCTGGGCAACGGCACCGGGCTGGCGGGCCTGCGCAGCTTGCTCAAGGCACGAATCGCCGATGGCCAGACACGCAACTGGCTGCTGTTCGGCGAACGCAATCGCGAGCATGACTTCCTCTGCCGCGATGAGCTCGAGGGATGGTTGATCGAAGGTGACCTGGAGCGACTGGACCTGGCATTTTCACGGGATCAGGCCGAGAAGATCTACGTTCAGGATCGCCTGCGCCAACGTGCCGTCGAGCTGAAAAAGTGGCTGGCAGACGGTGCATCGATCTACATCTGCGGCAGTCTGAAAGGGATGGCGACAGGCGTGGATCAAGTACTCAACGAAGTGCTCGGTGTTGATGAAGTCGAGCGGCTGATCGAGCGGGGCAGATATCGACGCGACGTGTACTAAAGCCTCACCCTGACCCTCTGGACTGGCAGAGGTGTCTTGTGCTGATCGTTCCCACACTCCCGCGTGGGAATGCCGCCAGGGACGCTCCGCGTTCCGCTTCGCGAGCTGACGCAGAGCGTCAGAGGATGCATTCCCACGCGGGAGTGTGGGAACGATCATCAGACCACACAAAATCTTACATAAGCCACCACATCGCTACGATTGCGCCTCCTCACCCGACCTACTAGCCTGAAAACGTCGCTGCCCATTCAGCGACCGGGCCTGATAACCCGGGTAATATATAGGCGCACCAACGCCCCTCATCACGATTGCCGGCGTTTTTTTATGCCCGCTATTTCGTGCCATGGCGGCTGTGCGTGGGAGACCCTCGGGTCTGCCGGGTCCTATATACCGGTTTATCAGCCTGCGCACGGCTGCCACCCATTCGCCTGATAACGAATGAAGCAGCTCTCACTGATATATAGGAGTTTTGCCAATGGTCGTTATCGATCCAACCAACGTTCGCGCTTTTACTACCTCCGCCCCCTCGGAGGTGTCCCATGACTAACCCCCCAGACCTGACAACCGCCGGCCTCACGCCCTTCTCCATCCACTGCGACCAACCCCTCTTCCGCGTCAACAGCGGCGTCCCGATCCGCGAAGCCCTGTCCCACGTTTCCGACTTGCTCCACCTCTCCAAGCTGCTGGCCGAAGATGCGGCAATGGTGCGCGGTACGGACCGCTATGCCTGGGCGTCTCACTATTTGCAGGAAATGAGCAAGGCAGTGATCGATGACGTGGTGAAGGTGCTTGGCGCACGGGACACCCCCCGCAATTGAACGAAAAAAGCCCCGCACTTCTCTCGAAGGCGGGGCTTTTCAGGTGCTCGGTTCTCTGCTCAAACAGCCTGGGACATAGGCAACTTCGCCCTAAGCGCGACGATTTCTTGCGCGCCTACCTCCGGAGCTGGCTTGTCCTCCAGCGTATTGACGTGCAGCGTAATCTTGCCTTCTCTTTGCTGTTAAGCCTGGGCTGGCTCTAGCGCCAACTCCACCGCTTCCGGGCGTTTGACCACTGCATAGACCACCGCCGTCAGCAAACTCCCGGCAACAATCGCCAACAAATACAGCAGCGCATGGTTGATCGCGTTCGGGATCAGCATCACGAACAGCCCACCGTGCGGCGCCATCAGTTTGCAGCCGAAATACATCGACAGCGCACCGGCCAGTGCACCACCGGCGATGCTCGCCGGGATCACTCGCAGCGGGTCCTTGGCGGCGAACGGAATCGCCCCTTCGGAGATAAAGCACAGCCCCAGCACCAAGGCAGCTTTACCGGCTTCGCGTTCGGTCTGGGCAAACTTGCGCCGGGCGATAAACGTGGCGATGCCCAGGCCAATCGGCGGCACCATGCCAGCGGCCATGGTCGCGGCCATCGGCGCATAACTTTGCGATGCCAGCAGCCCCACCGAGAACGCATAAGCGGCCTTGTTGATCGGCCCGCCGAGGTCGACGCACATCATGCCGCCGAGCAATACCCCCAGCAAAATCGCGTTGGTGGTGCCCATGCTGTCGAGGAAATGAGTCAGGCTTTCCAGCAGTCCGGCGACCGGTTTACCGACCACATAGATCATCACCAGGCCGGTGAACAGACTCGCCAGCAACGGGATGATCAGAATCGGTTTCAGTGCCTCCAGACTTTGCGGCAGGCGTGCATAACGATTGATCGCCTGCGCTGCATAACCGGCGATGAAACCGGCAATGATCCCGCCGATAAACCCGGCGCCCAGGGTACTCGCCAACAGGCCACCGATCATTCCTGGTGCCAGGCCAGGACGGTCAGCAATCGAGTAGGCGATGTAACCCGCCAGCAGCGGCACCATCAACTTGAAGGCGGTATCACCACCGATCTGCATCAGTGCCGCCGCCAGCGTGCCCGGTTCCTTGAACGCAGAGATGCCGAAGACAAACGACAGCGCAATCATCAAGCCCCCGGCCACGACCATCGGCAGCATGAACGAGACGCCCGTCAGCAGGTGTTTGTAGACCCCGGTTTTCTCTTGCTTGGCCGGGCCTTGGGCGCCGCTCGACGCGGTTTCTTGCTTGCCTTCGGCCAGTGCTTTGTTGAGTGTGGCTTCGGCCTGTTTCAGGGCGATGCCAGTGCCGCAGCGGTAAATTTTCTTGCCGGCGAAACGTTCGGTGGCGACTTCGATATCCGCCGCCAACAGCACCACATCGGCATCAGCAATGGCTTGCGCGCTCAACGGATTGCGTGCGCCGACCGAGCCCTGGGTCTCCACCTGCAAGTCATAACCCAGGCGCTTGGCCGCTTGCTGCAAAGCTTCGGCCGCCATAAAGGTGTGGGCGACACCGGTCGGGCAGGCGGTGACCGCCACCAGACGCGGCGCGATTTTGCTGACGGCTGCGGGCTCGACGACGGCTTGCGGGGCAACGTAGATTTGGGCTTCTTCAACGCCACGACGCAGCACCGCATCGACGTCTTGCAGGGCTTGGGACGGCGTGCTCTGGAACACCCGTTTGCCGACAAACCGCGACATATCCACAGTCCCGGTGCTGACCAGCAGCACCCACTCGGCGTCTTCCAGGGTCGCGGCGGACAACTGACGCTCCGGGTGCGCGACGTCATGCACTTCAACGCAGGTCATCCAGCCTTGACGCTGAGCGGCGGCATCGAGCAAACGCGCGCACAGCACACTGGTAACCATGCCATTCGGGCAGGCAGTAACAATGGCTAACTTCATGACCAACCCTCTTATTGTTCTGTCAGGAGGCGCACGCGCACGCCCTGTTCGAGCCGCGCCAGTTGCGCGGCGTCACCAATACCGAAACCGATCTGCGTGACGGCCATGGCGGCAATCGCGGTGGCGGTGCGCAAGGTCTGCTCAGGCGTATCGGCACTGAGCAAACCGTGGAGCATGCCCGCCAGCAATGAATCGCCTGCGCCCACCGTACTGACAACACTGACCCTGGGTGGCGTGGCGTGCATCGCCGAGCCGACACTGAACCAGTTGACGCCCTCGGCACCGTTGGAAATCACCACGTGTTCGATACCATGAGCGTGCAAACGACTCGCCGCTTCGGCTTGTGCAGCCACCGAAACCGCCTCGCAGTCCAGCGCCTCGGACAGCTCTTCGGTGTTCGGCTTGATCAACCACGGGCCCGCCGACAGCCCTGCGCGCAGGGCTTCGCCACTGGTGTCGAGGGCGACTTTCAAACCCCGCGACTTGAGGCGCAACAACAAGCCGTGCAACCACTGCGCGCTGACGCCACGCGGCAAACTGCCGGCGACCACTACGGCGTCATGACCCAAGGTGATCTGATCCAGACGATCGAGCAACGCCTGCTGCGCGGCGGCACTGACCACCGGCCCCGGACCGTTGATGTCAGTGATGCGTCCGTCCGCTTCCGCCAGTTTGATGTTGCTGCGAGTCTCGCCAGGCACGCGGATGAAGGCGTCGACAAAACCGCGTTTGGCGAACAGCGCTTCGAACGCCTGAAGATTGTCCTCACCGAGAAAACCGCTGACCGTCAGCTGATGCCCGAGGTCTGCCAGCACCTGCGCCACGTTGATGCCCTTGCCGGCGGCATGGGTGTGCATGGTGTCGCTGCGATTGACCTGACCAGGTTCCAGATGCGGCAACTGAACGGTGAGGTCCAGCGCCGGGTTGAGGGTCAGGGTTAGGATTTTGGCCATTACAGAGCCTCCACTAATGCGCGCACTTCATTCGCGCTGCCCACGGCCAGAGCCTGTTGGGCCAGATGTTTTACCTGCGCAAGACTCAGCTCACGAACCCGTGCCTTGACCTCGCCGATGCTGCGCGCCGAAACGCTCAACTCATCCACACCCAGGCCGACCAACACCGGTACCGCCAGCGGGTCTGCCGCCAGTTCACCACACACACCGACCCACTTGCCATGCGCATGGGCGGCACGCACCGTGATGTCGATCAGTTGCAACACCGCCGGGTGCAAGCCATCGGCCTGGGCCGACAGGGTCGGATGACCGCGGTCGATGGCCAGGGTGTATTGGGTCAGGTCATTGGTGCCGACGCTGAAAAAATCGACTTCCTTGGCCAGAACCGGCGCCAGCAAAGCCGCCGACGGCACTTCGATCATGATCCCCAGTTGCAGGTCCGCCACCGGGATTTCCAGACGCAGGCGCTCAGTCATGTCCCGCGCCTGACGCCATTCGTCAACACTGCCGACCATTGGGAACATGATCCGCAACGGGCGGTTGTCGGCGGCGCGCAGCAAGGCACGCAACTGCGCTTCCATGATCTGCGGACGTTGCAAGGTCAGGCGAATGCCACGTACGCCGAGGAACGGGTTTTCCTCCTTGGCAATCGGCCAATACGGCAACGGCTTGTCACCGCCAACGTCCAGGGTCCGCACCACCAGCGGCCGCCCGGCCAAGCCATCGAGCACCCGACGGTACTCGACTTCTTGAGTGGCTTCGTCCGGTGCTTGCGAATGGGCCATGAAAATCAGTTCGGTGCGCAGCAGGCCAATCCCTTCTGCGCCCTGCTCCACCGCACTGACCACACCTGCGCTTTCGCCGATGTTGGCAAACACTTCGACCGCATGACCGTCGGTGGTCAGCGCCGGTTGGTGACGCTGGGCCGCTGCCGCTTGCAGGCGTTGCTCGCGGTTGTCACGTTCTTCGGCGGCACGCTGCAACGTCGCCGCATCGGCGTCGACATGCAGCCGACCGCGCTGGCCATCAAGCAGCAACGGCGTGCCCGACACCAGCCGCAATACCGCCGCGCCAGCTCCGACCAGCGCCGGAATGCCCAAGGCCCGAGCGACAATCGCGCTGTGGGCAGTGGCACCGCCGCGCGCGGTAAGAATGCCGGCCACCCGCGTCGGGTCCAGGCGTGCAACGTCCGATGGGCCAACTTCATCCATCACCAGAATGTACGGCTGATCCGGTTCGCTCGGGGTCTCGATGCCGCACAGTTGCGCCAGCACCCGCCGACCGATATCGCGCAAGTCCGCTGCCCGTTCGGCAAGCAAGGCGTCCTGCAAGGATTCCTGTTGTCTGGCTGCCGCGTCGATCACTGCCATCCACGCCGCTTCAGCGCTTTCGCCTTGCTTGAGGCGAGTGTCGACTTCATCGGTCAGTTCCGGGTCGTCGAGCATTTCCTGGTGGGTGATGAAAATCTCGCGAATGGCCTTGGCCTTGCTGCGCTGGATCAGCCCTTCGATGTCGCGACGGACATCGGCCAGGGATGTTTTCAAACGCTCGCGTTCGATCGCCGTGGACTCGCCCCGCAACGGGTAATCGATCGCTTGCAGCACCTGAATATGTGCAGGACCAATGGCAATCCCAGGTGCAGCAGCGACAGCTTGAATCACACTGCCGGAGGCGGGAGCAACCACGACGTCAGCGATTTCATCGATGACCTCGCTCTGTGCACTCGCAGTCGGCAGCGGTTCGATGTCTTCGCCCAAGCCTTCTTCGATAGCCGCCAGCAGAGCTGGCAACGCATCGGCGGCGATGCTCGGCTCGGCAATCAACTCCAACACCTGGCCGCGACGGGCACCGAGGCTGAGCAGTTTACTCAAGCTCTTCACCGACACGGCGCTGTCCTGACCGTCGACGATGCGGATGCGGACCTCGCCTTCAAAACTCTTCGCCAACTGCGCAAGGATCTTCGCTGGCCGCGCGTGCAAACCGTGGGCGTTGGCCAAGGCAATACGAGCGCTCGGCCAATCGGCCGGCAATTCACCGCCGAGCACTTCCAGCACCGCACGACGGCTGGTGGCGCGACCGAGCTCGTGACCACGGCCTTCAATCAACAAGGCGCAAAGACGTTCGAGCAAGGCCTGATGTGCCTCGCCAAGGCTGGCCAGACAGAACAGCCCGCTCAGTGGCTGACCGAGGTAACGAATCGGCTTGTCCGGGGTGACGAAGGCCAGGCCCGGGCGTTTGACCGTTTGTTCGCTGTGCAGCCACCACAGGCCATCACCCAGCGGCAGCGCTTCAACCTGCTGCAATACCGCAGAAAAACCATTGCTCACGCAGTCGGCCTGACGCAACAACCGCGCGCCACGCCAGACCAGCTCTTCGAAGTCGTCGGCGGAGACCCCCAGGCCGATCATTTGCGCATCCAGCGCCAACTCTTGCGGCGCGCCTTGCAACAGTTTCAGCAAGGCTTCGGCGCTGCTGGCGCGGCGCAAGGCCTGGCCCAGATCGGTTTCACCGAGAGCGCGAGTCAGCAATTGCAGCAGGCGCAAATGCTCGTCGGATTTGGCCGCGATACCGATCGCCAGATAGACGATGTGGCCGTCGCCCCAATCCACCCCTTCGGGGAACTGCAGCAAACGCACGCCGGTGGTGTGCACCAGGTCGCGGGTATCGGGGGTTCCGTGGGGGATCGCAATACCTTGGCCGAGAAAGGTCGAACCTTGGGCTTCACGCGCCTGCAAGCCGCTGAGGTAACCCTCGGCCACCAGGCCATCGTTAACCAGCGTGTCGGCCAGCAAATGCAATGCGGCGGCTTTATCCACAGCCGACTGGCCCATGGATATCTGCTCTATGGTGAGCTCGAGCATGCTTTCTCCTTTTTGGCGCGGGATCGCGCCAGGTATTGTTTTGATTGAATCAGTTTAGGCTTTATTCAGAGCACTCTTTTTCAGAGCATCCTTTGTCGGTTTCGCGGCAGAACCGGCAAAATGAGCCAATAGCGCAGAAAATACGCTTGCTGAAACGTTTAATCTAGATGAGTTGGCACGTTACTCGATAATCTCCCAACCTTGAAGTCCAACTTGTCGGATGCGTTGCGACATGGGTCGCCTGCCGTAATCGGGTAGGATTGGACAAAATGTCGGGGCAAGCTCGAAAAAAACAAGGAAATCCCGGGTTGAAACTCAGTGATATCGCCCAGTTAGCCGGTGTGTCCGTCACCACCGCCAGCTATGTCATCAATGGCAAGGCCGAACAGCAGCGCATCAGCAACGCCACCGTCGAGCGCGTGCGCGCGGTAGTCGAGCAACATGGCTTTACGCCTAATCCTCAAGCAGCCGGATTGCGCAGTCGACACACCCGCACCCTGGGTTTCATTCTGCCGGACCTGGAAAACCCCAGTTACGCGCGGATTGCCAAGCTCCTCGAACAGGGTGCCCGGGCGCGTGGCTATCAGTTGCTGATTGCCAGCTCCGACGATGCACCGGACAGCGAGCGCCAGTTGCTCAAGCTGTTTCGCGCACGGCGTTGCGATGCGTTGATCGTCGCCAGCTGCCTGCCGGCCGGCGATGACAGCTATCGCCAGTTGCAGGCCAAGGGCTTGCCGATCATTGCCATTGACCGGGTCATGGAGCCTGAGCATTTCTGCTCAGTGATCAGCGATGATCGCGAAGCCAGCCTGAACCTCACCCGCAGCCTGTTGCAACCGCAGCCCAAGCAAATTGCACTGATCGGAGCGCGACCCGAGCTGAGCATCAGCCAGGAACGTGCCGCCGGCTTCAAACAGGCTCTGATCGACTTCAAGGGCGAAGTCCTGATCGAACACGGCGAGTCGTTCAGCCGCGACTGCGGCCGGCAACTGATGGAAGAATTACTGCAACGCCTCGGCCATTTGCCGGATGCGTTGGTGACGACGTCCTACGTGCTGCTTCAAGGCGTGTTCGATGCCTTGCATGACTTCCCGTTGAAAACCCGCCCGTTGCGCCTCGGCACGTTTGGTGACACGCAGTTGCTGGACTTCCTGCCGCTGCCGGTCAACGCCATGGCCCAACAGCATCAACTGATCGCCGATAAAGTCCTGCAACTGGCTCTCGCGGCGATTGAAGAGGCCCATTACCAACCCGGCGTGCAAGCCATCGCGCGGACCTTCAAACAGCGTATTCGCCAGGACTGAAACGTGGAGCTGATCGACAGCCACACTCATCTGGACTTCCCGGACTTCGACCCGAACTGTCAGGCGCTGCTGGCTCAAAGCCGCGCCGTGGGTGTGAAGCGGATGGTGGTGCTGGGGGTTTATCAGCGCAATTGGCAGCGGGTCTGGGATCTGGTGCAAAGCGATCCAGACCTGCATGCCGCGTTTGGCCTGCATCCGGCTTACCTCGATGAGCATCGTCCCGCTGACCTGACTGAGCTGGCGGACTGGCTGACGCGTCTGGCCGGCCATCGGCAACTGTGCGCCGTGGGCGAAATTGGCCTGGATTACTTTCTTGAGGACCTGGACCGCGAACGTCAGCAAACGCTGTTTGAAGCACAGCTGCAACTGGCGGCAGACTTCCAGTTGCCGGCGCTGCTGCATGTGCGGCGCAGCCATGCGGCGGTGATTGCGACCTTGAAACGCTTCAGGCTCAAACGCGCCGGCATTATCCACGCCTTTGCCGGCAGCCAGGAAGAGGCCCGCGAATACCTCAAGCTCGGTTTCAAACTGGGATTGGGTGGCGCGGCAACCTGGCCCCAAGCCTTGCGCATGCACAAAGTGATCGCCGGTTTGCCGCTGGAGTCGGTCGTGCTGGAAACCGATTCACCGGACATGGCGCCCGCCATGTACCCCGGACAACGCAACAGCCCGGCTCACCTGCCGGCGATTTGCGCGGCACTGGCGCAGATCATGGCCATCAGCCCCGAGCAACTGGCCGCCGCCAGCACCGCCAACGCCTGCGAGCTGTTCAACTGGTAATCCGTCGGTTTGCGGCGGCCAGTAATCGTCAAACCCTGAACGCGCTGATCAGGTGCTTCAACTGCACCACTTGGGCCGACAATGCACGGCTGGCATGCTCGGTCTGGTGCGCACCTTCGGCGGTGCGCTCGCCAGCCCGGTTGATCTCGACAATGTTCTGGTCGATATCATGGGCCACCGCAGTTTGCTGCTCGACTGCTGCGGCAATTTGCTGATTCTGATCAACGATCATGCCCACCGCGCCGAGGATGTTTTCCAGCGCTTGCTGGACCTTTTCCGACTGACCGACCGTGCCACTGGCCATCTGGTGGCTGACGCCCATGGCCTTCACCGCGGCGCCAACGCCACCGTGCAGCTTGGCAATCATCTGCTCGATTTCTTCGGTCGATTGCTGGGTGCGTTTGGCCAAGGTGCGGACCTCATCGGCCACCACCGCAAAGCCGCGTCCCTGCTCACCCGCACGGGCGGCCTCGATGGCCGCGTTGAGCGCCAACAGGTTGGTCTGCTCGGCGATGCTCTTGATCACTTCCAGCACGCGACTGATGGACTGGCTGTCGCTGGCCAGTTGATTGATCACCAGCACTGACGAGTCGATCTCACTGGCCAGTTGCGCAATGCTGCCTTGTTGCGACTCGACCAACCCGCGCCCGCTAATGGTTTCATCGTTGACACTGTGGGCGCTGCTGACGGCAGCCGCCGCACTGCGCGCAACTTCCTGAGCGGTGGCCGACATCTGGTTCATCGCCGTGGCGACTTGCTCGATCTGCGTACGCTGACCGGCCACCGCCTGATTGCTCTGCGCCGACACTGTTTCCACCTGACTCGCCTGACGCTCAACCTCGTTGACGGTCTTGCCAACCAACTCGATCAGGTCATGGATCTTGGCCACGGTGCCATTGAAGACGTTGCCCAACTCACCCAACTCATCACGGCTGTGGGCGGTAAACGTGATGGTCATGTCACCGGCCGCCACCTTGTCCATGACTCCGCCGAGACGCTTGAGGGTGGTGCGGGTGGAGGCATAGAAGCCACCGTAGAGATAAAAGATCAGCACGAACACCACCGACAGTGCCACCGCCTGCAGCACCATGTGCGTGCGATTCTGTTCCAGGCGTTGCTGCAATTGAACGCCGAGAAACTTAAGCGTCGCATCGTTCAGTTGATAGGTCTTGTCCATCAGCCCGGTGACCTGATCGTAAAAACCCTGCCAAGGTTTATCGAGGGTGTCGGCCATCACCACTTGCTCTTCAAACAGCTCGCTGGCTTGTTTGAGTGTGGCTTTGCTGACATTGGCCGAGGGCTCCAGCACCTCACGCGCCGCTTTGCCGGCTGCCAGTGCGTCCTGCAACTTCAAGGCGTATTCGGCCTGAAGCTTCTCGATCTGCGCCAGCAGTTCATCGAACCGGGTGCTCGAAGCGGAATTGAGAAACCCCTGCCCCAGTGAGTAGGCCCCCATCGCCCGGCCTTCGCCGAGGGTTTGCGTCACACGCGGGGTAACGTTGGTGATCAGCTCACTCAATTGGCGCAAATCACTCTGGTTGTCGCGACTCAGGCCGGCCTGGCTGGCGATGATCTGACTGAAAATCTGCGCATTGCCGAGCAGTTTGCCGATCAGCGCACTTTTGCTTTGCAGAGACGTTTCCGCTTGTTGAGCCTTGAACGCCGTCATCATTTCATCGCGCTTGCCATCAAAAACGCTGACCTGCTCAGGATCGATGATCATCGCGGTCAGGCTTTGCAGGCGTGCAAGCACGCTCTGCTCAAGGGCGCTGATCTTTGATTCGGTATCTCCCGCCTTGCCAGACTGGCCGAGGGTCGCGTTGATCTGTACCAGGTTGTTCAGGGTTTCCAGATCTCGCCGCAGCGTCAGACCACTGCCCAACAGGTCGAGGCTTTGCAACTCGACCTGGGTGCCCTGGAACTCGCGATACGAATCCCGAACCAGATAGAAATTGGTCACCAGCATGGGGAAGAAAAACAGCACGCTGATCAGGCTGAACTTCATGCCGAAGCTCAGGCGATTCATCAGTGCAACGGCGGGATAGAGCAAACTCTTCACGGACGTCCCCCTTTCATTTCTTATTTTTTTGGGCAGGCACGCCGATGCAGCAGATAGCCACTATGGCGTGCTGCTTCTGTATAGCTCAAATCGAAAGGGGGTTTTGTAACTTAAGGTTAACAGCCAAGAGATCCGCGATCCCTTTGTGGCGAGGGAGCTCGCTCCCGCTCAAGCGCAGCGGTCGCAAACACGGCTGAACGCATTCAGTCGGCTAAACGCACCGAAAATTTCGGGGTCGCTTCGCAACCCAGCGGGAACAAGCTCCCTCGCCACAGGGGGCCTACTCCAGATATTCGGTGTATTTCAGGGCAGCACGGTCCAAACGGCAAACCCGGCATACCAGACCACCGCCGCTCGCAGCAGCAGTTCCCAGATCTGATCCAGATTGTGAACCCCTTCTGGTCCCGCCACTGGCGCCGGAATCTCACCCGCTACCACGCCGACGTTCTCGATCAACTGCGCAGCGCTGATATTCCAGTTCAACAATTCATGGAGCATCACCCGGCTGACCGCGACGAAGTTGCCGACCAGGGCAAAACTCGCGGCCAACAAACGCACCGGCAGCCAGTCAAAGGCATGTCGCAATTGTGCGGCGCGCTCGACCACCGCCGGGTTCTTGCCGTGCTCGGCCGCCAGGGCCAGTAAGCGATAACTCAGGGCCGCCACCGGACCGAGCAGGAAGTACCAGAAAATCACCGCAAAAAAACTCTGATAAGCCTGCCACAGCAAATGAGCTTGAACCCTCTGCAGCAATTGCTCGCCGCTGTCAGCGCAAATATCCAGATCACGTTTGGCGACAAGCGCCGCCGCTTGCAGGTCTTCCCGGCGCCAGGCATCACGAAACGGTCCCAGGCCGCCGAGCAAATCACCACGGCCCAGGCTGTAAATCACCACCAGCAAATGCACCGGCAGGGCCAACAAGCCATAGGCCACCGGCTCTAGTACCAGCAACAAAAAGCCGAGTAACGCCACAGGGAACAGCACCAGCAATGCCAGTACCAGCCAAGGCCGATTCGCAAGCTTTGGGCTGGCTTCATATATGGCAAGCTCGCGCAGCCATCCACTGTCGCGCTGAACTTGATGACGCAAGGCCGAGAACTTCTCGATCCAGACCGCCAGCAGTAACACCAGAAAACTCATTGTGCTTCCCCTTTTTCCAGAGCCCCGCGATAGCGTGCCCAGTCGAACGCCGGCCCCGGATCAGTCTTGCGTCCGGGGGCGATATCGCTATGCCCCTGGATACGTGAATGGGTGATGGCTGTAAACGTAGACTGCAATTGGCGGGTCAGGGCAATCAGCGCGTGATATTGAGCATCGGTGAACGGCAGATCATCAGTGCCTTCAAGCTCGATGCCAAGGGAGAAATCGTTACACCCTTCGCGCCCCTCGAACCGGGACACGCCTGCGTGCCACGCCCGTTCAAGACAAGAGACAAACTGTGTGATCGCCCCGTCACGCTCAATCAGAAAATGCGCAGACACGCGCAAGTCGGCAATCCCTTCAAAGTAGGGGTGCTCGGTGACATCCAGACGGTTCTGAAAAAATTCCTGCACCTTGCCCGTCGCGAACTGCGCCGGTGGCAGGCTGATATTGTGGATCACCAGCAAGGAGATTTCGCCCGTGGGGCGCGTATTGAAGTTGGGGGACGGGCAATGGCGCACGCCTTCAAACCAACCGCTCGCGGGGTCCAACTGCATACAGGCTCCTTCAATGACGGCTCTGACGGGCTCCAGTATGCCGTGATCGCCCCTCAGGTTGCGATCACTTGCCGCAATTGAGTCGACGCAGGTTGCCAATCACCGACTCCAGCGCCCGATCGAACAACAAGCTGTCGTCGAGCGTACGCAGCGCGCCACGGCGAAACTCCAGGGCCAGCCCGCTGCGACTGCGCTCATCGCTGGTGAAGGCGAGAAAGTCGCTCAGCAGTTCGGAGAAAATAGCCGGATCATCGACAAAGTCATTCAGCAGCCGCTGCACCACCTGCTCGATGCGCAGGTACAGGCAGTCGCGCTGATGATCATCGCATTGCCCCCAGCCCATTGCCGCTGCGGCAATTTCATTGAGCAGACGCCGGGCCGGGTGACTGCTGCGGCTGAAGAAGCTTTTGTCGAGTACTGCGATCTTGAGCATCGGAATCTGCAAGCGGCCGATCAACGCCTTGAGGGAGTCTGGCAAGTTACGGTCGGCGAGAATGAATTCGAAGAGCATCGCGATCAGATTGATCACATCCTCGTCCGCCACCCCGACCACCCGCGACTTGCCACTTTTAACGCTGACCCGGGTCAGCAACTGTTCAAGCTGATTGCGCAGGTCAAAATCATCCTGGGCGCCAGGGGCCAGCACGTATTGCTGCAAGTGCGAGAGCAGGCGCAGCAGATCGCGGGTCGAGATGGGCTGGCTCTGGGCGCTGGCTTCGAGGGTCGGCGCAACACTGCCGCGCACGGGGTACAGCAACTCCTGCAAGGTGGCGAAGACTTCCTGCACGCTTTTATCGTCGTGCGTGCTGTTGGATCTGACACCCGACTCGCTGGACTCTGCATGAACACTGGCCGCCGCGCGGCCCGTGACACGGCGCGCGGGTGCGGCCTTGAGTTCAGGCAAAACGCCAGTGGCGATCAGCAACTGGTTGGCTTGCGCATAGAGCTGATCAGCATCGCTGAGCACATAGCGTTCGAACAATTTGAGGATGATCAGCTTGACCTTGATCTCCACACCCAGATTGCGTCCAGCCTGCAAAAAGTATTCGCAGAGCATCGCCGGCCCCATGGGATTGCGCGAATCCTCCAGGGGCTTGCCCAGCAAAGTGCTCAGGCGCGCGGTCAGTTGTCCAAGGGCAAAGCCGTCCCGGTTGAGCGCCTTGGCGACCATGGCTTCCAGCGCCACTTTCCGCTCAAGCTGGTCATCAGGGAGTTCGATCGAAGGGTCAGGATTCATCGCCAACGGCAAGGTGGCGTGTGCCAGGTCGTACGGGATGAGGCCGACAAAGGCTTCGAAGAAACTCTCGTGAAAGCTGCGCTCGATGTTTTTGCGCTTGAGGCGCAAATCACGCATGGCTTCAAAAAAGATGTTCTGCTCGACAGTGTGATGTGCCCGGTCGGCCATTTCGAACAAGGTGTCATCCGCGTTATCGAACAGCTCCTGCAAGCCAAGCCTGAGCTGTTGTGCAGCCTTGTCGCGAACCTGAAGCAGAATCACCGGCAGGCGGGCGAGCGGCGATGAATTCGCCTGATCGGTAGCTACCTTGTGCAAAGGCACTACATTCCCGTCGTTGTGCATCCAAGCCTCCTGCAAAGGGCTGACTCCTCCGTTCATGTGAAGCGACAAACGCTCACGGTCGGCTCACAACGCAATCGTGATGCACCGCGCTGCATTTCAAGTGTCGGGAAGCCAAAGAGACGTCAAGGCTATGACGTCAAGCGCAAGGCGCGATTATCTGCAAAAGACCTCCCAAGTGCCAGCAGACTCTTCATCAGCCCACAAAACAGCGCTCGATCACAGACCAGCACGCAGGAGGAATAATGCTGGCGAGTCGACCAAATGCAGGTTTTAGAACCCGCTGAAAGTAGTGGGCGCCTTGGGTTCACTTGCAGCATGGCCCTATAATCGGAGCACTTTGTTTGTGGAGCCCGTTATGCCGAATCTACGCCTCGCCGATTTGACCGCCGAAATCGAAGCCAACGTGCGCCGTGCGTTGCTTGAAGACATCGGCAGCGGCGACATCACCGCACTATTGATCCCGGCCGAGCGCCTGGCCAAAGCCACGATCATTACCCGTGATGCGGCCGTCATCAGCGGCACCGCTTGGGTCGACGCGGTGTTCCGGCAACTGGACCCGCGCGTTGCGGTGCACTGGCAAGTGCGCGACGGTGAGCGCGTGAGCCCCAATCAGCCGTTGTTTCACCTCGAAGGCCCCGCCCGTTCGCTGCTGACCGGCGAGCGTAGTGCGCTGAACTTTCTGCAACTGCTTTCCGGTGTCGCCACTCGTGCGCAATACCTGGCTGACTTCGTTGCCGATACTCAGGTGAAACTGCTGGATACCCGCAAAACACTGCCTGGGCTGCGACTGGCGCAAAAGTACGCCGTAACCTGCGGCAGCTGCCACAACCACCGCATCGGCCTGTACGACGCTTTTCTGATCAAGGAAAACCATATCGCTGCCTGCGGGGGCATCCCTCAAGCCATCGCCGCCGCGCACAAGATCGCGCCGGGCAAACCGGTGGAGATTGAAGTGGAAAGCCTGGAGGAACTCAAGGAGGCCCTGGCAGCGGGGGCCGATATCATCATGCTCGATGAACTGAGCCTGGACGACATGCGCGAGGCTGTGCGCCTGAATGCCGGCAAGGCGAAACTCGAGGCCAGCGGTGGCGTCAACGAAAGCACCTTGCGGCCAATCGCCGAGACGGGGGTGGATTACATCTCGATTGGGGCGATGACCAAAGATGTGAAGGCTGTAGATCTGTCGATGCGCTTGAGTCTCTGACAAAAAGAAACGCCAGCCTCAATGAGGCTGGCGTTACTTTCAAACCACCAGATTGTTCATCTCGCAGTATTCTTCCCACTCGACGCCCAGCACTTCGGCTGCTTCCTTGTGCAACGCAAGGCGCGTCGCTTCGTATTCTTCCGGCGTTGAGGTGTACTTGAGCGTCAGCTCCCAGGGCTGTAAGCCCTGTGCTTCTGCCTCGTCCTCGAACGCCCACTGAATCTGATCTTTCTGATCGTCGGCGCTCAGGTTCTTGATCTCTTCCATCAATTCTGGCGCATCAAGCATGTACTTCTTGAGGGCCTCTTCGTGTCTTTGTTCTTGAGTCATTTCGTTCACGGTCATGGCGTTCTCGCTGATCATGGGAATGGAAGATGGATCTGGATCATCAAGGATCTCTCTGACGCAGAAAACCGTTTGAAGCCCGGTTTGCCTGGCCTTCAGAACCATTCGGGATCATCTGAAAACTGCTGGGCGATGCTCATGCAGGCACCGAATATAGGACGTTTGGCCCGCGAATTACACGGCTCTTTACATCTATCCCAAAAAAAGTTTCACGCAGGATGCGTCGGGAGCCTTGGGAACATAATTTCAAATCCAAAGTCATAGCGATGTGCCATATCGGTACTTCACAAGGAATCTCAGTGATGCGCAGTTTTTCGAAGCTTTCCTTTGTTCTGTCCACCACCGCAATGACCGCCCTGCTCGGTGTCCTGGCTCTGCCGGGCACCGCAATGGCCAGCATTGAGCTGAGCAACAGCGGTCCGTCTTACGATGACAAACTCTCCGCCATCCACAATGAATACGGCAAGGACGTTCTGGTCAAAAGCGATTTCCGCATCAACGAACTGAAAAAGATGCAGGAAACCATCAACGACCAGACGCGCCAGATCGAAGAACTCAAGCGCAGCAGCGGTTCCAGCTCAAACTCCAGCAGCAAGGAGATCGACGACCTCAAGAGCAAGGTCAAAGAGCAGGAACGTGATCTGGATAAGCTCGGTCGGCAGGTGGAAGATCTCAATCGCAACAGCGGCTCTAGCTCCAGCTCGAACAGCAGCGAGATTTCGAACCTGAAGCGGACCGTCAGCGATCAGGATCGTGCGATGGATCAACTCAAACGTACCGTCGAGGAGTTGAGCAGAAAGGTGAAATAACGGAGGGAAGTGGTGCCCGAGACAGGAATCGAACCTGCGACCTTCGCGTTACGAGTGCGCTGCTCTACCGGCTGAGCTACACGGGCGGTGGGCTAAACCTAGCACTGACTTTGGGGTCGGGCAACTTGGTAAACCCCTCAATTTGCTTCAGACGATCTTTTGATTTAACGGCACACAGCAAAACGCCCCGAACCAGTCGGGGCGTTTGCTTGTTCAGCGCTTAAGCTGCGGGGTAATTAAACGCCCGAAGCCTTGGCTGCTGCTACGTCTTTGATGGACAGCTTGATACGGCCGCGGTTGTCCACGTCCAGTACCAGTACTTCCACTTCCTGGCCTTCTTTCAGAATGTCGGTCACTTTCTCAACGCGAGCGTCGCTCAGCATGGAGATGTGAACCAGACCGTCCTTGCCCGGCAGGATGTTGACGAATGCGCCGAAGTCGACGATGCGTTCAACTTTACCGACGTAGATCTTGCCGATTTCAGCTTCAGCGGTGATACCCAGAACGCGCTGACGAGCGGCTTCAGCTGCTTCCTTGGTTTCGCCGAAGATCTTGATCGAGCCGTCGTCTTCGATGTCGATCGAAGCCTTGGTCTCTTCACAGATCGCACGAATGGTCGCGCCGCCTTTACCGATGACATCACGGATTTTGTCAGTGTCGATTTTCATCGCGATCATGGTCGGAGCATTTTCCGACAGCTCGGTACGCGACTGGGCAATGATCTGGTTCATCTGACCGAGGATGTTCAGGCGCGCTTCCAGGGCTTGGCCCAGAGCGATTTCCATGATTTCTTCGGTGATGCCTTTGATCTTGATGTCCATCTGCAGCGCGGTAACACCTTTGGAGGTACCGGCTACCTTGAAGTCCATGTCGCCCAAGTGGTCTTCGTCACCCAGGATGTCGGTCAGGACGGCGAACTTCTCGCCTTCTTTAACCAGGCCCATGGCGATACCGGCAACCGGCGCCTTCATTGGCACGCCAGCGTCCATCAGGGCCAGGGAAGCACCGCAAACCGACGCCATCGAGCTGGAACCGTTGGATTCGGTGATTTCCGATACCACACGGATGGTGTACGGGAACACGTCAGCAGCAGGCAGCATGGCCTGAACCGAACGACGGGCCAGACGGCCGTGACCGATTTCACGGCGACCGGCGCCACCCATGCGACCACACTCGCCCACCGAGAACGGAGGGAAGTTGTAGTGCAGCATGAACGGGTCTTTTTTCTCGCCTTCCAGGGTGTCCAGCAGTTGTGCGTCACGGGCGGTGCCCAGAGTCGCAACTACCAGAGCCTGGGTTTCGCCACGGGTGAACAATGCCGAACCGTGGGTCTTCGGCAGAACGCCGACTTCGATGTTCAGCGGACGTACGGTACGGGTGTCACGGCCGTCGATACGCGGCTTGCCGTTGACGATATTTTCGCGAACGGTACGGTATTCGATTTCACCGAAAGCAGCTTTGACTTCGCTGGACGAAGGCTGGCCTTCCTCACCGGACAGCTTGGCAACAACCTGGTCTTTCAGTTCGCCCAGGCGAGCGTAACGGTCGGCCTTGACGGTGATGGTGTAAGCCTGGGAGATCGCGTCGCCGAACTCGGCACGGATGGCGCCCAGCAGTGCGGTGGCCTCTGGCTGAGGAGCCCAGGTCCAGGTTGGCTTGGCAGCTTCTGCAGCCAGTTCTTTAACAGCGTTGATCACAACCTGGAACTCGTCGTGAGCAAACAATACCGCGCCCAGCATCTGGTCTTCGGTCAGCTCTTTGGCTTCCGATTCAACCATCAATACCGCTTCCGAAGTACCGGCAACGACCATGTCCAGGCTCGAAGCTTTCAGTTGTTCGTAAGTCGGGTTCAGCAGGTAGCCGGTGCTTTCGTGGAATGCAACACGGGCAGCGCCGATCGGGCCATCAAAAGGAATGCCGGAGATCGCCAGCGCAGCCGAGGTGCCGATCATCGCAGCGATGTCCGGATCGGTCTTCTTGCTGGTGGAAACGACGGTGCAGACAACCTGCACTTCGTTCATGAAACCTTCCGGGAACAGCGGACGGATCGGACGGTCGATCAGTCGGGAAGTCAGGGTTTCTTTCTCGGAAGGACGGCCTTCGCGCTTGAAGAAACCGCCAGGGATCTTACCGGCTGCGTAGGTTTTTTCCTGGTAGTGAACAGACAGGGGGAAGAAGCCCTTGCCCGGATCGGCTTGTTTGGCACCGACTACGGTCACCAATACGCTGACGTCATCGTCAACGGTGACCAATACTGCGCCGGAGGCCTGACGGGCGATACGGCCAGTCTCGAGGGTAACGGTCGACTGACCGAACTGGAATTTTTTGATTACCGGGTTCACGGTGTCCTACCTTCTTTGTGGCTCTTGGGGGAACTGGTTTTCTTGCGAAATTCTTGGGCAATGCCGGGAATCGGCCCGACTTTGATTGTCCAGATAAAACTGTTGTCCAGATAAAACTTGAGGCTGGGAGCCTGCCATGCGCCGGCGGGAAACCCGCTGACGCACGACAGACAACCAACCTCTAGCGCAATCGCTTATTAGCGACGCAGACCCAGGCGAGCGATCAGAGCGCTGTAACGGCTCACGTCCTTGCCTTTCAGGTAGTCCAGCAGCTTACGACGCTGGTTTACCATGCGGATCAGACCACGACGGGAGTGGTGATCTTTACCGTTGGCCTTGAAGTGACCTTGCAGTTTGTTGATGTTGTGGGTCAGCAGTGCAACTTGCACTTCTGGCGAACCAGTGTCACCAACAGCTTGCTGATAGTCAGCTACGATTTGAGCTTTTTCTTGAACGTCGAGAGCCATGAGGCAATCCTTTTATCAGGAAACTGTTTCAAAGAAACAGCTTCAACAGGCCAGGGACAAATCCCTGTATCTAAAAATGAGTAGTGACCGTGCCTGTTAACAGCCACCCTCGTTCGGTCATTCTGACCGAATCAGTCGACGTGGCGCGATGCGCCCATCTTCGCTCACTTCACCGATACCGATGAAGCGACCATTGTGATCCTGTACTCGTACCATACCGAACTTCGGTGCATCCGGGGCGCGTACCGGCTGGCCGTTGAGCCAGTAGAACGAGCTGTGCTCCGAGAACTGCAACAGAGGCCAATCCAGCAGGCCGCTGTCCGATGGCATCAGGAAGCGATCAACCGCTTCGTTGCCGCCTTCGGCATGTACTGCTTCCAACTCTTCCAGCGTGACCGTCTGGGCCAGACTGAACGGACCGGCCTGGGTACGTCGCAACTGCGCAACGTAAGCGCCACAACCGAGCGCTTCACCAATATCCTCCACGAGGGTGCGGATATAGGTGCCTTTGGTGCAATCTACGGCGAAGCGCGCAGTATCACCTTCAAAGGCCAGCAATTCCAAGCGCGCAATAGTAACAGAACGCGGTTCGCGCTCCACCACTTCACCTGCACGCGCCAACTTGTACAACGGCTGACCGTCACGCTTGAGGGCTGAGTACATCGGCGGTATCTGACTGATTTGCCCACGAAATTTCGGCAAAACCGCTTCGATATCGGCGCGACCAACGGTCACCGGGCGCTCCTGCAAAACTTCACCTTCAGCGTCTGCCGTGGTGGTGGTCTTGCCCAATTGCGCCAGGGTTTCATAGCCCTTGTCGGAGTCGAGCAGGTATTGCGAGAACTTGGTCGCCTCACCGAAGCACAGCGGCAACACGCCGGTGGCCAACGGATCAAGACTGCCGGTGTGCCCGGCCTTCTCGGCATTGAGCAGCCAGCGAACCTTCTGCAAGGCCGCGTTGGAGGTGAACCCCAGCGGCTTGTCGAGCAGGATGATGCCGCTGACGTTACGACGGATACGTTTGACCTGAGCCACCGATTACTCCTTGGTGTCTACGGGTTCTGCCGCAACCGGGTGCTGATTGTCTTCAGCCACGGCGCGCTCGATCAATGCCGACAGATGAGCGCCACGCACGACGCTTTCGTCGTAGTGGAAGTGCAGCTGAGGAACGCTGCGCAGCTTCATCTCGCGAGCCAACTGCATGCGCAGGAAACCGGCGGCCGAGTTCAACACCTTGATGCTTTGAGCGATATCGTCTGCGCTGTCCTGCCCCATCACGGTGATGAAAATCTTGGCGTGACCGACGTCACGGCTGACTTCAACAGCGGTAATGGTGACCAGGCCGACGCGCGGGTCTTTGACTTCACGACGGATCAGCTGTGCCAGCTCACGCTGCATCTGATCGCCGATACGTTGGGTACGGCTGTATTCTTTTGCCATGTCTTGTTACCTGTTACTGCCTCACGGTGAAACCCGTGTGGTCTGAAAGCGGCAAACGCCCGGCCTGACAAAAGCCAGACCGGGCGTTGCGTTTAGAGTCCGGGTGATGCGCCGTGCATTTGCATGCGGCTGCCCATCACGGCTCTTGAAGTGCGCGAGTTAGAGGCTGCGAGCAACCTGAACCTTCTCGAAGACTTCGATCTTGTCACCGACTTTGACGTCGTTGTAGCTCTTCACGCCGATACCGCATTCCATGCCGGCACGTACTTCGGAAGCGTCATCCTTGAAGCGGCGCAGGGATTCCAGCTCGCCTTCGAAGATAACGATGTCTTCACGCAGTACACGGATTGGACGGTTACGGTGCACAACACCTTCGATAACCATGCAACCGGCGATCGCGCCGAACTTCGGCGAACGGAACACGTCGCGGACTTCAGCAATACCCAGGATGTTCTCCCGAACGTCGCTGCCAAGCATACCGGTCAGGGCTTTCTTGACGTCTTCGATGATGTCGTAGATCACGTTGTAGTAACGCATATCCAGACCTTCCTGTTCGACGATCTTGCGAGCGCCGGCATCGGCACGCACGTTGAAGCCGAACAGTACAGCGTTGGAGGCCAGTGCCAGGTTGGCGTCGCTCTCGGTGATACCACCGACACCGCCACCGACTACGCGCACTTGCACTTCGTCGTTACCCAGGCCGTTCAAGGCGCCGTTCAACGCTTCCAGCGAACCACGGACGTCGGATTTGAGGACGATGTTAAGCGTCTTCTTCTCTTCCTGGCCCATGTTCTCGAAGATGTTTTCCAGCTTCCCTGCGTGAGCACGAGCCAGTTTGACTTCACGGAACTTGCCTTGACGGAACAGAGCCACTTCACGGGCTTTCTTCTCGTCGGCAACTACGCTCATCTCGTCGCCAGCGTCCGGGGTACCGTCCAGGCCGAGAATCTCGACAGGGATGGAAGGACCGGCTTCCTTGATTGGCTTGCCGTTCTCGTCGAGCATGGCGCGAACGCGGCCATAGTTCGAACCGACCAACACCATGTCGCCTTGGCGCAGGGTGCCGTCCTGAACCAGAACGGTTGCAACCGGGCCACGACCTTTGTCGAGACGCGATTCAACCACGACACCACGGCCAGGAGCAGAAGGAGTAGCTTTCAGTTCGAGAACTTCAGCTTGCAGCAGAACAGCTTCGAGCAACTCGTCTACACCGGTACCGACTTTCGCCGAAACCGATACGAACGGAGTATCGCCGCCCCACTCTTCCGAAGTCACGCCGTGAACCGACAGTTCGCTACGGATGCGATCGAGATCGGCGCCCGGCTTGTCGATTTTGTTCACTGCAACAACCAGTGGAACACCAGCAGCCTTGGCGTGCTGTACGGCTTCAATGGTCTGCGGCATTACGCCGTCGTCCGCTGCAACCACCAGGATCACGATGTCGGTCGCCTTGGCACCACGAGCACGCATAGCGGTAAACGCGGCGTGACCCGGGGTATCGAGGAAGGTGACCATGCCGCGTTCGGTTTCAACGTGGTACGCACCGATGTGCTGAGTGATACCGCCGGCTTCGCCAGCCGCTACCTTGGCACGACGGATATAGTCGAGCAGCGAGGTCTTACCATGGTCAACGTGGCCCATTACGGTCACGACTGGCGCACGGGAGAAAGCCTCACCTTCAAACTTCAGGGACTCGGCCAGGGAATCTTCCAGGGCGGTGTCGCTGACCAGGGTCACTTTGTGGCCCAGCTCTTCAGCAACCAGTTGAGCAGTTTCCTGATCAAGTACCTGGTTGATGGTCGCTGGAGTACCCAGTTTGAACATGAACTTGATGATTTCAGCAGCCTTGACCGACATCTGTTGAGCGAGATCGCCAACAGTGATGGTTTCGCCGATCTTCACTTCGCGCACGACAGGGCCGGTTGGGCTCTGGAAACCGTGGGCGTTGCGTTTCTTCAGCTTGGCCTTGCCGCGACCACCACGACGGAAGCCATCGCTTTCTTCGTCGGTAGTCCGTGGAGCAACGCGTGGAGCAGGCGCCTTTTCCTTGACCGAAGCGCGATGTGGAGCGTTTTTGCGCTCACCATCACCCGCGCCACGACGATTGTTATCGTCGGCGCGTGGTTTGTCCGGACGACGCTGTTCGTCGCGTTTGCGAGTGTCAGCCGCTGGCGCAGCTGCTACAACCGGTGCTTCACGCACTGGCTCGGCAACTGCAACAGGTGCTGCAACAGCTTCAGTAGAAGCAGATTGCACAGCAGCAGGCTGGCGACGCGCTTCTTCTTCGGCGCGACGCTTGGCTTCTTCTTCAGCCTTCTGACGTGCAGCATTTTCTACTGCGCGACGCTCTTCCAGTTCGCGTTTGCGCTCGGCTTCGATTTCTTCCGGGCTGCGCTGTACGAAGACTTTCTTCTTGCGTACTTCAACGCTGATGCTTTTGCTGCCAGCAACACGCAGGGTGCTGGTGGTTTTACGCTGCAACGTGATTTTGCGCGGTTCTTCCACTTTCGCCTTGTGGCTGCTTTTCAAGTGAGTCAGCAAAGATTGCTTCTCACTATCGGTCACATGTTCCTCGGCGGCGGTGTGCGGCAGACCTGCCTCACGCATCTGCTGCAGCAGGCGCTCTACCGGTGTTTTGACCTCATCGGCCAGTTGTTTCACCGTGACTTGCGTCATGCACTTCTCTCCTCAGGCCGCGCCTATTACTCGAACCAATGGGCTCGGGCGGCCATGATCAACTTGCCGGCACGATCATCGTCAATGCCGTCGATGTCGAGCAGGTCGTCAATAGACTGCTCGGCCAGGTCTTCGCGGGTAATTACGCCGCGCACCGCCAGTTCCATCGCCAAATCCTTGTCCATACCCTCAAGCGAGAGCAGGTCTTCGGCCGGATGGGCGTCTGCCAGCTTTTCCTCAGTAGCGATGGCTTTAGTCAACAAACGATCCTTGGCCCGAGCGCGAAGCTCGTTGACGGTGTCTTCGTCAAAGCCATCGATGTTGAGCATTTCTTCCAACGGTACGTAGGCAATCTCTTCCAGGCTGGTAAAGCCCTCATCAACCAGCACCTGTGCCAGATCTTCGTCGACTTCCAGCTCGTCGATGAAGTTGCGCAGGATGTCGCCGGTTTCTGCTTGCTGTTTAGCCTGGATGTCCGATTCGGTCATCACGTTCAGGGTCCAGCCAGTCAACTGGCTAGCCAGACGCACGTTCTGACCACCGCGACCGATGGCCTGAGCCAGATTGTCTGCGCCAACGGCGATGTCCATTGCATGGGCATCTTCGTCAACGATAATTGCCGCAACCTCAGCCGGGGACATGGCGTTGATCACGAACTGCGCCGGGTTGTCGTCCCACAGGACGATATCCACACGCTCACCGCCCAATTCGCCCGATACTGCCTGGACGCGCGAACCGCGCATACCAATGCAAGCACCTTGCGGATCGATGCGTTTGTCTTTGGAGCGGACCGCGATCTTGGCGCGCGAGCCCGGATCACGGGACGCAGCCATTACTTCGATCAGGCCTTCAGCGATTTCCGGTACTTCGATGCGGAACAACTCGATCAGCATTTCTGGCGCGGTACGCGACAGAATCAGCTGCGGGCCGCGGTTCTCGGTGCGGATTTCCTTGAGCAGTGCACGCAGGCGCACACCCACCCGGAAAGTTTCGCGAGAAATAATATCTTCACGAGCCAGCAGCGCTTCAGCGTTGTTACCCAGATCAACAATCACGTTGTCGCGGGTTACTTTTTTCACGGTGCCTGAGATGATTTCTCCCAGACGCTCGCGGTAGGCATCAACGACTTGAGCACGCTCGGCTTCGCGAACTTTCTGCACGATAACTTGCTTGGCAGTCTGCGCAGCAATGCGGCCGAATTCGATGGACTCGATTTTTTCTTCGACTACATCACCGACCTTCGCGCCAGGATGCGTTTCCTGAACCTTGCTCGGCCAGGTTTCAACAGCCGGATCATCCAGGTCTGCTTCTTCGACTACCGTCCAGCGACGGAAAGTTTCATAAGCACCGGTGTGGCGATTGATTTCCACACGCAGATCAACTTCGTCTTCAAAACGCTTTTTGGTAGCGGTGGCCAGAGCCAGCTCCAGCGCTTCAAAAATTACGTTTGCCGGTACGCCCTTTTCATTGGATACCGACTCAACAACCAGCAGTACTTCTTTGCTCATCGTACGCCTCGCCTTTCGCAAGCCATTGGATCCGCGGGATCCGCGTCTCAGTCAAAACTGGGAATAATGTTGGCCTTGTCGATCATATCGATCGGCAACAGGAATTCATGGTCTTCAACCTGCACCACGACGTCCTGCTCTTCTACACCGCGCAGAAGGCCCTGAAAGTTGCGTCGACCTTCGAAAGGCGAGCGCAGCTTGATCTTCACTTGGTCACCGGCAAACTTTGCAAACTGTTCAAGCGTGAACAGCGGGCGTTCCATGCCAGGCGAGGAAACTTCAAGGGTGTATTCAACGGAGATCGGATCTTCAACATCCAGCACACCGCTGATCTGACGGCTGACGATGGCACAATCGTCCACCAGCACTCCGCCTTCTTTATCGATATAAACGCGCAACAGTGAGTGGCGACCTTGAGCCGAAAACTCAATACCCCAGCATTCATAGCCAAGGGCCACGACCACCGGGGCCAACAAGGCCTGCAACTGTTCTAGCTTGCTCGACACCTGAACCCCCTCGTGCATGTATGTGCATGCTATGCAAAATAAAAAAATGGGCGAAACGCCCATCCCTGAAACGCCGTTGAACAGCGGCGTTATAAAGTGTCCAGCTAACAAAAAGCCCCTGAAAAGGGGCTCCTGAAACTGGTTGCGGGGGCCGGATTTGAACCGACGACCTTCGGGTTATGAGCCCGACGAGCTACCAGACTGCTCCACCCCGCGACAAAGCTGGGGCGGAAGTATACGACCGATCCCTAACAGGGTCAATGTAACCTTCCACCTACAAGAAAGCCCGCAACAGCGGGCTCTCCTGATAATTGGTACCGAGAAGGGGACTCGAACCCCTACACCCTATGGGCACAACCACCTCAAGGTTGCGTGTCTACCAATTCCACCACCTCGGCAATACTACGCTTGAAACCCTTCTTACTTTTGCTCTTGAGCTGGAGGTACGTCAGTCGCATTGGTTGCCGACTTTTGCTCTTGAAGCACCGGGACATCATCAGAAGCCGGTTTTTGCTTTGGAACTTCCAACACTGCTGGGTTTGGCAAACCTACTTGAGTCAGCTGGTGAGCTTTCTCTTTAGCAAAGTAACCTAACCCTAAGCTGGTTATGAAGAAACCTGCGGCAAGTATAGCAGTAAACTTACTAAGAAAGGTAGAGGAACCTTGGCTTCCGAACACAGTATTTGAAGCACCTGCTCCGAAAGACGCGCCAGCGTCCGCACCTTTACCCTGCTGCAGCAATACGAGAGCAACTACGCCCAGTGCACCCAGCAGATGAAAAACGACTACGACTGTTTCCAGCATTTTTTCAGTTTCCCGCGGCGCGACAAATCGCACCGAACTCATCTGCATTCAGGGAAGCTCCACCAATGAGCCCCCCATCGATATCCGGCATGCCGAACAGTTCGACCGCATTGGCCGCCTTCACGCTGCCGCCGTATAGAAGCCGCACACCTTGTGCGACCTCAGAATTCTCTGCCGCCAACTGTGCACGAATGGCTGCATGCACATCCTGCGCTTGTTGCGGCGAAGCAGTCAGCCCGGTGCCAATGGCCCAGACCGGCTCGTAAGCGATTACTGCTTTTGCAAATACACCAACACCCAGCTCGTCGATGATGCTGCCCAGCTGATGCCCGACAACCTCAAGCGTTTTTCCGGCCTCACGCTGTTCAAGGGTCTCCCCTATGCACAACACCGGAATCAAGCCACATGCCTGTGCCGCTGCAAACTTGCGAATCAGCGTCTCGTCACGCTCGCCGATGATCTGGCGACGCTCGGAGTGCCCAATGAGCACCAGGGAACAACCTGCATCCACCAACTGACTCGGCGCAATCTCACCGGTCAATGCACCTTGCATGGCTTCCACCGCAGAATTCTGCGCACCGACCGAAATCGACGTACCTTCCAAGCCATCAATCACTTGATTGACATACAAGCAAGGCGGGAATACCGCGACCTCAACACCGCTCGGCAAGGCCAGATGACGAAGGCCGTTTATCAGCTCAGCGACGCTGGCGCGGGTACCGTGCATCTTCCAGTTACCAGCTACCATAGGGCGACGCATGCTGTACCTCGTCGGTCAAAGTGGGCGCAGATGTTACCCAACCACATCATTACTGGCAAGCCGAAATCAGGCAGAAACTTCAGCAACCAGTTTTGCCAGCTCTTCGGCGTAACCGCGAACCAGTGTTTCGTCCTCACCTTCGACCATGACCCGCACCAGCGGCTCTGTGCCAGACTTGCGCAACAACACGCGACCACGCCCGGCCATAGCCTTGGTGACGCGCTCGCTGACTTCTTTGACAGTCGCATGCTCGACCGGGTTTTCGCCGCCGCCGAAACGCACATTGATCAATACCTGAGGACACTTGCGTAGCGCCTGACGCGATTGAGCAAGCCCTTCGGAACGACGCTTCAGCGCCAACAACACCTGCAACGCAGCGATAATCGCGTCACCCGTGGTGGTATGACTGAAGCACACGACATGGCCGGAGTTCTCACCACCCACCAGCCAATTGCGCTCAAGCAGTTCGGCGATTACATAGCGGTCACCGACGTTGGCCCGTACAAAAGGAATCCCCAGATCCGCCAGGGCCAGCTCCAGCCCCAGGTTACTCATCAAGGTTCCAACAACACCGCCCTGCAATTTGCCACGCTCATGCAGGTCGCGCGCGATGATGAACAACAATTCGTCGCCATCGACGATCGCGCCCGTGTGATCAACCATCAGTACCCGATCGCCATCACCATCGAAGGCAATACCAAGATCTGCGTGCTCAGCCACTACAGCTGCCTGCAATTGCCCCATATGGGTCGAACCGCAATTGTGATTGATGTTCAGACCGTCAGGCTGCGCAGAAAGCACCGTCACCTGCGCACCCAGCTCACGGAAAACACTCGGAGCCACCTTATAGGTAGCACCGTGTGCGCAATCGATCACAATTTTCAAACCAGCGAAATTGGTGCCGGTTGGCACACTGCTTTTGCAGAACTCGATGTAACGACCCGACGCATCGTTGATTCGCGAGACCTTGCCGATCTTGCTCGACTCAACCACGGTCATCGGCATATCGAGCAATTCTTCGATCATCAGCTCAACATCATCCGGCAATTTCGTGCCTTGGCCGGAGAAGAACTTGATGCCGTTATCGTCATGAGGATTGTGCGAAGCACTGATTACAATACCGGCCTCAGCATTGAAGGTACGCGTCAAATAGGCGATAGCCGGAGTAGGCATCGGCCCCAGCAGCATGACATCAGCCCCGGCAGAGGTAAGCCCGGCCTCAAGCGCCGATTCGAACATATAACCAGAGATTCGAGTGTCCTTGCCGACAAGAACCTTGCAAGCACCCTTACTGCGAAAGGCCATGCCCGCCGCCCAACCAAGCTTGAGCATGAATTCAGGGGTAATCGGATATTCACCGACCCGACCACGAATGCCGTCGGTGCCAAAATATTTCTTAGTCATAAGTGCTCCATCATTCTTATTCGGCTGATTCAACTGCTGTGATCATCCGTACCACATCGACTGTTTCGGCCACGTCATGCACACGCAAGATGCGCGCACCCTTGACGACAGCCAACGCCGCGAGAGCCAGGCCGCCATGCAGCCGCTCTCCCACCGGGCGATTCAATGCCTGCCCGATCATGCTCTTTCGCGAAACCCCGACCAACAGGGGCCGCCCCAAGGCATGCAGGGCTTCCATATGCTTGAACAGACTCAAATTGTGCTGCAAGTTTTTCGCAAACCCGAAACCCGGATCAAGAATGATCCGTTCGGCCGGAATACCGGCCGCAGCACACGACGCCATACGCTCGGCGAGAAACTCACCAACCTCTCTCGTCACGTCATCATAATGCGGGTTGTCCTGCATATCTCCCGGCTCACCGAGCATATGCATCAGGCACACCGGCAATCCGGTGGCTGCTGCTGCATCCAGCGCGCCGTCTCGACGCAGCGAACGCACGTCGTTGATCAGACCTGCTCCCAGGCGTGCAGTTTCACGCATGACCGCAGGTGTCGAGGTATCGACCGAGATAATCACGTCCAGTTCGCGATGAATACGCTCGACGATCGGCGCCACGCGCTCTAACTCCTCAAGCGGCGAGACCGCCCGTGCGCCAGGCCGGGTCGACTCGCCACCAACATCAATGAGGGTCGCACCAGCAGCCACCATCGCCTCAGCGTGTCGCAGAGCAGCATCGAGCTGACTGAAGCGACCACCGTCGGAGAAGGAATCGGGAGTGACATTGAGGATGCCCATGACATGCGCATGAGCCAAATCAAGAACCCGGTTACCGCAAGGCAACCGGGTTGAGGACTGTACAAGAGTCATTTCAAACCTTAGACGTCGGCGGCCGGGCCACCGATGGGAGTTTCCGGACGCTCTTCCTGTACGACAGGAGGAGTACCGGTGCCACCCGACCAGTCACGAGGCTCACGCGGCGTGCGGCCAGCCATGATGTCATCGATCTGTTCGGCATCAATGGTTTCGTACTTCATCAGCGCATCGGCCATGGCATCGAGCTTGTCGCGGTTATCCGTCAAGATCTGCTTGGCCGTGCCGTAGCACTGATCAATGATGCTGCGCACTTCCGAGTCGATCAGCTTGGCAGTCTCGCCCGAGAAGCTGGCGTGCTGACCACCGCCGCCGCGACCGAGGAACACTTCGCCCTCTTCTTCGGCATACATCAAAGGACCGAGTTTTTCTGACAGGCCCCACTTGGTGACCATGTTTCGTGCAATCTGGCTGGCACGCATGATGTCATTCGACGCACCCGTGGTCACGCCATCGAAGCCCAAGGTCATCTCTTCAGCAATACGGCCGCCGTACAGCGAGCAGATCTGGCTGATCAACGCACGCTTGGACAGGCTGTAGCGATCCTCTTCTGGCAGGAACATCGTCACACCCAACGCTCGGCCGCGCGGGATGATCGAGACCTTGTAGACCGGATCATGCTCGGGAACCACACGACCAACGATCGCGTGCCCCGCTTCGTGATAGGCAGTGTTCTGCTTTTCTTTTTCGGACATGACCATGGACTTGCGCTCAGCGCCCATCATGATCTTGTCTTTCGCCAGCTCGAACTCTTTCATCTCGACAACGCGCTTGCCGGTACGGGCAGCGAACAGCGAAGCCTCGTTCACCAGGTTGGCCAGGTCGGCACCAGAGAAACCAGGCGTACCACGCGCGATAACCGCCGGAGCAACGTCATCACCCATCGGCACTTTGCGCATGTGGACTTTCAGGATTTGCTCACGACCACGAATATCCGGCAGCCCTACGACAACCTGACGGTCGAAACGGCCCGGACGCAGGAGCGCAGGGTCAAGTACGTCAGGACGGTTGGTTGCGGCAATGACGATGATGCCGTCATTCATTTCGAAACCGTCCATCTCTACCAGCAACTGGTTGAGAGTCTGTTCACGCTCGTCGTGACCACCCCCCATGCCAGCACCACGATGACGACCGACAGCGTCGATTTCATCGATGAAGATGATGCATGGAGCGTGTTTTTTAGCCTGCTCGAACATGTCGCGAACACGGCTGGCACCCACACCGACGAACATTTCGACGAAGTCGGAACCGGAGATGGTGAAAAACGGGACTTTGGCTTCACCGGCAATGGCTTTGGCCAGCAGGGTTTTACCGGTACCCGGAGGCCCCACCATCAGCACACCGCGAGGAATACGCCCACCCAGGCGCTGGAACTTGCCCGGATCACGCAGGAACTCGACCAGCTCACCCACTTCTTCCTTGGCTTCGTCGCAACCGGCAACGTCAGCCAGGGTGGTTTTCACCTGATCTTCGGAGAGCAGGCGCGCCTTGCTCTTGCCGAAGCTCATCGGTCCGCCCTTACCGCCGGCACCGCCCTGCATCTGCCGCATGAAGAACATGAAGACGGCGATGATCACCAGGATCGGGAAGCTGGCAACCAGGAGCTGAGTCCAGATGCTTTGCTGCTCAGGCTGCTTGCCCTCAACGACTACGTGATTATCCACCAGATCGCCGATCAGACCGTTGTCCTGAATGGCCGGACGAATGGTCTTGAAGCTGTCGCCATCATTGCGCTTGCCAGTAATGACATAGCCGTCCACGGCTACGCGCTCGACCTTGCCATCCTTGACCTGCTGGATGAAGTCGGAATAGTTGAGGGTCTGTGGCTCGTTAGGGCTGGAGAAGTTGTTCATCACCGTCACGAGGACAGCCGCGATGATCAACCACAGGATCAGATTCTTTGCCATATCGTTCAATTAACTACCCTCTGAAGCAAGCTCCGCTACTGGCGCGCGCTTCGCATGATATTCACCGGCCTAACTTACTACATTACCTACGGCTCTGGCAGGCGCCGTCTGTAACCCTTTGTGAAACAATGACTACACAATATTCGTTATACCGGCTCTGTAAAGCGATACAAAAAAACCTATCGCCCCCTTAGAAACGCTCGACGCTCTCGGAACCTTCAACACCGCGGAAACCGCGTCCCAGCAAGTACTGCTCGCGAGACCTGTCACGCGAAGACAAAGGTTTGCGCATCTGTACCTTGTCAAACAGCTTGCGGATTTCCTTGTGGTATTCGTCGAAGCCTTCACCCTGGAAGACCTTGATCAAAAAATCACCACCTGGCCGTAAAACCCGACCGGCGAGATCCAGCGCCAACTCGCAGAGGAACATCGCCCGTGGCATATCTACAGCTGCCAATCCACTCATATTGGGGGCCATATCGGAAATCACAAGGTCTACCTGCGTATTTCCGACCGCCTCGAGGATCTGAGCCAGCACCGCATCTTCGGTAAAGTCGCCCTGAATGAAGGTCACATCGGGGATGCTGTCCATTTCCAGGATGTCGGAGGCGATCAAACGACCCTGACCACCAATCAGACGACTGGTCACTTGAGACCAGCCACCCGGCGCTGCACCGAGGTCGATAACGGTCATGCCCGGACGGATCAGGCGATCCTTTTCCTGGATCTCCAGCAATTTGTAGCTGGCACGCGAACGATACCCGTCTTTTTGCGCCATTTTGACGTATGGGTCGTTGAAATGCTCTTTCAGCCAGTTAAGGCTAGTCTTGGAACGGGCCACGGGCCACCTCAAAAAAATAAACGAGTCGCGATTAACTGGGCGGTCCCGGACTCGCTCGGGTAAACTGGCCGCCGCTTTTTACAAGATCAGACGCAGGGGTCAGATTATGCCGCTCACTCAAGAGCAGAAGAAACAGTACAAGTCCATTGGCCACCATCTGAAACCAGTTTTGACTGTGGCTGACAACGGTTTGACTGAAGGTGTTTTAGCCGAACTGGAACGCGCATTGGGCGATCACGAGCTGATCAAGATCAAGCTCAGCATCCTCGATCGCGAATCGCGCCTGGCAGCCATTGCAGAACTGTGCAAGGCCGGCAAAGCGGATCTGGTGCAAGTCATCGGCAAGATGGCGCTGATTTACCGCAAGAACTTCAGCGTCAACAAGCAGTTGTCGAACGTTCATCGCTTCAAGTGATGATACGGGTCAAGGGTGTGCTTCGCGCACCCTGCCACCCCATCCCGGCACCGGCTGTAAAACCAGCAGCAACCCGGAAAAACCCAGCACAAGATAGCTGAACAACAACCAGTGCTGCGCCTGCGGCCAGTCGATTCGCACGACGAAGTACATCGCACTCGCGTATAGCGCCATCAACAGCAGTTGCCCGCGAATATCGCGCCATAGACTGACAAGGCCCTTGGCCTGGACCAGCACCAAAACCTGAAAAACCACGCACGCCGCTGAAAACCCGACCAGCAGCGCACTCAGCATGCTTGAAATTTCTTCGATCAGCAGCGGTGCCAAGCCAATACGGCTCAGCACCGGCAGCAGACCGATGTGCAACAACCACAGACCACCAACCCATAACATCTGAGTCAGTTGCCAAAGCATGGCGCCCGCACGAAGCAGGCGCTTGCCTTCAGATATGGCGGACTTCGACAATCTCGTACTCGATAACGCCGCTAGGCGTTTTGACCGCCACCACATCGCCCTCTTCCTTGGCAATCAAGGCGCGAGCAAGTGGTGAACTGACGGAGATCTTGCCGAGTTTGAAGTCAGCCTCATCCTCGCCCACGATGTGGTAAGTGACACTTTCATCCGTTTCGACGTTGGCGATTTCAACGGTGGTACCGAAAATCACTTTGCCGGTGTGAGGAATACTCGTGACATCGATGATCACCGCATTCTGCATGCGGCCTTCGATGTCACGGATCCGCGCCTCGACCATACCCTGCTGCTCGCGAGCAGCGTGGTATTCGGCGTTTTCCTTCAAGTCACCCAACTCGCGAGCCGTACCGATGTCCTGGCTGAGCTTCGGACGGACGACCTTGGTCAGGTGAGCGTGTTCTTCTTCCAGGGCTTTCGCCCCCTTAACGGTCATTGGGTATTTGATCATGCCTTCAATCCTGCGTGTAGATCCTGCAAGCGGCGCACAGTCTTCTCGGGACCGAACTTCAGCGCTTCGCAGATAGCTTCGCCAGCAGCAATGGTGGTAGTGCAGTAGATCTTGTGCTGCAAGGCATTACGACGAATGGAGTACGAATCAGCGATCGACTGACGACCTTCGGTGGTGTTGATGATCAGCGTGACTTCGTCATTCTTGATCATGTCGACCACGTGCGGACGACCTTCGGTCACCTTGTTCACACGGCGCACTTTCAGCCCTGCAGCTTCAATCACCTTGGCAGTACCGGCAGTGGCGACCACTTCGAAACCCAAGTTGATCAGATCACGGGCTACGCCTGCAACCAGTGGCTTGTCGTCATCACGCACGCTGATGAACGCAGTACCGCCGGTCGGCAGCACTTCGCTGGCGCCCATCTGGGCTTTGGCAAAGGCTTCGCCGAAGGTGTCGCCCACGCCCATCACTTCACCGGTGGACTTCATCTCCGGGCCAAGGATCGGGTCAACGCCAGGGAATTTGGCGAATGGGAACACCGCTTCTTTCACGCTGTAGAAGTTAGGAATGATTTCCTTGGTGAAACCGATTTCCTTCAGGGTTTTACCGGCCATCACGCGAGCCGCGATCATTGCCAGGGAAACACCGATGCACTTGGACACGAACGGTACGGTACGGGAAGCGCGCGGGTTGACTTCGATGACGTAGATGTCTTCGCCTTGCAGCGCCAGCTGAACGTTCATCAGGCCGACCACGCCCAGTTCCAGGGCCATCTTCTTGACCTGCTCACGCATCTCGTCCTGGATATGTGCAGGCAGCGAGTACGGCGGCAGCGAGCACGCGGAGTCACCGGAGTGAACACCTGCCTGTTCGATGTGCTGCATGATCGCGCCGATGACTACGTCGGTGCCGTCGCAAACCGCATCCACGTCCATTTCAATGGCGCAGTTGAGGAAGTGGTCCAGCAGCACAGGACTGTCGTTGGACACTTGAACCGCTTCACGCAGGTAGCGCTTGAGTTCGTCTTCTTCGTAGACGATTTCCATCGCCCGACCGCCCAGTACGTAGGACGGACGCACGACCAGCGGGTAACCGATCTTGCTGGCAGCGCGAATCGCTTCATCTTCGCTGCGCACGGTGGCGTTCGGCGGCTGACGCAGGTTCAGACGCTCAACCATTTGCTGGAAGCGTTCACGGTCTTCAGCACGGTCGATGGCATCAGGGCTGGTGCCGATGATCGGCACGCCAGCAGCTTCCAGAGCGCGCGCCAGTTTCAACGGGGTCTGGCCGCCGTATTGAACGATCACGCCTTTTGGCTTCTCGACGCGGACGATTTCCAGCACGTCTTCCAGGGTCACTGGCTCGAAGTACAGACGATCGGAGGTGTCGTAGTCGGTGGAAACGGTTTCCGGGTTGCAGTTGACCATGATGGTCTCGTACCCGTCTTCGCGTAGCGCCAGTGCTGCGTGTACGCAGCAGTAGTCGAACTCGATGCCCTGGCCGATACGGTTAGGACCGCCACCCAGAATCATGATCTTGTCGCGACCCGACGGCGCGGCTTCACACTCTTCCTCGTAGGTCGAGTAGAGGTAAGCGGTATCAGTGGCGAACTCGGCCGCGCAGGTGTCGACGCGCTTGTAGACCGGGAACACTTCCAGCTTGTGACGGTGAGTACGCAGGCTCTTCTCGGTCACACCCAGCAGCTTGGCCAGACGCTGATCGGAGAAGCCCTTGCGCTTGAGGCGGTACATCATGTCGCGGTCAATGCTGGACATGCCCAGGGTCTTGACCTTCTCTTCGTCCTTGATCAGATCTTCGATCTGCACCAGGAACCAAGGATCGATCATGTTCATGCCGAAGATTTCTTCGACGGTCATGCCGGCACGGAAGGCGTCAGCCACGTACCAGATACGCTCGGCGCCCGGCACGGTCAGTTCACGCTTGAGCACGCTCATGCTTTCCGGATTGCTCAGGTCGAGCTTCTCGTCCAGACCGCAAACGCCTACTTCCAGGCCGCGCAGGGCTTTCTGCAGGGATTCCTGGAAGGTCCGGCCGATGGCCATGACTTCACCGACCGACTTCATTTGAGTAGTCAGGCGGGCGTCGGCTTTCGGGAATTTTTCGAAGGCGAAGCGTGGCAGCTTGGTCACGACGTAGTCGATGGACGGCTCGAAGGACGCAGGAGTAGCGCCGCCGGTGATTTCGTTCTGCAGTTCGTCCAGGGTGTAGCCGATCGCCAGCTTGGCAGCGATACGCGCAATCGGGAAACCAGTGGCTTTCGAGGCCAGTGCCGAAGAGCGGGACACACGCGGGTTCATCTCAATCACGACCATACGGCCAGTGTCTGGGCAGATGCCAAACTGAACGTTGGAGCCGCCGGTTTCAACGCCGATCTCACGCAGTACCGCCAACGAGGCGTTACGCAGGATCTGGTATTCCTTGTCGGTCAGGGTCTGTGCCGGAGCCACGGTGATCGAGTCACCGGTGTGCACGCCCATCGGGTCGAAGTTTTCGATCGAGCAGACGATGATGCAGTTGTCCTTCTTATCGCGGACAACCTCCATTTCGTACTCTTTCCAGCCGATCAGCGATTCGTCGATCAGCAGCTCTTTGGTCGGCGACAAGTCCAGACCGCGGGCGCAGATTTCTTCGAACTCTTCGCGGTTGTAAGCGATACCGCCACCGGTGCCGCCCATGGTGAAGGACGGACGGATGATGCACGGGAAGCCGAGCTTCTCGAGGACCGCGTTGGCCTCTTCCATGCTGTGGGCGATGCCGGAACGCGGGCAAGCCAGGCCGATGGATTTCATCGCCTTGTCGAAACGCGAACGGTCTTCAGCCTTGTCGATGGTGTCAGCGTTGGCGCCGATCATCTCTACGCCGAACTTCTCCAGAACGCCTTCGCGCTCCAGGTCCAGGGCGCAGTTCAGAGCGGTCTGGCCGCCCATGGTCGGCAGCAGCGCGTCCGGGCGCTCTTTCTCGATGATCTTGGCAACGGTCTGCCACTTGATCGGTTCGATGTAGGTAGCGTCGGCCATGGCCGGGTCGGTCATGATGGTGGCCGGGTTGGAGTTCACCAGGATGACGCGGTAACCCTCTTCGCGCAGGGCTTTGCAAGCCTGGGCGCCGGAGTAGTCGAATTCGCAAGCCTGGCCGATCACGATCGGGCCAGCGCCGAGAATCAGGATGCTTTTAATGTCTGTACGTTTTGGCATGGGTAGTCACTCAAATCCGCAGGTCCGACGGCAATCCCCGAGGAGAAGCCGTCTTGATCAATCTCTGAAGCCCTTCAGGGACCGCCGGGTTACCGGGGCCACCCTCAGGGACTTCTCGCTACATGCTCAAGCCCGGCGATTAACGTCGCTTGGCCATCTCGTTGATGAAGCGATCGAACAGCGGCGCCACATCGTTCGGACCAGGGCTGGCTTCAGGGTGACCCTGGAAGCTGAACGCGCTCTTGTCGGTACGCTCGATGCCTTGCAGGGTGCCGTCGAACAGCGATTTGTGGATCGCGCGAACGTTGCCCGGCAGAGTCGCCTCGTCTACCGCAAAACCGTGGTTCTGGCTGGTGATCATGACGACACCGGAATCCAGATCCTGAACCGGGTGGTTGGCACCGTGGTGACCGTGACCCATTTTCAGGGTCTTGGCGCCAGAGGCCAGGGCCAGCAGTTGGTGGCCCAGGCAGATACCGAACACCGGGATCTCGGTTTCAAGGATGTCCTTGATCGCCTGGATCGCATAGTCGCAAGGCTCCGGATCACCCGGGCCGTTGGACAGGAACACGCCGTCCGGCTTGAGTGCCAGGACTTCGCTGGCCGGGGTTTGCGCCGGCACCACGGTCACGCGGCAACCGCGCTCGACCAGCATGCGCAGGATGTTCAGTTTGACGCCGTAGTCGTAAGCCACCACGTGATGCGGCAGCTCGGAGGCTTCGAGGGTCGCGTGGCTGTCGGTTTTCAGGTCCCAGACCGTCGAGCGCCATTCGTACTGTTTTTTGGTGCTGACGACTTTTGCCAGATCCATGCCCTTCAGACCCGGGAAGCCGCGCGCCGCTGCAATCGCAGCTTCGTCGGAAATGTTGTCGCCAGCCATGATGCAGCCGTTCTGCGCGCCTTTTTCACGCAGGATGCGTGTCAGGCGGCGAGTGTCGATACCGGCGATTGCCACAACGTTGTTGGCTTTCAGGTAGTCGGACAGGGACATCGTGTTACGCCAGTTGCTCGCAACCAGTGGCAGGTCACGAATCACCAGACCTGCAGACCAGACGCGGTCGGACTCGGCGTCTTCCGGCGTGGTGCCGGTGTTGCCGATGTGCGGGTAAGTCAGGGTAACGATCTGTTGGGCGTAGGAAGGATCGGTAAGGATTTCCTGATAGCCGGTCATGGCAGTGTTAAACACCACCTCACCAACGGTTTGACCGTCGGCTCCAATGGCTTCGCCGCGAAAAATGCTGCCATCAGCAAGGGCGAGTATGGCTGGCTTAGTCAAGAAGACCTCCCGTAAATAAAGCCTGAAAGGGCGATCGCAGGTTGCAAAAAAGCGGAGTGACGTATGGACACGTCACCCCGCTTCTTCACTGAATTATTCTGCGCGCTTTTAGTGGACACACTAAAGCTGTAGCTTACAGAAAAAGGCTTTTTTGGTCTACCGCCAATGAGCCTAAAAGGCCGGGGAATGCGACAGGACGTCGCTTGGCGGGATAAATCGGGCTCAAACGTTGTGTTTGAACCCGATTTCGACTGCATCTTAACGCAGGTCGAGCACGTCTTGCATGTCGTAAAGACCCGGCTCACGACTATCCAGCCACAATGCAGCACGTACCGCGCCCTTGGCGAAGGTCATGCGACTGGACGCTTTGTGGGTGATCTCCAGTCGCTCGCCCTCGCAGGCGAACAGCACCGTATGATCGCCGACCACATCACCGCCGCGAACCGTGGCGAAACCAATGGTTTCACGCTCGCGCACACCGGTGTGACCTTCACGCCCATAGACCGCAACTTTCTGCAGATCACGATCCAGTGCACTGGCGATCACTTCGCCCATGCGCAAAGCCGTACCTGAAGGCGCATCGATCTTGTTTCGATGATGGGCTTCGACGATTTCGATATCAGCATCATCACCCAACACGCGAGCCGCCATATCGAGCAGCTTCAGCGAAAGGTTCACGCCAACACTGAAATTGGCCGCGAAGACAATTGGAATGTCCTTGCCTGCCTCGGCCAGCAACTGCTTTTGCGCCGCATCCAGCCCCGTAGTGCCGATGACCATGGCCTTGCCCGCCTTGCGGCAGAACGCCAGGTTTTTCAGCATGACCTCCGGAAGCGTGAAGTCGATCAACACATCGAACTCATCCGCTACCGCATCCAGGTTACCGGACAGCGGTACACCGATCCGCCCCAGCGAGGCCAGCTCACCGGCATCCACGCCGATCAGCGTGCTGCCGGGGCGCACGATTGCCGCCGTCAGCCCGGTGAATGGTGCGCGCTGCTGCACCGCTTCAATCAGGATCTTGCCCATGCGCCCGGCAGCGCCCATCACAGCTATACGTCGCATGCCCGACTCCTTACAGATCGCCGAAGAAGCGCTTCACGCCTTCGAACCAACCGGTGGTTTTAGGTGAATGGCTGTTGTCGTCCGCCAGGGAACTGCGGAACTCTTCCAGCAACTCGCGCTGACGACGCCCCAGATTGACCGGAGTCTCGACCACCACACTGCACATCAGGTCGCCCGCGCCACCACCACGAACCGGTGCCACGCCCTTGCCACGCACCCGGAACTGCTTGCCGGTCTGCGTGCCTTCAGGAATCTTCAGCCTGACCCGACCATCAAGGGTTGGAATCTCCAACTCGCCGCCCAGCGCTGCATCGACGAAGCTGATAGGCACCTCGCAGAACAGATGCTTGCCGTCACGCTGGAAGATCGCGTGCTCGCGCACGTTGATCACCACGTACAGGTCGCCAGTCGGACCACCTTGAGTCCCCGCCTCGCCCTCGCCAGACAGACGAATGCGGTCGCCGGTATCAACGCCAGCCGGTACTTTCACCGACAAGGTCTTGTACTCTTCGACACGGCCTTCGCCATTGCAGGAGTTGCACGGATCGGAAATGATCTTGCCCTGACCATGGCAACGCGGGCAGGTTTGCTGCACCGAGAAGAAGCCTTGCTGCATGCGCACCTGACCGATACCACCACAGGTCGGGCAGGTGACCGGCGCAGAACCTTTCTTGGCACCCGAACCGTCGCACGGCTTGCAGTTGACCAGTGTCGGAACACGGATATTCACGGTTGTGCCGCGCACCGCTTCTTCCAGGTTCAGCTCCAGGGTGTAGCGCAGATCGCTACCGCGCTGAGCACCACCACGGGAACCGCCGCGACCACCACCGAAGAAGTCACTGAATACATCACCGAAGATATCGGAGAAGTTCTGACCACCAAAACCAGCACCGCCGCCACCCATGCTTGGGTCGACACCGGCATGACCGTACTGGTCGTACGCCGCGCGCTTGCTGGAATCGGACAGTACTTCGTAGGCCTCGTTGGCCTCTTTGAATTTTTCTTCCGACGCTTTGTCGTCAGGATTACGGTCCGGGTGGTGCTTCATTGCCAAGCGACGGTAGGCCTTTTTCAGGTCCGTTTCGCTCGTGCCACGCTCAACACCCAACACTTCGTAATAGTCACGCTTTGCCATAAGTCTTTGCACTCTTAAGGACGTTCGGCAAACCCCTCCTGAGCTTCACCAAACTCGTTGAGCCCCAATACAGGCCCGGACCCAACTCACGTCAATTCAACGATCCTGGTCTTTGATTCGATGCGATACCTGTGGATCGGAAAGCAGGAGCATCCCCGTCCGCACCGCCAGCATGCGAACGCAGTTCACATGCTGTAAAAATTCATCTACTCCAGACACGCCAACGCGGGAGCAAGCTCCCGCGCGGCGACATCCTACCAGTCACCGCACAAAGGCAGTCAACCGGCCGACCAACAACTTACTTGTGGTCTTTAACTTCTTCGAACTCAGCGTCGACAACGTCGTCAGCCTTTTCAGCCTTCTCAGCGTGCGGTGCCGCACCTTCAGCTGGCTGGGCTTGCTCGGCGTACATCTTCTGCGCCACCGGAGCGGAGACTTTCGACAGTTCTTCAACCTTGGCTTCGATGGCAGCCTTGTCGTCGCCTTTAACAGCGGCTTCCAGGGCAACCACGGCGGCTTCGATTGCGGTCTTCTCTTCAGCAGTCACTTTGTCGCCAGCATCAGCGACCATTTTGCGCGTCGAGTGAACCAGCGCGTCGCCCTGGTTACGGGCAGTGGCCAGCTCTTCGAACTTGCGGTCTTCGTCAGCGTTGGTTTCAGCATCGCGAATCATCTGCTGAATTTCTTCCTCAGACAGACCGGAGTTAGCCTTGATCACGATCGACTGAGTCTTGCCGGTGGCCTTGTCTTTGGCGCCTACGTGCAGGATGCCGTTGGCGTCGATGTCGAAGGTCACTTCAATTTGTGGCACGCCACGTGGTGCTGGTGGAATCTCGGCCAGGTCGAACTTGCCCAGGGACTTGTTCTGGGCAGCTTGCTTGCGCTCACCTTGCAGCACGTGAATGGTCACTGCGCCCTGGTTGTCATCGGCAGTCGAGAACACTTGCGATTTCTTGGTAGGAATCGTGGTGTTTTTCTCGATCAGCGCAGTCATCACGCCGCCCATGGTTTCGATACCCAGAGTCAGCGGGCTGACGTCGAGCAGCAGAACGTCTTTCACGTCACCGGCCAATACTGCGCCCTGGATAGCAGCACCCATGGCAACGGCTTCGTCCGGGTTAACGTCTTTACGGGCTTCTTTACCGAAGAACTCGGTCACCAGCTTCTGAACCAGTGGCATACGGGTCTGACCGCCGACCAGGATCACGTCGTTGATCGAGCCAACTTCGATACCCGAGTCTTTCAGGGCAATGCGGCAAGGCTCGATGGTGCGTTGAACCAGGTCTTCAACCAGCGCTTCCAGCTTGGCGCGGGAGATTTTCACGTTCAAGTGCTTAGGACCGGTTGCATCTGCAGTGATGTACGGCAGGTTAACGTCGGTCTGCAGGCTCGAAGACAGCTCGATCTTGGCTTTCTCAGCGGCTTCTTTCAGGCGCTGCATGGCCAGCGGGTCACCTTTGAGGTTCATGCCGCTTTCTTTCTTGAATTCGTCAACGAGGTAGTCGATCAGACGAATGTCGAAGTCTTCACCGCCGAGGAAGGTGTCACCGTTGGTGGCCAACACTTCGAACTGGTGCTCACCATCGACTTCGGCGATCTCGATTACGGAGACGTCGAAAGTACCGCCACCCAGGTCATAAACGATCACGGTGTGATCGCCCTTGGCCTTGTCCATACCGTAAGCCAGAGCGGCTGCGGTTGGTTCGTTGATGATGCGCTTTACGTCCAGGCCAGCAATACGGCCGGCGTCTTTGGTCGCCTGACGCTGACTGTCGTTGAAGTAGGCCGGAACAGTGATGACCGCTTCAGTCACAGTCTCGCCGAGGTAGTCTTCGGCGGTTTTCTTCATCTTCTTCAGGATTTCAGCCGAGATCTGTGGCGGCGACATTTTCTGGCCGTTCACTTCAACCCAAGCGTCGCCATTGTCAGCCTTGGCGATTTTGTAAGGGACCATCTTGATGTCTTTCTGTACGACTTCTTCGTCGAACTTACGACCGATCAGACGCTTCACCGCATACAGGGTGTTGTGCGGATTGGTCACAGCCTGACGCTTGGCCGACTGACCCACCAGGATCTCGCCATCGTTGGCATAAGCGATGATCGACGGCGTAGTACGTGCGCCTTCAGCGTTTTCGATAACTTTGGCTACGCCGTTTTCCAGCACGGAGACGCAGGAGTTGGTAGTCCCCAGGTCGATACCGATAATTTTGCCCATGTTCACTCTCCCGAAACTTTGGATTTGGTTGCCGCAGCAGTGGTGGCTAACTGCGGTAGCACTTAAACGCTTGACATCTAAATGGGGGCCTTACGGCGGATTTCAAGCCTGCTCGTCAATCGAAGGCGAAACCGGCGCCGGAGCCTTGCTGACCACGACCATGGCCGGGCGCAGCAGACGACCGTTGAGCATGTAACCCTTCTGGAACACCTTGAGCACGCTGTTAGGCTCGACGTCTGCACTTTCCTGCATGGCCATCGCCTGATGATGTGTCGCGTTGAACGGCTCACCTTCAGGATCGATCGCTTCCAGCTGATAACGCTTCAGGGTGTCCTGGAACATTTTCAGGGTCAGCTGAATGCCTTCACGCATAGGGCGAATGCTTTCGTCGTCCGGGTTGGACAGCTCAAGACCACGCTCCAGGCTGTCGACGATCGGCAGCAGGTCGTTGGCGAACTTCTCCAACGCGAATTTGTGAGCTTTTTCTACATCCTGCTCAGCGCGACGACGGACGTTCTGCAAATCGGCAGCAACACGCAAAGACTGATCCTGCGCGCCAGCCAGTTGCTCTTCGAGCACTTGTACACGAGCCGCCAGGTCTTCACCCGATGCTTCGGGAGCCTGATTGGCGTCTGGATTTTGCGTATCCAGCGTCTGTTCGTCAGCCATAGATTTCTCCTTTCAAAATCGTGCGCGAACTCGACTCGCGCTTCTGCCCCGGTATATGGGGTCGCAAATTCCAGGTTCAAGGGCTCCCGGAGCGCTGAACGCCATTACCCTTACAAAACGACTGATTTAATATCCCAGCGGTTTTAAAAAAATCCATTTTCCAAGCAAATCGAGCTAAACACGGGCATTGTCAGCCAGAAACAAAACACTGTATAAATAACCAGACCTAAACCCTGGGAGCGGCCTCTATGCTGGTGCACCTGTCCGTACATAACTACGCCATCGTTGAACATCTCGATCTGGAACTTGATCGCGGGATGAGCGTGATCACAGGGGAAACCGGCGCCGGCAAGTCGATCATGCTCGATGCCCTGGGCCTGACCCTTGGTGATCGCGCCGACAGCGGCGTGGTTCGCCCAGGCGCCGAGAAGGCCGACATCCTGGCCACGTTCGACCTGGCCGATATTCCGGAAGCCAGTACCTGGCTGGCCGAGCGCGACCTCGATACCGACGGCCCGTGCATCCTGCGCAGGGTGATTACCGCCGAGGGTCGCTCGCGCGGCTACATCAATGGCAGCCCCTGCCCGCTGGGCGACCTTAAAGCCCTTGGCGAACTGCTGATCGATATCCACAGCCAGCATGAACACCAATCGTTACTGAAAACCGACACACACCGTCGGCTGCTCGACGAATATGCCGGCGCCACGGACCTCGCCCGCCAGGTACAACTGGCCGCCCAGCGCTGGCGCCAGACCCGCCAGGAGCTGGAGCGCCTCTCCAACTCCGGCGACGAGCAGCGTGCTCGCCACCAATTGCTCAGCTACCAACTCGAAGAACTGGAAAACCTCGGCCTCGGCGAAAGTGAGCTGGAGCAACTGGAGCAGGAACACAAAAACCTGACCAACGCCGAAACCTTACTGGGAATTTGCCGACAAGTGGTCGAGCAGTGCAGCGAAAGTGATTCCGGCAATGTACTGAACGCCCTGACAGCCAGCCTCAATCGCCTGTCGAGCGTGAACAATACGGTCGGCGCCCTGGGCGAAGCGACCAACCTGCTGACCAGCGCGCAGATTCAGGTGGAAGAAGCCGTCGGCGAACTGAACCGTTTTCTCGACCACTTCGATGCCGATCCGGCACGCCTCCAGCAACTCGAAGAACGCCTGGATTCGATCTACACCCTGGCGCGCAAACACCGGATTCAGCCCACCGAAGTCGCGGAGCTTCAGCAACGACTGCTGGACGAAATCGAAACACTGAATGCCAACGACGAGTCCATCGAACGACTGAGCGAAGAGCTGGGTGCATTCGCCCGGCACTACCAGGAAAAAGCCCGGGAGCTGAGCGATTTGCGTCATCAGGCTTCGACCAGCCTGGCCAATGCCGTCGAACAGGAAATCCAACGCCTGGGCATGCCTGGCGGCCGCTTCACCATTGAACTACGCCCCAACACCAGCACCGAACTGCTGCCCAACGGCCTCGAACAGGTGGAACTGCTGGTCAGCGCCAACCCGGGGCAACCGCTCAAGGCCTTGGCCAAAGTCGCATCGGGTGGTGAGCTGTCACGAATCAGCCTGGCCATCCAGGTGATCACCGCACAAACCTCGCGAGTGCCAACACTGGTGTTCGACGAAGTCGACGTCGGCATTGGTGGCCCGACGGCGGAAATTGTCGGCCAGCTCTTGCGCCGACTCGGGGAGCGCGGACAGGTGCTGACCGTCACTCACTTGCCGCAAGTAGCCTCCCAAGGCCATCAGCATCTATTTGTCCACAAGGTGCGCGGTGACGATGCCACGCACACCGCCGTGTCCAAGCTGAGCAAAAATGAACGAATTGAAGAAGTGGCGCGAATGCTGGGAGGGATCGACCTGACCAAGGAGTCCCTGGCCCATGCAAAGAAAATGGTCGTGACGGCAAAAATTTAAAGTCACCAGACAGCACGAAGGCGACCCTTGGGTCGCCTTCGTTCGTTTCGCGGACCAGAAATCCGCGCGACATGCTTACTTTTTCTTGCGCACGTACAGCACCAGGTTGTGATCCACCAACTCGAAGCCGTGCTTCTCGACGATCGCCTTCTGAAGCTTTTCGATTTCTTCCTCGAAGAACTCGATCACTTCACCGTTCTCCACGTTAACCATATGGTCGTGGTGGCCGCCGTCAGCCAGCTCGAAGACCGCGTGGCCGCCATCGAAATTGTGACGGACCACCAGACCAGCCGCTTCGAATTGGGTCAGTACACGGTAAACCGTGGCCAGACCGACATCCTCGCCAGCTTCCATCAGCGCCTTGTAAACATCTTCAGCACTCATGTGACGTTGCTCGGCGGAATCGAGCATTTGCAGAATTTTGACCCGTGGCAGGGTCACTTTGAGGCCGGCTTTGCGTAGTTCGCTATTTTCAACCATGGTCAGCTTTCTCGCGATGCTGCTTCGCAGCTACTCTTAATGCGGGTATGATCGGCGTTTACGTTGTCCCAGCCAAGATAGTGGAAGTCGCCCACCGATGCAAAACACCAAGCTCTTGCTAACCAGTTTCACCTTTGTGGGACTGCTCGCACTCGCCGGTTGTTCATTCCCCGGGGTTTACAAAATCGACATCCAGCAGGGCAATGTCGTCACGCAGGACATGATAGACCAGTTACGCCCGGGAATGACCCGTCGGCAAGTACGGTTTATCATGGGCAACCCTCTGCTGACCGACACGTTCCATGCCGATCGCTGGGATTACTTGTATAGCCTGCAGCCAGGCGGCGGTGAACGCCAACAGGAACGCATCAGCGTTATCTTCAACCCTAACGACCAGCTTGTCAGCCTGTCAGGTGACTTCATGCCTGGCGTGAGCCGTGACGAAGCGATTCTCGGCAAAAACAGCGGCACCACCGTCGCTGCCCCAGTTGAAAACGCCGAGAAGCCGAAACCAGAGAAACCGGTAAAGCCGGGTTCGCTGCTGGACCAGATCCAGAAGGACGTCGACAAAGTCGAAACCGTTCCAGTCCCGACGCCAACACCGTTGGACACTTCGCCGCAATAAATTGCGACGCAACAAAAAGCCCGGCTCGCCGGGCTTTTTGTTGCCTGTCACTTGGGAAATCTACTGATCCCGGGCCTTGGCCTGCGCCGCAGCCTTGGCCGCACGTAACCGCCGAACCTCTTTTGGATCCGCCAGCAACGCTCGATAAATCTCGATGCGATCACCTGCCTGAACCTGACGACTCTCAGGGTCGGCAATCACCTTGCCGAAAATCCCCACGGGACACGTCGCCAGGTCCAGCTCGGTGAATTGCTCGGCGATGCCTGATTCAGTCAGTGCCGCTCGTATAGTAGTGCCCATGGGCACCGCCACCTTGAGCAACACCTGGCGGTCGACGGCGGCATACACCACCTCGACGTCAATCACCGGCTTAACCATGCAACTGCTTGGCGCGCTGACAGAACGCGTCCACCAGCGTGTTAGCCGCCTGATTGAACAACGGTCCCAGGGTCGCCCGAACAATCGGCCCGGCATAATCGAACGACAGGTCCAGGCTGATCTTGCAGGCTTTCTCACCCAATGCTTTGAACACCCAAACACCATGCAACTGATTGAACGGCCCCTCTTCGAGATGCATCTCGATCGAAGACCCGGCTACCAGTGTATTGCGCGTCACAAAGTGCTGGCTTAACCCGCCCTTGGCCACGCCTACGCTTGCACGCATGTGCACGGCAGAGCTTTCCAGCACTTCAGCCTCGGAACACCAAGGCAAAAATTCCGGATAGCGAGCCACGTCATTGACCAGGTCATACAGCGCTTGCGCCGGATACGGCAACAGGGCCGAACGTTGAATATGTGTCGTCATGTCAGCGTCACTTCCACAGCTGGGCGGCAAACACTACAAGAATGCCGATTGGCGCCACATAGCGCATCAAGAACAATGTCAGAGCAAACAATGCCGGGCTGCGCATCGACAGTTCGTCGCGCACCGCTTCACGGCCCATCACCCAACCTGCAAACACCACAAAGCACAAACCACCGAGCGGCAACATGATCCGCGAGGTGAAGAAGTCGATCACGCCAAAGAAATCCAGTCCATTTTGCGCCCCCCACTGGTAGAGGTGAAACGCACCGCCATCATTCACGAAAAACTTGGCCTGCTTCCAGATATTGAAGGAAAACACTGTTCCCAAGCCAACAAACCAGCAACTGAATGCCAGCCAGAACGTCACCCAGCCACGACGGATGTTGGTCCGCTCAACCAGGTAGGCCACCATCGGCTCCAGCAAGGAAATCGCCGAACTCCAGGCCGCAATCGCCACCAGCACGAAAAACACCACCCCCATCAACTGGCCGAATGCAACGTTACCAAAGGCAAATGGCAGACTGACGAACATCAATCCCGGCCCTTCGCTTGGGTTCAAACCGGCAGCAAACACAATCGGAAACAACGCCAGGCCGGCCAGCAGCGAAACAAAGGTATCCAGTAACGCAACGCCGACGATGGTCCCGGAAATCGACGAATGCTTAGGCATATAAGCACCGTAGATCATGATCGAGCCCACACCGACGCTCAGGGAAAAAAACGCATGCCCCATGGCCGGCAGCAAGCCGTCCAGCAACTTGTCCGGGTTGAAGTCGAACATGAAATGCACACCTTCCATGAAGTGCCCGGTGGTCAGGCTGTAGCCCAACAGAATCACCAGCATCACGAACAGTAACGGCATCATGATCCGCAGGCTGCGCTCAAGCCCCGCAACTACGCCTTTGGCGATAACGAACGCCGACAGCAACATGAAGAGGGTGTGCCACAGCGTCAGACGCCAAGGGTCGGCGATCACCCCACCAAAATAGGCGCCGACCTGATCGGCCGTCACGCCCTGGAAGTCACCGCGCCCCATGTCGATGATGTAATCCAGCGACCAGCCGCCCACCACACTATAGAAAGACAGAATCAGCAGTGCCGTGATCATCCCGGCAAACGCCCCCCAGGACCATTTCGCCGAATGCCCGGCTTCAAGCGCCAGGACCTTCAAGGCATTTGCCGGACTTTGCCGGGCACGACGACCGATCAGCGTTTCGGCCAACATCACCGGCACGCCGATCAGCGCAATACACGCCAGAAACACCAACACAAACGCGCCGCCGCCATAGACGCCGACCATATAGGGGAACTTCCAGATACTACCCAGCCCCACGGCTGAACCGGTCGCAGCGAGTATGAAAACCCAACGGCTAGCCCAACTACCGTGGACTGAAACCTTGTCTGACGACATCCTGAACACGCCCAACCGATCAAAAAAGAGGGCGCATTGTCCGGGATTCACTCAATGCGCTCAAGCACGCAGGTTCACCGTAGCCGACTCGCGCGCAACTCCCTATAATGCCGCCCCTATGGCTAAACAGAAGAAACACCCCGAAGGGACCATCGCGCAGAATAAAAAGGCGCGACACGATTACTTCATCGAACACCGATTCGAGGCTGGCATGGTCCTGGCCGGCTGGGAAGTAAAGAGTCTGCGTGCAGGCAAGGCACAACTGGTCGACAGTTATGTGCTGCTCAAGGATGGCGAAGCGTGGCTGCTCGGCAGTCATATCACTCCGCTGACCACCGCCAGCACCCACGTCATCGCCGACCCGACGCGCACGCGCAAGCTGCTGCTCAACCAGCGCGAGCTGGAGAAGCTGTTTGCCGCCGTGCAACAGAAGGGTTACGCCTGCGTCTGCCTGTCGTTGTACTGGAGCAAGCACTTGATCAAGTGCGAGATCGCTCTGGGCAAGGGCAAGAAGGAATACGACAAGCGTGATACCGAGCGCGAGCGCGATGCCGGTCGCGAACTGCAGCGAGCGGTGCGGAACAAGGGCAAGGAAGACTAACTCGCCCCCACTGATCGTTCCCACGCTCTGCGTGGGAATGCCGCCTTGGACGCTCTGCGTCCACTCCGGATGTGACGCAGAGCGTCACGGGATGCATTCCCACGCGGGAGCGTGGGAACGATCATGCACCGAAACTACATCCCCTTGCGCCGCTCCGCCCGAGCCATGCGCTGCATTTCCTGACGCACTTCTTCAAGCACTTCCTGCACATACAGAATGTGTCGGCTGGAAATTTCTCGCGCCTGCTCTGCACGCCCATCGATAATCGCCTGATACAACTCCCGGTGCTGACTGATCAGCATGTCGCGGGTTTCGACGCGCTGCTTGTACATGCCACCGATGTTGGTCACCACGTTGCGCTTGAGCAGATCGAACAGCCCGCGAATGGTGTGCAACAGCACCGCGTTGTGACTGGCTTCGGCAATGGCCAGGTGAAAGTTCGCATCCGCTGCGCCCTCTTCCGCACGGCTCACCTGATCATGCCGCGAGTAGCAATCCTGCAACTCTTCGAATGCCGCAGTCAGTCGCTCGCGGTCAACATCCGTCGCGCGCAATGCAGCGTAATAGGCGCATGAAGCTTCCAGCGTATGGCGAAACTCCAACAGATCACGCTGGGCTTCGGGGTTGCTTTCCAGCAGGTGCAGCAGCGGATCGCTGAAGGTTGAACCGAGCGATTCAACCACATAGTTGCCGCCGCCCTGGCGACTGACCAGCAGTCCCTTGGCCGCCAGTTTCTGGATCGCCTCACGCAATGAAGGGCGCGATACACCGAACTGCTCAGCCAGAGCGCGCTCCGCCGGCAATCGCTCACCGGACTTCAGCGTGCCCTCAAGGATCATCCCTTCGAGCCGCTCGACAATATCGTCAGACAAACGGCGCTGACGAATCTGATCAAACCCCATAACTCATTCTCCACGATCCCGACGGCTCGCCGGGCTCTCTATTCTGGCCTATTGGCGTCGCGCCAGCACCTACCAGACGGCGTTTGATCGAACAGATCAGATGATCTCTGCACCGCTCATTCGACGAAAGTTTCAGGGCGGCAAATTGACACACCACACCGAAGGCTTTTACCCTAGCCAACAGCGATTGTAAATTGGTATTACCAATTATCCAAGAACGCTGACCAGTGCCTGACCAACAACAATTAGGGGCCACCCCATATGCAAACCTGGCAACAGCTCTACAGCCCGCTCGGCAGCCTCGGCTTGTCCGCACTCGCGGCCGTTATCCCCATCGTATTTTTCTTCCTCGCTTTGGCCGTGTTTCGCCTCAAAGGACACGTCGCCGGGAGCATCACCCTGGCGCTGTCGATTCTGGTGGCGATCTTTGCCTTCCAGATGCCTGTCGACATGGCCTTCGCTGCTGCTGGCTATGGATTTGCCTACGGACTGTGGCCGATTGCCTGGATCATCGTGGCCGCGGTGTTCCTCTACAAACTGACGGTCAAGAGCGGCCAGTTCGAAGTAATCCGCAGCTCGGTGCTGTCGATTACCGACGATCAACGCCTGCAAGTGTTGCTGATTGGTTTCTGCTTCGGCGCATTCCTGGAAGGTGCCGCCGGATTCGGCGCACCGGTGGCGATTACCGCCGCGCTGCTGGTAGGGCTGGGTTTCAACCCGCTGTACGCCGCCGGCCTGTGCCTGATTGCCAACACTGCGCCGGTAGCCTTCGGCGCACTGGGGATTCCGATTATCGTGGCCGGCCAAGTAACCGGAATCGACTCGTTCAAGATCGGCGCCATGGCGGGTCGCCAACTGCCACTGCTGTCGCTATTCGTGCCGTTCTGGCTGGTGTTCATGATGGACGGCCTGCGCGGCGTTCGGGAAACCTGGCCCGCAGCACTGGTAGCCGGCTTGAGTTTTGCCGTCACCCAGTTCTTCACCTCGAACTTCATCGGCCCCGAGCTGCCGGACATCACCTCGGCACTGGTCAGCCTGGTCTCCCTGACCCTGTTCCTCAAGGTCTGGCAGCCCAAGCGTTCGTTCGCCGAAGCGACCGCCAGCGTCGGTGCAGCAACCGTGAAAAGCGCCGGAGGTTTCGGCCAACCGCGCACGACCCAACCTTCGCCTTACAGCTTCGGTGAGATCTTCAAAGCCTGGTCGCCGTTCTTGATTCTCACCGTGCTGGTGACCATCTGGACCCTGAAACCCTTCAAGGCAATGTTCGCCGCTGGCGGTTCGATGTATGGCTGGGTGTTCAACTTCGCCATCCCGCACCTGGACCAACTGGTGATCAAGACTGCCCCAATCGTAGCCGCCCCGACCGCCATTCCGGCGGCGTTCAAACTCGATCCGATTTCGGCGACCGGCACGGCGATTTTCTTCTCCGCACTGATCTCGATGCTGATCCTGAAGATCAATTTCAAAATTGGTCTTACCACATTAAAAGAAACCTTCTTTGAACTGCGCTGGCCTATTTTGTCGATCGGCATGGTGCTGGCCTTCGCCTTCGTCACCAACTATTCGGGCATGTCATCGACCATGGCGCTGGTACTGGCAGCCACCGGCGCGGCCTTCCCGTTCTTCTCGCCATTCCTCGGCTGGCTGGGAGTGTTTCTGACCGGTTCGGACACTTCGTCCAACGCGCTGTTCAGCTCGCTGCAAGCGACCACTGCACACCAGATCGGCGTTAACGACGTGCTGTTGGTGGCAGCGAACACCAGTGGTGGCGTGACCGGCAAGATGATCTCGCCACAATCGATCGCCGTGGCCTGCGCTGCGACCGGCCTGGTGGGCAAGGAATCCGACCTGTTCCGCTTCACCCTCAAGCACAGCCTATTCTTTGCCACTATCGTCGGCCTGATTACGCTGGCTCAGGCGTACTGGTTTACCGGCATGCTGGTGCACTAAACGCTACGCGAAACACCGAAAAAACCGACGCCGGGCTTTGGCCCTGGCGTCAGCGACTCACCACCCGGTCTGCAAGGCTGCTGAAAGCTTCCCGCTTTATAGTCAGTAGCCTCAGCGGACGGATAACCGGCCGAGAGACACGCCTGATGAGCGAGCTTTTTTACAATGCTGTGCCGAACGCGACCCGTGTCGCCCCGCCACTGCCTGAACCGCGTCAGTACCCCAGCGAGAAACCGCAGCGGGTCTACCTGTTCGGCACGTGTGTGGTCGACCTGTTTTATCCCGAAGCCGGGATGGACGCGATTCACCTGCTCGAACGCGAAGGCATTCGCGTGGAGTACCCGCAAGGGCAAAGCTGCTGCGGACAACCGGCCTACACCTCGGGTTACACCGAACAGGCCCGGACCGTGGCGCGCTCGCAACTGGCGCTGTTTGCCGGGGATTATCCGGTGGTGGTGCCTTCGGGCTCCTGCGCAGGCATGCTGCGCGAGCATTACGCCGACTTGTTCAAGGACGAGCCGGACACGTTGAAACAGGTCCAGGCCCTGGCGGCGCGAACCTATGAGCTGGCCGAGTTTCTGCTATTCGTCTGCAAGGTGCAGCTCAAGGACAGCGGCAAGCCGGTCAAAGTGGCGTTGCACACCTCGTGCTCGGCACGACGTGAGATGAATACCCACTTGCATGGTCGCGAATTGTTGTCGCAACTGAGTAACGTGGAACGGGTCGACCACAGCCACGAAAGTGAATGCTGTGGCTTTGGTGGGACATTCAGCGTCCGAATGCCAGACATTTCCGGTGCGATGGTCGCTGACAAGACCAAAGCCCTGAAGGAATCCGGCGCACACACAGTGCTGAGTGCCGACTGCGGCTGTTTGATGAACATCAACGGCTCGTTGGAAAAACAGAATGAAGCGTTACGCGGCCAACATCTGGCCAGCTTCCTCTGGCAGCGAACCGGAGGTGCAAAATGAGCACTTCCACGCTGATTCCAACGGTAGCGGTTGAAGAAGACTTTCGCACCCGTGCTCACGAGGCGTTGGGTGACAAGCAACTGCGAAACAACTTTCGCAGTGCAATGGATTCACTGATGGCAAAACGGGCAGCGTCCTTCAGCGATGCCTTTGAGCGAGAACACTTACGCGCCCTGGGCAATGCTATTCGTGCCCGCGCGTTATCCAAGTTGCCCGACCTGCTCGAGCAACTGGAACAGAACCTGACCCGCAACGGTGTGACAGTGCACTGGGCGGAAACGGTGGACGAGGCCAATGGCATCGTCTTGTCGATCATCCGGGCTCACGAGGCGCGGCAAGTGATCAAGGGCAAATCGATGGTCAGCGAAGAGATGGAGATGAACCATGTCCTCGCTGAACAAGGCGTTGAATGCCTTGAGTCGGACATGGGCGAGTTCATCGTCCAGCTCGACCACGAGAAGCCTTCACACATTATTATGCCGGCGATCCACAAGAATGCCGGTCAGGTCGCGTCCTTGTTCCACGACAAACTTGGCGTGGAATACACCAAGGACGTTGACCAACTCATTCAGATCGGTCGCAAGGTCTTGCGGCAGAAATTCTTCGAAGCGGACATCGGCGTCTCCGGCGTCAACTTCGCCGTGGCCGAAACCGGCACCCTGCTGCTGGTGGAAAACGAAGGCAACGGCCGCATGTCGACCACCGTGCCGCCGGTACACATCGCCGTCACCGGGATCGAGAAAGTCGTCGAAAACCTGCGCGACGTCGTACCCCTGCTCTCCTTGCTGACACGCTCGGCCCTCGGTCAGCCAATCACCACTTACGTCAACATGATCTCCGGCCCGCGCAAGGCACATGAACTCGACGGCCCGCAAGAAGTGCACCTGGTTTTGCTCGACAACGGTCGCAGCCAGGCCTTTGCCGACAGCGAACTGCGCCAGACCCTGAACTGCATCCGCTGCGGCGCCTGCATGAACCATTGCCCGGTCTACACGCGCATCGGTGGCCATGCCTATGGCGAGGTTTATCCGGGCCCGATCGGCAAGATCATCACCCCGCACCTGGTTGGCCTGGCGAAAGTCCCGGACCACCCGAGCGCCTCGTCGCTGTGCGGCGCCTGCGGTGAGGTCTGCCCGGTAAAAATTCCGATCCCGGCACTGCTGCGCCGCCTACGCGAAGAAAACGTCAAAGCCCCTGACACTCCGCATCAAGTGATGCGCGGCCAAGGCAGCAAGTACTCGCGCAAAGAGCGCTTCATCTGGAACGCCTGGGCCAAGCTCAACAGCTCGTCGATGCTGTATCGGCTGTTCGGCTTCTTCGCCACTCGCCTGCGCGCCCTCACGCCAAACAACATTGGTCCGTGGACACAAAACCACAGCGCACCGAAACCCGCCGCTCGCTCACTGCACGACATGGCCCGCGAGCATCTGGCCAAACAGGGAGATCGTTGATGAGCGCCAAGCAAAACATCCTCGCCAAACTGCGCAACAGCCTGACCGGCACCACACCTGTACCTGACAACTTCGACGAAGCACTGGTGACCGAGCCTTACACCTACACGCCAGAGCAACGCATCCCGCAACTGCGCAAACTGATGGAAGCGGTGCACACCGAAATCCACCTGACCAGCGAACAAGGCTGGCCGAAGTTGCTCGCGCAATTGCTGCGCGACCGACAGTTGCCGAGCCTGCTGATCGCACCGACTACACCGCACGGTCAACGTCTCACACAGCACTGGGCGAACAATCCCGACCTGCCCACACTGAAGGCCTACGACCGTCCGGTAGAAGAGTGGAAGGCGGAACTGTTCAACGACACCCCAGCCAGCCTGACCACCACCCTCGGCGCGATCGCCGCCACCGGCAGCTTGATCATCTGGCCGACCCGCGAAGAACCACGGCTGATGAGCCTGGTGCCACCGGTGCATTTCGCCCTGCTCAAGGCCAGTGAAATTCGCGACAACTTCTATCAGGTCCAGCAAGAGTTCGAGTGGGCCCAAGGCATGCCGACCAACGCCTTGTTGGTGTCCGGCCCGTCGAAAACCGCCGACATCGAGCAAGTCTTGGCTTACGGCGCCCACGGCCCGAAAGACCTGGTGGTGCTGATCCTGGAGGACCAATGAGTCTACCGGCGGCTTTCCTGCGTGATGCGCAGCAACTGATTCCACAAGACCGGCGTTTCGACGACCCGCTGTCGACCCTGGCCTTCGGCACTGACGCGAGTTTCTATCGGCTGATCCCCAAGCTGGTGATTCGTGTCGAGTCTGAAGACGAAGTGGTTGCCCTGCTGAAACTGGCGCAACGTGACCGGGTGCCGGTGACCTTCCGCGCCGCTGGCACCAGCCTCTCTGGCCAGGCCATCAGCGACTCGGTGCTGATCGTCCTTGGCGACAACTGGAACGGTCGCGAGATCCGCCGTCAGGGCACACAAATCCGTCTGCAACCGGGCGTGATCGGCGCACAGGCGAACGCTTGGCTGGCACCGTTCGGCCGCAAGATCGGCCCCGATCCGGCGTCAATCAATGCCTGTAAAATCGGCGGCATCGTCGCCAACAACGCCAGCGGCATGTGCTGCGGCACCGCGCAAAATACCTACCACACGCTGGCCGGGATTCGCCTGGTGCTGGCCGATGGCAGTCGCCTCGATACCGAGGACGCCACCAGTGTCGCGGCGTTTCGCAACAGTCATGCTGAACTGCTGGAACGCCTGGCGACACTCGGCCGCGAGACCCGCGCCAGTAGCGAATTGGCCGCAAGGATTCGCCACAAATACCGTCTGAAAAATACCACCGGCCTGTCGCTCAATGCCTTGGTGGATTTCGACGAGCCTGTGGATATCTTGAGCCACTTGCTGGTGGGTTCCGAAGGCACGCTGGGGTTTATCAGCGCAGTGACCTACCACACGGTGATCGACCATCCGAACAAAGCCTCGGCGCTGATTGTTTTTCCGGATGTCGAAACCTGCTGCAACGCCGTGACCGTGCTGAAAAGCCAACCGGTGTCGGCCGTGGAATTGCTCGACCGCCGCAGCCTGCGCTCGGTGCAAGACAAACCCGGAATGCCGGCCTTCGTCCAGCAACTGTCGGCCAACGCCTGCGCCTTGCTGATTGAATCCCGCGCTGCATCAACTGCGTTGTTGCACGAACAGCTGGCGCAGATCATGAATTCACTGGCCGCGTTCCCGGTGGAGAAACAGGTCGACTTCACGCAAGACCCGGCAGAAAACGCCAAGCTGTGGGCGATCCGCAAAGACACCTTCCCCGCCGTCGGCGCGGTGCGCAAAACCGGCACCACGGTGATCATCGAAGACGTGACCTTCCCGGTGGAGCAACTGGCGGCAGGCGTGAACCGCTTGCTCGAGCTGTTCGACCAACATCACTACGACGAAGCAATCCTTTTCGGTCATGCGCTGGAAGGCAATCTGCACTTCGTCTTCACCCAAGGCTTCAACAGCGCGGAAGAAGTCGCACGCTACCAGGCGTTCATGGACGACGTGGCGCACTTGGTCGCCGTCGAGTTTGGCGGCTCGCTGAAAGCCGAACACGGCACCGGGCGCAACATGGCGCCCTTCGTCGAACTGGAATGGGGCAGCGATGCCTATCAGTTGATGTGGCAGCTCAAGCGCCTGCTCGACCCGAACGGGATTCTTAACCCGGACGTGGTGCTCAGCGAGGATCCGCAGATCCACCTCAAGCATCTGAAACCGCTGCCGGCCGCCGACGAGATTGTGGATAAGTGCATCGAGTGCGGTTTCTGCGAACCGGTCTGCCCATCGAAAGGCCTGACCTTGAGCCCGCGCCAGCGCATCGTGATCTGGCGTGACATTCAGGCAAAAAAACGCGCAGGCATCGATACCTCCCAGCTGGAAGAGGCGTATCAATATCAAGGCCTCGACACCTGCGCCGCCACTGGACTGTGTGCACAACGCTGCCCCGTCGGAATCAACACCGGCGAACTGGTGAAAAAACTCCGTAGCCGCACGGCAACCCGGACGAAAACCGCCAACTGGCTCGAAGGAAATTTTGCCACTGCACTGCAAGGCGCGCGCTTCACGCTGCACGTGGCCAACGGTGCGCGGATGCTGCTGGGTGCGCCACGACTGACGAAGATTTCTGCTGCGCTGACCAAGCTGTCGAAAGGGCAAATCCCGCAGTGGACCAACGCCATGCCACAACCTGAACGAGCGATTCGATTCAGCCCGACGGTGACCGACGAGCGTCCGCGCGTGGTCTATCTGGCGGCGTGCGTGTCGCGGGTGATGGGCCCGGCGGCGGGAGACAAGGAGCAGATGTCGCTCTACGACAAGACCCGTGGCCTGCTGGAAAAAGCCGGCTACCACGTGGTTTCGCCGGACAATCAAGACAACCTCTGTTGCGGTCAGCCGTTCGCCTCCAAAGGTTATACCGAGCAAGCCGAGCACAAACGCCAGGAACTGATCGGCGCGCTGCTGCACGCCAGCCGCGGCGGGCTCGACCCGATCTATTGCGACACCAGCCCCTGCACCTTGCGCCTGGTGCAAGACCTTGGCGATGTACGCCTCGACCTGTACGACCCGGTGCGCTTCATCCGTACGCACTTGATCGACCGACTGGACTTCACGCCCCAGGAAACGCCGATTGCAGTGCACGTCACCTGTAGCACTCAGCACCTCGGCGAGAGCCAGGCGTTGATCGATCTGGCGCGACGTTGCAGTAAGAATGTGGTGATTCCGGAAGGCATACACTGCTGCGGGTTTGCCGGCGACAAGGGCTTCACCACGCCTGAACTGAACGCTCACTCACTGCGCACATTGAAGGACGCCGTGCAGCATTGCAGCGAAGGCATCTCCACCAGCCGCACCTGTGAAATCGGTTTGAGCCAGCATGGCGGGATCGACTACCACGGGCTGGCTTACCTGGTGGACCGGGTGACCCAAGCCAAAACGGTCTGAAATCGACGCTATCCAGCAAGGGGCGCTCAGCCCCTTTGCTGTACTCTGCTGCCGACGAGATACAACGCTATTTTTCTCGCATCACAAGAACCCTTGTGCGCCGCCACAGTCTATCTGTTAAGCCCAACCCCCTTGCTTCCCGACGTAGTTCAAGGAGAAACCCCATGAAGCGATCCGCCCTGGCCGGACTGCTTATCTGCGCAACACTGACAACCGCCCACGCCTTTGCCTCAAACGAGAGCGATATGTGCGCAAGGAACCTTCAAACACTCACCAGCGAACTGGCCAATGCGACCAAGCTCGATGCCGCCACACAAAGCGACGCCGCGAGCAAACTCCAGCAAGCCAAATCTGCCTATGACGCGAAAAACGACCGGGAATGCGTAGCCCTGACGCAGCAGGCGCTGCAATCGGTTCAAAGCCACAAAAACAGCCAGTAACCCGGCCATGACGCACAAGCGCGGACAGAAGGTCGACTCGCCCCACGCATTGGCGTACACTGTGTTCACCTGCTGGTAACACACAGCGGGTTCGGGGCCGTTTAGGATTCGACGCCGGTTGCGAAACTTTAGGTGCATGCCGAGTTGGTAACAGAACTCGTAAATCCACTGTTGCAACTTCCTATAGTTGCCAATGACGAAACCTACGGGGAATACGCTCTCGCTGCGTAAGCAGCCTTAGCCCTTCCCTCCTGGTACCTTCGGGTCCAGCAATCATCAGGGGATGTCTGTAAACCCAAAGTGATTGTCATATAGAACAGAATCGCCGTGCAGTACGTTGTGGACGAAGCGGCTAAAACTTACACAACTCGCCCAAAGCACCCTGCCCGTCGGGTCGCTGAGGGTTAACTTAATAGACACGGCTACGCATGTAGTACCGACAGCGGAGTACTGGCGGACGGGGGTTCAAATCCCCCCGGCTCCACCAAATAGCAATCTAGACCTGTCTCAGACAGTCTACGAAACACCCCAAGAAGCCCGCCCTGTGCGGGCTTTCTTGTCTCTGGCTATCCGCCTCTGTCTACCCCTATCCCAGCGTGCGCTGTATCCTCTCGTGTACCACGGATGTAAATTGAAACTGATGGGTACAAGGACATGAAGCGCACTGAGATCAAACGTCGTCCCCTAGCAGACACGGTCGTAGCCACTCTGGAACCGGATTCAAAGGAGTACCGGGAGCACGATGGGAACAACGTGTACCTTCGAGTGCGGCCAGATGGCAAAAAGTCATGGCAGCTCCGTTACAAGAAGGCTGACGGTAAGTGGTCATGGATAGGGCTAGGTAGTTACCCGGCTGTCGCTGGATCTGCTGCACGACAGAAAGCAGCAGAGCTACGGGCTAGTACAGCTGAAGGAAGCAACCCGCTGGCAACCATGCGTGCTAAAAAAGCCGCAGAGTTGGAAAGCGCCAGTAATACCTTCGAGAAGCTAGCTCGGGAATGGTACGCGTCCAAGCGAAAAGGCTGGACCGCAGGTACAGCCGTTCGAACCATTGGCGCACTGGAGCTTCACGTCTTCCCGGTTTTCGGAACCCGCTGCTATCGCGAGATACTCCCGATGGAATGGATGGACTTCCTTCGCTCAATGGAACGTAAAGGAATCATTGAGCAGACCAGTCGCGTACGCGGAATGTGTCGTGAGATCTACGACCTTGCCCGGGTAACCGGACGTGCGACACACAACCCACTGGAAGGCCTGCATAAGTTTCTGCAAACAAAGCCCGCAGAAAACTACGCTCATGTATCCCAGGAGGAATTGCCTCCCCTTCTCCGAGCGATCCGCGCTTATCCAAGTGCTATGGATATTCGAATTGGTCTCCACCTGCTTTCCATGCTGGCTTGTCGGCCGTCCGAAATTCGTGAAGCTCGGTGGTCGGAGTTCGATCTGAAAAAAGCAATTTGGTCGATACCGGCGGAGCGGATGAAACGTCGCCGAGAGCATCTGGTGCCACTTCCTCACCAAGCGGTCACTCTGCTGAAAGAACTACACATCTTGACTGGTAGCTATCAGTTACTTTTCCCAGGCCGCAGCGATACGACTAAAGCACGTTCTAATACCGTCTTCTTGATGGCGTTACGTCGTCTGGGTTACGAAGGCCGACAGACCGGCCATGGATTCCGACACATCGCCAGCACGATCCTCAATGAGCATGGTTTTGATGAGAACCATATCGAGGGCCAGCTTTCGCATGTGAAGGATGGAATCGCGGGCGTGTACAACAAAGCTATCTATCTCAAACAACGTACGACGATGATGCAGTGGTACGCGGATTACCTAGATCAGTTGGCTGCTGGGAATGTCACTCACGCACCTCTTGATGAGGTGGTATGAGCGCGTACATCCGTACCCCCTCCAAAAGCGGTGTTACAGGTGTTACGCGTGTAACGACCTATGCGAAACGCCCGAATTCATTGGCTTTCACGTCCGTTACACGATTGCGAAGCTGCTCCTACACCCGGTGTAACGCAGCCCAAACGTGTAACGCCAGAACAAGCCCTTGTCCGCTGCGGGCCGACCTCCACCGCTCGTCTGCAAAGGGGCTTTCGCTGGTTACGCTCCCAAAACATAGGGCGTGGGATCAAGCGTTACACGATGCGAGAGATGCTGAACAATGACTCATGATCAGATCATTGCGCGTTCGGCACTCACGTCTGGCCTGAGGGGGTACCTGTCAGATCAATCGCTTTATGCACTGTGCCGCGAACAGCTCACTGACGTGTGTTACTTGATCGATCAGTGTTGTCTCCGCATCCAGAATGGCGGCATCGATAGCGATCTCAGCAGCATGTGCATCAAGACGACCGTGCATGAGGAGAGCATTTACCAGTATGCATCCACCGACCACAGAGCACGCCTTGCGCATTGGGTTCGCCAATACAGCACTTGTTACTCCGCTTCGGATCAAGAGGCGCACGCGGCCTACATCATGGCCTGCGCTGTCAAGGCGCTCAGCGTTTTGGGGGATTGGATGCGTGAAGCCGATCAGAAGGTCTGGGCATATGCATCGAAGCATTCGACCGACTGGCCGTGGGATTTCTACTGCGATTTTGTGGAAACGCAGATTGATCTTGAAGAACGCATTGAGGCGCTCGATCTCTATGCACTTTATCTGGAACCGATTAATTCGCTGCCATGCCTAAACAATGATGAGCTAAAACCCTGCGCTGTTCGGGCTATCAAAAACGCTATTCGCACAAAAGGCGGCATCATCAGCGGGATAGAGCGCGCTCAAGACACGCGTGCACGTGACGCGGCAATCACTAAACAGGGCCGTCACTACTCGGCGTGCGGCATGTCACGGCGGGACATCACATCGAAGGTGCATTCCTGGCTCAAGCAGGAAGTCGCAAAACCACCCGCCCAGCGTCCTGAGTGGATTGCCCTTGAAACTGAAAAGGTGCTTACGCGCAAAAGCGTAGAGGCAATTCTCAAGCGCAACTTCGTGGTGTAAACCTGAAATTTCAAATGGAAGTGAACTGCTCACCGCCGCTCAATCGCTAGACCATTGCTCTCGTCAGTCCAAACCAATCGAGAGCAATACCAATGACAAAGAACTTCGCCCACCAGAGCGCTCCAACCTTCTCAAATCTTGCCAGTCCTTTCGAACCCACTTCCGCCGTACCAGACTTAGCCACTCCGTTTGACCCCGCCACCACCCTCATCCGAATGCCGCGTCTTGAGATCGCTACGGGACTCAAGCGCTCGACTCTCTACAAGCTGATGCAGTGCCCTGAAAGTGGTTTTCCACGACCGGTAAAACTGAGCAACAGCAACGCACGTGGCGCACCGGTTGCTTGGGTTTTTTCTGAAGTGCAGAGCTGGGTCAAAAGCCGTATTGAAGCCCGTGATCAGGTGGCCGCATGAAGCGTAACTACAGCCCATTCAAAGGGCCATTTCTCGACTCGTACAGCATCGGATTCCGCCTCTATCAAGCGGGTGCAATCAACTGGCGCCACCGCACCATCGCGGGCGTGAGCTGGAACGGCGAAGAGCAGGAAGCGTTCTTTTTCAGCCCTGACGGCCTCGTTCTCCCACTCAAAGCCAATCCTTGGGAATTGCCCGAACTGATCCGCAAAAACGCGGTGCGCAGAGAGTTTTCGAGCGTCCATGGCGCTGGCTATTTCGCCATGAGCGAAAGCCGCATCTCCTCATTGAAAACGCGTGGCATGAACAACTGGGTCACCTACTGGCTGGTGGATCAATCGGCTGGATACGCGAACGATCCGGCGGTCTGGCAACGCATCACGGATGCGGATCTCGCCGTGGAAAAAACCGCTACCGAGAACCTTCACCACTGCATGCGCTTGACCTCGGATCTGACCGAGTACGTGGATGAGTGTCTAGCACAACGTCGCGATGTGATGGCCGTCGAATACCGCCGACGTTGCGCCGAAGACAGCAAGATCTTGGCTTGGCTCAAGGGCGAAACACCACCGCCGCTGTTTGCCTTCGCGCAGGAGGCAGCATGAGCCAAAAGATCGCTGATAACGCTTTGATGCATCCGTTTTCGGTGCTGCGCCGGATTGGCTTTTCGCCCCGCCTCATGCAGCGCCTCGAGCGCTACCGCAGCCAACAGGACAAGCAAGGCCGTGTCGTGAGTGTGCTCAGCTGGGCCGACGGCACCTGGTGCGCCCTCTCCCTTCACTGCGAAAAAACCGGCGCGGTGATTGTTGACGAAGGCCAGCAAACCCAAGCCTACGAAGACGCCCGCTCGATGCTCAGTGGCGGCTTCCTACCCCTCCTATCCCTGCGCTGGGAAGCCCATGCCTGAAACGAAAACGCCTCCGGGGGCGATCCGGAGGCGTTGAGGTCAATCTACATGCACGAACAATTTATGCCGCACCTGAAAAAACCGCAAGCCATCAGCGCAGTTGCACTTTCGAAAAACGGACGTTACTCTCTGGTCGTCGCTGCAAATTCAGCGATTGGGCTTGGCGGCCCAAACAGTACAAGGCGCAACAGCGCCCCCATTACGATTGCAGGCGCTTTTTTTGCGCCCGCATTCCCGTGTTATGGCGGGTTGCGTAGGAGCACCCTCGGGTGCGCCGGTCTCCTTGTACGCCGGTCCGCCAATCCTGCGCAATCCGTCACCCTAATCTGCTTGGCGGCAGACGGTGGCGGTTCCTCAGTACAAGGAGCCTTCACAAATGCAACACGCCCTCAATCCGTCCAAAATTCGCGCCGCTGCACACCGTGCAATGGCTCTCGCCGCTTTACACGCCAATTCCAGCCTCGCTACACGCCTCTCCCGTTACAACGCTCACATGGCCAAAGCCCGCGCACTCGAAACCGCAGGCGGTGTCCAATGAACAACGCTTTGAGTTTCGCCCTGCCCGAAGACCTGCTCTGCGTGAATCCGACCGCAGAAGCCGGTGTGCCCATCGACGCCATCACCTGCGCTATTGCTCGCGCCGACTCGGTGCTGACGCTGCTTGAAGAACACTTCGAAAACGGCTCCTCGCGCCTCGCTAACCATGTCATCGCTGCCGTCCTCTGGGACGTGCGCGGCACACTTGGCTTGATTAAAACGCTGACCTTGCACGGCGACTCCACCTCGATGCCTGCAGCGCAAAAAGGCGGTGCGATATGAGTACTTCAACCACACTTGGCCACGCCACCTTTTCCCGCGTCAACGCCACCGACCTGAAGCTGTTCCGGGTCAATGCCGGTGTTCCGGTCGAAGATGCATTGGAGATGGTTTCGCAGCTTCAGCATCACGCCAACCAGCTCAACCTCGACGCCGCCATGAGCGACAACGGCGCGAGATTCAGTTGGCCAGCTTTGTACTTGGGCGAGATGGCCAAGGCGTTGATCGATGACATCAACGACGCGCTGTTTCTGCCGAGGGCTGACGCATGAGCCAGCGCCCAAACAACAACACAAAACGTCCGAGCTTCGCCGACGTGAAAACCGCTGCGCTGAAAGACATTGATCGTGTCTTGTCGCATTGGCTGCCCAACGGCAAGCGCGTCGACGGCGGCAAGGAATACACCGCTCCGAACCCGACCCGCAGCGATAAGCGCTCCGGTTCGCTCAAAATCAGTTTGAGCAAAGGCACTTGGTCCGACTTTGCCACCGGCGACAAGGGCGGCGACCTGATTGATCTGGTGCGCTATTTGGACGGAGGCACCGACGTCGAGGCCTGCAACAAACTGGCAGACTTGCTCAACGTATCGCCCGGCGCCGCCCAGGCGAAGACAGCGCCTGCCAAGACAAAAGCACCTGAGTGGATTGCCATTCAACCGATCCCGTCTGAGGCCATGAACAAGTGCCCGGCCAAGCACCGGCAACACGGCGCACCGTCCAAGGTATGGATTTACCGTGACGCGCAAGGCCAGCCGCTTATGGCGCTCTACCGCTTCGACCTCACTCCCGATGAGGACGGCAAGCCGAAGAAGGTCTTTGCACCACTCACATGGTGCCAGCGCGCCGATGGCCAAACCAAACAATGGCGCTGGCAGGGTCTGCCCGATCCACGTCCACTGTTGCGACTTGATGAACTGGCTCAGCGCAGTGACGCACCGGTAGTTTTATGCGAAGGCGAGAAAGCTGCCGATGCTGCCGCCGAACTGCTGCCGAGCCACGTGGCCACCTGCTGGCCGAACGGTTCCAACTCCTGGCACAAAGCCGACCTGTCACCGCTCAAAGGGCGCGACGTGCTGTTGTGGCCTGATAACGACGACAGCGGCAAAGCCTGCATGAAAACCATCGCCGATAAGCTGCGCGAAATCGGCGCCGCCTCGGTTCGGGTCGTCGCGTTGGAGGTGCTCAAACGTAAGCCCACGGTAAAGAACGGCAGCGCCGCTTTCGCCAAAGGTGGTCAATGGGATGACGGTGATGACGCTGCTGATGCGCTCATCAAAAATTGGACAGCCGCCCATTTCGCCGATCTGGAAAGCAGCGGCGAGTTGTACGGTCTGGTAGAGGGAAAGCCACCAACGGAGCAGCCTGAAACCAAGCCGGAAGCGAAGACGAAACCAGCAGCCAAGCGCCCGACAAAATCGAAAAACGATCTAATGCCCGGCGGCTTTCGGCTCACGTCCGAAGGTGTGTTTTACGCCGGTGACGACGGCGAAGCGCGTCCGGTGTGCTCGCCACTGGAGATTCTCGCCCGTACTCGCGACGACAAAGGTCAGAACTGGGGATTGTTGGTTGAGTTCGACGATCCCGACGGTGCCAAGAAACGCTGGAACATTCCGGCGCGCACTATGACCGGTGACTTCGGCAAGGATGTGCTCGGTCCACTGGTGGACATGGGGCTACGTCTCGCAGGTAGTCGGTCAGGGCGCAATGCACGCAATGACCTGCAGAGCTATCTCGGCGGCTTCGACAGCGCCCAACGTGCACGGCTGGTCACGCGCTTGGGTTGGCATGACACTGCCTTTCTACTGCCCGAGCAGCAAGTCGGCGCGCACAGCGAGCACCTGCACTTCTACGAGGCAGGTTCTCAACTTCCGCCGATCAGCGAAGCGGGCACGCTTGAGCAGTGGCAGGAGCAGATCGGCGCGCTGTGCGTCGGTAATCATCGTTTGGCATTTGTAGTCGGCGTGGCTTTCGCCGGGCCGCTGCTGCACATGCTTGGCCATGAGTCAGGCGGCTTTCACCTGTATGGCGACAGCTCCGGCGGCAAGACCACTCACTTGCAAGTCGCGGCCTCGGTCTACGGCGGACCGCGGCTGGTGCGTTCGTGGCGTTCCACCGACAACGCGCTGGAGTCCATCGCCGCCGCGCATTCCGACGGCCTTCTGGTCTTGGATGAAATAGGCATGTGCGACCCGCGCATTATCGGCGAGACGGTGTACATGCTCGGCAACGGCACCGGCAAGGCACGCGCCAACGATCGAGGCCAAGCTGGCCGACAGGTGCAGGAGTGGCGCCTGCTGTTTCTCTCCACCGGGGAGAAAACATTGGCACAGCACATGGCCGAAGCGAACAAGGAACTGAAAGCGGGTATGGAAGTGCGCATGCTTGCCGTTCCTGCCGATGCCAGCAAAGGCCTCGGCATGTTCGATGTGCTTAACGGTTTTGAAGATGCGGCAGCACTTTCCGACGCGCTCAAGGCACGCGTAGCGAAGTACTACGGCACGCCACTCACTGCCTTCCTGACGGCGCTATGTGAACCCGGTAAGCGTCACGGATGGTCCGCCATCCTGCGCCGCACGCTGGAAGGCTTTATCGCCCAGTCGTTACCGGCGTCGGCCAGTGGACAAGCGCACCGTGCCGCCGCTCGCTTCGGTCTCGCCGCCGCAGCGGGCGAGCTGGCCACCGCGATGGGAATCACCGGCTGGCCCGACGGAACCGCCACCACCGCCGCTCGCGTGTGCCTCAACGCATGGATGAACGAGCGCGGCGGCGCAGGCAACTTCGAGGGCGATGCGATCTTGGCGCGGTTGCGCCAGGTCATCGAGCGCTTCGGTGAAAGCCGCTTCACGCGCTGGGAATCGGCGGCGGCAAAAATCGATGAGCACGGGCCGCGCACCATCGACCGACTCGGTTTTCGTAAGACGTTGGAGCACGGTCTGGGCGATTCCCTGCACACCACCAACACCTACTACGTGCTCCCCGAGTTATGGCGCTCGGAAATCTTCCGAGGCATGAACATCAACGCGGTGAACAAGGAACTGCTGCAGCGCGGTGTTCTGGAACCGGGGAAGGACGGTAAGGCGTCGAGTCTGATCCGGTTACCCGGTCTCGGCACGCAACGTTGCTACATCGTAAAGACGATTCCGGGATTGGATGAGAGCGAGGCTCGGGCTGCCTGAGGGCATCTCTGCTGATCGAGGTAGCGCCGGCTAAATCCCGGCCTCGCCAGCCACTCAACCAACCCATAATCGAATTGAACAGAGATTAACCACATGAACGAGATTCAAGACCTGAAAGACCGTCGCGACCAACTGCTGAGCGAGGCCGATCAACTGCATGCCGAACTGTTGCCCCTTGAGGCCGTGCTGGAAAGTGAGGAAACCATCGAGCCGACTCAGGAGCGCGAACTACGCGACAAGTACAACGAGCTGAAACGGAATTTCGATTCGCGCAAAAACAATGCCGACCTTTTGGATAGGAAGATCAGTCGCCGTGAGAACCTTGCCAACTGCGACTCCCTGATGGCGGGTTACATCGAAGCAATGGATAACTGGACCGCTGATGAGCAGGAACTGAGGGAGAAGCGCCAGAGCCTCAGCACCCGTCTGGAGCAAATTCAGCAACAGGCGGAAGAGGACATGGCGAAAGCTCGTCAGGCCGAAACGGACGCCGCCACGGCGTACGCGCAGGCAGTCGCGTGGGGCGATACTGAAGGCGAGAAGACCGCCAACACTGATGCGCAAAAGGCTGCGAAGAACCTCACGGTGGCCACCGAACACAATCGCCGCCAACATCTGATCATGACGGCTTTGGAGCAGGAGCTGGTCACCGTAGATAAATACATCGCAGAAGCACAGATAAAGCATAAAGGGATAGAGCGCACCGCCCTGTTGCTATCGCAGACGGTACTCGAAGAGAAATGGAACGAGGCCGCTAAAGCATTGTTCGAGGCCGGCGGAAAGCTGTGGGCGAATTACAACCTGCTTGGCCGTGACCAGATTGGACTTATGAAGCTTGCCGTTCCAGAGCAAGGCGAGAACTTTGGGAAGTGGACTTGGGAAGAGCTATCAGATCGCTCGCGCCAATATCGCGCTCGGGACTTAATCCAGCTCGACACCCTCCCGGTACAGCAACCCGAAGATATGAGCAATCTAGAACAACGTAAGGATGAACGTAATGAACAAGCCGATACAGAACAGCGCCAGTTGGTCTGACACGCTCAAAACTCGGAAGGCCCATCTCAACGCCCTGCTGAAGACCATCAACGCAGGGGCGGGCAAAACTAGTCCGATACAAACGTTAACCATCAACGCGATTAAAACCGAAATGGCGCATATCGAAAGCCAACTGAATCGCCGAAAATAGTTCTGAACTTGTAACCACCGCTACTATTCTAATAATCACGTACAACCAGTCAGAACAAGGAAATCAGAATGTCCAAACTTGCAGAATACCGTCAGCTGGAAAAACACCTCGCTGAGCAGCTCCAGGCACTGGAAGCACTGAAAGGTGATGATGGACTGAAGAAAGAAATCGAGTTCGAAACAAAGCTTCGCAAGCTTCTCGAACACTACGGTTTCAGCCTGAAGCACATCATCAATCTGCTCGATCCGCAAACCACTGCCCGGCGAAAATTTGCGGCCCCAACCGGGAGTACACGCAAACAACGCGAACTCAAGGTCTACAAAAACCCAAATACCGGCGAAGTCATCGAAACCAAAGGTGGAAATCACAAAGCTTTGAAGGAGTGGAAGGCAAAGCACGGAACCGCCGTAGTCGAGGGCTGGCTGAAAAAGTGAGACTGCTTCACCTAAAATAGGGCCCAGCAGGGCCCTATTTAGAAACGATGCTAAATCTATGTTATTAATCTAGTTATAGCTTGTGACCTTTCGGAGACTCCCAGTTTTGACCTCTAACTTTCCATCGCAAAAAACCAATACTCTTTTGACCAATATTCATCGACTAATTTTTAAGCAATAAAGTTAAACCACTAAATTGGTTATTTTGCTTCCACACCAGAAAAACATACAAAAGAGGACAAAAACGTACGTAGTCGATATAAGGCTTTACGGCGCCACACATCCTTCCCTCAGCTTAAAAAGCTAAACCTCATATAACTCACTACCTGGACACATCCAACACAAAAATGTCTACTAGTCCTTTCAACTGTTGCGGCATGCTGGCCTCAATACTTAACTTCATTTCATGCGCGGAATTGATATCCGCATTTTTTCGACCTGCTACTACTTCACCGCCACCGAACCACAAGACGATATAAATTCCTTGTTCCTCTGCATCTTGGTGAATCGAATAACGTTCATGCAACTGGGCCTTCGCAGCAGTGTATAGCTCCGGATGCCACTGCCCCTTTACCTCAGCAACAAGTAACTTTCTTTTACCATTGATAATTACTGCTGCAGTAAAATCACTGCGATTGCCCCCCTTCATCTGATGCTCTGGAGTAATCATTATACTTCTGGACTCAAGCCGTATACTAAGACGCTCTTCAATTACCTCGGCACACCTCAGCTCACCCCGCCGCTTATCTTTTTCATAAAAATGATTTCCCGTATTAAACTCGCCACCGTCTATAACGCGTTGAAAAAGATCAAGCTCATCAATAATTAGTTGACGCAGACCTTCAACCGTGACGACGGAGTCCGTATCGAGAAGAGATACGACATCTGATGGCGTTGGCGCCTCGTAGTTCCGGAGCGCTTGCCTGCGAATTTGAGTGCTACAAATACTTCTTAGATCCCTATGCATTAGTTCATAGCGGATATCTGCAAGGAGATCGTAAACAACAGGCAAAGCCTCATCGGGATCTAATGACACTAAGCTCCATACCAAATCTCTAATAAAACGATAAGCTTTTTCTTCTTTCGGGCTATCGCTTCCCCACTGGCTAGGCAATTCCACCTCTAGCCAGTAGCTGACGAAAGAGTCAAGCACGGTTTTAACTTTGTTGGCGGACAAACTTGGCCATTCTGAGCCACTATGCCTTCGATGGCCAAAGCGTTCATAAAATGCGAAAACATTATCGGCATCACCTTGAAGCCAGTCCCACTGAGCTTTCGAGATATCACTGATAAAATAGAAGCGACAAAAAAACCAAAACAAACGCCTTTCCCTCAGGCTTTCGGAATTCTCCTCATCAGAACATAGCGGCATCAACGCTGCGCAGCGATCCTCGATAACGGTTTCCAGCACGTTTCGGTCTCCGTGCTGAACAGCCATATCAAACAAGACTCTTACTGTGTCCAGTTTTACATGTTTAAATCGCGCCAGCCACTCAACAGCTAGACATGAACGCAACTCGCTAAAAACCTCATCCCCTTGCAGAAGCCAAACATCGGGATGGCTACAGTCTGGGATAGCAAGCTGACTCTCAACATATGCTCTGATAAACGATTCCGCGCTACCTTCATCAGAAAAGATCTGTCTATCTACCTCACGCTTAAGAGCAGCGCTTTCTTCTTCACCTACACAGCCGTAATGAACATTAATGTTAGCCCTTAAAGATTTAAGGAGCCGCACATCAATATTAGCCAGGCTATGCTCTTCACGCATAATTTCTAAGCATGCCGCATGCAATACCTGAATGGCCCTTGACCCCTTTGATGAGCAGGATAATGCGGCAATTTCAGGAAGATCCGGTACAAACGGGCTTATAAATTCAATACAATTTCTTAAAGCTTTTTTTGCGATCACTTCCTCGCCAAACTCTTCCTCTATGCCGTTCGGCTGCATTAGTGATAGTTCTGCAAGCCGGACTAAACTTTGCCAGTGCGAGCCAGATTCTATTAGCTCTCTATTTTCTCTAATATAGAGCGCATTTTTTTCACGGAGAATTCTTTGCTTGCGTCGGCTTCTGTTTATTCTTCTTTTTAGGTTAAAAGGCATACCGTAAAGCCGGTCGAGCTTCGATGCAGATCTTTTATAATTGACCCATTCTTTCATAAATGCAGGTTTCGCGAGTGCTTGCATACGCAAATGCCGTCGCAATTCGTCAGAGCTTCTGGAGTTCACGCCCTGATGTTTAAGATGATACGGAATACAGGTCGACCATAGGACTGGATTATCTGATTCAAAAGCAAGATCCGCCAAGAACTTTATATCTTCACGATAAAGCGTCAAACCAGAATGGTTATGAAATTCGAATTTGTGTAACTTCTCAGTCCTTATTTTTTCACGATCCGTCAACCGCCCAAGGGCATGTGAAATTATTCCATGGCGTAGCTCTAGATCTGTTTGTAAAACCCGAACCGCTTCACTCTGGCTCGCACTTAGCTGATAAGTGTAGTTTAGATTTTCGACCCACTTCCAGATTTTGACTGGATCATAAGGCGGGGCCATAGCGACAAAATACTGATCAAGCAAGGAGCCAATGATTTTGCTTGTACCATTTTTACAACCGCACTCATATATCTCTTTTCCACAGGTGCAAACAAGATCCAAATACAAAGCATTCAGAAGCCATTCCACCATTTCTAAATACAAACAATTGATCAATTGCTTAATAAAATATCGAGACTCCATGGCATTATGCTCTCGATCATACCCTTTTGAGTACAGAGCCGCGCAGGCTCGAAAGAGATCCAGCACAATGTATTTATCAAATTGTTGAGGAAAAGAGCTTTTGATTATCTCAGCTGCAACTCGTAAAGAAGCGTTGGAGGCCTCAGAAATTAGTGATTTTAAGTTGGACGTGTGGTCGCGACCATCGATTGCAAGCAAGCATCTGCACACGAGCAATCTTTCACCTTCAGGCTCCGACGAGTTTAATAGCAGGTCTACCAATTCCGGCTCAAATTTACCGGCTTCCTTTGAACCAATTAATAACTCTAAAATCAAATCACGAAGATTACCCTCATTATCCATAATTAAAATTGATCGAATATCATCAATAATATCGCTCGCAAAAAAACCTGCAACACTGAACCCCCTACGAAAGTCTCCTCTTCTAAAATAAGGATCATTCAGCTCTGCCTCTTTCAATTTCTGAATAAGAAGGCGCTTTGAAGACAATTCAAGCAGTGATGGATCGCCGTTTGCCAATACTGCGTATGGATCCAACCGGATAGCCGCTGCCTGGATATCCTTGTTACCTAATGCTGCCATCCATCCAATAAGCCCGCGAAGCTCATCACGAACAATCGAGTTAGGAGCAATAACTGGAAGACACTTCGTCAAAGTGAGTGGATCACCCGCATCTCTAATCCGTTTTGTTAAGTAACTTGCAGCGCAGTACTCGGCGACAACTTTATGTACCGGGCGATGTTGATCTGGAGTATCACCGGGCTTAAATAGCCTCGTCGCTAGAACGTCGCTGTAATTACTATTTTTATTGGAAAGTGAGCCAATAACTGGATAAATCCGGCTCTCACTGGCCTCATTATTAGTCACTCCGTCGGAACCTGATAAGAGCAGCTTGGCAAACACTTCAGATCCAAAAGATACTTTCTCAGCAAGCGAAAGAGCGTTAGGTTTTTTTGCAATTCTGGGGTTCGTCTCTCTAGACAAACGCTCTACCGCCAGTGAAAAGATAGAACGTTTATCGGCAAAACTTCTTCCACTCTCGACGAAAGCATCTGCGAATAGCTTTAGAAATTGGGGGTTCGGTAGAAGGGAGCCTAAGTCAAATTTAGATACTTCCTTTTGGAAGCTTCGAAAATTCTCGCCCGGAACATGCCGATCGAATATAGCCTCTTGCTCATCCTCATCGAAATCACAGAGACGCACCACGAGCGGAATTTGCCCAAGGACGTCGGCAAATGCTTGAGTGGACGATGTGCCCCACTCACTGGATCGACTAGAAATGACAACATGGTGAGGATCAGATTTCCTGGCATAAGCAAGGAGTCTATGGATACCCGTCTGGTCGATTTTAGCGAGCTCATCAAAAGCATCGATGACCAAAGATGTTTTTTCTGCATCGGCTCCCAGATAGCTGAAAGCATTAGCGGTCACACAGTCAACTCCCAGCTGCTGCGCAAGGCTGTCCAGCAACGAAGATTTCCCGCCACCCGGTTCAGAGAGGACAACTATGTAGTCCGAAGCAAGTAGGAGCTCCCCCTCAGTATAAGTCGTACCATCAGCTGTGAGCTTGCGGGGCAAATAGTAGGCCGTGTTCATTGTGGCAAGCTCATCCATTGAAACGCACAGTGCGTTTAGCGATCTGACAGAAAAACATTCAAACCATCATGGTTTTAGATGTTATCCCTGAGATTACGACATTTTTCCGGCTATGTGAGAAGTGACGCTATTGATTGGACGCCTAATCGTTCATCTTCTACCCGCTGCAGGCCTCGGCGAATGGCAGTCGTTCGCAGCCCCACAAAAACTGAGCTCTAGCCAAATTGACACTCACAGATTTACTGAAAATGTAACACCAATGCGCATTGTTACACCTCACATACGAAGTCGTTTCCAGGAGGTGTAACATGTTATTTACCCTTTATATTCAATAAGTTAGCAATAACCGTTACACCTGCAACACCTGTTACACCTGTTACACAACATTTAACAGCTACTGCCCCGCTCCCCATGTGCGGCGGACTCCTTCAGCGGAGAGACCCATCAGATGCCGGGGGCCCCTGAGAAAATGCGATACACACGGGGTCGGAAACCCGCGTGATCGTGTTAGCGGAAAAATGCCCAGCTTAGTGAACAGGTGAACCGGGTGAACTGCTGTTCACCAGTGCATTTGCACTATGGCTTGGGATGTCACAGGGGACCCTGGGCATTTCGGATAGACACGGGGCTAAGAACCCGCGCGTTCGTGTTAGCGGCTGGATTTTTGAAGTTGGTTGACAGGTTGACCGAGTTGACTTGGCTGACGAACTCCATGCGTGCGATATCAGCAACACAAAGGGGCATCTTTACCAACACGGTAACGATGCCCCTTTTTCGTCAGGATCCTTTCAATTTCAACGTTGAAATTTCAGTAAGGTGGGATTCCTGTCGCTAACAAGATGTCGCGGGTTTCCGACCCCGTGCCCTTAAGAAACCCTCAGGGTCCCCAGCACTTTTGGGGAATTCACAACTGATTTACGTGATCAAGATCGCTGAAGCCTGCGTAACCAGGTGTCCCAAGACTCCACTCGAACCGGTGGTGTAGTGGTGCGTTCAAAGTCATACCTCTTAGCACTTTCTACTCGGTCGTCTACCGTCCTTCCTCCAATGAGAACGGTTCGGATGTTGATGTCTTTCTGTGGGTCAACTTGAAGACTATGGTGCGGCCCCACGAAAGCGTTGTGAATTTGCTCACCTCGCTCGGCCCGCCGTCTGATGGAGTGGGCATGATCCCTGAAAGGGGCAGGCTCTCGAAAGATGTGACCAACTCGATCCCGTATCTGACTGGCGGCCTGATTTATTTTGTGATTGAACGCCTTGTAGTGGTCGGCATTTAGCAGATTGAAATCCGCGCCCTTCACCTCAATCAGTATTACATCCATACGTGATCTCCCAGTGAAAACCACAAAGTCCACCTGCCCATCCCCAAGGGGAAACTCTGAGAAGCAAATGTATTCATCGTCCGGCTTGGCATACGCCTCTCCAAAAATAGAAAGGTCTTGCTTCAAAAGGCGCTGAATTTCGCGCTCACCTGCGCCGGTGCTGATCAACGCATCGATTTCTGATTTAGAGATCATGCCGTCTGCTATTTCAAGGCGACGTTTGATGACCGATTGACTTTCCTGCCAGGGTGAATCGACGAAGGGGTCACGGGAAAAACGGAGTTGATCTGCACGGGTAACGATCCGCCCGTTAAGCAAGCTTCGCTCATCCAGTTCTCGAACAGGGCATCCAATCAACACTAGGGCATCAGCTCTGTTGATAGTTTTCCATTGCGTTCCTCGGATGGAATTCACAGTAACAATCTCATACTCATCCTGAAGAGGGTCATCATCTTCATAATGCTCAATATAGGTCGCCGGCCCGATGACAATGCCAAGCTCGTGCAGAGACTTAATGATGCGTTCGATTGCGTTGGTTACTGACATGCCGTCGTTTTTATCATCCAAATCGGTAAGCAGTACAACAGTGCCAGCCTCTGTCACGAAGGACCTAACCCGGCACAGGCCGCGCTTCAACCCCCCGACTCCATCAGGATAGTTGTGCACCATATCGATAACTTTCATGCAGCATCCTTTCAAAGCTCTGAATGGAACAGAAACGTGGTTGAACATAGTCCTAAAGCGCTGGGCTCGGCAGGCCAGAAAACCATCCCTAAGCAGAATTAAAGCAAACGTGGCGAAGGGTGGTGGTAATCAGAAATTGAACGATGAGTGGTACAGCACCCTGCGGCGTGTATCCCTACGTGTATCCCCATTAAAAATAGAATCCAGAAGAGCCAATAGATAAAGGGTAAAGACAGCCAAGTTCAAACGACCCCGGCCCACCAAACGAAGCATCAACAAAGCCCGCCTAGTGCGGGCTTTGTTGCATCTGGGGTTTGGGGTTTCTCGCTTGTTGCGCAAGCACTCTTTGCTGAAAACCGGTCTGGAACGCGGCATTACGTTGTTTTCCATTGCGTGCCAGCGACTCAATTTCACGATATTCAACCGGGATCAGGTCCAGCTTGAAAACGACTTTCAGCTCGCCAGCCAGCTCCCACCTCACCCCTCGATATCCTCCGCGACCCGAATGCGAGCAAGTAGGGCTACGCCTCGACTCATAAACCACTGCATTTGAAATTGGTTACGCCGCGTTCTTCGCGACGCCAGACCTGGTCAGCAAAAGAAATAATCGATTCCTGCAACTTCACCGGCGTCATTCGCTGCGCAGTCCAAACCTGTTTCCTGGCTACGTCCTAGCTGAACTCCATCGGGGACACGCGCCAAAAATAGATCTGTTCCCTTCCCCAAAATACATGCGGCCTAAAGCGCTATCAAATGAAGATCCTGTCACTTCGTTTTCTTCTTTAGCGCCTTTTTTATATGCAGGTCAATGCAACGAACATCTAAAGATCGCGTAACCGAATTGTCATATTCGAAGCCCCTAATGCGTTTCAAAATATTGCAGCGATTCAAATGCTTGGCATCAGCGCTGCAAGACTGCCGATGCATGGGTAACGGATTGCCTTGGATGAACAAGTCCGTCGGCAGGGTGAATTACCCTGTGAACGAGATCCATGATGATCAAGAAACTAGCCGTATCCCTCGTTGGCGCTTTGCTGGGAGGCGCGATGTTGCCTGCCCATGCGGACTTCATCGACGACAGCCATGCCGACTTGACCCTGCTCAACCGCTACCTCAATCAACAAGGCCGTGACGTGGTGGGCAGCACCGCCAAGGCCAAGAGTTACCGCGACTGGGGACAGGGTTTCCAGTTCAATTTCCGCTCCGGTTATACCGAAGGTGCTGTGGGTTTCGGCCTCGATCTTGAGGCGTTTTACGGCCTCAAGATCGACTCTGGTGGTGACCTGAATAACAAGGATCACCAGAGTCGTTATCCCGGCAGCATGTTCCCGCTGGATGATGGGAAATCCGCCAATGACTTTAGTGTCTTGAGCCCGACCTTCAAGATGCGCTTCCTCAAGGATGAGTTGCGCGTTGGTATGCTCAGCCAAAATAACCCGATGCTGGCCAATACCGATGGGCGTCTGTACCACCAGACCAACACCGGCGTGCAACTGGTGTCGAAAGACCTGTCCGACTTCACCTTCACGGGTGGCGACATCGTCCGGACGAAAATTCGCAATGAAAGCAACGACAGTGACATGACCACTGGCGGCGGTGCGAAACTCAGCGACCGCTTCCTCTATGGCGGTGCTGACTATACAGGCCTGGCCGACACCACCTTAAGCCTGTGGTACTCCAATCTTCAGGACTACTACCAGCAAGCCTTCATCGGCGCCAAGCACACCACCGTGCTGCCGGTCGGTAGCCTCCTCAGTGATTTCCGCGCCTACCGCAGCCTGGGCATAGGCGGCAACGCGAATGGCGACAGCGACTTTGCCACCGCGGGTTCTTACGGTGACGGCTTGACCAAGGGGCGTATTAACCAGTCCACTATCAGTTTGATGGAAAGCTACAGCCTGGCGGGCCACACCATTGGCTTGGGGGCCCAGAAAAACACCGGTGACAGTGACTTCCCTTACCTGGACTCCGGGCTTAACAGTGGCGATGCCCGACAAGGTCCTGGCTCCGGCGCTGATACACCGGCACTGACCAACCTGCAACTGAACAAATTCCAGCATGCTGGCGAAGAAACCTGGATGGCTCAGTACAAATACGACTTCGGTCAACTGGGCATCAAAGGCCTTGGCTTTATGGCCACCTACGCGCACGGCGATAAGATCAAAGTAACTAAAGGCGGCGACAGCGAATGGGAGCGCGACTTGGCGCTGAACTACCAGGTGCCTGATGGTAAGTTGAAGGGACTGGGCGTGACCTGGAAAAACGCCCAGGCCAACCCGAGCCTGACGGGCCAGACCAAGCAGGATGAAAACCGGCTCTACGTGAGTTATGTCGTACCGCTTTGGTAAGCACTGATAGTATAAAAAAGCCCGCAAATGCGGGCTTTTTCATACGTGCGCCAGGCATGGAGCGTTGCGCGTAAGCGCCCTCGCTGGGGCTGGCCCATGTTTGAACAACACCACTCAACTCCTCGCTGGGAACGGTTAGGGGGAAACGTTATGTAAAGGACGCAAAGAATGTGGAGGCCCTTCAACCTTCAATGCCTCGCCCACTGCCGATCTTGCACTGACCCTCTGGAAATAGGCCTGCAAATTCTCCCATGCCGACAGATCGATTTCTAATCGCTTGGCCCACGTTAGCATTGTGAACAGATAGGCGTCAGGGGCGGAAAACCCGTCCCCCATCAGATAGTCCCTCTCGCGCAGCTTATGATCGACATACGCTAGCCGTGGCGAAACCAAGAGCCGCGTCGCGCTCTGCCCTTCGATCGTCTTCGCCAGAAAGTTTGCGCTTACCCCACCATGCCGCTCGGGCGTGATGAAGTTCTTGTGTACCTCAGTCGAAATGAAGCCAAGCCATTCCAGTGCGCGATAGCGCTCAAAGCGCCCCTGCGCCGGGAGAAGATTGCGCTCCGAGTGCTGATCCGAGATGTACTGCAGAATGGCGGCACACTCGGTCAGGATCGCCCCATCGTCTGTTTTCAGGGTCGGCACGTACGACTTCGGATTGATTAGGTCGTAATCTCCGCCGGACCACTGCTTACTCATCAGATCAACTTTCTCAAGCGAAAAGGAGGCGCCTGCTTCGCGCAGGAGAATATGAGGAGCGAGGGAACTCGCCCCAGCCGCGTAGAACAAAATCATGCTTGTCTTCCCGTATTTGCTCACAGGGCGGTAGGCCTGATGATGCATGCAGGGACTATAGGGATACGGGAAAAACCGGAAAACGCGTGCTGGCGCAACACAAGTGTGCGAAATTGCACTCATGATGAATTGGCAAGATCTGCACCATTTTGTTGTCGTTGCTCGCCTCGGCTCATTCACTGCCGCGGGGAAAGAGCTACGCGTCGATCACGCAACAGTGGGCCGACGTATTACGGCCCTTGAGACATCTCTCGGGATGAAACTGGTGGAGCGTCTGCCACGCTCATCGCGACTCACGGAGGACGGCTTGGCGCTGGCCGCGATTGCCATGCCGATGGAAGCCATCACCGATGCGATAGGCCGTCATGCACGTGGTACGGCGCCTCTGTCAGGGACCGTGAGACTGAGCGCCCTCCCAATTCTGGCTAGTGAATTGATAGCACCGAGTCTCGGCCGCTTGCGCTCGCACTACCCGGCACTCAAGGTCATTCTCAGCGCGGCCTCAGGTGTTGCTTCGCTTGAAAAGGGGGAGGCGGACGTCTCTATCGGGTTCGTACGACCTGAAACAGCCGGTCGCATTGTTCGCAAGGTAGGCTCAATGAAGCTTGGCCTCTATGCCAGCCCAGCGTATGCGTTGAGGCCCTCACCGACCTGGACATTCATTGGCTTTGAGGAGGCGCTTCATCAAATTCCCCAACAGCGCTGGATACAACGCTTTGCAGATGGGCGCCCCTTCGTGCTTCAAAGTAGCGATGTCGCAACGCAGCTAGCTGCCGCACGAGCAGGCATCGGCGTGGCGATACTTCCCTGTTTTCTCGCTGATCAAGACACGGCGCTGGCCAAGATTGAGCTTGATGACGAACCGATAGCACGGGATATCTGGATGTCTGTTCATGCTGACGTACGGCGCTCCCCCGCTGTTCGCGTCACCATGGATCATCTGATCGATCTACTGGGCCATGAACTGGGGTAGGTTCTGGAGCTTGGCTAACTCAGATTCGTAGCGGCACGTTTTCGTCAGGTGTATTGCCCAGCCGGTGCATTCCGCACCCGCTCGCGCCCCTTCATCAACCCCACTGCGAGCGCCGACAGGATCAACGCAATCGAAATCCCTTCGTTGAAATCAACCTGATGCCCAAGCATCAGCATCGAACCTGCGACGCCAAATACCGGTATCAACAAAGACAGCGGCGCCACCCTGGAAACCGGGTACTCTCGCAGCAATAGATTCCAGCCCCAATAACAGAAGTGTGTCGCCGCGTAGACTTGAAACAACAGCGAGAACACTGACACCCATTCAAGGTGTGTGACCAGGGAGGTAAACGGAGCGGAGCCGTGTGCCAGCCAGGTGAGCACCAGTAAGGGGATCGGCGGGAACAGGCTGGCCCACACCACAAAGGCAAACATTTCCCGGACCTTTGACTGTTTGATGATGATGTTGCCGACACTCCAGCTAAATGCACTCACCAGCAACAAGCCATAACCCACTGTCGTTGCATGGCCAGGGCTGCTGAAAATAATACTGATCAACCCCAGCGCTGCGAGCCCCACCCCAAGAGTCTGTCCAAGGCTCAATCGCTCGCGAAACAGCAACACCCCCCAACCCAAGGTAAAAAACGCACTGAACTGAATCAACAGGGCTGCGGTACCTGGTGGCACACCCAGCTCGATGCCCAGGTTGATCAACGCCCACATCGCGACCCCGAAAATCAATCCATAGGCAGCCAACCACCCCACGGCAATCGACGGCCGCCGGACAAAAAACACCCACGGCAACGCCGCCAGCGTAAAGCGAAGAGCCGTCAGCAGCAGCGGATCAATAGCCGCCAAACCCAGTTTGGTGATGGGAAAGTTCAGGCCCCAGACAGCCGTCACCAACACGGCCAGGGTCAGGTGTTTTTTCTGCATGAGGTTCTATTTCCAGAATGCCGGGCCAGCGGCTGTATGCCCCAACCACGGCGCCACTATGCGCAACAGGGGCAATGGCTCGCTTGCACTATCAGGTCATAAATCATTAAATTCGGGCCATGCGCGAAACTGAAATAGATCCCTACGAAAACACTCCCCGCGATGCAGTAGTCACGGCCAATAACTATCTGGATGGCCAACACTTTGCGCTGCATACGCACCGACGTGGCCAGTTTGCCTACGCCGCCTGTGGCGTCATCACGGTATTCACTAGCCAGGGCAACTGGGTCGTCCCCCCACAAAGAGCTATCTGGGTACCGGCGGGGGTCCCCCATGAGATGAGCATGAGCGGACCGGTGACCATGCTTAATACCTACATCCGTAACCGCGCCGCCGCTCGGCTCAGTCTGCCTGCGCACTGCCAGGTATTCGGCGTCTCGGCATTGCTCAAACAACTGCTGATCCGGGCCATGGACGTTCCGGCGCTGTATGCCAAGGAGCATCTGGACGGACATTTGATGACCTTGCTGCTTCACGAAATAGCCGGCATGTCGCCCTTATCGCTCAATGCACCGCTGCCGAGCGAACCAAGGCTGGCGCACCTCTGTCGAACGCTGCTGGAGCAACCGTCGCTGGAAACCGGAATTGATGATATGACCCGGCAGGTCGGGATGAGCCGCCGCACATTTACCCGGCTGTTTCGCCAACAAACCGGTATCAGCTTTGTCGAATGGCGTCAGCAGGCGTGCCTGTTGGCGGCCGTGGTGCGTTTGGGTAACGGAGAGGCAATTACGCGGGTGGCAACTGATCTGGGCTATAGCAGCCCGAGTGCCTTCACCAGTGTTTTCCGTCGAGTACTGGGCGAAGCACCCAGTCGGTACTTCCCGAAAAAAATGCTTTGAACTTCCCCCGGCAGTCTCAAAATCCCCACAGACCTGTCAATAAACATTACCATTTACGACGTAACAGCCGAAAACGATGGGAAATCGAATGCGCAGGTCTGCTGTATTTCTTTTGGCATCCATGCTGACAGCGTGCGGGACTGGGCTGCCCGTCGAGAAAACGAAAGCAGTGGAGAACGTAGCGTCCGCGAATGGGCACGCTCCACTGAACATGGATGGTTATACCGCCAGCAAACTGGATGCCCTGCTCAAAGAACGCTCAGCGATCAACCCCGATGACATAGGACAGATGAACAATCTGATTTCACGGGAGTTTTTGGGACGGCCCTATTCCGCGAACAGGTTGCAGGGCTCTGCTACCACGCCGGAAGAGTTGGTCGTCGACTTCAGGGGCCTGGACTGTTTCACTTATCTGGATTACGTCGAAGCGCTGAGAAAGTCCAACAATGAAGCGGACTTCTTCAAAAACCTCATCCAGACGCGTTATGTGAATGGCAATCTCGATTTCCTGCATCGCCGGCACTTCTTCACAGACTGGTCGCAGGCCGAGCAAAAACTGGCCGACGACGTCACCGCGCAAATCAGCCCTCATGCGGTAACCGTGGTTAAGCGCCTCAACCGAAAAGCCGATGGCAGCGCCTACTTGCCGGGCGTACCCATGACCGAGCGCACTATTACCTATATCCCCAGCGCGTTTGTTAACGACCATGTGATCAGCCGTTTGCAGACTGGCGATTACGTTGGCATTTACACCCAACTCGCCGGCCTCGACGTTACCCATACCGGGTTCTTTATCAAGAACGACGAAGGGCCTGTGCTGCGTAATGCCTCTTCGAAGAAAAAGAACCGGGAAGTCATAGACTCACCCTTCAAGGACTACATAGCGAAGACGCCAGGGATCGTGGTGTTACGAGCGCGGCAATCTGTGCCAGAGAGTCAATGAGTTCTGGTTCGCCCGTCTTGTGCGAACCCTCTCCCCCTCAAACATCAACAAAGCCCGTCTTGTGCGGGCTTTGTTGCATCAGGGGCTTTGCCTATCACTTACCCGTTCAAGGCGTGGGCGCCAACGCCAGATCGGCTCGCCCAACACTCGACAGCTCGGCGGGACTTGCGCAGGCGACAAAATCCTCCTTGCGCAGTAGCACCAGCGCGATCAGCGATACCACGCCCGTGCCGATGTAAAAGTACCAGGGCGAGGTAATGTCGCCGGTCACCTTGATCAGCCAGGTAGAAATCAGCGGTGCGCTACCGCCGAATACCGCCACCGGAATGTTGTACGCCACCGCAATGCCGGTGGAGCGGATTCGCGTTGGCAACAGCTCGCTCATCAAGGCGTAAGTCGACGAGGCATACAGGCCGAACAAAATCGCCACCGTCATCAACGGGTAAATAAACGAGGCCGCCGTTGCCGTGGGTGCCGATTTGAACAGCCAGTACATCGCCAAAGTGGCCAGGGTGCCGACCACCAACAAAAACGGTTTGCGCCCGTATTTATCGGTGAATGCACCGCCGAACGGCATGACCACTGCGGCCGAGAGGCTGGCAACGAAGACGTAGAGCAAGGTCGTGCCGCTGTCGAACTTGAGAATGCTCGACATGTAGGTCGAGGCGAAGGTCAGCACCAGATAGAAGATCGAGCTGTGCAGGGTAATGATGAAGAACACCAGGGCAATCGCCCGTTTCCACTGCCAGACTTCTCGCAGAGGAGCTTTGGAGGTTTCCCCCGCGCGCTGCAACGCGAGGAACTCGGGACTGTCTTCGAGCTTCAGGCGGATGTACATCGAGATCAGGCCCAGCGGCGCTGCAATCAGAAACGGAATGCGCCAGCCCCAGGCTTGCATCAGGTCAGCGCCCATCACCCAGGTCATGCCATTGGCCACCGCACCGCCCAGCAACAGGCCGAGCACCGCGGTTACCATCAACCAGCACGTCGCGAATCCGCGTCGCCCGGGCCCGGCGTACTCGGAGATGAAGCTGGTGATGGTGCCGATCTCGCCACCGGCCGAGAAACCCTGCACACAGCGGATCAGCACCAGAAGAATCGGCGCGGCGATCCCCAGCGTGGCATAGGTCGGCAACAACCCGAGCAGAACGGTAGAGCCGGCCATCATCACCAGCACCGTGATCAGGGTTTTGCGCCGGCCGATCTTGTCCGCCAGCGGACCGAAGAACAGCCCCCCCAGCGGTCGGATGAAAAAGCTCAAGGCAAAGGCGGCAAAACTGGCGAGCAAGCTGGTGGTCGGGTCGTCGGAGACGAAGAACGCCTTGCCGATGTAGACGGCAAGAAAACCGTAGACGCCGTAGTCGTACCACTCGATCAGGTGGCCGGAGGTTGCACCGATAAACGCCCGACGCCGTTGCCGGGCCGGGTTTTTCTGTTGAATACCCACGTGAGGGACTCCTGTCTGACTTCTATCCATGGAAAACACAACTCAAGGAACTACAGTGCCGCTCGCGGCCCCCTTCAACCAGAAGCGCAAGTCGGTCTTGAGAATCTTGCCGTAACTGTTCTTGGGCAGCTCTGTGCGAAACACATACTTCTTCGGCTTTTTGAACGACGCCATGCGTTCGATGAACCAGGCATTGAGCAAAGACTCGTCGAGCGCCCCTGCACTGCGGGGGACGACAAACGCTACCACCGATTCCCCCCACTGCACATCCGGCTCGCCGACCACGCAGACTTCAAATACTTCAGGGTGTTGCGCCAGCACTTCCTCGACTTCCCGCGGGTACACGTTGCAGCCCCCGGAAATGATCACATCCTTGGAGCGATCGGTCAGTGTCAAATAACCCGCGCGATCAAGAAAACCGATGTCGCCGGTCAACAGCCAGCCATCCACCAAGGTCTGGCGAGTCGCGGGCTCGTTGCGCCAGTAGCCCTGCATGACGGTAGGACCCCGAACGGCGATTTCCCCCGACTGGCCAGGCGGCAACGGCCGGTGCTCAGGGTCCAGAATCCTGATCTCCACGCACGAATGTGCCCGCCCCACGGAAGCGGCCAATGAGGCCCAGTCAGGACGGTTGCGATCCGCAATCAATTCTCGCGACAAGGCGCTGATCGTCATCGGGCTCTCGCCCTGACCGTAGATCTGCACCAGCCGCGCACCAAAGGTCTCGACCGCGTCTTGCAGATCCGCCAGGTACATGGGCGCGCCACCGTAGACAATGGTTTTGATCCCGTCGCCGCCATAGCCTTGGCGACGGGCCTGTTCAACCATGCGCTTGACCATGGTCGGCGCGGCGAACAGGGTGATATTGCGCACCGTGCTCGCCAGCTCGAACAGCTCGTCGGCCTTGAAACCACGGGATTCGGGGACCACATGGCGAGCACCGCAACGCACATGGATAAAGTTGTAGAGGCCGGCGCCATGGGACATCGGGGCCGCGTAGACCACCGCGTCATCCGGGCTGACCGGATCAACGTCGAGCGGATAACACAGCGACATGGCCGTCAGGTTGCCGTGAGAGAGCATCACCCCCTTGGATCGTCCGGTGGTGCCGGAGGTGTAGAACAGCCAGGCAAGGTCATCGGCACCACGAGAACGGGGATCTTCCAACGTCGTCACATTGCCCGTAGCGCACGCCAGACGGTCCGCTTCATTCAGTTCTCGACAGCCCTGCGGCAACGCTTCGGGCGAGAACACCTTACCGCCATCGGTAAAAATCAGCCGGGCTTGCGCATTGTCGACGATCCAACCGGCTTCAGCAGGGTGCAGCTTGCAGTTGATCGGCACCACCACCGCCCCCACCCACCAGACGGCATAAAGCAGTTCGAGGTATTCGCAGCTGTTCTTCATGAACAGCGCCACACGGTCGCCCGGCGCTATGCCGTGCGCGTCTATAAGCTGCGCGGCACGGCGACGGACACGGGCGGCAAAGGTGGCGTAGTCGGCGACTTGCCGCTGCCCCTCAAACAACGCTGGACGTTCTGGCCAGCGTCGGCCGGCGTCGTTCAGCCAGTTGGCAATGTTCATGCTCAAGCCCTGCGAGCCTGAAGCACCGAGGCATAATTGGCGACCGCCATGCCGCCCATGTTGAACAGCAGACCGAACTCGGGATTTGGCACCGCCAGGCCAATGGGCTCGCCGGTCAACTGCCGAAAGGCCATTGCGTGCATCGACACCCCCGTGGCACCCACGGGATGCCCCTTGGCCTTGAGCCCGCCCGACAGGTTCACCGGCAGACGCCCACCCGCCCGCACGATACCGTCATCCAGCGCCCGATGCCCCTCGCCCTTGGGCGCCAGGCCCATGGCTTCGTAGATCAGCAGTTCGGCGATGGTGAAGCAGTCATGGACCTCGGCAAAGCTCAGGTCGGCCAAGGTGATATTGGCCCCACGCAGGGCCGAATGGATCGCGCGCTGCGGGCCTTCAAACGCGAGGATGTCGCGCTGGGCAATCGGCAGGAAATCATTGACCTGCGTCACCGAGCGAATCAGTACGTCACGACGAAACCGCCTGGCGCGCTTGGATGAGGCCAGCACAATGGCGGCGGCCCCATCGCTGATCAGCGAACAATCGGTCAGGCGCAGCGACTGCGCCACATACGGATTGCTCTTGGACACGTTGTTGCAGTGTTCGAAATCCATGACCCGGTGCATCTGCGCCAAGGGGTTGGCCATGGCATTGGAGTGGTTCTTGGTGGCGATCGCGGCCATCGATGCCATCGGGCACTGATAGCGGTCACGGTACTGTTGCGCGGCCAGGCCGAACAGCTGCGGAAAACTGAGCCCGGCCTCTTCGACGTCGTTTTGATAACCGGCACCGGCCAGGGCCTTGGTGACATCGGCCGTGGAGTTGCAGGTCATCTTCTCGGCACCCACGATCAATACCAGCTCCGCTGAGCCTGAGCGGATCGCGTTGATCCCCGCATGAATCGCCGCCGAACCCGAGGCGCAGGCATTTTCGCAACGGACTGCGGGCTTGAAGCGCAAGCCTGGATCGGCTTGCAGCATCAACGAGGCAGGAAAACCATCCGCAACCATCCCCGAGTTGAAATACCCGAGGAACATCGCGTCGATAGCCGAGGCGTCGATGGCGGCGTCCGCCAGGGCTTCGCGGGTGACCTGAACGATAAGGTCTTCCAGCGTAGAACCGTCCAGACGACCAAAACGGGAGTGAGCGGCAGCGACGATGGATACGGAATCATGGGGCATGGTGATTTTCTTCTGTGCTTGGATCAGGCATTCCCTACAATGACCTACCGTCTGGATCGCTCGCTAGTTCGTGCAACTACGTACATGAATAAGTAACCGCTCCGATACAAAGCGTCGTCAGTACCGGATTTAATCGAGGCAGGATGCCCAATGACCGTTTTCGCACATCAACTGAAAGACCTTGAGCGCTTGGCATTCAAGGTGTCGCCCGCCCCTCAGCTCATCACCGGCAACCGCGTGATGCTCGACTGCAACGAGGCATTCCTGGAACTGTTCGGCTTCCAGCGCGAAGAGCTTCTGGGCCATCTGACCCTGCTGATCTATCCCTCCCAGGCGGACTACAAGACCATCGGCAATCGCAGCCAGACCTGGTTGCGCAACAGCCAGAGCAGCTCCTACTCCGACGAGCGCTTCATGCAACACAAAAGCGGCGAAGTGTTCTGGGCCAGGTCGCACGGTTATAGCCTGACCCCCGACGATCCGTTCCAACTGATGGTCTGGCACTTCGAACGCATGGACCGGCCGCACCACGCCACGGTGAACCTCACGCCCCGCGAACGCGAAATCTCGATGCACATCGTCAACGGCCTGACCTGCAAGGAAGTGGCAAAAAAACTGGCGATCTCCCACCGAACCGTGGAAGTCCACCGCGCCCGCCTGATGAAAAAGCTGCAGGCCAAGAACAGTGCGGAGTTGGTGTCGAAGATTATTTTTGTGAGTTGACGGACGAGCCCCAGACAAGCCATAAAGAGAAGTCCTTTCAGTCTTCGCGCAGAGGTCAAGACAGGAGGAAGTACGCTCAGGGAACTCCCCGCAAAAGCCTCAAGTCACAGCTATATGTGGCATCCCGCCGCCCTGCGAAGCCGACAACAATGGACAACGAAGAGCTTGTCTCCAAGCCAGCGGTTAAGGCTCATGGTTCGTGGTTGAAAAAACTGGGACCGGGACTGATTACCGGTGCCGCCGATGACGACCCCAGTGGTATCGCAACCTACTCGCAAGCCGGCGCGCAGTTTGGTCTGAACACGCTCTGGACGTTGTTACTGACGTTCCCCCTGATGGTCGGCATTCAGGTCATCAGCGCCAAAATCGGTCGGGTCAGCGGTCACGGACTGGCAACCAACATTCGCCAACATTACCCCAAGCCCTTTCTACTCTCCATTGTCGGGCTATTGCTGATCGCCAACACCGTGAACATTGCCGCCGACGTCGCCGCAATGGGTAATGCGACGAAGTTGCTGATCGGTGGGCCAACTCACCTCTACGCCGTTGGCTTCGGGGTGGTTTCGTTACTGCTACAGATGTTCATTCCCTACAGCCGCTATGTGCGCGTACTCAAGTGGCTGACCCTGGCATTGCTGGCTTACGTGGGCATAATTTTTGCGGTGCAGATCCCATGGGGCAAAGTCGCCTTGCAGACGATATGGCCGAACCTGTCCTGGAAACCGGAATACATCACCATAGTCGTGGCCATTTTCGGCACCACCATCAGCCCCTATCTTTTCTTCTGGCAGGCGTCCCAGGAAGTGGAAGAAATGGAATCTCGTCCCGACGCACGCTCGCTGATTGAGGCTCCAGAGCAGGCAAAGGTCAATTTCCGGCGGATCCGAATCGACACGATCATTGGAATGGCATTCTCCAACGTCATCGCGTTTTTCATCATGCTGACCACCGCCGTCACCCTTCACATGCACGGCATGACTGATATCCAGACTTCCGAACAAGCGGCGAGTGCCCTGCGCCCCATCGCCGGAGAGTTTGCCTTCTGGCTGTTCAGTGCCGGCATCATCGGCACCGGCTTGCTGGCCATTCCCGTGCTGGCAGGTTCCGCCGCCTACGCAATGGCGGGGGCGTTTAAATGGAAAAGCAGCCTGGCCGACGAGCCAAAAACCGCCAAAGGATTCTACGGCGTCATTGCGGCGGCAACGTTGTTGGGCGTTCTGCTGTGCTTTGCGCCCATTGATCCGATCAAGGCTTTGCTGTGGAGCGCCGTGATCAACTGCGTCATGGCCGTGCCGATCATGTTCACCATGATGTTCATGGCATCGCGCAAGGACATCATGGGTAACTTCGTCATTCGGCCAGGCTTGCGGATTCTGGGCTGGAGTTGTTCGATAGCGATGGCATTGGCGGTCGTCGCGATGTTTTGGGGAATGCTCGCCGGTTGATCCTGTTCAGCTCCAACGAACAAGGGGACCGATTGATTGTCGAGAGTCCGACTCAAATCAAAATAAATCAGCCCCCCTTTTCGTTTCAGTACTTCTTCGCCTGATCTTTCGCCTGCGCCCACACGCGCTCTTCCTGCTCACGCAGCTCCGGTGTGAACTCGGCGCCGAAATCCTCTGCCTCGAACACCTGGCGAATCTCGATCTCGGCCTCCGTGCCTGGCATCGGGTTAGGGCAGCGTTTGACCCAGTCGATGGCTTCCTGCTTCGACTTCACCTGCCACAGCCAGTAGCCGGCGATCAGTTCCTTGGTTTCGGCAAACGGGCCGTCGATCACCGTACGTTTCTCGCCCGAGAAGCGCACGCGGGTGCCTTTGCTGCTGGGGTGCAGGCCTTCGCCGCCGAGGAGGATGCCGGCCTTGACCAGCTCTTCGTTGTAGTTGCCCATCGCGGTCAACAATTCCTGGGTGGGCATCACGCCGGCTTCGGAATCCTTGCTGGCTTTTATAATGATCATGAATCGCATCGTCGTCTCTCCGTTGGATGTGAACTACTCACTACCTTGTCGAACGGTAGCGCCGCAAATCGACAGCCCTTCATTTTTTATTGCCACGCCGCCAAAGGTCCTAGGACATTTCCCGCGAACTGCGGCGTCATTGATGAACTGGAAAGCCTCTCGTCGTGAAGATACCTTTGAATCGTCGCTGCAAATGAGCGACCGGTTGTGACAGGCCGTAAAAGTGTAGGCCTCTCGAGACTACCGGAGTTCCACCATAAAAAAGGTTCTTCACGGATTACCGGGAAAGACGCTCTTGATCTTCATGAAAAAGAACTCGCTATCCCGGTAACCGTACGCCATTCGCTTGATGACCTTTATTCGATTGTTTATTCCTTCCAACTGACCGGTGTGCATCGGCCAGCGAACCCGACTTACGATGCCCCGCCAGTAAGCCTTTAACCGTTTGGCGAACTGGACCAGAGCCGGTATCGCGCTTTCATGCGCATGGCGCAGCCATTGCCGCCATGCCGATCTCCAGCTCCAAGCGGTACTCGGCGTCCAGAGCATTTTGAGTTCAGCCTTCATTAAATAAACTGTCATCAGCGATTGGTTAGCCGCCAACAAATCCTGCAAGTGGACCTGTTGTTCCGGCTTTTTCAGGTTCTGCGGATTGCGCAGCAGCAACCACCGCGCTTGCTTGATGACCTTTCGAGCAGGCTTGTCGTGGCGTAGCCGATTAGCTTCGTCGACGCGGACCCGATCAATCACTTCTCGACCATATTTGGCCACCACATGGAAGAGGTCGTAGACCACTCGCGCTTTGGGGCAGTGTTGGCGAACCGCCAGGTCAAAAGCGGTGTTCATGTCCATCGCCACCGCTTCGATTCGAGCGCAACCCTCTGGTCCCAGTTCTTTGAAGAACGGTCTGACCGCCGCGCGGCTGCGGCCTTCGCCTATCCACAGCACTCGTCGTGTATCGGCGTCCAGGACCACGCTGGCGTAGCGATGACCTTTGAACAGCGCGAATTCGTCCATCACCAGGCGTCGCGGTTGCGCCTTCGGCAGATCGCGCAATGCCGCTTGCAAGGCTCGACGCTCCAGCAACCGAACGGTGTCCCAATGCAGACCAAACATCTGAGCCACATGTAGCGTGGGAAGGCGCTCGCAAGCTTGAATGACGGCGTCGGCCAAGCGGCGCGTCATGCGAGCATAGCGATCCAGCCAGCTGACGGCCCATGCGTTTGCCGCAGTCGCGACAGCCAACCCGCCTAAGCAAAACACTGAGGCGCACCGCGCGACCGAGAATGGGCAAGTCGCGAACAGTTCGCTCGCAATACTCATGGGTGGTTGAACAGGGTTTTTGGCAGCCACCACAGGAAGGAAACCGGGTGGAGTGAGGCGTCAGATCGATCTGAAGGGCGTCGCCATCAGGCTTGATCGTGACGACAGAAAAGCCCTCCCAAAAAGGAAGGAAAGTATTAATATCGCGCATAAGAACGCCGGTTTGTTAGATGTGTTTGCTCGCACGAACATCATCAATCAAATCGGCGTTCTTGTTTCTGTGTTTCCCGGGATTCCGTGAAGAACCATAAAAAAGCCCCAACCAACCGGTCAGGGCTTCCAACACCAACCTGAAACCAACCTTGACTCAAGGCCGGCCATACACCGAGAAGTTCAGGTTGCTGGAGCTTCTCCCGGCGGCAAAAAGGCCCTGAAGGTTCTTCATCTCGACCGAGCGGATGTTGAAGGTTTCGCCCGTATCGATGGTGTTGACCGTCACGTAGTGAAGATTACTGTCGCTTCCACCCTTGTAGTCCTTGCGGACCATAAACGTGCCCTCACCACCTCGCGATACCAGCTTGAAGGACTTGTATTGCTGAACTTGCAAGCCAACAAAGTTGGCGCCAGCCCTTTTGCCTTCAGAGCCTTCAGCCTTGCTGGTTCCTTCGCCAATGTAGGTGAACCCTTGCAGATCAGTCTGAATAACCTTGGAAAAAGTAGTGCGCGGATCGTTGAGTGTTTGTGCTTCGGTCATGATGTCTCTCCATGTTGGGGGTACAACCTCCTTACTGCCACTCGGAATCTACCCCTGAGACGAGCCTTTTGAACCTACCAACTCTGGTAGTTCGCCCCCCGTCAAACAGCGAACAGGGTGGTCTGGATGACTCCGTAATGACTGGCTTTCACCAGGATTCCTGCTAGCTTTCAAGCGAGTCCTACACTTCGCCCAGTGGCGCCTTTCCTGTCTGCGCCAGACTTTCAGTCTCACCTCGAAAGGGACCTCATGACCACCCTCAAAGACCGTCTGAAGCAGGGCAAGGATGCGCGCAAGCAGTGCTCGCGCAACGCTCAGGCGCTGCTCGGCAAGACTGATCGCGACCCAGTGCCCTTGATCAAGGCCTCCAGTGCAGGGCGAATCCCCTCGCTGAACGAGTTGCGCTTTGGACGCATGCTGGTTTCGCCTTTCGCCTTCTATCGTGGCAACGCCCTGCTCCATGCCCACGACCTGTCCGGTACGCCAGACATGGGGATGCACTCAACCATTTGCGGCGATTGTCACCTGATGAACTTCGGTGGCTTTGGTACGCCGGAACGCAACCTGCTGTTCAGCGTCAATGACTTCGACGAAGCTCACCCTGGCCCTTGGGAATGGGACCTGAAACGGCTGGTGGCAAGCTTCCTGGTCGCCATTCGCGACCTGCGCCACGTTGCGTCAGTGGAGGAAGACATCTGTCGCCGTGTGGTCGCAGCCTATCAAGAGAGCATGGCCGAATGTGCCGAACATAGTGCCCTCGAAATATGGTACGACGCCCTCGGTTACAACGACTTGCTCAAACAGGAACCCTCCACCAGCACGCTGGAGCATGTAAAGAACGCCATTAGCAAAGCCGAGCGTCGCACCCATGCCGAAATGCTGCCCAAGATATGCGAGCGCGATAAACACGGCCGCTTGCTGATCCGTGATGATCTGCCACATATCTTCCATCTGCACAAAGACTCCACGCTACTGGACGCCAATGATGACTGGATGCGCGTGGACGATTGGCGGCCACCGTACGACAGCCTCATGCACGATTACCGAGCCACGCTGATGAGCGATCGTCGCGATTTGCTGGCGCGCTTCCAGGTCCAGGACCTGGCGTTCAAAGTCGTTGGGGTGGGCAGCGTCGGGACGCGCTGCCTGGTCGCTCTGCTGACCGACGATCAGGAGCGACCGCTGTTTTTGCAGCTCAAGGAAGCACGCCGCTCGGTGATTGCCGATTACGTCAAAGCCAAATCGCGGATACGCCATGACGGCCAGCGCGTGGTTGAAGGCCAGCGCCTGATGCAGTCGGCCAGCGATCTGTTTCTCGGTTGGACCACCAGCCCCAACGGCCAGTACTTCTACGTGCGCCAGCTACGGGACATGAAAATATCGGCGGAGCTGGAAACCTTCGATGCCGAAACGTTTTCCGCGTATGGCCACATCTGTGGCAAAGCCCTGGCTCGAGCCCATGCCAAAGCCAGCGGACAAGCTGCACAAATCAGCGGTTACATTGGCAAGAGCGAGGTCATGGCCAATGCACTGTTCAAATACGCCAAGGCCTATTCCGACCAGAACGAGCGCGACTTCGAACGCTTTCAACGAGCCTGCCGCAAAGGCAAGCTAAAGGCCCGTTCGGAAACTGACTTTGCCGCTGATCATCTGCCGTAGGCATGCACCTCAATAAATGCAAAGGGTGACCGACCCGGTTCTACTGAGCTATAAACCGGTCGTTCTTACGCATAATTTTTTCGATTCACATTTTGTTAAGAAGTGGCCTCGTATACTTTCGAGTCCTGTTTTACTCTCGGCCCTCATCCTTCGGTAGCCTGATGCCTATGTCACGCCCTGCCCCACTGCTGTTGTTACTTACCTGTCTGCTGTTCTTCTTCGCCCTTGGCAATCACCAGTTGCAAGGTTCCACCGAACCCCGCGTTGCCGGCATTGCGATGGAAATGCACCTGGATAACGACTGGGTGACGCCGCGTCTGTTCGGTCAGCCCTTTCTGGAGAAACCACCGCTGAGCCTTTGGCTCGATGCCGGAGCGATCCGTGCGTTTGGTGGCACGCCATTGGCAGTGCGCCTGGCCTCAGCCTTCGCCGGGTTGTTCAGCGTGATGCTGCTATACACCATGCTGCGCCGATTCGGCCGGCCGACGACCATCGCCTGGGTTGCCGGGATCATGCTGGCGACCATGGCCAGCTACTGGGGCAACGTTCGCGGTGTTGGCGAAGATGCACTGCTGAGCCTGGGCGTAACCCTGGCGCTGCTGTCGTTCTATCAGGCTCATCGCCAACAAGCCGAACAGCGTGGCGCGATGGGTAGCTGGCTGCTCTTCGCTGTCGGCATCGCCATCGCCACGTTGAGCAAAGGCGTGCTGGGCCTGGCAATGCCGGGGGTGGTGATCTTCGCCTACCTGCTGGCCGAAAGCCTGATCGACAAACGCGTCAGCCTGCCGCGCTGGATGGGGCCGGCACTGGCGACCCTGCTCGGGCTGATCCCTTTGGTGATCTGGCTGTTCATGCTCTATCAGCGCGGTGGCTCGCAGGCACTGGCCGAAGTGCTCCTGACCAACAGCGTCGGGCGCTTCAACGGCTCGTTCGTTGAAGCCGGCCACTACGAGCCGTTCTATTACTACCTGGCCAAACTGCCGGAAGCCTTCCTGCCGTGGAACATCCTGGTGTACCTGGGGTTGTGGCATTTCCGTAAGAGCCTGGCGAACAATCGCTACCTGCTGTTCTTTACGCTGTGGCTGCTCGCCCAGTTCTTCATGCTGACCCTCGCGTCGAGCAAGCGCACGGTGTACCTGATGTCGCTGACGCCGGCCGCCGCCGTACTGGCCGCAGAATATGCGGCAGTGCTGTACGAGCGCTTGCGCCAGCACACCGAAGCATCAACTTTGCTCGGCAAAATCGCCCGCAATCGTCGCGGTATCGCAATCGGCATCATCAGCGTTCTGTTCGTCAGTTATCTGGCCGCGGCCCAATGGATCGTCCCGCGTGCTGACCGCAAACTGTCGTTCCTGCCATTGACCGAGCAAATCCAGACCATGCAGGCCAACGGACAAGAAGTTGCACTGTATCAGGCGAACGAACGGACTGCCGGGGCAACGGTGTTCTACACCCACACCCTGCTCAAGGACTTGCAGACCGAAGCCGAGCTGACGGCATTTCTTGCCGCCTCTCCCACGCATGTGGCGCTGATTGCCGCCGAGACTGAGCCCAAGGCCCCGTTGAAGGTACTGAAGAAAATGCTGGTGGGGCGTCAGGATTACTATTTCGTCGCACAGTAAAACGGCCAGCAAAAAAAACGGCACCTGATGCAGGTGCCGTTTTTTATTGCCTGGCAAAAGTAGCCTGGGAGGATCAACCCGGCGGGCTATTTGATATCGACTGATTGCCAGTCAGAGGCTTCGATCAGCCCCAGTAGTTTCGGCTGGGTTTGCGCGGTATCCAGCGTAAAAAACAGTGAGGCGCCGTACCCGGGGGTCGATGCTGGCAACTTCAGTTCTTTTTCCAGATCCGCCATGCACTCGCTGTGGGTGACCAGCACCAGGTTACGGCCGGCAACCTTGTGCGCCAGCACGTCACGCAGCATCGTGCCTTTGCAGTTGAAGAGCCAATCCTGGGCACTGCCGGGTGTATTGAACATGTAGCGCGACGTTTGCACGGTCCGCGTCAACGGACTGTTGTAGATGTCGGCGTTAGTCAGGCCCAGGTGTGCGAATTGCGAACCAACCCCGGCAGCTACCGCACGCGCGCGCTCGGTAATGCCATCGGCACTGTCCAGGCAAGGGGCGGTGGAATGGTCGCATCGCTCAACGTGACGGATCAGCACAATCGTATCGCCCTTGGCCCAACTGGCCGCCAGGGCCTTGTCCCCGGCAACGTTGCCGTGGGCCAGGTCCGCCGGACCGATTGGGCGCAGCAGCCAGAATGCCAACGCGATAACAAAGAGTGATGCCAATAGTGCAAGGGCAATGTATTTAGCGCGAGTGAGCCCACCCCGTTTCAGTGAACGCTTGATACCCGCAAGACCCAATCTTGACTCCACCTTCACACCGCCTCGGACACACGTATACCCAATTGTACGGGCAACATTAAAAGTCGATGCGTAAGTACCCAGTGAAATGAATGTGAAAAAATGCTCAACCGACGAGCGTGCCCCGTATTTTCTCGTTACGAAAAACGTTTCAGCTATCGCGCCTGCCGCCGATACACCCTCTACGAACACATTCTGCTGGCCTCCAAAAAAAATAATCTTCCAGCCAACTGACGATAAGCAGCACAACGTTCCTGGAGGAATTTTTGATGAATAGCTGGTTCGCCAACATCAGCGTCAACCTGAAGCTGAGCCTGGGCTTCGGCCTGGTGCTGGCCCTTACGTGCATTCTCGCCCTGACCGGCTGGACCAGCCTGGGTGGGCTGATCGACCGCAGCAACTGGATGAGCGATATCACTCAGCTCAATGCGGGTCTGACCAAACTGCGGGTTACCCGTTTGCAGTACATGCTGGCCGACGGCGACGAAACCGTGGCGCAGACCGTGCAAACCGCTCTCGACGGCTTCAAGGCCCAGCAGCAAAAACTGCTGTCGAGCCTCAAGAGCCCGGAAAACCTCAAACTGCTCAATGAACAGGGCACAGTCATCGATGCCTACCAGCAATCGCTGAACAAAATGCGCAGCGCCTATCGGACCGTGAGCAGCGTGCGTCAGACCATGGGTGAGAATGCCGAAAGCGCCAACACGCTGATCAATGACATCGACGCCCGCGTGCGCCAGATGCCGTTGAGCGATCAACGCTTCGAACAGTTCCTGGCCATTACCGAGGCCAAGGAACAGTTTCAGCTCGCCCGCTACGACATTCGTGGTTACATCGCTGACAGCAATCCGGCCACCGAGCAAAAAGCCGTCGCCCAGATGGACGCGGCCATTGCCAGCCTGAAAACACTCAACACACATTTCGCCGACAGCCAGCAAGATGCGTTGCGCCAATTGCAAAGCGCCTTGCTCAATTACCGCAACGCATTGCAGGCCTACAAAGCGGCCAACAACGACGCAGTTGTGGCTCGCCAGGAAATGACTGTCCAGGGCAATGACATCGTTACGCGCAGTGACGCGCTGTATCAGATCCAGCTGGATCGCCGTGACACCGAAAGCACTCAGGCACGTACCCTGCAACTGATCAGCACGTTGCTGGCGTTGCTGGTCGGCGTTCTCGCGGCCGTGATCATCACCCGTCAGATCACCCGCCCGCTGCGCGAAACCCTGGCGGTGGTCGAGCGCATTGCCGGCGGCGACCTGACCCATGATGTCCATGTCACCCGTCGTGACGAACTTGGCGTGTTGCAGCAAGGCATCGCACGGATGGGCGTCACCCTGCGCGACTTGATCAGCGGCATCCGCGATGGCGTCACCCAGATCGCCAGCGCTGCCGAAGAGCTGTCGGCCGTGACTGAAGAAACCAGTGCCGGGGTCAACAGCCAGAAGATCGAAACCGATCAGGTCGCCACCGCCATGCACGAAATGACGGCCACCGTGCAGGAAGTCGCGCGCAACGCCGAAGAGGCGTCGCAAGCGGCAGCAGCGGCTGACGGTGAAGCCCGCGAAGGCGATAAAGTAGTCAACGAAGCGATCGCTCAGATCGAACGTCTGGCCAGTGAAGTGGTGCGTTCCACCGAAGCCATGACCGTGCTGCAACAGGAAAGCGACAAGATCGGCAGCGTCATGGACGTGATCAAGGCAGTGGCCGAACAGACCAACCTGCTGGCGCTCAACGCCGCCATTGAAGCGGCACGCGCCGGTGAAGCCGGCCGTGGTTTCGCCGTGGTTGCTGACGAAGTGCGTGGCCTGGCCCAACGCACGCAGAAATCCACCGAAGAAATCGAAGGCCTGGTCGCCGGCCTGCAGAACGGCACCCAGCAAGTCGCCGCGGTGATGAACAACAGCCGCAGCCTCACCGACAGCAGCGTCGAGCTGACCCGCAAGGCCGGTGTGTCACTGGAAAACATCACCCGCACGGTGTCGAACATCCAGTCGATGAACCAGCAAATCGCCGCCGCTGCCGAGCAGCAAAGCGCGGTGGCCGAAGAGATCAGCCGCAGTATCATCAACGTGCGCGACGTCTCCGAGCAAACTGCCGCCGCCAGTGATGAAACCGCCGCGTCCAGCGTTGAACTGGCACGGTTGGGCAACCAGTTGCAGATGATGGTGAGTCACTTCAGGGTCTGACCATCACATTGCACAAATCGGTTCCCACACATTTGCAGGAGCGCCGCCCGGTCCTCCTGCAGGTGAGATCGCTCAAACACTAATCGCATTGGTAAACACCAATCGATTCCCGAACGGATCACTAACGGTCATGTCCTGGCTCCCCCAGGGCATGGCCTGAATCTGTGGATGAGCGAAGCGGTATTCCTTGGCCAGCAATTGCTGCTGGAACGCTTCCAGCTCATCAGTCTCGATGCGCAGCGCCGAACCCGGCGTAGCGTCGCCGTGGTGCTCGGACAGGTGCAGCACACATTCACCCCGCGACACTTGCAGATAGAGCGGAAAGCTCTCGCCGAACGTGTGCTGCCAGTCAAGCGTGAAACCGAGGAAGTCGACGTAGAACTCCAGCGCCTTGGCTTCATCGAAGATCCGCAGGATCGGGGTGGTTTTACCGAAGCTCATTGCGCTACTCCCAAACTGAAAGGCCCCCACTATAGGTGGGTTGCATGACAGCGCTTCGGCTTGGGGGAGGCTTTCTTTAATCTCACTGTGCCACTATGAGACTCGGATCAAAAGATCGCAGCCTGCGGCAGCTCCTACAGGAGAATGCGTTCGGCATAGGGGCTGCCGCAGGCTGCGATCTTTTGATCATCAACACTCAATGAAAGCCTGTACGCAAATCCCCTTCCCGCGCCAGAAAACGCCCAGCCCTGCTGTCGTTTGCCCTACCCTCACGGTAGCTCAAGACTCCATTGACCCACACGCCGTCGATGCCTTCGGCCGCCCGTTGCGGGTCGTTGAAATCCGCCACATCACGCACGCGCAACGGGTCGAACAGCACCAGATCCGCCCAATGCCCTTCGCGGATTTCACCGCGCTCTTTCAGGCCGAAACGCGCCGCCGACAGCCCGGTCATCTTGTGCACCGCCGTGTGCAGCGGAAACAAACCGAGATCGCGGCTGAAGTGTCCCAGTACCCGTGGAAATGCGCCCCACAACCGCGGATGCGGGAACGGGTCTTCCGGCAAACCGTCGGAACCGATCATCGATAACGGGTGGGCCAGAATGCGCCGCACATCCGCCTCATCCATCCCGTAATAGACCGCCCCGGCCGGTTGCAGGCGACGGGCCGCGTCCAGCAACGGCACGCCCCACTCGGCAGCGATGTCCATCAGGTCGCGGCCGCCCACTTCAGGGTGTGGCGTTGACCAGGTGATGGTGATGCGAAACGCGTCGGTCACCTGCTTGAGGTCCAGGGTCGAGGAACTCGCCGCATACGGATAACAATCGCAACCCACCGGGTGGGTTTTCGCCGCGTGTTCGAGGGACGCCAACAACTGAGGACTGCGCCCCCAGTTGCCGGCGCCAGCGCATTTGAGATGGGAAATGATCACCGGACTCTTCGCGTGGCGACCGATCTGAAAGGCCTCATCCATCGCCTCCAGCACCGGTTCGAATTCGCTGCGCAAATGGGTGGTGTAGACCGCCCCAAAGGCCGTCAGCTCTTCAGTCAGTTGCATGACTTCATCGGTAAACGCAGAGAAAGCGCTGGCATAGGCCAGCCCTGTGGACAAGCCCAGCGCACCGGCCTCCAGGCTCTCGCGCAGTTGCTCACGCATTGCCGCAATTTCGCTCGGTGTCGCGGTGCGAAACAGGTCGTCCAGGTGGTTACTGCGCAGCGCCGTATGGCCGACGAGCGCCGCCACATTCAAGGTCGGGTTGGCCGCTTCGACTGCCGCCCGGTAATCACTGAAACGCGGATAGACAAAGGCTGCGGACGTGCCGAGCAGGTTCATCGGGTCCGGTGGATCACCGCGCAAACTCACCGGCGAGGCGCTGATCCCGCAGTTGCCGACGATCACCGTGGTCACGCCCTGGCTGAGTTTGGGCAGCATCTGCGGTTGGCGGATAACCACCGTGTCGTCATGGGTGTGTACGTCAATAAAGCCTGGCGCCAGCACTTTCCCGGTCGCGTCGATATCTTCATCGGCGCTGGCCTCCTGCAAATCACCGATGCGCGCGATCCGCCCGTTCATAATCGCCACGTCAGCGGGATAACCCGGCGTGTTGCTGCCGTCGATGATCAAGGCGTTGCGGATCAGCGTGTGGTAGCGCATGTCAGTCTCCCAGCGGCAGATGATCATCGCCGCCACGGTAGTCGTCGAGGGCGAGCTTGATCCGCCGCAGACGTTCTTGATTGTCTTCAGGATTTGCCAACGCCAGCTCGGTGGCAAGCACGTCGATGGCCAGCAGCATGCCGTAGCGCGCCGCCGTCGGTTTGTAGATGAACGAGGTTTCGGCGCTTTGCAGCGGCAGCAGCACATCGGCCAATTGTGCCAGTGGCGAGTCGGCCAGGGTGATCGCCAGAATGCGTGTGCCGTAGCTGCTCGCCAACTCGACAGCCTCCAGCAGTTCCGGGGTGATGCCGGTCAGTGAGCAGACGATCAGCGCATGCTCCGCGCCCAGTGAAGCAGCGGTCACGCGCATCATCACCGGGTCATGACAGGCGGCAATCGGGTAGCCGAGGCGCACCAGCCGCACTTGCAGCTCATCGCTACAGAGTGTCGAGCAGCCGCCCATGCCGAACGCGTGAATCATCCGCGCCTTGCCCAGCAACTTCACCGCATCGGCGAAACGTGACTCATCGAACGCCGACAAATGTTGATGCAGCGTCGACTCGATATCGCCGACGATCTGCCGATAAAACGCCGACTGTTCCGGCGTCCACGCGGGGTCGAGAAAACGACTGCCGACCCCGCTGGCCTGGGCCAGTTGCAGGCGCAAATCGCGCAGGTCACGGCAGCCGACGCTGCGGGCAAAACGCGAGAGTGTCGCACTGCTGACCTCAGCTCGCAGCGCCAGTTCGTCGAGGCTCGCCGACGCGGCAAACCCCACATCGTCGAGCATCAACCGGGCAATCCGCCCTTCACCGGCGCTGAAGGAATCCTGACGCGTGCGAATCTGATAGAGGATGTCCATTTACCGCCCCTGCTGTTCAAAGCACATAGGAAAGCCCTAGCGTCAGGCCGAAAGCGATCACCGAAATCAAGGTCTCGAGCACCGTCCAGGTCTTGAAGGTCTGGGTCACGGTCATATTGAAGTACTCCTTGATCAACCAGAAGCCACCGTCGTTGACATGAGAAAAGATAACCGAGCCCGCACCTGTCGCCAGCACCAGCAGCTCCGGATGGGGATATCCCAGACCAATGGCCACCGGCGCCACAACGCCTGATGCGGTGGTCATGGCCACAGTCGCAGAACCGGTGGCGATGCGCATCAATGCCGCGAACAGCCAGCCCATCAACAACGGCGACAAGTGAAACTCATGGGCCAGGCCGACGATCTGGTCAGTCACTCCGGCGTCCACCAGAATCCGGTTCAAGCCACCACCGGCGCCCACCAGCAAGGTGATGCTGGCGGTCGGCGCCAGACACTCATTGGTGAATTTGAGGATCGATTCGCGTTTGAAACCCTGGGCCAAACCGAGCGTCCAGAAGCTCAGCAACGTCGCCAGCAACAGGGCGATCACCGAGTTGCCGATGAACAACAGAAACTGGTTGAAACCGCTACCCGGCGTGGAGATCAGATTGGCCCAGCCGCCAATCAGCATCAGCACCACCGGCAGCAGAATCGTCGCCATGGTGATACCGAAACCCGGTAAGCGGTCCCGTGGTTCACGGTCGATGAACTGTCGCTCCAACGGGTTTTCCACGGGCAACTGGATGCGCGGCACGATGAATTTGGCATAAAGGGGGCCGGCGATGATCGCCGTCGGGATGCCGATCAGAATCGCGTAGAGCAACGTCTGCCCCACCGAGGCCTGATAGGCCTGCACCGCGAGCATCGCCGCTGGATGCGGTGGCACCAGCGCATGCACCACCGAGAGCCCGGCAACCATCGGCAAACCAACCATCAGAATCGACACGCCCACCCGCCGTGCCACGGTAAAGGCAATCGGCACCAGCAACACAAAGCCGACTTCGAAGAACAACGGCAGGCCCACCAGAAAGGCAATGCAGACCATCGCCCAGTGCGCGTTTTTCTCGCCGAAGCGCGAGATCAGCGTGCGCGCCATCTGCTCGGCACCACCGGACTCGGCCATCATCTTGCCGAGCATCGTGCCCAGCGCCACCACCAGCGCGATGTGCCCCAGGGTCTTGCCGACGCCCGCTTCATACGCGCCCACCACCCCTGACGGCGGCATCCCGGCGAGCAGCGCCAAGCCAATGGAAACCATCGTAATGACAATGAACGGATTGAGCCGGTAACGGGCGATCAGAACGATCAGCGCAATGATGGCGATAGCGGCATAAACCAGCAGCCAATAGCCGAAGGACGGTGCCATGCGGTACTCCTCGAAAAGGGTCACGTCGATGTGTTGTGAAACCCATAAATCATTTCGAGGAGAAGCTTTCAAACCGGATGAAAGTAATTTTCGTGAAGAAGCATGAGATGTCGTTTTTAGGCATGTTTTGTCGTGATTAATGAAAATCTGCAGGGCGTTTTTTCATCGCCTCGACACAAACCTCCCCATGACACAAACGCTTGGAGATTCAATTAATTTATAATTTATTAATGTTTTACGATAAATAATCATGTAAATTCCGCGCCCCGTTTTACCCGGAAAAGGAATGCTCATGAATGCACACACCCCTTTCAGGCTGCGCAAGCGCATGCGCTGGATCAGTCTGATGACGGTCGCCCTGGCATGGGCGTTGGCGATCAGCGAAATCGTCACCTACATCTCCAGCTGGACCGTTTGGGGAGATGTCACCCGCGAAGCGTATTTCAGCGGTTTCAGCGATCTGCTGCCGGGGCTGCTCAAGGAAGGGTTCGAGCAGTCGACAGTGAGCGCGGGGCTGATCCTGTTCCTCGATGCGGTAATACCGCTGATGGCAGCCGTGGGCATGACGGCCGCCGGGTTCTTCTTCCTGCGCCTGTCGCGCAACGAAATCTGCTCCGAGCGCAACATTCGCTGTATCTCGCTGATCGGCATTTTGATTATCATGGAGCCACTTCTACAGCCCATCCTGAACAGCTTGCAGGTTTTGGCGCTCTCCATCGATCTCCCGCCGGGTGACCGTGTCTTCAGCTTCTCTGTCGGTTTCAGCTCAATGGCTTCCTACCAGATTGTGATGGGTATTTTCCTGACCTCATTCAGCCTGGTTCTGCGCGAGGCCAAGCTGTTGAGCGAAGAACAGAGTCATTACATCTGAGTTGTGCAATGAGCATTATCATTCGGCTTGACGTTGCGATGGCAAAACACAAAATGCGCTCGAAAGAACTCGCCGAGATCATCGGCATCTCCGAGCAAAATTTGTCGTTACTGAAGAATGGCAAGGTCAAGGGTATCCGGATGGAAACGCTTGAGAAGATCTGCCGCGCGCTCGATTGCGAGCCGGGCGATCTATTGGAGCTGTCCAAGGATTGATTGGGTTGTAGATGTCTTTCAAAACCGTTGTGTTGTCGTTTTTGCTTTTCAGTTTTTCCGCATTACAGGGCTGCGGCCCGCGCATCACCTATTCTTACTCGCCCCCCGAAAGCGAATCCGGGATGCGCTGCGTCAGGGAGTGCAGTACCCAGAAAGGTCAGTGCAAGATGTTGGCGCAAATGCAGGCCAGCAACGACCGGGCACTGTATGACGCTCGCCGCATGGCCTATGACTACTGCACTCAAAACACTGACAAGAAGAAAAGTAAGTCCTGCCCATATCCGCAACCGAGCTTTCACTACGGCGATAGCTGCTTCGATGATTATCAGGAGTGCTACCAGGGGTGCGGCGGAGTCATTACACCGGTCATCCATCAGGATTGATCAGCCTTCGAACACCTCGTTCGCGTAACCGGCCAACTTGCCCTGGATGAAGTCCAGGAAGCACTGTATGCGCAAGGCCAGTTGCGAGTTGCGGTAATACACCGCATTGATCGGCTGGCGATAACCACTGTTGGCCTGCGCCAGCAGCAACGTCAGCCGTCCGGCCTTGATGTCATTGATGGTCATGAAGTGCGACAGGCACACGATCCCCTGCCCCTCCAGCGCCAGCTGACGCAGGGTTTCGCCGCTGGAGGCGCTGAGGCTCGGCTGAATCTGCCAGCGGTCGCCATGCACATGGCGCAACGGCCAGTGGTTGAGGCTTTCGGTCTGGGTGAAGCCCAGTAGCGAGTGGCCGGCCAGTTCGGCAACCGTGGTCGGCGTGCCGTGTTTTTCCAGATACACGGGGCTGGCGAGGATGTGCAGCGGGCTGCCCCCCAGCGAGCGCGCGTGCAGGGTCGAATCCGCCAACGGCCCGATGCGGATCGCAATGTCGGTGCTTTGCTCCAGCAGGTCGATGATCAGGTCGTTGCTGTTGAGTTCCAGCTGGATGTCCGGGTACAGACGGCGGAACTCATCGATGTAAGGCACGATGGCATGCAGCATGAACGGCGACGCCGCGTTGATCCGCAGCCGTCCGGAAGGTGTCTTGTGGCGCGAGGACAGACGCTCTTCGAGCTCGTCCATCTGGTCGAGAATCAGCTTGGCCTGTTCGAAGAAGTACTTGCCCTCCTCTGTCAGGTCCATGCGCCGCGTGGTGCGGTTGATCAACGTGGTGTCGAGCTTGGCCTCCAGACGCGACAGCGTGCGGCTGACCGCCGAAGGCGTTTGCCCGACCTGTTCGGCCGCCGCAGAAATCGAACCGCACTCGATCACGCAGACGAAAATCTGCAACTCATCGGATCTGGCTTTCACGTGTGTCCTTCCTATCGAATGCACCTGATGGCAGGAGCCAGGCATTTTTTGTGGTGAGGGGGCTTGCCCCCGTTGGAGCGCGAAGCGGTCCTGAAATCAGTCACCGCGTATCTTCAAACAGAGCGCGGTCAATGAGTTTACGACTGCTGCGCAGCCGAACGGGGGCAAGCCCCCTCGCCACAGGTAAAACGCGCCGCTGCTCAGGTGTTCGATAGTAGCCGGATGCGGGACATAACGCAGGTTACGCCGGCAGGTTGAACACGTGCTTGAGGTGCTGCTCGTAGCGCGCGACGTCGGCTTCAATGTTCGGCCGCTTCATCACGTCGACACACAGGAAGGTCGGCAGACCGCTCATGCCGAGGAAGGTGTTGGCCTTGTGGAACGGGAAGTACACCGCGTCCACGCCCTTGGCCTCGAAGAAGTCGCTCGGGTCGTCGAAAGCTTGCTGCGGTGCGTTCCAGGTCAGCGACAGCATGTACTGCTTGCCCTGCACCAGGCCGCCGCTGCCGTATTTCTGCGAAGCATCGGAACGGGTCCGGCCGTCGCTGGCGTAGAGGCTGCCGTGGCCTTCGGTGAAGACTTCGTCGATGTACTTTTTCACGATCCATGGCGCGCCCATCCACCAGCCCGGCATCTGGTAAATGATCACGTCGGCCCAGAGGAACTTGGCGACTTCTTCAGCAACGTCGTAGCCCTCGTCGATGTGGGTCACTTTCACGTCGACACCGCCGCGATCCAGCACGCTCAACGCAGCTTCGTGCAGGGTGGCGTTATAGCGACCGTCGGAGTGGGCGAATTTCTTGCCACCGTTGAGCAACAGAACCTTTTTCATGGAAAGCCTCATCATCAGGGTCCGATCCGCCACGCTGTGGATAAGTCGCGGAATCGAGAAGTTTCAAATTTGATGACGGCAGGGTATCGATGACCCTTCCGATGAATAAGCCCAAAGCCGGTAATATACATTTGACCAAAACGCACGAATCACCAGCTGATTGTTGCCATAGAATTTTCTCAACCCTGACTTGAGGAGTTCTACATGAGCGAGCAACACGGTTTCATCCTGCACGCCAAAACCCGCCCGGAAAAAGCCGACGCCTTCGAAGCCCTGTTCCGCGCTTACGTCGAACCCAGTCGCGCCGAACCTGGCTGCATCGAGTACCACATGTTGCGCGACCAGCAAGACCCAACGCTGTTCATCTTCTACGAAATCTGGCAATCCCGGGCTCATCTGGACGTGCACTCGAACCTGCCGCACATGCAGCAGTTTTTCGAGAATCGCATGGATTACCTGGAACGCGATTTCGATATCCGCCGCATCGACATGCTTAGCCCGTCTTCAGCTAGCCGCTGATCAACAAATGGCCGCCGGCCCCTACGGAGTCGGGACGTTGTCGAGAGTGCCGGCCAATGCCTTGGCTTTTCTGAAGAACAACCCGTAGACCAACGACAGGATCAACAGGAACGGCACACCAAACACCAGGGTCATTTTGAAGGCGTCGGTGAAGTAGGTGGTGATCATCACCGCGCCCATCAGCACCAGCCCCAACAGTGTGGTGTAAGGGAAAAGGCGCATGCGGAACGACAGTTTCCGCTCGCCGTGACGCTCGTGGTAGCGACGGAAACAGTAGTGCGTGAGGAAGATCATGAACCAGGTGAAGATCGCGCCGAACATGGAGATCGCCATCATCAAGGTGAAAGAGCTTTCCGGGTACATCACGTTCAACAGCGTCGCCAGCGCAATGCCCGAGCTCGACAGCAGCAAGGCGTTGAGCGGGATTCCGCTCTTGCTCAACGCGCCCATCGCCTTGGGAGCGTAACCGCCACGGGACAGGCTGAACATCATCCGCGTGGTGATGTAGAGCTGACTGTTCATCGCCGACAACGCGGCAATCAGAATCACGAAATTCATCACCCCGGTAGCGCCGGGAATGCCGATGGTTTGCATGACCGTGACGAACGGGCTCTGCGCTACACCTGCCTGAACCCACGGCACAATCGCCAGCATCAGGGCCAGGGTCAGCAGGTAAAACACCACCAGGCGCACGATGGTCGCGCGAAAGGCTTTCTTCACCGCCCGCTCCGGATCCTCGGCTTCACCGGCCGCCACCGCGATCATTTCCACGCTCAGATAGCTGAAGATCGACACGATCACCGCCACCCACATCCCTTGCAAACCATTGGGAAAAAATCCGCCGTGGCTGGTGTAGTGATGCACGCCGTACTCCGGGTTGCCCGAGCCGAACACCACGTACACCGCGAGGATGATGAAGCCGACAATCGCGCCGATCTTGATGGTCGAAAACCAATACTCGAACGTGCCGAAGGTCTTCACACTGATGGCGTTGAGCACGATCAGAATGCTTGAGAACGAGACGATCCAGAGGAATGAAGGCACGTTAGCGAACCAGTACTTCATGTACATCGCAACCGCCGTCACTTCCGTACCGACTGCCAGCACAATCGCCGCCCAATAGGCGTAGCGCACCAGGAACCCGGCCAGCGGGCTGATGTAGAACTCGGCATACGCGCCGAACGAACCCGAGGTCGAGTGGGCCACGGTCATTTCCGCCAGACAGCCCATCAACAGCAGCGTGATGACCGCGCCAATCGCATAGCTGAGCAGCACGCTCGGTCCAGCGTAGCCGATGGCGTAGGCGCTGCCCATGAACAGGCCGGTGCCTATCGCACCGCCAATCGCGATCATGCTCATCTGCCCCGAGGTGAGCTGACGCCTGAGGCCATGCTCACGGTTGGAGATGGTTTCAAAACCTGGGGCTTCGCTCATGTTGTCTGTCCTCTGAATATTGTTGTTTTAAGAGCACACGTTTGGATAAAGCAGACCACGCCACTGAACCCTGTGGCGAGGGGGCTTGCCCCCGTTGGGTCGCGAAGCGGCCCCAACATCTCGCAGTGAATACCGATTTTGTGAGTGCTGCGCACTCAAACGGGGGCAAGCCCCCTCGCCACATTTGTTCTTGTCACCTGGGTCGGTTATCAGAAGACTCAGGTGACGCTATGGCGTACCTGGAACTGCGCTTGCGCCCAGGTTTTCTGATCGAGAATCTCGCCAAGGATCTGCACCGCATCGAAGACTTCGGTGAAGCTGGTGTACAACGGGGTGAAACCGAAGCGCATGATCCGCGGCTCGCGGTAATCACCGATCACGCCTCGGGCGATCAAGGCCTGAATCACTGCGTAGCCTTGCGGGTGCTCGAAGCTGACATGGCTGCCACGCCTGGCGTGTTCGCGCGGGGTGATCAGTTTCAGATCGTGAGCGGCGCAGCGCTGCTCCACCAGCTGGATAAACAGATCGGTCAGTGCCAGGGATTTGCGGCGCAGGCTGGCCATGTCGGTCTGGGCAAAAATCTCCAGGCCGCACTCGACCATGGCCAACGAGGTGATCGGTTGAGTGCCACACAAGTAGCGAGCGATACCGCTGCTCGGCTCGTAGCCTGAGGCCATGTCGAACTGTCGGGAATGACCGAACCAGCCAGACAACGGCTGCGTGACCAGATCACACAGCTGCGGCGCAACCCAGACAAACGCTTGCGAACCGGGGCCGCCATTGAGGTACTTGTAGGTGCAACCGATGGCGTAGTCCGCTCCTGCCTGACGCAAGTCGACCGGAACCGCACCGGCGGAATGCGCCAGGTCCCAGATCGCCAGCGCACCACATTCGTGGATCAACGCCGTCACGGCCTGCATGTCGTGCATGTAGCCGGTCTTGTAGTTGACGTGGGTGAGCATGACCACCGCAGTGTCCTGATCAATCGCCTGCGCCAGTTCTTCCGGGCTGTCGACCAGACGCAAGCTATAGCCCTGCTGGAGCAAGTCCATCAGCCCTTCGGCGATGTACAAATCGGTCGGGAAGTTGCTCGACTCACTGACAATCACCCGCCGCGTCGGCGTCCGCGTGGCCTGCACGCGCAAAGCCGCGCCGAGGACCTTGAACAGGTTGATCGAGGTGGTGTCGGTGACCACCACTTCGCCCTCACCGGCGCCGATCAGCCCGGCCAACCGATTGCCCAGACGTTCCGGCAGGTCGCGCCAGCCCGCGCTGTTCCAGCTGCGGATCAAGCCATTGCCCCACTCCTCGGCGATCACTGCCTGAGCACGCTCAAGCGCCGCAATCGGACGCGCGCCAAGGGAGTTGCCGTCGAGGTAAATCACGCCTTCGGGAAGCGCGAACTGGTGACGCAGATGAGCTAAAGGGTCTTGCGCATCAAGCGCCAGGCAATCGTTTCTTGTGATCATTGTCGGTCCTGTTTTCTAGATGACATGCCGCTGTGTTTTCGGCACTTTTGCGCCGGCACAATGAGCAAATAATGAACGAAGCCTTGGAGAATTTTCGTGCAAAGTGGACGGCCATATAGTAGTTACCTCGAAGATAATTCGAATCAAACTCCAAAAATCGCGGATTTATTCAAGCCATGACCCTCGACTCGACAGACCTGCGGATCCTGCACTACTTGCAGCAGGACGGGCGTATCAGCAATCAGGAATTGGCGGAGAAAGTCGCACTGTCGCCGTCGGCTTGCCTGCGGCGATTGCGGCTACTGGAAAGTGAGGGAATCATCACCGGCTATCGCGCGGTGTTGAACGCCGAGCGGCTGGGCATCGAGCTGGAAGCTATCGTCCATGTGTCGTTGCGACAGGACGTCGAAGACTGGCACGAGACCTTTATCAAGAAGGTGCAAGAGTGGCCGGAAGTTGCCACCGCGTACGTGATTACCGGCGCCAGCAACTATGTGCTGCGAGTTCAGGCGCGCAACCTGAAACACTTCTCGGATTTCATCGTCAACAAGCTGAATCGCACCGCGGGTGTCACCGACATTCGCTCGGAAATCGTCCTGCAGAAAATCAAGGAGCGAGACGACCTGCTGGATCTGGTCGCCCGTAAATAAGCCGTTGCCAATGACCTCTGAACACCATGCGCATCAAAGCCCGCGTATGCGCCGGGCCTCGTTGCGCTGCAAGGTTGCGCTCGGGGCTTCATCGAATAACTTGCGGTACTCGGCAGAAAAACGCCCCATGTGGGTGAAGCCCCAGCCCATGGCAATCTCCGAGATATTGCGCGCCAGCCCCTGCTCAAGAATGTCCTGGCGCACCGCATTCAAGCGGTATTTTTTCAGATAGGCCATCGGCGACAGGGCGAAGTATTTTCTGAAGGCCTCGAACAACTTGAACCGCGAAACCCCGGCTGCCGCTTCGATGTCTTCCAGGTGCAGCACTTCGCGGGCGTTTTCGTGAATGTACTGTTTGGCCCTGATCAGGTAATGCGGCAACTTCACGCCCAACACGTCCCGTAGCTCCTCGGAGTAATTGTTCGGCTGGGCGAGGATCAGGCCTTTGATCAATGAGCTTTCGATATCCCGCGTGAAGACGACCTGCTCAAACAGCGCGCTGCTGCGCTCAAGTTCGCCGATGAAATACCGCGCCATGCGCCACCACGAGGCCGAAGCACCGTCCACCGCATCCATCACCGACTCGAAGCGCAGTGGTGCATCCAGTGGGCGCTGCAACATCCCCTCTAGGGATTCGCTCATGGCCGCCCGAGTGATCACCACCTGGACCTTGCGGCAGTCACCGGAGATCGCCAGCATCTGGTTTTCATTCGGGGAGATGATCACGCCTTGATCGCGATTGGATTTGAGCAGCGTGCCGTTCTTGCTCAACTCCTGCTCACCGACCAAAGGCAGGCTGAGGCTGTAGCTGCTGAAGTGCTCGGCGTCTTCGATATCGACAGTCACGTCGGTGCCGTATTCGATCGTGCCCAAAGTCGTAGCCATCGACTTGAAGACGTTGGCGGTGTGATGAAAACGGATCCGTTCGGGTGTCGCGGTTTCGAGACGGTGCGGCCCGCAGATCCCCGACATCCAGGCCCTCGCGCCCTCAAGGTCATAGTGATCGATACGAATATCGCGAAACTGCGGATCGGCTTTGCTACTCATCACGGCGCACCCACGGCAATTTTTTTCAGCACACTCTGACGGCGCGCCTCTGACTTGAGTCGAGCAAGTTCCAGACCACTGAACGCTGCCGCTAACCCGATGGATAGCAATCATCGACTAAGTGGATAACGCGGCGGTTCCGGGACCGAAGCTCACCTTCGAACAACGCTCAAGGTTGCCCAAGACAGTACCTCAATGCTGCAAACAGGGGCGGCCGTTCATCGAATGGTGCAAAGCCTTGAGTATTACCTGCCCACCTCGATGCACGGGGTGTTACCCGAACTTTGCGGACTGCCTTCGTCGACAAACCGGATAGACCCCGGCCCGCCCCACTCTCTCTAATGAGTGCACCGATTGACCCGAATAAAAAAGGTGCACACCCATGAGTGGCGAAAAAAACCTCCAGCAGTGGAAAGCGTTCATTGAAGGCTGCCTGGACTTCCGTCCGGCAGAAGGCGTATTCCGCATCGCTCGGGATATCTTTACCGAGCCGCAACTGTTCGATCTGGAGATGGAGCTGATCTTCGAGAAGAACTGGATCTACGCCTGTCACGAAAGCGAGCTGGCCAATAACCACGACTTCATCACGATGCGCGCCGGTCGCCAGCCGATGATCATCACCCGTGACGGCGACGGCCAACTCAACGCGCTGATCAACGCTTGCCAGCATCGCGGCACCACATTGACCCGTGTCGGCAAAGGCAACCAATCGACGTTTACCTGCCCGTTCCACGCCTGGTGCTACAAAAGCGACGGACGCCTGGTCAAGGTCAAGGCCCCCGGCGAATACCCGGAAGGTTTCGACAAAGCCACACGCGGTTTGAAAAAGGCCCGCATCCAGAGCTACAAGGGTTTCGTGTTCATCAGCCTGGATGTTCACGCTGATAACAGCCTCGAAGACTTCCTCGGCGATGCCAAAGTGTTCTTCGACATGATGGTCGCCCAATCACCCACTGGTGAACTGGAAGTACTGCCCGGCAAGTCGGCCTACACCTACGACGGTAACTGGAAACTGCAAAACGAGAACGGCCTGGATGGCTATCACGTCAGCACGGTCCACTATAACTACGTGGCCACGGTGCAACACCGCCATCAGGTCGACACCGAGAACGGCACCCACGCCAGCGGCACGCTCGACTACAGCAAACTGGGGGCCGGTGACGCCGATACCGATGACGGCTGGTTCGCCTTCAATAACGGTCACAGCGTGCTGTTCAGCGACATGCCCAACCCGACGGTGCGCTCCGGCTACGCGACGATCATGCCGCGCCTGATCGAGGAACACGGTCAGGAAAAAGCCGAATGGATGATGCATCGGCTGCGCAACCTGAACATCTACCCGAGCCTGTTTTTCCTTGATCAAATCAGCTCGCAGCTACGGATCATCCGCCCGGTGGCCTGGAACAAGACCGAAATCATCAGCCAGTGCCTGGGCGTGAAAAATGAATCGGACGCGGATCGGGAAAACCGGATCCGGCAGTTCGAAGACTTCTTCAACGTCTCGGGACTCGGCACCCCGGATGACCTGGTGGAGTTTCGCGAAGCCCAGCGCGGTTTCCAGGCGCGACTGGAACGCTGGAGCGATATTTCTCGCGGCAGCCACCAATGGGCGACCGGCACCACGCGCAACAGCGAGGCGATCGGCATCGCACCGGCCATGACCGGCACCGAATTCACCCACGAAGGGCTTTACGTCAACCAGCACAGTAACTGGCAGAAGTTCTTGCTCGACGGCCTGGACGCGAAATCCCTGAAGCTACGTGAGGTGTGAACATGAATCCGCAATTGCAGTACCAGATCGAGCAGTTTTTCTACCGTAAATCCGAACTGTGCGACGCCAAGGATTGGGACGCCTACATCCAGCTCTTCGACGAGCAGAGTGAGTTTCACCTGCCGCAATGGGACTCCGAACACGTCTACACCCGTGATCCCAAGCGCGAAATGTCGTTGATCTACTACGCCAATCGCTCGGGCCTGGAAGACCGCGTGTTCCGCCTGCGCACCGGCAAGGCGGCCTCGGCCACGCCGATGCCGCGCACCTTGCACCTGATCAACAACGTGCGGATCAGCGAACTCGAAACCGGTGAGCTGGAGGTGCGGCTGAACTGGCACACCCTGTTCTATCGCCTGGCCACGTCCGAACAGTTTTACGGGAACGCGACCTATCGCCTCAAGCCTCACGCAGACAGCTGGGTGATTACCCGCAAACACGTATTGCTGCTCAACGACACCATCAACTCGGTGCTCGATTTCTACCACCTCTGAAGCTATGGAGACCGGGGCATGAACCACAAGGTTGCGTTCAGTTTTGCCGACGGCAAAACACTGTTTTTTCCCGTGCAGGCCAACGAAATACTGCTCGATGCCGCCCTGCGCAACGGCATCAATATCCCGCTGGATTGCCGCGAGGGTGTCTGCGGAACCTGTCAGGGCCGCTGCGAATCCGGCGATTACAGCCAGGATTATGTGGATGAGGAAGCCCTCTCCAGCCTCGATCTGCAACAACGCAAGATGCTCACCTGTCAGACCCGAGTGAAGTCCGACGCCGCGTTCTATTTCGACTTCGCTTCCAGCCTGTGCAATGCCGCAGGGCCTGAACAGCTCAGCGGTACGGTCACGCAGGTTCGTCAGGTCTCGGCCAGTACCGCGATCCTGCATCTGGATTTGGGCGCGGCCACCCAGCCACTGGATTTCCTGCCGGGGCAATACGCGCGCCTGTTGATTCCAGGGACCACGAGCAAGCGCTCCTACTCCTTCGCCAACCGCCCGAGTAGCAGCAATCAGCTGCAATTTCTGATTCGCCTGTTACCCGACGGGGTGATGAGCAATTACATTCGCGAACGCTGCCAGGTCGGCGATGAAATCGTTCTGGAAGCACCGTTGGGTGCGTTCTATCTACGTCACATCGCCCGGCCACTGATTCTGGTGGCCGGCGGCACCGGACTGTCCGCATTGCTGGGGATGCTCGACGAAATCGTCGCGCGCGGTTGCGAACAGCCTGTGCACTTGTACTACGGCGTACGGGACGCAGCCGATCTGTGCGAAAGCGAACGCATTAATGCCTATGTTCAACGTATTCCCGGGTTTCGTTACACACCCGTGGTGAGCGACCCATCGGCAGACTGGGAGGGCAAGCGCGGCTACATTGCCGAGCATTTCGATGCCAGCGAACTGCGCGATGCGGCTGTCGACATGTACGTCTGCGGGCCGCCGCCGATGGTCGAGTCGATCAAGAGCTGGTTGCAGGATCAAACCCTCGACAACGTGCAGTTGTATTACGAAAAGTTCACTGAAAGTAACGTTTGAGGCTCACAAACGCGTGCCAATTGAATAAGCTGTCGACCTGCAACAAAGCCTGACCATAACAACTAGAAGGTATCCAGATGGCGGATGAACAACTGCAACAGGGCGTGCTGAAACGGGGGCTGAAAAACCGGCATATTCAACTGATCGCACTGGGTGGCGCGATTGGTACAGGGCTATTTCTCGGCTCCGCCGGCGTGCTCAAATCGGCAGGCCCGTCGATGATCCTCGGCTATGCCATTGCCGGTTTCATCGCCTTTCTGATCATGCGCCAACTGGGAGAGATGATTGTCGAGGAGCCGGTCGCCGGTTCCTTCAGCCATTTTGCGCACAACTACTGGGGTAGTTTTGCCGGCTTCCTGTCCGGCTGGAACTACTGGGTGCTGTATGTGCTGGTGGGCATGGCCGAGCTGACCGCCGTTGGCAAATACGTGCAGTTCTGGTGGCCCGAGGTCCCCACCTGGGCCAGCGCGGCGGTGTTCTTCGTACTGGTCAACCTGATCAACACGATGAACGTCAAAATATTCGGTGAAATGGAGTTCTGGTTCGCCATCATCAAGGTGGTGGCAATCATCGGCATGATCGCCCTCGGCTGTTACATGCTGGTCAGCGGCACCGGTGGCCCGCAGGCCTCGGTGAGCAACCTGTGGAGTCACGGCGGATTCTTCCCCAACGGCACCAACGGTTTGCTGATGGCGATGGCGTTCATCATGTTCTCCTTTGGCGGCCTGGAGCTGGTCGGCATCACTGCCGCTGAAGCCAGCGAGCCGAGAAAAGTCATTCCCAAGGCGATCAACCAGGTGGTTTACCGCGTGCTGATCTTCTACGTCGGCGCACTCACCGTGCTGCTGTCGTTGTACCCATGGGACCAACTGCTTCAGACACTGGGCGCTTCCGGCGATGCCTACAGCGGCAGTCCGTTTGTGCAGATTTTCGCCTTGATCGGCAGCAACACCGCAGCGCAAATCCTCAATTTCGTGGTGCTGACCGCAGCGCTCTCGGTCTACAACAGTGGCGTCTATTGCAACAGCCGCATGCTCTACGGCCTGGCGGAACAAGGCGACGCACCGAAGACGCTGATGAAGCTGAACAAACAGGGCGTACCGTTACGGGCGCTAGGCGTATCGGCGCTGATCACCCTGTTGTGCGTGGTGGTCAACTATGTCGCCCCGAATGAAGCGCTGGAGTTGCTATTCTCGCTGGTGGTCGCCTCGTTGATGATCAACTGGGCGATGATCAGCCTGACGCACCTGAAGTTTCGCAAGGCCATGGGCCAACGCGGCATCGTTCCGGGCTTCAAGGCATTCTGGTCGCCGTACACCAATTACCTGTGCCTGGCGTTCATGGCCATGATCATTTACGTGATGCTGCTGATTCCAGGCGTACGTGCATCGGTCTATGCGATCCCGGTCTGGGTGCTGATCCTGTTCGTGTTCTACCGGATTCGGATCGCACGGACTCGTGCGTTGTCGGTCGCTCACTAACCTTCAGCCAGTCGACAAAAAGCCCCGGCATTCGATGAGTGCCGGGGCTTTTTTGTATTTCGGGTCAAAGGGTCGAACGCACGCGCCACAATTCCGGGAACAGCACGGTGTCGAGCATCTTGCGCAGATAGCCGACACCTTCCGTGCCACCGGTGCCCGGCTGGAAGCCAATGATCCGCTCAACCGTGGTGACATGGCGGAAGCGCCATTGACGGAACGAGTCCTCCAGGTCGATCAGTTTCTCCGCCAACTGGTAAAGATCCCAATACCGCGAAGGGTCGGTGTAGACCACACGCCAGGCGGCTTCGACCGAGGCGTCATAAGCGGTCGGGCTGGCCGGATCGCGCTCGAAGCGCTGCGGATCAATCGCCAATCCTGCACTGACCATCAACCGAATCGCTTCGTCATACAGCGATGGCGTGGCAATCGCCTTTTCCAGCTCTGCCAACAGTTCGGGCCGATGGGCGTGCGGACGCAATAGCGTTGCACTTTTGTTGCCCAGGATGAATTCGATCTCGCGGTACTGGAACGACTGGAAGCCCGATGACTGGCCCAGAAACGGCCGGATCGCGTGGTATTCGGTAGGCGTCATGGTCGCCAGCACCGTCCAGGCATGCACCAGTTGATCGAAGATCCGCGAAACCCGCGCCAGCATCTTGAACGCCGGTGGCAACTCTCCCAGCCTGACGTGCTCGCGAGCCGCCTTGAGCTCATGCAACATCAGCTTCATCCACAGCTCGGACGTCTGATGCTGGATGATGAACAGCATCTCGTTATGGTCCGGAGACAAGGGGTGCTGAGCACTGAGAATCTTCCCCAGATCCAGGTAATCGCCGTAGCTCATGGAGTCGGAAAAATTCAGCTCGGCGTTATGCCACTCTTCCGGCTGATTTGAAGATGACTGATTTGAAGATGAATAGGGACATTGGCTCATTGAGCGGACTCCTCAAGTGGCGGTTTGTTCAGGGGACGCAAAATCGCCCTGACCGGGCTCGCGTCCAGGTTGGCAAACCGCAGCGGCAGCGCAATCAGTTCATAGTCGCCTTCCGGCACGTCATCGAGCACGATGCCTTCAAGGATCGCCATGCCATGGCGAGCCACTGCGTTGTGCGAATCCATGGTCTTGGACTGTTGAGGGTCCAGCGACGGTGTATCGATACCGATCAGCCGCACGCCAAGGCTCGACAGCAGGTCGACGGTTTCTTTGGCGACAGCCGTGAAGTCGGGATCCCAGGCCGTTAGCGGCGCCTGTTGATAAGTGCGCAGCAAGACGCGCTCGGGCAGATCAGCAAGGCGCCCTTCCAGTTGCTCCGGCTGAACCAGCCGATTGCTGTCCAGACAATGCAAGACGCGACACGGACCGATGTAGACATCCAGCGATACATCGCCGATGGCCGCGCCGTCGGCGCTGTAATGCAACGGTGCATCGACATGGGCACCGGTGTGCGGAGACAGGGTGATGCGACCGACATTCACCGGGCACTCGGGGCCAAACGTCCAGACGCGCTCTTCCTGAAACGGCGTATCACCCGGCCACGTCGGTGTTGCGGTGCTCAAGGGCGGGCTGATATCCCACCACGACATTGTTTTTTTCATTGCATAGCTCTCGGCAACTCTCGCGTGAATGATACGAGTGATGCCTGTGAAGATTCTTGCGAAAACCGCCGGGAACGCCCAAATTTTTCGCACTTAATGCCAAGAACCTGAAGTTTAGCGGGTGAAAATTTCAATGCCCGAAACAGGCACCTGGCGACGCTTGACTCTCCCCCAAGGGGCCGACTTTATCCTTATCGTTTTGCTACCCAGGGACGAAGTGATGAGCAAACGGATACTGGTGATTCTCGGCCATCCATCAAGCAACAGTTTCTGCGGTGCCCTCACCGACCGCTATGTACAGGCGGCAAAAAACGCCGGGCATGAGGTCCGTGAGTTGCGCCTGGGAACCTTGAGTTTCGACCCGATATTGCGCGAGGGCTATCAACAGATTCAGCCGCTGGAAGACGATCTGCTGAAGGCTCAGGCGGATATCACCTGGGCGGAACACCTGACCTTTGTGTATCCGATCTGGTGGGGGGCGATTCCGGCGTTACTCAAGGGCTTTTTCGACCGAACATTCCTTCCCGGTTTTGCCTTCAAGTACCGCCAAGGCAAAGCCTTCCCCGACAAACTCCTGCACGGGCGCACGGCCGACCTGCTGGTGACCATGGACACCCCGCCCTGGTACTACCGCTGGATCTATCGCATGCCCGGACTGCATCAGATGCGCAAAACCACACTGGCGTTCTGCGGTATCACACCGCTAAAAACCCTGACCTTCGGCCCGATCCTGGGCTCGAGTGAGCATCAACGGGAACTCTGGCTCATGCAGGCACACGCTATCGGTGCTGGCTGAGTCTCGTGGATAATCGCGCGGATCAACGGAGACACTCACAAAAAGGGATTTTTCATGTTCATCGGCAAAGCCGCGCAACTGTCGGGCACGACCGTCAAAAGCATTCGCCATTACGAGGACATCGGCCTCCTGCCGCCCGCGCAACGCCAAGGCAAATACCGCCTCTATGACCAACAGAGCGTCGAGCTGCTGACCTTCATCAAATGCGCTCAGCAACTGGGGTTCAAGCTCAAGGAATTGCAGGCGGTGCTTCAGGGCCAACGCGGGCAGGCACTGCCGTGGCATCTGGCGCATCAGGCGATTGCCGATAAAAAGCAGGATCTGACAGATAGAATCGCAACGTTGACCCGCCAATACGTGCAATTGACTGAGTTCGAAGCCAGCCTCAAGCAGGCTCAATCTGACTGTCCGCTTGAGCAGGTTTGATCGATAGCGCGTTTCTGGACAGCTGAGTGTCGAGCACAGACAACTGACACCGAGCCGGGCGCTATAGGGTGCGACTTCAGTCCTGCCTAACGCTCGGAGTCAGCATGTCCAAACCCATTACCGTTCTTCGCGATACCCATCCACTGCCGGTGCTTGATGCCTGCAAATGGGAAAAACTCGAAGGTGACCCGCACACCGTCAACCTCAACGCCTACACCAGCGAAGACGGCAGCAAGATCATGGGCACCTGGATCTGCACGCCGGGTAAATGGCGAGTCGAGTATGTGAAGTGGGAGTACTGCGACTTCCGCGAGGGATATTGCATCATTACACCTGACGGGCAGGATCCTATTCATTTGAAAGCCGGTGATATTTTTATAGTTGAACCCGGCATGAAAGGTACCTGGGAAGTTGTTGAGACAGTGCGTAAATATTTTGTGTTTGCGTAAACTCAAATGAGTTAGAGGGCCAACTGGCCCTCTAACGCTGGGGTGTACCGTCGTTAACAGCTGACAACTAACATTACATTTCTACCCAGAACAAAAGCTGGCGGAGCGGGGACAGCAACAAGGTGAGTAACGGGCAAGGCACAGGTCAAGTCGCACCTCCTGATGGGCCATGCACTAGCGTTCGTTTCTGCCAATATGATCGCTGAGAAACACCAGAACAATACCCCCAATGATCAACATCGAAGCCGACAGCAATGTCCTGTCCAGGTGTTGTTCCAAGACAACGCCTTCTATCCCTAACACCGCGACAGGTACCGCTACCGACGCCATGCTGGAATGAAGCAGGTCAATCCGCGGGACAACATAGAACCACAGTGAAAACGCAACGACTGAGCCAACGATACTGACATACAGCATGGCGAGCAGACTCTCGGCGTTAACGTCGAATTTGACGCCACCATCGACCATCAGGGCGAGCACAAGCAGTCCAATCGCTCCAAAGGTCATTTGCCATGTTCCGATGGCCAGCTTGTCAGCGTTCGGAAGGTATTTTTTCAAAAGAAAGCTCGAGACTGACCATGACATGGCCGAGCCGACCAGTAATGCTTCCCCAATGAAACTCTCTTTTGACAGGCTTGGGGAAACCATGACCACCATTCCAACACAACCGACCATCAAACCTGCACATTTGAGGAGTGTAAAACGCTCCTTCAAAAACAGCCAGCCCAGCAAACTGCTCCACAAAGGAGTGGAATAAATAAGAATCGCTGCTTTGGCTATCCCCACCTGAAGCAAACCATAGGTCGCGAGTGAAAACATCAGCGTGGTCTGAAACAATCCGATAAGACCGACCCATACCCATTCCACGCGCTTCAATGCATCGCGCTTTTGCCGCCATGCCAGAATCAACTGCATTAAAACCGCCGCAAGCACAAATCGCACGGCAGTGAATGAAAAAGGAGTCGAACTCTCCAACCCGACTTCGGTTAAAAACCAGCCGAGCGTCCAAACCCCTACAAGCACAACCAACGCTCCATGCGTACGAAAGCTATCCGATAAAAGCATCCCTACCCCCTTGACGAATCATCAGGCACAGCCGCCCTTAAATAGCAAAACTCACTGAATCTACACTATTTTCTGCGAATCAAGCGAACGCCATGCCTGACAAACAACCCAATATCGACAAGCTCACAGGCACCTCAGCATCAGCATACTCAATGCACACACTGCGTCAGAGATACCCGGTCTGGTAAGTACACGAGCTTCATCGGAGGGTGATCAGACTTTAATCAGGAGTTGATGATTTTTCCAATGACACTATCGTAATCCATACCCGCCAACCCGCTCGCCTTGACGAATACACTGTGCGAATTCAAACCCGGTAACGTGTTGACCTCAAGAAGGAATGGCACGCCGTCCTTAATAATGAAATCAAATCGGGCGTAGTCCCGGATACCGAGAATACAGCACATCCGCCACACATCCTTTTCAACACGCGCCACTACGTCAGGTGGCACCTGCGCTATCGAATAACATGTGGTGTCCGGGGAGTTAAATTTCGCGTCGTAACTGAATAACGAGTGAGTATGAGATATCAGCAGGAATGGCAATATCTCTCCATCTAGCACTCCCACGGTGATCTCATCACCCGACACCAACTCTTCAAACAACGTCCGTCCCTTGAACTTGTTCAATATGGACAATGCCGCATCGAAATCATCTTTACTGTTAACGGCACTCACGCCGATGCTGCATCCCTGCGCATCGGGTTTTACAACAAAACTGGTCCCGAGGGTAGATTGCAAGCGACTAAAATTTGCAGTTTCTGCGCAGGGTATCCAGACGCCTTCCGGAACGCGGACACCGCTTGCCGAAGCGACCAGACGCGTCAGTACCTTACTCATGCAGATTGCGCTGGCCTCACGACCAGCACCGTTGTAGCGAATATCCAAGCCATCCAAAAACGCCTGGAGAGTCCCATCCTCGCCATACCCTCCATGCAGGGCGTTGAATACATAATCAACACCTTTCAATGGCAAGGACAAGCATTCGGAAAAACCATTCACCTCCCGCGATTGGTAATCCAGTCCCATGCGATCAAATGCTGCCTCTACATGGGCGGCAGTCTTGAGAGAAATTTCTCGCTCAGAAGAACTCCCGCCTTTCAGGATCAAGAACTTTCTTTGCTCTGTCACTGCCATCTCCTTTGGGTCCGGAACTTATACGAACGACTGAAGCTGTAGCACCTTATTGGCGATAATATGAACGGCATCCTCGATGTGCGATCTGGTGATATCCGGATGCAATGAAATCCTCACGGAACAGTTAGCGCTCTGATCACTCATGCCGATGCCCTTCAGCACATAAGAGGGCTCCAGACTGTCGGAGTTACACGCCGATCCTGATGCAATATAAATATTATCCAGCGAGCTGATCAGCGTTTCGGCACGAACGCCTTGAAAACTGATATTCAAGATATGGGGCACGCTCACGTCTAAAGACGAGTTCACCTCATACATCACACCTGCGGACGACAGCCCCGAGAGAAACAGATCCCGAAGGGCTGTGAGGTGGCTCCATTCACTCTCCAGGTCCGCGCCGCTCCGTATCTCGCAAGCCACGCCCAAGCCAACGATCAACTGAGTCGGCATGGTGCCGCTTCTCAGACTATTACGCTCACCGCCAAAAGTCAGTGGCCGCAAGCGTTGCTGAGTTGCCTTGCGCACATACAAGGCACCAATGCCCTTTGGTCCTCCAATCTTGTGAGCGGACAATGAAATACAATCAATTCGACTATTCTCTACTTCCAGTTTCAGCTTGCCGAAAGCCTGGGCAGCATCGACATGCAGAATAAGTTTGCGAGACTCACAAAGACGAGAAATCTCATTGAGATCCTGAAACGTCCCTATTTCCGAGTTCACATAACTGATACTGACCAACCGGGTATTATCATCAATCAGCGCTTCAAGAGATGAGAGGCAAACACGCCCATTTCGCCCGACCTTGACATAACGCACATCAACGCCTCTTCGGCACAACTCCTTTGAGACTTCAATTGTAGATTTATGGTCAATGGGACAAAACACGGCATTGACCGGCGCCGTCTCTCCATAGCCAAACGCCCCCTGAATGACAATGTTATTGCTTTCGGTAGCGCCGGAAGTGAACACGACCTCGGTCGAAGAGACACGCAGTGCGTTAGCTATCTTCGCCCGAGCGACATTCACGGCATGCTGAGCAATTTTCCCCATTTTATGAGGAGATGATGCATTACCGTAGTGATCAGCGAGAAACTGACTCATTGACAAAATGACTTGTTCATTACATTTGGTTGTTGCCGCACTGTCCAGATATATATCCATCTAACATCTCCACGTCTTGATCTGGACGGTTAATTATTTAACCGTCCCAGAGAACAGAACTGCTTTTTTCCATCCGCCTTCAAGACCGGCACACGGACCTATGCACGGGCTTTGAAGACAAGATTAAGAACGGAAGACTGAAAAATTAACCATTTTGTTGTATATCTCTTCGGGTGTCAGTTCGCCACTTCCCCCGGGATCCGCCACGATGATCTTCATTCCCTCCAGGCCATAGAGAGAAAGCGCAATCTCAATACCCGACTTGACAGGCGCATGACATTCACCCGGTGCGAATATGAGCATAAGTCGCTTTCCTGCTTTATAGACTTCGGAAATCATTTCCGTCACTTCCCCTGCGCACCCCGTAATTCCACAACTGATGAGCGTCCGATAATTACCACTCTCATCCAGAAAAGAAATTTCCGATTGGCTCGGGCGGTCTTCAAGAACCCTTTTCTCAAGTTTTCCTTGCTTCACCAGTTTGGCGGCGCTTTTTTGAAATCTATATTTTAGCCATGTTTCCGGGAATGCAAGGCCGTGTTTGCGACTCGGAAGTACATCGTCTTCGGTAAACACCCCTTGAATTTCCAGGGATTCCCGGTAAGTATTCGGCAGCCTCGTGAAACCATCATAGAATTTTGTTCGATGTTCACTAGCCGATCCAGTCTCAGGCACATACTGCCAGTCGTTAATCAGCATTAGAAACTTAACATCGCCCACAGACTCCCGGTATTTTTTGGCGATATCCAATGAGATATCCCATGTGTACTTCGGAAAAATACCGACACGTTGCTTGATTCGCTCTTTGAGCACATTGTCGTTATGCTCCTGAAAAATGCCCGGAACCAGTTTCTGGGTCCGCTCATCATAAAAAAGCATGAAGTGCCCCGCCATGACAACCAGCTCATTAAAACCCGAGTCTTTTAACTCTTCATCTATCAACCCAAGTAACTCTTGCTCTGACGCAACAAACTCATGACGAGATGAAATAACGGCCATTCGCACTTCCTTACTTTTGATAAAAACGTCGTAATCGACACAATGGGGGCACTACACTCGAAGTCAAAATCCGCCACTGCTTGCCATTATTCGCACAAGCACGTGATATTGATGAGCCAATCATTCAGACACTAAAAACAATCGCAAGAGGAACTTCTTTAACTTGAAAGTACCCGGGATGGGCAATCGATATCCAATGCGGACCGAGTCTGTTGATCAATCTCGATCCAAAACGCTACAACCAGTTTCTGATCGACCAGTTGAGGAGTCGACACTCGATGAACATTGACCCCCATGCGCTTCAACAGACGCTCGTTCCCTACCGCCGATACCGCAATCAGTTTGTCGGCACCCAGGTCTATTGCTGTGGCAATAACTTTTCGAACAAGAGCAACGGTATCAGCCCAATTCCTGCCTGAGTGGCTACTTCCATTTCCGGTGGGGCTAATCGCAAAGCGGGACAACTCCCATGTTCCCGAATGATTGGGGAGGCTGGCACCCCCCATCAGATAAACAAAGTGCTCTGATAGCAAATAAGGTTTGTTCGTTGGAAGCAAACGTGCACAGCCACATATGTTGTTATCAGCATTCAGCGCGATCGCATACACGGTGTCTGGCCGATCAAATTCGTCCTGTTCAAAACCCTCTGGGCAGTTCAGTAGCCAGCCCATCTTTTTGACAAATATCTCGTAACGATATTCTGCAAGCCCATACATTACGTTTTGATTGATTTCACTGCTCATCCCTGTAATCAAACGCAACATAACCCCTCCAATTGGTTAGTCCAACAATTAGAGATGTAAATGCTGTTTTTTCATAGCTGCCCGTTTGGGCAGGTCACAGTGCCCATCAAGGGTAGTGACAGCCACGTGACAAGCAGGCTTTCCGAGTGACCTCCGCCCAGGTTATAGCTGTTGACACAGCGCAGCATCAGGTTCTTTCCCAGTCCATCAGGGCCCGGCGGGGGGGCTCGTTGACAGTCGAGGCGAACCAGGTCCAGCTGATGCTCACGGTTGTTGCAGCAGTGCCTTTTCACTCGCGATACCCGGCCGTTGTTGCCGGGTTCCCCCAGGCCACGAAGTTCATCTCTCAGTTAGTCGTCGCCCCATGACATAGGATGGCTAAAAGTCAACCTCATGAGTTCCCGCACTAATTTCCTGATCAAACAATCAACAATTGGCGTCAATGCACTCTCAAATAGTGCTCACGCAAGTTAAACAAGATCAATGGAAAACCCAATAGACATGAAGTATCATTTTACTCGGCACCCGCTACTGCCGATTGAATGGAAGCGTTACAAAAAAAAGGACTATGCCTTTGGCTGACTGGCTTGAAGAATTTCTAGCTCTCTGTTCGGAATCCAAATCCGAAACTGCATTATTTTCCAGCTTGCAATCCGTCGCTGAAAGTTTAGGTTTTCAATCCTGTTCTTATGGCATTCGAATCCCCCTCCCTGTCACCCCCCCTACATTCCATTTGTTGTCCTCCTATCCCAAAGCCTGGGAAGAGAGTTATATCAATAATAATTATTTTTTTCTGGACCCTACCGTGCGTCACGCGTTGAATACACATCGCCCACTCACATGGGAAGCGCAATCGGCCTCTCAGGATGGGCAGTTCTGGGAGGAGGCCAGAATGCACGGCCTCGCCCATGGTTGGTGTCAGAGCGCGTTCGGCCGATTTGGTGTGATCGGTCAGCTTTCCATGGTACGTAGCCATGATTTCATTTCAGCCAGGGAGCTTGCACTTCAGGAGCCCAAGCTGATGTGGCTGACCAGTCTCGTACACTCCGCCATGAGTGGTTTTTTATCACCTGAAAGAATGCCGGAATCACTCACAGATCTGACCGATAGAGAGCGGGAGGTCTTAAGATGGACGGCGGCTGGCAAGACTTACATTGAGATTGGCAACATCCTGAATATAGATGCGCGCACGGTAAAATTTCATATCACCAACACACTCAAAAAACTGAACGCGTCCAACAAGGCAGAGGCTGCTGTAAAGGCGACTGTACTCGGTATGATTTGATAGCGCCTTGGCGTCCCCCTTCAAAATCTAAATACCACTGTCTGATCCAGGCCCGCCGTTCCTTGCTCAGCGCACCGCAACTCGGCGACTTCATCCCTCTTTCTCAGACTGGCCGTCGAAATATAGAGTCCCCCGAGCAGATTCCTTCCCCCCATCTGGTTGCAAGGGAGAGAAAGAGGAACGATTATCCAGACCGTCTCAGAGATACTGAGCAAGCCTCGAGCCATACGCAATTATTTTGTGTTTGCCTGATTTAGCAATAAAAAACCGAGAGTCCACCCGACGTGGGCTCTCGGAAAGTATCGACGGATTACGCCGTATTTGTGGCGAGGGAGCTTGCTCCCGTCGGCCGGTCCGCGTTCGGGCGAAGCGGTCGTCAATCCTGAACACGCGGCGTATCTGACAAACCGCATTGGCCTCATGGGTCCGCTTCGCGAACCAGCGGGCGCAAGCTCCCTCGCCACAGTCCCGCCCCCCTATCAGGGTTTGCGATAGCTGTTGATGATTGCCGAGAAATCCTTGCCGCCTTCGCCACGCTGACTCATCGCCTGATACAACTGCTGAGCCACCGCGCCAAGCATCACCGGTTGATGCGCCTGACGCGCAGCTTCAGTGGCCAGCCCGAGGTCCTTGAGCATCAGTTCGGCACCAAAACCGCCGGTATAACCACGCGATGCCGGTGCTGTTTCGACGATGCCCGGCCATGGGTTGTACATCTCCGAACTCCAGCAACGACCGGTCGAACTGTTGATGATCCCCGCCAGCACCTGAGTGTCGATGCCCAAGGCATCGCCAAGGGCCATCGCTTCGCTGACGCCGACCATGGAAATCGCCAACAACAGGTTGTTGCAGATCTTGGCGATTTGCCCGGTGCCGACTTCACCGCAATGCACAATGTTGCGGCCCATCTGCGCCAGTACCGGTTGCAGGGTGGCGAACAATTCCGGCGTGGCACCGACCATAAACGTCAGCGTCCCGGCCGCAGCACCACCGGTGCCACCGGAAACCGGCGCATCCGCCATGGCTACACCTTGCTTGGCCGCAGCAGCGGCAACATCGCGGGCGGTCTGCGGGTCGATGGTGCTGCAATCCACAGCGGGAACGCCCTTGGCGATCCCGGCCAGCACGCCGTCTTCACCCAGCCAGACGCTACGCACATGAACAGCCGCCGGCAGCATGGTAATCACCAGTTCTGCGTCTTGGGCAGCCTCACGCGCCGTGGCGCTGATGGTGCCGCCCAGTTGCGCCAACTCGGCGAGTACGGCTTTGTTCAGGTCGACCAGGTTCAGCGAATGGCCAGCCTTGATCAGGTTGCGCGCCATCGGCGCGCCCATGTTGCCGAGACCGATAAAAGCGATTTTCATGTCCGGCTCCTTAACGCAAATTGATGGTTGTGTTCACACCGTCATTGACGCTGTCATCGTCGAACCAGCGACTGGTGACGGTCTTGGTTTGAGTGTAGAACTGCACCACTTGCTTGCCATACGGACCGAGGTCACCGAGCTTGGAACCACGGGAGCCGGTGAAGCTGAAGAACGGAACCGGCACCGGGATCGGGATGTTGATGCCAACCTGACCGACGTCGATTTCATTCTGGAATTTACGCGCTGCCGCACCACTCTGGGTGAACAGGCCGGTGCCGTTACCGAACGGGTTGGCGTTGACCAACGCAATAGCCTGATCGAGGGTATCGACTTCCAGCACCACCAGCACCGGACCGAAGATTTCCTGGGTGTAGATCTGCATGTCGGTGGTCACGCCGGAGAACAGGGTCGGGCCGACAAAGTTGCCTTTTTCATACCCTGGGACGCTGATGTCACGGCCATCGAGCTCCAGTTTTGCGCCTTCCTTGATACCGCTTTCGATCAGTTCAAGAATCCGCGCCTTGGCCCGTTTCGAAATCACCGGGCCGACGTCGGTGCCTGGCTCGCTGCCGGCATTCACTTTGAGGTTTTGCGCCAATGCCTTGAGGTCAGGCAGCCACTGCTTGGCCGCGCCCACCAGCACCACCACCGAGGTGGCCATGCAGCGTTGACCGGCCGCGCCGAAACCGGCGCCGACCAACGCATTGAGGGCTTGCTCACGATTGGCATCAGGCAGCACCACCGCGTGGTTCTTGGCCCCCATCATCGATTGCACGCGTTTGCCGTGTTTGCCGGCCAGGTCGTAGACGTGAGTACCGACCGCAGTCGAACCGACGAACGAAACAGCCTTGATGTCTTTGTGGGTGCAGAGCGCGTCCACCACATCCTTGCCGCCGTGAACGACGTTGAGCACGCCGGCTGGAATACCAGCCTCGATGGCCAGTTCCACCAGCAGCATAGTCGACATCGGGTCTTGTTCAGACGGTTTGAGCACAAAGGTATTGCCGCAGGCGATGGCCATCGGGAACATCCACAGCGGGATCATCGCCGGGAAGTTGAACGGCGTGATGCCGGCGCAGACGCCGATCGGTTGGCGCAGGGTGTAGGTATCAACACCACCCGCAACGTTTTCTGCGAATTCACCCATTTGCAGGCTGCCGATGGAGCACGCGTGCTCGACCACTTCCAGGCCACGGAAGATATCGCCTTCAGCGTCGGCAATGGTTTTGCCCTGCTCGGCGCTGAGAACTACGGCGATGCGCTTGGAGTGCTCGCGAATCAACGCCTGAAGCTTGAGCATGATGCGCATCCGCGCGCCAATCGGTGTCAGCTTCCAGGTCTGGAAGGCGCGATGAGCGGCGCTGATCGCCGCGTCGACCTCCGCGGGCGTAGCGAACGGTACTTTAGCCAGCACTTGCTGGGTCGCCGGATTGACGATGTCGTGCCACTCGGTGGTCTGGGACTCGACCCATTGGCCGTCGATCAACAGCTTGACCTTTTGCACAGTGGTTTCTGGCGTGAGCGATGCGTTCATGACGGTCTCCTGGACTTGTTGTTATGCAGGGAGCCAAGGCGAGAAAAGTCGCCTTGTAATGAGGCGTGTGTCGCGAGTTGGTTGTCGGACTGTTTTTGGAGTATAGATGTGCAAACTTCTAATAAGAACGCACATAAAAGCCGGTCAAACATGCAAAAAAACATCACATCGTTAGGCTCGTTGAACTGGGACGACCTGAAGTTTTTCCTCGAGGTCGCCCGCACCCGCAAGGCCAGCAGCGCTGCCAAACGCCTGGCGGTGGATTACACCACCGTGTCACGGCGGATCAGTTCGCTGGAAGGTGCATTGGGGACATTGTTGTTCGAAAAATCACGGACCAATGGCTTTGTATTGACCGCCGAGGGCCAGCGTTTACTGGGTTATGCCGAATCCATAGAAAGCACGCTGCACATGGCGTGCGAGCAGGTGTCCGGCTCGGGCGTGGCGTTATCCGGCCATGTACGGATGGGCTGCACCGAGGGTTTCGGCAGTTTTTTCATCACCCCGCAGCTCAGCCACTTCGTCGATGCCTACCCGGCGATTTCGGTGGATATCCTGCCGCTGCCGCACTTCATCAGTCTGTCCAAGCGCGAGGCAGATATTGTCATCGCCCTGGAGCGCCCGGAGCACGGCCCTTACGTCTGCTGCAAACTCTGCGACTACCGTTTGCAGCTGTACGCGACCCAGGATTACCTCGACCAACACCCGCCCATCCGCCGCCCAGCAGATTTGGGCAAGCATCAGTTCATCAGTTATGTCGACGATCTGGCATTCAGCTCGGAGCTGTTGTACCTGGCGAATGTACTGCCCGGCGCCAGCGCCAACCTGCGCAGCACCAGCGTGATTGCGCAATTCGTGGCCGCGCAGCAAGGGCGCTCGCTGGCGATTCTGCCATGTTTCCTGGCGGCTCAGGATCCACGACTACTGCCGGTGCTGCCGGAGGAAATCAACATCACCCGGCAGTTCTGGATGTACTGCCGCGAGGACTTGCGCAAGCTCAAGCGGATCACGTTGTTGTGGGATTACATCCGCGCCGTGACCGAGCAGAATCAGGCGCTATTGAGGGGTGAAACCCGAACGATGTACTTCGCTGATTAAGAATCTTCAAGGATTCAGGTGGCCGCATCGTAACGAGGTCAGCGGGTCTTTGCCAAGGTTTTGTGACAGGGATTGGTACGCAACTTGTGACATCAGGGAGCATCTCCAGCCACCTCAAAGACCCCGCTTCCAGAGGCCTGCGCGAGCGCGATAAGGACCCCATGCGGGCACGCGATAAGGCTCAGGCGCGCTGTGAGCTGGCGAGCAGCTAACGAGGGGCCTACGGGGGACTTTGAGGCTGTTAGAACATTGAGGTGGTCATTCAGATTTTTCTGTCAGATTCTCATGGCGACCACTGAGGTGTACAAAAATCTCTATCTCCCGGCATCTTTAGGAAAATGCCTACAGCGCCTGCGTAGCCCCCGTCGTAAACTGTACGGCTAACTTATCAGGATGATAGCTGTATGGCCGAAGGGAACTGGGCAGGTCACCATTGCAAAGTATGCTATGACCAAGCAATGAAGGAGAAAGCGCGGCTTGATGCACTTTTGCAAGCTAAACGCAGACGAGCCGTCAAAGAGCCACCTCCTCCTGAAGATCCGCCACCGATCCCCGAAAAGACACCGCCGCCACCGCTCAAGGGCTGTGTCTTCGCCAAGTCCTGTGCATTACCCGATGGGGTGATTAACCATAGCAATCCCGGTGGCTTTGTACCTGTTGAGTCACTGAAGCAGTACGGCACCTATGCGGTACTGGGCACGGGCTCAGCGGTAACTGCTGGAGGTACTGCACTGCAATGGGTCGGGGGTTCAGGTAATGCTTCAGCCCTCACAGCCCTTCTTCGGGGCACCTTAGCGTTAGCTGGTTCCACGGCTGTGGGCTTCGCTGCGTTGCTGATACCTGACGATACTTCCGCTGACAGCGCCTTCTATACGTCCGAGCAATACGCCCAGTTGAGCCAAGGGAACACCCGTGTGCGGGTCAATGTGAAACACCTGCCAGATGGCTCTGTGAGCGTATACGGGTTCTATACCGGGACGAAGACGGAGTGGCAACAGGTGCCCGTGATCGCAGCGCAGGCGCGGGGCGATCAACTGGTTGCGGACATAGGGAACGGAATTGAGGTCATCTGGACCCCAGCAGCCGACCCTAATGCGGTGCTGGGCATTCCAGCATTGGAAGGCGCCTCGTTGAAGCCTGGGACATGGGTGTACCCGCCGACCGAACAGGCCGATAAGATATTGGTCAACCCGGAGCATCCACCAGACTATCAGGACGCGATAATCTGGTTCCCCAGTACGGGCATCCAGCCGATTTATATCTCGCTGAGCGTGTCGGGCTCTAACTATCATCCCAAACCTGCTTTACTGCCGGCGTTTCCAGACGCCAAATGGGCCAAATCTAAAACTCCAATTCAAGGCGGCGGTGGCCTACGCCCACGCTGGAAGAGTAGAGACGGCACAATCTACGAGTGGGATTTTCAACATGGAGCGGTTGAGGTGTACAACAAGCGCGGCAAGCACCTTGGTGAGTACGACCACGAAACAGGCGCTCAGAATAAACCAGCAGACCCAACAAGGAAGGTAGAGCCATGAAGCATACAATTATGGGAGTTCCTGAAGGCGAGGACTTCGCGTCCTTCGAAAAGGAGCTTCCGGTTTCTGTCGCGGAGCTTAAGCCCATTATGGGTTGGGCAGCGGATGGTGATTGTGTTTACGATTACCGGCTGACCCCGGAGCAAATTAGCGCTATCGAACAGCTCTGCTCGTTGGAACTACCCAGGAATCTGGAGCTTTATCTAACGTGTAGTGCCTGATACTTGATGGCTGTAAACCGCTATGAGGTCACCCAGCACAGCCACCAAGTAGAACGCAGACGACATCCCCAAAGCCTTCGACCAAAGGACCACCTTGAGCAACTCCAAGACTGACAAGGAGTAGACCAAGAAATCGGTAGGTGACACGGTGGGTGGACTTGCCCCTACTAAACCGGACACCAACTCCCCGTTAAATTGATGTTGCT
>NZ_MOBI01000003.1:0-108320 GCF_003732175.1 Pseudomonas brassicacearum
ATTTCTTGCGGCCAAAGGTCAAGCAATAGGGCTTAACTGATCGGCATTAGCCTCAGCGGCCGGTTTTTTTTATGCCTGACGCGTGGCTTACAGCTTGCCAGCGTTCTCGGTCAGGTAAGCCGCAACGCCTTCTGGCGAAGCAGTCATGCCCTTGTCGCCTTTTTTCCAGTTGGCCGGGCAAACTTCGCCGTGCTCTTCGTGGAATTGCAGGGCGTCGACCAGGCGAATCAGCTCTTCCATGTTACGGCCCAGTGGCAGGTCGTTGACGATCTGCGAGCGAACAACGCCTTTGTCGTCGATCAGGAATGCGCCACGGAAAGCCACGCCGCCTTCGGACTCAACGTCGTAGGCCTTGGCGATGTCGTGCTTCATGTCAGCAGCCATGATGTACTGAACCTGACCGATGCCGCCGGCATTGATCGGGGTGTTGCGCCAGGCGTTGTGAGTGAAGTGCGAGTCGATCGAAACAGCGATCACTTCAACGTTGCGTGCCTTGAAGTCAGCCATGCGGTGGTCCAGAGCGATCAGCTCGGACGGGCAGACGAAGGTGAAGTCCAGTGGGTAGAAGAACACCAGGCCGTATTTGCCTTTGATGGCCGAGGACAGGGTGAAGCTGTCAACGATTTCGCCATTGCCGAGTACGGCCGGTACGGTGAAGTCAGGGGCTTGTTTGCCTACGAGTACGCTCATTGGATATCTCCTGGTGTGGTGGCGTGAAGAACGGTATCGAACCAGTCTGTCGCGGATAAACGACAGGTTCATGAATCGAGTGCCCTTCGCAAGGACCGCACATCATACACCGCGTTTTTCACCTGTCCTTAGCGCTTTTTATAACGACATCAAAAACCTCGGCGCAGGCTTAATGACACCATCCCGGGGCGCATTATGCCGTTCGTCAGGCTGTCGCTGTTCTGGCGCAAAGCGTGTCGAAACCACTTTGACAATCATTCTCGTTAACATTAAGATCCGTCGCAACCGAGCCATAACCTACGACGGTTCTCAATTTATGTATGTCTGCCTTTGCACTGGTGTCACCGACGGAAAAATCCGCGATGCGATCTATGAAGGTTGCTGCAGCTACCGCGAGGTACGCCAAGCCACCGGCGTTGCCGGCCAATGCGGAAAATGCGCCTGCCTTGCCAAACAAGTGGTGCGCGAAACCCTGGCCGAATTGCAATTGAGCCAGGCGGCGATCCCCTACCCTGTAGAATTTTCGGCAGCGTAAATAGAACATTCGAAAGAACCGGACTTAGCGTCCGGTTTTTTTATGCCTGTAATTCAATCGCTTAGCACTAGGATGCGGAACACAAACATTCTTATTCCGATTAATTTTCATATAGTATTCAATAACTTAGGTTTGACACTAACAACTGCCCGGCTCAAACTTCGCCGCCTACAGGGTAATTAAAGGGCAGGACCCCACATGAAAGGCGACATCACGGTTATCCAGCACCTCAACAAGATTCTTGGCAATGAGCTGGTCGCAATCAATCAGTATTTCCTGCATGCACGCATGTATGAAGATTGGGGCCTGAACAAGCTCGGCAAGCACGAGTACCACGAATCCATCGACGAGATGAAACACGCGGACAAGCTGATCAAGCGCATCCTGTTCCTCGAAGGCCTGCCAAACGTCCAGGACCTGGGCAAGCTGCACATCGGCGAGCACACCAAGGAAATGCTTGAGTGCGACCTGAGCATAGAGCGTACCGGCCATGCCGACCTCAAAGTGGCTATCGCTCATTGCGAAACAGTCGGCGACTTCGGCAGTCGTGAACTGCTCGAAGATATTCTCGAATCCGAAGAAGAACATATCGACTGGCTGGAAACTCAACTGAGCCTGATCGATAAAGTCGGTCTGGAGAACTATCTGCAATCGCAGATGGGCGACGAATAACTTCTACGGCGCTAATCTCGACGCAATAAAAAGCCCCGCACTCTTACGAGAGGCGGGGCTTTTTATTGCCAGCAGGAATGGCCGGACGGCCGCTTCTGCCTATAAATCAGGCTTCGGTCTTGCCCGCAGCGGCTTTGGCCGCAGCGTCTTTGATCAGGGCCTGCAACGAACCGTCAGCGGCCATTTCAGTCATGATGTCGCTACCACCGACCAGCTCACCAGCAACCCACAATTGCGGGAAGGTTGGCCAGTTGGCGTACTTTGGCAGGTTGGCACGGATTTCCGGGTTCTGCAGGATGTCCACGTAAGCGAACTTCTCACCACAGCCCATGACGGCCTGAGCGGCTTTCGCGGAGAAACCACACTGTGGGGCATTCGGCGAGCCTTTCATGTAAAGCAGAATGGTGTTGTTAGCAATCTGCTCTTTAATAGTTTCGATGATATCCATGGAGCACCTCGGCTGAACTTTCCGACTCAGTTGTCGGCACGGTGACGCATTGTAACGGAAAGCCGAGCGCCATGCTCGGTCTCCCCGACAGACATGTTTACGCTGCCGCGACAGTCACCGGCACACCATTAAGCGCCGCATTTCCGGACAACTCATCGAGCTGGCGCTCATCCGTCAGGTCATTGGCGCTGGAGCCCGGTTGCCCCATGGCAATGGTCATCTGCACTCCCGGCCGAGCATGACCCCAACCGTGCGGCAGGCTGACCACGCCTTGCATCATCTCGACACTGCTCAGCACCTCGACTTCGATCACCCCGACCCGTGAACTGACCCGCACCCGTTGCCCATCACTCAGCCCACGACTGGAAAGATCGTCCGGGTGCATCAGCAACTGATGACGCGGCTTGCCTTTCACCAAACGGTGATAGTTATGCATCCACGAGTTATTGCTGCGCACATGGCGGCGGCCGATCATCAATAGCTCATCGGCAGCTGGTGCCTGCAATGCCGCAAATCGCGCGAGGTCAGCCAGGATCGCCGGTGGCGCCGCCTGCACGCGCTGGTTGGCGGTTTTCAGACGTGGCGCCAGGTTTGCCTGAAGAGCGCCCAGATCGACCCCGTGAGGATGATCGAACAAGTTCGCCACCGACAGTTTGTGCGGCGACGCATCACCATAGCGCCCGGCTCGCAAACCGAGGTCGATCATCTTCGCCGGGGGCATCGTCGGCTTCAACTCTTTGCCAGTCTTCGCCGCAAAAGCCTGCGCCAGGCCGACGAAAATCTCCCAATCGTGCAGCGCGCCTTCAGGCTTGGGCAGGATTGCCCGGTTGAAACGGCTGACGTTGCGCACCGCAAACATATTGAACGTGGTGTCGTAGTGATCGTTTTCCAGCGCCGAGGTCGACGGCAGAATCAAGTCGGCATAACGCGTGGTCTCGTTGATATACAGGTCGATGCTGAGCATGAACTCCAGCCCATCCAGTGCCTGCTCCAACTGTCGACCATTAGGCGTCGACAACACCGGGTTACCCGCCACAGTGATCAACGCCCGCACCTGCCCTTCGCCTTCAGTGAGCATCTCTTCGGCCAGCGCCGACACAGGCAACTCACCGGCGTATTCCGGACGGCCAGACACGCGGCTTTGCCAGCGATTGAAATGCCCGCCCGAAGTCGATGCCACCAGGTCAACTGCAGGCTCGGTGCACAGCGCACCGCCGACCCGATCAAGGTTGCCGGTGACCAGATTGATCAGTTGCACCAACCAATGACACAAGGTGCCGAACGCCTGAGTCGAAACGCCCATACGGCCATAACACACGGCGGTCTTCGCGGTGGCGAAGTCTCGCGCCAACTGACGAATCTGCTCGGCCGGCACGGCGCACAGCGGGCTCATGGCCTCGGCACTAAAGGATGCGACGGCCTGACGAACCGCCTCCAGCCCGTCTACCGGCAAATGACTGTCGCGGCTCAAGCCTTCGGCGAACACGGTATTGAGCAACCCGAATAACAGCGCCGCATCACCGCCTGGACGGACAAATATATGTTGATCGGCAATCGCTGCCGTTTCGCTGCGACGCGGATCGACCACCACCACTTTGCCGCCTCGGGCCTGAATCGCCTTCAAGCGCTTTTCGACATCCGGTACGGTCATGATGCTGCCGTTGGAGGCCAGTGGATTACCGCCCAGGATCAGCATGAAATCGGTGTGATCGATGTCCGGTATCGGCAGAAGCAAACCGTGGCCGTACATCAAATGGCTGGTGAGATGCTGAGGTAATTGATCGACCGAGGTTGCAGAGAAACGGTTGCGGGTTTTGAGCAAGCCAAGGAAGTAATTGCTGTGGGTCATCAACCCATAGTTGTGCACGCTGGGATTGCCCTGATAAACCGCGACGGCGTTTTGGCCATCGCGCTCCTGAATCGCTGACAGGCGTTCAGCCACCAGAGCGAAAGCCTCGTCCCAGGCAATCGCTTGCCACTCGCTGCCGACCCGCAGCATCGGCTGTCGCAGGCGGTCGGGGTCGTTCTGGATATCTTGCAGCGCCACCGCCTTGGGGCAGATGTGGCCGCGACTGAAGCTGTCCTGCGGATCACCCTTGATTGAGGTGATTTGCACGCCAGCGTCTTCGGTTGCAGTGGTTTCGATGGTCAAGCCGCAAATGGCTTCACACAGGTGGCAGGCACGGTGATGAAGAGTCTTGGTCATGGCCATTCTCTGTTTTATTCGAGGCAACCGGCATCAGGTTGCGGGAACAAAACTATGGGCTGTGACCGAGCGCTGCGCCAGCGACGTTCGTCTTGTGAATCGAGGCCCATCAGGCCCGCCGATATTAGCCCTGGGGAGGCCCGGAGGGCGCTTGAAGCTGGATTTCCTGGATGGTTTCGATCTGCTCCTGGGCAATGTGCACGCCCGTGAGTTCGCCGATCAGGCACCAATGCTCGTCGAGCCCGGCGCTGACGGTGGCCATGCGGTCGATCATCCGTCGACCCGCAGCCTTGGTCACGTCATCCTCGCTGCGCATCAACTCAAAGGACATCGAGGTGATGGAAGCAGTCAGGTGAGTCAGGGTACGCGCCATGAGCCCCAGCAGCTCCAACAATTGCTGTTCTTTCGATTCCATTCCAAAGGCTTCCTGTGTCACTCGTGAGTTATTTATAACCCAGTACTTTGCATTAGCAAATGTTTCAAGCGAAGGCAGGCTGGATCCTGCCTGCAACCACTCTGGCCGACAGGTCAGAAACCGACCGAGAGTGTGCTTTGCCCGCCCCGCTTGATTGCCAAGGCGCGCGAGGGCAGTGTACAAAGGGGTTGCTGCTGTCAGGAAACAGGCTTCAAAAGCGCTACTGCGGTTATCCCGTAGCCTCTCTGAAATCCCCTAAAAACCGTAGCCCTATTGGTAAGACGCGACATTTAATTATGACGTCTCCATGGGTTCCACCGGGGGGTTGGCCTTTGATTTCAAGGGCCCAGCCCCAAGGTTTCCCCGCTGCGCTCCGTCATTCCCCGACAAATTGGCCCACGAATTGGCCCAGCCATCTCCAGCGTCCTGCTGAACGAAAGCCTATCGTAAGGTCACACCTCAGTAATGCAGCAGTATGGGCTGGAAAGGTCGTAAAGCCTTATTGGTAAAGGCTTGTAGCTATCCTCTGTCTAAAACTCTTAGGTGAGATAGCGCGTGTTTAGACCAATGAAACTGACATAGATCAAGGTAGTTTTAGACAGTAAAAACCACCCTCCTCCCCGGCGTCCTGCCGACCGTGCATTCCTCAAAATCCTACTGTATTGTCGGCAAGCGAATCGTTGTTCGACTAGGCTTTAATTCCCAGCAGGAGCCAAGCCATGAAAGGCAGGGATCAAGTCGACTGTGCGCTCTACAACCTAAATCTGACTCAGCTCGCTATTGGTGCGGCCCTTGAGGATTTGACGACATTAATTGAGCAGATCAGCTGCCTGGAACCAGGGACGTCAGCGTCGCTAAGGCATTATTTATCGACCATTGAGCGGAACTCCGACCGCTCCTGTGAAGCTATCTATTCACTTATCCGTTCGCGCCAAGATCCCGAAGTGCTCTGGTCACCCCACACCCGCTCGCGCTCAGAAGTCAGCGCTTGGGCATAAACTCGATGCCTTCCACCACGCCCCCCGAGTCTAAGGACAGGACACAATGCTCACAAAAAAGGCCTCAATTTTTGCCACTGAGTGGACTGATGCCAAACTCAAGGTTGGTCATGTAGTTCTCTTCGTTGCAGTAGTATGCATCTCACTAATAGCGATAAGCACCTGGGGGGTCTTCAACTCCCTGGAGTACCATCTGCACGACAAAGAAACCGAGATGTCAAATCTCTCGAAGACGTTATCGTCCAATATCGAGGCAACGCTAACCCAAGCGGACTCGGTGCTGTTAGGAGTGAAAGAGCGTCTGGAGTCTGAAGGTAGTGGCGCGGACAATATAAAAAGATTAGATGAGTTACTTAAAATTCAACAAAAACGCCTACCTCAAATACATGGCTTTTTTATATATGATGAGCAGGGTCGCTGGCTACTTAACTCGAACGGTGTAATGCCCGCCGGCGCAAACAACTCAGACCGCGACTATTTTATTTACCATCGCGACCATGCCGACCCCGGACCATATCTTGGCCCTTCGATCCGTAGTCGCTCAACAAATGAATGGGTCATGACCGTATCGCGCCGAATCAACCATCCAGATGGGAGTTTTGCTGGAGTAACGATAGCTACAATTTATCTAAACTACTTCCTCAGTCTTTACGATGGTGTAGATATGGGAGCAAACGGCCTCATCAATCTGGCGACATCAAGCGGTCATATTATGGTGCGCAAACCATTCCGCGAACAAGACGTCGGACTTAATATATCAAAGGGAGAAGTGTTCGCCCTGCTAAAGCCAGACGTAAATTCAGGCACTGCAACCATAAAATCGTTTATAGACGGTGTAGAGCGGGTAATAGGCTTTCGACGCATTAATGGGTATCCTCTAGTAGTCATTGCCGCATTTGATAGGAATGAGGTACTCGCTGACTGGCGAAGTGAATCCTTTGCCAGCCTAGTAATATCCACCATACTATTATTAATCCTTAGCTTTATAGGCTACCGATTAATCAAACTAATGAACCAGCAAATTCAAGCACAAAGAGAACTACAGGCATCCCAAAAAAGCTATATTGAAGCCAATAAAGCGCTTGGATTAATGGCACTCGAAGATGGGCTAACAAGGATCGCCAACCGACGTCATTTCGACTTATTTATAGAAGCTGAAATTAGCCGAAAAAAACGCAAGCTCAACGGCACGGCTCTCATCATGATTGACATTGATTTCTTCAAACTTTACAACGACCATTACGGCCACGTACAGGGTGACGAATGTTTGAAGAGTGTGGCAGCAATAATTAAAAAACACGTAAACCGGGCCGGCGATCTTGCCGCCCGATACGGAGGAGAAGAATTTGCCATCGTACTTACAAACACAGACTATGTTGGAGCTTTCCTTCTAGCTGAAAAGATACGACTCGATCTAGAGCAAAATAAGATTCAACATATCAAATCCCCACTCGGAGTGGTCACTATTAGCATTGGCATTAGCGCACTACCTGAAGAGGGAGCTGACACTCCCGAGAACCTGATAGATACAGCCGACAAAGCGCTATACATCGCCAAGTCTAATGGGAAAAACAGGACAGTTATTTCAAATTAGTCTCGCGCCTTAACCTACTGACTTCGGCCCGGTCCCACACGAATAGCCTGACGGTTCACCGTAGCGCCTGCCTGACTTATGACTGGCATGCAGCAAGCGCGATCAATCCTTGGTCGCCGTCGTCGGTAATGCCGACAATTCGTTGAGCATGCGCTGGGGCAAGTCGGGTGCGTACTCCTCCATCCTCCGCCCCGTGGCTGACGCAACCTCAAAATGCCACCATTCAAACCCTCGTGCTAGAGCAGTTACCATTCGCCCACCCCAGTAGTGACATGGAACACAGGGACACGGAGCTCTGCTTTTAGGATAAGTCCTACAGCCAGCGCCCGAACCTCCCGGTAACGTCATTCTGCCCCAGCCTCAGGCCGGGACTATCCCAAGGACGAACAAGGATGCTGCATGAGTGGTTATGTCCCAAAACCAGCTTTGCCCAACGCGACTAATAACAACAGCGGCGTAGAACCTGTAGATATTGCTGCTCAACGCTGGGCGGAATACAAAGACCTTCCACCGAAGGCAGACGCGAAATCCAATGCGGCTGGCTGCACCTTCACCAAACCCTGCAAGCTGCCCGACGGGACCATTAACTACGTCAGTCCTGGTGGATCGATCCCCACGGATGCTGTCAGCCAGTACGGAGAATTCTCCCTGCTGGGTGGTCGTGAAACGGATGCAGAAGGGCGTATCCCTCTCAAGAAAATCAGCGGTAGCGCGTTACCCGCAGCACTGGGAACTCTCCTTCTAGGCGGAACGGCTGTTGCTACTGCCGGGGCGTCTTGCGGCGGTCTCTGCACTGCTGGAGCTGCTGTTGCTGAGGTAGGGACCGGGACTGCTGCAACGGGTGCTGCTGGTGGTGCCGGCGTAGTCACTGCCGGTGTTGCTGCTGGAGCCTTGGCGGGAGTGGTTGCACTACTGTGGCCATCGAGCTTGGGCGATAGCAGCCTGTACACCGAGGATCAGCTGAAGTCGCTCAAGGAAGGTCGTACACGTGTTCGACTGCATGTCGAGCAACAAGCCGATGGCACCTTGAAAGGGTATGGGTACAACACTCAGAAGCGCCGCGACTGGGAAATGATTCCCGTAGTCCAGTTCAAGACTCACGGCTCTCAGCAGGTGGCTGACTTTGGTGACGGGGTAACCCTGATATGGACGCCAGCGGTTGACCCATCCAGCACCTCAGGCATTCCCCCATTAGAGGGCGCTCCACAAGCCCCTCAGATCTGGATTTATCCGCCAACCGAACAGGCAGATAACATCATCGTTAATCCGATCTATCCGCCTGAATACAAGGACTTCATCCTTGTGTTTCCGGCTGGTTCTGGCGTGCAGCCGCTGTACATTGTGATGAATGTCCGAAAGACACCTGGTACCGCAACAGGCCAAGGCGAAGATCTGGCAGGTATCTGGCTCATTGGGGCGAGTTCGGGGGTGGGAGTTCCGATTCCAAAAGACGTGGCGGATGCACTAAAGGGGCGTGATTTCAAAAGCTTCGACACATTTAGAGGCGCACTCTGGAAAGCTGTCTCAGAGTCGGCGATTGCTGATCAGTTCATCAAACAGAACGTCAGTCGTATGCGTACAGGTAGGGCTCCACGTGTGCAAAAAGCCGATAGAGTCGGCGGCAGGCTGTCTTATGAACTGCACCACCTCGAAAAAGTATCAGAGGGCGGCGGCGTGTACGACGTGGATAACCTGCGAATAAACACACCAAGAAACCACATCGATCTTCACCGGAACGAATAGGCCAGACATGACAGACACACTATTGAAAAACAGCTTCTCTGAGTACACCGAGGCTGAGTTCATCGAACTGCTGGAAGAACTCGCTAAGGAAGACGAAGAAGCCGAAAACGATGATCGTGCTGACTTGCTTTTGCTGCACTTCGAGAAAGTCAGCGAGCACCCAGCAGGGTCAGACTTAATCTACTACCCGGAGCCCGGCGCAGATAACTCCCCTGTGGGCGTTACACAGATAGTGAAAGAGTGGCGTGCAGCTCAAGGCTTACCAGGGTTCAAAGCGTAGGAATAAATCTGTAGGACCGGCGGCTGGCTGGATGTTGTCGCACTCAGACCGGCAGCCCTTTTTACTTCGGCGCTGAAACTTCCCTGACGAAAGCCTGGCACGCCGCCAGTGCGATCAGTCCTTGGTCACCGGCGTCGGTGATCCCGATAATTCGTTGAGCATGCGCTGGGTCAAGTCGGGCGCGCGCTCCTCCATGAACCACGCCGCCGGCGCCGGTAGCGGCTGGCACTGCGCAACCACCGGCTGAATCTGCTGCGTCGATGAGGACTGACAGCCGTAGATCGGAAGTAGCAAGGCGATCGCGCAGGCGAGTCTGGTCTTTTTGAGCATTGGTCAAAGCCTCGTGGTGGGTTTGGTCGCTGGCCGCCAGGCGCTGCTCGAGCGCCAGGCGTTTGTCTTGTTCGGTGCGCTGCTGGGTTGCAGCGGCGAGGGTCAACTGATTCAGCGTCTCACCCTGAACCCTCGCCTGCTCCGCAAGCTGCTGGCCGTAGCGCCAGTCCTGAAGCTGCCAGGTCAGCGCCGCCGCGCCGCCGGCCACAATGGCCAGCACTGCGACGACACCGCCCAGCTTCCATGCCGCGGCATTCACAGCAGAGCCCTGCGCACGCCTTCCACCAGCACCCCGTCTGGATAAGCAAACCCGGCGTTTTCGTGGTGGATGATGGCTTTTACGAAGCCCTGCATCACCACTGGTCTGGCCAGATCGATCTCGGCGCCGGGCGCAGTACCGGTGTTCGCCTCGACGGCGCACACGTAGGCAGTCGTGTCGTTTTCCGTGGCCGGTGCCCAGCGGCCAATGATCGCCTTCACCGTCTTCAGCCCGTGTTTGCGCTGGTAGGTCAGCAAGGTTTTACCCAGGGCCCGGATGCCATTCTCTGGCGTGTCGAAGCGGGCAAACCGCTTCTCGATCGCCGGATCTGGCGCGAGCTGGCCCAGCCATGGGTTGGCCGGGCTGTAGTCAATATTTCCGGGGTTTCGGTTGCGCACGCCGCGCGTTTCGGTAGTGGTCATGCTTTTCTCCAGGCAAGAAAAAGCCCGCTCAGTGGCGGGCTGTTATTCGGTTTCGGCGGCCGGCGGCAACGGCGGTGTGTCCTGCGGCGGCATCTCCAGCCGCACGTCGATCCAGCTGTTCGGCGGCACATCCAGCGGAGCCCCGCGGCCAGGAATCATTTCGCCGTCTTCTGACAGCGTCCAACGCTGTTTGAACAGCTTGATGGTGACGGAGCCGTCGGCGGCTTGATGGCTCTCGGTGATGCCAAGGGTCCTCCCACCATCTGGTGAGCAAGGATCTTGAGTCCGCCATCCCTCCAGGGCCAGGCCGAGACTCCCGGTAACACGGTATTCACCAACGCCGTGTCGCTCAACGCTCACACCCCGCGCCTCGTTGTTCGACACGCCCCACTCGCCGGCAGGCTCGAATGCCTGCTCTTGCAGGTCACGCCGCTGACTGTCAGCCACATTGGCTATTCGCAGAATGGGGGAAGCCGCCGACAAAGCGCCGCCTGAGCCGCGTGTGGTGTTGCCGGTGTGATAGATCTCCTGAAGCGGCGTAGCGTTGTCGCCGTAGACCGATTGAAACTTGATCGTCCCGCTACTGCCACCGGTCCCGTAGGGCCACGCGATAATAAGTCGGTTGAAGCCAGGCCCGAAGCGAATGGTTTGCTTGTAGTAGTAGCCCGTTCCACCAGTAGGCGCACCCGGCGAGCCCGGGCCGTACAGATTTGAGTCAAAGCCGGGGGAGGCATCCGCCATCCAGCTTTTGCTGGGGTCCAAGGTCTGCGCCCAACCCAAGTCTTCCGCTTTAGCCAGTCCACCTATGGTACGGCCAGCGTTGAGCGTAGCTGCCGACCCCAAGCCAAGAGCCGCTCTCGTCGCTGGAGCGCTGAGTGTATTGCCTCCTAGAAGGCTATACAGCTCATCAAAGTTTGCGGTGATTTTGATATTGGCGCTGCGCGGGGTATCGCCACCCACGCCAGAGGGCGGCGTGCCGAGCTGAATAGTTTGCTTGCTCATCCGAGTATCCAAATTTGATCGATAAAAAACCCGCACTGGGCGGGCAAGATTGAATGCGGTAAATCAGTTGTAGGGAAACGGCAGATTCGCCGTCGCGATCACGAGTGCGGTAGGGAACCTGTCAGTTGGGATGTTCGCGTAAGAAACTGGAGCACTGTTCATCCCTCCTGGATAAGCCTCGTTCGTTCCGGCCGCAGCACCAAACATAAAGCTAATGCCTCCGACTCTGCCGTGCGCCCCTTCTGACGCGCCGTATTGAGTAGCTGGCCCCGTGCTGGACGAGGTGGGATTTGTCTCGATTAAATTTGCACTTCGTGACCACGGCAGGAAAGCCGCGTATTCAACTCCAGCTGATAACGCAATATCTATGATCGAGTCCATTTGCGAGCCAAGGCCGCCATCTGCTGAGACGTACTGACGCTTCTGAACTCTTCCCCCGTTATACGTCATAAGCTTTCTGCCGCGTTCATCATTAACGGCCGGGGGGGCTGGTGGTGAATACGCGCCTATGACATTCAATGGCGGTTGCAGTGAATTGAAAGTAATTCTTCCGGTCGTGTCATACGTTTTAAGAAAGGGTGACCCTAAAAGATTGTCACCCATCAGATCAAAGCAGTAAAACTTCGTAGCCGCAGATGAATTCGCATAAAAGAAAGTAAACGCGTTACCGCTTACCGATGATCCTACGTGCGTGCCTGGGCCTGTTATAAAACAAATAGGCGATAGCGCATTGTAAATCGTGAAGCCCCATATTTGATCGCTCCTCGACCCCTTTTCTGGGGCGCCGGTTGCAGGGGCAACCACCACTGGCCACCAGTTGGCCCCGTCATTGGGATCTAACTGCGCAGATCGCTTGAAGCGTCGAGACCAATACTGCTGGAGTGCCATATTTCCGCTTTTGACCAAGCCGTAACAGATAAGGCTTGTATCAAACAGAATCGTCTCGTCGTCCTTAAATGCTTGCAGGGTCGCCATTTAATAATACCCGTAAAATATTCGACAACTCGCCGAGAAATACCCCCAGCCCGCCGTTGAATATGAGTAAGCCCAAGACAAGGAGCCGGCCGATAACGTGACTCCCGGCTTCTTGCCTTTCTCCTGTTGCAGATCAACAAGCGGGACAACAATGTAGTACTGGGTTTTCCCGGCCGGCGGGGGCGGGATAGCGGCAAAGCCATTGGCGCCACCCGTATCGACGTAGCCCTGCATCTGGCTTATGTTCATGGTCATATCAACCATGACCACTCCCGCTGGATTTGTGATTGTTAATCCGGTCATGTCAGATGCTCAAGTTGATGCCAAGGACGCCGTTCGTGTGATAAAGCTTCACGCTGCTGTTATTGATCGCCAGCCGGCTCTGCCCGGCACCCTGTCCGTTCATCTCAAACCCTCCATTTTTGAAAATTGCCCAGCCGGTCTGACCCCACACGTAGTTGGTTGAGCAGATGTAATCGCCGATCTTCGCATTAGTGATCGTGCCGTCCTGGATGAACGCGTCACGAATAAACGTCTGCCCGCCCGACACCGAAAACGGCGAGACAGGCTTTCCATTGGCCAGGTTCAGCAACATGAAGGTGTCGGCCCTGACGACGAACTGGGACGACACCCCAGATGGGTCGACCTGAAGGCCAAGCCCGAACGATGCGGCATACTGCTGGCCACCTGCAGTGGTCTCCATTTTCACCGACCAGAGCGTGCTCAGCTTGCCGTCGGTACTGGCTTGGGCCTGGCTGAGTTGCTGGACTTGCGCGGAGTTTTCCCCCATCTGCACTTGGACGGCGTCAATACGCTGTCCGGTCGCCACGTCCCCCTCAATCACCGCCGACTGGATCGAGTAGACGCCGACATACGCCTGTTCGGAACCGGCATAGCCGTCGGTAGCACCTGCCAGCGGCGGATTGACCTGCGCGTATACACCGTCCACCTTCTCGGCAGTGGCCGTAACCTTGCCGTCGAGGTTGGTCACGGTGCCCTTCAGCGAACTCAAGCCGTTGGCAGTCGCCACAACCCCAGTCACGGGGTTTGTGATCGTCGTGTTGATTGCGCTGATCTGCTCGGCCTGGGCGGTAATTTTCCCTTCGTGCTCGGTGATCTTGGCGCTGTTCTGCTGGATCTGTTGCGCAAGCGCCTCGGTCGTCTGTGCAAGCGTGCCAATGTCGAACCAGTACGTTGCGTCAGGCGGCGCGTGTCCAGTGGTGGCCTGAACTGCCTGGAAGAGCCGGTTGCCGAGACGAACGATCTCGCCGGCGGCATAAGACTTGGCGTTGTCGTACTCGAGTGCGTCGGTGACCTGGTCGATGAGCTCTTCCAGCTCCTGCTTGGCCTGCTCAATGCGGCCATTGACCGAGCCGGGGCCGCTGCCAGTGATCAAGCCAATCTCATCCAGCAGGTTTTTACCCAGCTCTGTCTCGGTGATCTTGCCGGCCAGCAGATCGAGAATCGGCGCCGCATCCGAGCTGGCCTGCCCCATTACCCCGCTGCCCGCCGGATAGAACGGCCCGATGTTGCCGGTCCGGTCGATCAGGCGCGCCCAGAAAAAGAACGTCGCGCCTGCCTTCAGGCTCTGCATCGAGTAGTCGTTTTGCGGGTACGCCAGATCCGCCAGCTTGGTCGCCGCCTCCAGGCTGGTGCTCGGCCCGTACCAGATCTCTGTGCGCTGAGTATCCTCGGCGCCGGCCGGGAAGCCCCACTTGAGACCGATGCCGAACAGCAGGCTGGTAGCGTTCAGGTACGACACCGCCGGCGGCAGGCCTTCCTTGCCCTTGAGCTGAGTCAGGTTCGAACTCTTCCAGATCGACGAAAAGTCGAACGCGCTCGCCGCCCTCACCCGGGCCAGATAGGCACCGGCGTAAATGCCGGTCACGTCGACGCTGGTCGAGCCTGTGCGCTGCAGCTTGATCCAGTTCCCGCTGTCTTTGCGCCACTCAACGTCATACCCAACAGCACCGTTTACCGCTGGCCAGGTGATGGTCATGGTGGCGACGGCAATGCCCTGGGACACGACCGAGCTGGACGTGACCGTGACACTGTCCGGCGCCGGAACCACGGTGATAGGGATTACGCTGATCGGGCGCTCTTCAAGGCGGGCGCCAGTGTCGATGAAAGCGAACTTGCCCGGCTCGTATTGCAACGCGCTGATTTCGAACTCGCCCTCCGCAGTGCGTTTGGTCCGCAGCACGCGGTAAAGCGGGATGGCCAAATCATCAGCGTCCAGTGCCCATTGAAGCTGCGGCAGTGGCGGTTCGCTGTAGTTCGTGGTCACGGTCACGACGCGGCCTTTGACACTCTGCACGGTACGACCCTCGGCACGGCCGCCCGGCAGATTGAGAATCAACCGATCACCGGCCTTGGCCTGGGTATCACAGTCAAGTGTCACGACCCGACCAGCGGCAGCCGAGATGCGACCACCGACCGCGCGGCCCGCCAGCAGCGAATCCGCCACGGGGATGATGTGGCCAGGAAGAGGAATAACACCCTCCATGCCCGTCTTGAACGACACGGTGCGGTCCTGGTTGTTGCTCAGGATCGCCCACTTGCCGCGACGCTGGGCCTCAGATGCCCGAGTACAGCCGATGGCGCTCAGTTCGGTCGGCTTATCGCCCATGCGGCGCTGGAGAGCCAGATCTGCGAACGGGATGACGTCAGTGTCGTAGTTGTTGGCCGGATTGTCGTAGCTGACCAGAGCCCGCGTGTAACGAGTCTTCGCCGAAGCGCTGCCGTACGAGAACTTGCCGTCGATGACGTTTGCCCGAGTGAAGACATAGTCGAAGTCCTGCGCGCGCGGCATGTCGGCCTGCATCACCAGTTGGCCCTGGGCCCAGTAGGTCATTCCCCGGTAGATGCCGGCGATATCGCGCAGCAGCGACCAGGCATCGGCCTTGCCCTGGAGATTCATGTCGCACAGGAAGCGCGGCTCCGTACCGCCGAGTCCGTTTGGCACCAGCTGGTCGCAGTACTGCGCAATCCGGTACAGCTCCCACTTATCAATCATGAATGGCTTGATGCGCTTGCCCAGGCCGAAACGGTCCTCTGTGCAGATGCCGTAAGTGATCCAGGCCGGGTTATTGGTCCAGGCCTGCTTCATGGTGCCGTCCCAAGTGCCGGTGTAGGTCCGGGACATTGGGTCATAGTTGCTTGGCACCTGCCATTTACGGGCACGGCACTTCACGGTCACGGCTGGAATGTTGGTGAACTGCTCCGCATCGAACTCGATGAAGAGCAGCGCGGTGTTTGGGTACCGCAGCTTTGCGTCAATGACTTCGGTGTAGCCGGCAATCAGCATCGTGTCGGCGACTTTGTTGCTATTTTGGTTTGGGGTAATCCGGCGGACGCGGATCTGCCAGCCGCTGGTGGCCGCCGGCAGGTCGACACGACGCGAGCGCTCGTAGCGTGTGGTGGTCTTCCCGTCTACGGCCTCAACCAAGGCCTGTTGGTAGGCGCCGCCGTCTGTGGCCACATCAATAGCGTACTCGATCCGGTACCCGCCAACGTTGCCGCTGTCGTCCTGCCGCTGAAGTGCGGGCCAGGCCAATCGCACCCGAGCTGCCGACAGCTGCGTGTTGGTGAGCGAGCGCACCCACGCTGTGTCACTGCGTAATTCGATGTTCAGCGAGGTTTCGTTCTCGACCGATGGAATGCCAGGGATGTATGCCTGATCGACAGAGCCCGGACGCCAATCCCACTTCACGTTCGGGAAATTGACGTTACCGCTCGCATCCTTGATTGGCGTGTTGTCCAGATATATGTCGTAGTCGGTCGGAGTACCATCAAACTCACCTTCGCCAACGGCGATCAAGAGCTTGGCCAAGTTCGTCGAGCGCAGGCTGTCGCTAGCTTCAACTGGTGACTTTGGGTTGCTGTCACCGCCTTTCTCGCCGTGAATATCGATCCTCTGTGCTGCGCCCATGCTTTGCTCCTGGCGAAAAAAAACCGCCTCATGGGCGGCCTGCGTGCTGCGTGATATCTACGTTTTGTCTTCGGCGTAGATCGATGCGGAAATGATCATGCCGCCCCAACGTCGGTCGCCGATGCAGATTGGGACCGGGTTGCCGCTGGCTGTGGTGTTCTTGGCGCTGCCGAAGGCGTAGGACGGCATGTTATCGGGGGATGCACTCTGCTTCAGACCGGAGGCTTGAGGACTAAGCATCTGGAGAACGCCGCCAGCCACCATCGCTATACCCGCAGGTGCCAATGCAGGAACCCATATACTGGCCACCAAAAGTACAGCGCCGATTATTGTTTGAAGGATGCCTGCGCGCTTGCTGCCTTCAACAACTGGAGCGACTCTAATTTCTCGAGTGCCGGACAAGTCGAATCCGTCGAGACCGATGTTTTTGCCGTTTCGGAACACAGCAAATCGCATACCAAGTCGATCAAGGCGCCGAATTTCTTCTTCAAACCCATTAATCGTACATTTCAGAGCCTTGAACAACTCCCAGGATTGTCCTGAATCCAGTAGCCGACTGTGCGTGCGACCAAACTTCTTTGCCAGAGACCCAGAAAGCTTGATTGTGGTCATCGGTCGATAATTTATTGCAGTCGCTGCCATATTGTCCTCGGGCATAAAAAAACCGCCCGGAGGCGGTGGTCAATATTTTCTGTGTTAAAGACAGCTTCTCACAGCGGACTCTATACCGCTTCGACCAGGCATTGCAGACCATGCCATTCGCTGACGAAGAGTAACTGAACTCCCTTCAGGGATCTTTTTTACGTCGAGAAGCTCATCCGCCATGTTGTTGCTCGCGACCCAGAGGCGATACCCTGTTTCGGTCTCCACCATGGAAGAGTCGGTCCTTGATGCCTGCCATTTAGGGAACACGCATAGGGCATAGCGCTTTGGATCTTTTGAGGTTGTAGTCTTCACGGTCGGGTCATTCGACTCAAGGTCGGCAGGCGAAACACAACCCGCCAGTAACACAAAGCCCAACGCCCCTACGATAAATTTCATGCAGGTCACTCCTGTGGAAATGACCCACGATATCACCGCTTGACGAATTTAATGAGCACCTAGTCGAACTACCTCTTGACGACAAACTGCTGCAAACGCCGAAAGTCGAACCTACCTTGCAGCAGTTATTTTTCTAACTCACCCATGATTCCCAGTCTAGTCTGAAGAATCCAGCAGATAGGACGTCGCTAGGCCGGCTCATGGAGAACAAAATGAAACAGGCATTGATCACGAACTATATGAATAACTGGGACGGTAACGTTCGAACTCTTGAAGATAATGCGCCCCGAGCGTGGGTCACGAATAACCTTCAACTGGTGTATGACGACGAAGGACCTGACATACGGGCTTATCTTCCCTACGACGGTGGTCTTGAAGTCGCGTGCATTGAATTCTATGTAGATAATCAGGGCGGGCATTGGATCAACCACGTAGACGTCCAGTCGATCCATCATCGTCGGTACGGTATTGCAACAGCCATGTATCGGTATGCCCTGCAACAAATTGGACCGATTTATGCGTCTAATGCAGGTCCGACGGGCTGGGCAGACGATGACCGTGAGTTGGTCGGCGAGGGATACAACTTTGTCCAGTCTCTGCTAAATAGGGGTTACATGCAGCAAGGCTGGTATAAGGCCCCTATTGCGTAGCCAGCTGGTGATCGCAACGGGCGCCACGCCGAGCTCATCGACTTATGAGTCAATGCTCATTACTGATTAGATGGCAGCGAGCGCCTGTGGCGAAGGATCAGACGCATTCTATCCAGCCACGGCCCTCCGAAAACGCTGACCTCCGACGGTCTGCCGTACAGATGGTGTAGTAGGAACGGCCCAGGACCGAACGTCACTGCGTTCTCGCCCGGCAGCGCCGGATCGGCGCCGAGAAAGATCCCGGCGTGATTCGGGTAAACCGTCCGCCCCACTTCCATCACTATCATGTCGCCACGCTGCGGCTGGTCGACTCGGTAGAAGCCGGCAGCCTTGTAGTTCGCCTCGTACAGGCTGGTGTTGTCCTTGTTCTCCCACCAGCCATCGGCGCGCTTGAAGACTTCGAACTCAAGCCCCCACTCGCGCTTGTACCAATCGGCGCATACCTGCCAGCAGTCCCAGGCACCGTGCACGAACGGACGCTTCAACAGCGGCACTTCACCGGTAGGCATGACAGTGCGCAGGTCACCCTCGGGCCAACTGAAAATGTGCCAAGGCAAGGCCGTGGCCTCGCACATGGCCAAGTCTCGCGGCGACGGCCTGCTGGTGGCGTCCGGATGTGAATGAACCACGCCGATTACTTCGCCGGTATCCTCCGCCAAGGCGTACTCTTCCGGGTCGATCCGGAACTCTTCGTTCGGTTCTGATGCTATGTTTCGGCACGGGTAATACTGCTGCTTGCGGCCAATGCTCAGCAGGAGCCCGCAGCACTCTTTCGGGTACTCGTCTGCCGCATGAGCCTGTATCGCACTCAAGATGTGTTTGCGCATGATCAGCTCCGGGCAATGAGGGAAACCGCAGGGAAGCCCCCGAACGAGTAAGGATTCCCTTCGCCGAAGCGCGGAATACAGCCCCGCCCCAGAGTTGCGTCACACTCATCCAGCTCAGGGTTATCCGTAGGCACACCGTCCTTCGTGACGTAACGACCGGTGTAGCCACAGTTCGGCCCCCGGTAACCGCCGGTGAGGCTCCAGTGACAGAGCGTGGTTGCTTGCCGACCGATTGACTCGCCGCCGACATCGCCGGGACTGGCCAACTCCCAACTGACCGTTTCCCCGTCCTCGTTCGTCTTCTGGTCGATGTACCAGACCTCGATAGTCTCTTGGGTTGGGTCCGCCGTCGGGTTACCTGCTGGGAAGTTCTGTGCGTCCAGGTAGGAGCCCAGCGTGTGACGCATCGTCAGCTTGAACTCGAGTAGATCGTCGAAGGCCAGGCACAGCGCGGTGATGCGTCCATTGACGTTGCCGACCGATAGCTTTGGCCGAACCGCCGTGCCGTCGCCGTTGGATTCAATGCCTTCGATCTGCATTGGCCAGGCGCTGTACTCATTCCCTTGGAACCAGATTGCTTTCGCAGGTAGCTGGTCCGCATTGTCGCCAGCGACAATCAGCTCTGCCGGTGAATGCGGGATAGCGTGCCCGTGGAAGCGCAGAACGTCCGCGCCGTAGTCCGAGCCGTCCAGCTCAAAGAGCAGCACTTCGCTGCCAGGCTCAAGAACCTGAATGTCACTGATCAGCGGCATGGTTGCCCCTTATGGTTGAAAAGCACGGTCAAAGGTAGCCGTGAGCTTAAAAACGCCGCCGCCCATTGGGGTGGGTGCGGGGTTCTTGCAGGTGAACAGACCAAGCTGCCCGAGAGGTGTTGTCCAGAGGAACGCCTTCGCCCCTGCGTGCCGGTCAAAAAACGCCATGATCTCGAGTACTTTGGCTTTCTGGCCGCTGTAGGTGATTGGGTAGGAGTCCTCTTTGTTGTTCGGCCCATCGCCAACCTGCTGTTTGTAACCGTCGCCGAACTGCGCGGTGCGCACCCGATACGTAATCTCGGGCGAACCACCACGCTCAGTTGGCCATGTGAATGTCTCGATCGCCATCAACCCCTCCCATTTGTCAGGCGCCAGATTGAACCGCCGGGTTGCAGTGCTCTGGCGATTGCCGTTTCAGCCTCGACTTTTGCGGCCTGCTGAATGCCTTTGCCGAACTGGCTGGATGCTTCTTGCGAGGCTTTACCGCCCGCTTCTCCAGACGTCTGTACCGAAACAGCAACTGGGAAGTTGTAAGTGTTGCCACCATTGCCGCCGCCCATTGCTGCAATGCCTGGCCCACCACCGGTAGCCAGCGGTGTGACACTGCCGCCTTGGGCGCCGGTCATCAGATACGAGCGCCCTCCCTGGCTGAACAGCTCTGGCCCCTTTTCGTTCACCTCATACAAAGTGTTGGGATCAACGCCGCCACCCGAGGCACGGCCGCCGCCGAAGGTCACCGAGGCGGAGCTGGCATCGAACTGACTGCCGAAGCTCTGTGCGCCAGCTTCTGCACCGCCGGCCGTTGCAGCACCTGTTGCTCCAGTACCGCTGCCAGTGAAATAACTGATGCCAGCACCGACCAAGCTGCTCAGCAATGCGGAGCTGGCCTGCCGTGCAGCAATCCGCGCCATGTCCGCCAGAATCGATTTGGTGAAGTCGGCGAACGACAGCTTCCCAGTCATGGCGAAGTTGACGACCGCGTCTTCCATCGAGCTGAAGGCGTTGCCGAACAGGCTTTTCGTCTGGCCAGCAACGTTCTGCGCCGAATCCAGGTAGTTGGCCCAGGCCGATGTCGCGCCCTTCGTCCAATCCCCCTGCGCCGCTTCGACATCGGCATAGTTCTGCCGGATCTGGTCGGTCGCTGCCTTGTTCGCGTCTGCGAGGGCTTGGGATTTGCGAGTGAACTCTTCGTCGGACATGTTGCGCGACGGATCTGAGCGTTGGCTTTCCAGCTCCAGCGACTGCTGAGCAAACCGGTCTTGCTGGCTGTTCAGTTCGCCGCTGAGTGCGTTCTGCCGATCTCCCTGGCCAACTCCGATAACGGTGCGTCGGCCAGCCAACTCCAACGCCTTCTGTTGCTGACTCAGTGCCTGAGCGTACGAAGTGATCGCACGCTCTTGCTTGGCCAGTCGGCCAGTTTCGTTTGTGGCGAGCACCTCGAGCTGGCTATCGGCATCTTTCTGCGCCTTGAGCATCGCCGTGCGTGCATCGGCGATCTTCTGGTCCAGCTGAATGCGCTGCGTCGCCGTGGTGCTGGACTTGTTCTTCACCGCCTCCAGCGCCGCGATCTCAGCCTCGTACGCAGCCGTCACCTCGTCCCGTTCGTTGCCGATCAAGCCGTCACGCTTTTGCGCGTACTCAGTCTGGGAGATCAGCCCGGCTTTCTGCGCGGCATCCAGCTGCTTTTGGGCGTTGCTGTATTCAGACACAATCGAGGCGAGCTGATTTTTGGCGTCGTTGAAGCCAGTAAGATCGACACTGCCCGTTGCGGCTTTTGAGTCCTTGAACTTGTCGTTGATGTTCGCAATGTTCTTGTCGACGACTGCCGGTTCAAGGCGCTTATCCTTGGGGTCGGCTTTTCGAATATCGTCGAGTTGCCGGCGGTATTCCTTCAGCGCGTCTGTGCGCTTTTGCTCATTCGTCCATGATGACTTGGTGAGCGCATCGACCTTTGTCATCGCAGCAACAGCATCTTGCTGGACTTTCGCCTGCTCGCCTTCGTACTTGGCGATATCAGCTTCAGCGGCCTTCTGATCCTCCAGCATGTTGAGACGATTGGTGTAGAAGTCGATCATCTCCTGCTTGTTCTGGAACAGCCCAACATTCCCAGATTGGGCGCCAGCCAGGTTACGCCGTGCCTGCTCAATGTCGGCGCCGATGTCTGGACGACCCAAGTTTTTTAGGTTGTCAGCAGCTCGAGCTACCGCGTTGTAGCCCTTCTCCCAGAAGCTCAGGTTCTCCAGAATCTTCGGCGTACGCTCGTTGATCGCATCGGCGTACTGCTCAGTCGCCAACTTCACCGCGCCAGCATGGTCACCCTGCTCTTCCAGTGCAGCAATCTGCGAGTAAACCGAGGCTGTCAGATAGTGGTACTGCTCGTTCAGTGCTGCGGATGCCTTGACGGGGTCATCCGCCAGCTTCGTGAACTCGGCAATCGTTTCACTGATCGCTTTGCCGGTTGCCTCCTGCATGGACACGGCGGCCTGCGTGATGCCGGCGAAGCTTTCGCCTGCGATCTTGCCATTCCCTGCCAATGCCGCGAGCGCTTCAGCGGCCTGGCCAGTGGTACCCACGGTTGCGCTGACTTGGCGCGCCATATCAGCGAGCTGCCCAGTACTTAAACCTGCCGAGTTACCGGTAACAATCAGGCCCTTGCTGTACGCATCCTGCTCTTCGCTGCCCATATGATAGGCGTACGCCAGTCCACCCACAGCGGCAGTAGCCAGCGCCAAAGGGGCGAGAATCGCGAGCAAGCCAGCCGCCGACGCGCCAGCACCAGCGCCCAACTGAGCCACCGCGCGAACACCGCTACCCCAGTCGCCAGACGACAACGCATTGCCGAGCTGAACGACGTTTTCCTGTGCCTGGCGCGTGCCGAGCTTCAGTTTGTCGAATGCCCCGGCCGCTCCGATGACGCCAGCCCGGTCCTTACCGACCTTAGCCAGGGCCGCGTTATAGCTTTCGACATCGATAGCGCCACGGCGAAAAGCCTCATGAGCGGCTTTTTCCTGCGCTTCGAGCTTGGCCAGCTTCGCAGTTACCGGGTCGATGCCGTTGACTGTGCGCTTCAGAGCCTCAATCTGACGATTTTCCGCTTCAATCAGCTTCTGTTTCTGCGCTACTTCCTTGGCTTCAGCCTTGTCTATCTTGTCGTAGGCCTTGCCGAGGCGATCCTGATAAGCCTCCTGCTGCTCAATCGTGACCAGGCCGCCCTTACGAGCGCGCTCAAGAAGGGTTTCCGCCCGAGTCAGTTGCTCGATGCTGTCGATGTTGCCGGACATCGCCTTATCGAGCTGGCTGATGATGGCGATTTCGCTCGTCGCGCTTGCGCCTGACTTCCGTCTTGCATCGGCCTGACGCTGTGTCGCGCCAGTCGATTTGTCGATCTCCTGAGCAACTTCTTTCTCGGCCTGAACGATCTTCTTGCCGGTATCGGCAAGTTCGGAACCGGTCTTGCCGAGATCGTCGATTGCCTTCTCGGCATCCACCGCCGAATCGATCAGTTTGTCCAAATCGTCAGCAGCCTTGACCGCCTGCGACGAGTTGACCTCGATGCCGAGAGACGCGAACGTGGTGCTCATTTATTGCCCCTTTGCTCCGCCATCACCCGCAGGGCTTCGGCTTCCATAACGCGGAGATCGTGAAAAATGTCGGTGACCTGGTCCCGGGTTAAACCGAGGAAGCCGGCGACATCGCGGATTGACGTGTAATCCAGACCGGTTGCGCCGCACGCCCCTGTACGCCACTGGGTGCTCATGGCTTCGAAGACCTGAAAGGCGGACCAGACGTCCGGCCAGACCTCGCAGGTTTCTTCGGGCAAGTCGCGAAGAGAAAGCCCGAAGGCCGCCAGCGCTTCAGCCGATGGCCCGGGTTCGTACAGCTTGCGTGAGACGCTTAGGAGTTTCCCAGGCGAGCGTTGCTGAACGCCTCGGAATAGGCCGCCAGCACCGCGCTCGGAGTGGCAGCGATTGAGCGGACCAGGATGCGCAGGTTTTCGTCGTTGAACTCTTCGCCGATGTCCCAGCCGGCCACAACGGCCTTGAGCTGTTCGACTTGGAGATCAATCAACAAGGCCGTGAATTGCTCGATGCCTGCCACTTCGGATTGCTCCGACAGGGCCTTGTGCCGCTCACCCCATTCGGCGTAGAGGCTAGCCAACTCGATTCGGTCGCGATATTTGAATTCGAACCCGACTGCCACAGGATCGCCACCCACATCAGGAAGCATGACATCAGCCTTGAAGGTCGGATTACGTGCCAGGGTGAACTTGGACTTTGCCATGAGCCTTCCTTACGCCGATGCGCTGTAGCGGGTTGGACGGCCAGTCAGCGCGATGCTGATGACGCGGGTCATCAGGTTGTTGCGCGACATGGTTGGAGTCGAGGTGATCGACACGTAACCGTTGTAGATGATGCTGCTGCCGCCTGGGAGGTTCAGGCGCAGAACTCGTGCCTGTTTGTCGTCGTCCGCAGCCTCGCAAACGTCGACATAAGGCTTGGACGGATCGTCGGCGACCGTGATGGTCAGGGTGATCGGGTTCTTCGTGGTCGGCATCTGGCGATCATCGTCGTCAGCCAGGAAGCCAAAGGTCAGGAACTGCTGATCACCACCGGTGGAGTTCAGTTCGGTGATTTGCGAGATCTCGGTGAACGAAGTCACCTCGCGCGCCGAACCAATGCCGGAGCCCGCCGGGTACTGCTGAACGTTGGTGGTGTTGACGCCACCCAGCGCAAAGGTGCCGCTGGCGATATCGGCAACCCGAACGGCGCGGCCGTCGAGGCGCGTCCAACCGGAGTTCACGGCGATGATGTCGCCCTCGGCCAGGCCGTGTGCCAAAGCTGCGGCCACCGCTGGGTTCGCGTTGCTCAGCGTGGTGAATGGGATTGCCGTGCCGTAGGCGGAAGCAATTTCGAACGTTGCGCCGTTGGGCATTTGAATGCCAGCCATTGGTGTTTCCTCTTTTCAGAAATGACAAAACCCGCTCAATGGCGGGTTCTGGGGTTGCCCAATGGGCGGATTAGTTGCGGTGCAGGAGGCCGCCGGGACGCATCTCGGAGCGGATCACGTCGCGCACTTGGTCAGCGATCGCTGTGATCCGCCCCGACTTCAGATCGGCGCCAAGTTGGGTATCGCAGATTTTGCCTGCAAGCAGATCCATGACTGCGCCAGCCCCCCTCGCCGGCGCCTCTTCAAACTCAGTCGGTGGCGTGATGGCGAAACGATCGGCAGAAACGATGAATTGCGAGATCAGCGGAGACGCCATGCCGGCCATGTAGACCTTCCCATCTTCAGTGGTGCGCAGCTTGACGGAGTAATGGCCTCCGATCTTATGAGCGGCGACAGAGACGCGCACAACCTCGGCCTGACTGATGTAGGTCGCGCCGTCAACCACGACAAATGGCTTTGGCTCTTTTGGCTGAGACTTCCCGCTATAGATTGCCTTTGGGTCAGTGCCGACGACAGCTACTCGATCGGATGCCATTTCGAAGGCGCCAGAGGCCGGGTCGATCTTCCAGCCGGAAACGCCCGGCACATAGTTGGAACTTTGCATTGGTGTCTCCGTTATTTAATTGGTATCGGCCCGGTACTGGAACGACACGGGCACGGTGAAGGTTGTGTCGTCGGGAATGCCGGGGCCAGGGTCGACTGGCGTCATGGTCACCACCGTCAGCGCGCCCTTCGTGTTTCGCTCGTACAGCGGGAACAGCGCGGCGATCTGGTCGGCCAGCGCGCCGGCCGCGCCACGGTACTTGCCCGACGGCGTCACGATGCTGACCTGAAACACGCCGGTGTAGAGCTTGTGGTCGCCGCCGAGCGTGTTGCTCGCGGTATCGCCCGGCAGCGTGAAGGCTCGCAGGTAGGTGACGCCATTTTCGGGCTCATAGGCCTCGTTCTCGACGACAACCTTCAGCGGTACCGGCAACGCTTTCGCCCAGGCGATCAGCTTGGCCTCGTAGATTGAGGCGATGAGGTTGTGGCTCATACCTGGTTGTTCCTGATGGCTTCATCGACGATCTGTTGAAAGCGGGCCAGGGTGATGCGGACCATCCCGCCCGGCGCCTGCTTCGAATGCCCATACTCAAGCGGCACGGCGTACGGCAGGTTGTTCACCAAATACGCCGTCTGGCCAATGGTCAGCGACTGCACCTGAGTTCTCAGCACCGCAATCGAGACGTTGCCCGATGGGTCGATCTGATCAAGTACGCCGTCGGCCGGTAAATCGATTGAGAACTGCCAATTCCCGCGAAACCTCCCGCCGACGTAGCCCTTGCCGGCTACCAGGCCGTTCACATTGAAATTCTGGTCGCGCTCGGTCTTGGTCAGGGGCTTGGCGTACTTCACGCCGCGCTTCAGCTTGCCGGCCTTGGTGAAATTGCTGTCGGTCAGGTTGATAAGCGTATTGCGCACGGCAACCTTGAAGTCGTAGGCATCGGCCGCCGCAGTGTTGGCCTGGCGATGCGCGACGTTGGCCGCCCAGATCTCGGGGTTGCCCACCGGCGACATGCGGATCACACTGCTGCCGAGCTCGATCACGATCTCGCGGAAGGTGGCGTCGAGCCCGGCCTGTGCCTGCTCGGCGAACTGCCGGATGTTCTCGGCGAAGCTGCCTTTGAGGCCTGCGTATTTGCTCACGACCGCACCTGCAACTCATACAGAATCGGAGTGCCGGCCGGGTTGATCTCTTTCAGCGGCGGAACGATTGACCAGGTGCGATTCTGAACGAACACTTTGTTTAGGAGGCTGGGCGCCCACTCAAGACCCTTCGCGGCGATCTTCAGCTTCTTGTCGCCCTGCTTGATCAGGCTATTGGCCTGGAATTCTTGGCCGCTGTAGTCGAGCAGGATGCCTTGGGCGGTCTGCTCCGTGATGGTGTCAGGGCCTGCGGTGCCGGTTTCAGGGTCGTATTCGCCGGACTTGATGTCACGTATAGGCACGTCCTGGCCGAACTCTTTGATCATCTCCAGGGCCATCTCGGCCATTTCGTCGTAGAAGGTGGCCATGAAAGCTCCGTTTCAGCTATGCGCGGACGGCGAACAGGCCCCGCTTTTGTAGGTAGTCAGCGAACTGGGTTGCGCTAGGCCGATCCGGCGCCGCTGGCAACAGTCGGCCGCTGGTGTTGGAAATCGTCGCGTACTCGCGAGTCACCGCGCCTTCGACACGCTCCAGCGTCACAGCACCTTTGCGCTTGTCGATGGGGTCGATGTCGTCGGCATGAATCTCGGCTGCCAAGGCCATCTGGCCGTACTGGATTCGCGCCGGCAGGTAGTTGTCGGGCTTGATCTGGCAATCCAGTTCAACACCCCGGCGCGGCCAAGCCAGAGCCTGATCGCTATCCGTCTTGCGCCCCTTCCAGGTCTTGCCATCCATCGCCAAGGCGGCCCGGCGAAGCAGTGCTTCTTGCGCGACAACATCGGCAGGAATGACCACGCCAAACTTCACGGCGTACATGACCAAGTCCTCGGCGCTCGCGTAGCTTTCGGCGTCTGGCTTGCCGGTGCCGTCCTCGATGATGAGTGTCATGGATCAACTCGCTGGATTGAGTTTTGAATGATTGGCTGCCGGCTCACCGACAGCCAGCAGTATCACGCCTTGGGCAGATCAGCGACGAGCTTTTCCAAGGATTCTTTCGAGGCATTGGCCCGGTAGGTCACGCCAGCAGCGTCGAGCTTAGTCTTCAGGGCTTCGACTTCCACGCCCTCGCCCGTCTTCAGCTCAGCAAGTTCGTTGCGCAGCGTCTGGTTTTCCGCTGTGAGATCATCGCGCGCGCTGGCCAGATCAGCCATCTGAAGGCGAATGCCGTCGAGCGAATGAAACAAGCGGATTGCGAGCTCGCCGGCTTCAGGTTTTTCAATCTCGCCGGCGTCGAGGCCGTCGATTACATCCCGAACCGTATCGCTTTCGATGCGTAGCTTGCCGATCAGCGCTTCCAGTTCTGCCTTGTAAGCGCCCGAATCGACAACCAGCACCTGGCGCGACTCAGGTTCTATCGCCGTCACTTCGACACCGATATTCTCGTAGGCTTCAACCACCTTCGGCCACACGCCCACGACGACAACACCAGTCACGCCCGCTTCTGGGCGATCGAAGTGCTCTGGGTTGCGATAGCGCTTATCTGGGTCAAAGCCAGAACTCTGGGTGGAATAAATCAATTCCATGGAAATCTCCGTGGCGGCCATTGCTGACCGCTGTTCTGGATGAGTTTTAGCCGCCAGTTACTGGCGGAGTGGCTGTGAGGGTGATCATCACGCCGGCGGTGACTTTATCGCTGCCAGCATGCTTGGCCCAGTTGGCTGCCGAACCGACAGCTGCCAGCGTTGGGTTTGCACCGCCGGCGGATTCCTTCCAGCTGTAGCCCAGCACATCGATGTTGACGGTGCCCTCGGCGCGATAGCCGATACCCAGGTTCACCTCGTCGTTCACTTCATACGAGCGGAAGCCAGGTGCCTGAGACTCGGTGATCACCACTGCGTTTGGCAGCAGGCCGAAGATCACATCCGAAGGTGCCGTATCAGTCACCAGCACCGGCTTGCCGAGGGTGCCCGGCAGGCCGCCGTAGATCACAACACCCGCTTCTTCGTAGATCTTGCTGGTGATCGCCTCGTCGACAATGTCGAAGTAGGCGCTGGAGTGCATGACCCAGAGAGAGATGCGGCCGAACTTGTCGCCAAACTTGCGCATGCCGCGCGTCAGGGTCTTCTTGCCGTCGGTTTCAATATTGGCCGAAACCACCATGCCGGCGTTGGAGCTGATGGAGGCGCGCAGAGCGGCGGTGGCGTACTGGATAAAACCTTCCAGGGTGGCATCAGCCACATCGACGCCGATGATCTGGGAGAACTCCTCGACCGGACGACCACGACGTTTGAACGCCTCTTCGGTGGTTTGGTACGGGCCGTACATCCATGGAGCCTTGACGCCTACCGCTTCACCAGAGCCAATCTTCTTGGCGGTCACCTTGCTGGTGGAGTTGACGTCGCGATGCTCCAGCGATCCGCCGATTTTGTAGAAAGCGCGCTTGCGGAAGTCACCTTCGATCATCTCGTTGTCGAGAACGATAGCGCCGTTGGACGATGCGTTGAACACGTCCAGGTTGTCCTGAACGCGCTCCAGGTATGCGGTTTGTGCCTCGTCGTTGTAGATGACCAGGTCACTGTTAGTGGTTGTTGCCATGACTATTTCCCCTTACTTGGGCAGTTGCAGATATGCAGTTTGGCCGTGCTTGCGCTGGTAGTCGCGCTTTTGCTCGGAGGTCATTTCGGAGCGTTTGAATGCAGCCTGGCCGCCACCCCCGCCCGGGGCTTGTGTCCCTGAAGCCCTTGGCCACAGGTGAGGTGCGCTTTCGCGTAGAGATTCCGCCCATTCGAGCGGGGTCAGAGGGGTTTTGCCGTCTTTGCCGAGAATGGTCTCTCCGGACTCATCAACAGCGACCGCTTCGCCCTCTTCGTTCAGTGAGAACACGCCCTTGGCGCGCAGGATGATGTCGTCGGTTGCTTCCGGCAGAGCGCCCGCTTTCAGTGCTGCGCCGCGCACCGAGTCGCCCAGGACTTTGCCCTGGAACTTGGCGGCGAAGGCTTCAGCCTTCTCGGCCCGCGCGGTGATGGCCTTCAACTGCTTGTCAGTATCAGCACGCAGCCGCTCCGTGCGCCGGTTGAAAACTTCGTCCACCTTGCCCTCTGTCAGCAGCTTGGTTTCTTCGTCCTGTCCTGCGCGACTGAGCAAGCCTTTGACGGCGTCGATGTCGATACCTTCAAATTGGGTTTCGAACTGGGTCAGCTTGCCGGTGGTGTCTTTCAGCTTGCCCAGCAGCTCAGTGTTCTTCGACTTCAGCCCGGTAACGGAGGCCTCAACGGCAGTCGCGATAGCGGCCTTGATTGCCGGGTTGTCCAGGTCGATTTCGTTTTCTTCTGCCACGTTGATGCACCCCTTGGGTATGTGTTGCCCGCTTCGCAGGCAATAAAAAACCGCCCGGAGGCGGCTGATTGAAAGTGTTTGATCAAATTCCGGACTTAGCGAATGCGAGTGGTTCTAAAGCCTTCATCCGCGCCAGGGTCAGCGGTGCAAAGTTGCGATCAAGCTGCAGCTCGGCGAAGCGCTGGACGCTCAGCCCGCCCTCACGAAACAGCTTCGCCCGAACGGGGCCGATTGCCTCATCCTGAAACGACGCCGGCTGCTGCTGAAGCCAGTGGTAATAGTCGAGGCTGGCACTGACCTGCCCAGGACCATCTGCACCGACCGAAGCTCGCGTGGCGTCCTTGGCGAAAATCTCGCTGAGCTTCGTCAGGAAAATGAATGTGGTGCGGCAGTTCGGGTGAAACGGCGGCCTTGGCCCGGAATCTACCGGGAATCGGCGTCCATCCATCGAACGACATTGCTGGCTGGTCTTGCTGTCCAGGGTGGCAATCATCTGGATCTCGAGCACCACATCAAGGTTGGCCTTGGCCACCTCCATGCGCGCCTGGGACGACACATGCTGAATCGCCGTGTGCACGACCGTGCTGGCGTTGCGATTGGTCGTAGCCAGGATGCCGTCTTTGTAGCCGGCCGCCTTGGTACCGCGAATGTTGCGGATGACCTGAAAGTTCGTCTGCCCTTCGAAGAAACCCTGCCGGATTGTGCCGGTGACGCGCTCCCGCTCGGCAGTGGTCCAACCCTTGATGAACGACTTGAGCAGCTTCCCGCCGCCAGTGCCGCGCACGCTGAGCGGGTTCGTCAGCACCGCCGCCCGGATAGCTGCCGCCGTCGGCGCTGCAACATCAAACGACACACCGACCGGCGCGGACCTGGCCAAGCTCGTCGCCTCAAACTCGGCTTCGTAATTCGCAATGTCGATCAGGTCGAGATTCAGTTGCACGCTGTAGCGGTCGAAGATGCCCAGCAGCAGGCTGTCGACCTCCTTCAGCAACGCTTCAAGCCGTTTGACGTTGTACTCGGTGAGGTCCGACTGTGTGAGCCGGTCTCGGATCGAGCGGTCAATCTCCTTGAGGAACGGCGCGAACTTGCCGACCTCTCCCGCCTTCAGCTTTTCGAGGAAGACTGCGTGCCGGATCGTGGCGTCAAGGATTGCTTGGTTTGCCGCCATTTGGTGTTACCTCGTCATCCAGGCCCAGGCCATCGCCCTGCTCTTGAAGCTCGCCATCGATTTGCTGGTCTGTGCGCTCCGGAGCAATCAAACCCAGTTTGCGCAGATACGCCCGCAGGTCAGCCTTCGCAAACCCGCCGTTCTGCCACAAGCCAACCAAGGCCGTGATCATTTGCGGATCAGCCGTCAGCTCGACAAACTCTTGATTGACCTGGTACGCGACCTTGTCAGTGATGCCCATGTATTGGCCGCACCACATGATCGCCCGGGTGTAGGCCTCGCTGACGTTGGCCACGCATCCGGCCAGCACCGATGTCGACGCAGACTGATCGCCGCGAGCTTCGGTCGCCGTCTTCGACGATAGCGAGGCAACGACCATGCGAGCGCCCAGCTCGATCATCATTTGATTCTTGTCGGCCATGGCCTCCTTGACCAGCGTGTTCGGCAGTGGCTGCGCATATCCAAAGGCGCCGCCGACCGGAAGCAGCATTGGCGCTCGGGAACCGACGTAGACGCCCTTCTCCTCCAGCAACTTCACCCACTGCTCGGTCAGCCCGGAAATCCACGGCTGAGCCTGGCCGCACCAGAAGACGCTGTCTTCATAGTCGGCGCTGTTGCGGTAATGACCCAAGTTGATCATCGCAATGTCGTACAGCGGCGACTCGTCGATAGTTGGATCGTTGTTCTGTGCACCGATGAAGGTGAACGGAATTTCCTTGAGGCGTCCGGTAATGCCTTCTGGGGCGAATGCGTCGGTGACTTCAAGAGGTCCGCCGCCTCTGGGACCAGATCGACGCCAAACCCGGCAGACAAAACCTTCAGCCTCAAGTGCAAGCTCGCGGAACTGCTCGACAGCTTTAAACCCGAAGCCGTCCTCAACCTCCATCATTTCCCGCAACACAACCAGAGTCAGCACGTTGTGACCATTCACCATGCCGGTGCGCCAATTGATGATGTCCTCGGCGCAGTACGACAGGATCACCGAATGGCCGCCGACGCCTTTGTCCTCGTGATAATCGACATACAGCCCGTGACGACCCGCCTCGAGCACCTTTTCCAGCGTACCTTGCGAGTGCTGGTAGATGCTCACCCCGGAGCCGTTGGCGTTGTCCTGCAAGTACTCCAGTTTCTTCGGCACGGTAAGCGTCGGGTCTTTGTGGAAGGCCAAGCCCAGCAAGCCATTGCGAGTGTGACCGGTGGCGTTCTTGAACACCGCACGCTCGCGGTAGGCCTTGTTACGGTCAGCGTTCTCTGGCGACTTGTCGTGTGCATTGATGTAAGGCAGCCGCGACACAACCCGATGCTGACCGGCGCAGACATCGCGCACGGTGGCCCAGCGGTCCAGTACTTCCGTGTAGTCCGCCCGCTTGAAGGAGACGTCGTTGCTCATCGGGCGTATCCCATTTTGATAGAGGTGGCCGGCTTCCTCGCGCTCTTCGCTACTGCGAAGTATCGGAATCCGTCGGAACCGTGAGAGGTCCAGTCGTGCAGCGGCTTGTCTTTCCAGCAGCCGCGTTTGTCGTCCCATTCCTTGCGGTAGTTCTCGATGCAGTTGATGCCCTGCTCACATTTCGACTCATCGAACACGCTGAGCGGAAGAATCTCCCGCACAGCCTCAATGCCGTCGTTGATTCCGATCTTCGGAACCACCTGGAACGTCATGCAGTATTTCTGCCCGTCGATTTCGTAGCCCTCTTGGGCCAATTCGCGACGGGTCTTGGCATCGCTGCCGAACTCGCGGTTATCGATGTCGTGCGGCCCCCAGTGCTCGGAGTAGGTGTACCCCTTGTCCTTGAGTACCTTCATGTAGTGCCGCAGACCTTCGCCAGAGTTCTCGTAGTAATCGATGACGTGGTATTCGGTGCCGACCTGTCGCACGAACCAGATGGCCGTAGAGTCGCTTACGCCGATGTCCCAGAAGGTCATCACCGGCAGATGGCTATTGTCCGGTATCGCGCCGATGCGTTGCTGGGCGTAAAGCTTGGTCAGTTGCTGCGCGTAATAGGCGCCTTCGACCGACTGCTGGAAGGCTTCGACAGGAATGGACGGGTATTCCCGCTTCATGTCGTCGCCGAGCGTCTTCTCCTTGGCCGCGTACCAGGCACGCTGGCCATCGTTGGTGACGATGCCGTGCTTGGCGTGCAGCTCGTTGAAGTAATCAGTCAGGCGCTGCGGGATGACCACGTCAGTCGGGTCAAGCCAATAGGCCTTGTTCTTCCACCAGGAGAAGAAGAAAAACCTCCAATCCAGCAGGCCCAGGGGCACGCCGGCCAGTTGCTGACGCTCCGCACTCTGCGAGTAATCAAAGAAGTAACCGGCTCGGCCCTCTGCCGTTGATTCAATCGTGACGAAGCAGTCGGTGGCCACGGCCTCGAAGGCGCCGGTGACAATCTCACGGGCCTTATGCGGGAACTTGGCGCAGATCTTCCCGAACTCGGACACGTGCAGGTAGCGCAGCGTGCCGCCCCGGAAGGACGTGGAGACGTAGACCGAACCGCCCTTGCTGAACACCAGCTCACCGGCGGAATCGTTGCTCGCCGGGTTGGCGGCGCGGATCTCGGCGGGCAGGTTGTCGTAGGCGTACTTTACCTTCTCGCGGAACAGGCGCTTGGCATCGTTCAGGGTGTGAGCGATCAGCGCGCACTTGGCCGACTCGAACAAAGCCGCGTCGAGCTGGATGATGCAGCACTCTGTGGTGAAGCCAAGCTGCCGAGCCTTCAGGATGATGTTGCGGGTGTGCATCCCGTCGAAGTATTCGATCTGCTCGTCCGTCATCCGGAAGCGGACCTTCTTGCCCTGCTTATCCGTGATGAAGTAGAGGTTGTTGATCCGCCAACGTTTGTCCCGGAGCAGCTTCATGTGCTCGGGTTTCATATCAGGCGTCCTTCGATAGCTCGTCCATCATTGCAGCCAGGTCGCTGACCGTCTTATCGCCTGTCTCTGTGTCGAGGTTGTAGGCCTGGCGCTCGCCCTTGATGACCTTCAGCTGTGCGTCAACACCAGCGTTCAGGGATCGAGCGAAGTCACCAGCGTTGTCTTCAGTTACTTCCATTTCAGAAAGGACGACGCTGAGCTTGTCAGCGATGCCCCGCCACTGAGCCAGCCCGGTTCGGTGAGCGAGGATTACAGCTGCCGCCTGATCGGATGCCTCTTCGATGATCTCGGCATCGGTAACCACTTTCGACTGGTTACTTTTGCTGGTTACCGCCGTGGTTACTTTCTGCTTGGTTGCTGCGCGAACCTGATCAGTCAGGTCGCGCTTCCAATCTTCTTTCTTGGCTCGCTTCAGGATGGTCGCATGGTTCACACCGTGCGACTCACCTATGGCGCGAACTGAAAGCAATCCCGCCCGGTAGGCGCGTTCGATTGCCTCCCAGTCGGGTTGCTTGGTTGTCATATCGCTTCTCTGAGACTTGAAATAGTGGTTGGTTGCCGGTATTGCTGGGCTTCAACTCAACGCAAGGAGCAATCGCATGGAATACAAAAAGGCTGAAATCGTCGTTCGCAAGGAAACTGGGCAACCGAAAACGCTTCCAGAGGTGGCTTTTACTTTCAACCAAAACCGACCATCTCTTAGCCAAAACATCGCCGCATACAAACCAGGTACGGACGGTCACTGCTGGCTGGGGATTAAAACCGAGCCATTCGAAGACTGGGCGCAGCAACCGTCATTGATTTTTCACACCCAAACGACGGTCATGGCGTGTTCTCCGTGGCCGGCATCCCCACTCAGGAAGGAGGGTGGCTTTGGTTCCCAGTGCTCGGGACTGGACCAGTCACGACTTATACGGACCACTCCTAACAATCAGCCGTCATCCTGACTATCTCGCTGTATGCCTGTCCGTGCAGCAGCGCGACGACTAACCCCTGCGGCAGTACGGCAGCCTTGGCAGCGCCTACCGCTTTGGCGATGGCGCTATCCAGGTCGACGATGGCGTTATTGATGCCAGGGCTCAGCGGTAGCGCGTGACGGATGCGCGAGACGTTGCTCATCAGGCTGCCTCGTAAGTCGCCGCAAAGATATCTGGCTTGCAAGGATAGAACTCACCGACAACGCCGCGAATCACCCAGTCCCCAGCATTCACAGTCATCAGGCCTTCAAGGGTGTTGATCTTCAGCGCGGGCTAGTCGAAACCTTCAGGGTTCTGAGGCGAACAACTGCCCACTACTGTATCCATCAGGGCCGGCGTCTGACTGCCCTTGGCCCACTCGATAATCTTGCGATTGCCTTCCTGGGTGCCGTCGTACTGGGTGGCGTCGATCACTACAGGCTTTTTGCGATATTTCATGAGTTGCTCCTTATGATGTCGCGACACAATTTGATAATTCGCGAAACGTGTCGCGACCTACCCCGCCACCTCAAACACATGCCCACGCCGAGCCCAGGCATAAGCCACCACTCCGGCATGGATCATCACGGTGAACGGGCTCACGTAGTGCCCCTGGATCGCTGCTGCGAAATCCCCAAACGCACCGATGGCCACCAGGTAGAACGAGATGCTGAGCATCGGCTGCTCAATCGGCCTGACGCGGCGCAGGTAGTCAATCGAGGCGATCACCACCAACACACATAGAAAGGCGTCTACGCCTCCCAAGATAGGATTCATGATCAGGCACTCCCGGTTGCGCCGAAACGTCCCGCCAGCGCTTTCAGGCCGGGGATGATGTTCATCGCCAGCAGCCCGATCAGAAAGGCGACACCGTTTTGTGTGTCGCTATCTGGCGGAAGCCCGAACTGGTGAACAGCCAGGGGCGTGGTGAAAATCGCGGACAGGAAGCCCGTGGCCACCGCCCAGAATGCTTGCTTACGCGTCAGTCCCTGCAACAGGGTCAGCGATACGCAGGCGCCTGCGAAACCAGCCACAGCTACGCCGTACTTCGCAACAAGCGCAGCCGCAGCTGTAGATGCTGGTTCAGCCATTTGATACTCCGAATACGAAAAAGCCCCAGCGAATGCTGAGGCTCGAAATAGGTTTGCGGTCTCTCCCGCTGTCCGCCAAAGATCTTCACGACGCTGGCACCCTTCTGCACCAGTCTCGCCGATCCGTCTCGCACCACCCTGAAGCATGTACGGTCAGGGTGTGCGGGCTGCCGGTGTTGATTCCGCACGTCGCACTAACCGGCTATCGACGTCCAGGCCTTCCCGAAGGCTGCCCTGGCTGCAGTGAATGTTTTCTTTGGGCATAAAAAAACCCAGCTCGGGACCGGGTTTTCTTGGTCACTCCTACACACGCAGAAATGACAGGATGGAATTAATTTCGCTCATTCGCTCACTTATGTCAATAGGCAATCACGCAGCGTGCTCGATAAGCAGCCCTTCCGCCTCTAGGATATCGCCAGCGTGGGCCAACGCCTCGTTAACCAGATCACCTGCTGCCTTCTGAATCGACTGCCTCCAGCGGCGGCGAGTCGACTCCGGAGTACCGTCGTTGTCCCAGGTGTTCATGTCGTAGAAGCTGTCCTTCAGCACAATCATGTCCGCAGAGCGCGACTCATCCTTCTTGGCTTTGGCGTGACCAGCAGCAATCGCGGCATTGACCATCGACTCTCGACGCCAAGGTTTAGCATCGAGCGGGATCTCGACCGACACGGATTTGATTGACTTCGGCCTGGCACCAGCGAGTTGTGGGATTGCCCAGGCAGTGACTGCCTTGTACAGAAACAGCTTCGATACAGTTTTCGACACCTCGGGACTGACCGCCATCTGAAGCGCGGCAATTGCTTGCACCTTGCGCCCCCTGTGCGTGCTGTACTTGGCAACCAAAGCATCCCAGTGCTTCGGCTCCAGCCCGTGGTGCAGCCTGGCCGAAACCCAGCAATCCACCTGGGTGCGATCGATAGTCTCGGTGCCGCGGGAGCGAACCAGTGTCGCCAGATCGCCGCCCTCCTCCTCGTCGGAAGAGTTGTACAGCTTCTGCCATGCCTGCTTGCTGGTGTTGTCGATGGCTTCGGCGGCGAGGGCCGAAACAACTGCGTTCAGTACGCCTGGATAGATCATGCTGCCCCCTTCAAATCTCTGGTCTTTGCCCGATAATCGGCCTTGATGGTTTTCAATTCTTCAATGGTGTAGCGCTGGGGCTCATGCGGCCCTTCGAGCCAATCCACTTTGTCGGCACCGATACGCGTAACCAACTCGATGCGATAATTCACGATGTCGCCGGACTTGTGGTTGTTGCACGGGGCGCACTGCTTGTGGACGTTCAGCGGCTCGAACCGCAGCTCTGGATTCGCTCCCACGGTGCGGTAGTGCCCGGCGTGGTACTGGCCTTCGTGATGCCGGCCGCAACTCACGCATGGCAGGGCTGCATCACGCGCCCTCACCCATTCGTTGAACACGGCCTGCGTTTCCTTTAGGTACTGCGCCCGGCTCTTGAGCTTTACCCGCTTCTCGCGGATCTCTGCCCGCTCCTGGCGCGCCAGTGATTTACGGGCCTTCTCCTTGTTGGCGTTGGTGATCGCAATGGCGCACGGGACGCCACAAGCGGCCTGCAATTCTCTAACCGGAACAAACTCGGTCCGGCATTCGGCGTTTTTGCACTTCTTCTTTCGGAACACTCGCGGGGACTTAGCGAAACCCGATTTCTTGATCAAGCGGCCGCCTCCCACTGTTCAGGCATCTGCCCTTTCGGCTCACTCCAGGTGACGCCCTTCTCGGCGCCGAAGACGTACATGCACTCGATCACGTCGCCCAACTCCTGGACGCTCATGCGCTTGGTGCTGACGCCGAGCATGACTACGCCGCCGTTGACGCCCTGGGCCATGCGGATCTCTTGCCGTGCTGCTGCCGTCATCAGCGCCTTCCAATCCTCGCTGTCGAGACGCTGCATCAGGCCGTTGACCGGCCATTCCACCTGGCGTGAGATGTCGCCGAGCATCGCCCAGAGCTTGGCGTTCTGCTCCAGCGTGCGACGCGACTTCACCGGCCGGACTATGATCTCGACGGCGCCGGCGGTGGAAAGCTCGGTAGCGAACAGATACGCGACCTTGAACACTTCACGAATGCGGCTTGAACCGGCAGACCAGAAATGGCGTGGTTTGTGGATTAAGCTACCCATGGGATGCCTCCTTGCGTTGCGCCGCAGCGATGACTGTCCGTATCCGGCGCTTACGCAGATACGTGTCGACCCGATCAGCCTGGACCTTCTTGATTCGCTGGTGGTCCTGCCGAGCCTTCGCCGCATCGACGATCTGGCGAACTTCAGCCAGTTTCTCGCGCAGATGTGGTGACGGTTCCGCGGTGGAACCGGTCAGCAGACCGGCAATGGCCTGGCCATCGGTGGTGATCGGTGCGATGCGTAGGTCGACCAGGTGCTGGGTGCCGGCCTGTTGGGTGATCAGCTGCATGCGGACTGCCGACTCAATCGCCATAACCCGGCGCGCCGGATCGAACCCGAGGGAAACGCTCCAGGTCGTTGGGACTGCTTCAGCACGTGCGGCGGCCACCAGTCGCTCATAGGCACTCATGAACGCCATACGAGCACCGACCTTGTCGCCAAGCCGCAGGATCGGTGAGGCGGCGGTCATGGCTTGCTGAATTTCAGCGGTCATCACCACGGTTTCGATCTCGTCGCCAGCGGTGAGCGCGATGGCCCATGCCTCGTCCTTGCCTGGGCGCCCGTCCTTGAGCTGGACGCGCGACAGGATGTCAGCCATTGCCAGTCTGCCTTTCACCTCATTGCGGCAGGACTTCAATGCATCACGAACGATCGCGACCGGATAAACAGAAAGGTCCTCGGCCATCAGGGCGGCGGTGCCGGGGCTGATCTCCTGCCCCATTGCTTCGGCGGTGGCGCAGATGGCAGCGGCCAAGCCCGCAACCTGGGTATCGGTCATTTCAGAGGTATTCATTGCGCTCTCCCGCCTGGCGCTTGGCCAGGACCATTTGAGCCGCTTGCTCGGCGGCGGACAGGTTGGCCTCGGTGCGTTCCTGCTGGCGGGCGGTGGTCCCGTTGATGCGCTGACCAGTCACCCACTGGGTGTGGTAACTCTCGGCGTTGGCCAGCAGCTCGTTGAGGCTGTGGCACTTGCGCAGGACAGCAGCGTCACTGGTTTTCAGGTAGTGCGCTGCGACGTGGTGAGCGACGTCAGCGCCAAGGCGGTCAACGAGTTGGCCGAGCTGACCACCGACCTTGGCGTTCCACACCGGCCAGGTGCTGTAGCGCTTGCGGTAGGCCATCGCGTAGTTGGCCCAGGCCTTGAAGGTTTTGCAGGCCTGGTCTTTCGGCCCTGGCATGTCGGCTGGAATTTCAACCCGTGGAGCTTCGGTGCGATCAACCACCAGCACCACCCCGCCGGACCGGGTCGGCTTGTCCGAACCGCTGTCCTGCAAATCCTGATTACTGGTGTCCTGATTGGTAACCTGATTATTGGTACCCTGATTTGTCGGAGATTTTTCCGACCTTGGCTCGGATTTTTTTCCGACCCTGCTCGGAGATTTATCCGAGGTGGATCGGATTTTTTTCCGACCATCGAGTGCATCAGAGGTCGGATATTTTTCCGACCCATCCAGTTTACGGTTCCACTCTTTGGCTTTCTCGGTCAGGCGAATCAGGGTGATGCTGGACGTGCTTGAAAGCTCGATCAGGCCCGAATCTTTCAGTGCTTTCAGAAGGCGATACGCGGTGTCCGGTTTATCGGTGAGCAGTGGCAGCTCGTCAACGATCTTGCTCTTGCTCAAAGCGAAGTAGATCCCGGTGTCCGTCTTGATTGGATTGGCCCAGCTCGGGCACTCATAGACGAAGGCAAACAGCAGGGCTTGCTGTGCGTTCAAGCCCCACTCCAATGCCTTCGCCTGATTGATCGTGACGGTGTATTGCATGTCAGGCTTTCCCGGCCAATGAGGCCAGCTCAAGGAAACGATCGACGTACCAGTGAGGCTGTGTCTCGCGGGGGCATTGCGGGCTGGTGAGGTTCTTTCCGTACTTGAGGCCCTTTTCAGTCACTGACCAGAAGTCGACGATCTCCAGTCTGGAATTTTTGCGCTTTTGCTGCTTGAGATAGCCATGCTTCGCCAAGAGGCGATTGAAGGCAGCCGCGGTGCTGGCAATGCCATGATCTTTGATCAGCGCGGTGACAGCCTTGGTCGGCATGGAGCTGCTACCCGTGGCATCTGGTGCAGCATCCACGGCGTAGCCCGGGAGGAATTTCGGGTTGAGTCCATTGTTCTCGGCGATCTTAGTGAGCATGGCCATCTGGCAGGACGCGGCAGGCTTCAGCAGGCGCGTGAAGCACTCCATGATGGCGATCTCTCCGACGACTTTGGTGCCGTTGGCGATGACATGCTCGCGGGCGCCCTGCTGCTGTTCCAGCTCCCGCCACCGGCGAATCACCTTCATGCGCATTGGTGCGCTGTAGCCAGTGAGTAGGCAGTCGGTGTGTTCGCGGTCGAGCATGTACTCGACCTGTTCGCGGTTTTGTCCATCCAGGTAGATGTGCTCAAAATTGAGTACATCTACCTTCAGCTCTTTCAGCATTGCAACGATGTCGCGCTTCACGTTGGCGTGACGCTTTCCGGTGACGTTTGCGATCTCGCGGGAGGACATAGTGGTACGCGACACGTTTTGCGAATTTTGAAAACGTGTCGCGACATGGATCGGGGTATTGCTTGGAATGGGTTGGCTCTGCATAATCGGCCCTCTCTAGTTTTGCGAATCAGCCGACCTCTCCGTCGGCTTTTTTGTGTCTGGGATTTGGGTACTGGATGAATCAACAGCGACTTTGGGTTTCTATCTGTGCAGGCCGTCAAAGCTGACAATGGCTGCATGGATCGGAGGGGAAACTCGTCAGGCAGCGCTTTCTGCTGCGATAGCTGCAAGCTTCGGGAAAAAAGAGAACGCCGAAACCCGGCCGCTAGTGGCCTTGTGGAGCTTTGCTGCGACGTCTTCTGAGGGCTTTCGATGGCCGCCAGCAATGAGCCAGAGGTAGCCAACGGAAATTCCCGACTCATCGGCAACCCGCTGGCGCTCATCAGTGCAGGCATTGGTTAGCCATGCCTGCATATCGGGAATGGGGGTTTTCATCTTCATTACCTTGTTTAGAGATAAATTCAATTTATCTCATTGATAATTTCAAGGCAAGAATCAATTGATCATGGAGATTATTTATCAATTAGATAAAAGAGGCGATCATCCTCGGATGGATACCAACAGCATTCGCAGAGAAAACCTTCGAGCCCTCGCGGCTCGCTATCAAACACAAGCCGAGTTCGCTACGGCCTGCGGAACAGCGCCCTCTGTTATCAGCCTGATCGTTTCGCCAAATCCGAAGCGAAACCTTGGTCATCAGCTGGCCAGGAAGATTGAGGCTGCCCAAGGGCTTCCTTCGGGCTGGCTTGATATTCCTCAGTCGTCGGCTATCGAAGCCACTCCGGATACGGTCAGGATTACTGAATCCAACGCGACCCTACTTGGCGCCATAGATGCTTGGGACGAAAAAACGCCCCTTGGCGATGACGAAGTTGAGGTCCCGTTTTTGCGTGAGGTCGAACTATCTGCCGGATCGGGTCGCTTCGCTATCGAAGAGGACGGGGGCGAGAGCTTGCGCTTTCGAAAGAAGAATCTGCGCGAGAATAACGTTCAGTTTGACAAGGCCAAATGCGTGACCGTCCGGGGAAACAGCATGCTGCCGGTGCTTCGCGACGGCGCAACTGTTGGCGTCAACCTCGGCAAAACCGGATTGAGCGACGTAATCGACGGCGATTTGTATGCGCTCAACCATAATGGCCAGCTGAGGGTTAAGCAGCTGTACCGCCTTCCGGCAGGTCTTCGGCTGCGCAGCTTTAACCGCGACGACCATCCCGACGAGGACTACACCTTCCAGCAAATGCAGGATGAGCAAATGCACATCCTTGGGCATGTGTTCTGGTGGGCGATGTACGCCAGGTAGCCGACCCGGGAAAGCAAGAGATCTAGGATCTTGATCTACTTATTTTGGTCTTGGACCGCATAGCACAGGGAAGTCAGGTACATGCCTGAAATCATCAATGCCATTGAGATAGTGCGACAAAGCCATCAAGGCTACTCAATAAAGCCCTTTATCGTTCGTGCCGATGATGGGCATTCTTATTTTGTGAAAGGCCTAGCGAAATCCGGCGGCCCTGCCCTCATTTCAGAGGTTCTCGGCGCCGAGCTTGGCAGAAGCCTTGAGCTCCCAATTCCAACATGGCGACTTATGCATGTGCCTCCCGAGCTCATTGCCTTCAGCGCTATACCCAATGTTGGAGACCTAGGTGGAGGACTTGCGTTCGCATCCAGGGCGGTAGAAAACGCCTCCGACTTCACTCTGAGCAACATAAACACCACCTCGGCCGAACTGAAGCGAAGAGTTCTACTCTTCGATTGGTGGGTTCGGAACGAGGATCGCTGCCTGGGCCCCATGGGCGGAAACGTGAATCTAATCCTGGATGCTCAGGGCTCGCTGAACGTCATAGATCACAACCTGGCGTTTGACAGAACTTTCAATTGCGATGACTTTATAGAAAGCCATGTATTCCGAGATAGCCGTGCGGGTTTCAGGGATTACGTCACCCGTCAGGAATACTCGCAAATGCTTAACGAGGGGGTCTTGAACTGGGGTACGATCACTGCCCTTTTGCCAGATGACTGGATCTACCGAGACAGCGACCACATTGACGAGACCGAGCCTACATTGGCTGACCGTCTAGAAATTCTAGAAGTGTTCAGGGAAGAGCGGTTCTGGGGACCCCTATGAAATACATCTGCAACTACTCAATTCTCAGGTTCTTGCCTTACCCTGAAACAGGTGAGTTCGTAAATATTGGTATCGTGTTGATCGCCAATAATGGCGACTTTCGCTTCAAAATCGAGCAGAAACGGCAACGCGTTACAAATTTCTTCCCAAGCCTCGACTCTAAGATTTTTCAGAGGGCTCGCCGCGAGATGAACGCAGAGCTTGCAAGGCTCAGCGGATTTTTCACACAAAATCGTGGCGACCTTGGAGCTTTGTTAAACACTTTCAAGCATCTCATCCATCCGCGAGAAACGATGATGCGATTCAGCGATCCAGGAACGATGGCAACTGATGATGCTGACGTTGCGCTGAAGGCTTTGTTTGACCACTACGTCAATCATAGCTTCGCTACCAAGGAGTATCAGGAAACAGCTCTTGAGAAGCAGCTTGGCAAGCTTTTGGCAGACTCCCATCTGCGGCAGCGCTACAGCGAAAGGAAATTAGGTACCTCCGATTACCCAGTAAAATTTCCATTTGTACTCTGCGAGGGGCAGATGCCAGTCCAGGCTATCAAGCCAATCCATCTAGGCCACGATGAGCCTTCAAAAATCTTGGAGCATGGCGATGCATGGATTTCCAAAGTTAGACGGCTGAGTGGAGCGCATCAGCTCGCAGAGGACACCTTGTTCGTTGCGGGACCGCCAGAATCTGGAAAACCAAAATTGCTGAAGGCTTACAGAGAAATATCTGAAGAGCTTCAGTCCTTTGAGGGGGTCCGCGTAATCAGCTATGCCGAAGATAGAGGCGAGCTTTTGAAGCAGATAAAGCAAGGTATACCTACAACACTGCAGTAAAAAAGCCCGGCCCAGCGCCGGGCTTTTCGTATCCGCCCTCCCCGGCTAATCTGTCTAGAACGCCCAGAGGATCGATCTATGGTTTCTGACAAACTCACCCTGTCGCTGCTCTCTCGAATGGCAGATGTCCAACTGGCACTGGCCACGGGCATGAAGGGGGTTACCCCTGCGACTCAGGCATACCCTGAGCAAGCATTGCTACGCATTTCTCACGCCCTTGAGATTGTGGAGGCTGCAGTAGTCGATATCGAGCAGATCCGCGCAGCAAGCAATTCAAGCGCTTATGCCAAGCTGCACTGAGTCCGATCGGGCGCTATCACCCCTTCCAGGCCCGTTGAATGAGGGCTTTTTGTTGCCCGCCTATCCTCCCTTGCTTGCCAATCGCCAGGCCATCCATATATTGGATATTCAACCAGTATATGCGAGCACACCCCATGGCCAAGAAAGCCGCCGCACCAAAACCACCCTCCTCCTACGAGCTGCTCGGCACTCGCATTCAGAAGATCATCAACTCAACTGGCGCGCAAACCTCGAAGCGAGCCCTCATCTACAAAGCTCCAGACGAATCACCGGATGACTGGGCGCAGCTGCTCGAGGATATCGCCGAAGCGGACAACGTGACCGTGACGCATCAGGATGGTGGTGGAGTGCAGATTTCTTGGGTTGTACCGAAGGAAGATTGACCAAAGCTGAATGAACGAAGCCCGCCGAGCGCGGGCTTTTTTGTGCCCGGTGATAACCAGAGATCAATTAAAATTAATCAAATCGAGATAAATTTATCAAAATGATATTGACTGAAATTTATCGTAGAGATAAATTTACATCCATCGCAGCGATACACATCCACTGCGAAGGGCCTGAAGAGACCCGTCGCTCTTTAAAAATTCAAAACACGATCCCGCTGCGGAAATAACAGCGGGGCCTCCTGTCCGGCAAGGACAGGGAGGGTCGATGCAAAGGCTCTCAACAAAACCTAACGATTGGCCGCTACGCCTCTGCTGGAGACCGGCGATCCGATCTGACCTACCGCCCCGGGAGTGACTGGGGTGCAGGAAAGAAACGCAGGGAGAACCTGCGGCGGACGAGGGATACCGAACTGGCGAATGACCCAGATATGCGTAGCGAGACAGATTTAAGAATTAGCGCTCCGAGCCTCGGCTATGAGGAGCGCCGGACCTCATGCGGTGTGCCGTATCAACTCACCCAGGCACAGGGCTGTACGCCGCATGTTGTAGATACCCAATGACCGCGCCAGCAACGCTGATCGAGCTGGGGCGAACAGGGAAGCCCAACGCCGCACCTATGTACCGAAACCTGCAATCAGCAAGCGGGGATTAGGCCTCAAGCAGCACCACATCGCTGACGAAGTAATCCCGGCCTGTCGCCAGTAGCGAGGCCGGGGGCTTTACACACAGTTTCACCACTGCACCTGGTCTGCCGGGTGCAGCGGGAAACCAACCGGGAGTCACGACGATGGAAGCAACAATCATCAATGGCGCATGGAAGGGCCACCTCGGTCGCGGGCTTGCGCCGCGAGAGCTTCAGTTCCTTCTCTGGATTGCCCAGGGATTCACCTCGAAAGAGATCGCCAGAGAGGCAGGCATCGAAGCCGGCACCGTCAAAAAGCGCCTTACCAATGCGATGTTTAAGCTCGGCGTCACGCGCCGCACCGCCCTGGTGGCTGAGGCCATGAAGCGCCAGATCATCACACCGATGTGCTTTGTCCTGGCGGCGCTGGTCGCCATCCACTCAATGCTTGATGACGAATTGATGCGTCGTGATCGCCGAGTGCCTGATCGTCGTACAGCTCAAGTCCGGATGGTACGGCGGGCCGAGTGCCCTGCCCTGACCGTATGACCGAAACACAGATTTCACTGGCTGGCCTTGGTGGCAGGGCCAGACGGGAAATCAACGAACATGCACGGAGCACCAAATGAGCGAGCAAACACTTCAAGCGCTGCTGGCTGAGCGCATCGAAACCTTCGCCGCAAGCGACCGCCCACGCGAAATCATCGACGCAAATGTCGAGAAGATGTTCAAGGATCTGGCCGAAGACGCTTTCCGCAGCTACGGCGATATGGGCAAGGCGGTGAAAGAGGCCTTCAAGGCAGCAATGCCAGCGAACATCAGCAATATGTTCGAGCTGACTCGCTACAACCATTTGATTGGCAACGCTCTGCGTGAGCGCTGGCTGTCCAGTGGCATCGAAGGTGACATGCTGCGCCGGGCCAACGAGGCGATGGATGAGGTACTGGCAGATGGCGCGGTGCCCGCCCAGGTTTCGCTTAGGGCGCTGATCGAGCAGTTCATCGACGACAACAAGGAGGATGCTCACAGCAGCGGCTGGGAGCATCCAGAAGTTCGCTTCGAACAAGACGGCTCATTTCTGCACGTCTACTTCGATCCGGAGCCGGAAAGCGAATACCGGTCCGGCGGATTTTCTCACCGGTCTGAGCGCAGCGTGTATCAGTTGAAAAACGCTGTGCACATCCACTTCCACGATAAGACCAAGAACGAGAAAGGCGAGAACGTCGGTCGCGTTTACTCAGCAAAGCTCGACGGCGACGTCATTGGCAAACAGCTCAGTATTCGCAAAGGCTGGGAACGACTCGTGGCCGGCCTGTACTACGGTGCCGCAACCATCGTTGTGGACTGCGAAGAAGACGACTTCAGCTACGAGCTTTACGACTGACCAACCAGCATCACATCAACCTGACGATAACTACCCTCGTGACCGGCGCCAGTCGTCGGCAGAGGGAGGGCCTCCCCAGCACCCATTGCTATGCTTCCAGTTCAATACATGGAGGTGTTTATGGCTGACGAATCTAGAACGAGTATAAATATTAGCGCGACGATCCCGAGCAAAGTTTTTCATGCCCAGCCTAGAGATCCTAATTTTGGCAAGGATGAAGTGATGACGTTCAACGCTGTAGCCGGCGAGCTATCAAGTCTACGCGCTACTTATGACGTCAGGCATACAGATGGCTCGGTGAGCGCCTATATCGAAGGTGGCCCCGCTTCGCTTTTCAACGGAGTGAATGCAATTCCTCTTACAACAACATTCAACGGCGTGACTTTGACGGAGTCGCCTCAGGAAGTTGTCGATGATGTTTCATCGGCTCCGGGCGCCCGGGCTGATTTGGTTATAACTGCCGCAAAACCTTCTGACACACAGAATGGGCTGTATGCCGCAAATTTTACGGTAGTTTTTGATGCAGTCCCCCGCGTAATGACTGAGATTACAGTTAACACCCTCATATCTCGTGCTGATGGACTTGATTTGTCGAACGACGTAGCTATCGACGGCTCCGCCACGCTAGAAGTGAAATATCTCTAAATCGATGACTATTTAGAGCGCGCAAGCCCCCCATAAGCCGGCGAATCTTCCGCCAAATAAAAACCCCATTGATAACTAGGTCCTTGGGGTTTTTCTTCGCCTTCCTCATGCCAAAACCGCAGCAATGTCTATCGCTGCATGAACAACCAGCGCCACGTCAGCCTGACGATAACTGCCCGAGCTCTTGGTACTCCCCAGCACCAGGTCGCATCGGAGTGTGATCTGGTCCAGACCCATTTTGCTCGGCCTATGTCGGTGCATCGCCTCACAGCGGCGGCCAGATCACACCCCAATGCGGACGAATCCCCGGCTTATACCGGCCACCTGCATCAACCCAACTACCGAGGAATGCTCGGTAGTTCAACTCAGCACGGAGGATTGGCAATGAAATAGCCCATGACAAAGCGCCTTTCCAACGAAGGCACCAGCGCTCACATAGGGAGGTCTGTGTGGCGCACAGCAAAAGCCCGGGATTCCTCGGGCTTTTCATCTACACCCTCCGACACCACCCGCATGCGACTTCCCACGGCGCCCTCCGGCTGCTGGCCGTACTGTGAGGTCGCAGCCGAGTTTTGTTGGATCAACAAATGGAGCAAGTCATGAGTTTCTACGAGGACAACGTGGCCGACGGCAGCCACTGCGGTAGCTGCTGCCAGTTCATTGGCGCTGATGTTGGGTATGCGCGCTTCTGCAAGTCGTGCGAAGCAGATCACGCACCGAAGAAGCTCAAGCCTTTGGTGTCGACCGACATGAAGCCGGTCGGCGGCCTGACTAAAAGTCAGCGTCGACGTCAGCAAAAGAAGCGCGCCAAGGCCAGGGCGGCCAACGCAGTCAAATAACCCCAAACACTGGATACCGCCATGAGCGATTGGATCAAATGCAGCGACCTGCTGCCGGCTTGTAATCACGAGTGCACCAGCGACGAAACAATGGTTTCGCGGACGGTTCTCGTCACCGATAGCCGCGAACTGCAATCGCTTGGCATAGCTCATATGCGCCTTGATCGCACCTGGAAGCTATACGGAGGTGATTACGACTTCATGCATCCGACCGAGATCACCCACTGGCAGCCACTCCCTGCCCCGCCCGCCGAATAATCCCCGCCACTTTGGAGCCGATCATGTCAGCACTACGCAAGCCAATCCCCGAAGACGACTTTCTCGAAACTCAGGCTGGTCAGGATTGGCTGGCTGAGTCTGTGGATGACCTGTTGAGTCGGCACGATGTGGAGGCGCCAAGCCCGGTTGGCCGAAGCGTTGTTCTGGTAAATGCCGACCACTTGCCTGAGGCCCTGGCAGATCACATGGCCACGCAACCTGATCCAGACCATTGCATCGAGAAGATCTTGATCGAGCTGGTCGGGCGAGCGGACGACAGCTTGTTGTATCGCTGGGCGGTCCGCGCAGTTGGCGGCGACCCGCTCACTGTCCGCGCCATGGCAGTCGATTTGATCGCGGTGCATGCCAACGAGTACCGCGATGCAAAACGTGAGAGCGATCGCGTGGAGCAGGAGTGCGGGTTTTGAGCCCTCACATTCTCATCGACCAAGCCCTCGATGGTGTGGCCGAGCCAGTTGGCCAGGAGGACATCAGCCTCCTGGTCCAATCGCTCATCACTCGCCTGTTCACCGACGGGGCGATCACCACCGAAGAGTTCAACCACTACTGCAAGCGGCTGCGGGAAATCTGCCAGCGGCGCAAGGAGGAATGATGACCACATCACCTGTCAAAACGCTGATCGACGAGCAGCTCGAGGACATCAGCGCTCACAACTTGCGCGAAGCCTATGGCTTGGCCGAACGACGCGGCTTCTTCGGTGCGCCAGTCGAGCAGTACGCCGAACCTGGTTATGGCGGTCGCGTCCTGCAGGTGCTGCGCTACCGAGTTGCTCAACTGGAGCGTGAGCAATGAGCGGCCACGGCGCACATCTGCGCGGCCAGAATCTGGCGAAGCGCTGCGCGAAGCTTCGACGTGAAGGCCTGCCACTGACTGAGGTCGCTCAGATCGCCGGCGTCACTCGAGAACAGGTCGCGGCCAAGATCAAGCTGGGCGAGCGCCTTCTATCTCTGACTGAGCCTGCATGACGATCCGCCAGCGTATTCGTCGGGTCTTCTTTTGGCGAAGCTCGTTCACAGCTCACACCCTCTGCACTGCCGCGATGTTGCTTACCACCTTCGCAAATCGCGCAACCCAATAACCATATCTTTCAAGGCTGCGCGTGGCGCGGCGAGGATTCCCCGTGCCTCAAGTACGCAAACTCGACCAGGACATTGAGCCTATCGAGGCGACCGTGGTCACCACCATCGACCAGCACCGGCCGCCCACAAAGACAACTGAGGTTGCAGCCCAGACCAATGACGCTGCCAGCATCATGTCCGTGATCATGCAGGTCGCGGCCACTCCGAACGTCGACGTCGGCAACATGGAACGACTGATGCAGATGCACGAGCGTCACGTCGACCGACAGGCCTCGGCGGCATTCAGTGTCGCTATGGTGAATGCGCAGAAGCGAATCAAGCCGGTGACGCGCAAAGCGCTCAACAAACACACCGCCAGCACTTACGCCAGGCTCGAAGACATCGACCGGGAGATCAGCCCGATCTTCACCGAGGAAGGTTTCTCGCTGTCCTTCGGTACCGCTGATTCCCGTCTGCCTGGCCATCTCCGCATCACCTGCGACTGCATGCACTCCGGAGGCCATACGAAGCTTTACCAGCTCGACCTGCCGATCGATGCCGCTGGCTCTGGCGGGAAGACAAACAAAACCGGCGTGCAGGCGAATGGCTCGACGATCAGCTACGGCCGGCGATACCTGACCCAGATGATTTTCAACGTCACCACGACCGATGACGACGATGACGGGATTTCGGGAGCTCCAGCCGCAGAAGTCTCGCCGCCAGAGCCTGAAGCCCTCCCCCCGTATCCATCCGAAAAGTTCACCGAGAACTTCCCCAAGTGGGTCGCCATGATTCTGAGCGGACAAAAAACAGCTGACCACATCGTCGTGATGCTCGGGCTTAAGGCATCTCTAACCGAGCACCAGAAAAAAACCATCCTCGCAATCATCGCGCCGTCACAAGAAGGAGACGCATCTTGAAAATTCATTCGGTAATCCAAGGCTCAGAAGCCTGGCATGCGCTCCGCGCCAACTACTTCACCGCCTCCGAGGCGCCGGCGATGATGGGTGCTTCGAAACAGATGAAGCGCACCGAACTACTTCACGCCAAGAAGACCGGCCTCGATCGCGATGTGTCGTGGTGGGTGCAGAAATACCTGTTCGATAAAGGTCACGAAGCTGAGGCCCTGGCTCGGCCAATTCTAGAAACGCGGATCGGCGAAGACCTGTTCCCTGTTGTCGGTACCGAGGGCGACCTGCTCGCCTCGCTCGACGGCTGCACCATGCTCGGCGAAACGTTGTTCGAGCACAAAATGTGGAACGAGCAGCTTGCCGCTGACGTGCTGGCCGGCACTCTGGATCCGCACTACTACTGGCAACTCGAGCAGCAACTGCTGGTGAGCGGCGCGGAGAAAGTGATCTTCGTTTGTTCCGACGGCACAGAGAACAATTTCGTTTCGATGGAATACACGCCGGTACCGGGCCGCGCTGCAACACTCGTTGCCGGGTGGAAGCAGTTCCAAGCCGATCTACTCGACTTCACACCTGCCGAGGTTCTTCCTGAGGCCGTCGGCAAGACACCGGAAAGCCTACCGGCGCTACGCATCGAAGTAACCGGCATGGTCACTGCCAGCAACCTGGAGCAGTTCAAGGCTCACTCGCTGGCTGTGTTCGACTCGATCAATACCGAGCTTGAAACCGACCAGCACTTTGCCGATGCCGAGAAGACGGTCAAGTGGTGTGGCGATGTAGAAGAACGCCTGGCAGCAGCCAAGCAACACGCGCTGAGCCAGACCGAAAGTATCGACGCACTCTTCCGCACTATCGACGAGATCAGCGCCGAAGCACGCACCAAGCGCCTGATGCTCGACAAGCTGGTGAAAGCTCGCAAGGTCAGCATCCGCGAAGACATCGTCATGAGTGCAGCCAAAGCGCTGCAAACCCACATCGACCAGATCAACACGTCGCTGGGTGGCAAGGCTCGCATGCCAGCGGTACCCGCGGACTTCGCCGGCGCCATCAAGGGCAAGAAGTCCATCAGCAGCCTGCGCGATGCCGCCGACTCCGAGCTGGCCCGGGCAAAGATCGCAGCCAGCCAAATCGGCGACAGCATTCGCGCCAACCTGGCCAGCTTGGTCGAGCTCGCCGCCGATTACGTGTTCCTGTTCAACGACATCCAGCAGCTGGTCCTCAAGGCCAATGACGACCTGGTCGCGCTGATCAAGGTGCGAATCTCGGAGAATCAGAAAGCCGAGGCCGACAAAGAAGATGCACAGCGCGAGCGGATCCGTAAGGAAGAGTTGCAGCGGATTGCGGATGAAGCGAAACCGGTCATCGAGCCAGTACCCGCACAACCAGCACCGACGCCCTCCCCGGTGAGATCCGCTCCAGCGGTTGCAGCGATGGCAAAGCCCGTCGCGACGATAGCAAAGCCGGTGACCTACCGCGCGGAAGTTACGGACCTGGAAGCACTGGTGCACGCCGTCGCTGGTGGCCTCGCGCCGCTCAGCGTACTGACCGTGAAATGGGATGCGCTGGACGCCCTGGTTGCTCAGCAAGGTTCGCTCTTTAGCATGGCAGGCGTAACCCTGGTGAACGCTGCGGCATGAGCAAGATCAAGCGAGTAGTAAATCAACGACGCCGGCAATCCTGGTTGGGCCTGCCGGCCAGCGGAATCGAAGAGGTAGGCCATGGCGATGGATGGAAGGACGCGATCTGCCAAGGCGGCGCAGAAGCGGCTGGCAAAGCAGGAAGTGGAACTGCGCCACAAAGTGCGCCACGGCATCACGCAGATGCTGGCCGATCTGATGCGCTGGAACGAGATCGACGAAGCTGGCGAGGCGTTGCAACTGCTGATCTTGAATGCTGACCCAGTTGCAGCTCTATCGCAGGCCGCCGCTGACCTTCCTTCGTCGCCACCTGGATTGATCCGGCATCACGTCAGGCCTGGAGCTCTCAAGCGGCTGAATGAGGTTGCCGAGAGCCTACATGGGGCCAGCCAGAAGCATGTGATCGAGTTGCTGATTCTGTGCGCGCATGCGGCCGGGCCAGCCGGTTCCGCCAAGTATTTGCGCGTCCCGCGACACGAAATCACAATCAGCGAAAACGTGTCGCGAAATTTGGAGCTCGCCTACAGACACGAAGAGTTACGCGGTTGCATTGATGACAGCTGACGGTTATTTGGCATCAACTGGAGCGGGCGCCTCAACCACAGTTTGTAAGACTGTGGTGAATATTTTGTAGCTGTAGTGATTATCTTGCGGATCGACGAGAATCGATCCATCGCCGCCGAAAATCGCTCCATCACGACGGACGCTAAATCGACCCAACTCCGATTTTGAGCCTCCGATTTGGCGCAAGAACAATACAGCTTCTGCAAGCCCAGCTTTATCCAGGGAAATTGGGCTGAGCTCGATGGAAAACTGCTTACCCAATACCTCCCCCTCGATGCTGCGCTCCTTCGCAGCTACAGCAGTCATACCTGCGAAACTGTTCATCGACAAATCTTGCCAATGCTCGACGAGGCCGAGGAACTCCGAAGAAGCACGAGTCCAGTCCCTTTTGACTGTGGCGATGTAACTGAGGAAATCGTTTGGGTCTCGCGTGAAGTCCATTGCAAATGCTCCTTTTAAGTCCATTGATGGGCCAATCGAGCCCATCTCTTTGTAGCTCACATACTATTAATTTGCCACCACACTGTCGCATCCGATCACGGAGGGCGGCGCCTACCCGAGGTATTCGCAATGCCCGTTCTCCACAGCGTCATCCACAAGATCGACAAGAAGCCCGACGGTAGCCCGGCGATCCTGCACCGCAGTGTTGGCGAGCTGGAAGAGAGCCGGGCTCGCGACGAACTGATCAACCAGCTCAACGAGAGCTACAACGCCAAGACCGGCAAGGGCTGGGGCTTCTTCTTTGCCGAGTCTGGTGCGCACCCATTCAGCGGCTGGCTCAACAAGTACCTGGCCGGTGGCGATGATTTTCTGTCGTTCACTCAAACAGCTGTCGAGCATCTGACCCGACTGATGGAAGAGTCAAACCTGACCACCGGCGGACACGCACTCTTCTGTCACTACCAGCAAGGCCTGACCGATTACCTGATCATCGCCCTGGTTCAGGAAGCAGAGGCTGTGGTCATGACTGACGGTCTCACGCTGCAACCGATCCGGCGTCTGGACCTCGATAGCATCTTCCTCGCGGCTCGGATCAATCTTTCCGAGTGGAAAAACAACCCGGCCTCGAAGCAGTACGTGTCGTATCTCAAGGCGAAGAAAGGCCGCCGCGTCACCGAGTACTTCCGCGATTTCATCGGTGTGCAGGAAGGTATCGACGGACCAGGTGAAACCCGAACCCTGCTCAAGGCGTTCAGTGACTTCGTTGAAAGCGAAGACCTTGGCGAGGAGTCGGCCCGCGAGAAGACCAGCACCTTGGTCAGCTATGCAATGGCTCAGGCGAAGCTGGGTGAGCCGATTACCCTCGACGAGCTGTCCGAAGTGCTCGACGACGACCAGCCAAAGGCGTTTGCCGAGTTCATTCAGGGCAAGGACTACGGCCTTTCGGATTCGATCCCGCCAGACAAAAAAACCCTCGACAAATTCCGACGTTTCACCGGGCGCGCCAATGGCCTATCGATCAGTTTTGAGCAGCATCTGCTCGGGGACAAGGTCGAGTTTGACGAAGCCGGCGGCACGCTGACGCTGAGAGGCCTGCCAACCCAACTCACCGACCAGCTCAAGCGCGCAGCCGCCTGACACTCACCGCTACGCCGCGCTCTGAACGGAGGGCGGCGCCTGACTGGAGATAACCCATGAGCATTCCCGCAAATGCTTTGAGCGACGAAGAGTGCCTGCACTACGCGGCGCTCGATCCGGCGGCCGCCGCCGAACTGACCCGGCGGCTCACCGCGCAGAGCATAGACCCAAGCGCTGAGCGCGAGGAGCTGCAGGAAGACATTCGCCGCCTTGAAAGCGCGAATGAGGACGCCGAGGAAGAGGCTGAGAACCTGCGCGATGGCGCAGCAGAGGCTTGCGAGTGGATCAAGCGAGCCATGGACCCGGAAGATCGGGAGCTTTCACTGAATGCGCTGCTGCAGAAAGCGCTCGACTGCCTGGAGTGATGCCATGAGCACCTTTGCTGTATTCGGAATGAATGAGCACTTCGCCCGCGAAGAGGCGAAACGGAAAGTCCGCGACTTCAAAATCAAGGACGGCCGCCGGATTGAGCTCTCGATGAGTCAGTGGCTCCAGGCGGTCGAGGATCGCGTCGTCAAGATCATGGACGGCAAGCGCATCGCCCAGCTCAGCAGCATGTTCGATGCCCCCCAATATGCCGCCGACTACGCGGACCGCATTCGAAAACTTGGGCGCTGCCGCGACGTCATCATCAGGGCGAAGGTGAAGCTGCCGCAGAACGATGTGCGGAAGAAGTCGCCAACCAAGCTTTCGTGGATGGACTACTCGCCGGAATCGACAGCGGCGGCCTGACCCACCCTCACCTATTACGCTGAATGGTCTGTAAATAGGTCAATCGACTGCCTGTAGGTAGCAAGCTCAATTATCTGCCGCAAGCAAATAACGACTTCCAGTTTCTGCTTGTCGTCGGGAATTCCTATTCGCTTCAGCATCGCGCGGGCGTCTTCCTCGATCGCCGCGAGTGCATCGATATCGCTTTGCAATCTCATGTCAGTCTCCCGTCAGGCTGCATCGAACATAAACCAATAGCCCACTTCAACGAATCACGCCAGCCGGCGAGGCAGGCGCCTGACTGGAAATCACTATGTCCCCTTCTCACCAGATACTGGCCGGTGACTGCCTGGAGCTGATGCGGCAGATGCCTGACAATTCAGTCGACAGCGTCGTGACCGATCCGCCCTACGGAATTCGGTTCATGGGCAAGAGCTGGGATGGCCAGGACATCGAAGACCGCGCCGCCTACCGAGCCAGCATGCCGTCACACGCTTCAGCTTGCGGGCCGAACGGCGGACATCGATCCGTAGCGGCCGAAGCTGGCAAGTACGACCTGACACCCAATGGCATGCGCGCCTTCCAGTCCTTCACGCTGGAGTGGGCAACAGAAGCGCTTCGGGTGCTCAAACCAGGTGGTCACCTGCTGTCATTCGCTGCTGCTCGCACCTACCACCACATGGCGGTTGGCATCGAGATGGCGGGCTTCGAGATCCGAGATCAGATCATGTGGGTGTTCGGCTCGGGCTTCCCAAAGTCGCACAACCTGAAGGGCGAGCACGAGGGATGGGGCACTGCGCTAAAACCCGCGCATGAGCCAATCTGCATGGCCCGCAAGCCGTTTCCCGGCACCGTTGCGGCCAACGTGCTCGAGCATGGCACCGGCGCCCTGAATATCGAAGCCTGCCGGATCGGCGTGGTCGACGCAGGCTACGCTCGCAACTGCTCTGGCGATCGCGGTGCTGCGGGCACTCGATCGATCGAGGCCCTGGGCGCTACTAGCTTACGCGCTGGCGGCGGCTCCGCTGCATCGGGTCGCTGGCCTGCCAACCTGATCCACGATGGAAGCGACGTGATCGTCGCAATGTTCCCCGCTGAGGCCGGTGCGGCGGCGCCGGTCATGGGCACCGAGCCAACCGCAAACGGCTTCAGCGGCCCAGTGAAGTACAGCGGCATGCGCGAGCGTGTGGCCGGTGCCTTCCACGGTGACAGCGGCAGCGCTGCCCGTTTCTTCTACTGCGCCAAGACGAGCCGCGCCGATCGGCACGAAGGCCTGATCAACCCAGGTCCCCAATTCAAACGCGGCAACACGTTACGTAAAGTCGAGAACACCGCCACCACCGGCAATACACACCCGACGGTGAAACCCACCGACCTGATGGCCTACCTGCTGCGCCTGGTCACGCCGCCCGGCGGTACCGCGCTCGACCCGTTCATGGGCTCAGGCAGCACCGGCAAAGCGGCGATGCGCGAGGGTTTCCAGTTCGTTGGCTGTGAAATCGACGAGCAGTACGCGGCGATCGCTCGAGCACGCATTCAGCACGAGCTCGACAAGCAGAGCGCGCCCTCTCGATGGGTCGACAATCAACTATCCCTGTTCACCTCAAAGGAGGGTGCGTTATGAGCACATTTCAGTGTTTGGCATGACCCGCGCTGTCGCCCTGGCTGAAGCCAAGAAGCGCACAAAAGGCACCCGCAAGAATCTTCAGGCGCCAGGCGGTGTCGAGCAAATCCCGCTCGTTGAGTGGCTGGCCATGGTCGAAAGGAAGACCGAGCAGATTATGGGGGGGGGTACGGTTCGCCAGCTCTCACCGCTGTTCGACGCACCACAGTACGCCCAACAGTTCATTGAGTTGGCCCGCAAGACCCTGAAATGTCGCGATATGCACATCAGGGCCAAGGCAGTGATGGTCGACGCCCAGGGCGAGCCGATCATCAACCCGAAGACGAAGGCGCCGAAGGTTGGGTTTACGGAGTGGCCGCCGAAGCAAGAATCTCAAGCGGCGGCCTGACCCACCCTCACCTATTGCTTGATCTCTCCACGATCAACTGATGCATCGTTGCTTCCAACTCGTCGATAGCCGGAACCTGGTCGAACCGCGAGTGGATCACCAAGTACTGCTGAGTACGCGCCGTGTGGAAGACACGTTTCGCAGCAGCCATTTGATTGAGCAAATTCCGATTGACTGAGTAGCGGCCGCAATCCGGGCATTTGAACTCATCAAAGCTGCCTACTGGAAAAGCCTTGTCAGCACTCCCGCTGCATACAACACAGACATTGATGCTCATAACCACCTCCCCGTGAATGAACATTCAACTTTAGCTGATCTCTGCAATTCCACCCTCCACCGCCCGGGTATGACCCGGCATAGGACGCCCATGTCTCCCTATAAAATATCTGGGCCAACGGTCGTCAGTTTTTCCGGCGGCCGTACCAGCGCCTACATGCTGCGTCAGGTGCTGGGCAACAATGATGACCTGAGCGATCTGGTTGTTACCTTCGCCAACACCGGCAAAGAGCATCCGGCCACGCTGGAGTTCGTCCGGGAATGCGCCGAGCGCTGGTCAGTACCGATCGTCTGGCTGGAGTACCTCGATAACGAAGCAGGGTTTGGGGTTGTGGACTTCGCCAGCGCCAGCCGCCAGGGCGAGCCATTCGAAGCGCTGATCCGCAAACGGAAATACCTGCCTAACCCAGTGACCCGGTTCTGCACCATCGACCTGAAGATCCGCATCATCCACAAGTACCTGCGCAGCCAGGGCCTGTCGAACGAAGACAACCCCGTGGACATGATGACGGGCATTCGTGCTGATGAACCGCGTCGAGTCGCAAAGATCCGACACCGGAAGAGCACCAGTGAAAGCAAGTGGGCCACGATGGTTATGCCCCTGGCTGACGCTGGTGTCGGCGTGCAGGACGTGACTGACTTCTGGGCCAGCGAATCATTCGACCTGATGCTGCCGACGATCAATGGTCGGACGCTTGAAGGTAACTGCGACCTCTGCTTCCTGAAGGGCGCCAAACAGGTTTATTCGATAATCGCCAGCGACCGATCCAAGGCGACATGGTGGGCCAGAATGGAAAGCGAAGTGGTGTCCAGTGGCAAGTTTACTGGAGACGGCGCCCGCTTCCGCTTCGACCGCCCCAGCTATCAACAAATGCTCGACTACTCAGACACCCAATTCGACATGTTCGCCGACCACGACGAGGCCATTGCCTGCTTCTGTGGTGACTAACCCCTCTTCCACCTACCAGCCTGCCGGTGAACGGCGGGCGAGGAATCCCTGTGGCCGATCAGAAATACCACCTCCGCGAAGCAGCCATTGAATCGCTCTCGGATATCGCCCAGCACCTTCCACTCGATTGTGAAATGTTTCTCATCGCCTGCCGGCCTGGGAAAAAAGATTTCGACCTGGTGCTGCCATCGCCCGAGTCGAACTTGAATAACGCTCTGGATGCGCTGCGACGCCAAGGCCTGAGCATTGACGGCGACAACGCCTACAAACGCGACTTGCTTGATTCGGCCGTGGGAGCGATGACCTTCGGTGTGAAGAACCACAACCCGCCGCCGGCGGGACACTGGGGCCAGCGCTTCTGGGATATCGGCCGAGAAGAGCGCGCGCTGTGCGAAGAGCTGGTCGCGGCGTTGAAACTCGCCCGCGAAAACCTCCGAGCCTGCCAAGCAACCATCCATCTGTGCGGTGGGTTTGATCCGGCCTATGTGACAGAGGCCCAGGCCGCGATGAAGATCGCAGACGCCGCCCTCGCCAAAGCCACCCAATAACCACCTTCTGCCGCCACGCGCGGCATGGAGACAGCTATGTCATCGAAACAACCACAGATCCTTGACGACCCGGCTGCGCTGCTGGTGGACAAGGTTCTGGAGTCACGCCTTGCCGAGCTGATCGGCACCACTTCCAAAGCACTCGAACACAAGCGCCTGGCCGGCGTCATCCCCCTCGGCGTCTGGGGGAAGGTGAACGGGCGAATCATGTACAGCCTGGAGCGATACAACACATGGGCAGAAAATCAATGGGCCTCCCTGATGGCGTCGAACCCCGCGGCGAAAGCGTCCGGATCCGTTTTACTTGGAACGGTCAGCGTCGAAGCGAGCCGACTCCATATAAGCCGAACGCCAAGGGGCTCGCGGCGGCCGGCAGTCTCTGTGCTCGTGTAAAGGAACTGATCAAACTGGGCGCAATGAACGACGATCTCTACGCCCAGATGTTCCCTAACTCCGGCTACCTGCTCGACCGTAAAACGCCGACCTTTGGCGAGTTTGCCCAGATCTGGCTGGACAGCCGGGAGATCGTCGACAGCACGCGCGATAACTACAAAAGCGTGCTGAACCGGTTCTGGATGCCGGCGCTGGCCAGCAAGCGAATCGACAACATCACCTCGGCGGACCTGCGCAAGATCGTTTCGGCGATCGCCTGGGAGTCGCCGGGCGTGCGCCGGAACGCGACGGACAAGCTGTCGAGTGTTCTGCACACGGCCGTGATGGATGGGCATATCTCGCGTAACCCGTGCCTGTCGATTCCTCGGGCAAAGATCGCCAAGCGGCAGGTCGATCCGTTCGAGCGTGATGATGCTGAGCGGATCATTGCCGACATGTACGAGCATTTGAAGGGGCCGACCAGGCTCTATGCCGCCTACTTCGAGTTCTCGTTTTTCACCGGCATGCGACCGGGTGAGATCCGGGCGCTCAAATGGTCAGAGATTGACGAGGACAAAAGAAGGGCACACGTGTGCAGGGTGATCGTAAAGGGGGAGTTGTTCGAAAGGATCAAGACCAAGACGGTCAGGGATGTGCTGCTCAATGATCGCGCGCTGAATGCTATTCGGGTCGCTCGGTCGCTTGCAGCCGATGGTGCGGAGTTTGTGTTTGCGCCGGCGGACGCCAGCAGCGAGTGGATCAGGTCAGACAGCACGCCGAAGAAGTACTTTCTCGCGGCACTGGAGCGGCTGGCCATTCGTCGGCGACGGCAATATGACTGTCGCCACACCTACGCCACGATGTGCCTGATGGCCAACATGAACGCGGCGTTTATTGCAAACCAACTGGGTCACAGTGTACAAATGTTGCTCTCGACCTATGCGAAGTGGATCAACTCCACCTCCGACTGGGCCGAACTGAACAAGCTGTGATTTCGTAGTTTTGGCCCATCTTTGGCCCAGGCAATTTCCGAAGCACGACAAAAGCCCTATAAATCAAGCACCCTATTGGTAAGACGCGACATTTAATTATAAGATCGCGCCTTCCCCTATTTCGTCGCCTCGTGCGGCTTACGCCGCAGGTCTCGCCCGTTTTTCAGTTAAACAAGGCTTTGAGTATCTGCGGTCTGTTGCAAAAAGGTAGTCAATGATGAGCGCAAGGCACTTTCTCTCCCTGATGGATTGCACGCCCGAAGAGCTGGTCAGCGTGATCCGTCGAGGCATTGAGCTCAAAGACCTGCGTAACCGCGGCGTACTGTTCGAGCCGTTGAAAAATCGCGTACTCGGGATGATCTTCGAGAAATCCTCGACGCGCACCCGGCTGTCGTTTGAAGCCGGCATGATCCAGCTTGGCGGCCAGGCGATTTTCCTGTCACCCCGTGACACCCAACTGGGTCGCGGCGAACCGATCGGCGACTGCGCCATCGTCATGTCGCGCATGCTCGATGCGGTGATGATCCGAACCTTTGCCCACAGCACCCTGACCGAATTCGCCGCCAACTCGCGCGTGCCCGTCATCAATGGCCTGTCCGATGACCTGCACCCGTGCCAGTTGCTGGCCGACATGCAGACCTTCCTTGAGCATCGCGGCTCGATCCAGGGAAAGACCGTGGCCTGGATCGGCGACGGCAACAACATGTGCAACAGCTATATAGAAGCCGCCATCCAGTTCGACTTCCAGTTGCGCATCGCCTGCCCTGAAAGCTATGAGCCAAACCCTGAGTTCGTGGCCAAGGCCGGTGATCGGGTGACTATCGTTCGCGATCCTCGGGAAGCGGTACGCGGCGCACATCTGGTCAGCACCGACGTCTGGACCTCCATGGGCCAGGAAGAGGAAACCGCCAAGCGCCTCAAGCTGTTCGCACCGTTCCAGGTTAATCGTGCCCTGCTCGATCTGGCCGCCGCGGATGTGTTGTTCATGCACTGCCTGCCCGCCCACCGCGGTGAAGAAATCAGCCTCGATCTGCTCGACGACCCGCGTTCGGTTGCCTGGGATCAGGCCGAGAACCGTCTGCATGCGCAAAAAGCCCTGCTCGAGTTTCTCGTTCCGCCTTCATATCACCACGCATGAGTCATTCATTACTGCTGAACCTGCGTAATCTGGCCTGCGGCTATCAAGACCAGCAGGTCGTCCAGAACCTCAACCTGCACCTCAATGCCGGTGACATCGGTTGCCTGCTCGGCTCTTCCGGCTGCGGCAAGACCACCACTCTGCGGGCGATTGCAGGCTTTGAGCCGGTTCACGAAGGGGAAATCCAACTGGCCGGTGAAACCATCTCCAGCGCCGGTTTCACCCTCGCGCCGGAGAAACGCCGAATCGGCATGGTGTTCCAGGACTACGCGCTGTTCCCGCACCTGAGCGTGGCCGAGAACATCGCCTTTGGCATTCGCAAGCATCCACAGAAAGACCGGGTCACCGAAGAGATGCTTGAACTGGTCAACCTGAAGCACCTCGGCAAGCGCTTCCCGCACGAGCTTTCCGGCGGCCAGCAACAGCGTGTTGCACTGGCCCGGGCATTGGCACCGGAGCCGCAACTGCTGCTGCTCGACGAACCGTTCTCCAACCTCGATGGTGAATTACGCCGCAAGCTCAGCCATGAAGTCCGAGACATCCTCAAGGCCCGTGGCACCAGTGCGATTCTGGTCACTCACGACCAGGAAGAAGCCTTTGCCGTCAGCGATCAGGTTGGCGTGTTCAAGGAGGGTCGACTGGAGCAGTGGGACACGCCTTACAACCTGTACCACGAACCGCAAACACCGTTTGTGGCGAGCTTTATCGGTCAGGGTTATTTCATTCGCGGTCAGCTGCAGACCCCGGAATCGGTGCAGACCGAACTGGGAGTGCTGCGCGGTAATCGCGCATACACCTGGCCTACCGGTGGCGCGGTGGATGTGTTGCTGCGCCCCGACGATATCGTTTACGCGCCCGACAGCCCTCTGAAGGCACGGATCGTTGGCAAGACCTTTCTGGGTGCATCGACGTTGTATCGCCTGCAGTTACCGACCGGCTGCCAACTGGAATCGATCTTCCCGAGCCATGCCGATCATCTGGTCGGCGCCGATGTCGGCATTCGCGTGGCCGCCGAACACCTGGTGCTGTTCCAGGCTTCCGGCAGCACGGCAGCGCACATTCCGGCGGTAGAGTCCGGGGTTCGTCGGTACAGCGCTGCGCATTGAACAATACGGACTGAATGTGGGAACGGGCTTTTGTGGGAGCCGGGCTTGCCCGCGATGCAGGCGACTCGGTTTAGTGTCGAACCGAGTTGATGCTATCGCAGGCAAGCCAGCTCCCACAAAAGCCAGTTCCCACACACACTGATTGAGTTAACCCAACATCAACGTCCCGCTGGCCACCAGCGTCGCATGTCCCCCGATCTTCACCCGATCCCCTTCCAGGCGGCAGAACAACTCCCCGCCCCGCGCCGAACACTGATACGCCGTCAGACTCGATTTGCCCAACCGCTGCGACCAGTACGGAATCAGGCTGCAATGGGTCGAGCCGGTGACCGGATCTTCGTTGATACCGATCGCAGGCGCGAAGTACCGCGAGACGAAATCATGCCGCGAACCAGGCGCAGTCACGATAGCACCGGGCCAAGGCAACTTCGCCAGTTCGGCCATGTCCGGCTGGCAATCGAGCACCGCCTGCTCCGACTCCAGCACCACGAACAATTCGTTGGAACCCAGCACATCAACTGCCTGCACGCCCAGCGCCCGCTCCACATCGAGGGTCACGCCGACTTCGCGCAGTTCAATCGCCGGAAAGTCCAGCCACAGCCGTTCGCCTTCCCGACTCACACTCAAGGGACCGGACTTGCTGATGAAGTCCAGGCGCTCGACCGGTTCTTTATAGACCTCGAACAACACATAGGCGCTGGCCAGCGTCGCATGGCCGCACAACGGCACTTCGGTGGTCGGCGTGAACCAGCGGATACGCCAGCCTTGCGCCTCACGCACCACAAACGCGGTTTCGGCAAGATTGTGTTCGGCGGCGATTTTTTGCATCAAGTCATCAGCGAGCCAGGCGTCGAGCCGATAGACCATTGCCGGATTGCCACTGAACGGTTGGTCACTGAACGCGTCGACCTGATGAAACGCTAGCTGCATGAGTGTTCTCCTTCTTGTTAGGCGAAGGCGAGCATGCATCAGCCGTTACCTGGCAACCAGAGACAGAACCCGCCGTTTTTCACCATACAGCGCGGTGGTCAGGCCCGACCGATATCGGCGAATGTGGCCTGGGTATGCTCGGCCAGCACCGTCGGTGCCAACTCGACCTCAAGACCGCGTCGACCCGCGCTGACATAAATGCTCGCGAAAGGCTGAGCACTGTTATCGATGAAAGTGCGCAAACGCTTCTTCTGCCCCAACGGACTTATGCCCCCCAACAAGTAACCGGTGGCCCGTTGCGCGGCTGCGGGATCAGCCATTTCGACTTTCTTCACCCCGGCAGCATGCGCCAGCGCTTTCAAATCCAGACTTCCGACGACCGGCACGACAGCCACCAGCAACTCGCCCTTTTCACTGGCTGCCAGCAGTGTCTTGAACACTTGCGCCGGATCCAGCCCGAGCTTTTCCGCTGCCTCCAGACCGTAGGACGCAGCCTTCGGATCATGTTCATAACTGTGCACTCGATGTTCGGCACGAACTTTTTTCAACAGATCCAATGCGGGGGTCATGGCAGCTCCAAGCCTGGCGATAGCAAAAAAAATACTGCGCTGGATTCTAGGCCATCACCGAGCAAAAGGCTCTATTACCGGCCCCTGCCCGCTCAGGAACAGGCAAACGCAGGACAAAATCCAGCGATCTCCCGGGGCCATCCAAATGATCATTCAGCTGACCAATAGTTTAAATATGACCGACGGTTCACTTTCGACCTTTGACATCAGCATTTCTTGTCTATATTTTTTCGAATCTGAATAATGCATAAACGTTTCTGCGTAGTACCCGGCAGCAGGCCGAGACCAGGATGGGGATCCTGCCTCGGTGAAAATCGCGCCCTGACCATTTCGAGCAGAGCGCCCAACAACAACAAAAACGAGGTTTTCAATGACAACTGCATCGCAACAACCATCGCTCTCGAGCCAATGCATGGCCGAGTTCCTGGGTACTGCCTTATTGATTTTTTTTGGTACTGGCTGTGTTGCCGCGCTCAAAGTCGCGGGTGCCAGCTTTGGGCTTTGGGAAATCAGCATCATCTGGGGGATCGGTGTCAGCATGGCGATCTACCTGACCGCCGGTGTTTCAGGCGCTCACCTGAACCCGGCCGTCAGCATCGCGCTGTGCATATTCGCTGATTTCGAGAAGCGTAAACTGCCGCTCTACATCTTCTCCCAAGTCGCTGGCGCCTTCTGCGCGGCGTTGTTGGTTTACACGCTTTACAGCAACCTGTTCTTCGATTTCGAACAAACTCACCAGATGGTTCGCGGCTCACAAGCCAGCCTCGAACTGGCCTCAGTGTTCTCCACATTCCCGAACCCTGCCCTGTCGACAGCCCAGGCATTTCTGGTGGAGGTGATCATCACCGCCATCCTGATGGGCGTGATCATGTCCCTGACCGACGACAACAATGGCCTGCCTAAAGGCCCGCTGGCGCCGCTGTTGATCGGCCTGCTGATCGCCGTCATTGGCAGCTCGATGGGCCCGCTGACCGGTTTTGCGATGAACCCCGCGCGAGACTTCGGTCCTAAGCTGATGACTTTCTTCGCTGGCTGGGGTGAAATTTCCTTCACTGGCGGCCGTGATATTCCGTACTTCCTGATTCCGATTTTTGCACCGATCCTGGGTGCCTGCCTCGGCGCTGCGGCCTATCGCGGGCTGATTGCCCGTCATCTGCCGATCGCCATACCTGCTACAAAGGATGCAGAACCCGCCATTGACGGCAAAGCTCGAATCTCCTGAAAGCGGCGGCGCGCGATCCTGCCCACCATTGATCACGCGCCCCAACCCATTCCTTTATTTCGTCCAAGGCAATCGACATGACCGACATTCAGAATAAGAACTACATCATTGCCCTCGATCAGGGTACGACCAGCTCCCGGGCGATCATTTTCGACCGTGACGCCAACGTGGTCTGCACTGCGCAACGTGAATTCGCCCAGCATTACCCGCAGGCCGGCTGGGTCGAACACGACCCGATGGAAATCTTCGCCACCCAAAGTGCCGTGATGGTCGAGGCCCTGGCACAAGCCGGCCTGCATCACGATCAGGTAGCGGCCATCGGCATCACCAACCAGCGTGAAACCACTGTGGTCTGGGACAAGACCACTGGCCGGCCGATCTACAACGCAATCGTCTGGCAATGCCGCCGCAGCACTGAAATCTGCCAACAACTCAAGCGCGATGGGCATGAGCAGTACATCAGCGAAACCACTGGCCTGGTCACCGACCCGTACTTCTCCGGCACCAAACTCAAGTGGATCCTCGACAACGTCGAAGGCAGCCGCGAACGCGCACGCAAAGGCGAGCTGCTGTTCGGCACCATCGACAGCTGGCTGATCTGGAAATTTACCGGCGGCAAGACCCACGTCACCGACTACACCAACGCCTCGCGCACCATGCTCTTCAACATCCACACCCTGGAGTGGGACGCGAAGATGCTCGAGGTGCTGGACATCCCGCGCGAGATGCTCCCGGAGGTCAAGTCGTCATCGCAAATTTATGGCCACACCAAGAGCGGCATCGCCATCGGCGGTATTGCCGGCGACCAACAGGCCGCGCTGTTCGGCCAGATGTGCGTTGAACCGGGCCAGGCGAAAAACACCTACGGCACCGGCTGCTTCCTGCTGATGAACACCGGCGACAAAGCGGTTAAATCCCGGCACGGCATGCTCACCACCATCGCCTGCGGCCCACGCGGCGAAGTGGCCTATGCACTGGAAGGCGCCGTGTTCAACGGCGGCTCCACCGTTCAGTGGCTGCGCGACGAGCTGAAGATCATCAACGACGCTCACGACACCGAATACTTCGCCAACAAGGTCAAGGACAGCAACGGCGTGTACCTGGTACCCGCCTTCACCGGCCTCGGCGCTCCGTACTGGGACCCGTATGCCCGCGGCGCACTGTTCGGCCTGACTCGTGGCGTACGCGTGGATCACATCATTCGCGCAGCACTGGAGTCGATTGCCTACCAGACCCGCGACGTACTCGATGCCATGCAACACGACTCCGGCGAACGTCTCAAGGCTCTGCGCGTAGACGGCGGTGCGGTTGCGAACAACTTCCTGATGCAATTCCAGGCGGACATCCTCGGCACCAAGGTCGAGCGCCCGCAAATGCGTGAAACCACTGCACTCGGTGCCGCCTACCTGGCCGGCCTGGCCTGCGGTTTCTGGGGCAGCCTGGACGAACTGCGCGGCAAGGCGGTGATCGAGCGCGAGTTCGACCCGCAACTGGACGAAACCACGAAGGAAAAACTCTACGCCGGCTGGAAAAAAGCCGTCAGCCGCACCCGCGACTGGGAACCGCACGAAGGCGCTGAATAGGCCAAGTAGCGGATTCGTATCGGTATGTAACTGGTAGGGAGGTGATTCGTACGGCATCATGGGCAAATTTTGCACGGCAGCCCAAAGGAAGCCCTATGAATCTGCCTCCCCGTCAGCAGCAAATCCTCGAACTGGTCCGCGAACGCGGCTACGTCAGCATCGAGGAAATGGCTCAACTATTTGTTGTTACACCGCAGACCATCCGCCGCGATATCAATCAATTGGCGGAAGTGAATTTGCTGCGTCGCTATCACGGCGGCGCCGCTTACGATTCAAGTGTCGAAAACACCGCCTACGCCATGCGCGCCGATCAGATGCGCGATGAGAAACAGCGCATCGCCGAAGCCATCGCCGCACAAATCCCCGATCACGCCTCGCTGTTCATCAATATCGGTACCACCACCGAGTCCATCGCCCGGGCGCTGCTCAATCACAGCCATCTCAAGGTGATCACCAACAACCTGCACGTCGCCTCGATCCTCAGCGCCAAGGATGACTTCGAAGTCCTGCTGGCCGGTGGCAACGTGCGCCGTGATGGCGGCGTAGTCGGTCAGGCCTGCGTCGACTTCATCAACCAGTTCAAGGTCGACTTTGCGCTGGTCGGCATCAGCGGTATCGATGAAGACGGCAGCCTGCTCGACTTTGACTACCAGGAAGTACGGGTCTCCCAGGCGATCATCGCCAACGCTCGGCAAGTCTTGCTGGCAGCAGACTCCAGCAAGTTCGGCCGCAACGCCATGGTCCGCCTGGGGCCGATCAGCCTGATCGACTGCCTGGTGACCGACCACGCGCCGGTTCCGGCATTGGCGCAACTGCTGAGCCAGCACAAGATTCGGCTGGAAGTGGTTTAACCCCCCTCGAGATTTTCGTCGCCTATACCGGCGCCATCGCGAGCAAGCTCGCTCCCACAGGGTCCGCGCTATCCCTGTGGGAGCGAGCTTGCTCGCGAATACGGCCGCGCATTCAACATACCTTCCGCGCCCTGCCGAAGACCGGAATGTTCGAAAATTTTCCTTTCCCCTCCCTTCGATCAGAAATTTCAATCGAAGTCAGCTAGCTGTGCCCGGGTTTATGCGCTACCATTTTCGCAAATGAACATTAATGTTCGAATTCAAATATAGAAAGTACCCGAGGCCAGCCGATGCCCACTTCAACCTTGCCTATGCCCCCTCTTGCCGAGGTCTATGATATCGCCGTCATTGGTGGTGGGATTAACGGGGTGGGGATTGCCGCAGATGCCGCCGGTCGCGGTCTTTCGGTGTTCCTTTGCGAAAAGGACGATCTGGCCAGTCATACCTCGTCCGCCAGTAGCAAGCTGATCCACGGCGGCCTGCGCTACCTCGAACACTACGAATTCCGCCTCGTGCGCGAGGCCCTGGCCGAGCGTGAAGTGCTGTTGGCCAAGGCCCCGCACATCGTCAAGCCAATGCGCTTCGTGTTGCCGCACCGTCCGCACCTGCGCCCGGCATGGATGATCCGTGCAGGCCTGTTCCTTTATGACCATCTTGGCAAGCGGGAAAAACTCGCCGGCTCCAAAAGCCTGAAGTTCGGTGCCGACAGCGCGCTGAAAAGCGAAATCACCAAAGGCTTCGAATACTCCGATTGCTGGGTCGACGACGCCCGTCTGGTGGTGCTCAATGCCATGGCCGCCCGCGAAAACGGCGCCCACGTTCACACCCAGACCCGCTGTGTCAGCGCCCGTCGCAGCAAAGGCCTGTGGGAACTGAACCTGGAACGTGCCGATGGCCGCCTGTTCTCGATCCGCGCCAAGGCGCTGGTGAATGCCGCCGGTCCATGGGTCGCCAAGTTCATACGTGATGACCTGAAGATGGAATCCCCTTATGGCATCCGCCTGATTCAGGGCAGCCACCTGATCGTGCCGAAGCTGTACGAAGGCGAACACGCGCATATCTTGCAGAACGAAGACCAGCGCATCGTGTTCACCATTCCGTACCTCAATCAATTCACCCTGATTGGTACCACGGACCGTGAGTACACCGGCGATCCAGCGAAAGTCGCCATCACCGAAGGCGAGACCGATTACCTGCTGAAAGTGGTCAACGCGCACTTCAAGAAACAAATCAGCCGCAGCGACATCCTGCACACCTATTCCGGCGTTCGTCCGCTGTGCAACGACGAATCCGACAATCCTTCAGCCGTGACCCGCGATTACACCCTGGCATTGTCCGGCAGCACTGAAGAAGCCCCGCTGCTGTCAGTGTTCGGTGGCAAACTGACCACCTACCGCAAACTGGCCGAGTCGGCCATGGCGCAGCTGGCACCGTACTTCAAGGACATGAAGCCGAGCTGGACTGCGCAAGCGACCCTGCCGGGCGGCGAAGACATGACCACGCCACAGGCCTTGAGCGCGTTGATTCGCGACAAGTTCGACTGGCTGCCGACGGAAATTGCCCGACGCTGGGCCACCACCTATGGCAGCCGCACCTGGCGCCTGCTTGAAGGTGTACAGAGTCTGAAGGACATGGGCGAACACCTCGGTGGCGGTCTCTACACCCGCGAAGTCGATTACCTGTGCAGCGAAGAATGGGCCACCAGCGCTCACGACATACTCTGGCGTCGCAGCAAACTGGGTTTGTTCACCACCCAGGCAGAGCAAGAGAACGTGCAGCTGTACCTGAACAAGCTCGAGCAGAACCGCAGCAAGATCGAAGCAGCCTGATCGGTAATCCGGCTCAACAAAAGCCCCTGAATCTCACGATTCAGGGGCTTTTGTTTAGAAGATCTTTCGACGGCATTACAAAATGTTCGAATAATCCGCTTCGATCCGGTCCAGGCTCAGGTGATTGAGGAAGTTGGAGAAACACATCCAGGCCGACAAGGCGTTCATGTCACGGAACTGGTCCGGCAGGTACTTGGGTGGTTCCACCAGGCCCTCATCCACCAACTGACGCAGGGTTCGCATGTCTTCCAGGGTGGTCTTGCCGCAAAACAGCAAAGGAATCTGCTCAAGCTTGCCTTTACGCACGGCCAACTGAATGTAGTTGTAAACCATGATAAAGCCCTTGAGGTAGGACAAGTCCTTAGTGAATGGCAGGCCATTGGGTATCGAACCACGGAAAACCCGGCTGGCATTGCTATAGCTTTCAGCCATCTCGAAGCCTTGAGCGCGGAAGAACTCAAAGATCTGCAAGAAGTCCGCGCCCTCCTCGGCCATGTGAATCGCCCGGGTACGGTTGGTCAGTTTGCGCAAGCGACTCGGGTAGGACGCAAAGGTGATGATTTCCATCAGGATCGCCAGCCCCTCCTGGGTCACAGTCGACGACGGTGGACCTTTGGAGAGAAAGGTACAGATCGGCTGGTTCAGACCGTTAAGCGTGGTGCCGACATGCACCAGCCCTTCATGGACCTCCAGGGCACGCACGTCACGTTCGTTGAACATCGCGTCAGCGCGGATCTTGATGTAGTCGGCACCGGCTGCCGCATCCGCGACAATACCATCGGACTCGAACACCCGAATGGTTTCCTCGGCTTCGCCAAAGACCTTGTTCAAGCGGGTTTGCAGCAAGTGCACGGCTTCTTTGGCGGTGAGAATCTTCGGCTCGTCCTTGAGGTCGCCCCGGCCATCGATGTTGTTCAGGTAGTCGGACATCATCAGGCCAAGGTCGGCCAGGGTCGGGTCGCCGGCGTGGAACGCATCGGACGCAGCGCCGTAAAGCTCCTGGGAGATCAACCCGAAATCTTCGGTGCCACGCGCTTCGAGCATCCGCACCACCATGCGGTATTCCTTGCACATGCGACGCATGATCTGCCCGACCGGGTTGAACTGGCCGAGCTGACGGGTGATGTCGCGCTCGATGTTCTGGAACTCCAGCTTCACTTTGCTGGAGTCGAAGGACAGTGGCCGATTGAGGTAGTAATCGCGGTCCACCGCCGGCATTTCCTTGCCTTTGGCCTTGAGGAAACCCTTGCGGATGTTCTCGTCCCACTTGACCGCATCGAGTACCCGAATCGGCGTCTGCGCCAGCACTATGCGATCGGACAAGATGCGTATCGTCTGCTGGTATTCGTCCACCGGTTGCTCCCTTTGATAGCCGTTGCGTGCTGCGTGTTTTGATCGTTCCCACAGGGTTTGATCGTTCCCACGCTCTGCGTGGGAATGCATCCCGTGACGCTCTGCGTCACAGCCGAAGCGGACGCGGAGCGTCCATGGCGGCATTCCCACGCAGAGCGTGGGAACGATCTATCGCGAGCAAGCTCGCTCCCACAGGGTCAGACCGATGCCAGTACCAGGTGCATATATCGCGTCAGAATGCCGAGCATCTCTTGTTCAGCCTGCGGCTCTGCGTCGTTGAGCAGGCCCTGATATTCCATCCGGCCGATAATTGCCGTCAACACTTTGGCATCCTGCTGCGGCTCTCGCGAACCCAATACCTGGAAAAGCTGGCAAGTGCCCTGCAGGAGGATTTGCTGATGCGAGCGCACCAGCAGCGCCAGGCGCGGATTGAGCAACGCTTCCTGGCGGAAGGCCTGCTCGGCCATCAGGTGCTCGCGGCGGTTGATCAACTGCCGCTGGACATAATCTGCCATCAGCCGTGCGATATCGTCAGCCAACTGCGAGCGGGACTCGGGGCTGCCATCACCACTGATGACCATTTCGCGCAACAAGCCTTCGTTGTTGGCCCACAACCTGGCCATGTAGGCGGCGCTACGTTCGACGTATTGAGCGAAGGTATCGGTGAGCAGGTCATCGATATCCTTGAAATAGTAAGTCGTCGCCGACAGCGGCACACCGGCTTCGGCGGCCACGGCACGGTGACGTACCGCACGAACACCGTCGCGCACGACAATGCGCATCGCCGCATCGAGAATCTCTTGTCGACGCTGCTCGCTTCCCTGTCGGCTGGCTTTGCGACCCTGATACTGAACACTTTCAGCGACCGCAGTGGCGATGCCAGCTGCTCCTTCTTGAGCCATTGCACGATTCACGACAGATATTCCTCTCTAACGTCAAAAGTAACCAATTGATACGTTTGTACCAGACAGGCAATAAAAAGCCGCCTGTTATAGGCGGCTTTTTAATTGAAACACTTACGCTTGCGGCCGCATGTGCGGGAACAGGATCACATCGCGAATCGACGGTGAATTGGTCAGCAGCATCACCAGTCGGTCGATGCCGATACCTTCACCGGCGGTCGGCGGCATGCCGTACTCCAGGGCGCGTACGAAGTCAGCGTCATAGTGCATGGCTTCGTCGTCACCGGCGTCCTTGTCAGCCACCTGAGCCATGAAGCGCTCGGCCTGGTCTTCCGCGTCGTTCAACTCGGAGTAGGCGTTGGCGATTTCGCGGCCACCGATGAACAGCTCGAAACGGTCGGTGACGTTCGGGTTCTCGTCGTTGCGGCGGGCCAGCGGCGACACTTCGAACGGGTACTGGGTGATGAAGTGTGGCTGCTCCAGCTTGTGCTCGACCAGCTCTTCGAAAATCATTACCTGCAGCTTGCCCAGACCTTCGAAGCCGAGCACTTTGGCGCCGGACTTCTTGGCGATGGCGCGAGCCTTGTCGATGTCAGTCAGGTCGTCAGCGGAAAGCTCAGGGTTGTACTTGAGGATCGAGTCGAACACCGAGAGACGCACGAACGGCTCGCCGAAGTGGAACACCTTGTCGCCGTACGGCACGTCGGTGCTGCCCAGAACCAACTGCGCCAATTCACGGAACAGTTCTTCGGTCAGGTCCATGTTGTCTTCGTAGTCGGCGTACGCCTGGTAGAACTCCAACATGGTGAATTCAGGGTTGTGACGAGTCGAGACACCTTCGTTACGGAAGTTGCGGTTGATCTCGAACACCTTTTCAAATCCACCCACAACAAGCCGCTTGAGGTACAGCTCAGGCGCGATACGCAGGAACATTTCCATGTCCAGCGCGTTGTGGTGAGTCTCGAACGGCTTGGCTGCCGCACCGCCCGGGATGGTTTGCAGCATCGGCGTTTCGACTTCCAGGAAGTCGCGCTTCATCAGGAAGCTGCGAATGTGCGCAATCACTTGCGAACGCACGCGGAAGGTCTGGCGCACGTCTTCGTTGACGATCAGGTCAACGTAGCGCTGGCGATAGCGCTGCTCGGTGTCGGACAGGCCATGGTGCTTGTCTGGCAACGGGCGCAGGGATTTGGTCAGCAGACGCACGCTGGTCATTTCAACGTACAGATCGCCCTTGCCGGAACGGGCCAGGGTGCCTTCGGCGGCGATGATGTCGCCCAGGTCCCAGGTTTTCACGGCGGCCAGGGTTTCCTCGGACAGGGTTTTACGGTTGACGTAAACCTGAATGCGCCCGGACATGTCCTGGATCACCATGAACGAGCCACGGTTGAGCATGAGACGACCGGCAACCTTGACCGGGATCGCAGCCTCTGCCAGCTCTTCCTTAGTATTGGAAGCGTACTGTTTCTGCAAGTCTTCGCAGTAGGCATCGCGGCGGAAGTCATTGGGGAAGGCCTGGCCCTTGGTACGCTCGGCAGCAAGCTTTTCCTTGCGCAGGGCGATCAGGGAGTTTTCTTCCTGTTGCAGGGCTTGCGGATCGAGTTCTAGGTCGCTCATGTCTTTAAATTTTCCATCACAGGTTCGTTGCCCCCACCGATGGCAGGGGACTTAAGGTCTTGACTGGCGGTTTACAAGCCTTGCTTCAGGCTCGCCACCAGGTATTCGTCGATGTCGCCGTCGAGCACCTTGTCGCAGTCGCTGCGTTCGACGTTGGTACGCAAATCCTTGATTCGCGACTGGTCGAGCACATACGAGCGAATCTGGTGACCCCAGCCGATGTCCGACTTGGTGTCTTCCAGAGCCTGGGAAGCAGCGTTGCGTTTCTGCACTTCCTGCTCGTACAAGCGCGCCCGCAACATTTTCATCGCGGTGTCTTTGTTGGCGTGCTGGGAACGTTCGTTCTGGCAGCTGACCACGGTGTTGGTCGGTACGTGGGTGATACGTACGGCCGAGTCAGTGGTGTTTACGTGCTGGCCACCGGCGCCCGAGGAGCGGTAGGTGTCGATGCGCAGGTCCGACGGGTTGATGTCGATTTCGATGTTGTCATCGATTTCCGGCGACACGAACACGGCCGAGAACGAGGTATGGCGACGGTTACCGGAGTCGTACGGGCTCTTGCGCACCAGACGGTGCACGCCGATCTCGGTCCGCAGCCAGCCAAAGGCGTATTCACCCTTGATATGCACGGTTGCGCCCTTGATCCCGGCGACTTCACCGGCGGAGAGCTCCATGATGGTCGCGTCGAAACCGCGTTTGTCCGCCCAACGCAGGTACATGCGCAGCAGGATATTGGCCCAGTCCTGGGCTTCGGTACCGCCGGAGCCGGCCTGGATGTCCAGGTAGGCGTTGTTGGCGTCCATCTCACCGCTGAACATGCGACGGAATTCGAGTTTTTCCAGGGCCTCGCGCAGACGCTCGACTTCGGCAGCGACGTCATCGACGGCGGCCTGGTCTTCTTCCTCTGCGGACATCAGCAGCAGGTCTTTGGCGTCGGCAAGGCCGCTGTGCATCTGGTCGAGGGTTTCGACGATCTGCGCCAGCAGAGACCGCTCGCGGCCCAGTTCCTGAGCGTACGACGGGTTGTTCCAGACATTCGGATCTTCAAGCTCGCGATTGACTTCGGTCAGACGCTCATGCTTTTGATCGTAGTCAAAGATACCCCCGAATAGTTTCGGAGCGCTCGGACAGGTCCTTGATGCTGTTAAGGATCGGGTTGATTTCCATGGCGGGCAGCACTCGTTGGCGAACTTTTGAAAGCCGGCGAGTATAACGTAATCACGCTGTCACGGCAGCCCGCCTGGCGGCTTTAACGGCGAATGAACGTGCTGGTTCATTCGATGCCGACCTGATTGCGTCCATTGTTCTTCGCCAGGTACAACCCCTTGTCCGCCGCCGAGATCAATTGACGGTAATCACTGCCCGGCTGCGGGGTCATGGTCGAGAGGCCAATGCTGATGGTCAGGCTCGCACCTTCGGCCGGAACAACATGCGGGATTTTCATTCCGGCCACAGTCTGCCGGAGTTTTTCCGCGACCAGGCGTGCCCCGCCCGGCGAGGTATTGGGCAATACCAGGACGAACTCTTCACCGCCATAACGCGCCGGCAGATCGGAAGGCCGGCTGCTGGCATCGCGGATCGCCGTGGCGACTTTGCGCAGGGCTTCATCGCCCTCCAGATGGCCGAAGCTGTCGTTGTACAACTTGAAGTAGTCGACATCGATCATCAACAGCGACAGTTGCGCCTGGTCACGCATGGCCCGACGCCATTCCAGCTCGAGGTATTCGTCGAAATGGCGACGGTTAGACAGGCCGGTCAGGCCGTCGGAGTTCATCAGGCGTTGAAGCACCAGGTTGGTGTCGAGCAACTGCTGTTGACTGACCCGCAGCGCCCGGTAAGCGGCGTCGCGCTGAATCAGGGTCATGTAGGAGCGCGAGTGATAACGAATGCGCGCGACCAGTTCGATGTTGTCCGGCAGCTTCACCAGGTAATCGTTGGCCCCTGCAGCAAACGCCGCGCTCTTGATCAGCGGGTCCTCCTTGGTCGAAAGCACAATGATCGGAATGTCCTTGGTCGCCGGATGGTTGCGGTATTCGCGCACCAGCGACAGACCATCCAGACCGGGCATGACCAGATCCTGCAGGATCACCGTCGGCTTGATGCGAATCGCCTGGGCGATGGCCTGATGCGGATCGGCACAGAAATGGAAGTCGATGTTGTCTTCGTTCGCCAGCCCACGGCGCACGGCTTCGCCAATCATCGCCTGGTCGTCAACCAGCAACACCATCGCGGCGTTCTCATCGGTTTTAAAGGCGTCGAGCTGTAAATCATCCATATGCTGGCACCTGAATCAGGTAAGTACAGCTGCAATAATGAGTCATTTTGCAAAGATCTCCAGCAATCGTGGTGCTATCTTGTCCAGCGGATGAATTTCTACAGCGGCGTTGATGGCGGCGGCCGCTTTCGGCATGCCATATACCGCACTGCTGCGCTGATCCTGAGCAATGGTCAGGTAGCCTTGCTGGCGCATCAATTTAAGTCCCTGGGCGCCATCGCGCCCCATGCCGGTCAGCAGCACACCGACTGCATCTCCGTTCCAGTAAGTGGCCACGCTTTCAAAAAAAACGTCGATCGAGGGTCGATAGATCTCGTTGACCGGCTCGGCGGTGTAGGCCAGCGTACCGTTCTTCAATAAACGAATATGGTGATTGGTACCCGCCAGCAAAACCGTCCCGCTTTGCGGCGGCTCGCCTTCCTGAGCCAGGCGCACGTCCAGACCGCTGGCACTGCTGAGCCATTCAGCCATACCGGCCGCGAACACCTGGTCAACGTGCTGAACCAGCACGATGGCCGGCGCAAAATCGCGCGGCAGGCCCTTGAGCAAGACTTCCAGCGCCGCCGGCCCACCGGCAGAAGAACCGATGACCACCAGGCTCTGGCGTTGCCCGGAAATACGAGGATGGGTCGGCGCTGATTGCACGCGGTTACCGCGTTCGCCGATCAGCCAGCCGATATTCATGATCTTGCGCAGCAGTGGCGCTGCGGCTTCTTTCGGATCGCCCGCGCCGAGGGCCGGGGTATCGACCACATCCAGCGCGCCGTGGCCCATGGCCTCGAACACCCGATGGACATTCTGCTGCCGGTCCACCGTGACAATAACTATGGCGCACGGGGTCTCGGCCATGATCCGGCGCGTTGCTTCGACGCCATCCATGACCGGCATGATCAAGTCCATCAGGATCAGGTCCGGGGTGAACTCGGCGCAACGTTGCACCGCCTCGGCGCCATTGCGGGCGACCCAGACCACCTCGTGCGCCGGCTCGAATGCCAAGGCTCGACGCAGGGCCTCCACGGCCATGGGCATATCGTTGACGATAGCGATCTTCATGCCCGCGCTCCTCCTATTAGCTCAACCACCGCATCGAGCAGTGCATCGTCATGAAAGCTGGCCTTGGCTAAATAGTAGTCGGCTCCAGCGTCCAGTCCACGGCGACGGTCTTCTTCACGATCCTTGTAGGACACCACCATCACCGGCAGCGATTGCAGCCGATTGTCACGGCGCAACAACGAAACCAGCTCGATCCCGTCCATGCGCGGCATATCAATATCGGTAATCAGCAGGTCGAAATCCTCGGCACGCAGCGCGTTCCAGCCGTCCATGCCGTCAACCGCAACGGCCACGTCATAACCCCGATTGAGCAGCAGCTTGCGTTGCAACTCACGAACCGTCAGCGAGTCATCGACCACCAGAATACGTTTGCGCGCAACGATGGCGGCCTGTTGGCTGTGCCGGGCGATCCGTTCCAGGCGACCGGTATTGAGCAGTTTGTCCACCGAGCGAAGCAGGTCTTCGACGTCGACGATCAACACCACCGACCCGTCATCGAGCAAGGCCCCGGCAGAAATGTCCTGGACCTTGCCCAGCCGCTCATCCAGCGGCAGCACCACCAACGTGCGCTCGCCGATAAAACGCTCGACGGCCACGCCGTACACCGTGTCGCGGTCACGGATGACCACGACCTTGAGCGTCGCCGGGCTGTTCTGACTCGCCGGGCGGTTGAGCAACTGGCTGGCCGCGACGAGGCCAACGTGTCGACCTTCGTGCCAGAAGTGCTGACGACCTTCCACCTGGACAATGTCGTCGGACGCCAAATCGCACATGCGCTCGATGTGCGCCAGTGGAAAGGCATACGCCTCCTCGCCCACTTCCACCACCAGACTGCGCACCACCGACAACGTCAGCGGTACCTCAAGATGGAAACGACTGCCCTCGCCCGCCTTCTGTTCCAGCACCACGGCGCCGCGTAACTGACGGACCATGTGCTGAACCGCATCCAGGCCGACGCCACGACCGGACACCTCGGTAACCTTGTCGCGCAGGCTGAAGCCCGGCAGGAAGAGGAATGTCAGCAGCTCTTCTTCGCTGAGCTGCGCCGTGGTCTCGGCCGGCGACAATTGACGCTCGACGATACTGGCGCGCACTTGTTCCAGGTCCACGCCATGGCCATCGTCGCTCAATTCCAGCAACAGCAGCCCGGCCTGGTTGGACGCGCGCAAGCGAATCAGCCCTTCGGCAGGCTTGCCGGCCAACAGGCGCTGTTCGGGTGTTTCAATGCCGTGGTCCACGGCATTGCGCAACAAATGGGTCAGCGGCGCTTCGAGTTTCTCCAACACATCGCGGTCGACCTGGGTTTTTTCACCCTCGATTTCCAACCGCACCTGCTTGCCCAGACTACGCCCCAGATCGCGAACCATCCGCGCCTGCCCGGTCAGCACATCGGCAAACGGCCGCATGCGACAGGCCAGAGCCGTGTCGTACAGCACCTGAGCGCGCTGACTCGCCTGCCAGGCAAACTCATCAAGCTCAGCGGTTTTCTCAGCCAGCAACTGCTGCGATTCGGCCAACAGCCGCCGCGCATCGCCGAGCGCCTCCAGGGCTTCAAGGCCCAAGTCTTGCTCTTTGAGGTGAACGTTGAGGTTTTCCAGGGCGCGCAGACTGTTGTTCTGCGTGCGTTTGAGACGCTGCATTGTTGCCAGGTAAGGCTTGAGACGCAGGGTTTCCACCAGCGACTTGCTCGACAGATCGAGCAGGCTGTTCAAGCGCTCGGCAGTCACCCGCAACACCCGCTCGCCGCCTTCGGTGACGCGCTTGGCTTTACGCGACGCCTCGACCGAGGCCGCCAGCGACGACTCGAGTTCTGACACCAGGTCCGGCGGCTCGACTTGCGGCGCCGCTGGCTCGGGCGGCAATGAGGGCTGTGCCACGGCAGGTGCTGCGACCGCCAGGGGATCCAGCAAACACCCCATCAACGCCACGTAGGCTTCGATGTCGCCTGGCCCCACGTTGGCACTGCCTGGCGTGGCGATGCGCATCAGCAAGTCTGTGCCTTGCAGCAGCGCATCAATGTGTTCGGGGCGCAGAAAAAGTCGCCCCTCCTGCGCGCTGACCAGACAATCTTCCATCACATGAGAAACGCTGACCCCGGCATCCACACCGACGATCCGCGCCGCGCCCTTGAGCGAATGCGCGGCGCGCATGCAGGCTTCCAGCTGATCGGCCTGGGTCGGGTCACGCTCCAGCGCCAGCAACCCGGCGCTGAGCACCTGGGTCTGGGCCTCGGCTTCAAGACTGAAGAGTTCCAGCAGTGACGCGTCGCGCATTTGATCGGGGGTCATGTCAGGCTCCGGGTCACGGCGGACAACACCTGTTCTTCATCCAGCCAGCGCAGGCTGCGACCTCTGAATTGCAGTACGCCACGGGTGTACTTGGCACTGGCCTGCTCGCCTGACCGGGACGCAGCGTCGAGAACCCGCTCATCAATGGCGTGAATCCCGTCGACTTCATCCACCGGCACCACCACCGGGCCGCCATGAGCAGCAATGATCAACATGCGCGGCATGATCCGCACGCCCGAGGCAACACCGGTGGTCGCTTCCAGCCCGAGCAACTCCACCAGCGACAGACACGCCACCAGCGCGCCACGCACATTCGCCACCCCCAGCAGCGCTCGCGAACGCTGATGCGGTAGCGAATGAATCGCCTGCATCGGCGCCACTTCCACCAGGCTGCGGGTGGCCAGGGCAAGCCATTCTTCGCCGAGGCGGAACATCAACAGCGAGCGCGTGACCACGTCCGTTTCAACGGCAGTGGACACTTGCGCCCGGTCGTCCTGCTGCAAGGCATAGCGATCCAGCAAACGTGTCGCCGCGGCGGAATACACCGCGCAATTGCGACAGTGAATGTGTTCGATCAGCAACGGGCAGGACTTGTCGCCGTGGATACCGATACGGTTCCAGCAGTCGTCGATAGCCTGGGCATCTTCATGGGTCACGTTCAGCGAAACAGAACCGGTCATCGTTTACGCTCACTGTCAGCGGTGCGCTCATTGCGAGCGGCGCGTTGCTGCAATCGACGGGCGCCGGACGCATCCCCCTGGGACGCCAGTAACACCGACAGGTGCATCAGTGCTTCGGGATGCTGCGGTTGCAAATACAGCGCCTTGCGATAAAAACCCTGGGCTTCCAGCACGCTGCCAGCGACATCACTGAGCAACCCCAGCCAGTAAAACACCTGCGCCACCGGTTCATGGTTGCGCAGGTACTCCTCGCAGACGGCCCGCGCTTCGAGGCTTTTACCTTCGTTGGCGAGGGTTGCAATGCTTGCCAGCAGCGCGGCCGCATCGGTATTCGGTGCTTTCTCAAGGCTCGCACGCGGCGCCGGTGCAACGGCGGCAAAAGGTCGGCTGCGCAGCGCAGGCGCTGGAACGCTGCGCACCGGCAACGCCGGTGCACTAAATACGGGGATGGGTGCGGGTTCAGGCTCGCTGTGACGGCTGAAGGCAAAGGATTGCGGGATACCGATCGAACGCATCCCCAGATGCCCCAGCAAACTGCCTTCGGCCGGGCCGATAAACAGCACGCCGTCCACGTGGGTCAGGCGCTTGAGCACTTCCAGAACCTGCTTCTGGGTAGGCTGATCGAAATAGATCAGCAGGTTGCGACAAAACACGAAGTCATAGGCTGGCTCATTGGCCAGCAAGGTCGGGGCCAGCAGATTGCCCACCTGCAAACGCACCTGTTCGCGTACCCGGTCGCTGACGCGATAGCCGTCGTCTTCGGTGCTGAAGTGCCGCTCGCGAAAATCGCTGTGCTGTCCACGAAAGGAGTTCTTGCCGTACAGCGCACGCTTGGCCCGCTCGACCGACAGCGGGCTGACGTCCACCCCGTCGACCTTGAATTGATGCGGCACAAGCCCGCCATCGAATAACGCCATGGCAATCGAATACGGCTCTTCGCCCGTCGAACACGGCAGGCTGAGAATCCGCAACGCACGCATGCCCTTGATCTCGGCCAGACGCTTGAGCGCCAGCCTGGCCAGCGTGGCAAAGGATTCCGGGTAACGGAAAAACCAGGTTTCCGGGACGATCACGGCTTCGATCAGCGCCTGCTGTTCGTCTGCCGAGCCTTGCAGCCGCAGCCAGTACTCATCGGCCGTTTTCACCTGCTGCGCCGTCATGCGCTGGCGCACGGCCCGCTCGATGATCGCCGGGCCGACGGAGTTCACGTCCAGGCCGATACGTTCTTTGAGGTAGTCGAAAAAGCGCTGGTCGCTGCTCATGACCGCTCCTCAAGCATCGCCAGGCCCAGCGGCGGCGACGGGAACAGCAGCGCCCGCACCTGGGCATCCAGCAAGTCTGCGACACGCACCCATTGCAGCAGTCCGTGCGAGTCTTCACGCACCGGCCCCAAATACGGCGCCTGGCGGTTATCCAGGCCATAGGGTTGGAAGTCCGCCGGGTTGCAACGCAGGGTGTCGGTGGCCTGCTCGAGAATCAGCCCGAGCAATTGCCCGGGCGTGGCGTCATCCGGCTGATAATGCACCAGCACCAATCGGGTGCTGGTGCGCGCCTGGGCCGGCTGACCGAACGCCAACTCGCCGACATCGATCACCGGCACCACCGCGCCGCGATAGGCAAACACCCCCGCGACCCATGACGGTGTCCCGGCAATCGGTTTGAGCGGCAGACGCGGCAGCACCTCGGCCACTTCAATGGCTTGCAATGCATAGCGCTCGTCGCCGATACGAAACACCAGAAACAATGACTGCCTGGGCGCCATGCCTGCGCCGCGTTTCACCACGAGTTCGCTCATCAGACTTTGAATCGCGAGACGCCGCTGCGCAGCCCTACGGCCACCTGACTCAGCTCGTCGATGGCGGAACTGGCCTGACGCAAGGACTCGACCGTCTGGCTGCTGGCATCGCCCAACTGCACCAGCGCATGGTTGATCTGTTCGGCGCCCGTGGCCTGGGCCTGCATGCCTTCGTTAACCATCAACACCCGCGGCGCCAGCGCCTGAACCTGGTGGATGATCTGCGACAGCTGCTCACCGACCTGCTGCACTTCGGACATGCCACGGCGCACTTCTTCAGAGAATTTGTCCATGCCCATGACGCCGGCCGACACCGCCGACTGGATCTCGCGAACCATCTGCTCGATGTCGTAGGTGGCGACGGCGGTCTGGTCTGCCAAACGTCGAACTTCGGTGGCGACCACGGCAAAACCACGACCGTATTCACCGGCCTTTTCCGCCTCGATGGCGGCGTTCAGCGACAGCAGGTTGGTCTGGTCCGCAACCTTGACGATGGTCACCACCACCTGATTGATGTTGCCGGCCTTCTCGTTGAGGATCGCCAGTTTGGCGTTGACCAGGTCAGCCGCGCCCATCACCGAGTGCATGGTCTCCTCCATCCGCGCCAGGCCCTGCTGACCGGAACCGGCCAGCACCGAGGCCTGATCGGCAGCGGTGGAGACTTCAGTCATGGTGCGCACCAGATCCCGCGAGGTCGCAGCGATTTCGCGCGAGGTGGCGCCGATTTCGGTGGTGGTGGCCGCGGTTTCAGTGGCGGTCGCCTGCTGCTGTTTGGAGGTGGCAGCGATTTCGGTCACCGACGTGGTGACCTGTACCGAGGAGCGTTGAGCCTGGGACACCAGCGAGGTCAGCTCGGTCATCATGTCGTTGAAGCCGGTTTCCACCGCACCGAATTCGTCTTTGCGATCAAGGTTCAGACGGCTGCTGAGATCGCCGGTGCGCATGATGTCGAGGATCTGCACGATGCGGTTCATCGGCGCCATGATCGCGCGCATCAACAGCAGGCCACAGAGGCCGGCCGCGATGACCGCCACCAGTAAGGACACACCCATGCTGATTTTTGCCGCGGTGACTGCTTGGCGGATGGCATCGGTAGCGTTAGCGGCCTGATCACGATTACTGTCAATTACCACATTCAACTGCTTGCGGCCATCGACCCACGCCGGCGTCAACTCCTGCTCCAGCGCCAGGCGAGCCTGTTCGTATTGTTTTTGCTGATACAGACCGACGACTTTACCCAACACCTGATTGTACGTTTGGTAACGAGCCTCGAACGCTTCGAAATCGACCCGATCGTCATTAGTGAAGATCGTTTTCCGATAGTTGCTCATCTCGTCTTTCAGGTGCGTCTCGGCGCCCTTGTACAACTCCAGGTCAGCGGCACTCATGTCGCGATGTTCCGAGAGGCCAACGATCCGTTGGGTCAAGACATAGCTGTCGACCCAGGCACCGCGAATCATCGAGCTGTAATACAGCCCCGGGACGGCATCCGACTGGACCGTTTCCTCGCTGGACTCAATCTTCAGCAGACTGGAGAACGAGACCATGACCATCAACAGCATGATCGCGATAATCACCGCAAAGCTCGCCAAAATGCGTTGGCGCAACGTCCAGTTCTTCACAGTCAGTCCTCGGGGCGGTTCAAATGGAGGGGAGTATAGCCGAGGGCACGTTGCGTTTTATAAACGGTGCATCGCAAGCAGCAACGAAATACCTGTGGCGAGGGAGCTTGCTCCCGCTGGAGCGCGTAGCGCTCCCAATACTGGCGATGACAATGTTTGATCGTTCCCACGCTCCCGCGTGGGAATGCCTCTGGGGACGCTCCGCGTCCAGTGACGCGGAGCGTCACGGGCTGCATTCCCACGCGGAGCGTGGGAACGATCAGTGTGTTGGCCGCTACTTTGGTGAGTCCGGTGGGTCGAGGTGATCCAGCGCTCGATTCACCGCCAACTCGGCCAGGGAAATCATCTGCTGAATCGCCAACGCGGTATTGCGCTTGGGGCCTTCGAGCTCAAACGCCAGATCGCTGGCCATGACATTGACCGAGGCGAGGGTTTCGCAGGCGTGGGCCAGCAGGGTTTCAGAGTCAACGTTGGGGGCAATGACGAAAATGCAGCCGGGACGGCGGTCGGCTAACAATTACTAGGTCTCGGGCAGCACCAGGTAGTGATCGAGCGCACGGTGCGCGGCGGCGTGGAGCTCTTTTGAATCAAGGGAGGCGTAGGGGGAAACCGGGTCGGTTTCGGGCGGATTTGGGGTGGCTTTGAACATTGGCTTAGCTCTCTTTGAGTGAGGCTGCAACCTGTTCGCGACTAAACGAATGGGTGGCGGCTGTACGCAGGTTAGTCGACCGACGAGCTAAGAAATCGGCGCGCCCGAGGGCGCCCTGCGCACAGCCACCATCAAGTGCAGGGATGGGATACCTGACTGATTGGCACTGATGCGACTTAGCTACGACGGGCGACTAAACCCGATCACTGATGGGCAGTGACACGGGAACAATAGAGGCGACGACCAAGGCGCACAAGCCGGCGAATTCTGGCGCAGGTGTAGGCAGCGACGCAAGCCGACGTAGCCTCGGACCGAGGCTTTGGGGAAAGAATAAACAGATCAGAAATTGCGCCCTGGTTTGTGGCGAGCGGAGCGTGCCCTCCGTTGGGCTCGTAACGGTCCAAAAAGATCTTTTCACTTCAAAACCACATCATGCCGCACAGCGAACGACCAGAGGCTTACCGAGAGGTAGGCCTTTTTTGTGCAAAAAATAACCTGATGAAACGTATCAGCTAGCAACAAAAAACCCATAAATTAAAAAAATTGGAATTTTTACTTGATCTTGAAAATTCACTGACTTACAGTGAAATCACTGTATGGATATACAGTCACTAACGAAGATTCATTTAAATACATTCATGGATGAGGTAATCCCTATGAAAAGCAACACCGAAAAACTTGGTCAGCTTCCCCGTCAACCCAGCCTGTGGACCCGCGCCGACGCGCTGAAAGTTCACGCAGATGATCCGACCACTACCCAGCCTCTGGTCAGTGCGGATTTCCCGGTATTGAGCAACGAGGTGTTCATCTGGGACACCATGCCGCTGCGCGATATCGACGGTAACGTGGCTTCTGTCGACGGCTGGTCGGTCATTTTCACCTTGACGGCAGATCGCCACCCGAATGATCCGGAGTACATCGACGAGAACGGTAATTACGACATCCTCCGAGACTGGAACGATCGTCATGGTCGGGCAAAGATGTACTACTGGTTTTCCCGCACCGGTAAAGACTGGCAGTTTGGTGGTCGCGTGATGGCGCAAGGTGTGTCTCCAACCGCGCGTGAATGGGCTGGCTCCCCGATTCTGTTGAACGACCAGGGCGATGTGGATTTGTATTACACCGCCGTCACTCCGGGCGCCACGATCGTCAAGGTGCGTGGCCGCGTGGTGACGACTGAACATGGCGTCAGCATGGTAGGCTTCAAAAAGGTTACGTCGCTGTTTGAAGCTGACGGCGAGATCTATCAGACCGAAGCGCAGAATCCGTACTGGGGCTTCCGTGATCCATGGCCGTTCCGCGATCCGAAAGACGGCAAGTTGTACATGCTGTTTGAGGGCAACGTGGCCGGTGAGCGTGGTTCGCACAAGGTCGGCGAAGCTGAAATCGGCGACGTACCGCCGGGCTATGAAGATGTCGGTAACTCGCGCTTCCAAACCGCCTGTGTCGGTATTGCCGTAGCAAATGACGAAGATGGCGACGACTGGGAAATGTTGCCGCCACTGCTGACTGCAGTAGGCGTCAATGACCAGACCGAACGTCCGCACTTCCTGTTCCAGGACGGTAAATACTACCTGTTCACCATCAGCCATAAATTCACTTATGCCGACGGTGTGACCGGTCCGGACGGGGTGTACGGTTTCGTGGCGGATTCGCTCTTCGGCCCTTACGTGCCACTGAACGGTTCCGGTCTGGTGCTGGGCAACCCCTCTTCCCAGCCATTTCAAACCTATTCACATTACGTGATGCCTAACGGCCTGGTGACTTCGTTCATCGACACCGTACCCACAAAGGAAAGCGACACCGGAATGCAGTACCGGGTCGGCGGCACTGAAGCGCCGACAGTGGGCATCAAGGTGAAAGGGCAGCAGACTTTCGTGGTGGCCGAATATGACTATGGTTACATTCCCCCGATGATTGATGTAACGCTGAAATAGTATCGAAGCAATATAGGGCCTTCAGGCACCGGGTTTGAATTCGATAACAAACACGTTGTGGATATGATCGAGATATCCGCGCCTGACTCACTGCGACTTGATCGGGAGCCGCATTGAACAATGCGTAACATCGACCCTTCGGAACTGGCTGCAAGGATGCAGCCAGTAACGGGGCTCCCCCCTCCCCCTATCTCCCCCTCCCCAACCAAGCCCATGCCAGGGCATCGATTGAAAAGATATACATTTGGGCAAATCTATAAAAACCGCCTACCGGGTAATTCCCCCGTGATGACCTTGCGTCAGATCCGTCACTTCATCGCCGTATTGCATCAACGAACCGAACGTAATCTGGAGTAGTAACCCTCAATGCGATCCGGGCTGATGCATAAAACAAACAGCCTCCCCCATCAATCAGCGTACATGGGAGAGACCGTTCGCCGGCCTCAAAACTGCGAAACACGGTGCATCGCATCCGCCAGATAGCGCATTGCAATGCGGTCGTTCTCCGATAACGCTCGATACTGCTCGACGAGTTTCACCTCCTCTGAATTGAGCCGGCGCGACCTTCGCGAGATGCTCAAGCCTGAGAAAATCCCTAAAAACCCGATAATGCCTTGCGCTTTTTCCATGGACGATGTCCCTCTGCACGTGAACTGAAACTTCAGATACCTCATCGCCCTGCTCCTTCTTCAGCAGCGGCCAGCACCTGCCAGACTGCTGCTGAACGTTTACCGGCCTCAAGGGCAAAGGCCGGTCATGAGCCTAAGAATAGGGACAAAAAAACGTTTGCGGGCTGTTTTTAGAGTAATTAGTCAAATAAATGAAAACGCTTATTTGAAATACTAAGTCGGCTTGAACGACAGCTGAATATCCTCGGGGGGCCAGCTCATGCAGTTGCACGCCTGGCGTTGCGAGTAACACGCAGCCCTGGCACGGCCTGTGGGAATTTTCCATCAAGCGCACACTAATCATTTTCGAGTTATTTCGAACGCTTTATCTTATTGGGCATCTGTTTAGAATCCGACGCGTTTGGCCGAAGGCTTGTCCGAACCACACATTTTGATCCAGAACGCAGCCAGGAACGCCGCGGGATCGTCCACGACAGGTTGTCCTATGCACCGCAGGAATTTGCTCAAAGCCTCCATGGCCATCGCTGCCTACACCGGCCTTTCGGCCACTGGATTGCTGGCCGCACAGGCCTGGGCCGGGACGGCCGATGGCGAGGTCCAGGCCTTCGACTTCGAGGCGTTGCAGGCACAAGCCAAACAACTGGCCAGCAGTGGCTATGTCGACACCAAGCAGGTGTTGCCAGCGACGCTGGCGAACATGACGCCGCAGCAATTCAACGCGATTCAGTACGACGCCAGACATTCGCTGTGGAATGACCTGAACGGGCAACTCGACGTGCAGTTCTTCCACGTCGGCATGGGTTTCAAGCAACCGGTGCGCATGTACAGCGTCGACCCCAAGACCCGTCAAGCGCGGGAAGTGCATTTCCACCCTTCGCTGTTCAATTACCAGAACAGCGGCGTCGATACCGCGCAGCTCAAGGGCGACCTGGGCTTTGCCGGGTTCAAGCTGTTCAAGGCCCCGGAGCTGGATAAACATGACGTGGTGTCGTTCCTCGGCGCCAGCTACTTCCGTGCTGTGGATAACACTGGCCAGTACGGTTTGTCGGCCCGTGGCCTGGCGATCGATACCTATGCCAAAAAACGTGAAGAGTTTCCGGACTTCACCAAGTTCTGGTTCGAAACCCCGGACAAGGACAGCACCCGCTTCGTGGTCTATGCCCTGCTCGACTCACCAAGTGCCACCGGTGCCTACCGCTTTGACATCGACTGCCAGGCCAATCAGGTGGTGATGACCATCGACGCACACGTCAACGCGCGCACGGCCATCGAGCAACTCGGTATCACGCCGATGACCAGCATGTTCAGCTGCGGCACTCACGAGCGGCGCATGTGCGACACCCTTCACCCGCAGATCCACGACTCGGATCGACTGGCCATGTGGCGTGGCAATGGCGAGTGGATCTGCCGCCCGCTGAATAACCCGGCGACCCTGCAATTCAACGCCTTTGCCGACACGGACCCGAAAGGCTTTGGACTGGTGCAGACCGATCATGAATTCGACAGCTATCAGGACACCGTCGACTGGTACAGCAAGCGCCCGAGCCTGTGGGTCGAGCCAACTACCGCCTGGGGCGAAGGCTCTGTCGATTTGTTGGAAATTCCTACCACTGGCGAAACCCTGGACAACATCGTGGCCTTCTGGACCCCGAAAAAACCGGTGGCCGCAGGCGATTCGCTGAACTACGGCTACAAGCTCTACTGGAGCGCTCTGCCGCCGGTGGGCACACCGTTGGCGCGGGTCAATGCCACGCGTTCGGGCATGGGCGGTTTCGTCGAAGGCTGGGCCCCCGGCGAGCACTATCCGAACGTCTGGGCGCGGCGTTTTGCGGTCGACTTTACCGGCGGCGGACTGGATCGCTTGCCCGAAGGCACCGGCATCGAACCGGTGGTCACGGCGTCGAGCGGTCAGGTCAAGGATTTCAACGTGCTGGCGCTGGATGGCATCAAAGGCTATCGAATCACCTTCGACTGGGTCCCGACCGATGACAGCGTGGCGCCGGTGGAACTGCGCTTGTTCATCCGCACTCATGACCGGACGTTGAGCGAAACCTGGCTGTATCAGTATTTCCCGCCAGCGCCGGACAAGCGCAAGTACCCGGATTGGCCTGCTGCTTAAAGGACTGATCGTTCCCACGCTCCCGCGTGGGAATGCCTCAATGGACGCTCTGCGTCCGCTTTTGGGACGCGGAGCGTCCCTGGCTGCATTCCCACGCAGAGCGTGGGAACGATCATGTAGCGTCACTCAGTCCCGCAAATCCGACTCATGAATCGGCTGATCGCGGCTCGTCGCCCGTTGATACTGCGCCGGCCAGATAGCTTTGCGACCACCCAGGTCATCGTCGGCATGCAGTGGCCAATAGGGATCGCGCAACAGTTCGCGAGCCAGCAGGATGATGTCGGCCTGACAGGTGCGCAAAATGTGTTCGGCTTGCGCAGGTTCGGTAATCAATCCGACGGTGCCGGTGGCAATCCCTGACTCCTTGCGCACGCGCTCGGCAAACCGCGTCTGATAACCCGGCCCGGTCGGGATCTCCGCATTCGCCGCAGTGCCGCCGGATGACACGTCGATCAGATCGACCCCCAATGCTTTCAAGCGCCGCGCCAGTTCCACGGTTTCATCCGGGTTCCAGCCATCCTCGACCCAATCGGTGGCCGATACGCGAACAAACAATGGCAACTCTTCAGGCCAGACTGCACGCACCGCTTCGGTCACTTGCAGCACCAGACGAATGCGGTTTTCGAAAGACCCGCCGTACTGATCACGGCGCTGATTGCTCAACGGCGACAGAAACTGATGCAACAGATAGCCGTGAGCCGCATGCACTTCAACCACTTTGAAGCCTGCGGTCAGTGCACGCTTGGCCGACTCGACGAACGCCTGAATCACCTCGGCGATCTGCGCCTCGGTCAGTGGTGTGGGTGGTGTGTGTTGAGGGTCGAAGGCTATCGGCGAGGGGCCGACCGGAGTCCAGCCGCCATCCTCTGCCTTGACACTTCCGTGTTTGCCCAACCACGGCCGGTGAGTGCTGGCCTTGCGTCCGGCATGGGCCAGTTGAATACCGGCAACGGCGCCTTGGGCGGTGATAAAGCGGGTGATGCGTTGCAGTGGCTCGATCTGTTCGTCATTCCACAGACCCAGGTCCTGAGCGGTGATCCGCCCCTCGGCGGTGACTGCCGTGGCCTCGGTAAATACCAGACCGGCCCCGCCCACGGCACGGCTACCGAGGTGGACCAGGTGCCAGTCATTGGCCAGTCCATCGACGCTGGAGTATTGGCACATCGGCGACACCGCGATGCGATTGAGCAGGGTCAATTGACGAAGGGTATACGGTTCAAGCAGCAGACTCATGGGGCACCTCTCGAATCAGTGGGCAGGCTCCAGGGTTCTGTTTGAATAGTCGACGAGTGACAGGAAAGGATACGACGCCCGCCCCCGCGGGTAATAAATGGACAAAACGTCACAAGGCCAATCAAGCAGTGATTAGAGCCTAGTCGACATCGGGGGATCAGGGAGGGTTCAAGAAATGAAAGCGCAAGTGCTACATCAAACCTGTGGCGAGGGAGCTTGCTCCCGCTGGGGCGCGGAGCGGCCCTAAATGCGTTTTGTCTGACACATGTCGGTGAATGTTTTTACGACTGCTGCGCCCGAGCGCGGACCGGCCGGCGGGAGCAAGCTCCCTCGCCACAAAAGCCTCATTGAAATTTCTGCTGGATCTGGGTTCAGCGCGGTTCGATATGGGCAATCATCAGCTGGACGGTTTCCTGGCCGCGGAACTCGTTGACGTCGAGCTTGTAGGCCAGCTCGACCCAGCGAATGGTCGGGTTCGGCCAGACGTCGCGGTCGATGCCAAAGGCAATGCCGTCGAGTTTCACCGAACCACATTCGCTTTTCAGCACCACCTTGAGGTGGCGCTCACCGACCACTCGTTGCTCGACCAGCTGGAACACCCCGTGAAACAGCGGCTCCGGGAAGTGTTGGCCCCAAGGGCCGGCATGGCGCAGGGCGCGGGCCAGTTCCAGGTGAAACTCTTCGACCGCCAGGGTGCCGTCCGACAGCAATCGCCCGGTCAGGTCCTCTTCACGCATTTGCCGGCGAACTTCAGCGTCGAAGGCCTCGGCGAACAATGGAAAATTCGCTTCCGGTAACGTCAGGCCCGCCGCCATGGCGTGACCACCGTACTTGCTGATCAGATTCGGATGTTGCGCCGCCACCACACTCAGGGCGTCACGAATATGAAAGCCCTGCACGGAACGTCCCGAGCCCTTGAGCATGCCGTCGCCTGCATCGGCAAAGGCGATGGTCGGACGGAAATAACGCTCTTTCATACGCGAAGCAAGGATCCCGATGACACCCTGGTGCCACTCGGGATCGAACAGGCACAGGCCAAACGGCATCGACTCCAGCGGCAAGTCCTTGAGCTGGGCCAATGCTTCGCGCTGCATGCCCTGCTCGATGGATTTGCGGTCCTGATTCATGCCGTCCAGTTGCGCGGCCATTTCACGGGCCAGCGCCACGTCTTCGGTGAGCAGGCATTCGATACCCAGGCTCATGTCGTCCAGACGCCCCGCCGCGTTAAGGCGCGGACCGAGGATGAACCCCAGATCGGTCGAGGTGATACGCGAGTGATCACGCTTGGCCACTTCGAGAATGGCCTTGATGCCCGGCCGAGCCCGGCCGGCGCGAATCCGCTCCAGGCCCTGATGCACCAGGATCCGGTTGTTGGCATCCAGTGGCACCACGTCGGCGACGCTGCCCAGCGCCACCAGATCCAGCAACTCACCGATGTTCGGCTGCGGCTTGCTTTCGTACCAACCCAGGCTGCGCAAGCGGGCACGCAACGCCATCAGCACATAGAAAATCACCCCGACCCCGGCCAGCGCCTTGCTCGGGAATTCACAACCGGGCTGGTTCGGATTGACGATGGCATCGGCCATCGGCAGCTCGTCACCGGGCAAGTGGTGATCGGTGACCAAAACCTTGAGCCCGGCCTTTTTCGCCGCCGTCACGCCCTCGACGCTGGATATGCCGTTGTCCACGGTGATCAGCAGCTGTGGTTGACGTTCCAGCGCCACCGCGACGATTTCCGGGGTCAGGCCGTAGCCGTATTCAAAGCGGTTGGGCACCAGATAATCGACGTGAGCCGCGCCCAGAAGACGCAGTCCCAACAGGCCAACAGTGCTCGCGGTGGCACCATCGGCATCGAAGTCGCCAACGATCAGAATCCGTTGACGCTGCTCCAGCGCCACCACCAGCAAGTCCACCGCGGCCTCGATGCCCTTGAGCTGTTGATACGGGATCAAGCGCGCCAGGCTCTTGTCCAGTTCCGCCTCCGACTGCACGCCCCGCGCCGCGTATAAACGGGTCAGCAGGGGTGGAATGTCACCGAGAAATGGCAGGGTGTCGGGCAATAGGCGAGGTTCGATGCGCATGGGGTGACAAGTGCTTCTCTTGAATACGTAGGATAAAACCGGGTGATGCGATCCGGCGGCGAAAAATCAGCCGCGCTCGCCGGCCAACCATTGCAGCTGGACTTCATGTTGACCACGGTCGTCGGTGACGAAGATCGTCCCTTCGCTGATCATCACGTCCCACTTGATAACGCGGGGCATGTCCTTGGCCAGGGTCTCCAGGACTTCCTGAGGAACCGCAGCAATGTTGACGTTTTTCAGGTTTTTTACCGCCGGAACCACTTTGGTTTCCCAAACGCGCAGGCTGCCGTAGGCCAACAGGCTGGTGCGTTCGGTACGACGCGAGCACCAGGTCAGGCGATCGGCGTCTGGCTGGCCGACTTCGATCCAGTGCAGAACGCGGTCATCCAGGCTCTTTTCCCACAGGGCCGGCTCGTCCACTTCCGACAGACCACGGCCAAAGGACAGCTGCTCGTTGTACCAGAGGGCGTAGGCCAACAGCCGCACGGTCATGCGCTCTTCGGTTTCCGAAGGGTGGCGGGCGATGGTCTGCTTGACGCTCTCGTACACGCTGCGGTCGAGGTCGGTAAGGTTCAGTTCAAACTTGTAGGTCGTGGACGGCTGGGCCATGAACGGGCTTCTTGATACGAGGAAAGGCTGCAAGTCTAACCGATGCCAGGTCAATCAACGAATCATGACCGCTATCAAGCGTGGGCGATGAGGCTCGGGCTATGCTAAAACGCTGTATTGATTCAGTCTTTGTCCTACAGGATTACCCATGCCGCTCACTGCCAAACCACTTGCCGGCCTGAAAATCATCGAACTCGGCACCTTGATCGCCGGGCCTTTCGCCTCGCGTATTTGTGCCGAGTTCGGTGCCGAAGTGATCAAGATCGAATCTCCGGATGGCGGTGACCCGTTGCGCAAGTGGCGCAAACTCTACGAGGGCACTTCGCTGTGGTGGTTCGTCCAGGCGCGCAACAAGAAGTCCCTGACGCTGAACCTCAAGCACCCCGACGGCCTGGCAATCCTCAAGCAGTTGCTCAGCGAAGCCGACATCCTGATCGAAAACTTCCGCCCCGGCGTGCTGGAAAAACTCGGCCTGGGCTGGGACGTGCTGCATGCGCTGAACCCGAAACTGGTGATGGTCCGTCTGTCGGGCTTTGGTCAAACCGGGCCGATGAAGGATCAACCGGGCTTCGGCGCGGTGGGCGAGTCCATGGGCGGTTTGCGTTATATCACCGGGTTCGAGGATCGACCGCCGGTGCGCACCGGGATTTCCATCGGTGACTCGATTGCCGCGCTCTGGGGCGTGATCGGCGCGCTGATGGCCTTGCGTCACCGCGAGATCAACGATGGTCAGGGGCAAGTGGTGGACGTGGCATTGTACGAAGCGATCTTCGCCATGATGGAAAGCATGGTCCCGGAATTCGATGTATTCGGGTTTATCCGCGAGCGCACCGGCAACATCATGCCCGGCATCACCCCCTCCTCCATCCACACCAGCGCCGACGGCAAGCACGTGCAGATCGGTGCCAATGGCGATGCGATCTTCAAGCGTTTCATGCAGATCATCGGCCGCGACGACCTGGCCAACGATCCAGCACTTGCCAGCAACGATGGCCGCGATAGCCGTCGCGATGAATTGTATGGGGTCATTGATCGCTGGGTCAGTTCGTTGCCGCTGGATGCGGTGATCGAGCAGTTGAACCAGGCCGAAGTGCCGGCCAGCCGGATCTTCAGCGCCGAAGACATGTTCAGCGACCCGCAATTTCTTGCGCGGGAAATGTTCCTGCAAGCCAAACTGCCCGACGGTAAGGACTTCAAGATGCCGGGCATCGTGCCGAAACTCTCGGAAACACCCGGCGCTTGCGAATGGGTTGGAGCGGAGCTGGGTGAACATAACGTGCAGGTGTTGAGCGAGCTTGGCTATGACGTGGAACAGATCGCGCAACTGCGTGCAGATGGGGCTATCTAAGCTGCAAGGATTGTCAGCCATTCACAGATACGTGGCGCAGCACCTTCGCCTGCTGGGGTTCGGCGCAACGCTTTCGTGCCTGCTGGCAATCCCCTCGGCCGCTCAAGCCAAAGACACGCTGATCTGGTTGCTGCGCGATTTACCGCCACTGACGATTTTCGACGGACCGCAAAAAAGCCAGGGCGTGATCGACCGGTTTTTACCGTTGTTGATTGCCAGCATGCCCGAGTACCAACACACGACGTTCCGGGCCAACCGCGCACGAGGCATGCAAATGCTTCTGGAGCCCAGCTTCACCTGCGACCCTTCGCTGCTGTGGAGCTCGGAACGGGCAAAACGGATTGTCTATTCCATCGCAGCCTATCGAGTCCCAGGCAACGGCATTGTGATACGCCATGCGGACCGCGAAGCACTTGCGCCTTTCATCATCGGCAACAGCGTCGATCTGGAGCGGTTGCTGGCTCATCAGGACAAGAAACTGGGAGTGGTTGCCGAACGCAGTTACGGCCAGGTCGTTGACCGCCTGCTGCAACAAGCACCGAGCAACAGTCTGGCAGCCCATTACGGTAACGATGCCCTTGGCAGTCTGCTGCAAATGCAGCGCCTGGGTCGTTTGACCGCCCTGCTGGGGTACTGGTCGGAAATTCGTTATCAGGCGCAACAGCAAGGAATCTCGCCCGACGAACTGGAGTTCTACGCAATTCGCGGCACGGACAAGTACCAATCGATTCATATTGCTTGCTCGGATACCGAGCAGGGCCGTCAGGCCATCACTCACATCAACAAAATATTGCGCGGACCGGGGCAGACCAGGCTGGTCGAGTTTTACGCCCAATGGCTCGACCCGAACATGCGCAGTGAGTATCTGGAAGATGCCAAGAGGTTTTTCCAGAATGAGACGCCCTGACCAAACGCCAGGCAAAAGAAACCCCGAGAAGTGGGGAGACGACTCGGGGTTAAACGTGGTCTACAAGGACCCGTACAACAAGCGACAAACACCGGAGCACAATGCTCGCTCTTGTTGATACAGGGTCTGACTAACCTGATTGCAGGAAGGTTCCCGCAAAAAACAAATCAGCTTCTGCCAGCCAGATGCTTGTCTTGCGCAACATTGCGCAGAGCCGCAATCACGCTGGGCTCAAGCCGTCCCTCGGCGATCAACAAGTCGCGGTGCAAGCCGTCGACAACATCCGTCAGCAGCCGTTTATCCGTGAGCTGCGCCTGATTGAACTCACGCTCGACCACGATGGCGCCAGCGGTACTCTTCAATGTCACCAGGCATTCGCCATGGGCACCTGACGGCGTCAGTGTTACCTGATACGGGCTCAATGCCTCACCCAGCAATAGGCTGATACTTTCCATCTCGATCACCATTCAATAGTCCGAAAACAAAGTGCCAAGGGCGTGATAAATGACCACTGGCCCGAGAAGAAAGTTCTGAACTCGACTGACGGTATGTCGCTTTTACCCTGAGTCTTCAGAGCATGCATGGGAAAGATGACAAGAAAAAAACAGCAGGTTAACAGCGTCAGTCAGGCTCATAGCGCTACCGACCATGGGTATCGGTCCAGCCGCCCACGACACCTCGCAGCAAACCTTCGGCGCTATAAAACGGCACCGTCCACTGATAAACATCCCTTACACCACTTTTGAACGTCAGTTGGCGCTCGGTAAACCGGTTTTTCCGACTGCTGAGTTGATCCATGATTTCCGCGTGCAGAAGCTCGGCCGTCGAGGCAGGCAAAACGCCGACCTCTGTCAGGCGTTTTCCCTGCATCTGGTCGAAGCGGGTCGACAAGTGCTCTTCATAGCTCTTGTTGCACATGATCAACCGCCCCTCCAGATCCCGTACAAACACCGGATCGGGCATGGCATCCATCAAGGCATGCTGGAACGCCAGTTGGTCACCAAGCCCTTGCTCGGCTTTCAGTCGCTGCTTGATCTGCATGCTCAGCCGCTGGTTCCACAGCAGTGAAATCAGCCCGAACAGACTCGCAAAAAATACTCCCCAACAACCCCACTGGTAAAACCGCTGCCACAGCGAGGGTGGCTGACTGGGCACTACGCCGCTGAGCCACTTCGAACGAATGGCTCGCAACTCCACCGGAGGAAAAGCCTCGAGCGCCTTGTTGAGAATGCTCAACAGCTGTGGCTGCCCTTTGCGCAGTGCGAGATGGTCGGCTTCCCACATACCTTCGATACTTGGACCGATCGCCAGCCGGCCTGCAGGGTACAGGTGGGCGCCCGTTTCATTTTCAATGGTGACGTCGGCTTCCCCGCTTTCGACCAGGGCGCGTGCCTCGGCGTAGGTTTTGACCGAGCGCAGCTTGATCTGCGGATAGTCACGGCGGATGCCGGCCTCCAGCGCATGCCTGGCCGGTAGCGCCAGAACCTTGCCCGAAAGGTCCTCTAACGAATCGACTGAAGCGGCTCCGGCCCGCCCGACGAACACCCAGCCAGCCCCACCAAAGGCATGGCTGAAATCCAGAAAGCCTTTGCGTTCATCGTTCACCGCCAGTGTCGTGTTCATGTCTGCCCTGCCACTTTCCAGCAGTCCGAGCAGGTGTTCGGTCGAGAACGACTCTTCATGAACAAACTCCAGCCCGGTCATCCGTGAAAGACGCTGGAGAATGTCGTTGTTCAGACCACTCCATTGACCGTGCTCATCCTTGAACAAGTACAACGGGAACTGCACCGACGCGACGATCACTCGCCGGTGCTCGGCAATCCATTTGAGCTCGTGAGCCTCAAGCTTGAGACTGTCATGACTGTCGGCAGACCTTACGTCCAAAGCGCCGAGTTGAGCCGCCAATGCACAATGCCCAAGCCCCATGGCACTCAATAAAAACGTCCAGCACAAAGCCGGCTTTAATCCATTAAAAAACCACATGCCCACTTCCTTCACGTTCACTCACCCATCCTTGAGGGGCGAAACGACGACAAGTGTGCCATGCAGAAATGAGAAAGCCCGTCAGGAGACGGGCTTCAAAATGTGACAGGTTTTCCGGTCAGAGTGGCTTGCCGCAGTTGCCATGCTGACTGACAAAGGCCTGCACAGCTTTCAGGTCGTTTGGCAAAACTGTGCAGCGCTCATCTCGCTCAAACAAATCAGAAAGATGGGCAGGCAGTTCAAGCGCTTTTCCTACGCCGGCTTTTTCGACGGCTTCAGGGAATTTGACCGGATGGGCCGTTCCCAGAATCACCATCGGAATATCCAGGCTACGACGGCACTCACGCGCTGCCTTGACGCCGATGGCGGTGTGCGGGTCAAGCAGCTCACCGGTTTGTTCGAAGACTTCAGCGATGGTCTCGCAGGTTTGCGCGTCATCCACGGCCAGCGAATCGAAGAGTTTGCGCGCTTCGGTCCAGCGCTCTTGTTCGACACTGAAACCGCCACCTTGCTTGAAGGTGTCCATCAGGCCCGCGATCGCGGCACCGTTGCGACCGTGCAGGTCGAACAGCAGGCGCTCGAAGTTCGAGGAAACCATGATGTCCATCGACGGCGACAGTGTGGCGTGCAGGGTTTCCTTGACGTACTGATTGCCGCTCATGAAGCGGTGCAGGATGTCGTTGCGGTTGGTAGCGACGATCAACTGATTGATCGGCAAACCCATGTTGCGTGCCAGGTAGCCGGCGAAGATGTCACCGAAGTTGCCGGTTGGCACCGAGAACGACACCGAGCGCGCCGGGCCGCCCAACTGCAGGGCTGCGTGGAAGTAGTAGACGATCTGGGCCATGATCCGCGCCCAGTTGATCGAGTTCACTGCCACCAGACGCGTGCCTTTGAGGAAGCTCTGGTCGGCGAAGCTCGCCTTGACCATTTCCTGGCAGTCATCGAAATTACCTTCGATGGCGATGTTGTGGATGTTCTCGCCGAAGATCGTGGTCATCTGCCGACGCTGCACTTCGGACACACGGTTGTGTGGGTGCAGGATGAAGATGTCGACGTTTTCGCAGTGCTTGCAGCCTTCGATGGCGGCCGAACCGGTATCGCCAGAGGTGGCGCCGACGATCACTACACGCTCACCGCGTTTTTCCAGCACGTAGTCGAGCAGACGACCGAGCAGTTGCAGGGCGAAGTCCTTGAACGCCAGGGTCGGGCCGTGAAACAGCTCCAGCACCCATTCGTTGCCGTTCAGCTGACGCAACGGTGCCACGGCGCTGTGAGAGAACACGCCGTACGTTTCTTCGAGGATTTTCTTGAAGTCGGCATCCGGGATGCTGCCGGTAACAAACGGGCGCATCACCCGGAAAGCCAGCTCGTGATACGGCAGGCCGGCCCAGGAAGCAATTTCCTCCTGGGTGAAACGTGGCAGGTTTTCCGGCACGTACAGGCCGCCGTCACTGGCCAGACCGGCCAACAGCACGTCTTCGAAATTCAGGGCCGGTGCCTGGCCGCGGGTACTGATATAACGCATGACTGGCTCCACTATTCAGAGTTCGCAAACCCGGGCTCGCGCACGAGCCCGGTGAACAATAACGACTTAGTTCAGGTGCTCGACACGGATCCGCACCACCGGACCAACCACGTCCGCCAGCGCTTCGAGGGCGGCGATCGCGTCGTTCATGTGCTGCTCCTGCACACGGTGGGTCAGCAGGATCATCGGCACCAGGCCGTCGTGTTCTTCGACTTCCTTTTGCATGATCGATTCGATGTTGATACCGCGCTCCGACAGAATGCTCGCAACCTGAGCCAGCACGCCCGGATGATCCTTGGCCTGGATGCGCAGGTAGTAGGCGCTTTCGCAGGCTTCGATCGGCAGGATCGGGTGGGCCGACAGCGAATCCGGCTGGAAAGCCAGGTGCGGGACGCGGTTTTCCGGGTCGCAAGTCATGGCGCGAACCACATCCACCAGGTCGGCGATGACCGACGAAGCAGTCGGTTCCATACCGGCGCCAGCACCGTAGAACAGGGTCGAACCGGCAGCGTCGCCGTTGACCATCACCGCGTTCATCACGCCGTTGACGTTGGCGATCAGGCGATCGGCCGGGATCAGCGTCGGGTGCACACGCAGTTCGATGCCGGCAGCGGTGCTGCGCGCCACGCCCAGGTGCTTGATGCGATAGCCCAGCGCTTCGGCGTAGTTCACGTCAGCGGTGGTCAGTTTGGTGATGCCTTCGGTGTAGGCCTTGTCGAATTGCAGCGGGATACCGAACGCGATGGACGCCAGGATCGTCAGCTTGTGCGCCGCATCGATGCCTTCAACGTCGAACGTCGGATCGGCTTCTGCGTAACCCAGCGCTTGCGCCTCGGCGAGCACATCTTCGAAAGTCCGGCCCTTCTCACGCATTTCGGTGAGGATGAAGTTGCCGGTGCCGTTGATGATCCCGGCGACCCAGTTGATTCGGTTGGCCGACAGGCCTTCGCGAATCGCCTTGATCACCGGAATGCCACCGGCTACCGCTGCCTCGAACGCCACGATCACGCCTTTCTCGCGGGCCTTGGCGAAAATTTCATTACCGTGAACGGCGATCAGTGCCTTGTTCGCGGTGACCACATGCTTGCCATTCTCGATGGCTTTGAGTACCAGCTCGCGGGCAACGGTATAGCCGCCCATCAGCTCTATAACGATGTCGATCTCAGGGTTCGTGGCCACTTCGAAGACATCGTTGGTAATCGCAATACCGGTCGTCTGGAACTGAGGCTTTGGCGTGCGCATGGCAATTTGTGCCACTTCGATTCCACGCCCGGCACGACGAGCAATTTCCTCGGCGTTGCGCTGAAGTACGTTGAAGGTACCGCCACCGACGGTCCCTAACCCACAGATGCCTACTTTGACCGGTTTCACTGTGAACTCCCCATAAAACGGCCGACTCAAGGTCGGCCGTGGAAAACAGCCGCACAGCGTGCGGCTCTCTATTAATGGAACGTCGACTGCTGCCGCCGCTCCATGATCGTCAAAGGCTTACCGTGACGACGCAGGATTATTTCGCACCCAGTGCCAGTTTGGCGACTTGTGGTGCTGGCTGGTAGCCCGGAATCACCTGGCCATCGGCCAAAACGATGGCCGGTGTACCGTTCACGCCGATCGACTGACCCAGGGCGAATTGCTTGGAAACCGGGTTGGCGCACTTGGCAGCCTTGATTTCCTTGCCATCGACCATTTTGTCCATCGCCGCTTTTTTGTCAGCGGAGCACCACACGGCTTGCAGTTGCTCATCACCCGGCGAGCCGAGGCCCTGGCGCGGGAAAGCAACATAACGCACTTCGATGCCCATTTTGTTCAATGCAGGCACTTCGGCGTGCAATTTATGGCAGTACGGGCAGGTGGTGTCGGTGAACACGGTAATGTGGGTCTTGGTTTCGCCAATCGCCGGGTAAACCACGGTTTCAGCAACCGGAATACCATTGATCAGTTTGGAGATACCCAGACGCTCGGCCTTCTCGGTCAGGTTGACCGGTTTGCCGTCCTTGAGCTGGAACACATAGCCCTGAACGATGTACTGGCCGTCGGCGCTCGCGTACAGCACGCGGCTGCCCTTGAGTTTGACTTCGTAGAGACCGGCCAGCGGACTGGCACTGATGGACTCGATCGGGGTGTCGAGCTGGAGGGTTTCCAGGCTTTTACGAATGGCTTTATCAGCCGCATCATCGGCGATGGCAAAGGTGCTGACCAACGCAATGGCTGCGGCGGCGAAAATCTGGGTCAGACGCATGGGGACTCCTGAAGGCGGGCAAATGGGTCGGCTAGAACGCCGGTACTGAAACACCGGGTCACAACCGCCCATCGTGCAAACCCGCAAAGCCTACCACATAAGGCCCGCGTGGCCGACTGTGGCTGATGTATGACTATATGCAAAGCTCAACTGTGATGAGGTTTTCCCATTTTGAAGTCTGGAATCCTTGTGGCGAGGGGGCTTGCCCCCGTTCGGCTGCGCAGCAGTCGTAAACCGGCTGCCGCGGTTTGTCTGAAGAACCGTGGCACTCAGTTTTGGGGCCGCTTCGCGACCCAACGGGGGCAAGCCCCCTCGCCACAAAAGGCGCCCTTGACCACCGGCGCTCCTAACCGCGTGGATGGTGCTTGGCGTGCAGGTCCTGCAAGCGAGCACGCGCGACATGGGTGTAGATCTGGGTGGTCGAGAGGTCGCTATGGCCGAGCAACATCTGCACCACCCGCAAATCGGCGCCATGGTTGAGCAGATGGGTGGCGAAGGCGTGGCGCAAGGTATGCGGCGACAGGGACTTGCCGATCCCGGCGACTTTGGCCTGATGCTTGATGCGATGCCAGAAGGTCTGGCGGGTCATCTGCTCGCCACGCAGGCTCGGAAACAGCACATCGCTGGGCCGCCCGCCCAGCAACTCGCTACGCGCATCACGCAAGTAGCGCTCGACCCAGACAATCGCCTCCTCGCCCATCGGCACCAGTCGTTCCTTGCTGCCCTTGCCCATGACGCGAAGTACGCCCTGACGCAGATTGATCTGCTCCAGCGTCAGGCTGATCAGCTCGGTAACCCGCAAGCCGCAGGCATACAGCACTTCGAGCATGGCGCGATCGCGCTGGCCGATTGCTTCGCTCAGGTCCGGTGCGGCGAGCAAGGCTTCTACATCGGCTTCCGACAACGACTTGGGCAATGGCCGGCCGAGTTGCGGCATGTCGACGCGCAATGTCGGGTCGACAGCAATCAGCTTTTCACGCAGCAAATAGCGATAGAACCCACGCACACCCGAGAGAAACCGCGCAGTAGACCGGGGCTTGTAGTTTTGCTCGAGGCGCCAGGCCAGATGATCGAGGATCAGCTCGCGCCCGGCATTGAGCAGTTCCTGGCCCTTCTCCTGCAACCAGCCGTTGAACAGGGTCAGGTCGCTGCGATAGGCGTCACGGGTGTTATCGGACAGGCCTTTCTCCAACCACAGGGCGTCGAGAAACTGGTCTATCAGTGGGTGATCAATGGCAGGCATAAAGGCTCAAGCAAGACAGATAACAACGAACAGTCTTTCATAGCACGACCGTTCGCGGAACCATTGCGGTTTCAGGGAGAGGGATAAATCACGGGCAACAAAAAAGCAGCCCGTAGGCTGCTTTTTTCTGCATCGGAAGCTGGACTTAAACCAGTTTTTCCTTGATGCGAGCTGCTTTACCCGACAGATCACGCAGGTAGTACAGCTTGGCTTTACGTACGTCACCGCGACGTTTGACAGCCATGCTGTCGATTTGCGGGCTGTAGGTCTGGAAAGTACGCTCTACGCCAACACCGTTGGAGATTTTACGAACAGTGAAAGCACTGTTCACACCACGGTTACGCTTGGCGATTACTACGCCTTCGAACGCTTGCAGACGCGAACGGTCGCCTTCCTTCACTTTCACCTGAACGACAATGGTGTCGCCCGGGGCAAAGGTAGGGATCTCTTTGGTCATCTGCTCTGCTTCGAGTGCAAGGATGATTTTGTTAGTCATGCTGTGCTCCTAAGGTAAATCGTCGGATCTACCATCGATACGTTGTTAACTATCGTCCCGCTCGCGGATGTATTCCTCGAGCAGCTTCTTCTCTTCTCCAGAAAGCGAGCGGCTTTCCAGAAGATCGGCGCGTCGTTCAAAGGTCCTACCAAGGGACTGCTGTAAACGCCAACGCCGGATATGCGCGTGATTGCCACTCAGCAACACGTCGGGAACACGCTGATCCGCATACACCTCAGGTCGGGTGTAGTGCGGGCAATCCAGCAAACCATCCGTAAAGGAATCTTCCTCCGCGGAGTCCGCATGCCCTAAAGCTCCAGGCAGCAGTCGTGTAACCGCATCGATCAGGACCATCGCCGGCAGCTCGCCGCCAGACAGTACATAGTCGCCAATCGACCACTCTTCATCGACATGAGCGTCAATAAAACGCTCGTCAATGCCTTCATAGCGGCCGGCAATCAGGATTAATGCTTCCTCATTCGCCAACTCGCGTACCGCCGACTGAGTCAGTTGACGGCCTTGGGGCGACAGGTAAATTACCTTCGCCGCCTCCCCGGCTGCTGCCTTGGCCTGAACCAGAGCATCTTCCAGGGGCTTGATCTTCATCACCATGCCCGGACCACCGCCAAATGGGCGATCGTCCACAGTGTGATGTCGATCCGTTGTGTAGTCTCGCGGATTCCAACAGGTCAGCTGCAAGAGCCCCTGTTTCACCGCACGACTGGTGATGCCGTAGTCGCTGATGGCGGAAAACATCTCGGGAAACAAACTGATCACTTCGACGCGCAAGTTAGCCACGCTTAGAAGTCCGCGTCCCAATCCACCTTCATCTCGCCCGCTGCGAGGTCGACGGCCAACACGCATTGCTCCGTATAGGGCAACAGGCGTTCGCGATCATCCAGGCTGCCAGCGCAAGGCTTGACCACCATGACATCGTTCGAGCCAGTCTCCAGCAGGTGATCGATCTTCCCGAGCAATTGCCCGAGGTGGTCGATGACCTTCAGACCTTCCAGCTGGTACCAGTAGTACTCGCCGTCGGTCAGATCAGGAAACAGGTTACGCGGCACGCAGATTTCAAAACCGGCCAGAAGACGAGCTTCTTCGCGGTCATCGAGACCTTTGAGCTTTGTGACCAGAAACTTGCCGTTATGTACACGGCCGCTGACCAGCTCTACCTGCCGTACATCGCCTTCGCGCTTGAGCGTCCAGGTTTTGTAGTCCAACAGGTTTCCAATCGGATCAGTAAAGGAAAAGACCTTTACTTCGCCGCGAACGCCATGAATAGAATAAATCTTGCCGATAACGATCAAATCATCAGCGATTGCTGGCGTCGCGTTCATATCGCTCAGGCCGCAGCCTTAGAAGCGTCCTTCAGCAACTGAGCAACGCGCTCAGAAGGTTGTGCACCAACGCTCAGCCAGTAGGCTACGCGCTCTTGGTTCACGGACAGGCGGACTTCTTGACCACGAGCGATCGGGTTGAAGAAACCAACTTGTTCTTTGTGCGAACCGTCGCGTGGGTTGCGGCTGTCGGTCACGGTCAAGTGGTAAAACGGGCGCTTTTTGGAGCCGCCAAGGGCAAGACGGATTGTTAGCATGTGAACATAGTTCCTGTAGTCGGTGCTGCAAATCTAAATGCACAGCGGGCATAGGTGCCCGAAAGGCCGCATATTCTAAGGAATATCCGGACTTTTGCAAATGTCTTTTTCCGGCACCTGTCAGTGTGCCATCCAGATTTGCTATAGGGCCGTTGCGAACAACGGCGAGTCAGCTCCCGCCAATGCGGGCTTGCTGTGGGTCCCACGTCCGTGTGGGGCCGCGCCGACATGACTGCCGACGCGAATTCTTTACATCTTGGGCATGCCGCCGCCGGGCAACATACCGCCCATGCCGCGCATCATTTTCGCCATTCCGCCTTTGGCGGAGAACTTCTTCATCATCTTTTGCATCTGCTTGTGCTGCTTGATCAAGCGACCGATGTCCTGCACCTGGGTGCCGGAACCCATGGCGATCCGACGTTTGCGCGAACCGCTGATCAGCTCAGGGTCGCGGCGCTCGGCCGGGGTCATCGAGTTGATGATGGCTTCCATCTGTTTGAATTGTTTTTCTGCCGCACCCTGGGCATTGCCCATTTGCGCCAGATTCACCCCGCCGATGTTTGGCAGTTTGTCCATGAGCCCGCCGAGGCCGCCCATGTTCTTCATCTGTTGCAGCTGATCGCGGAAGTCTTCGAGGTCGAAGCCTTTGCCTTTCTTCAGCTTTTTGGCCAGCTTGTCGGCCTTGTCTTTGTCGAGGGTCGCCTCGGCCTGCTCGATCAGGCTGAGCACGTCGCCCATGCCGAGGATGCGCGACGCAATACGCTCCGGGTGGAACGGCTCAAGGGCTTCGGTCTTCTCGCCCATACCGATGAACTTGATCGGCTTGCCAGTGATCGCACGCACCGACAGCGCGGCACCGCCACGGGCGTCACCGTCGACCTTGGTCAGGATCACACCGGTCAGCGGCAGCGCGTCGCCAAAGGCCTTGGCCGTGATGGCGGCGTCCTGGCCGGTCATGGCGTCGACCACGAACAGCGTTTCGACCGGTTTGATCGCCGCATGCAGGGCCTTGATCTCGCCCATCATCTCTTCGTCGATGTGCAGACGACCGGCGGTATCGACGATGACCACGTCGATGAATTTCAGTCTGGCTTCTTTAATAGCCGCTTCAGCGATGTCGACCGGCTTCTGGCTCAGGTCGGACGGGAAGAACGTCACGCCGATGTCGTTGGCCAGGGTTTCCAGCTGCTTGATCGCGGCCGGACGGTAAACGTCCGCCGACACCACCATGACCGACTTCTTCTTGCGCTCTTTAAGGAAGCGCGCCAGTTTGCCAGCGGTGGTGGTTTTACCGGCACCTTGCAGACCGGCCATCAAAATGACGGCAGGCGGCACGGCGCTCAGGTTCAAATCTTCGTTGGCCGCGCCCATCAGGCTTTCGAGTTCGGCCTGGACGATCTTCACGAAAGCCTGGCCCGGTGTCAGGCTGCGCGACACCTCGGTGCCGACAGCGCGCTCCTTGACCGAGTTGACGAAGTCTTTGACCACCGGCAAGGCGACGTCGGCTTCGAGCAACGCCATACGCACTTCGCGCAGGGTGTCTTTAATATTGTCCTCGGTCAGCTTGGCCTTGCCGGTGACATGGCGCAGCGTCTGCGAGAGACGGTCGGTTAAGTTTTCAAACATGCGCGATCCTTTCAGGCCCTATGGAGACCGAGGTAATGGCGGCCCAGACCGTGAAAAACATGTGCTCGGCGAGCCTGCGGCGTGGGCAGGTCGCGGATTATAGCGAAGACTGCGTCTGGCGCACACCCGCCGTCTGGTTGAGTGGTCTTTCGTGTCATGTCGGTTGTATGCCAAACTCAGCCTCTTTCGGGCTTGCCTAACAGGATTTATGCTCCCTTTGTCACCCAGTTTGCTCAGCACCCTCGCCGCCGCCTGCTTATACGCCGCTGCGACTCTCTATCAAGGCACTCGTCTGGCCCAAGGCGCCAAGGCGAACAAACGCCTGCTGGTCTCGCTCGGCATCCTTGCCGTGCTGGCTCACAGCGCGAGTCTCCTCTCCCACCTGATGACGCCGACTGGCCTGGGCCTGGACTTTTTCAGTGCCGCCAGCCTGATCGCCGCCGCCGTCATCGCGCTGACGCTGCTGGCCTGTTCACGGATCCCGGTGGAAAACCTGCTGGTGTTGCTGTTCCCGCTGGGGATGACCACGGTGCTGCTGGCGCAGTTCGCGCCTTCGGGCACTGTTCAGGTGATCGACGAAGAGCCGGGGATTCTTGCGCATATCCTGCTGTCGATCCTCGCCTACGGTATGTTCACCATCGCGGTGTTCCAGGCTTTGCTACTGTTGGTCCAGGACCACCAGCTCAAGCACAAGCACCCGTCCGGGTTGATCAAGAACTTCCCGCCGCTGCAAACCATGGAAAGCCTGCTGTTCGGTTTCCTCTGGGCTGGCTGGACCCTGCTGTCGCTGTCGCTGATCTCCGGCTGGCTGTTCGTCGAAAACCTGTTCGCCCAGCATCTGGTGCACAAAACCCTGCTGGCATGCCTGGCCTGGATCGTGTTCAGCGTGTTGCTGTGGGGCCGCAATCGTCTTGGCTGGCGCGGCCACAAGGCCATTCGCTGGACCCTCGCCGGTTTCTGCCTGCTGATGCTGGCCTATTTCGGCAGCAAGCTGGTCCGCGAATTCATTCTGCACATCTGACGGGCATTCGTTATGGATAACCTGCCCATAGGGCCGCTGCTCGCCGTGCTAGCCCTGCTGATCTTGTGGTCAGGGCTGTTCACCGCCATCGAAGCCGCGCAGCAGCATCTATTGACCCAGCGCACCGCCTCGCGTTCCGGCGACAAGCCGGTCGCGAAACTCGGCTTCCCGCTCAACAGCCTGATCTTCTGCAATACCCTGTGCCGCGCGCTGGTGGTAGTCATCAGCACGCTACTGGCGATTTTCGGCTGGGCTGAAAAAGGCCCATGGCTCGCCTGCCTCAGCGCCACTGCTGCGCTACTGATATTTGCCGATTACCTGCCACGCACCCTCGCCAGCCGTTATCCGGACGCCATTCTGGCGCTGGGCAACACCCTGCTCAGCGTGCCGCTGAAAATAATTTACCCGGTCGCCTGGCTACTCGGCGGCATCAGCCAATTGCTGCTCAAGCCGTTCGCACGCAAGGTCAAGGTCGTCCAGCAAAGCGAAGACGAGCCACCTGCCCTGCAAAACAACGACACCGACCACGAACACCCGGCCTGCCGACCACACGCGCTGTCGGGCATTCATGCGCTGGACAACATTACCGTCAACGACATTCTGGTGCCGCGCAGTGAAGTCGACGGGATCAATCTGGACGATTCGATCGAGGAAATCATCGAACAGCTGCGCGCTAACAAACGCACGCGCCTGCCGGTGTTTCACAGTGATATCAACCAGGTCGAAGCGGTGCTCAATACCCGGCAGATCCGTCATTTGCTGCCCGACGCCAGCCTGACCAAAGAAGCCTTGCTGGCGGCGTGCCACGAACCTTACTTCGTCCCGGAAAGCACCCCGCTGCAACTGCAACTGCTGAACTTCCACAAACAGCAGCGCCGCCTGGGCATGGTGGTCGACGAATACGGCGAAGTAGAAGGTATCGTCACCCTGGAAGACATTCTCGAAGAAATCGTCGGCGAATTCGAAAGCCAGCACAGCCTCGACAACCCGCACATTCACCCGCAGACCGACGGCCGGTTGGTGATCGAGGGCGCGGCCTCGATTCGCGAGCTGAACAAGAGCCTTGGCTGGCACCTGCCGAGCGACGGCCCGAAAACCCTCAACGGGCTGGTCACCGAAGCGCTGGAAACCATTCCCGACAGCGCGGTGTGTTTGAAAATCGGGCGTTATCGCCTGGAAATCCTCGAAACCGAAGACAACCGCGTCAGCCGGGTGTTGATATGGCACGTAGCCGCTGGCGAGGCCACAAGCCTGCGCTCAACGGAAAAACCGCTGTAAAACCCACATCCCTGGGTGTTCGACCATAATAATTCGCTCCATCGGAGCACATGACTGTCAGGGATTACCGCATGACTACCAGCACCACTTACAGCAACGCTGTGCCTGCCCAACCGACGAACTCCACCACGCGGGTCGCGACGGCCAGTTTCATTGGCACCGCCATCGAGTTCTACGACTTCTACGTCTACGCCACCGCCGCCGCGCTGGTGATCGGCCCGGTGTTCTTTCCGCAGACCTCCGGCACCGCCCAGATGCTCTCGGCCTTCCTGACCTTCGGGATCGCATTCCTGGCCCGTCCCTTGGGCTCGGCGCTGTTCGGCCACTTCGGCGACCGAATCGGGCGCAAATCCACCCTGGTCGCGTCCCTGCTGCTGATGGGCGTGTGCACCACGCTGATCGGCGTGCTGCCGGGTTACCAGAGCATTGGCGCCTGGGCCCCGATCCTGCTTTGCGTGTTGCGCTTCGGCCAAGGCCTTGGGCTGGGCGGCGAATGGGGCGGTGCAGCATTGCTCGCCACTGAAAATGCACCAAAGGGCAAACGCGCCTGGTTCGGCATGTTCCCGCAACTCGGCCCTTCTATCGGTTTTCTCGCGGCGAACGGGCTGTTCCTGACCCTGGCGATGACCCTGAACGACGAGCAGTTCCGCTCCTGGGGCTGGCGGATCCCGTTCCTGCTCAGCGCCGTGCTGGTGATGGTCGGCCTGTATGTGCGCCTGAAATTGCATGAAACACCGGTCTTCGCCAACGCGATGGCACGTCAGGAACGGGTGAAGATCCCGCTGGTCGAGCTGTTCAGCCAATACTGGGCACCGATGCTGTTGGGTGCGGCGGCGATGGTGGTCTGCTACGCGCTGTTTTATATCTCGACGGTGTTTTCCCTGAGTTACGGTGTTTCGACCCTGGGTTACAGCCGCGAAACCTTTCTCGGCCTGCTGTGCTTCGCCGTGCTGTTCATGGCCGCAGCCACACCACTGTCGGCCTGGGCCAGTGACCGTTTCGGGCGTAAACCGGTGCTGATCATCGGTGGCGTGCTGGCGATTCTCTCGGGCTTCACCATGGAACCGCTGCTGACCCACGGCACGACCTGGGGCGTGGCGCTGTTCCTGTGCATCGAGCTGTTTCTGATGGGCGTGACGTTCGCCCCGATGGGCGCGCTGCTGCCAGAGCTGTTCCCCACCCGCGTGCGCTATTCCGGCGCGTCGGCGGCCTACAACCTGGGCGGCATTGTTGGCGCTTCGGCTGCGCCGTTCTTCGCGCAGAAGCTGGTGGCGATGGGCGGATTGAGTTGGGTCGGCGGGTATGTGTCAGCAGCAGCGGTGATCAGCTTGATAGCGGTGCTGTGCCTGAAAGAGACGCGGCATAACGACCTGAATCAGGTCTCATAAGATCGTTCCCACGCTCCCGCGTGGGAATGCCTCACCGGACGCTCTGCGTCCGCTTTGTGACGCAGAGCGTCACTGGCTGCATTCCCACGCAGAGCGTCACTAGTGTCCGGTAAAACTCTCTCATAGCTGAAGGCTGCCTTGGGC
>NZ_MOBI01000030.1:0-83924 GCF_003732175.1 Pseudomonas brassicacearum
AGCTCCCCCTTCAGTTTTTACCGGACACTAGTGACGCTCTGCGTGGGAATGCCTCTAGGGACGCGGAGCGTCACGGGCTGCATTCCCACGCGGGAGCGTGGGAACGATCAAGTCCTCGCCAATCCTGTGTACGCGGTTTGCCTGAAAGAAGGTGTTGCTTGATTTTACGACCGCTCTGTCCGGATGCGGCCCAGACCGAACGCAGCCTCGCGGGCTCGACAGCTGCTACGAGTGTTTATACCTGCCGACTCGGCCTTCGCCTCGGGCTACAGCACCTTGCGTAGCGACCTACACCTACGCCAGAATCCGCCGGCTTGTGCGCTTTGGTCGTCGTCTCTATTGTTTCCGTGTCACTGCTTATCAGTGATCGGGTTTAGTCGCTCGCGGTTCTCCAAGGCGTATCACGCAACAATCAGTCAGATATTCCCTATCCCTGCACTTGATGGTGGCTGTGCGCAGGGCGCTTCGGCGCGCCGGATTTCCTTGGGTCCCCGGTCGACTAACCTGCGTACAGCCGCCACCCATTCGTTTAGTCGCGAAGTGGTGGCAGCTCCAACCTTAAGGACCCAATACCATGTTCAAAGCCACGCCAAATCCGCCCGAAACCGATCCGGTCTCCCCCTACGCCTCCCTCGATTCAAAAGAACTTCACGCCGCTGCGCACCGTGCGCTCGATCACTACCTGGTACTGCCTGAGACCAAGGCACTGTTAGCCGACCGGCGTCCCGGCTGCATTTTCGTCATTGCACCAGATGTCGACAGCGAGACCCTGCTGGCCCACGCCTGCGAAACCCCGGCCTCGGCGAATGTCATGGCCAGCGACCTGGCGTTTGAGCTTGAAGGTCCGAAGCGCAATACCGCGCTGGCGATTCAGCAGATGATTTCTCTGGCCGAGTTGGCGGTGAATCGTGCACTGGATCACCTCGATACACCTGAACCAGCGTAGGAGCTGGCGCAGCCTGCGATCTTTGATCCTGGAAAGATCGCAGTCTTCGGCTGCTCGGGGTATTGCGTGGAGCTTACGAAAGCATTGCGTGCATCAAGACCTGCAATTCATCCAGATCGAACGGTTTGGCCAGGATCGGAGCCTTTTGCGCGATCGGGCTGCCAGACTCACGAATTTCCTGCGGGTAACCGCTGATGAAAATCACCTTGAGTTCAGGTCGCAGCTTCACCGCAGGTTCCGCAATCTGTACCCCGGAGATGCCACCGGGCAGACGGTAATCGGTGATCATCATATCCAGGTGCGGTTTGCTCGCGAGAATTTCAAAAGCCTGCTCGCCATCTACAGCCTGCAAAACCCGATAGCCTTCACCCGACAGATAGGCGACCAGCACCATCAGGATCGAAGGGTCATCTTCAACGATCAATACGACGTCTTGTGCATCTTCACTCATGGGAAGCCTTTGTTCGGTCAATAGCTGCTGATACGACCCTTCGGTCACGCAGAGGTTGCGTTGCTTTGTCAGTTTTCCTTCAGCGGTAGACAAACACGAAATAACGAACCTTGATTAATCTTGCTCTCAACGGTGATGGATCCGCCATGGGCGGCGACGATTTGCTCGGAAATAAACAGCCCCAAGCCAAGTCCGGCCACCACGGTTTTCGCCGACACACGCTCGAACTGCTGAAAAATACGCTTCTGGTTTTCCTCACTGATGCCAATCCCCTGGTCTCTGATCTCCATTCGGGCTTCGCCGTCCTGGCTGTACACGCGCACCTCGATTGGACGTTTGGCACCGTAACGCAGAGCGTTGGTCAGCAAGTTGGACACCACCTGCTCGATGCGAAATTCATCCCAATTGCCTTCCACCGGCAGCGGCGCGACAAACGTCACCGACGACTCGGCAGACTCCACCTGCGGTGCAAAATCCTGCAACAGGTTACCCGTCAACTGCGTCAGGTCAAAACGACTGGGGCGGATGGACAGCTTGCCGGTGCGAATCCGCGACACATCGAGCATGTCCTCGATCAAGCGAATCAGGCTCTTGATCTGCCGCTCATCGCGATCGACCATCGCGTGCATCTTGTCCAGGGTAAACGCTGCAGCATTGTCCCGGGCCAGGTGCATCTTGCGCAGCTGGGTTTCGAGGATCAGCCCGTTCAACGGTGTACGGACCTCGTGAGCGACAATCGACATGAAGTCATCGCGCATGCGCACGGCCTGCTCCAGTTCGCTCTGCGTGGCCTGCAATTGCTTGAGTAACGCCTCCTGCTCACGACGGCTTTGCTCCAGGGCGTCGACCTGCAGCTTCATCGCCTTGCGCTGCCGGTACAGGTCGACAAACATGTTGACCTTGCTTTTCACCGCGTGGATATCCAGCGGTTTATGCAAAAAGTCCACGGCGCCACTTTCGTAACCCTTGAACGCGTAATAACTCTCTTGCCCGGCCGCACTGACGAAAATAATCGGAATGCTCCGGGTTTTCTCGGTACCGCGCATCAGTTCGGCCAGTTCGAAGCCGTTCATGCCGGGCATCTGCACATCGAGGATGGCGATGGCGAACTCGTGTTGCAGCAGCAATGACAAGGCTTCGTCCGCGGATAGCGCCTTGTGCACCGTGCGATTTTCACGCGTGATCAACGCTTCGAGCGCCAGCAGGTTCTCTGGCAGATCGTCGACAATCAGCAATTTGGCCTGGATATTACTCAGCATGCTTGCGGTAGATCCGTTCTTGTTTGACCAAAGGTTCGAACTGCTTGCCATAGGTCGAGAAGTCCAGGGTTTCCTTACTGCCCAGCACCAGGAAACCACGATGACACAGCGACTCATGAAACAGCCCGAAGGCGCGATCCTGTAATTTTTTATTGAAATAAATCAATACATTGCGACATGAAATTAATTGAGTTTCTGTAAAGACACTGTCAGTCGCCAGGCTGTGATCGGCAAAGGTCACGTTCTCACACAGGGTCTTGTCGAAAATCGCGTGGTCATACGCTGCCGTATAGTAGTCGGCGAACGAGCATCGACCACCGGCCTGCTGGTAGTTATGGGTGTAGGCGCGGATGTTCGCCAGCGAAAAGATCCCCTGTTTGGCCTTTTCCAGCGAGCGTGGGTTGATGTCAGTGGCGTAAATGATGGTGCGCTCCAGCAAACCCTCTTCGCGCAGCAGAATGGCCATCGAATAGACCTCTTCGCCCGTGCTGCACCCGGCAATCCAGATCTTGATCGAAGGATAGGTCTTGAGCAGTGGCACCACTTCCTGACGAATGGCCTGGAAGTGTGCCGGGTCGCGAAACATCTCGCTGACTGGAATCGTCAGCAATTGCAGCAACTGCATGAACGCCGTCGGGTCGTGCAGTACCCGCTCCTGCAGCGCGGAAATGGTCTTGCACTCGAACTGATGCAAGGCGTGATTGACCCGACGCTTGATCGAAGCGCCGGAGTAATCACGAAAGTCGTAGCTGTATTTGAGGTAGATCGCTTCGACCAGCAACCGCAGTTCGATGTCGGTATTTCGTTCCACTTAGATACGTTCCATCTTCGGTAACCACACGCGAATCAGCGAGAACAGGCGGTCCAGGTCGATGGGCTTGGCCAGGTAATCGTTGGAACCTGCTTGCAGGCAGCGCTCCTGATCGTCCTTCATGGCCTTGGCCGTCACCGCGATGATCGGCAGCTTGCGCCAGCGCGGGTCCTTGCGGATCTCGATGGTGGCTTCGAATCCGTCCATCTCCGGCATCATCACGTCCATCAGCACCAGGTCGATGTCATCCACCTCATTGAGTTTCTCGATCGCTTCACGACCGTTACGGCCAATCACCACGATAGCGCCCTTGTGCTCCAGCGCGCTGGTGAGGGAAAAGATATTGCGCACATCATCATCCACCAACAGCACCTTGCGGCCTTCGAAGACCCTGTCGCGGCTGCGGGCAGTCTTGAGCATGGTTTGCCGCTCATGGGACAACCGCGATTCGACTTTGTGCAGAAAGAGTGTCACCTCGTCAAGCAGGCGCTCTGGCGAGCGCGCGCCCTTGATGATGATCGAGCGTGAATACTTGCGCAGATCCGCCTCTTCATCGCGGGTCAGGTTACGCCCGGTATAGACGATCACGGGCGGGAACGAGCAGATTTCTTCGGTGGACATGCGCTTGAGCAAGTCATTGCCGAGCATGTCCGGCAGTTTCAGGTCGATGATCATGCAGTCATAGATCGTCTCGCGCAGCAGGTCCAATGCTTCCTGGGCCAGGCCGACAGCGGTGATCTCGATGTCATCGTCACCGATCAGCCGGGCAATACTGTCGCGTTGCAGGTCATCGTCCTCCACCAGCAGCACGCGTTTGACCTTTTGCGTCAATTTGGCTTCCAGTCGTGCGAATACGTCCTTGAGCTCTTCGCGGGTGGTCGGCTTGAGCGCATAACCGATGGCGCCCATGTGCATGGCGGCCTCGACGCGATCCTCGACGGAAATCACGTGAACCGGGATGTGCCGGGTTTCGGCATGTTCCTTCAGGCGCTGCAACACCGTCAGCCCGGAATGGTCCGGCAGGCGCATGTCCAGCAGGATTGCATCGGGCATGAATTGTGTCGCCAGGTCGTAACCTTCATCGGCGCCGTGAGCCACCAGGCATTGATAGCCCAGCTCGTGGGCCAGGTCGAAGAGGATGTGTGCAAAGTTCACTTCATCTTCCACTACCAGCATGCAACGGCGAGTGAACGGCGCTTTGTCACGGTCATCCGCAAAGCGCGGAATCTTCGCTTCGACGATCAGCGGCACAGGCGCGGCAGTCACCTTGGAAGCTGCGGCGACCGGTACGATCTTCAGCAGCTCACGCGGCTCATCGCCGAGGTCGACATACTGCACAGGCAACACCAGCGTGAATGAGCTGCCCTGCCCCGGTTCGCTGATGACGCTGATCGAGCCGCCGAGCAACGCTGCCAGGTCACGCGAAATCGACAAGCCCAGCCCCGTGCCACCGTAACGACGGTTGGTACTGCCATCGGCCTGACGGAAGGCCTCGAAAATACCTTCCTGCTGATCGCGGGCAATACCGATGCCCGAGTCACGAACGATAAAAGCAATGCCCTCGCCCGCCTGCCTGGCGACCGTCAGGTTGACGCTACCCTTCTCGGTAAACTTGATAGCGTTCGACAACAGGTTCTTGAGCACCTGCTCCAGACGCTGACGATCAGTGAACACCATCAACGGCGCATCCGTTTGCAGTTCGACGTTGAACGCCAAATGCTTGTGCGCTGCCAACGGTTCAAACATGCCGCGCAAGCCATCGACCAACCGTGCGACGCTGGTGTTCTCCGGGCGTATTTCCAGCTTGCCGGCCTCGACCTTGGAAATATCGAGAATGTCGTTGATCAGGTTGAGCAAATCGTTGCCGGCCGAGTAGATAGACTCGGCAAATATCACCTGTTCGGCGCTGAGGTTTTGTTGTGGGTTCTCTGCCAGCAACCTGGCGAGAATCAGCGAGCTGTTCAGCGGCGTGCGCAGTTCGTGGGACATATTGGCGAGGAATTCGGATTTGTACTGACTGGAACGCTGCAACTCTTGCGCACGCTCTTCAAGTTGTACCTGGGCCTGATTCAACTCACCGTTCTTGCGATCCATCGCATCGCGCTGTTCGGCTAGCTGCTCGTTGGTCTGCTCAAGCTCGACCTGCTGAGTCTCCAGGTGCCACTGCGACTCTTTGAGCACCCGCGACTGTTCTTCCAGCTCTTCGTTGGCAGTCTTCAGTTCCTCTTGCTGCACCTGCAACTCTTCATTGAGTTGCTGGGTCTGGGCGAGGACTTCCTGCAATCGTTGGCGATAACGCGCCGCTTCGATGGAGGTGCCGATATTCCCGGCTATCAGCTCCAGCAACTCGACATCGCGCTCGGTCAGGGCACGCAGAAACCCCAGTTCGATGACACCGTTGACTCGATCGTCATCACGGGTCGGCACCACCAGCACACTGCACGGCACACCCTCACCCAACCCGGAGCTGACTTTGAAATAGCCGGCCGACACTTCATCCAGACGGATCAGCCGGCCTTGCTGTGCCACCTGGCCGGTAATGCCCTCGCCACTGTTGATCGCTTGCTCGCGCCCTTCCTGCTCGCGGGAGAAACCATAAGAGGCAATGCGCGTGAGGCCTCCGCGCTCTTCTTTGACGTACATCGCGCCGACGGCGCTGCCGAGGTATTGCGCGCAAAACTGCAGAATATTGCGACCCAGCCGATTTAACGTCAGTTGCCCAAGTACCTGTTCCGCCAATTCGGTCTGGCCATTACGCAGCCAGGCTTGTTGTTCCAGACGTTGCGCGCTGCTCTGTTGCGCCGCGAGGTTGGCACTGTAGCTTTTCGACAGACTGAGCAAATCGCGACGGCCGATGTAGGCCAGCAAACCACTGATACCGGCAACCAACAGCAAATACAGGGAAATGCTCCAGATCGTCGTGCGTCGAACCTCTTCGTTGCGCGTGATACGCAACTGTTGCTCCATGTCGATGACATCTTCGTACTGCTTGCGGATTTCATCAGTCAGTCGCTTACCGCGGCCGGATTTCACGGCAGCCCGGTAATCACCGCTGCGGTGCTGCAAATCGATCATGGTCTGCGCGTAATCGTTCCACTCGACCTGCAACGCCTCGATCCTGCGCAGGCGATCAACCTGTGGCGGGTTATCGGCCGTCAGTTCCTGCAAGGTCTTGAGCGCTGCGATGATCCTCGGTTTGGCCGTTTCGTAGGGATCGAGAAAATGCTCGTCACCGGACAACAGAAAACCACGCATCCCGGTTTCCAGATCGACCGTCAGCGTTAACGCTTGGTTGGCGTTATTGATCACCCGGTCCGTGTGCTCGACCCATTGAATCACCGACAACAGATAGGTGATCAAAGAGACAAAAAATACCGCGCTAAGCACGCCCATACCCAGCGGCAGGCTGATATTGCGGCTCAGGAGTTTGCGAAAACCTTGCTCATCAACCGAAGACGAAGAAGTCATTGGATGGCCTTGGTGAACCGTTGTAAGTGAAGGAGTTTGCTCCATAAACGCCTCTCGGATCCTTTTTTCTGACAACCTTGCGGCAATATCCTGCATCGTTCTGCATGATTCAGCGAGAATGGTTACCCTGTCGACTCACGTCGGTAACTACAATCAACCCGTGACCGAACGCCTTCTTCCGAGAGCCGCCACCATGTCCGCCACAGCGCCCACCATCCTTGTAGTCGAAGACGATAGCATCGTGCGGATGCTGATCGTCGACGTGCTGGAAGAACTCGAGTTCAAGGTGCTGGAGGCCGACAGTGGCAAAGCAGCGCTCGCCCTGATCAACAATAGCGCGCAAATCATTGATTTGCTGATGACCGATGTGGGATTGCCGGGGATGGATGGCCGGGAGCTGGCTGCACAGGCGCGCGAGCTGCGTCCGGCGTTACCGATACTGTTTGCCAGTGGTTATGCGGAAAATATCGACGTGCCGGAAGGCATGTCGGTGATTGGCAAGCCGTTCTCTATTGAGCAGTTGCGCGACAAGGTTCTGAGCATGCTCGCGGCCTGAACTCAGCCTTTCTTGGGCATTTCGTTCAGGGTGCTGGCGACTTTCAGATGGCGGTACAACAAGGTCGATGCCCATTCCCGATCGCCGTGCTCTAGCGCATCAATAATTTCCAGGTGTTCGCGGCACGAGGTGCGAACCCGCTCGAGATTGGACACGGTGTGAAATTCGGTCAGCCGGCGCAGGCGGTTTTGCTGCTGCACGGTTTGCAGAATGAAGCTATTGCCGGACGCAGCAGCCAATAACTCGTGGAACTCGGCATTGGCTTCGAAAAAGCTCAGGCTGTCGGGAGTACCTTCGAGCAGTGCCTGCTGCTTTTCACGACAACGCTGTAGACGTTCACGCGGCAGGTTGAAGGTCGGTTCGAGCAAACCCGCAGGTTCCAGGAGCATGCGGAAACGATAGCTTTCGAAGCGCTTTTCTGCCGAGCTCAACGTGGGTAAAAACATCCAGCCGTGCCCGTGTTTGCGCTGCATGACCCCTTCGTCGGACAACCGCAGCAAACAACGGCGCAATACCGCTTTACTGGCACCGTAACGACGCAACAGATCACTCTCCATCACCTGATCGGGAATCGCCTGAGCCAGTCGATCATCGATCAACCGCTGATACAACTCCTCATCCTCACCGATCGGCAGACTGACCTTGGCCAACTCATCGCTGAGCGGTGTATCCAGCACGCAATAACCCTGATGCGGCAAGCGTCCGATCACCAGCTCTTGCGCCAGATAGACCAGCGCCCCACGAATCGGTGAGCGAGACACGCCAAAGCGCTCGGCCAGTTCGACCTCTTTAAGGTGACTGCCGGGTGTTAACTCGCCAGACCGGATCGCCATGAGAATCTGCGAGGCGACTTTAGTCTGAAGTGCGGTGGGTTGGGTCATCGAAAAACGTCCATGAATCAGCTGTCAGACGCTAACTCATGAATCGGGAAACTTCCAGTCAATACAAGCGCATAAGGCATCGTTGGACGATTGCCGGGCACAATAAACACCATCAGCTGTGGTTTAATTGCGCCCCTCGTTTCTTCCCAGTCTTCTGCCTGCATCAAGGAAATCCCGTTCATGAGTCAGCCCCGCGCAACCAAAGTCCTGGTCATTGGTTACGTCTGGCCCGAGCCGCGCTCTTCCGCAGCCAGCGGACACGTGATGCAAATCCTTGAAACGTTTTTACAGCAAGGCTGGGACATCACGTTCAGCAGCCCGGCCGGTGCGGGCGAACACAAGGCCGATCTGACGGAGCTGGGTATTCGTGAAGTCCCCATCGAGTTGAACAACAGCAGTTTCGATACCTTCGTCAGCGATCTGGCTCCGGATATCGTGCTGTTCGATCAGTTCATGATGGAAGAACAGTTCGGCTGGCGTGTTGAGAAACATTGCCCGGGCGCCTTGCGCGTACTTGAGACCTCTGACCTGCAGAGCTTGCGACATGCCCGCCACCAGCGGCTCAAGGAGCGCCTGAAGGCCAGTGACGACGCCAATGACTTCAGCGAGTTGTTCGCCCCGGCGTTGCGTGAAGAGTTCGAGCTCATGGCCGAAACCGACCTGGCCAAGCGTGAAATTGCCGCGCTGTTCCGTTGCGACCTGAACCTGATGATCTCGGAGGTCGAGATTGAGTTGCTGATCGAGCAGTTCAAACTGCCGCGTCAGGTGCTGCACTGGTGCCCGTTGATGATCGACCCGATCACTCAGCCGTTCACCCCCTTCGAGGACCGTGCGCACTTCCTGAGCATCGGCAATTTCCGTCACGCGCCTAACTGGGACGCCGTACTCTGGATGAAAACCACTCTCTGGCCGCTGATCCGGCAACAACTACCCGGTGCGCAACTGCACATTTATGGCGCCTACACACCGCCCAAAGCCACCGCATTGCACAACCCGAGCCAAGGGTTTCATGTGATGAACTGGGCCGAAGACGCCTTGCAGGTCATGTCTGCGGCACGCATCTGCCTGGCACCGCTACGATTCGGCGCTGGCATCAAGGGCAAGATTGTCGACGCCATGCTTTGCGGCACTCCGAATGTCACCACGCCGGTCGGTGCCGAAGGCATGTCGGGGAATATGCCTTGGCCGGGCGCGATCGCCGAAAGCGCCCAAAGCCTTGCCGATGCAGCCGTGCGCCTATACCAAGACAAGACGCAGTGGACCCTTGCTCAAAACGCCGGCATAAAACTATTGGCCGGTCGTTACCAACAGCGCGTCCATGGCCCGGCACTGATTGATCGGCTGATGGGTTGCCGCGAAAACCTGTTGAAACAGCGCAATGATAACTTTATCGGCAGTATGTTGCGGCACCATCAGCACAAGAGCACTCAATATATGTCGCAGTGGATTGAAGAAAAAAACCGCACTAACGGTTAAGCTTTCGTTAACCCGCGGGTCGTTCATGCTGACTTTTCGGTCGAGCCCGACACAACAAAGCGTCACTTTTGTTTCGCTTTCGCCTTCATAAGATTGGCTTCCATGCAATGAGCAACCAGCGCCGACTCTTCAAAGAAATCAACATTGATCACGCTGCAATTCAACACCCTTTCATTGCGAGCCGGGTCAAACCACTCATTCAAATGAGTGGTTATGTTCACAGGCCCTTGTGCCAAACCGTAACTCGTGGCGGACATTGACCATGGCATCCCAACACCCTCTGGATACTCTATGGTTTTGGTAATAAACACCTTTACATCAGCGACACTGGCAAGGTCTATCCCCGTCCATTCGCCTCTGAGTCCCCAATTGAAGTAACTGCGATCAACGTCCCCATAAGACGCCAGCATGACACGTTGAAATGGACTGACACTTTTTAGCTCCCCCAACGTCAAATAACGATTTTCGGGGGGAATCACCCGGCCTCCCAAGTGTTGCGTCAGCAGTCGAGAAAATTCTTTTTCGTCGAAGCGACTGCTATTGGAACTCAGTTGCTGAAAATTCAGGACAATGAACTCACCGGGATTTTGCTCAAGGAATCTGTCCACGGCCATGATCAGATCTTCCAGGGCCCGAGAAGATCGATATCCATTGTGCTGAAACCAGAAGCCGCCCTTGCCGTCATACTCAAGCCTGAGATCAAGTGCGCGGGCACCATTGACCAGTTGATAGTAAAAACTATTATTCTGGCAAGCTGCCCAGTGGCTGACGCCCGGAACGGCATAAGCAGCCTTTTTGTCGACGCCCGAATTGTGAGCGCCTGGCAATACCAACTCTCCCAATGTCAAGCCGTCGAGGACAGGCATGTCGGTCATCCATTTATAAAAATTGTTAGCCATATTTCATCCAATACGTATGTGTTTTTGCGCGCAGCATGACAATGTGCTCATCGCAACTTTCGCTATCTTTATATCCGCATACACGCCAACTAACCACTCACCCAACAACCTCAAGATTGACAATATATTACTGTGCCGCCAGCGTATTCCTACGTAACAAAAGGATCGTAGTAGCTGTCACCCGGTACACACTGCACTTATCTTGTTATGTGCAGCCTGTGTCCGCGAAGGCTCAGCACTCAACACCCAAAAAACATACCGCGCGTCTATGGATTGACACGTGCAACAGACAGCAGGAGCACACATGCCACAAAACACTGCAGGACATTTAAACAAGCAGGCCTGGATGAACGAAGTCCTGGATATCGACACCCTGAAGTTAACCGACATTATCTGGCCAGGCGCCCACAATTGCGGCATGGATAAAAAGGCCCCTAACTACGACGTGGTTATCGGCCATTGGACAACCTGTCAAAACGATACATTTCCCTGGCAACTGGCCCAGGGTGTCAGAGCGTTCGATATACGCCTGGGGTATAAGCCGGGACACGATCAGGATATTTTTTACTTTCACCACAATGGCCTGGAGTCTCATCGCGTACTGGATGAACTTATCGACGCCGTTCTGGCGTTTCTTCAACGCAATCCTAACGAGTTCATCGTGCTTGATTTTCACCTTCTGGCGGGTGGCAAGCACTCCTTCGACTATAAAAAGTTCAACGCCTTGCTCTTGAGGCGGCTGGGACACACAACCATTCCATTTGCACAATCGCGGCTCTCCATCGGGCAACTGAAGCGAGCCAGCCCTCATCGCAGGCTAGTGCTGGCCGCCCACGGGCCGGATGATCTTGATGAAACCACGTTCTGGCCGAGAGTTGTTCACAAGTGGAGCGACAAGCTATTCACTGATATCGACGATTTGCGCAACCACATTGCCAACACCTTGAGTACTGAGCATTCCGGCAATTTTCTATGGTCCCTGTCAGCCACCAGCTATTCGTTTCTTGGAGGTCCCGTGGACATCAAGAACGCTATCAATGACTGGTTTCATCAATCACGGGACTGGGTGAGCCGCTGCTGCATTATCAACACCGACTTTGTCGAAGAGTCCGAAATTGTTCGTTATTGCTGGATAGCCAACAGTATGAAGGCCGTCAGCATGGGCTGATCGCGCTTGCGCCGGGCGCGTAACTCAAGACTGGTGTCCCTTTCTTGAAGGAGGCATTATCGGCTGCAGATACCCACAAGCGTGCAGCCATGACCCGAGCGGCAAGAGTCACCGACCCCTCATACGAATTGATGGACGACCATAACGGGTTGTCCATCATTTATCGCCAGCACGGATTCCCCTGCCCGCTGGTGCGTTGGCATTTCCATAAGGAATATGAACTGCACCTGATTGTCGCAAGCTCGGGCAAGGTGTTCATCGGCGATTACATCGGCAATTTTTACCCCGAAACGCTGTTTCTGACCGGCCCTAACCTGCCCCACAACTGGATCAGCCAGGTCGCCGAAGACGAAGTGGTGCCCAAGCGCGACATGCTGGTGAACTTCACCGATGAGCTGTTCGAAAGCGGCCATCAGGTGTTCACCGAGCTCAAGAGCCTGACACCCCTGCTGGAGCGTGCGCAGTACGGCATCGAGTTTCGGTGTAAACACACGATTCGCCAGGCGATGGACCTGATGCAGCGGATTGCCGACGCCAAAGGCGTTACCCGCCTCGGGTACTTTTTCATTCTGCTGGAGTTGCTGGCGGCCACCGACGATTACCAGTTGCTGTCCGGTGCCACCACGCCGCAATTGGCCGACGAACATAACATCGACCGCACCAACCGGGCGGTGGATTACATCTTTGCCCACTACGCTCGCGAACTGCCACTGGAAGAAGTCGCCGAACATCTGGGCATGAAACCGACCTACTTCTCGCGAGTCTTCAAGCAGGCTACCGGGCGCTGTTTCATCGAGTTCGTCAATCGCTTGCGCATCAGTAAATCCTGCGAGTTGCTGGCCGATGGCGATAAACCGGTGACCGAGGTGTGCTTCGAGTCGGGCTTCAACAATATTTCCAACTTCAACCGACGCTTTCAGCAACTCAAAGGGATGACCCCTTCCCATTACCGTCGGCTGGCGGTGCAGCGTTTGACCGAACAAAATCTCGGTTAGCCTAATAGTTTCAGGCTTCGGCAAAGCGCTGTAATTGCATTTCTTTCAACCGGCTGTGGGTCCGGCGAAACGGGAACTCCAGGTAACCCTCGGTATACAGCTCATCCATCGGCACCTGCGCGTCGAGGTACAGCGGCACTTTGCGGTCGTAGCACTCGTCGACCAGCGCGATGAAGCGCCGCACGCTGTCATCGTGTATAGACAATTGCGGCAGTTCACGGTCGCCGGCCTCGACGCGCTCGGCGCCATCCTCAGTGCCTCGGGCAATGCGGCCGGGACGCTGATGGGCGCTGAGACTGGGGACTTCGCTCAACAGAATAGCGTTGAAGCGGTCACACAGTGCCATGAAGTCCATCGCCGCAAATGGTTGCTCGCACAGGTCCCCGTAACGGCACCAGAGTACGGTTTCACTGGCCTTGACGACCGTTACCGAGCGATAGCCGATGGTGACCGAATCGCTGGATACCGGCTGTCCTTCGGTCAGTTGTTTGAACACCTCACTCATCGGATCGTGCTGACCGGGTGCGCTGACCCAATAACGCTGCAGAGCTGCGCCAGGATGCAATCGGTGATCTTCGCCACCCTCCACCGCCACCACTTGCATGTGGCCTTTGATCGCGGCAATCCCCGGCAAAAACCGGTCACGGTTGAAACCGTCTGCGTAGAGCTGATCCGGTGGTTGATTGGAAGTGCAGACCATCACCACGCCTTCGTCGAACATCACCTGAAACAATCGCCCGAGGATGATCGCGTCACCGATGTCATTGACGAACAATTCGTCAAAACACAGCACCCGCACATCCCGGGCCAACTCACGGGCCAGCGCTCGCAGCGGGTCGGCCGTGCCGGTCAGTTGAAACGAGCGCTGATGCACCCAGCCCATGAAATGGTGAAAGTGCTGACGCCGCGCCGGAACACGCAGGCTTTGGTAAAACTGATCCATCAACCAGGTCTTGCCACGCCCGACCGGCCCCCAGAGGTAAACCCCGGTGACCGGCGTTCGGCCTTGATGCAAGGCTTCGTGACAGTGCTGTAACGCCAGAACGGCATGTTCTTGCGCGGCATCGGGGACGAAGCCTTTTTGCTTGATTGCGTATTGGTAAGCGCTGAGGGGCGAATCGAAAGTCATATCGGCCATTGGTCAGTGCACAAAACGCCAAGTATGGCATGTGTTTGTCGACGGATGATCGTTCCCACGCTCTGCGTGGGAATGCAGCCCGTGACGCTCTGCGTCACTGGACGCGGAGCGTCCCAAGAGGCATTCCCACGCGGGAGCGTGGGAACGATCAATAGCGGATGTAGTTAGAGCGAGATATCGAGTCGGGCAATTTTGCCTTGTTCGTTCAGACGGAACATGTAGCGCAATTCCAGCGGGCTGCCGGGGAACGTGCCGGAAATCAGGTTACTGACCAGTACTTTTCCGGTGCGTTGCTGCACATCCAGCACCTCGACCCGAGGCTGGTAACGGCGTGCGGTGTCTTCCATCCATTGGGCGATGGCGTGGGTGCCGACCTGATGGGCGCCTTCATCGAAAACGTTGGCATCCTCGGCGAAAAAACTGGCGACCGCCGAACTGTCACGAGCATTGGCGGCAGCGATATAGGCGGCAATGGCGGGTGCGAGTGAAACGGCTGGGTTCGACATGGTACGGCTCCTTGTTGATTGATTCTGGAGCCATGCTAAAACAACCTCGTGTCAGTTCTTGTCAGGAGTGAAACGCCCTGTTTCATCCAGTTGCATTGCCTTGCGCCAGGCGCGCAACAGGTCACTACGACGCCCCGGATAGCGCTCACCCAGCTCTCGGGCAGCGGCAATCCGGTCGGTACGAAACGTTCGATAATCCCCGCGCAACTCGCACCAGGCAACGATCACCCGCGCCTCATTCAGAAACCCCAGCGCCAACGGCCAGATCAACCGCTGGCTAGGGGTTTTGTTCACGTCCGCGTAATCGATATGCAACTTGGCCTGCGCACGAATCGCCTGGCGAAACACGTTCAATTCCACCGCGTTTTGCGGATAGCCATAACCCGGCGGCCCCGGCAAGACCGTCGGGTTGCGCAAGGCCTCCTGAGCGTCGGGCGCCAGCACCGCGGCAATCTTCGCCAACGCATCGGCGGCGGCCTTGCTCAACACCTCATCGCCACGCTGATCGACATAACGCAAACCCAGCACCACCGCTTCCGTCTCGTCGGCATTGAGCATCAGCGGCGGCAGAAACAAACCGCTGCGCAGCACATAACCGATACCCGCTTCGCCAAAGATCGGCGCACCGAGGGCCGTCAGTTCCGCGATATCGCGATACAGCGTACGCTCCGAGATCTCCAGCTCACTGGCCAGTGTCGCCGCCGTCACCGGACGACTTTTACCGCGCAGCACTTGCAACAAGGTCAACAACCGACTGGTACGCGACACGATCAGCCTGCTCTGTGGAATGAAGGTCGGCGGAGCTTAGCAGAGGCCACTGTCAGAAACTGTCAGCAGCAAATGCCCCTCCTGTGAAGGAGCGGGCTTTCCCTGGTGCTGGTAAGTCAGACGCCTAATCTGTGGCGAGGGGGCTTGCCCCCGCTGGGTCGCAAAGCGGCCCTAAATTCGATGGTCGTCTTTCATCAGGGAGAATGCATCTGCCGGTTTACGACTGCTTCGCAGCCGAGCGGGGGCAAGCCCCCTCGCCACAAATTTCCGCCAGGCGAAAGATTTATGTTACTGACTGGCATTAGGGCAAGCTCGCTCCCACAGGGTTAGCGATCGACCTTGTGTTTAGCCGCGTACAAACACAGCATCTCCATCGCCAGTGTCGCCGCCGCCAGTGAGGTGATTTCCGCGCAGTCGTACGCCGGCGCGACTTCCACCACGTCCATGCCCACCACATTGATCCCGCGCAGGCCGCCGAGAATCTCCAGCGCTTGCACCGTGCTCAAGCCACCGCACACCGGGGTGCCGGTGCCGGGCGCGAAGGCCGGGTCGAGGCAGTCGATGTCGAAGGTCAGGTACACCGGGTTATCGCCGACCCGGGCACGAATCGCTTCGATGATCGCGTCACAGCCGCGCCGATGCACGTGCCGTGCGTCCAGCACTTCAAAGCCCTGGTGATCGTTGTTGGTGGTGCGCAAGCCGATTTGCACCGAACGCGATGGATCGACCAGGCCTTCTTTGGCTGCGTGCCAGAACATCGTGCCGTGGTCGATGCGCTTGCCATCTTCGTCCGGCCAAGTGTCGCTGTGCGCATCAAAATGGATCAGCGACAAGGCGCCGTGCTTGCGGGCATGGGCCTTGAGCAACGGATAGCTGATGAAATGGTCGCCGCCGAAGGTCAACATCGCGCAACCCGCCGTGAGGATTTTCTCGGCATGGGCTTCGATGCTGTCCGGTACCGACTCCGGCGTACCGGAGTCGAAGGCGCAATCGCCATAGTCAATCACCGCCAAATGATCGAACGGGTCAAACGTCCATGGCCAGTGACGTTCCCAGGCGATACCGGTCGACGCGGCGCGAATCCCCCGAGGCCCGAAGCGTGCGCCGGGACGGTTGCTGGTAGCCGTGTCGAACGGCACGCCGCTGACCACCACATCCACACCACGCAGGTCTCGGCTGTAACGGCGCCGCATGAAACTGGTGATACCGGCGTAGGTACTTTCGGCGGCAGTCCCGTAAAGACTGTCGCGAGTGATGGCCTGGTCGTTCTGTTCAGAGATATCCATGAAGCAATCCTTGTTATTCGCGGCTACGGAAAGTGGTCCACAGACGGGTGCGCTGACGCATGTCCTTGAGGCTCATGGTCTGGTCGGCGTAAAGCCGGCCGCGTACGTCATCGGGCGGAAAGATGTCTGGGTCATTGCGCACCGCCGAATCAACCAAAGGCGTGGCGGCGAGGTTGGCGGTGGCGAAAAACAGCGTGTTGGTCAGCGCTGCAACGGATTCGGGGCGCAACATGAATTCGATGAAGGCCCGCGCGGCTTCCGGGTGCGGAGCATCCTTCGGGATCGCCAGATTGTCCTGCCAGACCAGCGTGCCCTGCGTAGGAATCCGGTAGGCAACTTCGAAGGTTTTGTTGGCCTTGCGCGCCTGATCGGCGGCCATGCTGGCGTCACCGTTGTAGGTCAGCGCCAGGCACACGCTGCCGTTGGCCAGGTCATTGATCTGTCGGCCGCTGGCGACGTACAACACGGAAGGCTGTAGCTGGTGCAACAAGGCTTCGGCAGCCGCCAGATCATTCTTGTCGGTGCTGTAGGGATCTTTACCGAGGTAATGCAGCGCAAGGCCGATGACTTCCTGCGGCGAATCGATGATCGCGATGCCGCAATCCTTCAACTTGCTGGCGTATTCAGGCTTGAATAGCAAGTCCAGGCTGTTCAGCGGTACGCCGGGCAAGCGCTTCTCCACGGCCTCGACGTTCATGCCCAAGCCCAGAGTGCCCCAGGTATACGGCACGCCATAGCGGTTACCGGGATCGACGGCGGCGAGTTTGCCGAGTAAATCCGGATCAAGGTTGGCGTAGCCTTTGAGCTGATCGTGGGGAATTTCCTTCAGCGCCCCGGCCGCCAGCCCACGGGCCAGCACGCTGGAAGACGGCACCACCACGTCATAACCACTGCCGCCGGTGAGCAGTTTGGTTTCCAGGACTTCCGGTGTGTCGAAGGTGTCGTAGCGCACATGGATGCCGGTTTCCTGCTCGAAGCGCTGCAGGGTTTCGGGTGCCACGTAATCGGCCCAACTGTAGAGATTGATGACCTTTTCTTCAGCCTGCGCCGACAGGGCCGCAGCCAACATTAACGCGGGAAACGCAAACCTGAGAGCCGTAACCATGACGAGCACCTGAGCGATTGAAGTGCTTGCAGCTTGCAGCGAAAGATACATTGGAAAAATATTAAGTTTATTATCCTGACTTTCGCCTGGAGTAATGTTTGATGCTCGGTCAACTGCATGATCTGGATCTGCACCTGCTGCGCCTGTTCGTCAGCGTCGTCGAATGCGGCGGCTTCAGCGCTGCACAAGGTGAACTAGGCCTGAGCCAGTCGAGCATCAGTCAGCAAATGGCCAAGCTGGAAACCCGCCTCGGCTATCGGTTGTGCAGTCGCGGCAAAGGCGGATTCAGGCTGACGCCCAAGGGTGAGCAGTTACTGCTGGCGACTCGCGGGCTGTTCGAGTCCATCGAAGCCTTCCGCCATCAATCCAATGGCGTGGCCGGACGGTTGATCGGCGAGGTGCGCCTGGGGCTGTCCGAAGCTCTCGATCAGTCCGTGCTGCAACAGGTCGCCGAGGCGATTCGACGCTTTCGTGAACGGGATGAATCGGTGCGCATCGAGCTGATCAGCGCGATGCCCGGGGAAATGGAACGGCTGTTGTTGCAACAGCGGCTGGACCTGGCGATCGGTTACTTCTCCCAGGTGCAAAGCGCTTTCGACTACCGTTCGCTGTTCAGCGAAACCCAGCACCTGTATTGCGCGATCGGGCATCCGCTGTTCAACAACGACGCACCGGATGAAGAAGCGTTGCGCAACACCGACCGGGTCGATCACCCCTACCGCTTCCTGCGCAGTGACGAACCGCTGCACAGCAAACTCAGCTCGGCGCGTTCGGAACAGGTCGAAGGCACCCTCGCCTTCATTCTTTCCGGCAAACACGTTGGCTACCTGCCCGACCACTTCGCCCGGTCGTGGGAAGACAAAGGCTTGATCAAAGCGGTTGGCCAGCCAGCGTTGAGTTTTGACGTGAACTTCCACCTGGCCCGACACCGCGCGCAGGTGCCGGGCGATGCGCAGTTGGCGTTTGAAGAGGATTTGTTGGCGGCGTTTAATTTGTCGGCCAACGGATAAACCAAAGGCTACAACACCTTGCGTCGCTGCCTACACCTGCGCCAGAATCCGCCGGCTTGTGCGCTTTGGTCCTCGCCTCTATCGTTTCCGTGTCGCTGATTATCAGCGATCGGGTTTGGTAGCCCGAGGTAAGGCGCACAGCTCCGACATTTCCATTCAGTTGACGCTTTTTGTCGTCTGCTGTTTGTTATGGCGGCTGTGCGCAGGGCGCCTTCGGGTGCGCCGGTTTCCTTACCCGGTCTACCAACCTGCGTTCAGTCGCCACCCTATCGTTTGGTAGCAATAGGTTGCGACTCCACTTTTAAGTAAGGAGATTCGCCATGTTCAAAGCTACCCCAAATCCCCCCGAAACGGACCCTGTTTCCCCCTACGCTTCCCTCGATTCAAAAGAACTCCACGCCGCCGCACACCGTGCGCTCGATCATTACCTGGTGCTGCCCGAGACCAAGCAATTGTTGGCCGACCGACGCCCCGGCTGCATTTTCGTCATTGCCCCGGATGTCGACAGTGAAACCCTGCTGGCCCACACCTGCGAGACCCTCGCCTCGGCGAATGTCATGGCCAGCGATCTGGCGTTCGAACTCGAAGGCCCCAAACGCAATACCGCACTGGCGATCCAGCAGATGATTTCCCTGGCCGAACTCGCCGTAAATCGCGCCCTGGATCACCTCGATCCACCGGATTGACCGCAGTAACAAGCAACACCGGGGGGCCCTTGTGGCGAGGGGGCTTGCCCCCGTTCGGCTGCGCAGCAGTCGTCACCCCGGCCAACAGAAACTTCCAGATACACCGCGGACACCGGTTTTAGGGTCGCTTCGCGCCCCAACGGGGGCAAGCCCCCTCGCCACAGGTTCTCCTGCGGGTCTGCAAATAACACAAAACCCGCCACCTTTTCACAAGGCTGGCGGGTTTGTCGTTCCAGCCCCGTCCGTTTTGAACAGCCGTGCGTTGCCCTTGATGCCCGCGGCTGGCATCCTGCGCCTCCCTTTTCTGACCTGGCCTTTTTGGCCCCCTTCCCGTGACCTCATCTGACCACTCGAAAACTGCGCTTCGTTCCGACCTGATCTACGGTCTCTACGACCGCCCGCACTTCACCGCGACGGTCTTCGCCGCACTTCAACACGTATTGGCGAGCTTTGTCGGGATCATCACACCGACCCTGATCATGGGCAGCGCTCTGGGCCTGCAAAGCGAAATCCCGTATCTGATCAGCATGGCGCTGTTCGTCTCGGGCCTGGGCACTTTCGTTCAGGCTCGGCGCTTCGGGCCAATCGGTTCCGGCCTGCTGTGCCTGCAAGGCACCAGCTTCTCGTTTATCAGCGTGATTCTCAGCGCCGGCTTCATGGTCAAGGCGCGTGGTGGTGGCACCGATGAAATCCTATCGACGATTTTCGGTGTGTGCTTCTTTGCCGCGTTTATCGAAGTGGTGCTGAGCCAGTTCATTGGCAAGTTACGGATGTTGATCACCCCGGTAGTGACCGGCACCATCATCACCTTGATGGGTTTGTCGCTGGTCAAGGTCGCCATGACCGACATCGCCGGCGGCTTTGGCGCTGCGGACCTGGGCGCCGCAAGCCACCTGGCTCTGGCCGCATTGGTGCTGGGCACCATCGTCGTTCTCAATCGGGTCGATGTACCGTTCTTGCGTCTGGGCGCCATTGTCATTGGCCTGACCCTCGGTTACGTCGTCGCGTGGCTGATGGGCGCTGTCGATTTCGCCAACATGACTGCTGTGCCGCTGATGAGCGTGCCGGTGCCGTTCAAGTACGGTTTCAACTTCGATTGGGTGGCGTTCGTTCCGGTGGCGGTGATTTTCCTGGTCTCGCCGCTGGAAGCGGCGGGCGACCTGACCGCCAACTCGATGATTTCCCAGCAACCGGTCAAGGGCCCGATCTACATTCGGCGGATCAAGTCCGGCTTGCTTGCCGACGGCCTCAACTCGGCAATGGCGGCGGTCTTCAATAGCATGCCAATGGTGACCTTCGCGCAAAACAACGGGGTGATCCAGCTCACCGGCGTGGCCAGTCGTTATGTCGCGTTCTTTATTGCCGGGCTGCTGGTAGTGCTCGGGCTGTTCCCGATGATTGGCGCCGTGTTGCAACTGATGCCCAAACCGGTGCTGGGCGGCGCTGAGCTGGTGATGTTCGGCACGGTGGCGGTGGCCGGGATCAAGATCCTCGCCGAGGCCGGACTGCATCGGCGCAACATGCTGATCGTCGCCATTTCGCTAGGCATGGGACTGGGTGTTGCGGCCGTACCGGAAGTGCTGCACGAATTGCCCAAGGCGCTGCACAACATCTTCGAGTCGCCGATCACCGTCGGCGCATTGTGCGCTATCGTGCTGAATATCTTTCTGCCCGAAGAATTCATTGAGCTGGAAGAAGACGATTTCGATCCGGAAGCCTCGATCCTCACGGTCATGGAGAACCCGGATGTCACACCTCACGGCGAACCACTCAAGCCGGTCGTGGTCGCACAGGTGAACCGCTAACGCTGCTCGAGGGTCGAGCCGCCTGCGGTTCGACCCTTATTTTCGAGAGCTCGTTCATGCGCAGATTCCTCGCTTTAAGCCTTTCCCTGCTGTTGCTCAGTCTGAGCGCCTGCGCCCTGTTCCCCAATCGTGATCCGCTGAACATCAACGTGGTCGGCATCGAACCGTTGCAAAACCAGGACCTGGAAGTGCGCTTTGCGGTGAAACTGCGCCTGCAAAACCCCAACGAAACTCCCATCAACTACAACGGCGTGGCCCTGAGCCTGGAGGTCAACGGCCAACCCCTCGCCACTGGCGTGAGCGATCAAACAGGATCGATCCCGCGTTACTCGGAAGCGATCATCAGCGTACCCGTGAGTATTTCGGCGTTCTCCATGCTGCGCCAAACCCTTGGCCTGAGCCAGACACAATCCCTCAACAACCTGCCTTATGTATTACGCGGCAAACTGTCTGGCGGCGTGTTTGGCACCATCCGTTTTGTCGACAAAGGCACACTCAACCTGCCGGGCTCGACAGCCGGCATCTGGTAAATCAGCCGCAGAACACAGTGCGTATTGCTGACAAACAGGGAAGTGGATTCAACCATGGAAAGATCCCCCACGCTGTACACCGAACGCTTGATCCTGCGGCCACTGGAACTGGCCGATGCCGAAGCAATTCAACAGCACTTCCCGCACTGGGAAGTGGTGCGCTACCTGAATGCCCTGGTCCCGTGGCCCTATCCGGCAGATGGCGCGCTGACTTACCTGCGCGACATCGCCCTGCCGGCGATTGCCCGTGGCGAAGAATGGCATTGGTCGATTCGCTTGAAATCAGCGCCCGAGCAGTTGATCGGTAATGTCAGCCTGATGAACGAGCCGGACAACAACCGTGGCTTCTGGCTCAGTCCGCAGTGGCAAGGTCAAGGGTTGATGGCCGAAGCCAGCGCTGCAGTCACTCAATACTGGTTCGAGACCCTCGACCGTTCGCTGATGCGGGTGCCCAAGGCCGCGCCCAATCTGGCTTCGCGGCGACTGTCGGAGCGCACCGGGATGCGTTTGATTCACTGCGATGATGGCGATTTTGTCGGTGGGCGCTTTCCCAGGGAGCTCTGGGAAATCACCCGCGAAGAGTGGCGGCGTCTCAGATAAACCGCACACCGGGTTTGGCCCGTTCATCCACGGTCAGCTCGAACACGTCCGGGCGCGCGTAGTGCCCGACCACGTCGTAGTCGTAGCGCGCACGCACCAGTTCGTCGGTGTCGATCTCGGCGGTCAGCAAACCTGCGCCGCCCAACAATGGCCCGGCCAGAACGTCGCCCATCGGGCCGATGATCACACTGCCGCCGGAAATCAACGGGCGCTCGGCCGGCCAGTTGGCAATCTTAAGACCCAAGGCTTGGGGTGATTGCTGAACCTGGCAGGCGCTGACCACGAAGCAACGTCCTTCATGGGCGATGTGGCGCATGCTGACTTGCCACATTTCGCGCTCGTCGACCGTCGGCGCGCACCAGACTTCCACGCCCTTGGCGTACATCGCCGTGCGCAGCAGCGGCATCATGTTTTCCCAGCACACGGCCGCGCCAATGCGCCCGACCTGGCTGTCGACCACGGGCAGCGTGGAGCCGTCGCCCTTGCCCCAGATCAACCGCTCGGTGCCGGTGGGCATCAATTTGCGGTGCTTGGCCACCAACCCGGCTTGTGGCTCGAAGTACAACACGGTGCAGTACAAGGTGCTGCCTGAACGTTCGATCACCCCCAGCACCAGATTCGCACCGGTACGCGCAGACAATCCCGCCAAGGCTTCGGTTTCAGCGCCCGGCACATCGATGGCATTGGCGAAATAGCGCGCAAACGCCTCACGACCTTCCGGCAATCGGTAACCCAACTGCGTGCCGAAGCCTTCGCCTTTGGGGTAACCGCCGAGCAATGCCTCGGGCATGACCACCAGCCCGGCGCCGGACTCGATGATCGCCTGTTCATAAGACAGTATCTGTTCCAGGGTCTCGCCCTTGCCACCTGGCAACGAACCGATTTGCAGTGCAGCAACAATGGATTTTGGCATCGCGGTAACTCCCTGAGCTGTGAGGTATTGCTCATTCTCCGGCCACCGCCGATCATGAATAAAGCCCCGCTCACTGCTGAAAGATATGAGCCAAATGAATATCGCCGAGATCGACCTCAACTTGCTCAAAGTCTTCGAAGCGCTGCACGACGAATCCAGCGCCAGCCGCGCCGCACTGCGCCTGGGCGTCACGCAATCGGCGGTCAGTGCGGCATTGCGCCGGCTGCGCGACGTCTACGCCGATCAACTGTTCGTGCGCACCGGTCGCGGCCTGGCGCCGACATTGCGCGCCAATCAATTGAAACCGGTGATCAGCGATGCGCTGAACAAATGCCGACAAAGCCTGGCAATGGTCGATCCGACCGCCAACCAGTACGAAGGTCGTTCAGTGATTGTGGGGCTGTCGGATGATTTCGAGATTGCCTACGGTCGGCGATTGATCGAGGAAATCGCCCAGTGCGCGCCAAAGCTGCGCCTGATCTTTCGCCAGACCCACAGCCAGATCGTGGCTCAGGCCTTGATGGAGCGCAGCGTTGACCTGGCGATCACCGCCGGCGGTTTTGCCGAACGTTTGCTCAGCCGTCAGGTACTGGGTGAAGGCGGCTATCAGTGCCTAGTCGACCCCGAAAGCCTGGCCGACGGACAACAGGAAATAGGCCTCGACGAGTTTGTCGCTCGCGAGCACATTCTGGTGTCGTCTGGAGGGTTTATCGGCATTACCGATGAGGGGTTGGCGGGGCTAGGGCTGAGTCGGAGGGTGTGCGCATCAACTACGCATTTCGCTGCGTTGCCGTTCCTGCTCAAGGGCAGCCAGGCCGTGGCGACGATCCCCGCCCATGCGGCGCAGAGCATCGCCGCACTCAGCGGGCTGACAGTGCTGCCCTGCCCGCTGGCACTGCCGCGCTATCCGATTGAACTGGGCTGGCGGACCAACAGCCAGCTGGATCCGCTGTTGCTGAAAGTGCGTGAAGCGATCGTAGCGAGCTTTTTACAAGCGCCTACTTGGCGGTCATCAAGCGATTGACTTCGCTGCGGACCATATTCGCGTATTCCGGCGGTGACATGGCGTCCAGTTCGGAGCGCACCCACTCCGCCCATTTGCCTTTACGCTTGGAGCGCTCGCCGAACAAGCGTGCCGCTTCGCCTTTGGATTTACCCAGGTTGCTCTGCCAGAGATCGAACAGACGGGACTTTTCATCTTCAAGCGCAGCGCGCTCGGCAAGGGGCTTGTCGGCCAGATTGAAGCTCATGGGAGTTACCTGCTGCATAAAATAGGCAACATCTTACACTGAAGGTGGAAATCTCCGGAGGCAGATTTTCCATTGGCGTTGAGTTTCAGGGCAAAAAGCCTGCAACTTTTCCGCCGCGCCTACACTCCATTGATCATTGCCCCAAAACCAGCAAGGAGTCACCTGATGGCCCGAAAAACCCCGGTGCACGCAAACGACGAGCAAATCAAGGATCAAGTCTTCAGCGAGCTTCAAGCGCTGATCGAAGAATCGGAGAAGCTGCTCAAAAGCAGTGCCTCACTGGTCGGTGAGGAAGCTGAGAACCTGCGCGAACAAATCGCGCTGAAACTGCGGCAGGCACGCGATTCCGTCTCCAGCGTGCGTGAGCGGACCCAGCCGGTGATCGACGCGACCGAAACCTACATCGGCGGCCACCCTTGGCAAACCGTTGCGATCTCGGCCGGTTTCGGTCTGGTGGTGGGGTTGCTGCTGGGGCGTCGCTGAAACAATGAAGGCGATCCATGGAGCGAAGCAGGTCCAGTGTGGGAGCGAGCTTGCTCGCGATGGCGTCCGTCCAGTCGGTATTGATGTCAGCTGACACACCGCTATCGCGAGCAAGCTCGCTCCCACATTTGTTCTTTGCTGTTTCTGAGTTTGAGTCGCTTAACTAAATTGGCATTACGTCATAGCTCGCCTTTTTCACCTCAATTACCCGCCAGTTCGTGCAATTGCGCCAGGGTCTGCGCATCGAGCGCGATGCCTTCGGTCTGTGACTTGGCCCGCTCGCGGTGACGGCGGTCACCCGGCAGGCGCCGCAGCCCGACTCCGTGCATCTGTCTGACCAGTTCCTGACTGCGTTCGGCGAAGTTCTGCCCGGCGGCTTTGCTCGGGTCGATCACAATCAGTAACTGGCCGGTCCACGGGGTTTTCGCCCCTGGATGATTCGACCAGTCGAACTCGAACGAAAAATTACCGCCCGTCAACGCCGCCGCCAGCAGTTCGACCATCATCGACAACGCCGACCCCTTGTGCCCGCCGAACGGCAGCAATGCGCCGCCCTCCAGGATGGCTTTCGGGTCCTGCGTTGGCTGGCCCAGGCTGTCGACACCCATGCCGGGTGGCAGACGCTCGCCCTTGCGCGCAGCGATCTGCACGTCGCCATGGGCGATGGCGCTGGTGGCCAGGTCAAACACGATCGGGTCTGCCCCCGCACGGGGTGCAGCGAAAGCAATCGGGTTGGTGCCAAACAGCGGGCGATCAGCACCGTGCGGCACCACGCAGGTCATGCTGTTGACCACGCTCAGCGCCACCAGGCCTTCATAGGCAAAGGGTTCGACGTCTGGCCAAAGTGCAGCGAAATGATGGGAATTGCGGATCGCCATGACCGCGATGCCGGCGCTGCGGGCTTTCGCCACCAACAGTTCGCGGCCTGCGGCCAATGCCGGTTGGGCGAAGCCGTTGCCGGCATCCACCCGGACAAAACCCGAGGCCACATCCTCGACCACCGGAACGGCCTTGCCATTGACCCAACCGCTGTTCAGCGTCGAGACATAGCCAGGCATCCGGAACACTCCATGGCTGTGGGCACCATCGCGTTCGGCGCCCGCACAGTTTTGCGCCAGCACCCGGGCAACCTCGGGGCTTGTGCCATGCCTCAGAAATATCGATTCCAGTAGGCCAACCAACTCTTCGTACGACAAGTGTTGCGAGACTGCATTGACGGCATGATCGTGTGGCACAGACATCTGAAGCTCCAGGTTTTTTATTGGAGGGGGCAACAGCGTACGGGGACCTTACGAGCTGATTAAACACCGTTTTGCGAGCCCTCTGTCAACCTTCGTCGTTCAACGCTGCCAAGACCTGCCACAGGCCAGATCATCAACGATGCAGGCGCCGCGCGTGCCCTAACTATTTACCACCGTTTGATGCTGCCACGACTCTAGCCTTGCGCTTTCTTCCTGCGACGTAGAACCGTCGCTTCAGCTGAGGCAAAAACAATGACTGACGATTCGTTACCGCTTTTTTTTCCTGAAGCATTACGCGACACCAGAATATTGAGCCCACGCATCAGGGCCATGGGTTTCACACTCGCGGACCTGTCCTGGCTGCGTACCGTTGAACTGGCGACCCACGCGCTTCGTTCGGCGCAAACATCGCCGATGACCGCCGAGAACATCATGCTGAAGGCTGCTGGTTCAGACGCCGAGCCCCTTGCGGGCAGCTTCATGATGCATCCGGTGCCCAACGGCACACAGGCCATCCTCTACACACCCTATGGCGGGCTGCAAAAGTTCGATGACCGACAAGCATTGTTGAAGGCGCTGGACGACAAACTGAAAAATGCTGCAGAGCGCAAGGACCTGTTGCGCTTTCTCCCCATCTCCAGACGCGACGCGCTAGGTATCAACGATGCATTCACGCTGACTAGCGAAATGATCGACGGTCTGGTATTCGAAGATCAGACCCGTATTCTCAAACAGTGTCATCGCAAAAATGTCGAACTCATGCTCCAGGAGCTGAGTGCAATACCGACACTGACGGCCATGCTCAATCAATTGCTCAACAACGCGCTGCGCAAGCCCTTTCCCAGGCTCGATCAAAGCGCCACCCATGTCAGCTTTTTCGTAGAAAGCCGGGCCGCTGGAGCGACGAACACTACCACCGCTCGACACCAGGTGGACTCCATGGCCCTGAGTGATGCACTACTGAATTTTTACCTGCATCAGACATGGCCTTCGGGACAGGTTCGCGAGTTCACCAATCCTCTACAACCCTCCTCTCCCGTTAACCCGGTACACCAGTATCAGTGGGAGCGGGCCACAAAGGAGCTAGCAGCAAGCCTGACGCCCATGCTGGCAAGTCTGTTGCAGGTCTATTGGACAACGGACGTTCGTACAGGCGTTTCTCGCCGGGACTTTTTTGCTCAAGCCATGGCTGACAAGGCTCGAATGGATCTGTTGTTCAAGCGCCAGAGCGCAATCATCAGCCCTGAGCAAAGCCTGGCACTAACCGGACTCCTCGACCATGAAAGCGCTGCACGCAGCCATGCTGCCAGCGACCTGAAACCGGAAAAAATCCGCATCTGGGAACACCGCGAGCACTTCGTCGAACTTGCTGGCGCCATGATGCTGAACAGCGACTCCACGGCTTATCTGTATACCCAGTCCAATGGCTTGCAGGTCCTGAAAGATTACGCAGACCTTAAAGCGATCATACAAACCATGGTCAGGTCAGCCGGACACGAGGACGAGCTGTACAGCTTGCTGACACCGCAACAGCGTGATGTGTTTCTGGGCTTCGACAAGCCTGAGGTATCGGGAGTGCCGATACTCGGTCCGGTCTTTCATGACATGGTCGACGACATCATCGCCAAGCAACAACTCAGCATCACGGATGCACTGGACACTTGCCGACACAGCGATGGTGCCATTGATGTCCAGGCCTTGTTCGACCAGGCACTGGATGTGCGTGACATGCTCGACACTCAGTTGCTGGAGGCGGCGACCACGGAGCGCTGGAGCACGCGCCCGCTGATTTCTGGCGACAATCGCCTTTCGATCGTATTGGCTGACAAGGCCGCCCTGTCGCTAAAAACACTACACAGCGTTCAATCCTCCCTTGAGGTGAAAACAGCCGCTCAACCTTCGGGAAGTGTTGAACAACAAGGCACTTTTCTGGAGACCATCAAGACCGATCTCGCCCATGCAATGTCGGTGGGAATCCGCGGTGAGGCCGCACTTCGTGTGAGCACCAAGACGCTCCGTGCGGACGAAAAGGCCATCATCGATACCGTGCTCAACCCCGACAAACCGACCCGAAAGCAAAGGCAAGCGCTGCACGGGTTTCGGCCAGATGCCTGGTCGTTGACGCTTGAGTGCTCGAACGAGCCGGATCTGATGCCGCTGGCCAACTGCTTTTTGCTGACCGAGCGTGGCGGGCTTGACCCGGCACACTCCGGTCGGGCGATCCTGTGGACGCCCGGGCGCGGGCTCGAAACCTTCAGCTCCGTCACCAGTGTCAAGGTCGAGCTGGGCAGGCGCCTCCTGGATGACGAACAACGAATGTTGCTCCTGGAAAATATCCCTCGCACGCAATATCGCCCACACCGAACCTACACGCTTGGGCCTTTTCGATTGATTGAAAGAAATATGCTTCAGGAGTGTCAACAGTCAGCCATCAAACAGTATCTGGACGCCCGAAGGCATACCCATTCACTTGAATTGCCCAGCTCGGTGGTACGGGCTGATTTTGAGCAACACAAACAGACCCCCACCCAACTCAACCTTCAGCGTGCGACGCAGATTGCCGAGGGGATCGTCACGCAACAGTCACTCCCCGTCTGGCTAGGGGCGGCGCCCGAGCATGAAGTGCTGCAACATGTAGAAATACTGGAGCAATTGCGCCACAGCATAGAGAGCGGCAAAGACTACCTGTATGGCTTTAAGCCGCTGACTGACTATGCCCGCGAACAGCTGAAAACGCTGATGACCACGCAATTTCCGGGAGCAGGTCTCGATCCGGATCAACTGCTGGTGACGCCCAATCTGGCGTTGGCCGGTCCTGTGCGAACATTGACCGATTTTGCGCTGAACCATACCAATACATTGCAAAACACCGGGTTCAGCATTGCCTCGAAAATCGCTCAGACGCTCCCGACAGCCCTTGATGCCAGCGCAGTCAAAAGGCTTTTGCTGCAGCTGGACATCAAGACCGCCTATCGTCAATTTCTTTCGGACACATTGGCGATCGACGCGCCAGCTGTCGCGACCCGACAGCTCCGATTCATCAAGCAACTGCCCTGGCAACTGCTGTTGCATGCCCACACGCTGAAGCTTCAGGGAAAACTCTCCGAACGCGGCTTCGGGTTGGTTCAGCAAGTTCTGGACATGCCGGATGCCCTGGCACGCGCAGCGGTAACGGGCGCCAATGCAATCGTTCGCCCTCTGGAGCTGATCGCGACCGAAGGCGCTGCGGCCGTCAAAACACTAGGGCTCTACCTGATAGGAGAGCGCGCTGCGGGACCACAAATTCTGTACGCGCCATACGACAGGCATCTGGGGATCACCGAGTATGAAAATGAAGCCAGCGTGCTGAGCGCAATCAACCTTCCGGGGGCATTGCAGGATCTACTGATCAGGCGCCTGCCGGATCCGCAAAAGGCCACCTACAAAAATTTGCTGGCAGGCAGCCGCGATACTGACATTCGACTGGCGTCCAGCCCTATCGATGGAAATCTGTTGCATCAACTGTTCATCGATAACAAAACGCTGCTGTCACACATGCTCGACAGTCAATCGCAATCTTCCGGGCAATCCGACTGGGAGGCGCTCAAGGCGCTGTTTAGCAAAGGCTTCAGGTATGGCATAGAGTTTCTGCCAGGCAAACTGGCGATCCCGCGCATTCTCTGGGATAGCTACACGTCATTCAAACAGTCGGCCGAAGCCCTGCAGGACCATCATTGGAAGACTGCGCTCAAGACCTTTATCAACGGCGTGTCGCAAATGGCGACACTGGGCAAGTTGTTGCATCAACCTGGCGCTTCGACTGGCGAGCCGGTTGTGCACAGCGGACCTGTCGTCGAAAAGCCTTTCGTTGCCACCGACCTTGCCAAGGTCGACCTCACCTCTCCTTCTCGCACTTCACTGCAACCCTTTGAAGCCACCGGCATCGAGTTGAAAAAGCTGGAGGCCAAGGCGGCTGACGGCACTTACCGTGATTCAATAACCAGGCACAAATACGCCCCGGTCGACGGAAAGGTTTATCGGGTCGAAAAGTTCGGTGTGGCACCACGAGTCGTCGACGATCAACGACAAGGCCCTTATCTGCAGAACAGCGGCACGCAGTGGGTGCTGGATCCGGATGTGCACACCGTTCATTTCGGGAAAGCCATGTCTCAAATGTACAACCGGTACCAGTCCTACTTCAGTGCTCGAAAACACATCAACATAGAGGCTCACGGCATGGAGGCCATCCGTCAGCTCTACCCGGAAAGGGCCCGGATGATTGTCCAGTCGCTGGATCTGGCACGGTTCTACGCATTTAACAGCCTGCATAATCTGGCTCAATTGAAAGTGGCCACATCTGGAACACGACTGGATGGTTTTCTCAAAGCGTTCTTTGATGTGCCGACGATCGATAGAGCCATTCTGGATAAAATCAAGGCAACCATCGTTCCGCTGTGCAAGGCACTGGTAGATCCGACACTGGACAGGCTCGACAGCAAGCGATTTGTCGTCGGTTCAAACCGTTATCCCGAGGACGGCTTGATTGCCTTTGTACTCGACGATGATCAGCAACAGAAAGTGCACTTTACAGAAAGGTTCTTCGATCAAAATCTAAACCACTACAACCATGTGCTGACAGAGCCCTTTGATGTCGTTGCCCATGCGCAGGCGGCAACGCTTATCCATGAGTTCTCGCACCTGTTTTCAAATACGCTGGATATCGCGTACCTGGAAGCGAGAAGACCCTTCAGCGACCTGATCTCGACGATCACCACTCAAGCCAGCCAGTTGAAACAGGATCAGGAGCAATTTCAGAGCGAAGCATTGTCGATGCAAACCCCCGTCGATGAATTGTTCGCCTACTGGAACAGCGCGCAGAAAACCTGGCATGACCTCGATGACATTCCTGCCGCGAAAAAACTGAGTGATGAGATCAAGACCATCACCGGCACCAACAGTCTGAACGAAGCCCGCAGAGTATTTCGCGATCGGGCTTCAGCGGATCGGCGGATCGACACTATCCTTCGCAATGCCGATTCTGTCGCACGTCTGGTCTGTGAAATGGGACGTCAACTCGACCCGGTGCCTTTGGCCGAAAACTGATGCCCGTGAATCAAACGTAAAGGGTGGTTCTCGCCAGCTCACCGCGAAGGTTAGAATGCGGGAAATCAGGATGAGTCAATGAGCGAAGATACCCTCTCGGAAGCAGAATACGACGCCGTCACAGACGCCGCGGCGCATTGGTGCATGCGTCTGCACGCCACCGACTGCACCGCGGCCGAACGTCAGGCATTCGAGCAGTGGCGTGATGCCCATCCGCTGCATGCCTTCGAATACGAGGCGATGCTGGAAATCTGGGATGTCTCTGAGCATTTGCCGCGCACCGAAAACCTTGCCCCGGTATCACCGCCCAAGTTCCGTTCGAGTTGGCGTGCCTGGGGCATGGCCGCCGCAATCAGCGCATTTGCATTGCCCCTTGCCGCCTACACGGGATGGGAACTGGGTTGGCTGCCGAACGCCTACGAGCGTTTCGAGGCCGAGGGAGCGCTGCGTCATGTGACCCTGAGCGATGGCAGCCAGGTCGAGCTGAATCTGGGTACGGTGCTGACGTACAGCAACTACAAGGATCAACGCCGGGTCACACTGAAAAAAGGCGAAGCCTTTTTCCGTGTCAGCCATGACCGTCAGCACCCGTTCGTGGTCAAGGCAGCTGAGGGCCAGATCCGCGTCACCGGTACGCAGTTCAACGTCTGGAAATATCAGGATCAGGTGCGCGTGACCCTGGTGGAAGGCTCGGTGCTGGTCACCAGCAACGATACCCTTCGCGGTGACGGTTTACGGCTCGAGCCCGGCATGCAGGCGCGCTACAAAGGCGGGGACTATCAACCCCGGATCAGTCAGGCCGACGCCAACGATGCCTCACTGGCCTGGCGAGAGGGCAAGCTGGTGCTGGACAATCTCTCGCTGAACGAAGCACTGCCATTGATCAATCGGTACCTGAGCAATCCGGTAATGCTCGCGGACACGGCCACCGGCATGCTTCGCGTTGGCGGCATTTACAACATCAGCGAGCTGAAAACGCTGGTGCTCTCTCTGCCCCAGGTACTGCCCGTGTACCTGAGCCAAAACACCGATGGCAATCCGGTGATCAATTCCCTGCTGCAACAACCGCTAAAACGCTGAAGGCCGCAACCTGGGGGCGCGGCCTAATGCCTGTCAGTCAAGTGTTGGCTACCCCCCAAAAAGATCGCAGCCTGCGGCAGCTCCTACGGCGTAGCCATATTCCCTTGCTGATCGCGCGTCTCACGGATCGTCCGCACTTGGTATTGCGGATCAGAGGTGATCTGCTGTTCGGTGAATGGCAAGACACTCCATTGCTTCTTCGAAAACGCTTCAGTCTGGTCCCGGGAATGCTCCGATGCCGGATCGCTGGAGATGGAAAACGCCAGTAGCCCTTGTGCGTGCGGTCCCTTGTCGTCGAATGTCACCACTTGCAGGTAACTGGTGCCACTGACCACTTCGCGATGACCGTCCTCGGTCGGTACGCTCTGTATGGCGTTGTAGACCCCAAGGCTCGCCGGGCCACCGTGAATCGGTATCTGCCGCCCGCCACTGCTGACCCTCTGGATATCACCCCAGCGGCTCTGTGCCGTGTGCCCTGTTTTGTCTATCTGCTCAACCGATGCCAGCATTGCCTGACTCACTGCCTGCGCCACTTCAGGCTGCTCGATGTTCAACCCTCGCGGAGTGTGCTGTGGGTCTTTCGGATCGAACCCGACGCGCCAGACGTTGGGTACTTGTGCCAAATGCTCCATCAGATTCTGGAAATGCAAAAACCCCACGCCACTGTCCAGATTGGCACTGCGGTCCCAGGCCTTGAGACTGGCGCACAACCCTGACAATGCGCTCGTATTCGCACCCAGGTCAGTAGCGCAAAACTGCAGCAGGTCCGGCATGATCTGACCGGCCTGATACACCTGATCGTCCATGACCATTCGTTGCAAATCCAGCGTCGTCACCGGACCGGTTTTGGCCAATGTGCCGAGGTAATCCAGTGCAAAGCGTGTACGTTGGCCCAGCGGTTGCCCGGCCTGACTGATCAAGGGCGAATACCCGGCGAGTGGCTGTGCCGGGTTGACCATCCAGGCCGAATCGTTAGAGTGCTGCACGAAGTCGCTGCGCAACAATTGCGGCAACTTGTCTGCCGCAAAAATACCCTTTTGCGCCGCCTTGCTATCGATATCCCAGGCGCAAGCACTGTTGGAACCGTCGAGCACGATCATCGCCAGACCGGCCCGCGGATCGCTGCATTTTTCCAGTTTTTCAGCGTTGACGTTCGGCACCACGGACAGGTTCATGTACAGCGCCTGCCCCTGATCATCCACCGCCAGCGTATTGACCCACGGAATGCCTTGAATCTTGTGCACCGACGCTTGTAGATCCTTGAGGCTGCGGGCCTGGTTCATCGAGTACCACTGCTGTAGCACGCGATCATTGTCCAGGTTGGCATCGCGCAAGCTGTAGGCGAACTGATGATCCCAGTCCAGCTTGCCGGGCCATTGGACCACCGGACCAAATACCGAGCTGTACACCCCATGTGAAATCGTTGTGATCTGACCATCGGCCTGTTTGACCCTGGCCGTTATCGTTTGCTTGCTCAATGGCCTGGACTTGCCGTCGAGCATGTACCGGGTCGGGTCCTTCGGATCAAGTTGCAGGCGATACAACGTGAAGTGCTTTGACGTATCGACGGTATGGGTCCAGGCCAGATGCTGGTTGAATCCGATATTGATCATCGGCAAGCCCGGCAATGCAGCACCCATCACATCAAGCTTGCCCGGGATGGTCAGGTGCATCTGGTAAAACCGCATACCGCCGACCCAGGGGAAATGCGGGTTGGCCAGCAACATTCCGCGCCCATTGAACGAACGCTCGCGTCCAATGGCAACCGCATTGCTGCCTCGGTCGAGGGCGAAACGCTGGAGTCGCGCGGCAGCGACTTCGAACGCCTGCGGAGCACCCGACATCCGGGTGACGGCTTTGGGTGGAGAGGCTCCGGCCAAGGCTTCGGCAAACAGCCCAACTCCGCCCTCGACCAACAGCCGTCGGGTCAGCTTGACCAGATCCAGCGCGGTGATCGGCCGCACCCAGTCAGCCCGGCACTGCTCAGGCAAACCCTGAGGTGTGCGCTCAGCCAGCCAGCGGTTGTACCCGGCCACGTAGCCTTCGATCAGCTGACGCACATGCGGGGGCTGCGCTTGCCAGAAACCGAACACCGCCTGTGGTGTATTCAGCCAGTTGAAAAACAGGTCACTGACCCGGTTCTCGCGCTCTTCAAGCGTGAACTGCGCAGGTCCGAAATAGCGTGAACGCTCACCGTTGACCGTGACAATTTCGTTGGCCAGCAGGCACAGGTTGTCCTGCGCGTAGGCATAGCCGATTCCGTACCCGAGCCCTCGTTCGTCCTGGGCACGAATATGTGGCACGCCGAAGCTGGTACGGCGAATCTCGGCCGTCGTCTCATCCGCCTGAACCCGCGCGTGGGCCGAAAGGCTCAGCCCCAGAAACACACCCGCAAGGCACACCCTGGGAAACTGCCTGAAAATAATCACGCTGACTCCTGATCGCAATAAACAAAGGCCAGGACAGACGCAAAGTATGATGACGATGCAGGAACACCCGACCCGGCCTGGGAAAGACCATCCCTGCGGCTGACGGGAATGTGCCTTGCCAGAGTAACGAGTCAACATGAAAAAAATTTAATGGTTCAGACCCCGACAAAACAGCGCATCTCACCTTGCACTGACGTGGTTCCGACAAATTTTCTACATACGAGCCCTCATGATTTACGCAGCTCATTCGTCATTAATCAATGAGAGCACCCATCACTTTTTTACTGATCAGGCTCTGAAAAGGAGTTTTTGCATGTACAACTCGCAACTGCCAACGGATGGCAACCCTGCGGCAAACGGTTCGCTGAACCTGGACGCTCGCGCGTTCACCAAAACCGCTGAACGCCACAACAACGAGCGCATCAGGCAGTTGCTCAAAAGCTTCGGCCTGCGAACCAGCCTGATTCGCCTGAAAGTGATCGACGCGCTACTGACCGCCGCCGAAAACGATCGTCCGCAGGGGGTGCGCGGCGTGCACAGCCACTTGCTGGACCTGGGTATTCCCCTGTCCTTTCTCAGCGTTCGTGAAGTGTTGAAGCGACTGTGCAGCGAAGGCGTGATTGTCTTGAACGAAGACAAGAGCTACAGCCTGCACCCGCAAGCCGCAGCCGTGCTCTACGGCAACCGATGATGCGTTACCGCGTCGCCTAAGGTTTGACCTTGCGACGCATCACACCATTGATCACTACGACGATCACCGCAACGCCAATAGCGATGTACTGGAACAGCTTCTCGCTGATCATTCCGGCGTTCTGCATGTACGACAGACCAAGCATGATCCCCAGCACGACAAGGGAGATCAGAATCGAATATTTCAAACGTTGCGACTGGGTCATTGCGGGTTCCTGAACCTGAAGATATGTATCCGGTTTGTATCGTGATGCATGCCAAGCTCATACGCATCTTCGGGGATGAGCAACTGCAAGCGGGGTCTCATGTTACAGCCCATGAAGCATTTTGGCTGCATGCGGTTCAAACGATGAGGATTGAGAAATGTTCCGTCGAATCACAATGCTGATTCCCCTGCTGATTATCCTGACCATGAGCGGTTGTGTATGTTTCCCATGCGGAGGTGGCTGGCATGGCGACCACCGCTATCACCATGATGGCTACTACCGCCGTTGACCTGAATCAAGCGGGGCGCTCTCCTTATTAAGTGCTCCCCTGCTCTCGATAGTTGACAACTATTGAGAACACCACGACATAAGCCCGCCACCCCGCGGGCTTTTTCGTACAAGGGCACTGCACTTTGGTCTGTAAGACAATATCAAAAACAGGCATCGGCATAATGACTCAATATACCCACCAGAAATAACGCGACAACTATTACCGCCCTCAAAACAATAATTTGGCTTGGCTTATTACTATTCCAGACTACTCTCACTCATGCCGCGGTACTTTTATATAAATCAGCACTACACCCTGGAATTTTATGCTCAAGCCCATTATAAAAATCGGACCCTTTCGAGCGCTAGGCTTTTGCCTGGCGATTACAGCTTTTGAGTTACTGACCTACTTGGCCAGCGACATGATAATGCCTGCCATGTTGACAGTAACCGATGACTTGAATGCCAGTACTCGGCATATTCCATCGGCCTTCAATCTTTACTTGCTGGGGGGTGTTCTTCTGCAATGGCTGATTGGCCCGCTCGCGGATTGTTTTGGACGCCGAAAAGTACTCTTGATTGGTTGTGCAGTCTTTGCCATGACCTGCGTCATGACCCTCTGGGTGCAGAGTATTTTTGCATTCAACCTGCTGCGCCTGCTTCAGGGGATGGGCTTGGGGTTTGTCATTGCCGTCAGTTACCCCGCGCTGCAGGAGGTATTCTGTGAAGCCGACGCCGTCCGGATCATGGCCTTGCTGGGTAATGTTGCCCTGCTCTCTCCGCTCCTTGGCCCCCTGCTCGGTAGCCTGATGCTGAAATGGATTTCCTGGCGTGAGCTGTTTCTCATGTTCGGCGTCCTTGGCATCGTGGTGTGGTTGGCGATCTATTGGGTGATGCCGGAAACCATAGGCGCACTACGTCACGACGGTAACCGGCTAAACCCCACGCCATTCAAGCTGCGTGCGATAGCTCATCGATATATTGCCCTTCTCAGGAACCTTAGATTTATTTGCGCCAGTACTGCGCTCGGGCTGATGAGTTTGCCCCTGATCGCTTGGATCGGCCTGTCCCCATTGCTGTTGATTCAGGGGCAAGGGTTATCCGTTCTTGAGTACGGCCTGTGGCAGATCCCGGTCTTCGCCGCCGTCATCATCGGCAATCTGATACTGAACCTGATTATTTCCAGGACCCATCTGGAAGGCTTGATTCAATGGGCGCTCTGGCCATTCTGCGCGGGCCTTGTGGCGCTCATCATTGCCAGCCGGTTTGCCCTTTCGATCCCGGTTCTCGTCGGTGGCCTGATGCTTTACAGCATTGGCCTGGGGATGAGCAATGCCGCGCTGTACCGCGCGGCGCTGTTTACCAGTGACGACAACAAAGGATTGGTCTCGGCCATGTTGGGGATGATCTCCATCGCACTCATGGCCGGCGCAGGCTCGCTGATCGCAACGCTGGGTGCTGGCGAAGATCCAGGGTACTTCGCCCTGACAGTCGGTATCGCCGGGCTTCTGGCACTGGTGCCATTGCGTTGGGTACTGCTGCCGGCCGCGCCTGCGTCCGTGCACTCTCTATAACTCAATCAAAAAAGGATTTTTGATGATTCATCTACCCCACACCGATGCCTTATGTGCATTGTCACGGCCGTATTGTCTGGACGCCGTCCCGCCAGGGTTGTTCGACAACTCGATGCGTGAAACCAGCCTCTTTCACTGCCATCACACACCCGGTTATGAGCATTGGCTGGAGGCTAACGGCCTGAGTGCCAGCGCGCTGGATAACCTGGACGACTGGTCGCGCCTCCCTCCCCTGTACGCCAACTACTTCAAGCAACGCCTGCTGCTGAGCCCCACCGGGCAGGACGCCCTGGAGTTGACTTCCTCGGGCACCAGCGGCCAGAAAAGCCGCATGCGCTATGACGTGCGAAGCATCACCGCGGCGCAGAACATGGTGACTCGGATCTTCGAACATTACGACTGGATCAGCCACACCCCGTGCAACTATCTGTTGCTGAGTTATGAGCCTGTAGGCGCCATCAGCCTGGGAACGTCCTATACCGACCAGTTCCTGTGCCAATACGCGCCGGCCAACCGGGTGGTCTATGCGCTACGGTCCACAGGCAGCGGCCACGAGTTCGATGTATTCGGTGTGATCGAAGCCCTGCGCCAGTTTGCAATTGAAGGTTTACCGGTGCGCATCTTTGGCTTTCCTGCATTTCTTTGGCAGGCCTTGCAACGCATGCAAGACCTTGGAGCACCCGACCTTGAGCTGCATCCCGATTCGCTGGCATTCCTTGGCGGTGGCTGGAAAACCCGGGCGAGCGAGGAAGTCCCCAGACAGCAACTTTATTCCCGGATTGCGCAGCAATTGAGGATAGATACCCGTCGTTGTCGAGACGGGTACGGCGCTGTCGAGCATGCCGTGCCGTATATCGAATGCGCCAACCATCACTTTCATGCACCGGTTTACTCAAAGGTGTTTGTCCGAAACCCAAGCGACTTCACCGTCCAGCCCTATGGCAAGCGTGGCCTGTTGCACTTCGTATCGCCTTATATTTCATCGAGCCCGGCGCACGCCGTGGTCATGAGTGACCTGGCAACGCTGCACCCCGGTGCCGCCTGTGGTTGTGGCCTGGTCACCGACTGGTTTGAGCTGCATGGTCGCGCCGGAACCAGTGCCAGTCGTAGTTGCGCGATGGCCGCATCCGAACTGATTGGGGGAGCTTGATATGTACCTGATCAACGGCCAACTGCACGGCACACTCACACCCGAAGCGGCCCTCGACACGCTGCTGCCAGGATTGGCGCAACAACTGGAGCAACCACCGACCAGCGAAAGGGTTCTTGAATGCGCGGACCATTTCACACAGAAACTGCAGACCCATCAACACACCCTTGAACTCGATGAGGGGCAACGTCTGGAACTGCTCGCGTTCTGCCAACGGAGCGCCTTGAATGCAAAACTGGAGCGTGAATTGGGCGTGCAGCCGCGTTCATTACGGCGTATTGCCTACGATCAACCGCAGTACGAAAGCTGGCACCCGTTAGGACTCGTGGTGCATATCACGCCTGCCAACGCGCCATTGCTGGGCTTCTGCGCAGTGCTTGAAAGCCTGCTGGTAGGCAACATCAACTGGCTGCGCCCAAGTTCCAGTGACAACAGCCTGAGTGCGCAATTACTGGCGGCGTTCCTCGAATGCGACGCCAGCGGATTACTGGCCAACTGCGTCGCTGTGCTGCCTGTCGATACCGATCGCCTTGATCTTCTATGCGCTCATGCCGATGGCGTCAGCGCATGGGGTGGCGACGCAGCACTCAATGCCATTCGCCGGCTGGTCCCGAGCGGTTGTCGCTGGATCGACTGGGGACACAAGATCAGTTTTGCCTACCTGTCGCCTGAAGCCGTGTCTCCCTCAGCGCTGGATGCTCTGGTCGATGAGGTTTGTCGACTCGACCAACAAGCGTGCTCCAGCCCGCAGTGGCTGCTGGTGGACAGTGATGATCCGCAAACCCTGCACGCTGTCGGCGGACAACTCGCTGATGCGTTCGAACGCCGCGCCAGCCACTGGCCAGCGTTGCCCCCCACGCCTCAGGAAGCTTCGGAGATCACCACCCGGATTGCTTTCGCGCAACTCGATCAGAGTTTTGCCGATCAGACGGGCCGCGTCTGGTCCGGTGATGGATGGCGCATTATTTGGGAGCACCATCTCCAACTCGCGCCTTCCCCATTGTTTCGAACGCTGTTGTTACGGCCGATGCCAAACGCATTGATCGCCGAGTCACTGCTGCCGTGGCGGACGCATCTGCAAAGTTGTGCACTGATCAGCACACCCGGGCAAACGCCGGGTCTGGTCAGGCAACTGCTGAGCGCCGGCGTCAACCGAATCGCACCGCCCGAGCTGATTCATGACGGCTACGCAGGCGAACCCCATGACGGTGTTTTTGCCCTGTCACGCTTGACCCGCAGGACCTCGGCAACCTTGCCGCCGCAGTTGTCGAGCAACCGCGCGACACTGGACCAGCCCCCTGGCGCCCCGGCGCAACTGAACGCTTGCGCAGTGATGAGCAAGGCGGATTTCATCGCGCAATCAGGGTCGTCCGATGCTCAACTGTTTTTCCGTTCAGGTGGTACTAGCGGCGCTCCCGCCTTGGCTGGCTACAGCTATCGAGACTTTAACCGGCAGATGCGCGCGGCGGCAGACGGCATGTTCGCCATGGGGCTGGCCCCAGGTCAGGATCGAGTGATGAATCTGTTCTACGGTGGCAGCCTCTATGGCGGGCTGTTCAGTTTCTCCAGGATCCTCGAGCAGATGGGGGTCACGCACTTCCCCATGGGCGGCCCCCACGACAACGACTTCAGTGAAATAGCCCAACTGATTGTGGACCAACGCATCAACACTTTGATTGGCATGCCCAGCACGTTGCAGCGTCTGTTTTTCAGCGAGCAGGATCGCCTCAAGGCCTACGGTGGGGTCAATAAAGTCTTCATGGGCGGCGAACATTCTGGCGATGCAAGCCGACAGCTGATGGAGCGTTGTGGGGTCTCGACGGTTCGTTCCGCCCTCTACGGTTCTGTCGACGCCGGCCCTCTCGGTCATGCGTGCCGGGCGAGCGCAGATGGCGTTTTTCACCTGATGAGCGACATCCAGTGGCTGGAAATCGTCAACCTTGAGCACGACGCTCCTGTCGAACCCGACGAAGTCGGTCGTTTGCTCTTTACCTCGCGGGCACGCGAAGGTCAGACGATCAACCGTTACGAGGTCGGGGACACTGGTCGTTGGGTGCCGGGAACCTGCCCTTGTGGCCTGGATACGCCTCGATTTGAACTGCAAGGAAGGCACGGTCGACTGCTGCGGATCGCTACGCATTTCGTCTCGATCAGCGACCTGGAAGAAAAGGCCGCCACTCAACTGCAGCTTGTCCTTGATCACGACCCGAACGGAACCGAACGTTTGGTGGTACGCGCGGAACACGATCCGCAGATTCTGCGCCAACGCGTGCTGGAAATCCCCGCTATTGCAACAGCGGTGAATAGCCACCTGCTGGAACTTGATGTTCAGAGGTATTCACCCTTGCGCTTCGAACGCAACAAGCACAGCGGCAAAGTGCCCCTGATTATTGACTTGAGAACTGACTTTTCAGCGAACAAGCATCACAACTGAACGCCTATTTTCAAACTATCAAGAGCCTAAATTCATGAACACTGACTATTCATTCGAAGAGTTGCTGCTGCACTCACGAAAACATTCTCACTATTACAAAACACACTTCAATCATCTGCCAGAACATCATTGCACTGTCGAAGATCTACCACTCACCGTCGCTTCAGACTATTGGAATGGCAGCAACAATTTAAACACCTGGCCGGTACTGACCGGTAAAACCGAAAACGCCCTGATTTACAAAACCGGTGGTTCAACCGGCCAGGAAAAACTGGTGGCGTACACCCGTGATGAATGGCAGAACATGGTGACTCACTTCGGGAACGCCCTCTCGGGACAACTGTGCGACGGCGACCGGGTTGCCAACCTGTTTTTTGCCGGCGACCTTTATGCCAGTTTTCTGTTTATCCATGAATCATTGGCCCATGTGACGCCTTCCATCTGCGAGTTCCCGTTTGCCGGCGAAGTCGACTCCGCAACGCTTGCAGCGGCCATTGCCGAACACCAGATCAATGTCCTCGCTGGCGTACCCGCACAACTTCTGCGATTCGCCGCCGGTCTGGCCGAGCGACACTGCGTCCTGCCACAGATAACCACCGTGCTCTACGGTGGCGAAAGTCTGTTTGCCGCACAATTGCCGATGCTGGCTCAGGTCTTTCCCAATGCACGCGTCGCGTCCATTGGCTATGCCTGTGTCGACGCAGGACTCGTGGGCGCCAGCACCCGGGATTGTGAGATGGGTGAACACCGGGTGTTTGATGAACAGACGGTGGTGGAAATTGTCGATGAACACACCCACGAGGCCATCGAGGAATGTCATCGCCCAGGCCAATTGATCATCACCAACCTGACCCGAATGTTGATGCCACTGCTGCGTTATCCAGTCGGTGATCGCGCGTGTTGGCGCGAACCGAGCGGCACTCGGCAACGCAAATTCGCCTTGCTGGGACGTAGCGAACAGAGCATTCGTATTCGCATCGGTGTCATCTCGTTGTTCCAGGAGGAGATCGCCGAAATCCTTCAGCGCCTGGCCGGTTGCTGGCAATGGCAGTTGGTGATCGAAAGTGTCGGGGTCAAGGATCGAATGACCCTGAGGTGGGTGCCCGCGCACGACTCGACGTCAATAAACGCTTCAATCCCGGCCATTCACGCAGCACTGTTGGGTCAGTACCCGGACATCAGCCAAATGATCGGCAGTGGTCAGCTTGAATGTGTCTTCAGCCCCTGCACGGCCGGTGCATTGCTGCTGCATCCACGCTCGGGAAAGCAGCGCAGGATCGTTGACCTGCGCGTGTATAGCGCCCCTCAGCGGGAGCCTGCTCCATGAGTACAATTAGATTTCGACGTTTCAGGCAAGCGGACTCTAGCGCTGTCAGTGCATTGTTTCGCCAGGTGTATGGGGAAAATTATGTACAGCCTGATGTCTATTTGCCGTCGATGATTGGCCAACACAACGCCGACAATCAATGGCACTCAATACTGGCTTTGATCGATGACCGCATTGTTGGCCACGCGGCATTGTGCAGGGATGCACACTGCCGGGATCACGCGGAATTCGCCTTGTGCCTTGTACACCCGCAAGCCCGGGGCAAAAACATCGCCACCCGGCTGGGTCGCGAACTGCTGCGACGTGCGAGCCGACTCAGCCTCAAGAGCGTCTCGATCAAGCAGGTCACTCATCATCTCTACACTCAGCAGATGGCGCAAAAACTCGGTTTCAAAAACATCGGGCTGCTTCCCGACTATGTTCCCTCGCCCTTTGGTGAGTCCCATGAGGAAAGCGTTGTCATTGGCTATCAAATGGTCAAAGGGCATGCACGTCCGTTACCGCAACTGGAATGGCCGGCGGCCTGTGCAACCTTCATGAGGCAACTGTCTGCTTCATTCGGCACCCGAAACGACTCGCCATCACAACGCACTTTTCCAATGCAGATCAGCCAGCACCATGAGCGAGTGGAAGTCGTGCTTTATCAGTTGGACAAGAGCGTGCTGTTGCAGCTCCAGCAGCTACCCGCGCACTGGATGATCTCGATCAAGCTTGATCTGTCGCAGCATTCTCCACAGAACATGCGTCGACTCTGCGCCATCGATTTCGTATTTACCGGGTTGATGCCTGCGCCCGCAGCATCTGGCTGGTATGCATTGTTTCATCGCGGTGCAAAACCGCGGCCCGTGAGTTTCTACTGTCCGCACATGCAGCAACTGCATGACACCTTACTCCACCGGCAGCCAGAGTCGCCTCACCGTCAGTTACCTGAATCGGTACGTAGCAGCCCGTTACCCGGCTGAGCGCAGAGTTGCACCAGCCAGTCGACAAACACCCGCACTCGCAGAGACAACTGGCGGTGCGGAGGATAGAGCGCCGTCAGGGGTAACCCTGGCGGCGGCAGATGCTCTAACACCTCGCACAACGTTCCCTCGCGCAGCTGCCGTGCAACGTGATAGTACGGCGTCTGGACCAGACCATAACCCGCTTCACAAGAGGCCAGATAACCATCGGCGCTGTTGACCGCCACCTGTTTGGGCAGGTTCACCGGGTGCACGTGCCCGTCTATTTCAAATTCCAGGCCGAAACGCCTGCCAGTGGTGCTGGAGAAATACTCGACCATCTGATGCCCCGCCAGGTCTTCCAGGCCGTGCGGCGTGCCCTGGCGTTGCAAGTAGTCGGGGCTGGCGCAGGTGACCTGATCGAGCATCGCCAGCGATCGCGCTACCAGCGAATCATCCAGAGACGAGCCACCGCGCAGCACACAATCGACGCCCTCGCGAATCAGGTCGACCGGGCGATCGTTCAAGCCGATTTCCAACTCGATCAGCGGGTAACGCCGGGTAAATTCCGGCAAGGCCGGGATCACCAGCAAACGCCCGATGCCGGCAGGCATGTCGATGCGCAAAAGCCCGCGTGGATTTTGCCGAGAGGTGGAAAACGCTGCCTCTGCCTCGTCCAGATCAGCCAGCAATCGCACGCAACGTTGGTAATACGCCGAGCCATCGGCGGTTGGACTGACGTGCCGTGTGGTGCGCTGCAAGAGTTGCACGCCCAAATGCGCCTCAAGCTGCTTGATCAGGATAGTCACCGAAGCCCGGGGCATTTGCAGGCTGTCCGCGGCCTTGGCAAATCCTTCCAGCTCGACAATGCGAGTGAATACTCGCATGGCATTAAAACGGTCCATTGCTCTTGGTTACCCACGGATTATTTAGAAATTACAAACAGTGATAGCGCTTTTAGCCGGTTTATCTTGTTTTTGTCGAGCGCAACAATGGGTCCACATCAAAAAAGGAGCGACACCATGCACACTCGTCAATTGGGCAAAAACGGCCCTCAGGTTTCTGCGATCGGTCTGGGCTGCATGGGCATGACCGACTTCTACACCACGGGCGGCGATACCCGCGAGGCATTGGCGACATTGCATCGCGCCATGGATCTGGGTATCAACTTGCTCGATACTGCCGATATGTATGGCCCGCACACCAACGAAGAACTGATTGGCAAAGCGATTGCGGGCAAGCGCGATCAGGTGTTCCTGGCCAGTAAATTCGGCATCGTGCGTGATCCGGCCAACCCCACTGCACGCGGAGTCGATGGCCGGCCGGAGTACGTCCGTGCCGCCATCGACGGCACGCTGAAACGCCTGGGCGTAGACACTCTGGACTTGTACTACCAGCATCGCGTCGATCCGGACGTGGCCATCGAAGAAACCGTAGGTGCCATGGCCGAACTGGTCCAGGCCGGTAAAGTGCGCTACCTCGGCTTGAGCGAAGCCTCGGCGATAACCCTCGAACGAGCACATAAGGTTCACCCGATCAGCGCGCTGCAAAGTGAATACTCGCTGTGGAGTCGCGATCAGGAGCACAACGATTGCCTGGCCACCTGCCAGCGCCTGGGGATTGCCTTTGTGCCGTACAGCCCGCTCGGTCGAGGCTTTCTGACTGGCGCCCTGAAAAGTCCCGACGATTTTGCAGCGGACGACTACCGGCGCTTCAGCCCGCGCTTTCAGGGCGAAAACTTCAACAGGAATTTGCAGTTGGTCCGGCAGGTGCAAACGCTGGCGGCAGAAAAAGGTGTGACCGCCGGGCAACTGGCGTTGGCCTGGGTACTGGCACAAGGTGATTACCTGATCCCTATTCCGGGCACCAAGCAACGCAAATATCTGGAGGAGAATGTCGCCGCGCTGGACGTTGTATTAAGTCCGCAAGACTTGTCGGCGCTGGAGGCGATTTTTCCGGATGACGCGGTGCTCGGAGCGCGTTACCCGCAAGCCGTCATGCAGATGCTCGATCGATAACATTGAGCATCGCAGGCCCGTTCATGCTGTGTATGACGGGCCTGTTGCACTTGAAGATCAGGCTTTGCCGCTGACACCCTTGGTGTTCGGGACGGCGGGGCCATTGCCCATGCCATAAGTCTTCAGGTTCTGCAGGACGTAAATCGCCTTCTTGTACTCGGGAATCAGGTGGTTGGCGTACTTGTTGCCTTTGAGGTTGTTGCTCTGGATGTTATCCAGCTGCGTGGCGAAGTACTCCAGCGCATTGAATTTTTCATCCAGGTTTTTCGGCACCCCAAAGCGATCGAACTTGTCGCCGGCGTTGAGCAGCGTCAGGGCCGTCACATCGCTGATCAAACCGCGATCACGCAAAAAGGCGCTGATGTTTCCGAGCTGTTTGACCGTGACGGTCTCGGGGTCGAATCCCTTGAAATTCTTGTAGAGCTTCTGCTCGTTCATTTTCGTGGTATTCAGCGCCAATGGGTCGTTGCCCACCAGTGCGAGCATTTGCTTGACCTTGACGCTCTGCGCTACGGGTTTACTGCCACTCGTCCCGCCCTCGCGAATCAGTAATCCGGCCTTGCTGGTCCAGCCTCCGACATAACCGATAGTCATGACAATGTCCCTGTGTGCAGACGTCCTTGTAAGGTGACCATAAAAAGTCCTTGTTCAACCGATGAATTGGTACGCGAGTATCAATGTGCCAGCGCCCCTCCACCTAGAAATATTTCAGCTTTTAACAATTCTTGTACAATTCGGATACAAATCACCAAACCCTTGAATTCATTGACTTGAAACAATTGTTTAACAATCAGACCGTCACTGAATCAGGCTGATAACCCCGAAAGAAACCACGTCACCAGCCCGGAATGAAACCGCACATGGCTCATGTCCATGACCAACCGGTCGTCTGTAAAAGACCTGATTTGGGACCATGGTACTAAAGTCGGCCTGCCGCGGGCCGATAGCTGCTAAACGCCGCAATAAATCAACAAGAGCGCTCAGCACAAGGACAGGTCCAATGCCCGCATTCCGTACCATTCAAGCCCGTTACACACTGTTTCTGGTGTTGTTTATCCTGTTGTTATTCGCCTTGACGGTGGTGGGCATCAGCCAGTTGGTCGCGCCGAAACTTCGGCACACGGAAGAACAGGTGGCCCTGAACCGTATTGCCGAAGTGGCCGAACAGATCCAGGGCGAACTGAACAAGGTTCAAGCGCAACAACGCAGCATCACCCAGACCATTCCCCTGCTCGACAGCGCGACCATCGACACCGTGTTGCCTGGCCTCGTGGACCAGTACGGTGAGCTGAAGGTGTTTGGTGGCGGGATCTGGCCGTTGCCTGGCCAGCGCGAAGCCGGACGCAACAAATTCAGTACCTTCTGGCACCGGGATGCGTCGGGCAAGTTGGCCGTTAACACCTTCTGGAACAGTGACGCGGCGCCCAACTATTACGATCAGTCCTGGTACAAGGGCGGCATGCAGACACCCCGCGGCCAATGCGCCTGGGCTGCGGCCTATAAGGATGACGCCAGCGCCGAACCGCGTACCAACTGCGCCATGGCAATAGCCCGCGGCGGCGTGCCGTACGGGGTCGCGACCATTGACGTTACCCTGGGCTTTTTCAATGACCTGGTAGCGCGCAAGGAAAAAGACCTGGGCGCCGAAATGCTGATCGTCGAGGCCGACGGCAAGATCATCAGCAACAGCTCGCGCATCAGTGGTCCGATTGTCCTGAAAAACATCCGTGAATTGGCTGGTAACTCACCGTTTGCGGCACAGATCAAAACCGCACTGGAGCGCCGTGACGTTTCGCTGCAACGCGTCGAATTCGACAATCTAGGTGTGGCGAATACCTTCTTCATGCGTCCGATCGAAGGCACGCCGTGGTTCCTCGCCACCACTCTGCCGACCAGCCTGATCACCGCTCAACGCGACGATGTATTGAGCACTTTGAGTCTGTTGCAGACCCCGATGGTTTTGCTGCTGGTGCTGCTGCAAATCTACGCAATCCGCCAACTGATCCAGCGCATGAAAGCCTTGAAAGCCAACATTGATGCGCTGTCCACCGGCGACGCCGACCTGACCCGGCGCATCACCATTCGCGCCGAGGATGAACTGGGCGCAATCGGTCATTCGGTCAACACCTTTATCGCCTACCTGCAAAACATGATCGGCGAAGTCACCCAGGCCACGGGCGCCATGGCCTCAAGCCTGGAAAACCTGCAACAGACCTCGGCGCATACCAACCAGATCCTGCAGCGTCACGCCTCGGAGACCGACCAGACCGTCACCGCTATCACCGAGATGAGCTCGACCGCCGACAGCGTCGCCGAGAACGCCGCACAAACCGCCGCGTTTACCCAGCGCGCCAACGAACACGCCGACCGCTCGCGAGTGGTGGTGGGCGAAGCCTCAAGCAGCGTGAGCGCATTGATCGGCGAAGTGGCCAGCGCCACCCACAAAGTCGAAAGCATGCAGCAGGACGCCCAGCGCATCACCGAAATCCTCGGGGTGATCGGCGCCATTGCCGGGCAAACCAACTTGCTGGCACTCAACGCCGCGATTGAAGCCGCGCGAGCCGGTGAACAAGGTCGAGGCTTTGCCGTGGTCGCCGATGAAGTCCGCGCCCTCGCCGCCCGCACCCAGGCCAGCACCTCGGAGATCAACGAGATGCTCAGTCGTCTGACCCAGGGTGTCAGTTCTTCGGTGGCGGCAATGGAAAACACCCAGGCCAGCTGTCAGTCCGCCGCCGATGCGACAGCGCGAGTCAACGCCGGGCTGGACGAAATGGCCGGTTCGGTCAGCCACATCAACAGCCTCAGCACTCAGATCGCCACTGCCGCCGAGCAACAAAGCGCAGTGACCGAGGAGATCAATCGCAGCATGGTGCAGATCCGCCATATGGTCGAAGAGCTGGTGCAAAGCGGTCACGCCACCGACCTCAATACGCGCCAGTTGCTGGACGCCAATAGCCGGGTCAGTTCGATCATGGGGCGTTTCAAGGTCAAGTGAACCCGTGAATGCCGCCCGCGCGTTTCGCGTGGGCATAACCTTCAAGGGATATCCACGTATAACTTTGAAACATAAGCGCCCTATTTCATCGGGAGAAATGGGCAAAATGCGCTGCGTGAGATGATCAACGAGAGATAACCGATGAAAACCACACTTCGTCTAGCCGCCCTTGGCGCCCTGTTCATCAGTTCCCTGGCCCAGGCCGCCGAGCGGATTCCGATCGATGTCCACCGCGATGCCAATTGCGGTTGCTGCAAAAAATGGATCGCGCACCTGGAAGCCAATGGTTTCAAGGTCAACGATCATGTTGAAACCAACATGAGCGAAGTCAAGCAGCGCCTCGGCGTCCCGCCGCGACTGGCTTCGTGCCACACCGCGGTGATCAACGACAAATTCGTCGAAGGCCATGTCCCCGCCGAACAGGTACTGGCCTTGAGTCAATCCGACCTGCTCGGCGCGGCCGCGCCGGGTATGCCCATGGGCTCGCCAGGCATGGAAATGGACGGCATGGCCGATGCTTATCAGGTCATAGGGTTGACTAAAAATGGCACCGATAAAGTGATCGCCGACTACCCGGCCCGGTAATGCTCGCTGGCTATCTCGGGCTATTCTTCGCGGCATTCGGTGCCGCGACGTTGTTACCGTTGCAGTCCGAGGCCGTGCTGGTGGGGTTGCTGCTCAACGGCGAGCATGGGTTGTGGTGGCTGCTCGCCGTCGCCACGCTCGGCAACGTACTGGGTTCGTTGCTGAACTGGTGGCTAGGACGCAGCGTCGGGCGCTTCAGGGAGCGTCGCTGGTTTCCGGTCAGCCCTGTTCATCTGAAAAAAGCCCGCACTCACTATCAACGTTATGGCCATTGGTCACTGCCGCTGAGCTGGGTGCCGATCATTGGCGACCCACTGACCCTGGTGGCCGGCGTGATGCGAGAACCCGTGGGGCGTTTTTTGCTGATCGTGACCTTCGCCAAAGGCGCGCGTTATGGTGTGCTGGCGCTGGCGACACTGGGCTGGATGCCTTGAACCTTGGGTGCGCCTCCTTGTTAATGTCGCCATAATCGCGACGTTACAGCCTCGGCCAACGGTTAAATCCACGCCCCCCTTTGAAGAGACAATGCTCATGACTGTGCAGATTGCGGTGATCGATGACTGGCAGGGTGTGGCCCGCAATGTGGTCGATTGGTCGGTGCTGGACGGCATCGGCGAGGTCAGTTTTTTGCATGACTACCCTGCCGACCACGCCACACTGAGCGACCGCCTGCGATCCTTCGAGGTGATATGCGTGATGCGCGAGCGCACGCTGTTCGACGAAGCACTCCTGCGTAGCCTGCCCAAGCTGAAATTGCTGGTCACCGGCGGCATGCGCAATGCCGCCATCGACCTCAAGGCCGCTGCTGCGTTGGGGATTCAGGTTTGCGGGACCGACAGCTACAAACAGGCGGCGCCCGAATTGACCTGGACGCTGATCATGGCCCTGACCCGCAATCTGCTTGCAGAGGCCAACGCCCTGCGTGCCGGTCACTGGCAACAAGGCCTGGGCGGCGACGTGTACGGCAAGACCCTGGGTATTCTGGGCCTGGGCAGCATCGGCAAACGGATCGCCGAGTTCGGCCAGGTGTTCGGGATGCGCGTTATCGCCTGGAGCGAAAACCTCACCGCCGAGCGCGCAGCCGAAGCCGGGGTTACGTATGTCAGCAAGCGCGAGCTGTTCGAGCAAGCCGATGTGCTGTCGATCCATCTGGTGCTCAGCGAGCGCAGCCGGGGCCTGGTCGATGAACAGGCACTCGGCTGGATGAAACCGTCTGCATTACTGATCAATACCGCGCGCGGACCGATTGTCGATGAAGCCGCATTGATCCGGGCCCTTGAACAGAACCGCCTGAAGGGTGCAGCGCTGGATGTCTTCGAGCGCGAGCCATTAGCCGTCGACCATCCATTTCGGACATTGCCCAACGTACTGGCCACACCGCATGTCGGCTATGTCAGTGAGCAGAACTATCGGCTGTTCTTTTCACAGATGATTGAAGATATTCAAGCCTGGACAACCGGCCATTCGATCCGGATGTTGAATTAGGCCATACCGAAAATTCCGTGACCGCTGTCCCGACACACAATCCGTAGCAGCTGGCTGCTACGGGGTTGGCAGTGTCTTCTTCTACAAGTTGTTCGCACCAATACAGTGCGGACAACTCTTTGCCACGCTCCACTCTCTGGCAACCGCCTCCCCCTTTTTGTGCCTTGGCGGCGACAGAACCTGCACTTCGTCGGTGCGGGCGCAGCTCATTGAGCGCGGAAATCGTGACGTCAGACCGATTGTCGAACAATTTCAAAACGTCACACACCCCGCTCTAAGTTCTGACCTAGACTCCATTTTGTGACTGGAAACCGGCCGGTCATTTCGTGGGGAAAAAATCGAAACTTTCTGCCGACGCAACGGGTCAGGTTAAAGGTGGGGCCGCAGCGACTGGTGCAATCCTTGCAACGACCACTACAGCCTTTCAGATTCAGCGCATCGACCAGCGTTTGCTGCTCCTTGCGTAGCGCTTTTGCGCCCGGCCACAGGAACTGGCCGCCTGCTTCATGGGGTGAGATGCCTGAAACAGATCAATAAAACGGGAGAAACACATGAACGGTGCCGCTTTAGAAATCCAGGGAGAGCGTTCTCACCAGCAAGTCGGCGAGCCGACCTCGATGTCGGTTCTTGCCCCGGGCGCGAAAACGGTACTGCCCGCTCCACGTCAGAATCCAAACAAAAAGAAAGTGCTGTTCGTGACCTCGGAAATCGCCGACCTGGTGAAAACCGGTGGCCTGGGTGACGTTTCTGCCGCATTGCCCCGAGCCATGGCCCATTTGCACGATGTCCGGATATTGATCCCCGGTTATCGGCAAGTGATGCAGAGCGAAAACCCGATCCACATCATCGGCGAACTGGGCGGGCACGCTGCTTTGCCACCCTGCAAGATCGGCCGCATGGACATGCCCGACGGGCTGGTCATCTACGTCTTGATCTGCCCCGAACTGTACGAACGCGAAGGCTCGCCTTACGGCGCCAACAATGGCCGCGACTGGCCGGACAACCACATTCGTTTTGCCCGTCTGGGCCTGGCTGCCGCCGACATCGCCGCCAACCTGGCACACATTCACTGGCGCCCGGATCTGGTGCACGCCCATGACTGGCCCGCAGGCTTGGCCCCGGCCTACATGCACTGGCGTGGTCAGCGTACGCCGACCCTGTTCACCATTCATAACCTCGCTTATCAAGGCGTGGTCAGCCTCGCCTCTTGCCCCGAACTGGGTATTCCCGAACATGCCCTGCAACAGGAAGGCATGGAGTTCTACGGTAAACTGTCGTTCCTCAAGGCTGGCATGGCCTATTCGAGCCATATCACCACCGTCAGCGCGACCTACGCCCAGGAAATCACCACCCCGGCCTTCGGCTGCGGTCTCGACGGTTTCCTCGCCAGCAAGACCCAGCAAGGCCTGCTCAGCGGCATCCCGAATGGCATCGACGAAAGTTGGGATGCGGCGACCGACCCCCACCTGTTTTGCCCGTTCAGCATCGGTGACTGGGACGGCAAGGCGGTGAATGCTGCCCACGTGCGCAAACTGTTCGACCTGAAGGATTCCAAGGGTCCGCTGTTCGCCGTGGTTTCGCGACTGGTCTACCAAAAAGGCCTGGACCTGACCGAAGCCGTGTCCGAGTTCATCGTCTCTTCGGGTGGGCAAATCGCGATCATCGGCCGTGGCGAACCGGAAGAAGAACAAGCCATGCGCGCCCTCGCCCTGCGTTTTCCGGGGCAGATCGGTGTACGCATCGGTTTTAACGAAACCGATGCGCGGCGGATGTTCGCCGGCAGTGATTTCCTGTTGATGCCTTCACGTTATGAACCGTGCGGCTTGAGCCAGATGTATGCGCAGCGTTTCGGCTCGTTGCCGGTCGCGCGCAATACCGGCGGGCTGGCCGACACCATCGACAACGGCGTCACCGGTTTTCTCTTCGATGAGTCGACGGTTGCCAGCTACGAGGAAGCCTTGAGTCGGGCGTTCAAGGTGTTCGCCCACCCGCCCCTGTTGAACGCGATGCGTTGCCGGGCCATGGCCGCGCCGTTCAATTGGTGCAAAGCGGTCGAACCCTACGCTGAACTCTATGAGCAACTGGTCGCCAAGGCGTTGGGTCAGTCGGTCAAGCAGTGAGAGGGATTCTTGAATGCCGTTACGGACTCTGGAAACCTGGCCCCACGGCGCCGTCATGCTGGATGCCGAACACACCCGGTTCGCCCTGTGGGCGCCAGATGCGTTTTATGTGAGTGTCGAGCTTGAAGACGGGCAATCACAGCCGATGCTGCCTCAGGCGGACGGCTGGTTCGTGATTGAGACCCGCTGCCCGGCCGGAACTCACTATCGCTACAACATCGATGGCGAACGCGACGTGCCGGACCCCGCATCCCGGGCTCAAGCCGGCGGTCTTGCATCACCCAGCGTGGTGGTTGACCCCCACGCTTACCGTTGGCAGCACCTCTTGTGGCAAGGCCGCCCCTGGCATGAAGCGGTGATCTACGAACTGCACGTGGGTGTGCTGGGTGGTTTTGCCGAAGTCGAAAAGCACCTGCCACGGCTGGCCGAATTGGGCGTTACCGCGATCGAACTGATGCCCCTGGCGCAGTTTCCCGGCGAGCGTAACTGGGGCTACGACGGCGTGCTGCCCTATGCCCCGCAATCGTCATATGGCACGCCTGATGCGCTCAAGCACCTGATCGATAGTGCCCACGGCCTGGGTCTGGCCGTGATCATCGACGTGGTTTACAACCATTTCGGCCCGGACGGCAATTACCTGCATCACTATGCCAAGGGCTTTTTCCGCGAAGACCTGCATACGCCTTGGGGCGCGGCCATTGATTTCCGCCGTCGCGAGGTGCGCGACTTCTTTATCGACAACGCACTGATGTGGCTCCTTGAGTACCGCTTCGACGGCTTGCGTCTGGATGCGGTACATGCCATCGAAGATCCGGATTTCCTTCAGGAACTGGCGGCGATAGTGCGCGAGCATATCGACCCATCCCGTCATGTCTGGCTCACCCTGGAAAACGAGCACAACCAGGCCAGCCTGCTGGAGCAGGGCTTCGACGCGCAGTGGAACGACGATGGGCACAACGCGCTGCATGTACTGCTGACCGGAGAAACCGAGGCTTATTACGCAGACTTTGCCGAGCGACCCACCGAAAAACTGGCCCGCTGCCTGAGCCAGGGTTTCGTCTATCAGGGTCATACCAATCGACATGGCCATGCCCGAGGCGAACCCAGTGGGCATTTGCCGCCCAGTGCCTTCGTGCTGTTTCTGCAAAACCATGACCAGATCGGCAACCGTGCCTTTGGCGAGCGTCTCCACCAGTTGACTGCACCTCAGGCGTTGCACGCAGCGACGGTCCTTCTGTTGTTGTCACCGATGATCCCGTTGCTGTTCATGGGCGACGAATACGCCGCTGACGAGCCGTTTCTGTTTTTCACCAGCCACCATGGCGTGTTAGCCAGGCAGGTGCGAGAAGGTCGCCGCAATGAGTTTGCGGCGTTCAGCGCTTTTGCCGATCCGCACACCCGCGAGCAGATTCCCGACCCGAATGCTGTGCACACGTTCACGGCTTCGCGCCCGACACTGTCGTCATCTGAACCGCTGACACAGCAAGCGACCCTGACGCTGTACCGACAGTTGCTGCTGATCCGTCATCGAGAAATCATCCCGCGCCTGCCCGGTGCTCACGCGCTAGGCGCCACGGTGCTGGCAACGGGCGCGGTAAGTGCGCGTTGGCACATGGGCGATGGCAGCCTGCTGTGCATCGACCTGAGCCTCACCGCGGAGCCTGTGCCCCATTCACCACAACCCAACTCCCGGCTGCTGTTCGAGTACCCGCAGCAATCCTTCGAACACCTGCAACAAGGCACTCTCGCCCCCTGCTGCGCGCTCGTCAGCCTGACCGCAGCGGCACCCTTGCTACCCCCCATTGGAGAGCGCCCATGAGCGATGCGCAACTGGAAATTCTCGCCAGCCGAGCCGGCCTGGCAGTCGACTGGATCGACGCCAACGGCCGGCCACAAAAAGTCGCACCGGCGGCATTGCGAGCGATCCTCAGCGGACTCGGCCACCCGGCTGGCAGCGCTCAGGAAATCGACGCCAGCCTGCAGGAACTGCAACAGAACCAACAAAACAAACGCTTACCGCCATTGATGACGGTCGACTTCGGCGCCGGCCTCGACCTCGCGCGTCACTTTGCCCCTGAAACGCCCTGCGAGATTCACCTGGAAGACGGCACGATTCTCCATCTGAAACTCGATGACGAAGCGGTTCTGCCGGGGCTGATCCCGGTCGGCTATCAGGACGTTCGCATCGCTGGCCAATGCTTCACTCTCGCTGTCGCGCCCTTGCAGTGCCATAGCGTGGCTGCTGCCGTTGACAGCCCAATACCCCGGGCCTGGGGCCTGAGTGTGCAATTGTATTCTTTACGGCGCCCCGGCGACGGCGGTTTCGGCGATCTGCAGGCACTGGAAAACCTCGCCCGCGTTGCCGGTGAACGCGGCGCCGATGCGTTAGCGATCAGCCCGCTGCACGCGATGTTCAGCAACGACACACAACGCTTCAGCCCTTACTCACCCTCCAGTCGTTTGTTTCTCAACAGCCTGTACGCCTCACCCGGGGAAATCCTCGGCGAACGCGCCCTGCGCCTGGCCATCGACGCCACTGAATTGGCCGACGAACTCAAACACCTGGAAGAGCAACCGCTGATTGACTGGCCAGCCGCCGCCAAAGCCAAGCAGCAATTGTTGCAAGCACTGTATGAAGGCTTCTCCCAGGGTGATCATCCCTTGTTCGCGGACTTCAGCAGCTTTCGCCACAGCGGTGGCGAGGCCCTGGAAAACCACTGCCGTTTCGAGGCGCTTCAGGAAGCCTGTGCCGCCCTTGGCGAAAGCCTCGACTGGCGCCAGTGGCCTGAACACTGGCGTGACCCGCGCAGTGCCGAACTGACGGTATTTGCCGAGAAAAATGCAGACCGCATCGGCTTCTACGCCTTTTGCCAATGGTTGATCGCCCGCAGTTTGCAACGCGCACAAACCGTTGCGCGTAGCAGTGGCATGGGCATCGGCTTGATCGCCGACCTGGCCGTTGGTGCAGATGGCGGTGGCAGCCAGGCCTGGAGTCGTCAGGACGAATTACTGGCGGCCCTCACCGTCGGCGCGCCCCCGGACATTCTCAACCGCACGGGTCAAGGCTGGGGGATTTCCGCGTTTTCCCCCGAAGGGCTGATACGCAATGGGTTTCGCGCGTTTATCGAAATGCTGCGGGCCAATTTTGCCCATACCGGGGGGCTGCGCATCGACCATGTCATGGGTTTGCAGCGGTTATGGGTGATTCCCCTCGGTGCGCCGCCGCGTGACGGCGCGTATCTGTATTACCCGGTGGACGATCTGCTGCGTTTGGTGACGTTGGAGTCCCATCGACATCAGGCGATCGTGCTCGGCGAAGACCTCGGCACCGTGCCCGATGGCCTGCGCGACAAACTCATCGCCCGCTCGATCCTGGGTATGCGCGTACTACTGTTCGAGCAGGACCACGGGGCACACTTCAAACCGATTCTCGATTGGTCGGACAACGCGCTGGCTACCACCAGCACCCATGACCTGCCGACGCTCAACGGTTGGTGGCATGGTCGCGACATCGAATGGAGTGTCCGGTTGGGGCTGGTCGACAGCCACGGTGAACAGCAATGGCGTGAACACCGTCAGCGCGAGCGTGAAGGTTTACGTCGGGCCTTGAGTCAGGACCCGCAAAACTTCCGCGAGGAGACCCACGAGACCGACCAGGTACTCGACGCCAGCGTGCGCTTCCTGGGTCATACCCGCGCCCCCTTGGTGCTGCTGCCGCTGGAAGATGCGCTGGGCATTGATGAGCAGGCCAATCTCCCCGGTACCACCGACAGTCATCCGAACTGGCGTCGGCGCTTTGCCGATGAAAGCGACGTGCTGCTGGACGATACGGATGCCGCACGACGGCTGGAACTGCTCGCTTGCGCACGCCTTCAGGCAGCCGAGCGTGATCAATGAGTGAGGTGCCAACCGTCTCGGTACGGGCGACGTTGCGCGTGCAGTTTCATCAGGGATTCACCCTGGATGACGCCGTACCGCTGGTGCCGTATTTCTGCGGTTTAGGCATCAGCCACCTCTATGCCTCGCCGCTGTTGAGTGCGCGGGCCGGGTCGATGCACGGCTATGACGTGGTCGACCCGACCCGGGTCAATCCCGAGCTGGGCGGCGAGGCAGCCCTGCGGCGACTGGTCAGCGCGCTGCGCGGCCAGAACATGGGGCTGATCCTGGACATCGTGTCCAACCACATGGCTGTCGGTGGCGCCGACAATCCCTGGTGGCTGGACTTGCTGGAATGGGGGCGGCTGAGTCCTTATGGTGAGTTTTTCGACATTCAATGGCATTCGCCAGACCCGTTGCTCGAAGGCCAGCTATTGCTGCCGTTTCTGGGTAGCGATTACGGCAGCGCCTTGCAGGACGGCACGCTGACGCTGCACTTCGATCCGGGACGGGGCAGCTTCCATGTCGAACACTATGAGCACCTCTTTCCGATCTGCCCCACCGACTACGCTGAGCTGCTCAAGCCTGACGATTCGCTCGACGTCGAACGGGTACTGCAACTCAAGGCATTGGCCGATCAATTCACCACCCTGCATTACCAGACCGATGCCCACTCCCTTGCGCCCCCCTTGCAGCAAGCGCTGATCACACTGGCGACTGATCCGGCGATCTTGCGCTGTATCGAGCACAACCTCAGCCTCCATGACTCCCGCCAACCCGAAGGTTTCAGCCGGCTGCACGAGTTGCTCGAACGCCAAAGCTATCGCCTGGCCAGTTGGCGCACGGCGGCCGATGACATCAACTGGCGGCGCTTCTTCGACGTCAATGAACTGGCCGGGCTGCGGGTCGAACGCCCGGCCGTGTTCGAAGCCACCCATGCAAAAATTTTCGAGCTGATTGCCGAGGGGCTGGTGGATGGATTGCGTATCGACCACATCGATGGACTCGCGGACCCGCGTGGTTATTGCCGCAAACTCAGGCGCAGGGTGAACGCCTTGTCACCGTTGCGGCACATACCGATCTATGTCGAGAAAATCCTCGGCGACGGTGAAACACTGCGTCGCGACTGGCAGGTCGATGGCACCACGGGCTATGAGTTCATGAATCAGCTGTCGTTGCTGCAACACGACCCGCAAGGCGAGCAAGTCCTTGGCGAACTGTGGAGCCGACACACCGAACGGCCCGCGGCATTCATCGAGGAAGCGCAGCTGGCGCGGCAGCAGACACTCAACGGTTCGCTGGCCGGCGACTTCGAAAGTGTCGCGCAAGCCTTGCTGCAAGTAGCCCGCGATGACCTGATGAGCCGAGACATGACCCTGGGTGCGATTCGTCGGGCATTGCAGGAACTGATCGTGCATTTCCCGGTGTACCGAACGTACATCGGCCCGTGCGGGCGCTCGGCGCAAGACGAGGTGTTTTTTCAACACGCGATGAACGGCGCGCGCCAGACCTTGGGCGAAGCCGACTGGCCGGTGCTCGACTATCTGGCGCTGTGGCTGGGTGGGCAGCCCTGGCGCAAGCGTCCGGTGGGCCGTCAACGCAAGATCCTCAAGCACGCCTGCGTGCGCTTTCAGCAACTGACCTCGCCGACCGCCGCCAAAGCCGTGGAAGACACCGCGCTCTATCGCTCAGGCGTATTGTTGTCGCGTAACGATGTCGGCTTCAATACCGAGCAGTTCAGCACCCCACTCGCCGACTTCCACACGGCGTGCAGCCAACGCCTCAGCGAATTCCCGGATTCGCTGCTGACCACCGCCACCCATGACCACAAACGCGGTGAAGACAGCCGCGCACGTCTGGCATTACTCAGCGAACGCAGTACCTGGTATGCCGAAACAGTCGAAGGTTGGCGGACACAGAGTGCTGCCCTGCGCTGCGATCCATCGATGCCCTCACCCGCGGACGAACTGCTGCTCTACCAGACCTTGCTCGCCAGTTGGCCACTGGAGCTGCATTGCGAAGACGCGCAGTCGATGACGGCCTACACCGAACGACTGTGGCAGTGGCAGCAAAAAGCCCTGCGTGAAGCCAAACTCCAGAGCAGCTGGAGCGCACCGAACGAACCTTATGAACAGGCCACTCGGGCCTTCCTCGAACGCCTTCTGCTCAGCCCCGAAGGCCTGCCTTTACGCGGCGCTATCGCCGATGCTGCGCAAGCGATTGCCTGCGGCGGCGCGCTGAATGGATTGGCGCAAACCTTGCTGCGCATGACGGTGCCCGGGGTTCCGGATCTGTATCAGAGCAATGAGTTCTGGGACTTCAGCCTGGTGGACCCGGACAATCGGCGAGCGGTTGATTTCAGCGTCCGCCAGCACGTATTGCAAACCCCGGTGGACACTCGACAGTTGCTGCACAACTGGCGTGACGGGCATATCAAACAAGCGTTGATCGCCCGCACGCTGGCGGTACGCGCGCACTACCCGCAGCTGTTTCGGCGGGGCCGTTATCAAGCGTTGCAGGTGGTGGGCAGCCAGGCTGGGCGAGTGTTGGCTTTCGCTCGTGAACTCAACGGCCAACGGGCGATTGTGCTGGTGCCAGTGCGGGTTGCGTCGCTGCTGGAAAGCAGTGCCACACCGCAGGTGCCCGCCCTGCTCTGGGGCGACACCCGAGTCAAACTGCCATTCACCGCCGCCGAAGAAAAGCTGAAGGGACTTTTTACAACAGGTGCAGTCACACACCACAAGGAATTGCTGATCAGCGCCGCGCTGGGAGATTTCCCGGTCAATCTGTTTATCCAGACTTGAGTTCAACTCAGGAGCATTGCGATGAGTACCGATGACAAACGCATTCGTGAATTTGCCTATCTGATCTGGGAGTCCGAGGGGAAACCCGAAGGCCAGGAGACGCGCCACTGGGAGATGGCGTGCAAGCTGGCAGAAGCCGAAGCCTTGGCCCCGAGCAAGTCTGCCCGGACCGGCAAAACCAATAGCGGCAAAACCAACAACAGCAAAACAGCTGCCAGCAAACCCACTGCGACCAAGCCCAAAACCAAAGCCACTACAACCGCCAAGGTCGCAACGCCACCGGGTGAAAAGCCTGTGACCGCGAAAAAGCCTCGAGCGCCACGCAAGCCAGCCAGTTGAGGGTGCCCGATCCTGATTGACCGCGTGGCGAGCAGATTCGCCACTTCGGGGATGACGCGGCCTTGAGAGGCCAGCAATGCCGGCGCCATCACCCAAGCCCAATTGCAGGAGCAATGATGACCACGCCAAAAAAAACCGCGCCAGAACCTCACGTCGAGGCCTCCCGAATCCGTGAAGGCTTGCCCTTCCCGCTCGGTGCGAACTGGGATGGTCTGGGGGTCAACTTCGCGATATTTTCGGCTAACGCCACCAAGGTCGAACTGTGTTTGTTCGACGATGCCGGCGAAGTCGAGCTCGAACGTATCGAGCTACCGGAATACACCGACGAAATCTTTCACGGCTACTTGCCGGACGCTCATCCGGGGCTGATCTATGGCTACCGGGTGTATGGGCCTTACGACCCGCAAAACGGTCACCGCTTCAACCACCATAAATTGTTGATAGACCCCTACGCCAAGCAGTTGGTGGGGCAATTGAAGTGGTCCGAAGCCTTGTTCGGCTACACCATTGGCCACCCCGACGCCGACCTCAGTTTCGATGAACGCGACAGTGCGCCTTTCGTGCCCAAGTGCAAGGTCATAGACCCGGCGCACACCTGGGGCCACGACCATCGGGTCAATGTGCCGTGGGATCGAACGATCATTTATGAGGCTCACGTACGCGGCATCAGCATGCGCCACCCGTCCGTCCCGCAAGCGCTGCGCGGGACCTTCGCCGGGTTGATGGTCGATGACCTGCTGGAACACATCCGCAAACTCGGTGTGTCGTCGGTGGAGTTATTGCCGATTCATGCTTTCGTCAACGATCAGCACCTGCTGCACAAGGGCATGACCAATTACTGGGGCTACAACAGCATCGCGTTCTTCGCCCCCGATCCGCGTTACCTGGCCAGTGGCAAGATCGCCGAATTCAAGGAAATGGTTGCACATCTGCACGAAGCCAATCTTGAAGTGATTCTGGACGTGGTCTACAACCACACCGCCGAGGGCAACGAACAAGGCCCGACCCTGTCGATGCGCGGCATCGACAATGTGTCCTACTACCGCTTGATACCGGACGACAAGCGCTTCTACATCAACGATTCCGGCACCGGCAACACGCTGGACCTGAGCCACCCCTGCGTACTGCAAATGGTCACCGATTCGCTGCGTTACTGGGCCACCGAAATGCACGTCGACGGTTTCCGCTTCGACCTGGCGACCATACTCGGGCGTTATCACGACGGTTTCGACGAGCGTCACAGCTTCCTCGTCGCCTGCCGCCAGGACCCGATTCTGCGTCAGGTAAAACTGATCGCCGAGCCTTGGGACATTGGTCCCGGTGGCTACCAGGTCGGCCATTTTCCGCCGGGCTGGGTCGAGTGGAACGACCGATTCCGCGACACCGTGCGCGCGTTCTGGAAAGGCGATGACGGCCAGCTCGCCGATTTCGCCGCGCGCATGACGGCATCGGGTGAGATGTTCAATCAACGTGGTCGCCGTCCCTACGCCTCCATGAACTTCGTCACCGCCCATGACGGCTTCACCTTGAATGACCTGGTCTCTTACAACGACAAGCACAACGAAGCCAACGACGAGAACAATCAGGACGGTACCCATCACAACCTGTCCTGGAATCATGGTGTTGAAGGCCCCACCGACGATCCCGAGATCAATGCACTGCGCCAGCGGCAGATGCGCAATTTCTTCGCAACCCTGCTGCTGGCCCAAGGCACACCGATGCTGGTGGCCGGTGACGAATTTGCCCGGACCCAGTACGGCAACAACAACGCCTACTGTCAGGACAGCGAAATTGGCTGGGTCAACTGGGACCTGAGCGAAGACGGCAAGGCCTTGCTCAAATTCGTCAAACGCCTGATCAAGCTGCGCCTGGCCTATCCGATTCTGCGGCGCGGACGTTTTCTGGTGGGCAATTACAACGAGGATATTGGCGTCAAGGACGTCACCTGGCTGGCACCCGACGGCAGCGAAATGTCCACCGAACAATGGCAGGACAGCCACGGGAGATGCCTGGGCATGTTGCTCGATGGACGCGCGCAGGAAACCGGAATCCGTCGCAAAGGGGCCGACGCTACCTTGCTGCTGGTGGTTAACGCTCATCACGACATTGTCAATTTTCAGCTGCCAGAAGTGCCTGACGGCGGATTCTGGACCTGCATGATTGACACCAACCAACCATTGATTTGGGGCCAGGAGCGATTCGACTTCAATCAGCAATATTCGGTAACCGGACGCTCATTGCTGCTGTTCGAGTTGCAGCATGAGGAGCAAGACTGATACGCAATTGCCCGCCTCGTCGGCAGTGCTTGAGCAAACCACTGCATAAAAAAACGCTCATTGAGGAGGTGACGGGGCGACGAATGGTGATCTATGAGCAATACTCTGCTCGCAGCAATCCAGGGTTTGGAGCGCTGTGCCCTGCGATCATCCGGCCGCAAGGGGTCTGCGCTGGCGTGTTCAGCCAGCTGCAATACGTGTGACGGCACACCAGAACAAGGACGTATCGCCATGAAATCCAGCACCCTCGTCGACAGTAGTTTGCCTGTGCAGATCTGGAACACTGCCCGGCAACTGGACAATATTCCCGTCATCAGCACATCTACCCTTATCCCGGCAGGCGCTCGCGCGGTGGTGATCGCACCGCATCCGGGTGATGAAGTCGTGACCTGCGGTGGCCTGCTGCAGTTGTTCGCCACCCTCGGCCACCCCCTGCAATTGATCTCGATCACCGATGGCAGCGCCGGTCATCCAGGCTCGAACCTGTGGTCGGAGAAGCGCCTGAGTGTGTTCCGCCCACAGGAAAGCGTCGAAGCCCTGCGTCGCCTCGGTTTGCCCATGCATAGCCTGAAATGGATTCGCGGCGGTTTCACCGACAACGGGCTGGCAGAGCGTGAACTGCAATTGACGCAATTCATCGCACGCTACCTGCGGCCGGGTGATGTGGTATTCAGCACCTGGAGTGAGGACGGCATCATCGACCATGACACGGTAGGTCGAGCCACCGCAAAAGCCGCCCTTATGGTGGGAGCGAGTTTCAATGAAGTGCCGGTCTGGGCCTGGCACTGGCCCGCACGCGATCATGGGCTGATTCCCTGGCACCGCGCCCGCAAGGTTCGCCTCGACACCTGGACCGTCGCACGCAAATGCCACGCCACCCATGCGTACGCCAGCCAGTTGAACGGTGAACCCGAGATCGGCATCGCGCCGAAGCTACCCAGGGCTATCCTGGCGCGGATGCGTCAACCCTATGAAATCATTTTTGTGTGACCGCGAACGGTGTGATGCCTTGGCCCTGTTCAAAACGCCGAGCTGCTGACCAATGCATCAGCGCATGCAGTCATGAACAGAAAATCCAGGGAACAAACCGTGGCCCCACCTCTACGCCCCTCTGCAGCGAGCCTTTAAAGTGCATTTTCAAAGTCTTTTTGACGTGGGAAAAACCGCTGATTTGACGTCAAAAAGGCGACCCCCCAAATAAACAACAACTTAGATAATTAATAATTATCAGCCATTTGCAGAGCCTAATTTAGTCGTACCGCTCATCGTTCAATTTCTTGACGCAATGCCAGCAGTCTTCTTAGCTAAACGTTACTACCCCCGGAATTACCTCCTGGGGCAAGCCCCGAAAACCCGCTGAAGCGGGCCGCCGGGTCTTGCCTCAATGAAATCGGTCGCCCCTCATTCGGGGTAGGAGAGACGCCAATTAGAAATATGGCATGCGTGCAAGGTAGACCTCCATGAACACCTCCCTCATTCAACACGAGATCAAAATCACTCTGTACACCGTTTCCACTTCGTTATTGCTGTGCACCTCCATGGAAATTCAGGCGTCCTCTGCCGAGGGCGAGGCGACGCCTTGGTATCAGCAAGATGTCCCGACGCTCACCCTCCCGACGGCTGATACGAGTAGCAACATCCGTTTCATGCGCAATCCCGGCCTTGATAACCGGTTGCTGACAGTCGAGCAAGCCGCTCCTTCTGCCTGGGATCGGGTTTATGGCCAGCCTGCCAGAAGCGCAGAGCGCGACGTCCTCGGCTCACCGTTTTCCGGCATGAGCGGTTCCGAACTCAAGGGCCCGGCGTTGATTACCCTGCAAAGCAGCGCCGGCAGCACTCAACGCGTTGGCCTGGTGGGCGGTACAAACCAGCTTCAGGGCAATGGCAATGGCCTGTTGATCAGCTCTGCTATCGTCGACCCGAATAACACCCTCAACGTGCAAGGCCCCAATCTTGGCGCCTATTGGAGCCTGACCGGCGCAAGCGGCTGGCACGTGGATTTGACCGCCAGCGGTGGTCGGGTCAATGGTTACAACGTCAATGATCAGGGCCAGCGCCAAGCGGCCGAAGGCAGCGCAATGACCCTCTCGGTGCAAGGCGGGTTCCCCATCGGCATCAGTGAAAACTGGGTAATCGAACCCCAGGCGGAATTAATCAACCAGCGTATTAGCCTGGACACCCCGTATGCCGGTAGCGGCAATGCCTCATCCACCGACCTGACGTCCTGGAGCGGCAGGGTCGGCGCAAGCTTGAAAGGCAGCTATGACATCAAGGGCCTGCCGATCGAACCCTATGTTCGTACCAACTTCTGGCATACGGTCAATACCAGCGACACCGTGACCCTCGGCCAGGTCGACAAGCTCAGCAGCAGCCGGAACGCGTCCTCGATTGAACTGGGACTGGGCCTGGTGGCCAGAGTCACACCCACTGTCAGCCTGTATGTCAGCGGCGATTACAACAGCGCGACCGTTAACAACGACTTGAATGGATTGATCGGCAGCCTCGGGGTGCGGATGCGTTGGTGACTGTCAGGAAGATTTGCGAACCGTAGGCGCACGGTTTGCCAGCGATGGCAGCCGTAAGATCGCCATCGCCGGCAAACCATGCGCCCACAGGTCGCGCGCAAAACAGCGCTGATTCAGGCTCTGCACAGCAAAAAACCTGAATATCCCCCAAACCAGCCCACAAAACCCAAAAAATCCCTGATCGCCGTTAGTCTCCACCCCCTGCGATGGATTAAAGTAACGCCCCCAGCCCTGGCGTTATTCGAACGCCTTTGCTCACCCTCTCCAGGAACAGTCATCGATGGAACATCGTGAAGCGCTGCTTGCGCTGCGAACCTTTCTTTCAACGCAGATTCTCGGCCAGGAAAAACTCATCGAGCGGTTGCTCATCGCTCTGCTCGCTGACGGCCACATGCTGGTCGAAGGCGCCCCTGGCCTGGCCAAGACCAAGGCCATCAAAGAGCTTGCCGAAGGTATCGAAGCACAATTCCATCGCATCCAGTTCACGCCCGACCTGCTGCCTGCCGACATCACCGGTACCGAGATCTACCGTCCGGAAACTGGCAGTTTCGTGTTCCAGCAGGGACCGATCTTTCATAACCTGGTACTGGCCGACGAAATCAACCGGGCACCGGCCAAGGTCCAGTCGGCCTTGCTCGAAGCCATGGGCGAGCGGCAGGTCAGCGTGGGCCGCAGCACGTATGAGCTGTCGCCGCTGTTTCTGGTCATGGCGACCCAAAACCCGATCGAACAGGAAGGCACCTACCCGCTGCCTGAAGCCCAGCTCGACCGTTTCCTGATGCACGTCAAAATAGGTTTCCCGGACGCGGCCGTCGAGCGGCGCATCCTGCAACAGGCCCGCGGTGAAGCGCTGCACGGCGAAACCAAGCCCGAGCGGCGGATCAGCCAGCAAGCGATATTTGCCGCGCGCAAGGAAATCCTCGGTTTGTACATGGCCGACGCCGTGGAGGAATACCTGGTGCAGTTGGTCATGGCGACCCGCACGCCGGGCAAGTTCGACCCGGAAATGTCCGAGTGGATTGCCTATGGCGCCAGCCCGCGCGGCTCCATCGCCCTCGACCGCTGCGCCCGCGCTCACGCCTGGCTGGCCGGTCGCGACTTCGTCAGCCCCGAAGACATTCAAGCGGTGCTGTTCGACGTGTTGCGTCATCGCATCATTCTTTCCTTCGAAGCCGAAGCCGCTGGTATTGACCAGGACCGTGTGGTCCAGCGGATTCTCGACGTCGTTGCCGTCGCTTGACCCCGATGACCAAGCCGCTTGCGCCCGAACCGGGTATCCGGGTCAGTCTCTCCGAGCTGATCGAGATGCGCCATCGCGTGCGCGAAGTGCAATTGTTTTCCACGCCGAGCCAGCGCAGCCCGCTGATTGGCCTGCACCATTCCAAGCTGCGCGGGCGTGGCGTGGACTTCGATCAGGTGCGGGTCTATCAGGCTGGCGACGATGTGCGAACCATCGACTGGCGCGTCACCGCACGCACCCAGGAACCGCACACCAAGCTGTTTCACGAAGAGCGCGAGCGGCCGATTTTCATCATGGTCGAGCAAAGTCGTCGGCTGTTTTTCGGCTCGGGGCTGATGTTCAAATCGGTGTTGGCCGCGCAAGCCGCGAGCCTGATCGGTTGGGCTGCGCTGGGACACAACGACCGTGTTGGCGGGCTGGTGTACGGCGACAACGAGCATTACGAAATCAAACCCCGGCGCAGCAAGCAAAGCCTGCTGCAACTGCTCAACCGCATGGTGCGCGTCAATCAGTCCCTCACGACCGAAAGCGAGCCGGATCGCGACAGTCTGGGCATGGCCTTGCGCCGCGCACGCGAAGTTCTGCGCCCCGGGAGCCTGGTGATCGTGATCTGCGACGAGCGCGCCTTGTCCGAAGGCGCCGAGCAGCAACTAAGCCTGCTGTCGCGGCACTGTGATTTACTGTTATTGCCTGTCTCCGACCCTCTGGACCACGCCCTGCCCGCTGCCGGTTTGCTGCGTTTCGCCGAGCGAGGGGCTCAACTTGAACTCGATACGCTGAACGTCGACCTGCGCCAAAATTATCGCGCTCAGGCCGAAGCCCGCATCGCCCGCTGGGAATTGCTGGCGCAGAAACTGCGCGTGCTGTTAATGCCGCTGAGCACTCAAAGCGAAATGGTCGAACAATTGCGTGAATACCTGAACCCGAAACGTCCGGGTAAAAGCCAATGAACAGCCTTGATCAACTGCAACCCCTGATGACTCCACCGCCTATCGAGTTCTGGCCACCGGCGCCGGGCTGGTGGCTGCTGTTGGTACTGCTGCCACTGATCGGCTTGGGCTTGTGGCAACTGCGCCGCTTTATTCCCGTCAAACGTTCTATTGTGCGCGCCGAACAGCCGCTGGACCCGGTGCGACTGGCGGCGCTGGCGGAACTGGCGCAAATGCCCAAACCCTATGACGGTGCGCCCGCCGGGGCCTGGTTGCAGCAACTCAATGGGCTGCTCAAGCGCCTGTGCCGCAACCATTACCCCTACAGCCAGAGCCACACCCTTAACGGTCGTAAATGGCTGGCGTTTCTCGACAACCGTTGTCCGGCTGCCGGCCTGACCCGCTGGATGATCCTGGTTGAAGGCGCTTACAAACCGGAATGCAAACTCGACGACAAGGCCATCGCCGGCCTGACACAAGCCGTCGACACCTGGATTCGCAAGCATGTTTGAGTTCGCCTGGCCATGGATCTTCGCTCTGCTGCCACTGCCGTGGCTGATGCGGATTGTGCTTCCGGTCGCCGACAGCGGCGAACCGGCGCTCAAGGTCAGCTTTCTGTCCGACCTTGAAGGCCTGGCCCGGCGTCGCGCCCGTGTCAACCTGCCGACCTGGCGCCAGCAAGCACCGTTCATCCTGCTCTGGCTGCTGCTGTTGATCGCCGCCGCACGCCCGCAATGGCTCGGCGAACCGCTGCCGATTGCCGCCAGTGGGCGCGACTTGCTGGTGGCTGTCGATGTTTCAGGCTCCATGGATTTCCCCGACATGGAGTGGCAAGACGAAGACGTCAGCCGCCTGACACTGGTCAAACACTTGCTCGGTGACTTCCTTGAAGGGCGCGATGGCGATCGCGTCGGTCTGATCCTGTTCGGCAGCCAGGCGTATCTGCAAGCACCGCTGACGTTCGACCGGCGCACCGTGCGCATCTGGCTTGACGAAGCGCGGATCGGCATTGCCGGCAAGAACACCGCCATTGGCGACGCCATCGGCCTGGCCTTGAAGCGCTTGCGCCAACGTCCGGCGCAGAGCCGCGTGCTGATTCTGGTCACCGACGGCGCGAACAATGGCGGTGAAATCGATCCGCTGACCGCTGCGCGACTGGCTGCCGAAGAAGGCGTGAAAATCTACCCGATCGGCATTGGCGCCGATCCGGAGCAAGCAGGCCCTCTGGCTTTTCTAGCGGGAAACCCGACCATGGACCTCGATGAACCCGCCTTGAAAGCCATCGCCGAGGCTACCGGTGGGCGCTACTTCCGTGCACGGGACGGCAAGGAACTGCTGGAGATCAAGAAGACCCTCGATCAACTCGAACCTGTGACTCAACAACCCACCCAGGCTCGCCCGGCGCAAGCGCTGTACAGCTGGCCGCTGGCCGCCGCGTTGCTGATGAGCCTGTTGCTGGTGATCCGCGAACGCTGGCCAGACAACCCGATGCAACGTTTTTTCACCCGGTCGAATTTTCTGCAACAGCACCCAGACTGGCGCCAGCGGCTTAACCGCCTGCGCCTACGGAGACGCCGATGATCGCGCTCTGGCCGCATTGGTTCCGTCCCTGGTGGCTGCTGCTGTTGCCGCTATTGGGCTGGTTGCTGTGGCAACTCTGGCACCGGCAAAAACGCGCGGGTCGCTGGCAGATGATCCTGCCGCCGGCCTTCCACGCCGCCCTGCTCAGCGGTGGCAACGGACGTGAAAGCAAGTTGCCGTGGGTCGCCCTGGGTCTGGCCTGGGCTCTGGCGGTATTGGCGCTATTGGGGCCCAGTTGGGAACGGGTCGAACAATCTGCGCAGAAACCTGCCGACCCCTTGGTGGTTCTGTTTGAATTGACCCCGGAAATGCTCGCCACCGACGTGCCGTCCACGCGTCTTGAACAGGCCCGGCGCAAGCTGCTCGATCTCTTGCAAGCCCGCAGCGACGCACAGACCGCCATCGTCGTCTATGCCGGCAGCGCGCACACGCTGGTGCCGCTCTCGGACGACCTGGCCACCAGCAGCAACCTGCTGGAAGCGCTGAAACCTTCGATCATGCCCGAGGCCGGTCATCGCGCCGATCTGGCCGTGGCCAAGGCACTGACATTACTCAACCGCGGCGCCCTCGGCCAGGGCCGGATTCTGCTGATTGGCTCATCCCTCAGCGAACAGGAGCGCCAGGGTATTCGTCAGGCTCTGCGCGGTCAGGCACCGCAATGGTTGATGCTCGGCATCGGCACCCCGCAAGGCGCACCGATCGCTGACGAACACGGCAGTTTCCTCAAGGATGCGCAAGGCGCGATCCTCGTGCCGCGTCTCGACGGGCCAAGCCTGAAAGCCTTTGCCAGTGAAATGGAGGGGCGTTACCGGCAGGCACAACTGGACGACAGCGACCTGCGCGGTCTCGGGCTGCTCGATAGCCCGCATAGCGTGCGTAACGATGGCCAGACCCTGCGCCTCGATACCTGGGCCGATCAGGGCTATTGGCTGTTACTGCCGCTGTTGCTGCTGACGGCCTGCGCGGGACGCCGAGGCTGGCTGTTCTGCCTGCCACTGCTGTTCATGCTGCCGCAACCGAGTTACGCCTTCGACTTCAACGATCTTTGGCTGCGCCCGGACCAACAGGGCCTGCACTTGCTCAAGCAACAGCAGCCCGCGGAGGCCGCGCAGCGTTTTCAGGACCGGCAATGGCAAGGCGTCGCGCTTTATGAGGCCGGTGAGTATGCCGCTGCCGCCGAGCGTTTCGCCGAAGGCAACGACGCCCGTGCGAACTACAATCGCGGCAACGCCCTGGCTAAAAGCGGCGAACTGGAAGCTGCCGTCGATGCCTATGAACAAGCCCTTGAGCTGCAACCTGATTTACGCCCGGCGCAGACCAACAAAGCGCTGGTAGAAGCGTTGATCAAACAGAAAGCCCCCACCCCACCCAATGAGCCCGATAAAACCGACGGCGAAGAGCACCCGCAAACTCAGCAACCCCCACCACCGGGTGCGTCGACACAAACCTCGACCGGTGACGAGCAAAAGACCGACACGCAAACCGCGCAATCGCGCAACGACGCCAACAGCGAAAACCAGACCGACAGCCCGCCACAACCGGGCAATAATGAAGTGCCGGGCAGTGAGTTGGGCAACGAACAACGCAGCACACCGCCGATCCGCACCGCCGACGCCAACTTCGACGGCGAGCACCGCCAGGCCCTGGAGCAATGGCTGCGTAAAATCCCGGATGAGCCGGGCGAACTGCTTAAACGTAAATTCTGGTACGAACAGCAACAACATCAGGATCAGGGAAAAACTCGATGACCCGCTTCACCGCTCTATTGCTCAGCCTTTCGCTCTGGACCGTGGGTGCCCAGGCTGCGGGTCTGGTTGCCAGCATCGATCGCAGCCGCGTGAATTCCGGCGAGACGGTCGAACTGACCCTCGAATCCAGTGATGTCACGCAGTTCGGCAAACCTGACCTGAGCGTACTTGACCCGCTGTTCGAGGTTCGCGGCACCCGCCAGGTCAACCAGCTCACAACCCTGGGCGCCGACAGCCACGCCACCACCCGCTGGATCATCACCCTCCTGCCCCGGCACAACGGCACACTGGTTATCCCACCCCTGGCGCTTGGTGAGTACAAAAGCCAGCCGATCAACTTGCAGGTGGTCGAAAGCGAGAAGCAGGACAGCGCTGACAAACTGGCGCCCGTGTTCATCGAGACCAGCCTTGATCAAGACACGGTGTACGTGCAGGCCCAGGCGATTCTGACCTTGCGCATCTATCACTCGGTGTCGCTGTATGACGACAGCAGCCTTACCGCGCTGCAAATCCCCGATGCCCGTGTCGAACAACTCGGCGAGTCGCGCACTTACGAAAAAGTCATCAATGACCTGCGCCACGGCGTGATCGAACGGCAGTACGCAATTTACCCACAACACAGTGGCCTGCTGACGATTCCCGCGCAGATATTCAGCGCCACCCTGGTGGAGACGCAACCTTCTCAGGAGCCGGCCCCGCAAGGGCCAAAAGCGGGCAAACTGATTCGCGTGAGTTCCACCGGGCTCAACCTGAACGTCAAGCCCAAACCGGCCGATTATCCTGCCGACGCCCCTTGGCTGCCAGCACGCAGCCTGAGTCTCAGTGAAAGCTGGAACCCTACGCCTGATCACGTTCAAGTGGGCGACTCCATGACCCGCAGCCTGACCCTGAAAGCCGAAGGCCTGGCCAGCTCGCAACTGCCGCCCCTGCCCGCCACCGAAACCAGCGGATTGCGGCGTTATCCCGATCAGCCACAACTGAGCAATCAGCCCAGTGACCGGGGGTTGATCGGCACCCGCGAAGACCGCGAAGCATTGGTGCCCACTCGTATCGGGCAGATCGAATTGCCGCCCGTGGAAGTGGTCTGGTGGAATACCCTTCAAGATCATCTGGAGCGCAGCAGCCTGCCCGCTCGCACCCTGAACGCCGTGAGTAACCCGAGCCTGATGGTCGATACTCCAGCGGGCAACGTGCCGGCTACCGTAGCGCTCGGCAGTGAAGCACTCTGGTACTGGAAACTCAGCACCTTGATCCTCGCCTGCACCACCTTGCTTGGCTTCGGCCTGTGGTGGCGTGCGCGTTGGCAGCCGGCGATTCTGCGCGCCGCGCAAACCGGCCCGAGCCCGCGCACGCTACTCGACGACCTCAAGCGTGCGTGCCAGGCCAACGACCCTCAGGCCACCCGTCAGGCGCTCGACGCCTGGGCCCGTCAACAGCCGGAAACCCTGGCCGACATGGCTGCACGCTTCGTACCGCTGTCCGACGCACTCGACGGCTTGAACGGTGCGCTCTACAGCGAAACCGGGCATTACTGGCAAGGCGAAGAACTCTGGCGCGCGATCCGCGCCATCCCGATTGCCGAACGGGTCCACGACCCGGTCGGCGACAGTGGCTTGCCGCCGCTTTATCCGAAGTAACCGCTCGTCCCAAACCCAATCAACGGGTTCTTTTTTCATATTGAGTATTCGCGGAGTTTGCCTTGCGTCTGTTCCACACCTCCGACTGGCACCTTGGGCAAAACCTGCATGGCCAGGAACGCGACTTTGAACACGGCTGTTTCCTCGACTGGCTGCTGCGTCAGCTGGCGCTCGAAAAGCCCGATGTGCTGCTGATCGCTGGCGACATCTTCGACACGGTCAATCCACCGGTCAAAGCCCAGGAACGGCTCTATGACTTCATCGTCAGCGCACACGAGCAGCAGCCATCGCTGACCATCGTGATGATCGCCGGCAACCATGACTCCGGCTCGCGAATCGAATTGCCCGCGCCGCTGATGCGCCGGTTGCGCACTCACGCGCTGGGCCGGGTGTTGTGGCTCGATGACGGGCAACTGGACGCCGAACGCTTGCTGATTCCGCTACCCGATGCCTCCGGTGAAATCGCCGGCTGGTGCCTGGCGCTGCCGTTTCTGCGCCCCGCCGAAGTTACCGGCGCGCATCTGGGCGACAACTACCTGCGCGGTATCGGTCAGGTGCATGAATGGCTGATCGAAGCCGCCAATGCCAAGCGCCAACCCGGTCAGGCATTGATCGCCATCAGCCATGCGCACATGGCCGGTGGATCGGTGTCCGAGGACTCCGAGCGCAGCCTGATCATCGGCAATGCCGAAGCCCTGCCCGCCAGCCTGTTCGGGCCGAGTATCAGCTACGTTGCCCTTGGCCATTTGCACAAGCCGCAGAAGGTCAACGGCGAGGAGCGCATTCGCTACAGCGGGTCGCCAATTCCGTTGTCGTTTTCCGAAATCGGCTATCAGCATCAGATTCTCGACATCACGCTCGATGGCGAGACGCTGCTCAGCGTCGAACCCCGGTTGATCCCCCGTGCGGTCAACCTGCAACGCCTGGGCCCTGCTCCGCTCAGTGAAATCCTGACGCAACTCGCGGATTTGCCGAACATCGATCTGCTGGCCGATCTCCAGCGCCAACCGTGGCTTGAAGTCCGCGTACGCCTCGATGAACCGCAACCGGACCTGCGCCAACAGATCGAAACCGCCCTGCAAGGCAAAGCTGTGCGGCTGGTGCGAATCGCTGCCGAATACGCAGGCAATGGCGGTCGAGACGGCGCGGATGATACGGGTCAGCTGGTCGAACTGGACCAGCTCACGCCAGAGGAATTATTCAGCCGTGCCTGGCTCGATAACTACGGCAGCGCCGTCGACGAACAGACACTCAAGGACTTTGCGGTGCTGCTGCAAGACGTTCAGCAGGAGAGCGAACAGCCATGAAAATCCTCGCGATCCGCCTGAAAAACCTCGCCTCGCTGGCGGGCCCCTTTGAAATCGACTTCACCGCCGAACCCCTGGCCAGTTCCGGTCTGTTTGCGATTACCGGGCCAACCGGTGCCGGCAAAAGCACCTTGCTCGATGCGTTGTGCCTGGCGCTGTTTGGCGCAGTGCCGCGCCTCAACAACACCGGACGAGACGCCAAGGTACCGGATGCAGATGGCGAAATCGCCACCGGCGACCCGCGCACCCTGCTGCGCCGTGGCACCGGTGACGGCTATGCCGAGGTCGACTTTGTCGGCATCGACGGCCGTCGCTACCGTGCACGCTGGGAGGCCAATCGCGCCCGTGAAAAAGCCAACGGCAAACTGCAAGCCAGCCGTCAAAGCCTGCGCGACCTCGACACCGATCAGCTACTGGCCAGCCAGAAAGGCGAATACAAGACTCAGCTTGAAGCCGTGCTGGGCCTGAACTTCGAACAGTTCACCCGCGCGGTGATGCTCGCTCAAAGCGAGTTCAGCGCGTTTCTCAAGGCTGATGACAACGACCGCAGCGAACTGCTGGAAAAACTCACCGACACCGCGCTCTACACGCGCCTGGGCAAGCGTGCTTTCGACAAAAGCAAGGAAACCCGCGAAGCCCACAAGTTGCTGCAAGATCAGGCCACTGGCGTAACGCCCCTTGAACCCGAGGCCCGCGCCGAACTCGATCAGCGCTTCAACGACGCCCAGCAACAACTCAAGAACCAGCAAGCACAGCTCAAGCAACTTGAACTGCAGAACACCTGGCTCAAGGAATTGCACCAGTTGCAGGACCAGCAACAGGCCGCTGCTGAACAACTGCAACAGGCTCAACAGTCGTGGGACGCCCAGGCTGGCGAACGACTGAACCTGGCGCGCCTGGAACAACTGGCGCCACAGCGGCATCAGTTTGCCCGGCAAACCGAGCTGAGCGCGCAATTGAGCCCGTTGGCCGCGCTGATTCAGCAACACGGTCAACAGCAAAGCGAGCTGCAAACCCGTCAGGTACAACTCGAAACCAGCCTGGAATCCGCAAAAGCCGCGTTGACCCAGGCCCAAAGCCAGCACAGCAACAACGCCCCGCTGCTGCGTCAGGCCTTCGAAGAACAGAGCAACCTGGCGCGACTGACCCAGGCCATCAACGCCTCAACCGAACTCAAGCACAACGCCGAACAGGCCAGCACCGAAGGCCAGCAAGCCATCGCGCAAATGCTCGAACAGCAACAACGGGTTGCCGAACGCCTGGCGACGATTGCGACGCAACTGGAACAGAGCCTCCAACTGGCTCCCGTCAGTGATGCCTGGAATGCTTATCGCGAACGTTTGCAGCAACTGATGCTGGTGGGCAATCGCTTGAAAAAGGGCCAGGTCGAACTACTCGACCTGGAGCAACGGGCTGCCGACACCGCCGCCCAGCTCAGCGCGCAACGCAAAAGCCTGGAGCTGCTCTACAGCGAAGCCGGCGCTGAACCTGCGGCTGTTGCCGAACAGATTCAGATCCTCGGCAGCCTGCTGCAAGACAACCGCAAGCAGCAACGCGCCATCGAAGAACTCGCGCGGCTGTGGGCCCGTCAGCAGGAGCTGGACACGCGCACGCAGGAACTGCAACAACGCCTGCAGACCGTCCAGACAGAACGCGAACGCCTGACCCGCGAAGGCGTCCAGGCCAAGGCCGAACTGACCGTCGCCGAGCAAACCCTGAAAGTCACCCAGGAACTGCTGGAGCGTCAGCGCCTGGCGCGCAGTGCCAGCGTCGAAGAGTTGCGCGGGCAGTTGCAGGACGATCAACCGTGCCCGGTCTGCGGCAGCGTCGAGCATCCTTATCATCGGCCAGAAGCGTTGTTGCAAAGCCTCGGCCGTCACGACGAAGGTGAACAGGCCAACGCGCAAAAAGCCGTTGACCTGCTCAAGGAGAAACTGGCGGACCTGCGCACCGACGTCGGCGGGCTGATTGCCCAGCAAAAAGAACTGCTGCAACAACAGGAACAGCTGGCGACCCAGCAGCAGAGCCTGACACCGAGCCTTGAAGCGCATCCACTGGCCGCCCAGTTGCTGATCCAGGAAGCCGGCAAACGCGACGCCTGGCTGAATCAGCAAAGTGCTCAGTTGAATCAGAGCATTGCCCAGGACGAACAACGACAAAGCGCCCTGCTCACCTTGCAGCAAGACGCCGCACGTCTTCAGCAACAACTGCAAGCCGCCGACCAGGCCGGCCAACAGGCTGCCCAGCAACTGGCGATCCAGCAACGCGAGTTGAGCAATGACAGCCAGCGCCTTGAAGAAGAACTGGCAGCGTTCAGCGCCCTGCTCCCGGCTGCGACCCTTAACGATTTGCGCAACGAGCCCGCTGCGACCTTCATGCAACTCGATCAGCAGGTTGCCCAGCGTCTGGAACAGCTGGAGCTGCAACGCGAAGAGCTCAGCGAACAACAACAGCGTCAACAAAACCTGGAGAAAGAACAGGACCGGCAGCTGACACGCGTGCAGCAATTGGAAGCCGCACAATTGCAGTTCAGCGCACTCGCCGAGCAGCAACACGCCGCCCAACAGAAACTCGCTGAACTGCTGGGCGACCAGCCGAGCGCCGAACAGTGGCAACAGCAACTGGATCAGGCCGTCGAACAGGCTCGACAGGCTGAAGCCATGGCCAATCAGCACCTGCAGGAAGTCCGCAGCCAGCAGATTCAACTGGCCGCCGAGCTCAGGGCGGAGCAACAACGCCAGCACGCGCTGGAAGCCGAAAGTCATGAGCTGAGCGGCAGGATTGCCCAATGGCGTGCCCTTCATCCGGAACTGGACGATGGCGGTCTGGAGCAGTTACTCGCGTTCAGCGACGAGCACGTCAGCCAGCTGCGCCAACAGCTTCAGCTCGGCGAAAAAGCCATCGAGCAAGCCAAGGTGCTAGTGCATGAACGCGAACAGCGCCTGCACAGCCATCAGACGCAACACAACGGCAATCTCGATGGCGAACAACTGGCCTCAGCCCTCAGCGAGCTGCAAAACCAGTTCGGCATCAGCGAACAGCTCTGCGCCGAACTGCGTGCGCAACAAGCCGAAGATCAACGCCGTCAGGACGCCAATCAAGCGCTGGCCCAACGCATCAGCGATGCCTACAACGAGTGGCAGCGCTGGGCACGACTGAATGCCCTGATTGGCTCGGCCACCGGAGACACTTTCCGCAAGATCGCCCAGGCCTACAACCTCGACCTGCTGGTGCATCACGCCAACGCCCAGTTACGCCAACTGGTGCGCCGCTACCGGCTCAAGCGCGGCGGCAGCATGCTTGGTTTGCTGGTGATGGACACGGAGATGGGCGATGAACTGCGTTCGGTGCATTCGCTGTCGGGCGGCGAAACCTTCCTGGTGTCGCTGGCACTGGCGCTGGGCCTGGCCTCGATGGCATCGAGCACGCTGAAAATCGAATCGCTGTTCATCGATGAAGGCTTCGGCAGCCTCGATCCCGAGTCACTGCAATTGGCGATGGACGCCCTCGATGGCTTGCAGGCGCAAGGTCGCAAGGTCGGGGTGATCTCCCACGTACAGGAAATGCACGAGCGAATCCCGGTGCAGATCCAGGTTCGTCGCCAAGGCAATGGCCTGAGCACACTGGAGGTCAAATGAGCACGCCGACGCTCTACTCCTTCCGCCGCTGCCCCTACGCCATGCGCGCACGCATGGCGCTGCGTTACAGTTCAGTGGCGGTGGACATTGTCGAGGTCAGCCTGAAAGCCAAGCCGCCGGAGCTGCTCGCGCTGTCGAGCAAAGGCACCGTGCCGGTGCTGAGCCTGGACGGTCGGGTGATCGAGCAAAGCCTGGAGATCATGCAGTGGGCGCTGGAACAGAACGACCCGCAGGATTGGTTGCTAAAGGACGATCCAGCAGCGCAGCAACTGGGCGCTGCGCTGATCGAGGCAAACGATCAGACGTTCAAGCTGCACCTCAATCGCTACAAATACGCTGAGCGCTACCCGGACCACCCCATGGAGCATTACCGCGCGGAAGGCGAAGTGTTTTTGCGCGAACTGGATGAGTTGCTGCAACAGCGAGCTTATCTGGTAGCCGATCACGTGAGCCTGGCGGACATCGCCCTGGCGCCGTTCATACGTCAGTTCGCGCATGTCGACCGCGAGTGGTTTGCGCAGACGCCTTATCGGCACTTGCAGGCGTGGTTACAGAATATTCTAGAGTCAGATCTTTTTATCGCGGTCATGGCAAAGACCTAGTGTGGGAGCGAGCCTGCTCGCGATGACTGACTGACATTCAACATTGATATCGACTGTCATATTGCTATCGCGAGCAGGCTCGCTCCCACATTTGATTACGCCAACGCATTGCACATTTGCAGCGCCGAGCAATCAACCTCAAACGGCCCCAGAACCACTGCCTTGGGTTTGGCCGGCGGGTTACCCGCCAATAACCCCAGCGCCTTGGCGGTCTGGATGTTGTGGGCAATGTTGTGATTGCACTCGATGGCCCGTGCCAGCGATCCCGCCGAGCCTTGGCCGATGCCGAGCAGTGAAGATCCATTGGTCAGGAATGCCAGGAAGGCGACGACCATCAGTTTGCGCCCTTTCATACCCCCACGGCTCCCGCGACGTCAGAATGCTCAGCGCTGGCGTGCTGCGCGTGTTCAAACTGGATGGCGGGATAAGCGACCTGAATCGGCGCTTGCATGACGCGCTGCGACTGGGCCGAAAGGCTGACCACCAGAACCATCACCACGTATAAACCAATGGCTACATACGCGCCGTGTTTGGCAGAAGAAAGGATTGCGCTGGCCATGGGATTCTCCGTGGGCATGTTTCAGTGCCCACAGAATCAATCAAACAACCGGCCATGAATAGCGACCTTTATGCATAGTAGCTATCAGTTTAATTGATCGAAAATCTGACGACTTTCAGTCTTGCAACACGCTCATCAAACGCTCGTGCGCGGCCTCAGGCTCGCTCTCGACCGGCCGGGCAGCCGAGAGAATCGGGGTGGAATAGAGAAACAGCAGCACCACAGCCAGACGCATCGCCATGTCATCGATCCTTGGGAAAGATTGAGTCAATAAATTAGCGTCAAATTTAAACACATGGCCATGTGATATTACACGAGATATTTGTGCTGATTGGGGTGCGGAGTCGCAAATGCTTTATGCAGGAGCGACATCACTCTGGTCTTTCCAGCGAAAGAATCGCCGATCGGATCAAGTGACTTCGCTCCTGCATAAAATCGGCAGGGTTTGAATCTCAGTGTTGAATCTTGTGATCCAGCGCGGCGTAGAAGTTGGCACTTTGTTGCAGGTATTTCTGGGTGTAGCTGTGGGTGCCGGATTTTTTCGAGCTGATCTCAATATTGGCACTGGCTGGCAGAGCAACGCTGGCTGAGATAGCGGAAGCGGCGATAACAGAGAAGAGATTGAAGTTCATGACGGTAACCCTCGTAGATTCAGTTGGCTTTTGCCGGTGTAGACCGTGAAGCAAACTTACGCCCGAGGGTTGGCGCTCTTGAAATCTTTTGTAGCAGTAGCGGATATCACTCAGATTAATAGAACCACGCAGGCCCCGGCGTACGGGGCCTGCGACCTATTGACGCAGGAAGAACTTGATGTCGCTGGGTGAGTCGAACGGCAGTTTTTGCACGGTTTTGCCCAGCAGACCGGTCTTCACATCACGCGCGATGATGACGATCTGGTTGCTCTTCTGGTTGCCGACCAGCACGAACTTGCCGCTTGGGTCGAGGCTGAACTCACGCGGGTGATCCCCCTCCACCGAACGGCGCTGAAGCTCCTTGAGCTCGCCATTGGCCGGATCGATGGCGAACACCAGCAACTCGTTAGTGGTGCCACGGTTGCTGACGTAGAGGAATTTGCCATCCGACGAGGCATGCAGCGCAGCGGCGGCTTTCTGCGCCGGGGCTTTGCCGGCTGCCAGGTCGACCATCTGCCGCTGAGTCAGCTTGCCGGCCTGGTAATCGAACACCGCAACTTGCGCGCTCATTTCCAGGGTCAGGTACGCGTGCTTGCCATCGCTACTGAACAGCAAATGCCGCGGCCCGCTGCCGGGTGGCAACTGAACCGAGGCCGGCGTGGCAGCGGTCAGCGGCCGTTCCGGATTGACCTTGGGGTCATAGCGATAGACAAAGATCTTGTCGGCGCCCAGGTCATTGGCAAACACGTACTGACCGTCCGGCGAGGACACTGTCGAATGCACGTGCGCCGACATCTGCCGCTCAGGATTGACCCGGCTCGGCTGATGGCTGCTCAGTTGCACCGGTGGCGCCAGCTTGCCATCGGAGCTCACCGGCAATACCGCCAGGTTGCCACCTGGGTCTTCAGCCACCGAGTAATTACTGACAAACAGGTACTTGCCGTCAGCGCTCAGGCTGGAATGGGTCGGCTCGTTGCCCAGGCTCTGCACCTGACCGATCAGGCTCAGCGCATGGGTGTTCGGCTCGACGGCGAAGCTGCTGACGCGCCCTACCGGGTCGGCTTGCCCCGGACCATTCTCGTTGACCACAAACAGTCGACGCTGATCGCTGGACAAGGTCAGCCACGACGGGTTGGCACTCTTGACCACCTGCAATGGCGTCGCGTCGAGTTGACCGCTCTGGCTATCGAATTTGAGTCGGTAAATCCCCTGGCTCTGGCCTTGGGTGTAGGTGCCGATCAGCAACTCATGGATGTCGGCGGGGGCTGCCTGCAGCCCCATCGCGCCGAAACTGCCGGCCATCAACAGTGGCCAGACGTTACGCATCTTCATGCTCGTCGTCCCCTTCGTCACCACCACCGAACGCGTCCATGCACACCAGTCGGTGCTCGCCGGTATCACCGGTGATGGTCCAGCTCTGCAAGGTTTGATCGAATACCGCCGCCTGCACCTGAGCCGGGCTGAACGCCCAGTGCTTGGCCGCTCGGCCGTCCATGCATTCGATGTGCAGATTGTCGTCTTCGTCGAGAGCGAATTCGAAGGCGTGCAAGCCGTCGATTTCGACCATGGTGCAGTGTTCGAGGGCGTTGAGAAGGGTTTCGGCAGTCATGGCAATCATGTCTTTCAGGGGAAAACAGCAATGATAGCGCATTGTTGCCGCAAACCCTGTGGGAGCGAGCAGGCTCGCCCCCACAGGGGGGGTGTGAAATTCGAGAATTAAAAAAGCCGCAACCCGAAGGTAGCGGCTTTGTTATTTTCGGCCTCGATCAGTGAGCGAACAACGAGTTGCCCTTCTGCCCGGCGAGTTTTTCCGGTTTGATCAAGAAGCGTGCCAGCGCCGGCAACAGCCACAGTGCACCGAACATGTTCCAGAGCAGCATGAAGGTCAGCATCAGGCCCATGTCGGCCTGGAACTTGATCGCCGAGAAGATCCAGGTGCACACGCCGATGGCCAGGCACAGACCGGTGAACAGCACCGCTTTACCAGTGGATTTCAGGGTCTGGTAGTACGCCTCTTGCAGCGGCAAGCCGGCACGCAGGAAGCTTTCGAGGCGGCTGTAAATGTAGATGCCGTAATCCACGCCAATCCCTACCCCGAGCGCCACCACCGGCAAGGTCGCGACTTTCACACCGATGCCCATGAACGCCATCAGCGCGTTGCCGAGCACCGAGGTCAGCACCAGCGGCAACACAATGCACAAGGTCGCCGCCCAGGAGCGGAAGGTGATCATGCACATGGTGGCCACGCAGATGTACACCAGCACCAGGATGGTCAGTTCCGATTCCTTGATCACCTCGTTGGTAGCCGCCTCGATCCCGGCGTTACCGGCAGCCAGGATGAACTCCAGGCCGTCCTTGTTGTTCTCCTTGGCGAAGTCCTGCACCGCATGCACCGCACGGTCGAGGGTTTCGGCCTTGTGGTCGTTGAGGAACACCAGCACCGGCGCCAGCGAGCAACTGTTGTTGTACAGGCCGTCGGCACGGGCGATGGAGTTGTTCAGCACGTCCGGGTTACGCGACAGGGTTTCCCATTTCAGGTTGCCCTCGTTCATGCCCTTGATCATTTGCTTGGAAACGGTCACCAGGGAAATCGCCGACTGCACGCCCTCGGTGTTCTGCATCTTCCACATCAGCTCATCGATTGGCGCCATGGCTTCGTAACGCGAGCAGCCTTCCGCCTTGGTCTTGACCATCACTACCAGCACATCGGAGCTGGTGGAGTAGTTCTTGATGATGAAATTGTTGTCCTGGTTGTAGCGCGAGTCCGGACGCAGCTCCGGCGCACCTTGGTCGAGGTCACCGATTTTCAGGTTCTGGCTGTACCAGAGGCCGCCACCAAAGGCGATCAGCGCCAGGAGAATCGAAACCGGGGCGACTTTCGAGCTGGCAAAATTCGACAGTAGACGCCAGAACGAATGCTCGCGGATTGCATCTTTCTTGCTGCGCTCGACCGCACGTTTGCTGATGCCGACGTAGGAAATCGCTACCGGCAGCAGGATCAGGTTGGTGAACACGATCACCGCCACGCCAATGGACGCACCGATGGCCAGTTCACGAATCACCCCGATATCGATGATCAGCAAGGTAATGAAGCCCACCGCATCCGCGAGGATCGCAATCATCCCCGGCAGAAACAGCTGACGGAACGTGCGCCGGGCAGCAGTCAAGGCGTTGTCCGCATCGCTGGACTGCAAGGCAATCCCGTTGATCTTCTGTACACCGTGGGAAATACCAATGGCGAAGATCAGGAACGGTACCAGCATCGAATACGGGTCCAGACCAAAGCCGAACGCGTGCATCAACCCGAGTTGCCAGACCACCGCCACCAGGGTGGTACTCAACACCGCCACGGTGCTGCGCAGACAGTTGGTGAACCACAACAACAGGATCAGCGTTATGACGAACGCCACGCCGAAGAACATGACCACCATGATCAGGCCATCAATCAGGTCACCGACCTTCTTGGCAAAACCGACGATATGGATCTGTACGTTGGGGTTCTGTTTTTCGAACTTGTCGCGGATCTTGTTTTCAAGTTCATGGGAGAACTTCTGGTAGTCCAGTGCCAGCAGCTTGCCCTGGTCCTGCGGGTCCGGGTAGGACTCCAGCAGCGGGATATCGACGATGCTCGACTTGAAATCGTTGGACACCAACCGACCGACCTGACCGGATTTGAGCACGTTGTTGCGCAACTGATCGAGGCTGTCGGCCGAGCCGTTGTAGCTCTGCGGAATGACTTCACCGCCGGCAAAACCCTCCTCGGTCACTTCGGTCCAGCGCACGCTCGGACTCCACAGCGACTTGAGCCCGGAACGGTCGACACCGGAGATGTAGAACACCTCGTCGTTGATCTGGCGCAGGGTCTCCATGTACTCCTTGGAGAAGATGTCGCCATCGGTGGCTTCCACGGAAATACGCACGGTATTGCCGAGATTGGCCAGGTCATTGCGGTGTTCAAGCATCTTCTCGATGAAAGGATGCTTGAGCGGGATCATTTTTTCGAAGCTGGTGGATGGCCGGATCAGCGTCGCCTGCCAGAACAGTAAAATGCTGACCAGCAGGCAGATGACGATCACTGCCGGGCGGTTGTTGAAAATCAGGCGCTCGAGTAGCGTCGCCTTGTCCTGATGATGACTGCTCATGGATGTCATAGCTCCGCCTTCTTATTATTTGCCCAGCTCGGCGCCGATTGGCGAAGTAGCGCGAACGCCGCCCTGTCCTACCAGAATCAAGTTGCCATTGCCCGCCGCCGTGACCGCCGAAACGGAAATGCGGTCGGGTCGGTTGAATACGCTGAAGGTCACGCCGTCGTCACTGCTGCGCACCACGCTGCCGCCATTGCCGACGATCACGATGCTGCCGTCATCGAGCAAGGTCGCACCGGACAGACCGAACTCCAACGCGCCGCGCGCAGCCTTGAGCTCGACCTGCTCCCAGGTATTGCCAAAGTCAGTGGAGCGGAACAGATTGCCGCGCAGACCGTAGGCCAGCAATGTCGCCGGTTTGGCGGTACCGATCACCCCGAACAGCGAACCCTGGTACGGACCTTGAAGGCGTTCCCAGGTTTGCCCCCAGTCAGGGGAACGGAACATGCTGCCCTGCTCGCCCACGATGAACAGCCCGGAATCCTTGACGGCTGCGATCGCGTTGAGGTGGTACTGATCCGGGTTATCGAGGCGATCGCCGACGTCTGCCCAGTTCTTTCCACCGTCAGTGGTTTCCAGCAGAGCGCCGTAAGCGCCCACGGCAAAACCGCTGCTGAGGTCCTTGAACCAGACAGCCAGCAGCGGCGCTTCGCGCTTCAAGTCTTCGAATTGTTTGATCCAGGTAACGCCACCGTCTTCACTGGCGAGGATTTGCGCGTCATGACCGACAGCCCAGCCGTGCTTGTCATCGACGAAATAGACCGCAGTCAGCAGTTGCCGACTGGGCACTTTGGCCTGGGTCCAGGTCTGGCCCTGGTCATCGGAATATAGAATGTGGCCACGATCGCCAACTGCCACCAATCGCTTGCCTGCATGCGCAACATCAAGCATCAGACCCTTGGCGGACTTTGCGGATTCAATCGAATAGACCGTATCGGACGCCGGTTCATCTGCGGCCAGTACAGGTGCCGACAGCACAGCAGAACCCAACAGCGAGAGCGCTGTAGCCAGCAACGCGAATCTGCGTAGCGCCGGCGGGCGGCAAAAACCCACACCCATGACAGGCTCACTCATAGACCTTTCCCCCATTATTATTGTTAGGTCGTTCAACCTTTCAGGGCGTCGCAGGGCTGCTCGTAGCGATTGACCGTTTTGGGAGCATAGTCCTGAAACGCGCAATCTAGAGCCCCTTCGGAAGCTGGCCTATCCTATCCAGCTTTCGAAAGGTCTGACAATCAACGCCACGTTATCTTTTGTTAACTGGGGGAATCACGGACGGTCACTGAATGACAAGGCATTCGCAGGGATGATGAGCGAGGATTCACAGACGACAGATCGTTCCCACGCTCTGCGTGGGAATGCATCCCGTGACGCTCCGCGTCACGACGTCAACAGCGGACGCTGAGCGTCCATGGCGGCATTCCCACGCAGAGCGTCACTAGTGTCCGGTAAAAACTGAAGGGGGAGCT
>NZ_MOBI01000031.1:0-51843 GCF_003732175.1 Pseudomonas brassicacearum
GGCACCGCATCGCGGCCAAGCAGGTCCGCGATGTCGACCTCCTGAATGTCATCCACCTTGACCCGGCCGCTGGCCAGGTCCATGAAACCCGGCACACTTCGAACGTGCAGCGGAAAACCTTCCAGAAAGCCCAGAATCTCGCGGCGACGCCCGCGATTGGCCGAAGGAATCGCCAACAGGATTTCCTGAGCCCCGGTCTCTTCGATCATGCGTTGAATGTGCTTGGGCTTGTACACCTGCAAACCTGAGATCACCCGATCGGCAATGCTCTTATCATCATCGATAAACGCTATCGGGCGCATGACCCGGCCCATGCGCAAGGCGGCAACCAGTTGGTTACCGGCGGCACCTGCCCCATAGATAGCAACACGGGGCAATCCATTGTCACGATTGGTGAACGGAACGTGCTGCGCCGCGGTAAACCAGTCGCCCAGAAAATACTGGCGCATGGCCAGGCGCAGTCCACCCACCATGATCAGGCTTAACCACCAATAGTTAAAAATGATCGAGCGAGGTACGACGTTCTGATGGTTGCTGTACCAGTACACCACCACCCCGAGAATCAGCGATGAAAGGCTGACAGCCTTGATAATCGCTATCAGCGCATCATTGCCGAAGTAGCGCAGCACTGCTCGGTACATGCCAAAACGAATGAAGAGAGGAACGGAAATTACGGGGGTCGCCAAAAAAAGCCATAGATGATCTGCAAAGGGATTGACCACCTCGTCGAGACCCAGGCGTACGAAAAACGCCAACCACAGCGCCCCCCAAACCAACATGACGTCCGCAAGAATCTGAATCAACCTTTTATGACGGCGCGGCAGCCCCAACAACAAAGTTCGCAACTTATCCATAAACCCTTCGAACACCTCACAGCTCCTGCACTCTAAATCGCCAACGTCACTGCAGCAAACAGAACATCTGATTACTGACATACATCCCGAGCAAATTGACAGCCGGGAATGTATGCCAAGAAGACTTTCGGCCGCAGGATGCCCTGTCAAATCAAGCGTGTGCTTGATATGCCAATTGCATTACTTCGCCAAGAACCGCACATGTCTTGTCCATTTCCGACTGTGTCAGCGTCGGATGCACAAGGAACATCAAGCTTGTTTCCCCGAGTTCCTGTGCCACAGAGAAGCGAACGTCGGGTCTCCAACCGGTATCGTCAAAGGCCTTCTCAAGGTAAACCTCGGAGCAAGAACCGGAGTAGCACGGAACACCACGAGCAGTAATTTCCGAAATAATGCGATCACGACTCCATTCAGCTTTCAGAAATTGTGGCTCAACAAAGACATAACACTTGTAGGCCGCGTGAGTGCAATATTCTGGAATGACTGGAACACGCAGCCCGCCCAGTTGACGAGCACATGACCAAATGCGTTCCGCGTGCTCAAGTCGACTTGCTTGCCACTCGGGCATTCGACGCAATTGGATACGCCCAATGACAGCCTGTACTTCCAGCATTCGCCAGTTAGTACCAAAACTTTCATGCAACCAGCGAAAGCCAGGCGCATGTTCACGTTCATAGATCGCTTCCCAGCTCTTGCCATGGTCCTTGATAGACCACATTTTCAACCAGAGGTCTCGGTCATTCGTGGTGACCATGCCGCCTTCGCCGCCGGTGGTCATAATCTTGTCCTGGCAGAACGACCAGGCTCCGACATGACCAATGGAACCTACCGGGCGTCCTTTATAGAGCGCGCCATGTGCCTGGGCACAATCTTCAATGACCTTCAGATCATACTCTGCTGCCAGCGACATAATCGGGTCCATGTCGCACGGCCATCCTGCAAGATGCACGCAAATCAACGCACGAGTACGCTCAGTCAGCACCGCACGGATGGTCTCGGCAGTGAAATTCTGGGAGTCCGGGTCAACTTCGGCAAATACGGGAATAGCCCCCGCATTGACAATGCTGGATACAGAGGCCAGGAAGGTACGCGGAGTCACAATGACCTCATCACCAGCGCCAATTCCCAGCGCCTGCAATGCGAGGTCCAGTGCGACCGTTCCGTTGGCCAGGGCAATTGCATGCTTTGTATCTGCCCAGACAGCAAATTCCTTTTCAAACTCCCGACACTCTTGCCCCGTCCAATAGTTGACTTTATTGGAGAGAATCACATCACGAACCGCATCAGCCTCATCAACAGTGAAAGAGGGCCAAGGAGAAAATGGTGTATTCAACACAGCCAGTACCCATAGATTAAAAATAAAGGATCTCGCGAAGCATCCATTCAAATACGCCGTATCAAGCGCAATGATCGCGCTGTACGACGCAGGTCACGTCCTGAAAAACACCTTTGCCGGGACACCAAGCACTGTCACCGAGTCTTCTACATCGCTTACCGCAACGGCCCCCGCGCCGACGGTTACGCCTGCGCCGATCCGAATCAATTGCCTGACACTAGCACCAATGCCAATCCAACTCAGATTGCCGACCCGAACACCGCCCGCCAGTCTAGCACCGGGGCTGACATGGACGCACTCACCCAAAACACAATCGTGATCAACGCTGCAACCGGTATTCAGAATCGCGCCCGGACCTATCACCGCGTCAGCATTCACCACTACACCTGCGAATACTACTGAACCAAGGCCAATAGATGCTCGCCGACTGACAGTGGCCGCGGGATGAACCAACGAAACCAGAGGAGCCCCTATCTGAGCAAGCTCATCAAGCTTGGCTTTACGAATTGAGTTTTGCCCTATCGCAACGACTACCCCGTCATAGTGCGAGAGCTGCTCTATCAACAACGAAGTGTCTCCAACGACACTCCAACTGCCATTCGTCACCTGCGCAGGCCAGCCGTCCGCAAAAAAATCTACATGCTCCCACCCACAGCATTCTGCAGTATCGGCGACCACCTTGCCGTGCCCGCCCGCCCCGAGAATGGCCAACCGTTTCATGGCTTGTTACCGGTGAATTTCGACATGGTGACCTCCCCGTCGGCGCTGATTCCTTCGCGAACTACAACCTTCTTGAGGGTCAATAGAATGATTTTTATATCAAGTTTTAGAGACTGATTATCAACGTACCAGACATCCAGGTTGAATTTTTCATTCCAACTCAACGCATTACGCCCATTGATTTGCGCCCATCCGGTCACGCCTGGGCGCGCATCATGGCGTCTAAATTGCTCTGGACTGTAAAGAGGAAGATATTCCATCAACAGCGGGCGCGGCCCTACAAGACTCATCTCCCCCTTCAGGACATTCCACAACTCAGGTAGCTCATCCAAACTACTGGAGCGCAAAAACGCCCCAAATGGCGTCATGCGCTCAGCATCAGGAAGAGGTACGCCTTTTGAATCAAAAGCGTTCTTCATCGTGCGAAACTTAACCATCTCGAAAGGCTTGCCGTGAAGACCAGGCCTGACTTGGCGGAACAAAACGGGCCCTCCGAGTTTGCGGCGAATTTGAAAAGCCACAAACAAAATAACGGGAGACAACAATAGCAGGCCAAAAAAAGAAGCCAGAATATCAAAAAGCCGTTTCAACATTTTATGTTCCTAAATTGCATATCAAGGCGAGCGTCGATTTCGACCTGAAACATAATGTCATTTGCGTTTTGAAAGCCGCTTGAAAATATCGGCAAATCGTCGCACACCTTCACTTAACGAAAGATTGTCGCGATAATAAAATCGACCTTTTTCAGCCATCTCATTTCGACTCCGATCGCCAGCCAGATGCAAAGACTGGACAGCAGCAGCCAGCGACTCTGGATTTTCCGACTCAGCGACGAGTCCACAGCCACTCAGCCGCACCAAGTCAGCTGCATCCCCATCGACTGCCATTAATAACGGTTTACCAACAGCCATATACGCCTGCGTTTTAGAAGGGATGGTCACCGTAAACAATGGATCTTTTTTCAGATGTACCAGCAACGCGTCGGCATTCGCAAGATAACTGCCCACATCACTCATAGGGACGGAAGGTAAAAACACAACATTGCGCAGACCGTTCGCTTCAGCCTTTTGCTTCAAGCGTTCGACTTCAACCCCTCCACCCAAGAAGACGAATACCAGTTCGATACTCCGTTCCTGAAGAAGATTAGCGGCGTCGAGCACTGAGTCCAGAGCTTGCGCCTTGCCCATATTCCCGGCAAACAAAACGCGAAATCTTGAGGCATTTGGAAAATTGGCGGGTAACTGATTACCGGAGGAAACCAAAAGATCCTCCGCGCACCAGTTATAGATAATTTCAATCTTACTTTCCGGCACACCACGCTCAACCAGCAAACGCTTGAAACCGGGTGAAAGCACTACCAGTTGATCAACATTTTTATAGACGTAGTTACAAACTTTGGACACCAGATTGAGCGCCTTTTCATTAGCGAACATTCCTGTTGCACGCAAAGTATCAGGCCACAGATCCTGTATATCGTAAACAACCGGAATACGTCTAAAGAAACGGATAATCGTCGCTACGATACCTACCGTCAAGGGAGGGTGGTAGGCATATATCACATCAGCGCGCTTACTGAAGAACAGTCCGTAAAAAAGACTTGTCGCAGCAAAACTGACATAATTGACTATCCGCCCAGCCCCACTTTGTCCATGACTTGGATAGAGAGGCAGTCGCGTTACTCTTACACCATCGATCAACTCACGCTGAATTAATCGCATTTTAAAGCCAGGATAAATCTTGCCACCAGGATAGTTGGGAAAACCCGTAATCACCTCGACGTCAAACCCCTGCCTAACAAGCTCCCGCGCGAAAACAAGACCTTTGAAAGTCGGCTCCGGGTCAAACCATTGGGTAAGCAATAATACGCGAACTGCCATTCTATTTAGAACCTTTTCCAAACGACGCGCATAACATAATCACGGTAGCTGTGGATAATTCTAACTACCTTTTCCGCAACGTTTGGCATGCTGTAATCCTGCACCAGTCGGAGCGTCCGTTTATCCCCACGACTTTGTGTCTCCAAGAGTTGCAGACCTTGCATCACTCGCTCGACCTCAAGGCCGACCATCATGACAGCAGCCTCTTCCATGCCTTCTGGACGCTCGTGAGCTTCCCGAATATTCAATGCAGGGAAGTTGAGAATCGAGGACTCTTCGTTGATCGTGCCGCTGTCGGAAAGAACCGCTTTGGACTCGAGCTGAAGTTTATTGTAGTCTTTGAAGCCCAGCGGCTTAAGCAAGCGCACATTCTCGTGAAACTGCACGCCCATTGCATCTACACGCTTCTGCGTCCGAGGGTGCGTAGATACAATAACCGGCATCCCGTAGGTTTCTGCTGTTTTATTAAGAACGTCTACCAGCTTCAGAAAATTCTGATCAGAGTCAATATTTTCTTCGCGGTGCGCGCTGACGACAAAGAACTTACCTGACTCAAGACCCAATCGTTCAAGAACATCAGACGCCTCAATACCCTCGCGATAATAGTTGAGGACTTCAAACATTGGGCTTCCGGTCTTGATCACCATGTCAGGCGACAAACCTTCACGCAGCAGATAATCCCGAGCGATAGTGCTATAAGTCAGATTAATGTCTGCGGTGTGATCGACAATTCGACGATTGATCTCTTCCGGCACTCGCATATCGAAACAACGATTGCCAGCCTCCATATGGAAGGTCGGAATCTTACGACGCTTGGCAGGAATAACCGCCATACAACTATTGGTGTCGCCCAGTACCAACAAGGCCTCAGGTTGAACCTCCGCCAGTACACGATCTACGCTAATGATCACGTTACCGATGGTTTCCGCACCCGTAGAGCCGGCCGCGTTCAGGAAATGGTCAGGCTTGCGAATGCCTAGATCCTGAAAGAAAATTTCGTTCAGTTCGTAGTCGTAATTTTGCCCGGTATGAACAAGTACATGATCACAATACTGATCCAGAGCAGCCATTACACGCGACAGACGAATAATTTCCGGGCGGGTTCCCACCACGGTTACGACCTTTAGTTTTTTCATTTTTTAAGCGTCACATTTCAAAAAGTGATAGACAAACAATCAGTAATACTCGCCTGCTGCCTCGAATCAACCGAAGCGCAACTCGATCGTCGCCAAGCTGCTGTCGGCTTTGGCGCAGCGCGCAGAGCCTGCTTATCGCTGCCGAGCAAGCGACGAATGTCGCGGTACATAATGACACATTGAGTCGTTTTTTTTGCGCCTCAGTTTAGCCAGCACCCGTTTTTTACTGCGCATGGCACACCAGCATCCAGCCGCCCCGACGACAGGTGTCGCGCCAGGCTGATGACAGCATACCAAGTCAAAAATTCAACCTGTACTGCGAACGCAGCAACGACCAAGAGCACCGCGGATTCGACATCCAGATGGGGCAGAGCACCCAACTATCAACAGACCTTCGAGGCGCCGAGAGTTTCAACGGGGCGTTGTTTTCTGCCTTTGATGACGAAGCGCACCTGAACGACCCATCCCCGAAAGAGGAGGATAGATTTCAAGTGGCTGATTAGAATGTGGGACTCATTGCACGCTTACTAACAGACAGGCTCTCTGCACTGCGCACTCAAAGCATGCAAACAGAGCAGAGAGTACCTCATGCCTTATACCGGAGTCGCTAATGGCCGCGCATAGGTATCCGGGAGCTCACGATTAAAAATCTCGTTGGCCCAGAGCATGACGATCATTTCATCGTCTCCTGCATTAGTGATGTCATGCGTCCACCCCGGCACAGTCTCGACAATTTCCGGCTGCTCACCTGTTGTGAACAACTCGTAAAATTCCCCAGAGACTATGTGACGGAAACGAAAACATGCCTTACCTTTAATCACCAGAAACTTTTCAGTTTTCGAGTGATGGTAATGACCGCCACGCGTTACTCCTGGATGGGCGGTAAAGTAGGAGAACTGACCGCTGTCCCCTGTCTTCAACATTTCAACAAATACACCCCGAGGGTCCCCATATTTAGGAACCTCGTAAGTGAAGCGATCCGGTGTCAGGTAGCTGACGTAGGTAGAATATAACGCTCGAACCAACCCCGTACCAACCGGCTCCGTGATCAACGAAGCGCGACTATCGCGAAATGCCTCTAGCTGCTTCGCCAGTGCTCCAACACTAATAGTGTATTGAGGTTCAACCGCAACGAAACGCTCAACCGGTAATTGACCATCCAGCGCGGCGATGAAGTACTTAATTACATCATCGATATACACCAGATTGATATTGGCCTGCGGATCATTAATCTGAATAGGCAAACCATGGACAATATTATGACAGAAGGTTGCGACCGCAGAATTGTAGTTTGGACGAGCCCATTTGCCAAAAACATTCGGCAACCTGAACACGTAAACTGTCGCGCCGTGCTGATCAGCCAGTTCGGTCAACGCTTCTTCGGCAGCACGCTTACTGCTGCCGTAAGGATTATCAAGCTCTGCCTGGCTGGAAGAAGTATAAAGAACAGGCACAGACCTGCCACACGCCGCAACCGCCTCGCAAAGCGCGCGAGTCAGGTCAGCGTTACCCGTCTTGAACTCCTCCGGATCCTGCGGGCGATTGACCCCGGCCAAGTGAAACACAAAGTCCACTTCTGCCATTAAGACAGGCAGTTGCGCGATATCATCTTCACGAGTAAAGCGCAGCACTTCAACGTCGCTACGTTCGCTCAAGTGCGCTATCAGATTCTTGCCAACAAAACCGTTGGAACCGGTGATCAGCACTTTCATTCTGTCACTCCTCAGGCGTTGCGTATTCGCCACGCTGAATAGCGCGCATAAAGTCAAGCTTAAGTAACAGCTGCTTCATACCGTCCACGTCCAATCTCACAGTATTGTGCGAGTTGTAATCTTCAGTACGGGAAATCTTCTCTTCGCCTTGTTCTACGAATTTTGCGTAGTTCAAATCACGCAAATCAGGCGGCACACGGAAGTACTCACCGCGGTCTTCGGCGCAGGCCATCTCTTCACGACTGAGCAATGCTTCATACAACTTCTCACCATGACGCGTGCCGATCACTTGTATCGGATGCTCAGGCAAATTGAGCATCTGCGTCAACGCTTTGGCAAGAACCTCTACAGTAGCCGCCGGCGCCTTTTGTACAAACAAATCACCATTATTACCGTGTTCGAATGCATAAAGCACAAGGTCCACAGCATCGGCAAGAGTCATCATGAAACGCGTCATGTTCGGGTCGGTCAGCGTTAAAGGCTTACCATCACGAATCTGTTGAATAAACAGCGGAATAACCGAACCACGCGACGCCATCACGTTGCCATAGCGAGTACCACAAATGACAGTTTTGTCGTCATCAGCACCGCGCGACTTGGCAACCATCACCTTTTCCATCATCGCCTTGGAGATACCCATGGCATTGATCGGATAAACAGCTTTGTCGGTGCTAAGGCAAACTACACGCTTAACGCCATTTTGAATGGAGGCCTCAAGTACGTTTTCTGTGCCCATGACGTTAGTCTTGACCGCTTCCATGGGGTGAAATTCACAGGAAGGTACTTGCTTGAGCGCGGCAGCATGGAAAATATAGTCAACACCGCGAGTGGCATTTAGAACGCTCTGATAATCGCGAACATCACCAATATAAAACTTAAGCTTGGAGTTTGCGTAGTGCTTACGCATGTCATCCTGCTTCTTTTCATCACGACTGAATATACGAATCTCAGCTATATCAGTATCCAGGAAACGCTTAAGTACGGCGTTTCCGAAAGAACCAGTCCCGCCGGTGATCAACAGTTTTTTACCACTAAAAATAGTCAATTATGTTCCTCCATAAAATCTACGATTTTTCGTCCGACGGCAAAGCTAGACTTATTTTCCGAAACCCAAATCTTACCACAAGCCGCCTTCTTCAACAAAAATTGTTGATCAGCTGCACAAAACGCCGTCAAAGCGGCACTGATGCCATCAGAGGAAGAGTCCTCTATAACATTCAAAAATTCATAGTACTCATCAGGGATCCCCCCGAGCCGAGTCGTTAACACAGGTACGCCGCTAACCATATATTCAAGCAATTTAGAAGGAAATGAATAACGCGTGTAGAGCTGCTCTGGACTCCTGCTTAAAATCAAGCACGATGCGCTAGCTTGTATTCTCTCAACTTCCGAGACACTCAAGAAGCCCAAGTACTTCACCGATGGATGCCGAGCAGAAACTTCAGAAAGATACGACTCCAGCTCACCACGCCCACACAGCCACAACTCATAGTCAACACCGGCCTTTATAAAACCCTCAACCAGTTCAACTATTCCATAAGCTTTATTCAACCCGCCCGCATAAAAAATAAATTGCTTGTGCGCCCCCAGTGACACATCACTGCTTACAGCCAGCGCAGCAGAACTAGAAATACCTTCAAGCACCAAGTACGCCTTATCGGACCACTTGGCACTATCTTTCACCATGTACTGACTCGTAACAAAAACACCAGAGGACGCAGAAATAAGAAAATCGATAATACGCGCGTCCAGCCTTTTCAAGAGCCGCATAAAAAAAGATCTATTCATCCCCATATCCATATAAGAGGGCAGATCTGGTATATAAACAAAAAAAGGAATGCCGTGGAGTTTTCGTAGAATATAGGCAGCCAGCAGATTGGGCGTATGAGCCGCATAGACACATACAACATCTAGCCCAACCCTTCGCAAGCGAAGCAGACCAAACAACGACCCCAACATGCGACTAATAACTTTAAATAGCGGCAAGTTTATCAGCGGAGTAACATTACATCTCCCCCCCTCCACCCCCACATACATATCACTTGGAAAGTACACCTTTTTGTTGTTCGGATACGTTGACACAGCAATACTGGCAACCGTATTAACTACACCGCCAGCAAATCGTAGCGCATCAAGAAATCGCCCCTCTAACTTATAAGCTGCCACCTGGGGAAATGCATCCCCTGCCGAATATTTTTCAAAATAGCGGTCACCCACATAAAAACCCAACAAAACAATTCTTTTACTCATTTTCGCCTTCTCAATAACCAATACGACGAACAACAAAACCTGAAGATTTTACAAGTAAAAGCTTAGCCTGACTGCCGCCGAAATGAACACACTCCATAGACAAGCACCACCATTTTGCTCAATACCATCCAAACCAAAACCTGATAAAAAACAGACCATTGGAACGAACGAGATAATATAACAATACGCCACACCATCATACAGTGGCCTTCATGAATTCACTCCACCTCACCCCCCACCAAAGAGAAAAAAGCGAGACAATCGAAAACCCAACCAACCAAAAAACTGTTTTCTCCCACCAGAGCAAGGAAATCGCAATACTCTGCAGCCCTGCATAGAAGACATAACCGGCGAGAAAGGCTAAAGACGATATAAATGCCGGCAACACAAAGCTACGATACAGATCAAGGCGCTTAAACATGCTCGCAGTAACCAAAACAAAGTAGAGTGCTTGAGCCAACAAAACACCAAGAGATACGCCGTAAAGCCCCCAGTACCTGCCGCCCACCCAAGAAAAAAACACCGAAATCAGCGCGGAAATCATTGAGAGGTAAGCTAACAACTTCATCCTTCGATGCACTTCAAGGCGCTTTTGAAAATAAACGGACACACTATTCAAAAAAACACCAGCGAACGCGAAAAGGATAGCCACTTTAGATGCCTCAATGGTCTTCCCCGTAATCCTTTCAAAAAAATCAAAACCCACAAAATACAGCGCACACCAAAGAAGCGAGAACGCAACAATCAAAAAACTCGAAGAGCTTTCAATTATGTTTACAGCAAAAACACCTTCTCTAAATCTTTTAATTACAAATGGATGAACCATCATTAACAAAGGCATACTTAATAGGCCCGCCCCCCCCACAAACAAATCCTTCAAGGAGAGGTACGAATCACCATGTTCAATACTATAGTAGCCTATTGCAAATCGATCAGAACCAGCCACCACCAACATACCGAGAATCCACGGCGACAAGGCTGCACCGTACTGATAAATCAATCTCAAATTATCTTTAAATACGCCAACATCCAAAAAAGGATTAGAAACACCGAACTTCTTCAGCATTACAAACAGCAAAAAGAATGCCGCAATGAAATAACCCACAGACAGAGCCAGAAGCGCATATCTGAAATCAACATCAACAAACCGAAAAAAAGCTACAATCAACAAAATCTGCGCGAGAGCCTGCAGCACTACCGCCACTAGTTGTTGCTTGACCAAAAAGTCTGCCTGACACGCGGACGAAAGAAAGAAAAATAGAATCTGACTGAAGCACAAAAACCAAACACATATAAACACATAGCTTTCGAGCACAAAAAAAACAGACACCACCGCTGCCAGAAGCGAAGCAATAGGCGCAATAAGCAAAATCACCGACATGCAATTAGAAATAAATAATCTTTTATCCTCAACCCCCGAATAATAGTAAATAAATGAATTACCAACCCACCCAGCACACAATTGCGCAGCAATTAACGAGCAAAACAAACTAACCGAGTAACTTACATACTGCCCATTAGGGAAGGACTTATACAGAAAAAAAATCAGGAAGATGCCTGAAAAAGCAGGTACCATTTTTACCGGTACATAAAGCAGAAGCTTTTGAAGAAAAACATTCATATTCATCTATTATCGTTCAACTCATCTTCCGCGTAATACGCACAACGCACCCGAAACACATCAAACAAGGTACACCACTAAACAACACCACATAAATCGGGCAATTCCATCGAGCATGCTGCAAGACCAGATCACCAAGCCCCCTAAAACTCAAACGCAGCATCAGGAATGCTCATATAACCATCCGGCGTAAGCAATACAGGGATTCCCCTCCCACAACCTCAAACGCTTATTGACCCTTGAATAGACACAGCACTACCTGAAATAGAAAAAAACTATCAACGACGACTAAACAGAATAATTTAACATTCCGATAGCCGACATATAGCACTGTATTGCAACAAAAAATATCGTTGCGAGGATCGCATGTTTGCGATTTGTAGGCAAGGCGCAGCGCGCCCGAACCAGGAATGGTGCCGTGCAAGTGAAAAAAGCATCGAAACAGAACGAACCGCATCGACCGCGGCAAGCTGCAGGAATCTCAACACCAGAGGAAGGAGAGTAGAACTCCAATCTTTCAACACATAGCAGCTTCGAACTAGATGTACCCTCTAAGGAAATAGCCATCCAACATGAGTACACAGCGCGCTTCCCCCAGCTTCTGAGCAAATGCCAAGCAGGCACTTTTAGACGCCGAGAGCATTGGAGTCAAGCCAAGCGCTTGCGACGAACTCGCATGATGCGACCATATAACCAAGCAATACAGGGACCGATCAACATCCCAACCAACAATGCTATTACCACAACAACAGAAATAGGCAATTGCGGGCCAGCCCAACCAAAGAACAACAAAGAAACAGCCTGCTGATTCTCAAGAACAAATCCCAGGATCGCCAAGATAAGCAGAAGAACAAAAACCACGATGATAACGCGCCCGAGATTACGCATGCCCCCCCCTTGAATCAACACTGTCAAACCCCATCCTCCTCGTCTTCGTTCACTCGATCTCGCAGTTCCTTGCCCGGCTTGAAATGCGGCACAAACTTACCATCAAGACTAACCGACTGGCCGGTCTTGGGGTTGCGACCGACGCGCGGCGCGCGATAGTGCAAAGAGAAGCTGCCAAATCCACGGATTTCGATTCGATCACCGGTCGCCAGGCACTGGGACATTTGCTCAAGCATGGTCTTGATGGCCAGCTCAACATCCTTGGATGAGAGTAGCCCTTGATGGGTGACAATTCGTTCGATCAACTCCGACTTCGTCATATTTTTCCCTTCTTTTTCAAGCAGCTAGATCAGCGCTTCAAAGGTTTTAGCATGCTCGAAGGGTTTTGAACAGCCTATATATTGACTTATCTGCATTCCCTGACAGACACCGCAAAGCTCGCCTCCCAGAGCCGGCACCCCACCCTTCCACGCCACAGAGGCAAACCAAACCATCACCTGCAAACCACCAACATGACGCGAGTGAGGTATCCGGCCGGGTTCCACCCGAATAGATAATCCTCTCCCTCTTCTTTAGCATCACTGGACCTGCCAATGACCTTGTACCCCTCCACCCCACACTCTCTTGCAGCGCGCTTGTAACACTTATCCCAACCTGATCCGAACCCCGAACAATCGATCTCGATACCACTCACGCCACGCACCACATGAGTTTTGGCGTTTGTCGTACACCCCACCAAGACCAGCACTGCCAATGTGACAATGAGCTTGTTCATCCCCTTCCTTATGCCAGGCATCACACCCAACCAATGCTCGATTCAAGCTAAAGTCTAGCTCCGAATAGACAATCGATACGCCTGAACAACAGACCACCTTTCCCACACATTGTTTCCCCCAAACCCCAAAAACCTCAAATTTCAGGCACAAAAAAGGGCGACCGAAGTCGCCCTTTTTCTATGGTCTGACAGAACTTAGTTCTGTTTTTCCATTTGTGCACGCAGCAGAGCACCAAGAGTGGTGTCAACTGGAGCATCCGAAGCAGCTGGCTTGTCGCGCAGGCTCTGGATAGCTTCTTTCTCGTCTTCAACGTCTTTCGACTTGATCGAGAGCTGGATTACACGGCTCTTGCGGTCAACGCTGATGATCTTGGCTTCAACTTCTTCGCCTTCTTTCAGAACGTTGCGCGCATCTTCGATGCGGTCACGGCTGATTTCGGAGGCTTTCAGAGTAGCTTCGATATCGGTAGCCAAAGTGATGATGGCGCCTTTAGCGTCAACTTCTTTCACGATGCCTTTAACGATTGCGCCTTTGTCGTTCTCTTGAACGTACTCGGAGAACGGATCGCTTTCCAGTTGCTTGATACCCAGGGAGATACGCTCGCGCTCTGGGTCAACCGACAGGATAACGGTGTCCAGCTCGTCGCCCTTCTTGAAGCGACGTACGGCTTCTTCGCCCACTTCGTTCCAGGAGATGTCGGACAGGTGAACCAGGCCGTCGATGCCGCCGTCCAGACCAATGAAGATACCGAAATCGGTGATCGACTTGATGGTGCCGGAGATTTTATCGCCCTTGTTGAACTGGCCAGAGAAATCTTCCCATGGGTTAGATTTGCACTGCTTGATGCCCAGGGAGATACGACGACGCTCTTCGTCGATGTCCAGAACCATAACTTCCACTTCGTCGCCGACTTGTACGACTTTCGAAGGGTGGATGTTCTTGTTGGTCCAGTCCATTTCGGAAACGTGTACCAGACCTTCAACGCCTTCTTCCAGCTCAGCGAAGCAGCCGTAGTCGGTCAGGTTGGTTACACGTGCGGTAACGCGAGTGCTTTCTGGGTAACGGGCTTTGATAGCAACCCATGGATCTTCGCCCAGTTGCTTGAGGCCCAGGGAAACACGATTGCGCTCGCGATCGTACTTCAGAACCTTGACATCGATCTCGTCGCCAACGTTGACGATTTCGGAAGGATGCTTGATACGCTTCCAAGCCATGTCGGTAATGTGCAGCAGGCCATCGACGCCACCCAGATCGACGAATGCGCCGTAATCGGTGAGGTTTTTGACGATACCTTTGACTTGTTGACCTTCCTGCAGGGATTCCAGCAGAGCTTCACGCTCAGCGGAGTTCTCGGCTTCGAGGACGCTACGACGGGAAACGACAACGTTGTTGCGTTTCTGGTCGAGTTTGATGACCTTGAATTCCAGCTCTTTGCCTTCCAGGTGCGTGGTGTCGCGCACTGGACGGACGTCAACCAGAGAACCAGGCAGGAACGCACGGATGCCGTTAACGTCGACAGTGAAGCCGCCTTTAACCTTACCGTTGATAACGCCCTTGACCACTTCTTCGGCTGCGAAGGCTGCTTCCAGAACGATCCAGCATTCAGCGCGCTTGGCTTTTTCACGGGACAGCTTGGTTTCACCAAAGCCGTCTTCAACCGAATCCAGCGCAACGTGAACTTCGTCACCGACGTTGATATTCAGTTCGCCAGCGTCGTTGTAGAACTGCTCAAGCGGGATGAGTGCTTCAGACTTCAGGCCAGCGTGAACGGTTACCCAGCGAGCTTGGTAATCGATATCAACGATAACACCGGTGATGATGGAGCCTGCCTGAAGGTTCAGGGTTTTTAGGCTTTCTTCAAAGAGTTCCGCAAAGCTTTCGCTCATTTTAATTCCTGTTGATAAGGGCGAAGAATACGCCCATCTGCCACATCCCAGACAATGTGGGTTACGTTTATATAAAAGAAACGCCGCAAGACTATGACTGGTCCCCTGCGGTGTTTCTTGGTCACCCGGCGATATCGCGAATGGCGATCTCGCTCATGATGCGTTCCAGCACCTGCTCGATGGACAACTCCGTGGAATCCAGCTGTATGGCGTCGACCGCCGGCTTGAGCGGGGCTACCGCTCGCTGGGTGTCGCGCTCATCGCGCACACGGATCTCATCTAGCAGACTCGACAGACTAACACCCTCGACTTTGCCCTTCAACTGCAAATAACGACGGCGCGCCCGTTCCTCGGCACTGGCGGTCAGAAAAATCTTCAGCGGCGCGTCGGGAAATACAACGGTGCCCATGTCGCGGCCATCAGCCACCAACCCCGGCGCCTCCTGAAATGCCCGCTGGCGCTGCAGCAAGGCGTCACGCACCGCAGGCAGTGCCGCCACTTGCGAGGCCCATGCACCGACCTGCTCGTTGCGCAAATCGTCAGTGACATCATCACCTTCAAGGATGATGCGCTGCGGATGACCTTCGGTCGCCCCGATGAACTGCACATCGAGATGAGCGGCCAACAGCTTCAGCGACTCTTCATTGGTCAGGTCGACACCATGATTGCGCGCAGCGAATGCCAGCAAACGGTACAACGCACCGGAATCCAGCAAGCACCAACCCAGGCGCTTGGCGAGAATCCCGGCGATGGTGCCCTTGCCCGAGCCGCTCGGTCCGTCGATGGTGATTACCGGAGCATGGCTGGTCACGACTGAGCCTCTTGAGCAACACGAATACCGACTTGCGCGCACAACGCGAGGAAGTTCGGGAAGGAGGTCGCAACGTTGGCGCAGTCATGGATACGGATCGGCGCATTGGCGCGCAACGATGCAACGCTGAACGCCATGGCAATCCGGTGATCGCCGTGACCATGCACTTCGCCGCCGCCAATCTGGCTGCCGTCGATGATGATGCCGTCCGGCGTTGGCTCGCACTTGACGCCCAGCGCCAGCAAACCATCCGCCATCACCTGGATACGATCCGATTCCTTGACCCGCAACTCTTCCGCGCCACGCAGGATCGTCCGACCTTCTGCACAGGCCGCAGCCACGAACAGTACCGGGAATTCGTCAATGGCCAGCGGAACCAGCGCTTCAGGAATTTCGATACCCTTAAGCTTAGCTGCCCGCACGCGCAAATCAGCCACTGGCTCGCCACCGACTTCACGCTGGTTTTCCAGGGTGATATCGGCGCCCATCAGACGCAGGATGTCGATCACACCGGTACGGGTCGGGTTGATACCCACGTGCTCAAGCACCAGCTCCGAACCTTCGGCAATCGATGCTGCCACCAGGAAGAATGCCGACGAGGAGATATCGCCCGGCACTTCAATGTGCGTCGCGGTCAGCTTATGGCCGGATTCGACCGACGCGGTGGCGCCGTTGACAGTAACCGGGTAGCCGAAGCCACGCAGCATACGCTCGGTATGGTCACGCGTCGGAGCAGGCTCGGTGACGGTGGTCTTGCCCTCGGCGTACAGACCCGCCAACAGCAGGCAGGATTTAACCTGTGCGCTGGCCATCGGCATGGTGTAGGTCAGGCCCTTGAGCTTGTGGCCGCCACGAATGGTCATCGGTGGACGACCTTCTGCCGCCGTCTCGATCACCGCACCCATTTCGCGCAGCGGATTAGCCACACGATTCATCGGACGCTTGGACAGCGACGCATCGCCTGTCAAGGTACTGTCGAAGTCCTGCGCGGCCAGCAAGCCGGACAACAGACGCATCGACGTACCCGAGTTGCCCAGATAGATCGGGCCAGGAGCCGGCTTCAAGCCATGCAGGCCGACACCGTGAATGGTCACGCGACCATGGTGCGGACCTTCGATCACGACACCCATGTCACGGAAGGCCTGCAAGGTCGCCAGGGCATCTTCACCCTCAAGGAAACCTTCGACTTCGGTAACGCCTTCAGCGAGGGAGCCGAGCATGATCGAACGGTGGGAAATTGATTTGTCGCCCGGTACACGAATCCGCCCACTCAGGCGGCCACCAGGATTTGCCAGGAAAATCAGATCGTTGGAGTTCATAGCGTCCACATAGGCCCGGCGGGCCAGGATTTTACTGAAATGCTCGCGGGCAACCCGGGCGCGCGTAAAGACGCCCAACAGTTGGTGCCCGTCCCCTGCATCGACCGCGTCGCGCAAGGCGTCGAGATCGCTGCGAAATGTATCGAGTGTGCGCAGGACAGCTTCGCGATTGGCGAGGAAGATGTCGTGCCACATGACCGGGTCACTGCCGGCGATTCTCGTGAAATCGCGGAAACCGCCCGCAGCGTAACGGAAGATGTCCAGATTTTCACTGCGCTTGGCCAACGAATCGACCAAACCGAATGCCAGCAGGTGCGGCAAATGGCTGGTCGCCGCCAATACTTCGTCGTGACGCTCGACCTGCATGTGCTCGACATCGGCACCCAATTCGCGCCAGAGCCGGTCGACAATTGCCAGGGCAGCCGGATCGGTTTGCTTGAGCGGCGTCAGAATCACTTTGTGCCGATAGAACAACTGAGCGTTGGAAGCCTCGACCCCGCTCTGCTCGGAACCGGCGATCGGATGCCCCGGAACGAAGCGCGCCGGCATACCACCGAAGGCTTCGGTCGCAGCGCGCACCACATTGCCCTTGGCACTGCCGACATCGGTCAGAATCGCCGCCCCCAGGTCCATGCCAGCCAACAGCACCAGCAGTTTCTCCATCGCCAGGATCGGCACCGCCAACTGAATCACATCGGCGCCGCGGCAGGCGACAGCGAGGTCGTCTTCACAACGGTCCACCACGCCCAGCTCAACGGCCAGTTTTCGCGATTGCGGATCGAGATCAACACCAACCACTTCGCGGCACAACCCGCTTTCACGCAGGCCCTTGGCGAACGAACCACCGATCAGCCCGAGACCGACCACCACCAGGCGACCGATCATAGGCACAGCAGGTTGCACGGCGATGACATCAACCACGGGCCAGAACCTTGGCCAGCGCCTCGAGGAAGCGACTGTTTTCAGCCGGCAGACCGATGGTGATGCGCAAGTGATTCGGCATGCCGTAATTGGCCACCGGACGCACGATCACACCCTCATGCAGCAAGCCCTGGAAAACCGGCGCCGCAACGCGCCCCAGATCCACACAGATGAAGTTGCCTTTGGAAGGAATCCAGCTCAGCCCCAACTCACGGAAACCCGCTTCGAGCTGCTGCATGCCGGACTCGTTCAGGCGACGACTTTCAGCCAGGTATTCATCGTCCTGCAACGCCGCACAAGCCGCAGCCAGGGCCAGGCTATTGACATTGAATGGCTGACGCACACGGTTCAACACATCGGCGACCACCGCGGTCGACAAGCCATAACCCACACGCAACGCGGCCAGACCGTAGGCCTTGGAGAAGGTCCGGGAAACCAGCAGGTTCGGGTACGCCGCGAGAAAATCCAGGCCATCGGGCAGGTCGCTACCTTCGGCGTACTCGATGTACGCCTCATCCAGCACTACCAGCACACGCTCAGGCACGTCCTGCAGAAACTCGTCCAGCGCCTCGGCGTCGAACCAGGTTCCGGTCGGGTTGTTCGGGTTGGCGATGAACACCACGCGGGTGTTGCTGTCGATGGCTTCGAGCATGGCCGACAGGTCATGACCCCAGTCCTTGGCTGGAATCACTCGCGCCTCGGCACCCACAGCCTGAGTGACGATCGGGTAGACGGCGAACGCATGCTCACTGAAGACCGCATTCAGGCCTGGCGCCAGATAGGCACGCGCGACCAGCTCAAGAATGTCGTTGGAGCCGTTGCCCAATGTCACTTGATCGAGCTCCACCCGACACTGCTCAGCCAGCAGGGTTTTCAGCGCAAACCCGTTGCCGTCTGGATAGCGAGTCAGCTCAGCCAGCTCTTCGCGAATCGCCGCCAGTGCCTTGGGACTGGCACCCAGCGGGTTTTCGTTGCTCGCCAGCTTGACGATTTTTGCCGGATCGATGTCCAGCTCGCGGGCCAGTTCGTCCACGGGCTTGCCCGGAACGTAAGGCGAAAGTTGTTGCACGCCCGGCTGTGCCAGAGCGAGGAAGTCGCCACTCATTATCAACGCCTTTAGAGAACTGCTTTCGGGTAGGAACCCAACACTTTAAGTGCTACCGCTTCCTGACTGATTTTCTCCAGCACCGCTTTTATCAGCGGGTCGCGGTGGTGGCCGACGAAATCGATGAAGAACACGTAGGTCCACTTGCCGCTGCGCGATGGACGGGTTTCGATTCGCGTCAGGTCGATGCCATTGTCATGGAATGGCACCAGCAACTCGTGAAGCGCGCCAGGTTTGTTGCTCATCGAGACGATGATCGACGTTTTGTCGTCGCCGGTCGGTGGCACTTCCTGGCTGCCGATCATCAGGAATCGCGTGGAGTTGTCCGGGCGATCCTCGATTTTTTCGGCCAGACGGGTCAAACCGTACAAGCCTGCCGCCATGTCGCCGGCAATCGCCGCCGAGTTCCACTCACCCTTGACCCGCTTGGCCGCTTCGGCGTTGCTCGATACCGCCACGCGTTCGACGTTCGGGTAATGAGCGTCCAGCCACTTGCGGCACTGCGCCAGGGATTGGGCATGGGAATAAATGCGACTGATGCTGTCGGTCTTGGTGTTTTCACCCACCAGCAAGTGGTGGTGAATGCGCAGCTCGACTTCGCCACAGATAACCATGTCGTGCTCGAGGAAGCTGTCGAGGGTGTGGTTGACCGCACCTTCGGTGGAGTTTTCCACAGGCACCACGCCAAAGTTCACCGCACCGGCAGCCACTTCACGGAACACTTCGTCGATCGCCGCCATTGGCTTGCTGATCACCGCATGACCGAAGTGCTTCATGGCCGCCGCTTGAGTGAAAGTTCCTTCAGGGCCGAGGTAGGCCACTTTCAGCGGCTGCTCGAGCGCCAGGCACGAGGACATGATTTCACGGAACAACCGCGCCATCTCTTCGTTACCCAGCGGCCCCTGATTACGCTCCATTACGCGCTTGAGCACCTGAGCTTCACGCTCAGGACGATAGAACACCGGCACTTCGCCTTCGGCCAGCGAGGCCATCTTTACTCGCGCGACTTCCTGGGCGCAGCGTGCACGCTCACTGATCAGCTCGAGGATTTTTTCGTCCAGAGCATCAATGCGCAGGCGCAGTGCCTTGAGTTCTTGCTCAGACATTAGCCGTGTTCCTTCTCGAACTCTGCCATGTACGCCACCAGCGCATTGACTGCGTTGATGTCGACGGCGTTATAGATAGAGGCACGCATGCCGCCTACCGAACGGTGACCCTTGAGGTTCAGCAGACCGCGTGCTTCAGCACCGACCAGGAACGGCTTGTCGAGGCGATCGTCAGCCAGACGGAACGGCACGTTCATCCACGAGCGGTCAGCCTTGTTGATCGGGTTGCTGTACAAGCCGCTGGCATCGATGAAGTCATACAACGTGCGCTGCTTGACTTCATTGAGCTTGCCAATGGCCTCAACACCACCCTGCTCTTTCAGCCATTCGAACACAAGACCGGACAAGTACCAGGCCAGGGTCGGCGGAGTGTTGTACATCGAGCCATTGTCGGCCGCGACCTTGTAGTCAAGCATGGTCGGGCAGAACGAACGGGCACGACCCAGCAGGTCTTCACGCACGATGTTGACGACAACGCCGCTCGGGCCGATGTTTTTCTGGGCGCCGGCGTAGATCATGCCGAAACGCGAGATATCCACAGGGCGCGAGAGAATGTCCGAAGACATGTCTGCAACCAGCGGAACATCACCGGTTTCCGGGATCCACTGGAATTCCAGACCACCGATGGTTTCGTTCGGCGCGTAGTGCACGTAGGCCGCGTCTTGCGACAGCGTCCACTCGTTCTGGCCGGGAATTGCGAAATAGTCGTAAGGCTTGGCGGTCGCGGCAACATTGACGTGGCCGTAGCGCTGCGCTTCTTCAATGGCTTTCTGCGACCAGATACCGGTGTCGATATAGTCGGCCTTGCCGTTTTCCGGCAACAGGTTCAGAGGAATCTGAGCAAATTGCTGGCTGGCGCCGCCTTGCAGAAACAGCACTTTATAGTTCGAGGGGATATTCAGCAGATCACGCAGATCCTGCTCGGCCTTGGTCGCAATGGACACGAACTCATCGCTACGATGGCTCATTTCCATGACCGAGAGGCCCTTGCCATGCCAGTCGAGCAACTCCGACTGGGCACGCAACAGGACAGCTTCAGGCAGCGCAGCAGGACCTGCGCAGAAGTTATAGGCTCGTTTGCTCACATCCACTCTCGCTATGCATTCACGGTAGCGGACAGAGCAAACACTCTGCCCTGCTACGATTTGGTTAGTCTTGCGGCTCTTCTTCGTCAGCTGCGTCAGCCTGCTGGCTTTCGACAGTATCGTCCGGCTCGGTGCCGGCATCGAGCACCACACCTTCGAGCTCGGCACCCTCTTCGCCTTCCAGCTCTTCGCCTTCGACTTCCGATGGTTCCTGAACCCGCTCCAGACCGACCAGTGTTTCATCGCTGGCCAGTTTGATCAGGGTTACGCCCTGGGTGTTACGCCCCAGACTGGATACTTCGTCAACACGAGTACGCACCAGGGTGCCCTGGTCGGAAATCAGCATGATTTCCTCGCCGTCGAGCACCTGGACTGCACCGACCAGACGGCCGTTACGCTCGTTGCTGACCATGGCGATAACGCCCTGACCGCCACGCTTGTACTCAGGGAACTCGGTGATGGCGGTACGCTTGCCGAAACCACGCGCCGAAGCGGTGAGGATCTGGCTGCCTTCTTCCGGGATCAGCATGGAAATCAGCTTCTGACCTTCCGGCAGACGCATGCCGCGGACACCGCGAGCGGTACGGCCCATGGCGCGAACGTCGGACTCTTTGAAGCGGGTAACCTTGCCACCGTCGGAGAACAGCATGACTTCACGCTCGCCATCGGTGATGGCAGCGGAGATCAATACGTCGCCTTCGTCCAGCTCCAGAGCGATCAAACCAACGCTGCGCTGACGGCTGAAGGATTCCAGCGGGGTCTTCTTCACGGTGCCGTTGGCGGTAGCCATGAAGATGTAGTGACCTTCGGTGTATTCCTCGACCGGCAGCATGGTGGTGATGTATTCACCGTCGTCCAGCGGCAGCAGGTTGACCAGCGGACGACCACGGGCGGCGCGGGACGCTTCAGGAATTTCGTAGGTTTTCAGCCAGTAAACCTTGCCCTTGCTGGAGAACAGCAGCAGCGTGGTGTGGCTGTTGGCGACCAGCAGGTGAGCGATGTAGTCCTCATCCTTGACGCCGGTAGCCGATTTGCCTTTACCGCCACGACGCTGGGCCTGGTACGCAGCCAAAGGCTGGGTCTTGGCGTAGCCACCGTGGGAAATGGTCACGACGCGCTCTTCTTCCGGGATCATGTCACCCAGGGTCAGGTCCAGACGCGCATCGAGAATTTCGGTGCGACGCACATCGCCGTACTCGGCACGAATCACTTCCAGCTCTTCGCGGATCACTTCCATCAGGCGCGTGGCGCTATTGAGGATGCGGATCAGCTCGCCGATCTGGTTGAGGATCTCTTGATACTCGGCCAGCAGTTTTTCGTGTTCCAGGCCGGTCAGACGGTGCAGACGCAGTTCCAGAATGGCTTGCGCCTGTTCCGGCGACAGGAAGTACTTGCCTTCGCGCAGACCGTATTGCGGGTCCAGGGTCTCTGGACGGCAAGAGTCAGCACCGGCGCGCTCAACCATCGCAACCACCGCGGAGGATTCCCACGGCGTGCTGATCAGCGCTTCCTTGGCTTCCGACGGCGTTGGCGAAGCCTTGATCAGGGCGATGACCGGGTCGATGTTCGACAGCGCAACCGCCTGACCTTCGAGGATGTGACCACGCTCACGGGCTTTACGCAGTTCGAACACGGTACGACGGGTCACCACTTCGCGGCGGTGACGCACGAAGGCTTCCAGCAAGTCCTTGAGGTTCAGGATCCGCGGACGGCCGTCGATCAGCGCGACGATGTTGATACCGAACACCGCTTGCAGCTGGGTCTGGGCGTAGAGGTTGTTGAGGATAACCTCAGGCACTTCGCCACGACGCAGCTCAATCACAACGCGCATACCGTCTTTGTCGGACTCGTCGCGCAGTTCGGTGATGCCTTCCAGCTTCTTCTCTTTGACCAGCTCGGCGATCTTCTCGATCAGACGCGCCTTGTTCAACTGGTAAGGCAGTTCGGTGATGACGATCTGCTGACGGCCACCGACCTTGTCGATGTCTTCGATGATCGAACGGGCACGCATGTAAATGCGCCCGCGACCGGTGCGGTAGGCTTCGATGATACCGGCGCGACCATTGATGATCGCGGCGGTCGGGAAGTCCGGACCAGGGATGTATTGCATCAGCTCATCGATGGTCAACTCGGGGTTGTCGATGAGTGCCAGGCAACCGTCGATGACTTCACCGAGGTTGTGCGGCGGAATGTTGGTCGCCATGCCCACGGCGATACCGCTGGAGCCGTTGACCAGCAGGTTGGGAATGCGGGTCGGCATGACCGCCGGGATCATTTCGGTGCCGTCGTAGTTCGGCACCCAGTCCACGGTTTCTTTATGCAGGTCAGCCAGCAGCTCGTGCGCCAGCTTGGTCATGCGCACTTCGGTGTATCGCATCGCAGCGGCGTTGTCGCCGTCGACCGAACCGAAGTTGCCCTGACCGTCTACCAGCAGGTAACGCAGCGAGAATGGCTGCGCCATACGAACGATGGTGTCGTACACCGCGGTATCACCGTGCGGGTGATACTTACCGATCACGTCACCGACAACACGGGCAGATTTCTTGTACGGCTTGTTGAAGTCGTTACCCAGCTCGCTCATCGCGAACAGCACACGCCGATGCACGGGCTTCAAGCCATCGCGCGCATCAGGCAGTGCCCGACCGACAATTACGCTCATCGCGTAGTCGAGGTAGGACTGTTTCAGCTCGTCTTCGATATTGACCGGGAGGATTTCTTTGGCCAGTTCGCCCATGAGAAGCCTGATTCCTTTTTCTGGTGAAACTTCGTCACATCCATATGGGACGAACGAAGCTCGCCGCTGCAGGCTGAGTGCCAGCACCGACTTACGACAAATCAACGAGTTATGCCATGGATCTGCGCAGTAAAGGCAGCTACATCGAGCTACCTTGGAAACCGCCGGATGTTATCACAAGAGCCGCCACGCACCTATCCCCCAGATGCGCATGGAGCATAGTTAGTTGACCGGTGACAGGCGTAAAGGCGACGAGAGAGGCTTAGAGCCAGATTTCAGGTCTGACTCTGGCTGATTTGTTGACCTTGAGGGCCCCATCGCGAGCAAGCTCGCTCCCACAATTGACCGAGGCAGTCACAGATTTTGCGAACGTCATCGATCTAATGTGGGAGCGAGCTTGCTCGCGATAGCGATCTTCAATGCAACCGCTTGCGGCACATGAGTTGTGCCATCTTCGCGGCGTCCGGGCGTTCGACGATGCCTTTTTCGGTGACGATGACGTCGATCAGGTCAGCCGGCGTGACATCGAACACCGGATTGAATGCATCGACATCAGCCCCCACCCGTTTCCCACCGATGTCCAGCAACTCGCTGCCATCACGCTCTTCGATCGGGATGTCGTCGCCACTGGCCAGGTTCATGTCAATGGTCGAACTCGGCGCCACCACCATGAAACGCACGCCGTGGTGCATGGCATTGACCGCCAACTGGTAAGTGCCGATCTTGTTCGCCACGTCACCGTTGGCGGTAATTCGGTCAGCGCCGACGATCACCCAGGTCACACCCTTGGTTTTCATGATGTGCGCAGCGGCCGAGTCGGCGTTCAGGGTGACCGGAATGCCTTCGTTGGCCAGTTCCCAGGCGGTCAAGCGCGAGCCTTGCAGCCAAGGCCGGGTTTCGTCGGCGTAAACCCGCTCGATCATGCCTTCCAGGAACGCGCCACGAATCACTCCGAGCGCAGTGCCGAAACCGCCAGTCGCCAATGCCCCCGTATTACAGTGGGTCAAAACAGCCTGGGCATTGCCCTGATGCTTGCGGATCAGGTCAACACCCAATTGCGCCATGGTCAGGTTGGCTTCGCGATCACTTTCATGGATTGCCAAGGCCTCGGCCTCAAGCACTTCCAATGGCTTGGGGTGATCCTTGAGCCGCTCCAGGCGTTCGCGCATGCGACCCAGCGCCCAGAACAGGTTGACGGCGGTCGGCCGTGAATCCGCAAGCAGGGCAAAGTCTTCTTCCAGCGCCGCCTGCCAGTCGCCACCCGCAGTAAACCGCGCGCGCGCCGCCAGCACCACGCCGTAGGCTGCGCTGATGCCGATTGCCGGAGCACCACGCACCACCATCGAGCGAATAGCCTCAGCCACACCCGCTGCGCTGGTATAGGCAATCCAGGTTTCCTCGAATGGCAGAATGCGCTGATCCAGCAGGTACAGGGCGCCGTCCCGCCAATCGATGGCCTTCACCTTCTCCGCAGCCAACAGTCGATCGCGCATCCCTCACCCCGCACTCATGAACAAAAGCCGCCGATTATAGCGATCCCCCCGCGAAGACGCTCGGGTATACTTCGCCATCCTTTATAAAAGCACTGGACCGAACCCTCAATGCCGAATCCTGCCGCTGCGCTCGACTTACTCTTGCTGCCAACCTGGTTAGTACCTGTCGAACCTGCTGGCGTAGTCCTCAAGGAGCACGGCCTGGGCATCCGCGACGGGCGTATTGCGTTTATCGGCCCGCGCAGCGAAGCCTTGAAGTTCAAGGCCAGCGAGGTCCGTGAACTGCCGGGCATGCTGCTCAGCCCGGGCCTGATCAACGCCCACGGACATGCTGCGATGACATTGTTCCGTGGCCTGGCCGATGATTTGCCGCTGATGACCTGGCTTGAGCAGCACATCTGGCCAGCCGAGACCAAATGGGTCGATGAGGCCTTCGTCCGCGACGGCACCGACCTGGCCATTGCCGAGCAGATCAAAGGTGGCATCACCTGCTTCTCGGACATGTATTTTTTCCCGAAAGTTGCCAGCGAACGCGTGCACAACAGCGGTATTCGCGCACAAATCGCCATCCCGATCCTCGATTTCCCGATTCCCGGCGCCTGCGATGCGGATGAGGCTATCCGTCAGGGCGTCGAGCTGTTCGGCGATCTCAAGCATCACCCGCGCATCAAAATAACCTTCGGCCCTCATGCACCCTACACCGTCGGTGACGAAAACCTCGAAAAAATCCGGGTGATCGCCGAGGAACTGGACGCAGCGATTCACATGCACGTCCACGAAACAGCCTTCGAAGTCCAGCAATCGGTCGAACAGCGCGGCGAGCGGCCATTGGCCCGCCTCGGTCGCCTGGGCCTGCTCGGACCGCGCTTCCAGGCCGTTCACATGACGCAAATCAGCGAAGAAGACCTGGCGTTACTGGTAGAAAGCAACACCAGCGTGATTCATTGCCCGGAATCGAACCTGAAACTGGCCTGCGGATTTTGCCCGGTTGAGCGCTTGTGGCAGGCTGGAGTCAATGTGGCGGTCGGCACCGATGGCGCGGCCAGCAACAATGACCTCGACCTGCTGGGCGAAACCCGCACCGCCGCCCTGCTGGCCAAAGCCGTTGCCGGCTCGGCCTCCGCCCTGGACGCTCATCGCGCCTTGCGCATGGCAACCCTCAACGGGGCCCGTGCGCTGGGGCTGGAAGCCGAAGTGGGCTCGCTGGAAGTTGGCAAGGCCGCGGACATGGTGGCCTTCGACCTATCTGGCCTGGCCCAGCAACCAGTTTATGACCCGGTGTCGCAGCTTATCTATGCCACTGGCCGGGACTGTGTGAAACACCTTTGGGTCGCCGGCAAGCAATTGCTCGACGATCGGCGCCTGACGCGCCTCGATGAACAACAGCTATGCGCCACGGCCACCGCCTGGGGCCAGCGCATCAGCGGACACGCCGAATAGAACGACCCCTTGAATCGAACTTCAAGGCTGACAGCAGAATTTTTTAGATTTAGAGGATTACCCATGAGCAACGTCGACCACGCTGAAATCGCCAAATTCGAAGCCCTGGCTCATCGCTGGTGGGACCGCGAAAGCGAGTTCAAGCCGCTGCACGACATCAACCCGCTGCGGGTCAACTGGATTGACGAACGCGTCAAACTGGCCGGCAAGAAGGTCCTGGACGTCGGTTGCGGTGGTGGCATCCTCAGCGAATCCATGGCACAACGCGGCGCCACCGTGATGGGCATCGACATGGGCGAAGCGCCGTTGGCGGTCGCGCAACTGCATCAATTGGAATCCGGCGTCAGCGTCGAGTACCGGCAGATCACCGCCGAAGCCCTGGCGGAAGAAATGCCCGAGCAATTCGACGTGGTCACCTGCCTGGAAATGCTCGAACACGTGCCCGACCCATCGTCGGTCATTCGTGCCTGCTTCCGCATGGTAAAACCGGGTGGCCAGGTGTTCTTCTCGACCATCAACCGTAATCCGAAGGCTTACCTGTTCGCTATCGTCGGTGCCGAATACATCATGAAACTGCTGCCGCGCGGCACGCATGATTTCAAGAAATTCATCCGCCCTTCCGAACTCGGTGCCTGGAGCCGCCAGGCCGGCCTGAGCGTCAAGGACATCATTGGCCTGACGTACAACCCGCTGACCAAGCACTACAAGCTGGCTGCCGATGTTGACGTCAACTACATGATCCAGACGCTGCGCGAGGAGTAAGCCGATGGCAATCAGAGCAGTTCTTTTTGACATGGACGGCACCCTGCTCGACACCGCGCCGGACTTCATTGCCATCTGCCAAAGCATGCTGGCAGACCGCGGGCTGGCGCCGATCCCGGACAAACACATCCGCGACGAGATCTCTGGCGGGGCGAAAGCCATGGTAGCGGTAACCTTCTCGATGGACCCGGAGTCACCGGGCTTCGAGGCGTTGCGACTGGAGTTCCTGGAGCGCTATCTCAAGGGTTGCGCGGTTCACAGCAAACTCTTCGATGGCATGGCTGAACTGTTGGCCGACATCGAGAAATCCAATCTGATCTGGGGCGTGGTGACCAACAAACCGCTGCGCTTCGCTGAGCTGATCATGCAACAACTGGGACTGGCCAAACGCTCGGCGCTGTTGATTTGCCCGGACCACGTGACCAACAGCAAGCCGCACCCGGAGCCGTTGATCCTCGCGTGCAAAATGCTCGACCTGGACCCGGCCAGCGTGCTGTTTGTGGGCGACGACCTGCGCGATATCGAGTCGGGCCGCGATGCCGGCACCCGGACCGCCGCGGTGACCTTTGGCTACATTCACCCTGATGACAATCCACGAAACTGGGGGGCCGACGTGGTGGTGGACCACCCTTCGGAGTTGCGCAAGGTGCTCGATAGCGCGCTGTGTAGCTGCTGATCTAACTGGCTGCCGGAGGCATTTGTGGCGAGGGGGCTTGCCCCCGCTGGGTTGCGAAGCGACCCCAGGCTCGGTTTGTCAGCTTCACCGAACTGGCTGATTTACGACTGCTTCGCAGCCGAACGGGGCGGTGCGGCGTTCCGACAAGCCCCCTCGCCACAGTCTGTTTTCTGCTTTGTAGAGGTTTTTTATGTTTGATTATTCCGCCCGCCCTGAACTGCTCAAAGATCGGGTCATCCTGGTCACTGGTGCTGGTCGCGGTATCGGCGCTGCCGCGGCAAAAACCTATGCCGCTCACGGCGCTACCGTACTGCTGCTGGGCAAGACCGAGGCCAATCTGACCCAGGTTTACGACGAAATCGAAGCGGCCGGTTATCCACAGCCTGCAGTGATTCCGTTCAACCTGGAAACCGCCCTGCCGCATCAATACGACGAACTCGCGGCCATGATCGAAACCGAATTCGGTCACCTTGATGGCTTGCTGCACAACGCCTCGATCATTGGCCCGCGCACGCCACTGGAGCAACTCTCCGGCGAAAACTTCATGCGTGTGATGCACGTCAACGTCAATGCCATGTTCATGCTGACCAGCACCCTGCTGCCACTGCTCAAGCTGTCTCGGGACGCCTCGGTGATCTTCACCTCCAGCAGCGTCGGCCGCAAAGGTCGTGCGTACTGGGGCGCTTATGGCGTGTCGAAGTTCGCCACCGAAGGCCTGATGCAAACCCTGGCCGACGAAGTCGACAGCGTCGCGCCGGTTCGCTCCAACAGCATCAACCCAGGCGCTACCCGCACCAGCATGCGCGCTCAAGCGTACCCGGGCGAAAACCCGGCCAACAACCCAACGCCTGAAGAGATCATGCCGGTCTACCTGTACCTGATGGGACCGGACAGCACCGGTATCAACGGTCAGGCGTTCAACGCTCAGTAAAGCCCTCACTGTACCCCGCTGCCGCGACGGCATACTGTCGCGGTACGCGCCTCACCCCCTTCAAGCGCCTGTTTGAAGTCAATCAAATGCCGCCGAATCCGCCACCAGAAACCGATACACAAGCCAACAAGCTGATTTAAAACGAGTTTTATTCATCTGAACCGAATGGCATGACTTTCGCTCTAACCCTGTGAAACACGCAGCGTGTTAGCGATCGGGCAGCGCCATGTCGAGCTTACTTTTGCTCGACAAAGCAGACTAAAATCTAGCCACATGTCCTACGCGACTGATGGACCAGTATGACGCGCAGCCCAAAGCCGCTCTCACCCAGCCTGTAAGACAGCATTCCTGCTTAGGGGCTCACGCCATATGAAATCTCCAACCCAGACCAACGCCATTGACTTCGATAGCGCCAAAATGCAGCGGCTGGGCTTTGGCCAGTTGCCGCCCCTTCTGGAGCGTCCTGCCAGCCTCGGTCAATTGCGCCAGCAACTGGGCCTGCAACTGCAAACCAGCCTTGAGCCGCAGCGCATTCTGGGATTGTTTTTCCGCGAAATTCAGCGCCTTGTGCCACTGGACGCCTTGAACTATCAGCACAAGACCAGCGATCTGCGCCTGGAGTTCGGTCAGCGCGGACATCACTCGGTAAGCTACAGACTGAGCCACGAAGGCACACACTTGGGCGATCTGGTGTTCCGTCGCAATCAGCGCTTCAGCGAAAAGGATCAGGGCAACCTCGAGTCCCTGTTATCCACCCTGCTCTTCCCGATGCGCAATGCCCTGCTCTATCGAGCGGCCACTCAAAGTGCATTGCGCGACCCACTGACAGGAACCGGAAATCGAATTGCCATGGATCAGACCCTGCAAAGGGAGATCGACATGGCCCGGCGACACATGCAGCCGCTGTCGTTGTTGATGCTCGATATCGATCACTTCAAACAGATCAATGACAACTACGGTCACAGCGCCGGCGATGACGTGTTGAAGGCTGTCGCAACCTCGATCAAAGACCAGTTGCGCAACGTAGACATGGTCTTTCGCTTCGGCGGAGAAGAGTTTCTGATTCTGCTGTCCAACACCAGCCGCGAAGCTGCTGCGATGATAGGCGAACGCCTGCGCTATGCCGCACAAGCCGGGGAGTATTCGGCGGATGGGACGCTGATCGGCTTAACGGTCAGCCTCGGATGCTCGACGCTGCTGCCGGGTGAGTCCGCAGACAGCTTGTTGCGACGCGCCGACAGTGCGCTGTATGTGGCCAAGCGCGAGGGACGTAACCGGTTGGCGATGGCGGGTTGAATCACCAGCAACCATACAAACCAAATGTGGGAGCGAGCCTGCTCGCGATGCAGGCAACCCGGTTTAACAGGAAACCGGGTTGCCTGCATCGCGAGCAGGCTCGCTCCCACAATGGTTTTGTACTGTCTTGAATTAACGGATCAGCTTTCGACCAGCGCCATCCGTTCCCGGGCTACCGGAACCCTTTCGGAGTGCTCCAGTTGCATGCAGCGTTCCAGGAACAGATACATGTAGTCGTAGCTCTTGCAGATCGCCTGACGCAGTTCAGCTTGCAGGGATCTGGCGGGGTTCAGGCCCGCCAGCGTGCAGATGATTTCCAGGGCTTCCCACGGATGGGCATCATCGTATTGAGCGTGCATTTTCAGCCACTTCATCGCGCGTTTGCGGTCGTCCTCTGGGAACGCTGCTGCATAGACACCACTGGAACACACCAGCGCCGACCACTCCCCGGTCGCCCCTTCAATGGCATAGTTGGTCGCTGCAATGGCAACAATCAGCGAATCCGCCGAGCTGGTATGCCAGCACCAATGACTCAATGCATGAAGTTCAGGGGTAACCTGCTGTGCCTGCAAATCCTCCAGGCTAACGCCATGCGCGCGACTCCAGTGCACCCAATAATCGGCATGATTAAGCTCAACCCGAATGTTGCGCATCAGCCAGCGACGCGCCATGTCCTCGCCAGGATGACGGGCAAAGCGGGTCTTCGTCAGGTTTTGCGCCATGTACAACGCGAACTGCTCAACGACCGGCCAGCCACCAATCAGGTACTGACGCATGGTCCTTGCACTGAGTTTGTTGTCACGCATCCGCTGATACAGTTCATGTTCGACAACCCGACGCTTGCTCTCGCTGCAATCCCGGATCAGCTGCTGAGCCCAGGCTGGGTAACTTGCGGCTTCCATAAGCGGGCCGGATCTGTTGAATGTATCGATCACTGTCGCACTCCTTTTGATTGTGATGGTACGGATCAGCAAGAGATTTCAACGGAACGTGCCAGGCGCCTTGAATAACAGAGGCTGCGGTCTGGCGGGCCGACATTGCAGGCTGTCACAGGTAAACAATTGCGGGCGTTCAATGATATACCCTTGAGCATAATCCACCCCGATCTCCAGCAATGCCTGCTCGATCTGGGATGTTTCAACAAACTCGGCAATGGTGCGCTTACCCATGACATGACCGATGTGATTGATCACTTCGACCATTGCACGGTTAATCGGGTCGTCCAGCATATCCTTTACGAAACTCCCGTCGATCTTCAAGAAGTCTACAGGTAAATGTTTTAGATAGGCGAATGAGGACATACCGGCACAAAAGTCATCCAAGGAAAAATGGCATCCTAACCCTTTGAGTTCGTTAATAAATCTGATTGCACTACCCAGATTGGAAATCGCACTGGTTTCAGTGATTTCAAAACAAATCATTTCAGGCGGGATGGCATAGGCAGTGAATTTTTCACGCAGGAAGTGCAGAAAAGCCTCATCACCGATGGTAGTGCCTGACAGATTGATCGCACACATGGCCAACGGCCCTTGGCGCTCTTGTGCGATGCCCTGCGCAATGATCCTGAAAACATTCTCGACCACCCAACGATCCAGGGACGTCATGAGCCCATAACGCTCGGCGGCAGGAATGAAGCTGTCCGGCAGAATCATCCGCCCGGCTTCGTCGTGCAGACGCAGCAGGATTTCAATATGCCCACCACCCCGTTCGATATGCCCCAGCGCAGCGATTTCCTGGGAGTACAGACAGAAGCGGTTCTCTTCCAGCGCCATGTGCAGGCGCTGTACCCAGGCCATCTCGCCAAAGCGCAGGGACAACTCGGAGTCGTCAGCGTGATAGACCTGCACCCGATTGCGGCCCTTCTCCTTGGCCATGTAGCAGGCCATGTCGGCAGCACGCAATGAAGCCTCCAGGGTGGCCGGAGCTTGAATGATGTGCACCAGACCGATGCTGACGGTGGTCACGAATGGCCGGCCTTTCCAGACAAAGTGCAGGTTTTGTACCGTCTGGCGCAGGCCCTCGGCGATTTTTTCCGAGGCTTGCGGCGAGCAGTTTTCCAGCAGAATGCCGAACTCGTCACCGCCCAATCGGGCCAAGGTGTCACCTTCGCGCAAACCCGATTGCAACAGTGCGCAGATATGCCGTAGCAGCTCATCACCCGCAGCATGTCCGCAAGTGTCGTTGACCAGTTTGAATTGATCCAGATCGAGGAACATCAAGGCATGTCGGGCGGGCTGGCGCGTCAGGTTATGCAACGCCTGCTCCAGGCGATATTCGAATTCGCGGCGGTTGGCCAGCCCGGTCAGCGCATCGTGGGTGGCCTGCCAGGAAAGATTGGCGATGTACTGCCGCTCCTGGGTCATGTCATGCAGCACCAGTACCGTGCCACTGACTTTACCGGCATTGCGAATCGGCGAACCTACCAGCGTGACTGAAACCGTGCTGCCGTCCAGCCTCTGAATCAGTTTGGAGTGTTCACTGCCGCCGCTGAGCTGACCGCTGAGAATATGCTCGATCAGTGTGAAGCCATCCGCCTGGGCATTTTCATCCAGCAGATTGAACAAGGCTGCCAACGGCAGCCCGATTGCCTGCTCAGCCTTCCAGTGGGTCAACTCCTCGGCTGCCGGGTTCATGTAAGCGATGGCGCCTTCAACGTCGGTGGTGATCACGCCATCGCCAATGGACTGCAAGGTGATTTGCGCGCGTTCCTTTTCCAGCTGCAAGGCATTGGCAAACGCGTGGCGCTGAGCCAGTAGCTTATGGGTGCGCAAGAGTGCCAGAGCAATCAACCCCAACGCCGTGGCCAGGTTGGTGAACAGCAACAACCGCAGAATCAGCCGCGAGCCCTCGCCCAGCGCGTCACTGAACGCTTTGGCGGCGGGTGTCACTCCTTCATTGATGGCAAATATCCGGGCTTTCCAGCGCTGAATGTCGGCGTCGCTCGCCTGGTTGCCGACAATGCGCTGATGCATTTCAAGGGCGACGTTATCGAGCTGCACCAGGTAGGCATCGCCCACGGTCCAGCGATCGATAGCGGTTTCCAGGTAACTGAAATGCCGGAAGTTCAGGTACAGCCAAATCAGGCTTGAAGCGTCATCGGGATGGTTACCACCCTTGAGGATACCCCGCCTGGCGGCCTCAAGATCAGGCGGCTGATGATCCAGCGCGACCCGCAGTTCATGCCCGCCCTGGGGGACTGAAATAGCCTTCTGGTACTTGAGGAAAATCGACTCGTCACGACTGTCAGCGTAGAGATTGAGGTAATAGATGGCGTCTTTCTGGCCCTTGGACCACAGGCTTTCTCCGGCAACGTAGCCGCGAACCGCCGACAAAACGTACAGGCTGACGCCGCCCAACAGGGCCTGAAATAACACGACGGCGATAAATGGCCAGACGATGCCCAACAACCGTGGCGTTCCGAGAGTCCGCTTTTGCTTCATGAGATTCCTTGCGCCGCACTGCCCGGTTGTCGTCCGGACCAGATCGCTACAGCTAGACTAGGGTGCGTTCCCGGTTCCGGCAAGCAGAGGATCGGCCTCAATGCCGCCCACATACGACCCACATATGTATATACCGCCGATACCGGTTTAGAGATCTGTTTACTGGGCACTTCGGGCTCCCCCTATCCATTGTGGGAACCCTTTCAAAGGAGTGCAACATGACAGAGACGTCTTTACCTTCACCTGATCAACGCCCCCCGTCACCGACGGACGAAGAGTTTCGCGCCAGACAGGCTCTGGGACTCGACGACGGCCCGGATATCGAAGACTTGGGCCTGCGCCCCACTGCCCAGGATCGAAGAGGGTTCAAGGCTATCCAACGCGCGGCCCCGGACCTCGCGCAACACATGACCATCGTCACTTTCACGGCAAAACGCATCGATGCTCAAATCACCGACATCGTGAAGGCTTTCCTGAACGGCAAGAATTCCTTAATCGGTTATCTCGGCGCCTCTGTATTGGCTTCCGCCTCCATGGATCAACTGCGTGCGACGCCCTCTGTATTCCTCCAGCGAATGTTGAACACGGTTGAAGCGCAAGACCTGGGCGACAGGCTGCTCAAGGCACTCAAGTGGTATGGCGCACGCCCTGGTGAACAGACTTCGGCATCCGTACGCCATCAACTGGTTTGCAAAACCATATGCCTTTACCTGCACGCTCCGTCAGCCGATGAGAAGGAACTCGCCGGATTCCGCTAGCATGATCGGGCTCACTGGGGCAAAAGCTACCAGCCCCTGCGCAGCGATTTTGAACAGCACTTGCTGCGCACCAAACGGGTCACTGATGCAAAAGAAGCGGCCCTTCTCGCGCGGGTGTTCGAGACCCGTCTCTCAAAGGACTTCGCTGTGCGCGATATCCCGTCCGACCTTCCTTACAAAAGTTCGGTGGTGTGGGTCAACTTCATGCACGGCGTGCTGCTGGCAGATGAACTCGGCCTTGATCGATTGCAAGCGCTGTCCTTTCAACAACTCGTCGACTTGCCCCTGGCCCGGAGCGCCGACGCCTCGCCCGAACAACTTGAGCAGATTACTCGACTGAGGATGGAGCCAGCACTGGAATGGGCGGTCTGCTGCGGCATCGTTCAATCGCGAACAAAATCCGATTACGACGAGGACGATATGAAGCGGGCGATGGCGGCTCTGGAAAGCCACAGCGAGTGCCTGAACATCGCCGTTATGACACTGGATTTGCCCCCACCTGAAAGACTGAAGATGGCCAAACGGATAAAGGATGATCTGTTTGGCGAGGCAATGTTCGAATCGGACGGGCGCAAGTTGCTGCGCGACGATCCACTGAGCGGCGGCCCCAGAGACACGCCCTCATTGAAGCTGCAAGGCTATGCATTCCTGGATGTCTATGCCGACGGCCAATTCGATGACAAGAGAAAATGGTTTGTAACCCGGTCCGACGGGAAAACACGAACCAGTCACTGGATCAAGATTGACGATAAGCGAACCCTGCGTCATGAGGAGTTCTTTCACAAGGATCATGAGGGGATCGAAACGCGTGTGCGTACCAGATACGGAGGCGAGACGTTGCCTGATATCAACACGCAGTTTGAAACAGACTTCACAAACTACCTCTCGAAAATCAGGACGGCCTATCAAACCCTAATCACCAGTCTGCTGACCTCACTGCCACTGACCGACCGCCAGGCCCTTGAACGGGGTGACGTCCGCTTGCTGAGCCTGCACCTGGACGAAAAACTCATCAAGGTAAGGGGGGACATCCGGCCAAGAAAAGGTTTCGTTCTACAGGTGACCCACAATCATGAAATTACCTATTACGAACTGATCCCGAGTGCTGGCGTCATTCGTTGTCGACCCCACCTGCGAGTTTCAACAGTCAACGGGGTTCGCACCACGTTTCCGTTGCACGCCTCGATCCCCGGACAAACATATACTGCTGAAATCAGCACTACGCTGCTTGTCGATTGGGCCGCTCACTTAGATGGCACACAGCCTGCTGACAGAGCGTACTGCATGGCGATCCTCGGCGTGGTAGGCGACGTGCCCACAGTTGTATCGCCAATCGCAGGCGTTAGCGATAGTGATAGCGAAGTAACCCCGCTGGCATCCTCCCGTTTGAATGCAGTGGCCCACTACATTGCAACGAATTTTCTGTACGTCGACGAACAGCAGTTGCATACCCAGGCTCGCGGCGCGACGGCATTCGACACCATCAGGACCAGAAGCGAACAAAGGATCAGTACGACCCTGGAAATAGCCAAAGGGTTTGTGCCCTTCTGGGGCAATATCGAGGACATTTTGTCGGGTAAAACTGACCAGATACTCATAGGCGTAACCGGACTCGTGCTGGACCTGGCCTCATTCATCAGTCCAGTCGGGAAATTCATGTCGGGTTCGGTACAGCTGTTCAGGGCGGGCGCCAAAGCCTCGCAAATGACCGTCAAAGCAAGTCTGCCTTCCTTTTCAACGTTGACCCGAAATCTCCTGACCGCTTCGCTGAGCAACCTCAATCCGCTGGATGGGGTCCCGACACTACTCAAGACAATGGGAAGCGGTGCGTGGAAAGGACTGCACACGGCGGGACGCATTGGTGTTAGCGGGTTCAAGAAACTGACAGGACACGCCGACAGCTACCGACTGGTGCACAACCTGCCCCAGACAACCGATCCGGGGCGCTGGAAGCCGCTGGCAAACAGCGATCGACTGGCAACGGTCAACGGCGTCGATGACGTACTCGTGCGCAATACCAGCCCATCGGACCTGACCCGATTCCACCCCGTCGACCCGGTGACGTCCTTGCCCTATGGCCCCCGCCTGCACAATCACAGCGACAACCTCATACAGGGCCGGTCAACCTTCAAAACGTTATCTCCTACCGAATCCCACGCCCTGGTAGAACTCCCGAAAGACGCCCATGTCCGTGAAGTACTTGAGGTCGATGGTCGAACCACACTATTCGTTGATGACATTCCCTATCGTCTGGACGGCAACCAACTGCGCCGTGCCGACTTGATTGATGATCAGGCAATGTTCAGATCCTTGCCTTGCCGGGTACGACGTAGCCCGGGTGCGAAGGTATGCACGAGCACATTCGTCACCCGTGATCCGGCACCGACGCCGGCCATTGGCAGTTTCGACGAAAGCAAAGGCTGGGCGCCGTGGTTCGGAGACACTATCTATACACCGGCCATTGCGGATCGGGCGATGTTGCTTAAAACCCTGAAGAAAAAAAATCGGCTCCCGGCTACGGTAGAGTTCCAAAAAGGGATGTATGGAAGGATCAAGGTGAGTCTTCCCTACGGGACCAAGGATCAATTTCATACCTTCGAGGCCGGTGCCATCATCATCCCGGCGATAGATGATTCGAAGCGCTATGTGTTCACCCGGATGGAGAGTGGAACATTTTACGTCGCCGAACTGGCACAAGGTCAAAGCATAAGAGACCCGCTGAACTTCAAGAAAGCTTCCACACTGCCGGAAGATCTCAAAGCAGAATTGCTGACTGTCTACACCGGATCGTTGAATGCCAACAATATGGCAAGGATTTACGGTACGGAAGCGGTGGAACGTGCGTTGAGAACAATGGACGAAATTGCCATTCCGATTGGCGGCCACGTGAACCCGCCCGATACGCTCAAGCTGCTCAGGGTCGATACCAGTCCAGGAGAAGCGGTGCTGTTCGATCACTCGACCCGAATGATTGTCACCAAACTGGAGGCAGGGGCGACAAGCTGGTCGCGCAGCAAGGACGCACCGGAAGCCTTCCGTCAAAGAACAGTGGAAGTTTTCGATGCATTGTTCCTTGAGAAGAGCATCGTGCTGAAGAATCCCGACAGCGCACTGAGGATCGACCGCACGATGGATAAGCTTCAAAACCTTATCCCTCGTCACGAGCGCCCGTTCAAAGCTAGAAACATCGCCTATGCCGAAGTAGTCACCGCCACGGGGAGGCGAGAGGTTTATGTAAGTGTTTCGGGAGCACAGGGGGCGACCGGACATCTGCCTTTGTTCAGACATAATCTTGGTGCAGATCAGGTCAGTGTTGGTGAAACGACCTACTTCAATGTTGATATGAACGAAGTTTTTCCCAGCACATCACTCCATGTGTCTGATGAAGGCAAATTACTCGCTGTGCCAGCGACAATAAAGGATATTGAAAGCTATCGCCCGGCACTAACTCTCAAGCCCACGTCGCTGGACAGCGAAAGCAAGTTGATCAGCGTGATTCGCGAAAAATACCCCGATCCCAGATCGATCGAAACGGTTAACGTCGCCACCACCATGCCACCCTGCGAATCCTGTTCGGTTGTTATCAAGGAATTCGGTTTCGACGGCGGTGAAAATGCGCTGAACGTCCTGTGGCACTGATCTAATGTTGCTGCAAATGCCCATACAGCTTGGCGTACAAACCACCATCAGCAATCAGTTGCTGATGGTCGCCATCCTCGGCAATCTGTCCGCCATCGAATACCAGCACACGGTCCGCCTGTTTTACCGCCGACAACCGGTGCGCAATGATCAGTGTTGTGCGACCGCTGAGAAACCGCGCGAGTGCCTGATGGAGGTTGTATTCGGTGGCGGCGTCCAGCGCCGAAGTCGCCTCATCGAGGACCACGACCTTGGGTTCGGCCAGCACCATGCGCGCAATCGCCAGGCGCTGACGCTGCCCGCCGGACAAGCGCACACCGGAACGGCCCACGACGCTATCCAGACCTTGCGGCAACGCCTTGACCGTCGCCTCGAGCTGGGCGATTTCCAGTGCCTGCCAACAGGCTTCGTCACTGCGTTCGCGGCCCATGGCCAGGTTGGCCCGTATGGTGTCATTGAACAGTGCCGGATGCTGCAACACCACGGCGACATTCTCGCGCACGGTTTCCAGGCCGATGTCCTGTTGAGTGACGCCCCCAAAACGGATACTGCCCGACTGCGGCGTATAGAGCCCCAGCAGCAACTGCACCAGCGTGCTTTTACCGCCACCACTGGCGCCCACGATGGCGACTTTTTCGCCGGGCGCGATGGACAGGTTCATCTGATCCAGCACCAGCTCACCGCCGTAGCCGAAACTCAAGCCTTGCACCTCGATGCCCACCGTCTCGCGCCCTTTGAACGGATCGACGCCAGCTGGGTACTGCGGCTCGTCGGCACGCGATAACAGCTCGTTGATTCGCGTCAGTGCACCACCGGCCGCGTAATAGGCATATTGCAGATTCAGCAGTTGCTCGACCGGCCCGATCATGAACCAGAGGTAGCTGAACACCGCCAGCATCTGGCCGATGGACAGGTCGGAGAACAGCACCGTGAGCATCGCGGCGGCGCGGAAGATATCGATGCCGAACTGGAACAGCAAACCGCTGGCGCGGCTCGAGGCATCGCTTTTCCACTGTGAGTTGACGGCGTAGTTGCGCACTTCCTGCGCCCGCAACCCGAGCCGCCCGAGGAAAAACCCCTGACGATTGCCAGCGCGGATTTCCTGTATCGCATCCAGGGTTTCGGTTAGCGCCTGGGTGAACCTTGAGGTGCTGTCGTTCTCAAGTTTCTTCAGGTGTTTGACCCGCTTCCCCAACTGCACGGTGGCGTAGATCACCAGCGGGTTGAACAACAGGATCAGCAGCGCCAGCTTCCAGTGCATCCACACCAGAATCCCCGCCGTACCGACCAGCGTGAGCATTGCCACCAGAAAACGGCTAAGGGTTTCGCCGACGAATTTGTCGACAGTATCCAGATCGGTGACCAGGTGCGTGGTCACCGTGCCGCTGCCCAGGCTTTCGTATTCGCCAAGGGAAATACGCTTGAGCCGCTCGATCAACCGGATGCGGATGCGATAGACGATGTCCTTGGCCAGACCTGCAAACAGGCGCGCCTGCAAGACGTTGAACATCAATGCGCCGCAACGCAGGGTCAAGGTCACCAGCAACATCAAGCCGATGTAACCGGCAGCACGCTGCCAGCCAGAGGGCAGCGCGTGGTTCATGACTTTCAGTGCGGCGTCGCCATGCCCCAGCAGCACTTCGTCCACCAGCAATGGCAGCAGCAAAGGGATCGGCACACTGCACAGGGTCGCCAATACGGCGACGCCGTTGGCGATCCACAAGGATTTTTTATGCTGAAGTGCCAGTCGACGGATTTCCGCCCAACTCAGCCGATCGACCCGCTTGGGTTGTGGTGCATCATCGGGTTGCTCATACACAGGCTGCGCGCTCCAGCCAACGGCCGAGCAACGGAGCCAGTTCGCTGAGCGGTTGATAACCATTGGTCAACAGCGCCAATTGACCATTGCGCTCGGCGAGCAAGGTCGGGAAGCCGGCGATGCCCAGATCCTGAACCCAGGTGAAGTCTGCCGCCGTCGCCGCGTGCTGATCGGCACGGTCGAACGCTGCCGCGAACTCGATACGGGGCAAACCGGCTTGTTCGGCCAACTCCACCAACACGCTGGCGCGGGTGACATCGCGACCCTCGGCATAAAAAGCTTGCTGGATGAGCTTGAGCAGTTTCCAGGCGCAATCCGGTGCCAGACTGCGCGCCGTCACCAGTGCACGGCAGGCCGGTTCAGTGTCGTAGACAAAACCGTCGGGGAGCGCGCCTTCGAACTTGAACGGCTGGCCAGTGGCTTCGGCGACCGCCTGCCAGTGTTCGAGAATGTAGCGCCGCGTGGTGGGTTCCAGTGCCGCACCACTGCCGGTGCGCAAACCGCCAACTACCAAATGCACGTCAACGCCCGCAGCCTGCGCCTGCTCGACCAGCGCCTCGGCTACCGGAGCGAAGCCCCAGCACCAGGAGCACATCGGATCCATTACATAGAGCAGGCGCGCGGACATGGTTCAGGCCTCGGTGTTGGATTGCTTGTAGTTGTAACCGATCGGGTGCGGCTGATTACGGGCCTTGGCCAGTTCGATCTGTTTCTGCCGGTCGATCGCACTGCGACGGGTCTTCTCACTCAGCTTATCCCAGCAATGCGGGCAGCTGATGCCGGCGACGTAGTGCTCGGATGCACGGTCTTCCACGCTCACTGGCGTACGACAGGCATGACATTGATCGTAGTCGCCTTCGCTCAGGTCGTGGCGAACAGTGACGCGGTTATCGAACACAAAGCAGTCGCCCTGCCATTTGGTTTCTTCCTGCGGCACCTCTTCGAGGTACTTGAGGATTCCGCCCTTGAGGTGGAAGACTTCATCGAAGCCCTGGCTGAGCATGTAGCTCGAAGCCTTTTCACACCGAATGCCGCCGGTGCAGAACATCGCGACTTTCTTGTGCTTGGCCGGGTCGAAGTTGGCTTTGATGTAGTCGGGAAATTCGCGAAAACTGGTGGTCTTCGGATCGATCGCACCTTCGAAGGTGCCGATCGACACTTCGTAGTCGTTGCGGGTATCGATCAACAGCACTTCAGGGTCGCTGATCAACGCGTTCCAGTTCTGCGGATCAACGTAGGTGCCGACCTTCTTGTTCGGGTCAACGCCTTCAACACCCAGGGTGACGATCTCTTTCTTGAGTTTGACCTTGGTGCGGTAGAACGGCTGCTCGTCGCAGTACGACTCTTTGTGGTCGATGTCGTCCATGCGCGGATCGTTCTTGAGCCAGGCCATCAGCCCGTCGATGCCTTCGCGGCTACCGGAAACCGTGCCGTTGATGCCTTCCTCGGCAATCAGCAAGGTGCCTTTGATGCCGTTGTCGACCATCGCCTGCAACAGTGGCTCGCGCAAGGCCACGTAATCTTCAAGGGTGACGAACTTATACAGTGCCGCCACGACAATCTGTTGTGTCATGGGTGATTCTCCAGGTGGCTACCCGCGTAAGGGGTGAACCGGATGCGAAAAAAAACGCGCCGGCTAAGCGGCGCGTTGCGGATTCTAACAAAAACAAAGTGATTAATGGGCTGCCAGATATCTTTGTGGCGAGGGGGCTTGCCCCCGCGGGGCTGCGAAGCGGCCCTTAAAAAACCAGACGCGTTAATTCTGACAATACGCGCTAGATGGATTTACGAGTGCTTCGCACTCGAACGGGGGCAAGCCCCCTCGCCACAACAGCCCTCACAATCAGTGCTTGCTACCGCCAGCACAGGTCGGCGAGGCAGGTGCCGCGCCGGCCTTTGCCCATTCCTCAGGCGTATAGGTATGCAGCGCCAACGCATGGAACTCACCCATCAGGTCACCCAACGTAGCGTAGACCTTCTGGTGACGCTTGACGCTGTTGAGCCCGGCAAATTGCTCGCTGACCACCACGGCCTTGAAGTGGGTTTGCAACCCACGGCTGTGCATATGGCTTTCGTCCAGCACATCCAGATGCGCGGGCTGCAAAGCGCTCAGCGCCGATTCAATACGTTGTTGCATGGTCATTGCGGGGCTCCGCTCAAGGCTTTTTCTTGGCTGGAGCGACGGCGTCTTTCGGCGTCAGCTCGGCAGTCATGTCAGCCAGCAGTTTGTTGACCACAGGCACCGCGCTTTCCAGCTTGGCTTGAGTCATCTGGGCCGATTGCTGAGTCAGCTGAGGCATTTTTTCCAGGACTTTCTTGCCCAGTGGCGACTGGTAGAACGCGACCAGGTCCTTGAGCTCGGATTCGCTGAAGTTGGTGGTGTAGAGCTTGACCATGTCCGGCTTCAGTTTGTCCCAGCCAATGGCTTGGTTCAAAGCGGTGTTGGCCTTGGCCTGGTAGGTTTCCAGCAGAGCCCTTTTCGATTCCGGTGCTTTGGTTTGCTCAAAGCGCTGGGCGAACATTTGCTGCACTTGCGCGTATACCGGTGTGCCCAGTTTGTCAGCATGCGCCAGGGTCAGGAAAGCTTCAGCACTGGCGTTGTGGCTGGCGGTATCGGCGAAAACCTGGCCGCTGGCACAGACCAGAGCAACCGCGGTACAAATGGCACGAAGACGAGTCATCGAGTTTCCTTTTCTAGCAGGCGAGGTAAAACCCCAAGGGGGGCCATTCTGCGCCTAAAAAACTCATGCGCTCAACCCCTCCCCCTTGCCAGGCCTGATTTTCAGGACCGAACGGTAGAAAAAACGACTGATGGAACCCCAAGCGCCAATCACGGCCTAAACTTCGCTATCAGACCTACAGGAATGTAACCGATGAGCCGTATCGAAACCGACAGCCTTGGCCAAGTGGAAGTCCCGGATGAAGCCTACTGGGGCGCTCAGACGCAGCGTTCGCTGATCAACTTTGCCATCGGCAATGAACGCATGCCGCTGGCCGTACTGCATGCCTTGGCCCTGATCAAGAAAGCCGCGGCACGGGTCAATAGTCGCAACGGCGATCTGCCGGCCGACATTGCCCGGTTGATCGAGCAGGCCGCCGACGAAGTGCTCGACGGCCAGCATGACGACCAGTTTCCGTTGGTGGTCTGGCAGACCGGCAGTGGTACCCAAAGCAACATGAACGTCAACGAAGTGATCGCCGGTCGCGCCAACGAACTGGCCGGCAATCCCCGTGGCGGCAAGGCTCCGGTGCACCCCAACGACCACGTCAATCGCTCGCAAAGTTCCAACGACAGCTTCCCCACCGCCATGCATATCGCCACGGTGCAGGCCGTACAACAGCAGCTGTTGCCGGCAATCGCTGAACTCTCCGCCGGGCTGGCCGAGCAGGCCGCACGGCACATGAAACTGGTGAAGACCGGTCGCACGCACTTGATGGATGCCACGCCGATCACCTTCGGCCAGGAACTTTCGGCGTTCATCGCACAGCTCGATTACGCCGAACGTGCGATCCGCAGCGCCTTGCCGGCCGTCTGCGAGTTGGCTCAGGGCGGTACCGCGGTGGGGACCGGACTCAACTCGCCCCATGGCTTTGGCGAAGCGATTGCCTCCGAGCTGGCCGCCCTCTCCGGCCTGCCGTTTATCACCGCGCCGAACAAGTTTGCCGCGCTGGCCGGGCATGAACCATTGACCACATTGTCCGGCGCGCTGAAAACCCTCGCCGTGACCCTGATGAAAATCGCCAATGACTTGCGTTTGCTGGGCTCCGGGCCACGGGCCGGTTTCGCCGAGGTCAAGCTGCCCGCCAACGAGCCCGGCAGTTCGATCATGCCCGGCAAGGTCAACCCGACTCAGTGCGAAGCGCTGTCGATGCTCGCCTGCCAGGTGCTGGGCAACGACGTGGCGATTGGCTTCGCCGCCAGCCAGGGTCACCTGCAATTGAACGTGTTCAAGCCGGTGATCATTCACAATCTGCTGCAATCGATCCGCTTGCTCGGTGATGGTTGCAGTAACTTCCAGCAGCATTGCATTGCAGGCCTTGAGCCGGATGCCGAGCAGATGGCCGCGCATCTGGAACGCGGCTTGATGCTGGTGACGGCGCTGAATCCGCACATCGGCTACGACAAATCCGCCGAGATCGCCAAGAAAGCCTACGCCGAAGGACTGACCCTGCGTGAGGCGGCGTTGCAACTCGGTTATCTGACGGATGAGCAGTTCGATGCCTGGGTGCGGCCGGAGAACATGCTGGAGGCTGGCAGCAAAGGCTGATCGTCTGATACTGATCGTTCCCACGCTCTGCGTGGGAATGCCTCAATGGACGCTCTGCGTCCGCTTTGGCATGTGACGCAGAGCGTCACGGGCTGCATTCCCACGCGGAGCGAGGGAACGATCATCCAACTACCACTTTTGCCTTGCGGGCCTTGAGCCCGGCGATCAGCGATGGCCCCAACGCGACGAGTGCCGACCCCAGCACCACCAGCACTGCACCGCCATACGCCAGGCTGTTGATCTGTTCGGCATGCACATAATCGGGCCATAACCAGGCGGCCAGCGCCACGGCCGCGAAGGTCACCAACGGTGTGATGGCGAGTGTCGCACTGACCCTCGACGCTTCCCAATGGGCCAGCGCCTCGGCAAAAGCACCGTAAGCGATCAACGTATTCAGGCAGCAGCCAAGCAGCAACCAGCCTTGCAGGGGGCTCAGTTGCAAGGCTTCCAGCGGATGCACCCACGGCGTCAGCAACAAGGCGCAAAACAGGTAGATCACCATCATCACCTGCAACGAATTCCACACCGTCAGCAGTTGTTTCTGGCCCAGCGCATAGAAGGTCCAGACGGTCGACGCCGCCAGTACCAGTAACACACCTGCGGTGTAATCACTCAAAGATGTCAGCAACTCGCTCAGCCGCTGATTGAAAAACAAACCGAAGCCCAACAACAGCACCAGCAGGCCAATCCCCTGCCCCACGCTGAAACGCTCCTTGAACACGAAGAGGCTGGCGATCAGCAACAGGATCGGCCCCATCTGCACGACCAGTTGCGCGGTACCCGGGCTCAACAGGTTCAGGCCCATCAGGTACAACACGTAATTGCCCACCAGTCCGAGTACCGCCATCAGCACCAGCCAGCCACCTTTATGCCCGAGCGCCTGTCGGCTTGGTAGACGCTTGGTCGCCGCCAGATAAAGGAACAGCAAGCTGCCGGACACTATCAGCCGAAACCAGGTCACCGTGACCGGGTCCATCACCAGCAACACCTGCTTGAGTTTGATCGGCAGGATTCCCCACAAGACCGCGGTCAGCAAGGCGAGGAACAGACCATAAACCCAGCGACCGGACGAAATGTGCATGGAAACCCCAAAGGCTGACGGCGAGAAAAACCATTCTAGGCTGCCGGCGAGGCATCACACACGGACAGTTGGCGACAAGCCGTAAATGAGACTGTATCGGTCGCACCGAGAAGTTGACGTTTACCGTTGATCAGTTAACCACGCGTGCCCACGACATCGCCCCTGCCTGCTCCCGGCCGACCGCGACAATCATTCACCCCGCGGATGCAAACCCATCGGGCTACTTCTTGTCCTTCTTCAGCTTCTTCTCGTCCTTGTCGGATTTCTCGAAGGCCTCTTCCAGCGCGCGGTTGAGGGTGCGCAGTACTTTGACCCGGGCCCAGCGTTTGTCGTTGGCTTCCACCAGGGTCCAGGGCGAAACCTCGGTGCTGGTGCGGTCGACCATATCGCCGACAGCCGTCCGGTACTCATCCCACTTCTCGCGGTTACGCCAGTCGTCTTCGGTGATCTTGAAGCGTTTGAAGGGAATGGCTTCGCGCGCCTGGAAACGCTCCAGCTGGGTCTGTTTGTCGATGGCCAGCCAGAACTTCACGACGATCACCCCGGAGGCGCTGATCTGTTCTTCGAAGTCGTTGATTTCGCTATAGGCGCGTAACCAGTCGGCCTGGCTGCAAAAGCCCTCGACGCGCTCCACCAGCACCCGGCCATACCAGGAACGGTCGAAGACAGTGAACTTTCCCCGAGCCGGGATCTGTCGCCAGAAGCGCCACAAATACGGCTGGGCGCGCTCGTCCTCCGTCGGCGCGGCAATCGGCACGATGCTGTACTGGCGCGGGTCGAGTGCGGCGGCCACACGACGAATCGCCCCGCCCTTGCCCGCAGCGTCATTACCCTCGAATACCGCGATCAGTGCGTGTCGGCGCATGCGTTTGTCACGCATCAGGCCGGATAACCGTGCCTGCTCGGTAATCAGTTGCTCCTCGTAATCGTTCTTCTCCAGCCGCTGGCTCATGTCCAGACTACCGAGCAAACTCAAGTGATCGACACTGGCCGACAGCGGCGCAGCGCTGACTTTGTCCGGGTTGATCCTGGGGCGTTTGAGGGCATTTTGCAGACCGTCGAGCAGGATCTTGCCCACGGTCAGACTGCGGTAATGGGCATCCACACCTTCGATCACATACCAGGGCGCGTAGTCACGGCTGGTCCGGCGAATCACCCGCTCGCCGTATTTCACGAACTTGTCGTAGGTCTGCGATTGCTGCCAGTCCAGCGGGCTGATGCGCCAGCTGTGCAATGGGTCGTCCCGCAAGGCCTTGAGGCGTGCCTTCATTTGTTGCTTGGACAGGTGAAACCAGAACTTGAAGATCACCGCGCCTTCATCGCAGAGCATTTTCTCCAGGCGCTCGGTCTGGTTGATTGCCTGGTCCAACACCGCGTCCTTGAACAGACCGTGAACTCGCCCCTGCAACATCTGGCTGTACCAGTTGCCGAAAAACACCCCCATCCGCCCCTTGGCCGGGAGCATTCGCCAATAGCGCCAGGCCGGGGGTCGCGCCAGCTCTTCATCGGTTTGCTGATCGAAGGTGCGGACCTCAATCAATCGCGGGTCCATCCACTCATTGAGCAACTTGACCGTCTCGCCCTTACCTGCGCCTTCAATCCCGTTGATCAACACGATTACCGGAAATCGCGCTTGCTGCTGGAGGTCGAACTGAACTTCAAGCAAAGCCTCACGCAACGCCGGCACTTCAGCCTCGTAGGCTTCTTTATCAATCACATGACCGATTTCGGCAGATTCGAACATGAGCGACTCCCTTCCAAGATTGCCCAAGACTAGCGGATTGACCGAGTGTTTGTCTGGACCATCCCATCCGCTTTGCCATGGATCAATCGCTTGTGTCGCGATCGGCTAGAATGGCCACCTTGCCTCGCCTGAGCCGACCATGAATCCTGAAACACTGCCGAACCCCGTACCGCATGCCCAGCTCGACTGGGACGACCAAGGTCGCCCGCGCTCGCGGGTGTTTGACGACGTGTATTTCTCCGACCAGTCGGGCCTTGATGAAACCCGTTACGTGTTCATCGAGCAGAACCGCCTGAGCGAACGTTTTGCCGAACTGCCGGCCGGCGAAAGGTTGGTGATTGGCGAGACCGGTTTCGGTACCGGGCTGAATTTTCTCTGCGCCTGGCAGTTGTTCAAGCAACAGGCTGTGGCTGGCGCACGGCTGCATTTCATCAGCGTCGAGAAATACCCGCTGAGCCCGGCAGATATGCAACGGGCCCTGACACTCTGGCCCGACCTAAAACCGTTTGCCGATCAGTTGTTGGCGCAGTACGTCGCCATCCACCAGGGCTTTCAGCGGCTGGTGCTGGACAATGGCCGCGTAACCCTGACGCTGTTGATCGGTGATGTGCTGGACCAGCTGCCACAACTGGACGCACAGGTCGACGCGTGGTTTCTCGACGGTTTCGCTCCGGCGAAAAACCCCGACATGTGGACCGCCGAACTGTTTGCCGAACTGGCGCGTCTGTCGGCGCCCGGTTCGACCATCAGCACCTTCACCAGCACCGGCTGGGTACGCCGTCTGCTCAATGCGGCGGGTTTCAAAATGCGCCGCACACCGGGCATCGGTCACAAATGGGAAATCCTGCGGGGTGAGTTCGTCGGCTGGCCGCAGGAAACACCGGCCCCGGCAACCGCCAAACCCTGGTTTGCTCGCCCGAATCAGGTGAGCGGCGAACGTCGTGCGCTGGTGATCGGCGCCGGGCTGGCCGGTTGCGCCAGCGCCGCCAGCCTCGCCGCACGCGGTTGGCAGGTCAACCTGCTGGAACGGCATGCCGACCTGGCGCAAGAAGCCTCGGGTAACCCGCAAGGCGTGCTGTACCTGAAACTCTCGGCCCATGGCACCGCACTTTCGCAATTGATCGTCAGCGGTTTCGGACACACCCGGCGCTTGCTTGAACACTTGCAGCGCGGCGTCGATTGGGACGATTGCGGAGTGCTGCAACTGGCATTCAATGCCAAGGAAGCCGAGCGTCAGGCGCAACTGGCAGCAGCCTTCCCCGCCGATCTGTTGCACCTGCTGGACCAGCCGCACGCGCAGGCCCAAGCCGGAATCGAACTGGCCCATGGCGGGCTGTTCTATCCAGAGGGTGGTTGGGTTCATCCGCCGACCCTGTGCCAATGGCAAGCATCGTTCCCCAATGTCCAACTGCTGACGCACCGCGATGTGCTGGAACTGCGCAAGGTCGATGATCAGTGGCAAGCCTGGGATGGCGAGACCCTGCTCGCCAGCGCGCCCGTGGTGGTACTGGCCGGCGCGGCGGAAATCAAACGCTTCGCGCACAGTGCCGAGCTGCCGCTCAAACGCATTCGCGGGCAAATCACCCGATTGGCGCAAACTGCTGAGAGCCAGTGCCTGGCGACGGTGGTCTGCGCTGAAGGTTACGTCGCACCCGCACGCTTGGGTGAACACACTCTGGGTGCCAGCTTCGATTTCAAGAGCGACGACCTGACTCCGACCACCGCCGAACACCTCGGCAACCTGGAACTGCTCGAGGAAATATCCAGTGATCTGGTCACTCGCCTGCACACCAGACAGTTGGACCCCGAACAACTGCAAGGTCGTGCCGCGTTCCGCTGCACCAGTCCTGATTACCTGCCGATCGTCGGCCCATTGGCTGACAGCCAGGCGTTCGCCCAAGTCTATGCCGCACTGAGCAAGGATGCCCGACAAGTGCCAGACATCGCGTGTCCATGGCTCGACGGTTTGTACGTCAACAGCGGGCACGGTTCACGCGGATTGATCACCGCACCGCTGTCGGGCGAATTGCTGGCGGCGTGGCTGGACAACGAACCGTTGCCCCTGCCGCGAAGCGTCGCCGAGGCCTGCCATCCGAACCGGTTTGCCTTGCGCAAGCTGATTCGCGGCAGCTGAATCGACAGCGGGTTGCAACCCTACTCGCGTAGGAGCTGCCGCAGGCTGCGATCTATTGATCTTCGGCGCCTTTGAGGACGCTAAAAGATCGCAGGCTACGCCAGCTCCTACTGGCTGTTAATGGTTATCCGCCGTAGGATCGCCGGATTGATGACCCGAGGTGCCTATGCTGATTCCCCACGACCAACTTGAAGTCGACACCCTGACCCGCCTGATCGAAGACTTCGTCACCCGTGACGGTACCGACAATGGCGACGAAACCCCGCTGGAAACCCGCGTGTTGCGGGTGCGCCATGCGTTGAGCAAAGGTCAGGCGCTGATTGTGTTCGATCCTGAAAGCCAGCAATGCCAACTGATGCTCAAGCACGACGTGCCCAAGCACCTGTTTGACTGAGCATCCGTTTGGCCGGGCAGCTATTTAACCGGGTCCTTCAGTCGCGTTTGCCGTGTACCCGTTTGGCCTGAATGCGCTCGTAGACTTCGGCGCGATGCACATTGATGTTTTGCGGGGCTTCGATACCGAACCGGACGTTGCTTCCGTTCACGGCGAGGATACGCACAGAGATGTTGTCGCCAATGGAGATCAATTCGCCCACGACGCGGCTGAGTACGAGCATGGCTCTAGTCCTTGAGATTACCGGGCCTTGAAGATGACCGGCTGACGCCGGGTCTACAATGCAACAGCGGTAAAACAGTTCCCTCCTACACGGTAAAACGATTCCCCTTACAGACGTCCCTTTCACCGCAACGCCAATGACTCAAGGTGTAGTGAAGCGTGGGCCAAACAGAATGATACTCGCGCCTAATACGCACAACGCAACGCCCAGCCAGTCCGAACCCAGCGGTCGAATCCGCTCGACCACGCCGAGCCAGCCGATGGACGCAATGATGTAGATGCCGCCGTAGGCTGCATAAGCACGGCCCGCGTAGGTCGATTCGACTTTGGTCAGCACAATGGCGAACAGCGTCAAACTGAGCAGCGCCGGCACGACCCACCAGACGCTTTTGCCCTGCCGCAACCACATCCAGAAAGCGAAACAGCCGGCGATTTCGAACAGCGCCGCGAGGAAAAACCACAGGTAATTGAGCATGCACACATCTCGTCAGGGCGGCCAGAAGCGGCAACCCTAACGACGCAGCCCGATACTCGCAAGCTCAGCTGGCGCTTTGCCTGGCCTTGGCGCGCATCTTGTCGGCCATCACGGTCATCTCGTTGTAGAGCAGCTGCGGATTCTTCTGTTTGAGTGCCCAGGCCATACGGCCCTGCTCATGGGGCAGAATCATGAACTCGCCTGCGGCAACATGCTGGTAGATGTAGTCAGCGATGTCGCTGGCGGTAATCGGCGAGCTTTCCAGCAACTTGCCGACCTGGGCTTTCATGGCCGGGGTCGGGCCACGGAAGGAGTCCAGCAGGTTGGTCTGGAAGAACGACGGGCAGACCACATGCACAGTGATTTCCTGCTGTGCCAGTTCAATCAGCAGGCTCTCGGACAACGCCACGACACCAGCCTTGGCCACGTTGTAATTGCTCATGGCAGGCCCCTGCATCAACGCAGCCATCGAGGCGATGTTGATGATCTTGCCTTTACTCTTTTCCAGCAGAGGCAGGAACGCCTTGCAGCCTTTGACCACGCCCATCAGGTTGATCGCAATCTGCCAATCCCAGTCTTCCAGCGACAGCTCACTGAAGAAACCTCCCGAGGCCACGCCGGCGTTGTTGACGATCACATCGATGCCGCCCAGCTTCTCTTCACAGGCTTGAGCGAAGGCGGTCAACTGGCTGTAGTCGCGCACATCGCAACGCTGAATGAAACCGTCACCACCCGCCTCGCGGACCTGTTTCAGGGTTTCTTGCAAGCCTGGCTCGCTGACATCGGACAAGGCCAACTGCCAACCTTCACGAGCCCAGCGCAGAGCGATTTCGCGACCCAGGCCGGATCCGGCACCAGTGATCATCATGCGATTTTGCATAGGGAGTTGCCTTGATGTTCCGGGGAAGATACTCGCAGTGTAGCGAAGGATTTTCCTACACCCATGACCATCAAATTGCTGAATACCCCAGGCAAACCGTAGCGGTTGCATGGCACAGAAACGCATCGTGCCGACCGGGTTTTCGGCAGGGTTCAACCGCCCGCCGACAGATTCGGCAGACGAAAAAAAGGCCCTCGCGGGCTAATGCCAGTCAGTTAAGCTGACTGGCATTTTTATTTCTGATCGGATACTTC
>NZ_MOBI01000032.1:0-15528 GCF_003732175.1 Pseudomonas brassicacearum
TCGCGACTCTCAGTTTTCGACGTATTCAGCGCGTTTTCACACAGCCTGGACCCAAAGCCGACGGTGGTGACAGGCAGAAAGCGGCCAAGAGCGGGACATTCGGAACGGGCCGATTTCTGCCTGCCACCACCGGTTGAATCCACAGCCAGAAGCGGTCAGTGGTGGAACTGAACAACCGGCAGCACAACCCTCATATAAAAAGAATATGCACGCTAGAAATCAGCGACGTGATTGGTATTTCTCACAATACTGCGCCGCTTTTTTTTGAGCTGCCACCAGTTGGGGTTTGGATAGTTTTTTAGCTACATGACTTCGATAATCTGCGGCTTTTGACTGGCCATTGGCAGCAGCAACAGAAAGCCAAACATACGCTTGGTTATTATCCTGAGCCAATCCTTTGCCGGTGGCATAGTGGACTCCCAGGTTGAACTGGGCAGTTGCATCACCCTGCTCTGCGGCCTTGTGGAACCAGAAAATTGCCTGCTGGTCATCCTGCGCAACCCCTCGGCCGGTGGCATAGCTGGCTCCAAGGTTGAACTGGCCGGTTGCATCACCCTGTTCAGCAGCCTTGCGGAACCAGGAAACCGCCTGCTGGTAGTCCTGCGTGACTCCCTGACCGCTGGCATAGCTGGCTCCCAGGTTGTCCTGGGCAGAGGCATAACCTTGCTCAGCTGCCTTGCGGTACCAGAAAACCGCCTGCTGGGTGTCCCTTACAACCCCTTGGCCAGTATCGTAGCGAACTCCGAGGTCGCCTTGGGCAGCGGCATTACCTTGCTCTGCGGCCTTACGGAACCAAGAAACCGCCTGCTCGTAGTCCTTCACGACCCCTCCACCGTAGGCGTACCGAACTCCGAGATTGTCCTGGGCAGCGGCATAACCTTGTTCAGCAGCCTTACGGAACCAGAAAACCGCCTGCTGGTAGTCCTTCACGACCCCTTGGCCGTTGATATAGCGGACACCGAGGTTGTTCTGGGCAGCGGCCTTACCCTGTTCGGCAGCCTTGCGGAACCAAGAAGCCGCTTGCTGGGCGTCCTGTTCAACTCCTTTGCCTTGGTCGTAGCAGTATCCTAAGTGTGTTTGGGCCTCAGCATTACCCTGCTCGGCGGCCTTTCGGAACCAGTAGACCGCCTGCCGGGTGTCCTGCATGACACCTTGGCCGGCGGCATAGCTGACACCGAGGTTGTTCTGGGCATCGGCATCGCCCTGTTCGGCCATTCTCTGAGTCGTGGTTAGATCCTGCGAGGCATACGTATAGCTAACTGACTGTAGTAAGCAAAACGCAAAAAAGAACAAGCGTGCACAGTGCATATAAGGGGGCTCTACGGTTGACTGGTTCGCGCCCCTGCTCTTACTGGGTTCCCAAAGAGCTGAGCTAAATGGATAGAAGCGGATTACGCCTGAATGATAGCGTTCTGCGATTGATCTTGTCTGATGCCTGGAGCCAGGGGCGAGTAGCCAAATCTAAAGTGGCAAGCATGTAAGTATCGACGGCTCTGGCTGTAGCTTTAAAAAATAGGCAGAGTCGTCCGTTTTTGGGTCGATTTCGGTCAGTCGCGACAGGCAGAAAACAGCCAGAAGCTGCCATCTAGCAATTTCTCAGATAACTGCCGTTCGAGTTCTTCCAACTGCAGATTTGTTGCTGATGATGCAATCTTCACATACACCGTCGCGACATGGACTGGCGCCAAAGGTGTCCGTCTTTCTCGGATTTTTATGTTTCCTGTTAAATCGGCCGATCTCCCGCACGCTAAGCCCCATGCGGCTTGTCGTCCGATCAGCGTCCGTGCATGATGGACAGGTCAAGCCTGTGAAATGTACAGTTAAATTTCAATATGCCGCTCTACACATACATCGTCGCTTTTAAAGGCTCAACGTATGCTGCGCAGGGCAGCTACAGCAACTTCAAAGGGTTTGTTTCGAGCTGGTCTGGAAATTTGCCGCCAAATGCCTTGTCAGGTCTTACTCCGGCATTAAAAAGTGAACTGTCACAGAAAGCATATCGAGGCGAGTTTTCAGAAGTGCAGAATCGAAAGCACGTGTGGAAAAAGACTATCGACTTGAGTGGAGAAGAATTCGTCGTCTATGCAGTTCAGACCCAAATTTAACTTGTCGCTCGACGCCGTCACGCAAGCGTGCCGGTCAGCTCGGCGTTAGACCTCAGAAACGAACCATAGGCCGCATACATGTCAACTGAACACCATCACGCAACATCTGTGTCGCTTCCTCCTGAGTCGGCGATTGCTAAAGCCTACGCATCGATGAATCTCGCCGACGCTTACTCGATCGAGCTTCCCACCGGAGCGTCAACCAATCCCGAATTGTTGGCGAGGTTCATCTTCGCTCACCAAGCGCCTTGGGTCAGCAGCCTCCTGACGGTTCGAGACGCGCTCGTAGCCGGTTTCGGCCTCAAGACAGCTAAGCATCTCACATCACTGGATGCGGAGAGCGGAGCGGGCCGACTCGGCATCTTTAAGATCTACAGCACAAGTCCAACTGAAGTTGTTCTTGGAGAAGACGACAAGCACCTGGACTTCAGGCTCTCTGTTCTGTGTTCCGGTCAGTCGTCGCCGGGAGCTAAACGTCACTTGATTCTGTCGACCGTTGTTCATTGCCACAATCGCTTAGGTCGTCTCTATATTTTTCTCATTGCCCCGTTTCATCGCTTAGTCGTTCAGTCCAATCTTCGTAGTGCGGCACGGATCGGCTGGCCGTCGGCGACGGAGGCGTAAGCCAAAGTCCAAATCATCATGCGCGGCCAACTGAGGTCTAACCCTTCCCTCAACCCGGACCGCAACCGAAGACTGCCGCTGCGCGGCATAGGTTGCGGCCTGTTAGCTCGGCGTTGAACGACAGCTTCCGGGAAGCATGACCGACGGCAAAGGGTCGGATAGCGACGGTCAAGCATCGACCGTCACTATGGGTGGTCAGACTTCCGTTTGTTCCGCCATTTCCAGGGCATCATCGACCTCGATTCCCAAATATTTGACGGTGCTTTCAAGCTTCGTGTGCCCAAGCAGAAGCTGGACAGCTCTCAGGTTCTTCGTCCTGCGATAGATCAGCGATGCTTTGGTTCGCCGTAGTGTGTGAGTACCGTACATGGTTGGGTCCAGGCCAATAGCTGTCACCCACGCTTTGACTATTCGAGCGTATTGCCTGGTGGATAGGTGGTCTGAAGCGTGCAATCGGGTTGGAAACAAGAAGTCCTCGCTGCGGAGGTGCGCCTGATGCATCCACGCCTCCAAAACCATTCGAGTTTGCTCAGTGATTTCAAATTGCACTGGGTGCTGAGTTTTCTGCTGCATCACGATGGCCCGTGACGAAACATGCTCCCCATGGGCGATGTCTCGAACTCGCAGCTTGGTTAAGTCACAAGCACGTAGCTTGCTGTCGATGGCCAAGTTGAAGAGCGCCAAATCACGTGTCTTCTCCGCGAGCTGGAGTCTTACCCGAATAGCCCAGATATCTCTGACTCGGAGCGGGGCTTTCTGCCCGACAAGCTTTCCCTTGTTCCAAGGCTGATGGCTGTATCTAGCAATAGTGTTCATGGCTCGTCCTCCACGTTGAGGGAGGACAAGGGTGAATCAGTCACAACGAGTGGTGGTCGCTATTCGACCCTTAGCTGCCACTCACTTAAGGCTGCCATCATCGTTTCGTTGGGCCAAGCGCTGGTAGATAAACTCCACTGCTAGTCGGATTTTCGGGATCAGATAGCGGGATTGCAGGTAAAGCATGTAGATCCCGACCTCGGTCCGCGAGATCCCAACCGGCTGACTAAGGTCTACAGTGACCAATTCCCCCCGCTGCAGGTATTCGCGCAAGCTCCACTCAGGCAACAGCACCATCCCACGGTGCTTGCATGCCATGGCAGTCAAAGAGGCTACGTCATTGCTAATGAATGTTGGAACAATCCGAGGGGTTATCCAGTTCTTGCCATCAAAACCAAGCCATTTGAGGACACTCTTTGAGCCACGATACATGAGTGCCGAGTGGCCTTTTAAGTCTTCTACCGTCCTTGGCGTGCCACGAGTTGCCAAGTAGGTTGTAGAGGCAGCGAGGATGAAGATATTCGGGTCGAGTCGACGCGCTACCACCCGATTCTCTGGTTCAGAACCGGCTCGGAGAGCAATGTCGTATTTATCGCCACCGAGATCCTGTAGCTCGTCACTTAAATCCACGTCAAGGAGGACGTCTGGATAAATGTCGCTGAAATCCTGAAGCACAGGCAGCAGCTTCATCCGCCCGTAGCTTGGCGTACAACTGATGCGTAGCGTACCGCTGGGCCGGCTTGCTTGATCTTTCAAAAGCTCTTCGGCGGCAGCCAGCTGTGCCATCCCTGAACGAACCTGTGCCAGATACGTTTCTCCCACTTCGGTGAGGCTGACGCTTCGAGTCGTGCGATGGAGGAGCACCGCCCCGACAGAATTTTCAAGCTCCGCGATTCGCCGGGATATTGAGGAGGCTGGCACATCGAAAGCTCTGCCCGCCTCGGTGAAGCTTAGGGTATCAGCAACCTTGATGAAGTATTTGAGTGCGCGCAATTTGTCCATCAGTACGACCCTTTCCATCATTGTCTTTTCGACAAAATAGTTTTCTGATTATATCTATTTAAGGACTGCGCATGTTGCCTTAGCCTAGAAATCTCAAACGAGGTCAACCAGCAATGTGGGAAGTTACAAACCCGCTACATCTGGGCGGCCCAAACCCATAGCCAGCTTCCCTGGCTATCCTTTTGGGTTTAGCAAAGGCAATGCCGGGGAAGAGCTCACTCTGGGGGCCGTGACGCCGAGCGTGGCGGGCGTCACTTGGTTAAGGGGCGCCCTACCCCAAAAGGGGGACGAGCCCAAGTTGCTGCGCGACGTACACATTCCGTTGGATGAGATGTTAAAGGGATATTGTCCCAACGCGCTTACGAGCAGAGTAGCCCTTAGATAGTAGCGCGATAAGGGACATACCACCTTTCAGTCGGGTCGCACTGAGCGCTCGGCTCAAGAATGCAAAAACTATTTGATTGTTTATATTTTACATCCATTGAAATCATAGAGAAGGACAGGCAATGAACCACGAAGAGCAGAATAAGCATTTCGTACTGGAAGCGTTTGAGACACTGTTCAACAAACGCGACTATTCCGCGGCAGAACGCTTCTGGTCGCCCGACTATATTCAGCACAGTTCCTACATCGCACCAGGTCGCGAGGGCCTTTTTGACCTCGTTAAGGCAGCGCCCGCTGAGTTTCGCTACGAAAATGCACTGGCTGTGGCGTCGGGCGATTATGTAGTGCTTCATGGCCGTTTTTCAGGATTCGGCGCGCCAGTAAACTGGATTGTGGTCGACATAGTGCGGATCGAAAACGGCCAGCTCGCTGAGCATTGGGACGTAATTCAGGACGAAGCCACGCGCGACGGATCAAAGAGCGGGCTCCCGATGTTCGGCGATAGCTTCCCGAACTGATCCAATAGCGCCGCCCTACGTGCGCTCGTCAAGTTATTGAGGACATTGGCCATGACCGATGCAAAGACCCTATTGTTAGATCTACTTGCCGCAACTCCCGATGGTAAAAAATGTGCCGAGCTGTTCGCTGAAGACGGAGTGCTGGAACTTCCCTTCCTGCATTCGCTCGGTATCCCGAGCCGTCACCAGGGGCGGGAAGCCATCGCGAAATTTTACGATTTTGTCGGCAGCACCCTTTACCCCGGCTTCGGCTTCAAACCCGAAAACGTCACTGTGCTGATTGATACGAAGGATCAGGTGTATGCCGAGTATTTGACAGACGCGCGCGCGGCGGCCACTGGGCGTCTGATCCATCACCTGTTCGCGGGACGACTTGTCGCCGAGAACGGCAAAATCAAGCTGCTTCGCGAGTCCCTAAATACGGTGGCCGCCGCGCAGGCCCTTAACACGAATGGTGTTGCCGACCTAGCTTCGCCTGAAGCTGAGATTTTCTCGGTTCCGCCGGGATATAAAAGCTAGGTTGCCGAGGCGATCGGGGCTGTGATTTTCTTATTATCGAGAAATGCAGCGGTCAACTTTTAACCGGACAGCTCCTTGACGAAGCAGATCAGGTCGCCTGGCAGTCATGCTGCGACTCCGTACGCTGGTAACGGCTGCAGGCGCATATATCGCGAACGACTTAGTTCGAGCGAGCTGAACAGGAGTGACTTCGACTGCCTTGTATCCGCTCGGCAGTTTTGCCATACATTGAATCGCCCCTAGTTTATTAGATAGGCGGAATGGCCGCTCTTGGCCGATTTTTGCCTGTCACGAAGGGCTGAAATCGGCCGATTCTGTTGAAAAAGTAACTCCCCTGCCTGGCCTGCGGCAAAATCTCTACATTGGCCAGCAGGGAAGCACGCAGCATGATGGGACAGTTATCGAGTGGGCAGGAACGGCTGTTTTACTCGTTCCACCTTGAAGATCACATCCCAGCCAATCACCTTCTGCGCAGCATTGATCGGTGTCTCGAACCGCGCATCCCTGCGCTCTTGCACGACTTCACCCTGGAGCGTTTCAATCGCGACCCGTTCGGATGTGCATGCGCACAGAAACTGTACGCGGATTGACATCATGAACCAGTGCCTTCAGCGCCCGTAGTGCGCCCCGGTAACGATAGTGACGCTGTGCGGTTCATGCCGCTTCCAGCGCACCGATCCTCTCATGCGCCTCGACCACCCGCGCCAGCAATTCCTGCATGTTCCGTTCCTTGACTCGGTTTGCGTAGCGGAAATCAACGACCCTTGAATTCGAGCTCCAGACGCGGCGTACCGGCCTTCAGGGCCTTGATGGCCGAAGCAAGCCCGTTCTTCACGTCTTCTGTCTCGAACAAGGGCATGGCAATGTTGAACATCACATCGTCGGCCGCCTGGATACCGCCGTTTGCCCAGGCTCGCAGCAAGGCTTTGTGAGCTGCGTGGGCGCGTGTGGGGCCATGCACAAACTTCGCGGCGAACGCATGCGCCGTTGCAAACAGTTCGGCATCGGCGACGACGCGGTTGATTACGCCGAAGCGCTCCATCGTCGCGGCGGGGACACGCTCGGAAGTCAGCGCCCATTCCATGGCTCGTACGCTCCTGCACGTTCGGCGACGCGGTAGATGCCGCCCAACAGGGTCACTAAGGCAAGCGACTGTTCTGGATGGCAGAATGTTGCGCTTTCGGCGGCAAAGATTACATCGGCACGCAACGCCAGTTCGAAACCACCGCCTGCGCACAAGCCTTGCACCACGGCGATGACAGGCAAGGGCAGACGTTCGAAGCGATTGAAGACGTCCATGTAACCCTCGAAGCGTGCACGCAACTGGCGGGGGGTGTCATCGGGCCAGGACGTGATGTCGCCGCCAAAGCTGAAGCTCTCGCCTTCGGCGCGCACCAGCACGACGCGTGCGTCACTGCGTTCGATCGCGCTGACTGCCGTAGCCAGTTCGTCAACCATCTGGTCGTCGATGCGGTTTTGCGGCGAGCGATCAAGAATGATCGTTGCTATGCCGTTCTCGATGGTATGGGTGAGATGAGACATGTCGGGCTCCTGCGTTGTCGCAAGTTGAGGTTAGGAGAGGTGTTCCTTGAACCAGTCCAGCGCGGCGGTACTTGATTGATCGAATCTGGTGATGTACGGATCGAAGTGGCCGCCGGGAATCGTCACGAGGCGCTTTGGCTCAACGGCACGCTCGTAGGCGGCCAGCTCAAGATCGGTCAGCGTGATCGTGTCCTGCAGCGCGACGACCATCAGCAGCGGCGTGGGGGACACGCGCGCAATCCACGTGCCCGGTTCGTACATGCGCGCAGCGCGCGTCGAGCGCACCGTGACGCTGTTCTCCCAGGCGCCGTCGGGTACGGGCTGCAGATAGAACTCGATGGCTTCCTTGGTGCGATACGAAGCAGGGACGGCCGGATCGGCGCTGACGATTGCCTGCCTACGCGGCGGCTCGCCGCGTGCTTGCGCGCGCTCGTCCGCCGTGAAGGCATCCTCGATGGCGGCGACAGCATCGGGCGGAATGCGGCGCAGTCCTTGCTCGAAGCCGCTGATCGTCGGCACCTGCGCGACGACCGCACGCAAGCGGCGTTCGGTTGCGCCAAGCACGAGTGCGTGACCGCCGGAATAGCTCGTGCCCCATAAGCCGATGCGCTTCGCGTCGACGGCGTCCTGGTCTTCGAGGAAGCTGATCGCGCGCCGCCAATCGGCGATCTGACACCATGGGTCGATATCCTGGCGCGGCGTGCCTTCGCTGGCGCCGAAATTGCGGTGATCGTGCAGGAGGACGACAAAGCCGTTGGAGGCAAATTTCTCAGCGAATGGCTCCAGGCCGTGCTCCTTCACGCCGGCATAACCATGCGCCATGGTGATGGCAGGATAGGGGGCGGTGCCGCCGGTGGGAATATAGAGCCAGCCGCGCAGCGTGACGCCGCCCTCGGCTTCGAACGCGATATCGGTACGTCGAAACATGGAAGTTCTCCTTGTAGAAAGAGGTCAGGCGGCGCCGTAAACCCTATGCGCAGCGGCAGTTCATGCCTTCCACCCTTTTGCCTCGGTCACTCGATGTCAGGTCAATTGCCTGGTCGCTCAAGCGTGAAGAGCTGCTCCGCGCCGATTTCGAAATAGTCGGCCGGCCCACCTCCGCGCAGGATCGGGCGCGCCTGCGCAGTCTGATACACGCCGTCTTTGATCAGTTGCTGGTCAATGTGGATCGCTATTACTTCGCCCAACACCAGCCACGCCGGGAGCGCCGCACCGCCTTGCGCCTCAAGCTGCACGATCTGGGTGACCACGCACTCGAACTGCACCGGGCTAGCCGCAACGCGCGATGGCCGTACTTTTGCGGAGGGCAGCGTCTCCAACTTGGCCAACTCGAATTCATCGACGTCCGCTGGCGCCATCTCCGCAGAGGCGTTCATCGCCTCGGCGAGTTCTCGCGTCGCCAGATTCCATACGAACTCGCCGGTCGCACGCGCATTGGCGAGCGAGTCCTTCGCGCCAAGCGAGCAAAAGCCGATAATCGGCGGCTTGTAGCTGAATAGGTTAAAAAAGCTGTAGGGAGCAAGGTTACGTACGCCGTCGTTGGAGACCGTACTGATCCAGCCGATCGGGCGCGGAGCGACGATGGCGTTGAGCGGATCGTGCCGCAGGGAATGTCCCTGTGCCGGTTCGTAGAAATGCCAATCGGTCATAGCTTACCTCTTTTGGGACGAGCGCAAGGACTGCCGCCTACAGTGCCTCCGGCTCGGTGCGCGTGCGCAACACCATGGTCGAAGTGATGGCTGCATTCATCCCGATACCCGTCCAGAACATGGTGTCGGATCGGAGCCACATGAGCCCCACGCCTGAGAAATGAACGAGATATTCGTTTCGAGTCAATTCTGCTGCGCCGTTTCTAATGAACGGGGCGGCTTTCGTATTTCTTACTTGTTTACCCAAGGCATGGAGAGGTCAATGTCAGAGACCAGCTTGCCACCGCCGAAGCTCATGTTCTCCAAGGGAACGGCATACATGATCAGGCTGATATCGTCCTGGCTGACGCCCACCTTTTCTACCGCGTAACGGGTGACCAACTCCGCGAGCTTGCGCTTCTGCTCCACTGTCCTGCTCGTGCCTATCGTCACCGTTACGACCATGCGCTTGTCAGATCTCTTCATGTCAGGAAAAGTCGGATGGATGAAAAGCTCATCGTCCTTGTGCTCACTGATGATGACGAAACGGTCATCCTTGGGCGTATCCATGGCTTCATGAAGAGCGAGATTCAAGGCATCCGCCAGCGCGCGTTTCTCTTCGCTAGAGAATTTTTGAGCTGGAATGTGGGCGTGAAAAATTGGCATGAGTGTTTCCTCAGTTGTGTTGTTCAGCTAATACGCGGCGACGAATTGGCCCGGCTTAGCTAAAGAAGTCTTGACCGAGTGTTTCTTCGAGTCGCTCTTTCAGGCCAGCCGAGAACTCGCGAACGACGGGGAACGGGCTTTGAAAGAGCTTGATATTGTGGACGAGGCCAGACTCATTCCGAGTGATGATGGTGGTGCCGGCGACCGGCTTACCACCGTGGATGGCATCCCACTCAAGGTAAGTCTTCGCACCGTCAACCGTCTCCGCAGTGAACACGAAGTCTTCGTACATCGTACTCGTCGCGGCAAAGAATGCCCCGATGGATGTTGGGCCGACCACGGCCTTGCTTAGGGCTGAGGTCTGAAGGCTGGCGTCAGCAGTGAACGACTTCGCGAAGTCGCTCGTTCCTTTCTTCTTGACGATTTGCATCCATGCTGTTCCCGGTGGGTTGGTGTCAGTAGTCATTACAATCTCCTATCTAATGTCTGCAGTTTTGCAGTGTGCGTGCTAGTCAGCGAGGTGCCCGACGAGAAACTCGCCGGCTCTCTGGAGCGCGTCGTGGGCCTGAGGCAAAGAGGCTGTCTGAATGTGCCAGACGTGCAGCATCTCCGGCCAGACCTCAAGGTGCGATTCGCCGCCGGCCGCGCGCACCTTTCTGTCAATTTCAAGCGCGTCGTCGAGAAGTACTTCGTCGCTTCCGACATGTATGAGCAGCGGAGGAAAACCGTGCATGTCGGCGAACATGGGTGAGATGCGCGGATCCTTCAAATCGTGGTTGCCAGCGTAAGCCTCTACCATCTCCCGCATCGCGCTCGCGTTGACCATTGGGTCGCGGTGAGCCAGTTGCGTTAACGAGGGCAGCGTCAGCGTTAAGTCTGCCCATGGGCTAATTAGTAGCGCTGCTCGCGCGTCCTTGTGGCCCTTCGAGGCTGCATAGGCCAGAACGTTGAGAGCCATGCCACCGCCACTGGAGTCACCTGTCACGGCGAATGGCTTGCCAAGCGCACGCACTACTTCGTAGCCGCGGATGGACTCGTCGTAGGACGCCGGAAATGGGTGCTCGGGTGCCTTGGAGTGGTCCAGAACGATGACCTGGGACTTTGCCGCTCGAGACAGCTCTCCGAGCATGCCCAAATGCGAGGCAGGAGAGCCAGCCACCCAGCCACCACCATGGAAATGGTAGATGACTCGGTCCTTAGATGCGCCAGGAGCCGTAATCGCCACTGCGGCTACGCCACCGAGTTGGATCGTCTCGACGGTTAGGTCGGCCGCCGGCGGGTTCGCTTGTGAAATTGCCTCCATGCCGACGCGGAGCGTCTCGATGGTGCGTACGGGATGCGCAAAGTCGAAGGCGAACATCGCATCCCGAAGCTCACGGACGGAAGATGAATCGTAAGTCATGGTCAGTTCACTCCAGGTTGAGGAAAGTCGCCGGTACCCAGTCGTAGCCCGCGCCGTTGTCGGCTTTGCGAAGACGGCCCAGTCCAGGGAACGGCATGTGGGCTGCGGCAATCATCGTCTTGTCCGCAGCGAGTTTCACCAGCAGGTCTTCACGCGTTTTGATGGCCGACGCGCTGTCTGAGTCGAAGGCGATGCTGATTTCCGGATGCGGCATTTGGACGGCGCCAACATGAGCAACGTCGCCCCAGACGAGCAGCGACTGACCCTTTGAGGAAATCATGTAGCCGGTGTGACCGGGCGTGTGGCCGGGAATGGCATACGGTGCAATGCCGGGAACTATTTCGGCCATGCCTTCGTACGGCTTCCATTTGCCCGCAGCGATATAAGGCGCGGCGCCATCCTGTGCGACCTTGAAGAAGATTTTTGCTTCTTCCGGGGCCTGGGCCATGATTTCCTTCGACAGCCAGAAGTCGGCGTCGGCCTTCGTCATCATCACGGTCGCGTTCGGAAAGACGCGTTTCCCGTTTTGGTAAATACCACCAGCATGGTCAGCGTGAAGGTGAGTCAGTAGAACCAGGTCAATCTGCTCCGGCTTGTAGCCGGAGGCCTTCAAGTTCTGCACGAGCTTGCCCAACGTAGGAGGACCCCAGTGGCCGCCTGCACCGGTATCGATGAGAACGAGTTTGGAGCCAGTGTTGACGAGGAAGCCTTGGACGGTTGCCGAAACATGCTTGGGATCGTTTTGGAAGGAGCGCGCCAAGAGGGACTGAATGAGCGCGGGATCACCGTGTAGGAGGTTGGAGTCGATACTACCGCCGCCGTCATAGAGCGCGGTAACTTCATAGTCGCCAATCATAGTGCGATAGAAGCCCGGAACCTGCTTGTGCTGCATCGGCGCTGCAGCTTGGACCGGTGCTACAGCAGCGAAGGTGCCCGCGAATGCTAACGATACCGCGAGCAGGGTACGCGAAGTGATGGAGGAGAGTTTCATAGTGTTCCTAACCATTGTGTGTGGTGGGGTATGTAGGTGCGTACAACTGTAATGATCTTTAGCAAAACGCCAGCTCATCGTGCCATGTCGCCGTTACCGCCTTTCCGGCCACACGCAGAACCGAATTGCCGCTGTGACCCGTGATGAAAGCCCGGATGTTCGATTCCTCTGTCGATCCGCCAGAGTTTCTATAGGGCTTGCAAAGTGCAAGTGGTTGAATAATATTCCCGCTGCTTGCATGATGCAAGTGGAAATCTATGGAGAATAGCTGTGCCGCAAACAAGACGATCGGGCTGTCCGATCAACCTGACGCTTGAGCAGATCGGCGACCGCTGGAGCCTTATCGTTATCCGCGATGTTATGTTCGAGAACAGACGCAGTTATGGAGCCCTGCTGGAGCAAAACCAGGAAGGCATCGCCACGAACATCCTCGCAAGTCGGCTGAAGCACTTGACCGCGTCTGGCCTGCTGACACGATGTCCGGATCCGAAACATCAGCAGAAAGGAATTTACAGCCTCACGGAAGCGGCAATACAGCTTGTACCTCTGCTCGCACATATGGCTGCCTGGGGCGTTCGGCATACGCATCCGAGCAAGGAAGCGTCTTTGCGCGCGGAGGTGCTGGAAAAGGGCGGCCCTTCACTTTGGAGTGCCTTGATGGATGAACTACGTTACCTGCATCTCGGTGCACCTCGTCCGGTGCGCTCAGTATTGGGCGAACTCCGGACCGACGACGAGCAGGCAATCGCTACTTAGTACCAATCTTTGGCGTCATGACATCCACCATGTGGTGCAAAGTGTTGGCGCTGATGCGATTTTGACCCAGGTTACTGATTTTAGCTGATCCATGTGCAGCCTCTGAAATCCCACGCAAAGTCATGATTGCTGAGTATTCGAATGGGTCAATGACTTCCGGCGGCTTGGGTCAAAATCGCATCAGCGCCAACACTGTTTCATCAGCCGGGTAGGCTCGGACGCATTACCTCCCTTGTCATTGATGATGACTTCCGAGGACAAGGAGTAGGGGCAATGCTAGTTTCCGCTGCTGACGCGTTTTTTACAGAGCAACTTTGCGTCCGGGCTGAGGTGACTAGCAGTGACCACCGAATACCGGCTCACACTTTTTATCAGCAGCAAGGTTACGCGGTCGACGAGCGTAGGTTTGTCAAACGGTATGACTCTTCCGGGGCATAGTAAGTTTAAATTCGGCGAGCACATCACCTCGATCAAATATAAAACTGGTGAGCAACGTGTATTGCCCGAACGCTTACGAAGAGCACAGCGTACCAGTAGAAATATTTGAAGAGAAAGGCTGTTTGCAGCCAGATAAAAGCTGAGAACAATGCAGCTATTTTGCGTTTGAATTGGATTGGCTGCTTTCGACTCAGCCAATGGTATGAAACTCAGGCGGTCAGGTGCTGTCCTTCGCAGCAACGTAATGTGGTGGCTTGCTTAATCAGTCTGCTTTCAATCTCTGGGACATAAAAACTAGTGAATAATTCTTGGGCAAAAAATAGAACCATCCTCTCCTGCATCGTTTTTCGATGCAGGAGAGGATGAGGCGTGGAGCGATTTACTTGTCGGAAGATTGAGTCACGAATACAGCCCAATCCGACATCATGGCCTGACGCTTCTCAAACAGGTCTCCGCGAAAATAGGCCGCCTCCACCTTGTCTTGCCGCGAATGTGCCAAAGCCAACTCACAGACCTCTCTCGGATATTGAGTCGATTCCGCCGCCCAATCGCGAAACGTGGAGCGAAAACCATGCATGGTTAAATCGGTGCGGTTCATGCGGCGAAGCGACATCAGCATCGACATATTGGACAGAGGCTTACCTTCCCTTGCTCCCGGAAACACGTGGGCATTACTACTAAGCCGGATTAAGCCATTGAGCAGGTCCAAGGCGGCTTTACTCAGAGGCACGCGGTGCTCTTTAGCCGCCTTCATCCGATGAGGCGGTATTTTCCAGACTCCCTTCTCTAGATCGAATTCATCCCAAGTAGCCCCGAGAACCTCGTTTGTTCTGCACGCGGTCAAGATGGTCAGCTGCATGGCTTTGTAGCTGAGGTCGTCACGCTTACTTATTTCTTTCATGAACGCAGGCATCTCTACCCACGGTAGTGCTGGGTGATGGACCACGATTTTAACCTTGGAGCGTGGAGGCAGCAGTTTGTCGAGGTGCCCACGCCATCTGGCTGGGTTTTCTCCATCGCGCAGTCCTCTCACCTTCGCGGCATCAAGCACCATTTCCATTCGGTTACGTACACGGGAAGCTGTTTCTGGTTTGACCTGCCATATAGGGGTGAGTACTTTTAGTACGTGTTCAGTCGTCACATCTTCGGCGTTTAAATTTTCTAATACAGGATAGGCGTAGGTCGTTAGCGTGTTTTCCCACTGCTGGGCGTGCTTCGCGTTTTTCCAGCCAGAGCGATGAGCCGCTATGTAGTCCAGGGCTATGGATTTGAAGGTGATGGCTTTGGCTTGCTCGACGAGTACTGCTTTGGCCAATGCCAAGCGTGCGGTCTCACGCTCAACGAGAGGATCTATCTTCTTTTGAAGGAGCTGTCGTTGAGCAACTGCCTCAGAACGTGCATCCTTTAACTTCACATCGGGGAATCCACCCAGCCCCATCTCCCGGCGCTTTCCGGCCAGTTGAAACCGTAAGACCCAAGACTTCTTCCCGCTGGCTTTTACCACGAGGCGCAATCCATCGCCGTCCTCGTAAGTGCCTGGCTCAGACAAGTTTTCGATCTGCTTTGTATTTAGTTTCCCCACGTATATTCACTCACCAGAGATTGTTGAGCCCAAGAGCTGTTCCCCCATTTGTTCCCCCATTAGCTGTGGGATTCAGCGGAAACTCTTTGGACGCTAATGGATGGATACTAGGCTGTAGGCCCTGTATTATCTAGATGCTCTGTACTTTTACGGACATTACGGGACAATAGATTGGCGGACATCGCCTCCGCCATCTTTATACGACAAAGCCCTGATTATTCAGGGCTTTGTCGTTTCTGGCTTTTGGAAAAAACCACCAGCCCATACTTCAGCCCATACCTTGGGTGAGGTATGGCTTTTCGACCAGCGGCTAGTTTTTTGAATATTTTCTGGCGCTTCTGAAGGAAGCGCAGAGACAAAATAGCGATTCTTGCTCTCCCATCGGGAAGCCCAACAAATTTCGTACAAACGAAAGCGCCGCTCAAATGAGCGGCGCTTTTTGCGTATACGTATGGAGCGGGAAACGAGACTGGAATCTGAACGAGCCCCATGAAAGACAGGACACCGTTTCCCCCTTACGATAAGGGATAGGCAAACGGTTATGTTTATGACTAA
>NZ_MOBI01000033.1:0-88936 GCF_003732175.1 Pseudomonas brassicacearum
AGCAACATCAATTTAACGGGGAGTTGGTGTCCGGTTTAGTAGGGGCAAGTCCAATCTCGTCTTCAACAAGCCCAACAAATTACGCACAAACAAAAACGCCGCTCAAAGAGCGGCGTTTTTGCGTATGGAGCGCAAACGAGGCTCGCATCCGGCGTCCACACCATAGAATCCCCCTACCCTCTCACTCACCTCTTAATTCACAACCGACTGTTGGCGCCACACTCAAAATTCAGGCTCCCAGCGGCGGAACAGGACGCTGGCGTTAACCCCACCGAACCCGAACCCATTTGAGAGCGCGTGCGTTATCAGCGTCTTCCGGGACTTCAGACCGACCAGATCGAGCCCGACGGCCGCCTCATCGGGATGAACCAGATTCAACGTGGGGGGCACGACCTGGTCACGAAGCGCCAGTACGGTGAAGATGGCTTCAATGCCACCGGCCGCTCCCAGAAGATGCCCGGTGGCGGACTTGGTCGAGGTGATCGCAACGCCGGAGTCACTCCCGAACACCGAGCGAATCGCTGCCAGTTCGCCCTTGTCGCCGACCTGTGTGGAGGTCGCGTGCGCATTGATATGCTGCACGTCGGCAGGACTGACAACAGCCTGCCGCAATGCCTGCTCCATGGCGCGCCGTGCGCCGCTGCCGTCTTCCGGGCCTGCCGTCAGGTGATAGGCATCGGCGCTGGTGCCATAGCCGACCAGCTCCGCCAGGGGCTTGGCTCCACGCGCGAGAGCATGCTCCAGCGACTCGATTACTAGCAACCCGGCGCCTTCAGACATAACGAAGCCGTCACGATCGCGATCGAAGGGACGTGAGGCATTCTGCGGGTGCTCGGCAATGCCAGTGGATAGCGCGCGGGCCGCAGCAAAACACCCCAGAGTCACACGGTCTATCGCTGCTTCGGTACCGCCGCATATGGCGATGTCCGCCTCACCACTTCTGATGAGTCTGGCCGCATCGCCGATAGCCTGCACCCCTGCCGCACAGGCTGTTATGGGCGCGCCGAGCGGCCCTTTGAAACCGTGCCGAATGGAAACGTGCCCGGCCGCCATGTTGGCGAGAAATGACGGCGCAGTGAATGGCGACAACCTGCGAGGACCACGCGCATCGGTGGTACGTACAGCGTCGGCAATCGCGCCAAAACCACCTACGCCCGATGCAATGATCGTGGCGGTACGCTCCTGGTCTGCTACATCAGTCGGATGCCAGCCTGCCTGCTCCAGAGCTTCGTGCGCTGCCACCAATGCGAACTCGATGAAGCGATCCATCTTCTTGCGATCCTTGGCCGAGATGATGCGCTCCGGGTCATAACCCGCGATGGCATCATCTTCTAGAGACGGCACCTGGCCGCCTACTGCAACGCCCGTACCCTCAGTAATATTGTCGGGCAGGTTACGGATGCCAGAACGCCCAGCCAGCAGTCTCTTCCAGACTTCTTCTACTCCGCACCCCAGAGGCCCGACAATTCCGACGCCCGTGACTACGATCCGCTTTTGACCTTCGAGATTAATCATTGAACCCTCTTCTTTTCTCAGTCAGTGCCCACAAAAAGCAGCAAGCTATGGCCTATGGCTAAAGCTTTGTGGTCAGGTGAACGGCGAGAGGACGGGGCGGCGTCCTATCCTCCAGGTTTGCTTGCTTATTCGCCGTTTCAGTTTGACCCGCATTGTCAGGACGGATCTTGAACCAGATGGAGTACATCGCTGGCAGGAACACCAGTGTCATGATGGTTCCGACGAACGTGCCTCCGATCAGCGTGTAGGCCAGCGTCCCCCAGAAGACGGAGTGTGTCAGGGGGATGAACGCCAGGATTGCCGCCAGCGCTGTCAGCAGTACCGGGCGGGCACGTTGCACCGTAGCTTCGACCACCGCGTGAAACGGATCCAGCCCGTCTTGCGCGTTGTGATGGATTTGCCCAATCAGAATCAACGTATTGCGCATCAGAATGCCCGAAAGGGCGATTAGACCGACCAGAGCGTTGATACCAAAAGGCTGCTGGAAGATTAGCAATGTCGGCACCACGCCAATCAATCCCAGAGGCGCGGTGAGGAACACCATGATCATCGCCGAGATCGAACGCACCTGCACAATGATGATCAGCAGCGTCATGGCAATCATGATCGGGAACAGCGGCAACATCGCTTTACCGGCCTTGCCCGACTCCTCGATTGCACCCGCCTGCTCGATCCGATACCCGTCAGGCAGCTTGTCGATAACCGGTTGCAGCTCCTTAATGATCACGCTCGAGACGTCCGGTGGCTGCAGGCCTTCGGCAATGTCGCCACGCACGGTGATGGTCGGCGTGCGGTCGCGACGCCGAAGGATCGGATCCTCCATACGCACATCGACCTCCCCTACCTGGGACAACGGAATACGCTGACCCGCCGCGCCTACCAGCGTGAAGCCTTCTATCCTGGCGGGATCGAGCCGGATATCACCCGCTGCGCGACCGACCACCTGCACCGAACGAATGTCCTCGCGCACTGCGGTGATCGGTACTCCGGCCAGCAGGAACTGCAGTTGCTGCGCGACTGAGTTTGACGTCAACCCCACCGCCTCCAAGCGATCCTGATCCAGAGCGAAATGCAGCGTCGGCGTCAGCGGCCCCCAGTCAGCGTTGACGGTTCTCATCATCGGGTTCGACTGCATCACGTCCTGTACCTGGCCCGCGATCTCGCGCAATTTTGACGGATCAGGCCCCATCACCCGATAGGCAACAGGGAACGGCGAATACGGACCAAACACAAGCTGAGTCACCCTGACACGCGCTTCTGGGGCAAGTCCCTCAGCAGCGGCCTCGCGAATACGGAACTTGAGGGCCTCGCGCTCCTCCTGGCTGCCCGTCAGCACCACAATCTTCGCGAACGACGGATCAGGTAGTTCCGGCGCCATCGCCAGATAGAAACGTGGCGCGCCTTGCCCGATATAGGCCGTGACAATTTTTGACTCATCCTGCTTTTGCAGCCAGGCCTCTATCTTGGCGGTGGTGGCGCTGGTCTGTTCAATGGAGGTTCCATAAGGCATTTGCACTTCAATCAATACCTCTGGACGGTCCGAGGTAGGGAAGAACTGCTTCTTGACCAGGCTCATGCCGAGAATCGCCACAACAAACGTAGCGATAACAGTACCGGCCACCAGCCATTTGCGAGCGATGACGCGCGTCAAAACCTGGCGGAAGCGGTTGTAATTTCGGGTGTTGTAGATGGCCGCGTGCCCCCCCTCGACCTTCTTGATGTTCGGTAACATCTTCACACCCAGATACGGGGTAAAAGCTACCGCAACCACCCAGGAGGCAATCAGGGCAATGCCCACGATCCAGAACATGTTGCTGGTGTACTCGCCGGCTGTCGATTGGGCGAAGCCGTTAGGCATAAAGCCGATAGCCGTCACCAGCGTACCGGAAAGCATCGGTGCGGCCGTATGACTCCAGGCATACGCGGAAGCTTTGATGCGGTCGTAACCCTCTTCCATTTTCACCACCATCATTTCGATAGCAATGATGGCGTCGTCCACCAGCAGTCCAAGCGCCAGGATCAACGAGCCGAGGGTAATACGGTCAAAGTTCTTTCCAGTGGCCGCCATAACCACAAACACCACGGCCAACGTCAACGGCACAGCCGCAGCGACCACGACGCCTACACGCCAACCCATGCTGAGAAAGCAGACAAGCATCACCACAAGCAGCGCGACGAAAAATTTGACCATGAACTCGCCGACGGCCGAACTGATATTTACAGATTGATCGGTGACCTTGGAGAGCGTCATGCCCAACGGCATGCCTTCATTGATCTTGACCGTCTCCGCGTCCAACGCCTTGCCGAGGTCGAGACCGTTCCAGCCCTCACGCATCACGATCCCCAGCAACAAGGCCTCTTCACCGTTATTACGCACGAGAAAGGTTGCCGGATCTTCATAACCACGTTCGATCGTCGCCACGTCAGAGAGTTTGAGCGTGCGCCCCTGAACCGCAATGGGTGTGTCACGAATCTTCTGCACCTTGTCGAAGGCGCCATCCAGCCGGAGGAAGACTTGTGGCCCGTCGCTTTCGATCGAACCGGCAGGCGTGAGCACGTTCTGATTGTTCAGCGCGGCAAAGATGTCCTGAGGCGATACGCCCAAGGTGGCCAGCCGATCATGAGAAAAGGAAACAAAGATACGTTCGGGTTGCTCCCCAATAATGTTGACCTTCTTCACGCCCGGCACATGCAACAGTTGTTGGCGCAACGACTCTGCATCACGCACCAACAGTCGCTGCGGCTCGCCTTTGGCTTTCAGGGCGAACAGTGCAAATGTCACGTCCGAAAACTCGTCGTTGACCATTGGCCCAATGACACCCGCCGGCAGCTTCCTGGCCTCATCGTCGAGCTTTTTACGCGCCTGATAGAACTCCTCCTGCACTTGCGAGGGCGGCGTGCTATCGCGCAGTGACACCATCGTGAAAGCGAGGCCAGGACGGGTGTAGGTTTCCGTGCGGTCGTACCATTTCAGTTCTTGCAGGCGTTTTTCAAGTGGCTCTGCTACCTGATCCTGCATCTCCTGCGCCGTAGCGCCCGGCCACGCGGTAATGACCGTCAACTGCTTGACCGTAAACGGAGGATCCTCCGCACGCCCCAGTTGGAAGAACGACAGAATGCCCGCAACGGCGATCAGGAAGATCAGAAACACCGTGATAGAGCGCTCGCGAACTGCGATCGCTGAAAGATTGAAGCGCCCCTCGCTCATGGATGACTCCCGGCAACCTTGACGTCACCCGGTTGAGCCAGTCTTACCTCCTCACCATCGCGCAGCAGATGTGCGCCTAACGCTACAATCTGCTCGCCGACCTTGAGATCACCTACGACTCGTGCTGCATCGTCGCTCAAGCCCAGGACCTGAACAGATCGCCAAGTCACTTTCGCAGGTGTACCGGCGATGACCCACACGCCAGTGCCTTTGCCCGGATCATAAACAGCAGCGATCGGTACTTGCAGCACCAGCCCTTGCGCGGTGCCTTCAGCGATCCGAAGTGTAACGGTCGAACCTAGCGGCGCATTGGCCAGCGCGCCCTCAAGCACATACCTCGCCTCAAAGGTGCGCGTCATACGGTCGGCCGAGTCAGAAAGCAGCCTCAGCTTCGCGGTAACAGCACCCGTGGTGTTGCCATAAAGCGTCGCCTGCGCAGTGGATCCTGCTGTGGGGCGTAGCGTCTCGGGCAGATGCACGATGGCTTCGCGCTGCCCCGCCCGCGCCAGTCGAACCACGGGCTGCCCCGGACTGACGACTTGCCCGGGCTCGGCGAGCGTCTCCACCACAACGCCGTCTGAATCCGCAAACAGTACCGCATAACCAGAAGCATTACGGGCAACGTCAGCCTGCGCTTCAGCAGCGCTGAGCTGCGCCTTTGCGGTATCAGCCGCTGCTTTGATCTGGTCGTAGGCCGATGCAGAAATAGCGCCTGCGGCGACCAGGTCGCGATATCGAGCCTCGTCATCCGCTGTCTGCTTGGCTCGGGCCCGAGCGGCTATGACCGACTCTTGCTGTGCTCGCGCCTGCAACCCCAGGTCGATGGGGTCGAGGCGCATGAGCGGCTGACCACGTTTAACGGTCTGACCGGTGTCAACCAGACGCTCAAGTATCTTGCCTGATACCCGGAAGCCCAGGTCGCCCTGAACGCGGGCAGCCACGACGCCAGTGAAAGAACGTGAGACGTCGGGCGAACCCTGAACCGCAGAGGACCTCACAAGAGGGGCATGCGTGCGTGGATCTTCAACGGAGGATGAAGCGCCACACGCCGCCAGGACTAGAGGCAACAAGCAAGCGGCAATGGGGACAGGTCGAAGCCGGCGCATAGGTTCCCTTACTTAAACAAATAGGACAGGCGTCATATTCTCAATCTTGTGACCATTACTGTCAATGGTCACAAATTATGAAGCATCAAGCTCCTCAACCTCAGAGCTAGAATCGCCGTATATGCTGAGCCTATTTCGAACTTAGCGCAAAGAACGTCGATTGACAGGAAGTGACCATAACGTAACATGGTCACAAACATCCTCAATTGAAGGAACCTCAATGCCTCCCCTCCGCCCCGTTGCTCTCTTGGTGAGTGCCAGCTTGATGACAGGTTGCGCGGTCGGTCCGGACTATCACCGTCCGGACGCCCCGCTTTCGGACCGTTACCTGGGTCAGTCTTCTGTCGAACAGAGGCCTGGGGCGACGCCGGCCAGCCTTGTAGCCTGGTGGGAAGGCTTTGGTGATCCACTGCTAGCCGACTTCGTATCCAAGGCACTTGAGCAGAACCTGGATCTGGCGCAGGCGTCAGCGCGAGCCACTCAGGCACGGGCAGGACTAGGCGCCGCAAATGCCGCTTTACTGCCCTCGGGAAACATCAGCGGCCAGGCCGCGCGTTCTTACCAGTCAATCGAGACCCCACTCGGCCAGGTGTTGAACTCAACACCTGGCTATGATCGGTACGGAAGTTCCTACGAGGTCAACCTCGATGCTAGCTGGGAGGTGGACATCTTTGGTGGCCTGAGACGCGGACGCGAGGCTGCACTGGCCGAGTACCAGGCTTGCGAGGCGGGCGTTGCTGCCACACGACTGGCCATCGCCGCGCAGACCGCCGATATCTACATCACTATCCGCGGATTGCAGACCCGGTTGGACATCGCGAACCGACAAGTCAAAACGCAGCAGGAGCTACTAGAGAAGGTCCAATTGCTCTACAGCAAGGGCCTCGCCGCCAACGATCAGGTTCGCCAGACCGAGGGGGCGCTATCGCAGGTCCAAGCGACAGTGCCGGCCCTGCAGACCGGCCTGGATGCTGCCATGAATGCACTGGATGTAATGCTCGGCACGCCGCCAGGCACTCACCGCACGCAATTGGCAAATACGGGGAGCATTCCTCTTGCGCCGCAGATAAAGGCCACGGGAACGCCGGCCGATCTGCTGCGCCGCAGGCCAGATCTCATCGTGGCTGAGCGCCGCCTTGCGGCCTCCAATGCACGTATCGGGGTGGCGATTGCTGAGTACTACCCGAAATTGTCCCTCAGCGCCTTGCTGGGTAGTGCCACGGCCGTATCCAGCGGCAATCTGTTCACCAGCGGCGCCAGCCAGTCAGCGGGCGTACTGGGTCTGCACTGGAGGCTCTTCGATTTTGGTCGCATAAACGCTCAAATCGACCAAGCCAAGGGACAGGAAGCCGAAGCCCTGGCCGTTTACCGCCAGTCCGTCTTGCGCGCCACCGAAGATGTCGAGAACGCTTTCTCCGCACTAGTGAATCGGGAAGCCCAAGCAACCACCCTCACCGGGGGGGAGGCGTCTCTGACAGGGGCTCGCCAATCGTCGTTCATTGCCTATCAGAAAGGTACGACCAGCCTGATCGATGTCCTCCATGCCGACGAGACGATGCTGCAGGCTTCCGACGCTCGAGCGCAAGCACGAACGGAATCGGCACGGGCGGCGGTCGCAGCATTCAAGGCGCTCGGTGGTGGCTGGCAACCACCTGAAGCCCAGCCTGTGGCGACCCGATGATTTAACCAGGTGACGTGGCACTTAATGCACGCACATCCCCCTCCTCTTTCAGCTACTACCCAACCCGAGAGCGGGCTTCGCTCAGCGACTGACGACCATTGGTCTCAGGCCGTTCTGTTGCGACGCGGTCAGCCGCCAATTGCTCAATAGAAACGAACTGGAGAACAGCGAAATGAAATCGAACGAGAATTCCTGGGTGCTCATCACAGGCGCATCAAGCGGATTTGGCGAGGAGTTTGCCCGGCAATACGCAGCGCAGGGAAAATCGCTCGTCCTGGTAGCACGAAGGCTGAGTAAACTCGAAGCACTATCGGCGGAGTTGCGCGAACGTTTCGGCATTGATGTGATCGTCGAACAAGTAGACCTGTCCTCAATCCTGGCGATCGTCGAACTGCACGAGCGGCTGAGCGAGCGCAATATAGTGATCGACGTGCTCATCAACAATGCGGGTCATGGATTGCAGGGGCCTTTCCTGGATCAGCCTCTGGGCCATTCCCTGACCATGATTGATCTGGATATCGCCAGTCTGACAGCCCTGACACGCCTATTCGCGGCAGACATGCGAGCCCGCAAGCGTGGACACATCCTGATGGTCGCAAGCTTGCTGTCCTTCCAGGGCGTGAAGAATTTCGCCGTTTACTCTGCCGCGAAAGCCTATGTTCTTCGCTTCTCTGATGCGCTTCATCGTGAATTGAAAAACGATGGTGTCGTCGTTACCGCACTTTGCCCGGGGATGTCGGACACCGGATTTGCAGAAAGCGCCAAGCAAAGGATCACGCCGGTTTTGAAAAGGGTGATGATGCAGCCCCAACCCGTCGTACGTGCAGGAATCCGTGCGCTGCAAGCCGGACGTATGAGTGTCGTGCCAGGTTTTGGCAACAAGGCCATCACTGTCTTGACCTGGGCCACGCCACGTCGGCTTCATCAGAGCCTTATGGCACAGGTAATGGGAGTCTGAGACGGGCGACAAAGATGCCCTTTCCCTGAAGGGGAATGCCAGAGATGTGTTCTAAAAGGCCGGGAGGCAACGCGTGCTCCCGACCGGACAGTTATCGCAGAACGGCACTCAATTAGAAACGGTAACTAACAGAAGTACCGAGCCCGCTCGCACTGTTCTTATATTTGGCACTGTATGCGCCTCTGGTCGCCGAGGCGTCGTTGACCTGCACGCTCTCTTCCCACAGATAGGAATAAGCAACATCGATCGTGACATTGTCCACCGGAGTCCAGCCACCACCGAAGCTGATAACCGTCCGGTCGCCCGTAGGAATGCGTGGTCCACGGTTGGTGTTGTTGGTGGGCGACTGATCAACCGACAAGCCTGCGCGAAGTACCCATCGGTTGTTCAGTTTATACGCCGTACCGATAGCGTGAGCCCACGTATCATGCCAGTTCTGTTCTTCGGTAATGGTGCCCAGCGAGCCGCTCAACAAAGGGGGTAAACCAGTGTTCTCGATGGTTAATTCTTTGAAGCGACTCCAGCGAGTCCAGGTACTCCCCAAGTATAGGGTCCAGTCATTACCAAGCTGATGAGTCACCGAGAAATCCACTGACTCCGGGGTATCCACATCCAGCGAAGCGTCATAACTGCGGCCGCTGACACCCAACACGCTAAAGATGCCATCAGTGACCTTGGTCTTGGCATCCAAGTGATAACTGACCTTGGAGTGGTAGGTCATGCCTAAACGTGTTCGGTCTGTAGCCTGCACCAGGATACCGGCGTTGAAACCGAGGGCCGTGTCATCGCCAGTACTTTTGAGTTTTCCGTCATTGCGACCCGGGCTGAGTGGATTGGGCACCATCCCCGACAGCTCACCAGTGATGCGGTTGATGGTCGGCCCGAACCCAATCGAAACTTTATCGTTAAAGGCATAGCTGATGGTGGGTTGGAACGTAAGGGTCGTGACCTCGCTTTTGTTGGCGTAGTAACGCCCGGCAAAACCACTGCCATAATCAGTCATCAGACCGAAAGGTACATAAAAGCCCACGCCAAACGCCCAATGCTCATCGATGGGTTTGACGTAGTAACCCATAGGCACTGTGGTGGTTGGCACCATGTCGCCGTCTTCCTGGCCCCCGAATGTACTGCGGGTTTGGCTTATGTCGGACTTAGCAAAAAGAGTCGCGGCCCCCACGCTGACCTGCTCCCTTTTCAAACGAGACATGCCCGCGGGATTACCGAAGACCGTGCTCGCGTCTTCAGCGGAGGAAGAGCGACCAGCAAACCCGGATCCCATCCCGCTGATGCTTTGTTCATTAAGAGCGAAGCCGCTTGCAAAAGCGTTTGAGGACGCGAGCACGACAGCGAGGCCAAATGGGCTCTTGAGCAATATTGTTTTCATTGTTTGAACTCTATGGGTATCACTGAGATGAAACAGTAGAAGCGACGCATCACCATATTTGTTCATGTGACCAATCCAGTCAATAGTCACCATGCAGATAAATAAAATGCCCTTCGACAGCTGGAAGAAGGGCAAAGTGAAAAGCCGTCCTGGTGATCTGGCGCTTACTCGGGTATGCCGTAAACCTTTAATGTCAAGGCATGAGACTACGCAAAATGAGGTTGGAGGTGAGCGTGGGCGCCTCCTCGACGAAATCGAGGTTGTACTGTAGCAGCAAAGGGTTGACGAATGGCCGCAGCGCGAGATGTATCGCTTCTACTGTCTCGTCCAGCGGAGTCTTGCGTTCAAATTCGCCAATCTCTCGCCCCTCTCGCACGATTTGCAACACGAAGCGTTTGATCTTTGCGTCATAAGCCTGCGAACTGGGCCAGCTTTCCGACGCCGCGAACGCTGCAATGTCATAGAGTTTTCGGTCGTTAAAGAACAGATTCACACCTGTGGCGATCACAGTTTTGACCAAACGTCGAAAGCGCTCCGTCGGCGACAGGTCTTCTACATTGATAGCCTGCTCTACAGCCGCGACGATTTCTGCCAGACAATTTGCGCAGATGGCTTCACCGATCGCCTGCTTGGAATCAAAAAATTTGTAGATGTAGGCCTTGGAAAAACCGATGGCCTTAGCCAGGTCGGAAACTGTGGTTTTGCCGTAGCCGTATTGACTGAAGTGTTCGTTGGCCGCCGCGACAATCTGGTCTCGAATGTCGTGATCGGCTGGGCCACGGGGGCTGGGCGAAGATGCAGATATTGATGGCTGATTCATGAGAACAGCTTACTCACCCTATCGAGGACTGACAACTTGTGACCGATAAGATATATAGTCACAAATCGACCATTTTGAATGACTTTCCCGAGCGATCACAAACTTCAGCCGATCAGACGTGAAACGGGCTCAGGCCGCTCGACCGTCGCTCGTTTATAGGCATGCGAATTCAGCGGGAAAGGAACGACGTTGCCTGGTCATCAGACACCTCTATCTGACGAGCATTCTCGCCTAAATGGGTGTCCGGAATCATTGGACCACTACAGTTCGCTCTGCTCACTAGACTCGCAAAAGCTACGCTTGAGGATTGCCCAATGCTGTTGTCCAGCTCCAGGGCGCTTTGCAAGACGCGTAAATGGCGAGGGAATTGAGGAATTCATGACTGACCGCGAGCAACTCCATCGAGATGGCTATGCGCTGCTCCGTCGAGCGATCCCGGCTGAATGGCTGGGTGACCTTCGTGCCGTGTTCGATGCGGGCGTGAAACCGGCGGACCAATGGCCAGTGCCGCGCGGCATGGATTGGCGCCATTCGCTGCTGGACGCTGATTCGAAGATTCAGGCTGTGTGTCGCCTGCCGGAGGTGCTGGCGGTGGTGGGTGAGTTGATCGGAGAACGGTTCTTCCTCTCGCAGGTGGAAGGCCGCGAGCCCCTTGCAGGTGGCGGTCATCAGCAGCTGCACCGCGACTTGTCGGCCCAACGGCCAGGCGACATTGTGAACGTCCTGGCGTACTTCGACGATTATGGTCCCGAGAACGGCGCGACACGTATCGTCCCCGGCAGCCATCGCCCTGGGCAGGGAGAGCCGCCATTCGACTTCAGTGACGAGTCCCGGTCCGTGCAGCTTTCAGGCTCCGCGGGTGACATCCTGGTGTTTGATGTCGATTTAGTGCATGCGGGCAGTCTGAATTTAATCGGCGCACGCCGTCGCTCCATTCTGATTAGCTATTTTTCGGAGCCTCTATACGCGTCACACCTGGAAACAGTGAGCCTGCGAAGTATTCGGATGGACACTACCGATCGGTTCGATCCTTCGGATTTTGCCTTCGGGGCTATATAGCCTGACCAGGCTGAGTCGACTGTTGGATGTTCGCTCACCCAAAGCGTCCCCAATAAAAGCATTTTCAGAAAGAAGCAAAGCTAAAACACCAGTCAGCAATATATTTCAGTTGGGTAACATTTCTACTGCATAGCAATAAGCGGGACATATTCCAGCAAAGGACTCAGGGCACTCTATGCAGGCCGCCTCATAAGGAATCCAGCGTGCAGGTATTAGCCCTATAGCCTGTCACTGCCGTCAACTCGATGCGGTATAGAAAGTCTTAATCCATGGAGTAAACAGTATGAGTCTGTCCAAAAAATTTCTTGTCGGCGCTGCCTTGACCAGCCTGCTGCTCGGCGGTTGCACCTCAAGAGTCACGGAGAAGGAACAGTACTCAGGGTTTCTTCCCGACTACAACAACTTGCAGGAAGTCACTACACCCAGCGGTGAGAAGGCCATGCGTTGGGTGACCCCGTCCTGGAACCCGAACACTTATGACACGGTGGCCTTCAAGCGATTGGAACTGTACCCGACACCACAGCCCAATGAACGGGTCAACCGCCAGACGCTGGACCAGCTGCAAACCTACATGACGGACAATGCCAAGCGCGCACTGGGCCAAAAGTACCGTGTGGTACCGAACCTTCAGTCGGCCCCCGCCGGTTCACGTGTCCTGGTCGTACGCGTTGCGATTACCGGGGTCAGCGCATCCAACGAAGGTATGAAATGGTATGAAGTGGTTCCGGTTGCGGCCGCGATAGGCGCGACTCAGGCAGCCACCGGCCACCGCGATCAAGAGACCGAGTTGTACATTGAGGCCGAGATGATCGACGCAAACAGTGGCCGGACCGTGGCCAAAGTAGTGCGCAAGGTCTTCGGTGAACAATTGAAAAATGCAAGCCAGCCGGTGACTGCCAACGACTTCAAAGTGGCGATCAAAAAACTGGGCAGCGATGTGCAAGCATTCATCAAATAGCAATGAACTGTTAGCCAGCTTCCAGTTTCGTGATACCAGGCCAAAAGCGGCGTCAGAAATCATCGACGTCGACGAGGCGAGCGTGATACTGGGTCAACAGAGCACGCCTTCTGTCTGAAGCCTGAGAACTATGGACGCATACCATGCGTCCTAACTCATGCAAACCCACTCTCATCGATGGAAGCCATCATGCATTTAAAGAAGACGAATTTCGTAGCTTTGATGACATGCGTAATGATGCTGGCTGCAGCGCCTTTACTCCCAATGTCCTCTGCCTATGCAAAAAGTGGTGGCGGCGGTAACAGTGCGGGTCACGGCAACAGTAGCGGTGCCGGCGCCGGTGGCCAGGGAATAGGTCATTCTGCTGACACTGACAGCAATGGCCGTAGCGAAGGCCTGGAAAGCGATCATGATGGTAAAGCAATCAGGGATCATGGCGTCAGTGGCAAGCACACCGGGAGTATTCGCCATGACAGCAAAGGTCATGGTTCGGCCACTTCAGGGATTGCGCACTCCAAAACTACACACGGAGTTACGAAGGCCACAGCGATCTCAAACACCACACCTGGCGATCACAATGAAAAGGGGCTGAGTAACGCTGCTACTTCGAGCACCAAACAAGATCAGTAGACCCGATCTTTACGTCTTCATGCCCTCGTATGATGCAGAAAGCCCGCCAGTTGCGGGCTTTTTCATTCCACCTCAGCCGACCTTGAACATCAGTTTCGGCTCATCGGTAGTTTTAAAGTTCTCTTGGTTCTCCGCCTTGAACCTGGAGAGCACCTGGACTGCACGGGGCGATTCCATGCAGTCAATCAGCGTGCTCACCCTCTCGTTAACCAGCCTTTTGGCTCGCCTGCGTTTCACGACCTCTTTCAGCATTTTGAACCAACGCGTTCAAGAGTTCTTCGGTATGGTTTATCGAATCACGTATCTCGTCAAACGCCTCATCCAGAGCTTTTTCGATTTCGAGTGCAGGAGATCCACGTAATGTCTCCTGTATTTCAAGCTCGTCCTGCTTGAACTGTGACAAGTTGGCGCGCACCCCCTCTAATTGAAGAGATATCTGTGAGATATGGTGTCGGCGGCGCTGAACCATGATGCTTCTCCTGTTGGGCTCCCATACCTATTTAGAACGCTGTCTGCAAAGAGATGTTCAGCATTTCCTGACCAAAGGATTCGGTCTCGGTAAAAGTCATTTAGGCACCAGATAAAGGTTCCCCCTTACTCAGCGGCAGCTCGTGGTGGATGTGTTTACGTGGTTCATGGACAACTCCGCCACACCATTCGTCGCCTATAAAAACGTGGAGCGCAATAGTGATCATGTCTGGCTTAGCGTTTGCAAAAGCCGGTCGTAGCAGCCCCGGAACGACGTAATTCTGACGCGGCGGCAATCCACATTAACGCTTAAGGACTCCAGCGATACGCTTGGTCAGTCACCGGAGATGTAACGTGTCAACTCTCAATGAAATCGCAGCGAACCACGCGAGAATGGCTAAGGCAAACGCAGAAGAGTCGACCGGGCTGAGTGAGCGACACCTTCAAATAGTGGGCAGCTTTGAAATCCCCTCCACCGATGCGCAACAGCACATTCCACTGCATCTGATCGCCGGAGTGCAGGACAACCACTTCGAACCGGCAACTGGCTACATGCTCTGACTGCGTTTGATCTCAATACCGGGTTGGTTCGTCACTGGTTTGTCGCAGGCCACACGGCCCCCGCCGCTCAGCGGGCTGCGGAGCCTACTCCGCAAAGGGGGTAAATATTGATATTTTGAACAGTGCGGGAGCAAAACTTGCTGTGAACTGATCGGGTTATCCGGGAGGGTGTCATGGCCACTGTTACCGATACGCTGAAGCTGTTTCTCGCGGGCGACGTCATGACCGCCCGCGGCATCGATTCAGTACTGCCGCATCCTGGCGATCCGCGGCTTTACGAGGCTTACGTCAAGAATGCCGGCGATTACGTCCGGCTGGCAGAAAGACTCAATGGATCGATTCCCCACCCGGTCGATTTCACCTATGTCTGGGGCACTGCGCTGGATGAGTTCGAACTTCGCCAGCCACACGCACGCATCATCAATCTGGAAACCTCGGTGTCCCGCCGCGGACGACCGGAGCCAAAAGGCATCAATTACCGCATGAGTCCGGAGAACTTCCCGGTCATCAGCGCAGCCGGCATCGACTGCTGCATGCTGGCCAACAACCATGTGTTGGACTGGGGGGAAGCCGGTCTGACCGATACACTAGACACCCTGTCGAACAACGGTATGTGCAGCGCTGGCGCCGGGCATAACCGGCAAACTGCCGAAGCGCCTGCCGTGCTGCTGCAGCCTGGCGGGCGGCGCTTGCTGGTGTTTGGCCTCGGCGCACCCGACTGCGGCATCCCGCCAGACTGGGCTGCCACGGACAGGCACGCGGGCGTCGCACGGCTGGAGGACCTGTCGACGCAAAGCCTGCACCTTGTGGCCAAACGGATTCTTGCGGGCAAAAAACCGGGAGACCGGGTGGTCGCGTCCATCCACTGGGGCGGCAACTGGGGGTTCGATATCCCACGGGAGCAGGTTCGGTTCGCCCATGCCTTGATCGACGAGGCCGGAGTTGACGTGGTGCACGGGCATTCCTCGCACCACATCAAGGGCATCGAGGTGTACCGCGAACGCCTGATTCTCTATGGCTGCGGTGATCTCCTGAACGATTACGAAGGCATCGAGAACCACACTGCCTTTCGCGGCGACCTGGGGCTTCTATACTTTGCCACCTTGGACCCAAGCGGGCTCCTGCAATCGCTGGACCTGATCCCCACCCGCCTCCGTCGCTTTCGCATCTGCCGCGCCGAAGGGGATGACTGTCAATGGTTGCACGACACCCTTTCTCGCGAATGCGCACGCTTGGGCAGCAGCATCCAGCCAGGCGCGAAAAATGCCTTCACGTTGTGCTGGTAGGAATTGAGATTGGCGAGACTGTTACCCACGTATTTCCCTGTACGAATCCCCAGTAACGCCCCGCCTCACTCGAATAGTAGCAACCCGCCGGATTTATCTGAATAACCTATGGGATCTCAACCGTCAGGGCTCCGACGCCCAGATAACATTCGAGCTATTGATAACCGGACACCGGTCAGGGTTGATCTCGCGTTCGCGATGAAGCCAGACCCTGGTTCGCTCGACATCGAATTTTCGCTCGTTCCTTTCCCTCTTAACGATGCCAGATACGCCGTAATGCCCGCACTCAGGACAGATCATTTCAATGCCATCCATTGCGGATTCAATATGTCGCGCGTCTTCCGAGCAGATCAAACACCACATGAGCCACTCCCGAGCACCTGTCAGTTTCCACGACCAAGCAATCTAGCCGCCAACTCATGCCCCGCCGCCGGGCATCATCGAACGTCTTCCAGGCGCTGACTTCTCGCCTACCTCACGGTGCAGGTTGTCAATTAATAGACCATTTCCAACCGTCACGCTACCTCGACAAAAAATTCCTTTCACCCACAGAAAAACCAGCAGCCCTGATCTCGATCAGACAGTTGTAAATACCCTCGACGGGTGTCGATCAAGTGACCGCCGGCCTCGCCTTTTGTCGCAAGTCGATTGACTGAGGGGAGCCTTTGGAGCCCAGTACTCAACGGGCCAGACCAGATCACAAGAAGAAAAAATCATGTCGAAAATAACGGTGATATCCGGTGACTTTCTGGCAGGCGATGCTGAATTTCAATCTGGATTTTTCACTCTGAAATCCGCATTGAAACCTTCTCTCGAATTAAAGATACCCCTGTCAAATCTGGAAACTCTGGAAACAGCAACCGAAGAAGTCGTCAACAAGAAAGGCAGCGTCATACGATGGAGTCTGGCGGGAGCATTGCTTCTAGGGCCGATTGGGCTAGTGGCAGGCTGGTTACTATGCGATACAGAAAGGGAAATAACTTTCTACGCAAAATTCAAGGATGGCCGCTGCTTGCTGGCCACCACTGATACCGGTACTTACTCAAAGATCTCTGCCTCTGCCCTCAAGTAACGCCCCCTCAAAGTCAGCCTCTATAGCGGCAAGTGTTCGCCCTGACCAGCAGCTGGCCACTCAGCATGTTTCCTGACGCATCGTGCCGCCGGCTCCACAGACATGAATCCCAAAACCGACAAAGCCCAGCACTGGGCCGGGCCGGGCTTTTTCATTCCGTTGAGCTTATCTTTTCGGAGGTTTTTTGAGGCCGTCCAATCGACCGCTCTCCAGCAAATCCTTGTACTTCAACGCCTCTGCTTCACTGTGATAGACGCCGACCAGAACATCTCCTTGAAAGACATCCCACATCCTGATTCCCGCGCTACTTGATTCATGAGACATGTGATGCTCATCGCGCTCTTTGATGATAATGACCATTTGCACATCCTCTGGATTGAGGCAGGTAAGGTATTTTTTACTCCAGTAATCTCCAAGATTCCATACCGATACGGGCTGCGCGTTGAGCGTCCCCTATCTGATCTGGGTCGTGGTCGCTTTCTTGATGCTCGTGCCCCCTGCGTGGGGCAGTGCCCATCGCTCATCGAGGGGGCAGGCATGATTCATGGGTCAATAGCGCTGTCGTCACTTGACCGCCTGCGTATTTGGCAATAAGCAAGATGCGCATATGGCGAAAACGAATACCCACGCTGAAAATACCTCAACGGTATAAAAAAAATAGAATACGCTAACTATTGATACCCACGTCTAATGGCAGGATTTCATGTTGACAAGGAAGGCTTCATTTTTTTCCGCTGGGTGGACCGATGCCAAACTCAAAGTCGGACACGTCATCCTCTTTGTTGCCATCGTATGCATCTCGCTGATAGCAATAAGTACATGGGGAATCTTCAACTCCCTGGAGTACCATTTGCACGACAAGGAAACCGAGATGTCAAATCTCTCGAAGACTTTATCGTCCAATATCGAGGCAACTCTTACGCAGGCTGACACAGTACTGATAGGCGTCAAGGAACGGCTGGAAACTGAAGACCGCGACGCAGACAACTTAAAAAAGCTGGAAGAGTTACTTAAAATACAACAAAAACGCCTGCCTCAAATACATGGCTTTTTTGTCTATGATGAGCAGGGTCGCTGGCTGCTGAATTCAAATGGTGTCATACCCGCTGGCGCCAACAACTCGGACCGTGACTACTTCATTTATCATCGCGATCATACGGACCCGGGACCTTATCTCGGCCCTTCCATACGCAGTCGTTCAACAAATGATTGGATCATGACGGTATCGCGCCGAATCAACCATCCAGACGGAAGTTTTGCCGGCGTCACAATCGCCACCATTTACCTCAACTATTTCCTCAGTCTTTACGAGGGTGTAGACACCGGAACGAATGGCCTCATCAATCTGGTGACCTCCAGCGGCAACATTGTGGTGCGCAAACCATTTCGCGACCAGGACGTCGGCATTAACATATCAAAAGGAGAAGTGTTCGCCCTGTTAAAGCCTGATGTAAATTCAGGCACGGCGACCATCAAATCGTTTATAGACGGCGTAGAGCGAGTCATAGGCTTTCGACGCATTAATGGGTACCCCCTTGTTGTCGTCGCCGAATTTGATAGAAATGAAGTACTGGCTGACTGGCGGAGCGAATCCCTTGCCAGCCTGATCATTTCCTCCATATTGTTAATAATCCTCAGTTTTATTGGCTATCGGCTCATCAAGCTCATGAGCCAGCAAATTCAAGCGCAAAGAGAATTGCAAGCCTCCCAGAAAGACTACATTGCCGCCAATAAGATTCTCGGTTTAATGGCCCTCGAAGATGGATTGACAAGGCTGGCCAACCGACGCCATTTTGATTTCTTTATAGAAGCTGAAGTTGCCAGGAAAAAACGCAAGAAACTAGACGGCACTGCACTGATCATGATCGACGTTGACCTCTTCAAGAGCTACAACGACCTCTACGGCCACGTACAGGGTGATGAGTGCCTGAAGGCCGTGGGCGCAATAATCAGAAAGCATGTAAACCGAACCGGCGATCTTGCCGCCCGGTACGGCGGGGAAGAATTTGCCGTTGTACTGTCAAATACAGATTATGTTGGGGCTTTCCTGCTGGCCGAAAAAATCCGACTCGATTTGGAGCACGCTAAAATACAACACAGCGATTCTCCACTAGGGGTGGTCACGATCAGTATTGGCATCAGTTCACTCTCCGAGCTGGAAGTCAACACGGTAGAGAGCTTGGTGGATATCGCCGACAAAGCGCTATACATCGCCAAGTCCAGCGGGAGAAACAGGACCGTCATTTCAAATTAGCAAGGATGACAGACGACAGTAAAAAGCAGCCAAACAGTGATTGCACGGTATCGGCGTCGCATCGCCACGGTGCAGCTGGCTGCTTTGTCACATCGAAGCAAAAACCTCCATCTAATCCGACGTTACCGATTCCCTGGAACGATTTGGCCGGCCGGCCATTTTCTCTTCGGCGTCGCGATGCAATAAGGAGACGTTGTAATCGTAGGTCGATATCAAGGGCACTGGTTCATCATTCCGAGCCATCTCAAGCCAACGCCTTGTGCGTTCAAGGTCAAAGGATTCGTGCTTCAACGTCATTTTCGCAACAAGATTGGCCGAAACCCTGAAGTGTCCACAACCGGCTGAGCATTTGACCTCTGAGCAGTCTCCCAGCGCGTGAACAGTCTTGGCGGTAGCCTGACAAATTAAGCACTTCATATGAGATCTCCCTATCGATGACTTCTCAACTGTAGTCGATCCTCGGCCGAAAACGAGAAAAGCCCTGCAAGCGTAAACTTGCAGGGCTTCTCGGTCAGGCTGACGCTCTCATCAAGCCGGGCAACCAATGGTTTTCCCGGCTTTTTGAACGCGTTGTGCTTATCGGATTTTATCAGTGGTCGAAGTCACTGCCTTACTCAAACCCTTTGCATTGTGATCTCCAGGCGTTGTCGCCGAGATCGCAGTCGCTTTCGTCACCCCTCGCGTTGCTTTCGAGTGTGCAATACCCGAAGTCACCGCTCCATGACCACGATGGTCATCGCGGTCACGTCCAACGTGGTCATCGCGATCGCGTCCAAGGTGGTCATCGCGATCGCGTCCAAGGTGGTCATCGCGATCACGTCCAATATGCTTACCGCTCAAGCCATGATCTCGAACAGCCCGGCCGTCGTGATCGGATTCCTGACCTTCAGCGCGACCATTGCTCTTGGCACCCGCCGAGTGACCTTCACCCCCGTGAGCACCGCCGCCGCTGCCGCCGCCATTTCCGCCACCACTGCCGCCACCACCATTTCCGCCACCATTACCGCCGCCGTGACCACCACCTTCTTTAGCATAGGCCGTGCCCATGACAGACAACCCGGCAGGGAGTAGAGGCGCGGCAGCCAGCATCAATACGCATGACATAACTGCGGCTAGCTTCTTGTTTTTCAAAGGCATGATAGATTCCATAATGGTTCGTTTTTTACGGATTGTCTGACAAAAGCAGTTGCCTGTAGTTCAGAACAAACGACGAACGGATCCATGCCCTACTGTTTGCCCAAGCGGCGGTTTTCAAGGCGCATTGCGCAGCCCTTTCTTGCTGGCAACCGTCAGGCCCTTAAAGCGGTCAGGAATGATTGCAGTGACCGCGGCCAACGTCAGCTTCAGCTCACTGCGGCCTCTGGCCAAGCTGATCAGAGTCGTTGCACTGCGGCTCGCGGATGGCCGTCGACCACCCGCGAGCCAGTACTATCAGGCCAGCAGCTTACGTTCGTCTTTACCGTACTTGAGCGATTTTTCGTCCGGAATCATCAGGCCGGTGTGCTCGTCGCGCCCTTGCAGGATGAAACGGGCGTCCGGCTTGCCCAACTGGGTGGCAGCCTGCTGGCTGTCGGCACCAATCTCGCCTTTCTTCATGCGGTTGACGATCACACCCACCGCCGTGTCGTTGAAGTCGCGCAGCATCCATGCATCACCGTCGCTGTCACCGGCCACCAGCACCGGGCCGTAGCCCTTCTGTTTCACCAGTACATTCTTGATGCCAACGGTCTTGCCCGGCCCGTAATTGAAGTGCCAGTCCGGTTGATAGCGACTGGTGTACTTGCCGTCTTCCATCGCCATGCGCAGGCCGATCACGTTCTCGGGTGGTACACCGTAGCCGTAATTGGGGTGACCGGCGAACACGCGCACTACGTCATCGATCGAGGCGGTGCTGACGTAGACGTCGATGCCGTTGGCGCGCAACGTGTGCATCAGGCCACGGATTTCCTCATGGATGCGAATGCCATGGAAGTGCGTGTCCGCCACCACGCCTGCCTTGCCCGGCAACGTGCGCGAACTCTCGTACTTGACCTTGCGCAGCGCGTCACCCATGGCGTAGTTGTTGGAGGCCTCGGCCATCGCCTGCAACTCGGCCGTGGTCATGTTCTTGTAGAAGTACAGAATCCACTTGTAGCCGATGTCCACCGGGTAGCTGTCGCAGATCGCGTCGTACATGAAGTAGAGCTTGGCGAGAAAATCCTTGTACTGCTCGCTGGCCTGGATCTCTTCCAGGCTTTTGTCGCCTGCAAGTCCCTTGTAGTTGGCGTGCAACCAACGGTAGTCAGCTTCAACGTCGCTGGCGATGTCTTCCATGGTGACCGGTTTACCGTCCACCGTGGTGTAGTCCTTCATGAACGCGCCGTTCGGCACGTCCTGGCGCAGCACGGCGGCGAACTCATCGGGCGTCAGCTTGTACTGCAGATGATTGATCTGGTAGACCAGCAACGCTTCTTCACAGTCATTCATGATGCAGGTGTTGTCCCAGTCGAACACCGCATACGGGCGCTGATCAGGACGGTAGGACGCGCTTTTGACGCCGTGTTGGTCGATCACCGCCTGCAAGCGCTGGGTGTTCAGTGGCGACCAGCGCGCCGGATCCAGCGCGCTCGGTGTGGCCGAGGGCGTGGCGGCTTGCGTTATACGGGAGGACAACAACAGCGGGGTTACGACGGAAACAGTAGCGAGGGTGTTCAGAAACTGGCGACGCTGCATGGTATAGCTCCTACTTCTAGACGATAGGTTACAACCGAGGCGATGGCGAAAGCGTGTTTCGAAAATAGGGACGAGGGGGGAAACCGTCCCGCGATGAGGCTAACTTCAAATACACAAAAAAACAATATTGCCACAATATTACATTTTGATGATTCGCAGACCGCGCCTGCCCCATGCTGATGGAGGCCGGGACAAACTTGACAGTGACCGACGCCCCTCCACAATGCGTGCTCGGACAGCGACTCAAACAGCAGGGACACTAGGCATGTGGCAAGAAGAGCGTTACCAGCGAATCCGCGCACTGCTATCGACCTTGCAGCGCGTCACCACCGACCGCATCGTCACGGAGCTGAATGTTTCACGCGAGACCGTGCGGCGCGATCTGGTCGCCCTGGAAGACCTTGGAGAATTGAAGCGGATACACGGCGGCGCCATTCGCGTCGAAGACGAAGCGCCCATCGCCGAGCGGGCGCACAGCAACGTCAAATTCAAGCGTGACCTCGCGCGTGCAGCGGTCGGCCTGCTGTCGCACGGACAGACCGTGTTTATCGACGCGGGCACCACCACTGTCATTCTTGCCGAAGAGCTGGCCAAGCTGGGCGGGCTGACCGTGATCACCAACTCGTTCAACGTGGCGCTGCAATTGCGTAACCCCGCCGCGTCGGGCGGCCAGCACAACGAGGTGATCGTGCTCGGCGGTTCGCTCGACGACCGTGCTCCTGCTACGGTTGGCGGCACCACGGTGGCGGAGATTGGCCGCTATCGGGCCGACCTCGCGCTGTTGTCGCCCGTCGGCATCGACGCCCAGCGCGGTGCCAGTAACTACGACCACCGTGAGGCCGAAGTGGCCCGCGCCATGGCCGAGCATGCCGAGCGCGTGGTCATCCTCGCCGACTACAGCAAGATCGGCGTGGAGAGCCGTGTAGCCTTCTGCCCGCCAGAGCGCATCGACGTGCTCATCACCAACCACAAGGCCAGCACCGAAGTGGCGTTCGCCGCTCTGAACGCCAAGCTGAAACACATTGTCCTGGCGTAGCTCACATCAGTGATGCTTCTCTACTGAAAGAGCGATAACGGACCTGGTTCGGTGTCCCGCAAGCTGGCTGCAGAAAGCCGAGTAAGGCCTGCCGTGTGTCATGCCAGGCTGCCGGGTGTTCCATATCGAGGAAGTGCCCGGCGTTCTTGATGGTATGGAACCGGGACTGACGGGCATGAGCGGCAAAAAGCCGGGCGTCCTCCACCGAAGTGTATTCATCCCATTCGCCGTTGACGAACAACAACGGGACTTCGATCGCGTCGGCACAGGCAGCGTAGCAGTGGATGTCCTGGGTCAGGATTTCATTGACGTGGAAATGCATCTGCCGGTATTCGTGTTCGGCCAGGCTGCTGACATGCCGGTGATTGAAACGCTTGAACAACGATGGCAGATGCTTGCCGATGGTGCTGTTGATCAAGTGCCCGACATTGGGCCGATCACAGGCCTGGAGAAAGTTCAGGCCGCTCTCCAGATAATCGCGCATCGGCGTATTGATCCGCGCTGCAAATGAATTGATCACCGCCTTCTCGATTCGACGCGGCCGCTGGGCCAGCGCCAGCAAGGTCGCCGCGCCGCCCCAGGAAAAGGACAGCACATGGTGCACGGAAAAGTGTTCGATCAATTCCAGCAGTATCTGCGCCTCGTCTTCCTTTCGGATCGGTTGGCCATGGAGGTTGTGCTGTCTCGACTGACCGGCGTAAGGCTGGTCGTACAGCACCACATTGAATCGCGGCTGCAGGTAACGCACCGTTTGAGCGAAGGATGCGGTAGTTGCCAGCGAGCCGTTGACCAGAATGATGGTTTTGTCAGCGGCGGCGTTGAGATAGTGCTCGGTATAAACCTTGTACTTCTTGCAAATCTCGACGATGGCAGTTTTCGGCATCATGTCATTTTCTTCCCTGAACAAATTGAACTAAGCGCACAGCGTGAGCGACTGCCCGGACGATCGTTGTGACTGATAAGTCACTGACTGACCAGAGGCTCAGAGTTAAGCAGGGATTTTCCCGTCTGCAAGGGCCCGAACGAGTTATTTCGTCGCCCCGTGACAAACGATGATCCGACACGCAATCCCGGCCTCTCAAACCTGATGCAGAGGCCTCGCCGGGGTTCGCTGCCATCGCATAACCCTTGCGCCTATGGGAAGATGTTTGCCGCCTTGAGTCGGCGATGAGTTGAGTCGACCCTCTACTTCCAATGCCTGAACTATCAATCATGAACCGGACCACACGCGTATCGAGCACCTGGACCAAGGCCCTTTGCAGGCTGTGTCTGTCGGTATCGCTGCTGATGACCTATAACGCGCGCGGTGCACCATTACCAGTTGAACTGTTTATCCCCGATGCGCCCCCATTGACGTTTGTCGATGATCCCAAAGGTCACGGAATCGTCGGAGACGCGGTCCTGATGGCCATTGCCAACGCCGGCTATGCCGCTCATGTACAGGCGCTGCCGTGGGCCAGAGCGCAAAAACACGTCAGTGAGAAGCAGGACATCCTGATAGCCCCGTTGTCACGTACGCCAGAACGTGAGGAGCACTTCAACTGGATCGCTCCCATCATGTCCATGGAGCGAGCTTTTTTCAGCCTTGACCGGCCAGTGAGCAGCTTCGCTGAAGCCAGGAAAACCTACCGAGTGATCGGTGTAGGTCTGGGCAGCGCACAAGAGGAAATCCTGCGCGCCCAAGGCTTCGACAACCGACAGATCTACCCGCTGACCATTGGCGACAACCCCGCGCAAATGCTCTTGAGAGGACGCATCGACGCCTGGTTCAACGGTGTCCCGGAGACTCGATACATTTGGCCGAAGGTGTCTCGACGCAAGCTGCTGATGAGTCCCGTCATGAACAGAACAGATCTCTATCTGGCTTGTTCGAAGCAATGTTCCCCTCAACAGGTACAAGACTTGCGCAAAGCGATTGAAACGCTTCGCAGTGACGGCACTCTGGGACGGATACAAAAGGGCTATTTGTCGCAATAAATGCTGCTTCGAATGCATGCAAGGGACGCCGGCCTGACCGTGTTTTGCCTGGCTCGCAAGCCGTGACCTCCGCTGAACGGTCAGCGTTGGTCAACGGCATGGCGTTCAGCAAAGTGGCCCCTCGAAGATCAAGAGCGAACCACCGAACCCGAGACCGGCAGATTTCCCAGCAGGTTGAGTCCCGTGATTTTCACAAAAGTCTCATAGTCCACCGGCTTCTCAATACGAGTTTCCGCATTGGGTAGCACATAAGCCCAGACACGCTTGGACGAAGCATCGTAAACCAATTTGAACAGGCGATCAGGCACCCAGACCTTGTTGTCGCCAATGGTGTTATGACCTGCATCAAAGAGCGGACCGGTGAAGACGAAGACGTTGCCATCGGCCCGCTGCGCGAACTTTCTGACATCAGACTCGACCTTGCTCCAGATCTTGCGGTTATTGGTCGGGTCTTGCGGCACCATGTTCGACAGGGCAAAGGACTGGGCCATTGCATGCGGATTCGGTGCATCGGCTGCCGGGGACTGATGGCCACGATCCACTGCCGGATGTTGGCCACGGTAGTCGCTCAACTCTGCCCGCCCGTCCTTGGGAATGCGTGGGTCCGGATAGAACTGATTGGTTCGCTCCTCTCCCTTGGCATCTGCCAGCTGGGCCGAATTCAGACGCTCAACCACAACCAACGGCGTCTTGCTGGTTTGCGAATACAGCACCGCAAAGTTGTCGGAACACAGGGCCAAGGGTTTCATCGTTGCAGGCACGCTGGCCATGCTGATCGGCCTGGCTGCCGGAAACAGGTCTGCGCACCCATCAAACGATGCCTGTTGCTGCTTGCTTGAATACAGGTCGATCGCCGCGCTCTGGCTGATTGAGCCTGAACGGTGCCCTTGTTCCTCGTGCTGGCTGGGCGGCTTGAGGAAATCCAGCAGGTTGCGAGCTTCTGCCGCACCGGTCGAGAACAAAACAAGGGCTGACAGCCCCACTGCAATTTTGCGTAGGTTCATGCTTGGAATCTTTGAGTTGGATTGAGGGAGGTTACTGGCGGCAAAGCCCTGAAATCGTCGGTGCGAAAAAAGAGGCCAATGCCCCTTTTTTCAATGTGGACAACATAATAGCGAGACTCGCACCTGGTGTCTGACCCATTGAAATCAAAGGAGTTTCCTTCACTCAAAAAACAGCAATGAACATGACCTGCCACGACGTGACCAACGACTCTGAAAGTCCGTGAAACCCTCCCGGGACTTTTTCGTTTCTGCGTCGCTTTTGCATTTCTGTGCGACAGATCTCACTTCAGGGACTCCCGTACCACTTCCTCATAGTGTTAGTTTGGAAATGTTTCTGTCTCATCGATCAGAAATTTCTCACAAACCACCTGCAAAGGAATGCCCCCAGCAATGGACTTCTCACTCAAGCACCTGGCCGCGACAACCTTGATGCTGGCCAGCCTTTCGGCGTTCACTACGTCAGCGCACGCCAACATCACACCGCTACAGAGCGCGACCATCCTCAAGACCTTCAATGATGCATCGGTCACGGATTTCAGGCAGTTCCTGGGCAGCCTGGCCAACAGCGACCTTGCCAAAACCGCCGACCTCGGCCCGGCAATCAGTGCTTTCCAGGGCAACAAGCCCCTTTCCCCTGAACAGCAGAACGAGATCCATCGCCTGCTTGGCATCTATGCGCGGGTGAAGTACGGCAACGCTGCCACCGAGACCCTGCGCGAACTGGTGGCAATCCCGACCTTCCGCGTGGATGGCGTCGCCCAGCACGAGAATCCCGAATTCATCAAGATCGCCGACAAGCTCAAGGGCCTTGCCCAGGCTTTCAACCTGAACTTTCGCAACATCGACAACCGCGTCTATGAAATCTCCCTCGAAGGTGGTGGCGATGAAGTCGTGGGCATTCACGCGCATGCCGACGTAGTCCCCGTGACTCCGGAGAACTGGGTCCTGAAAGACGGCACCCGACTCGATCCGTTCAAGGTCACCCAGGTCGGCGACCGCATGTATGGCCGGGGCACCGAGGATGACAAGAACGGTATTGTGGTGGCGCTGTATGCCATGAAGATCATCAAGGAAGAGAAGCTGCCGCTGGCGAGGAATTTCAAGCTGCTGGTGGACACCACCGAGGAAACCACCGGTGACGCCATCCCCTATTACTTCGAACACAACCCGACACCCAACTACAACCTGGCGCTGGATGGCGGCTACCCGGTGGTGATTGCCGAGAAAGGCTACGGCACCGTCATGGCGACCTTTGTCCGGCGTACCGCAGAGGGTAAAGGCGCCGAAATCACCTCAATGACGGGCGGTCTGGCCACCAACCAGATTCCGTCGACCTCGGTCGCCACCGTTGTGGGTGACAAGCCTGCCGAATTGGCCACCAGCCTGCAGAAGGCCGGCACTGATTATGCCAAGCGCAATGGCGGCAACTTCGAGGTGACCGCCAAGGTCGTCGGCAAGGACGTCAAGCTGACGGTCACCGGCGTTTCCGCCCACTCCTCCGAGCCCGAGTCAGGCGTCAACCCGGTGGCAAGGATGCTGGGCCTCATCAACAGCCTCGACGGTAAGGTCGCGCTCAAGCACAACCACATTACCGACGCCGCCCGCTATGCTGCCGACAACTGGGGCCTGGACTACCTGGGTGGCAAATTGAGGGTCGGTTTTTCCGATGCCTTCATGGGACCGCTGACCACGTCCCTGACCTATGTCGGGATGGATGACAAAGCCTTCAAGCTCGCGGTCAACCTGCGCGTGCCGGTCGGTAAATCCCCGGAGACGCTCAAAACCGAAATCGCCGATAAGCTTGGCGCCTGGAGCAAGCAGACCCATATTGCAGTGGCCTTCAACTACTCGATCGCCGAGCCGATGCACCGCAACCCTGAGGGTGAATGGGTCAAGGCCCTGCTGGCCGTGGCCAGTGAAAACCTTGGCATGGAACACAAGTTCGGCACTTCCGCCGGTGCCACCTCGGTCCATGAACTGCCCAATGGTGTGCAGTTCGGCCTGGCCAGGCCCGAGGTCAAGTACACCGGCCACACCGACAACGAGTTCAAGACCGTCGACCAGTTCCTGCTGGACCTGCAGATCGTGACCGAGATGCTGGGACGCGTCGGCCAGTTGCCGAAGCTCTGATCTGCCTTTCGGACCCGCTATTCTGGCGGGTCCACTTTTTTGATCGTCTTGATCCCGTTTAGAGGGTACTGGAACAAAAGAAGAGGCCGAAGTCGGTGCCTGCTCTTGAGTCATCGTACTCACCATTTCCTCCCTACAGTTTGCTCAGGAGTGGCCAGCGATGCGACAGACTCGTACCCAATGCCAATCTTCCAGCCCCCCCGACAAGAATCGTCGAGAAGATGATCAGCAGCAGCCAGGCGAACTGGCCCTCGGCCAGGCTCCACTCGGGATGAACCCGGACAACCGATACAACCAGCAAAAAGAGAACAGGCAGTGTCGCAAGGCGCGTCAGCAGTCCCAGTGCGATGAATATCGGACAAAACACTTCCGCGAAAATTGCCAGCGACAAGGTCAACCGAGCCCCCATGCCAAACGGGTCTTCGATCAACACCAGTTCGTGTTCAAAATTGAAAAGCTTAGGCAATCCGTGCACCAGCAACAGCATCAGTACACCGGTGATTCGTAACCAACACAGCGCCACATCCGATGCCGTCGTCGTATTCATATCCGTTGGCTCCCAACGCTCGCCCGAGTGCGCCTCTTCCCCATCAAGGAAGAGGCGCAATACAGATCAGTGACCTTCCGATGCGTTAAACATGGTTTTGGCATAAATCAAACCAAGACCGTAAGCGCCGCCATGAGCAATAGAGGTTTTCACCGTCTCGTTATAGGTGTCGCCGCGAGCCCAGTCACGCTGCAGTTCCAGGAGGTATTGAAGTGAGGTCATTGGACGCGCACCGGCTTGAATCATGCGCTCGATAGCGCGCTCATGAGCCTCATCCGAAACGTCACCGCAAGCATCGCAAATGATGTAGACCTCGAAGCCTTGTTCAAGCGCCGAGATCGCGGGTCCAACAATGCAGACCGAAGTCCAGAGACCGGCAAGAACGATTCGGTCGCGACCGATCTTGTTCACGGCGACGGCTATGCGCTCGTCTTCCCAGGTATTCATGCTGGTCCGGTCAATCAGTTCCTGACCGGCGAAGACCGAGGTGATTTCTTCAAACATGGGGCCCGAAAAACTTTTTTCGGCGACGGTGGTAAGAATGGAAGGAACGCCAAACTCCTTCGCTGCCTTGGAGATCAATGCGGCGTTATTACGAAGTGTGACAGCGTCGATGGATTTGGTCGCAAATGACATCTGCAACTGAAAGTCGATCAGGATCAGAGCGTGGTTGCTTGGATCAATCAGACCTTTACCTGGTACTGCTTTTGCGGTTGCCATAACACTTCTCCAGATACGTTTGAGAGGCGCCATTTTCGACTTCGTCACAGCAGTGCGATTGTATGGATGTGCGACTCTGGAAAAGTTTGTGCTGAGAAAATTCTTTCGCCAAGCATCTGGAGGCTGCTGTATTTAAAGCCCGCCCTCGGTCTGATCCAGCCGTTCACGCAAGAATTCAATCAGCGCATGCACCGGTCGCGAGCCCTGACGATGCTGCGGATAGACCGCCGATAACGTCAAAGGCCCGGGGCGGAAGTTGTCCAGCACCGGCACCAGCCGTCCGTCCTTCAAGGCCGAGCCGACAATGAAAGTCGGCAAATAAGTAATCCCCATGCCGGCGATGGCCGCGTCCTTGAGCAATTCACCGTTGTTGACCCGCATCCTTCCGGTGACGTTCACGGTCAGTGGTTTGCCCTGCCCTTCGAACCGCCATTGCACCTGACGACCGTGGCCGTAAGGCAGGCAGTCATGGCTGTGCAAGTCTTCGGGATGAACCGGCGTACCGAGCTCGGCCAGATAATCCGGGCTGGCGCAGTACACCCGCTGGATGGAAGCGAGGCGTCGGGCGATCAGCGTCGAGTCTTCCAGCACACCGATGCGCAATGCCAGGTCGTAGCCTTCTCCGAGCAAGTCCACAGGTCGGTCACTCAAGTCCACTTCCACCGTGACGTCGCGATAGCGCTGTAAAAACACCGGCAGCAGGCACCCCAAGTGCGCCACCGCGAACGACAGCGGCGCGCTCAAGCGAATGGTGCCGCGAGGCTCGCTGGTCTGGCCGGCGATGCCCTGCTCCACGTGTTCGACTTCGCTGAGCAGGCGCAAGGCCGACTCGTAATAACTCTGCCCCAGGGGCGTGACATCCAGCCGCCGGGTCGAGCGGTTGAGCAGGCGCACGCCGAGGCGCTCCTCCAATTGCATCAGCCGGCGGCTGACGAACTGCTTGGACAGGCCCAACTGATCGGCCGCCGCCGTGAAGCTGCCGGAGTCCATGACCTGGCAAAAAATACGCATGTCTTCGAACGGGTTCATTGTCACTCCCTGGTTGACAGTTAAACGCTTTATAGCCGCTTTTTCACATCCAGGCACCTCATTAATCTGTGCTCACGGTGTTGCTGAGACCTGAACCCCAGCGTCACAGCAGCCCGATCCCAAGGCATAAAAACTCAAACGATTGAAAAAGGAATTGACCATGAGCATCAAGACAGCCCTCACCACTTCCCTCCTCGCCCTGTCCATCGGCAACGCTTTCGCTGCCGGCAGCCCCGCTGTCGAACACAACACCCAGGCCTTCCTCGAAGCCCTCGCCGCCGGCGGTGGCAAACCGCTGGAGCAACTGAGCCCGAAAGACGCCCGCGCGGTGCTGACCGGTGCCCAGGCCTCGGTGAAGGTCGATCTGTCCGGTGTTGAAGTCAGCGACAAGGCGATCAAGGTCGACGGCCAGACGATCAACCTGAAGGTGGTGCGCCCGGCCAGGGCCAAGGGCGAATTGCCGGTGTTCATGTTCTTCCACGGGGGCGGCTGGGTGCTGGGCGACTTCCCGACCCACCAACGCTTGATTCGTGACCTGGTGGTGGGCTCCGGGGCAGTTGCCGTGTACGTCGATTACACCCCGTCGCCGGAAGCCCACTACCCGACCGCGATCAACCAGGCCTACGCCGCCACGAAATGGGTGGCCGAGCACGGCAAGGACATCGGTGTCGACGGCAAGCGTCTGGCGGTGGCCGGTAACAGTGTCGGCGGCAATATGGCGGCGGTGGTGGCGTTGAAGGCCAAGGAACAAAACACCCCGGCCCTGCGCTTCCAGTTGCTGATGTGGCCGGTGACCAACGCCGGGTTCGATAACGGCTCGTACCAGCAGTTTGCCGAAGGCCACTTCCTGACCAAAGGCATGATGCAGTGGTTCTGGGATAACTACACCACCAGCCCGGCCGAACGCGCGCAGATCCATGCCTCCCCCCTGAATGCCAGCGCCGAACAGCTCAAGGGCCTGCCCGCCGCGCTGGTGCAGACCGCCGAATTCGACGTGCTGCGTGACGAAGGCGAAGGCTACGCCCGCCACCTCGACGCGGCCGGCGTGCCGGTGACCTCGGTGCGCTACAACGGGATGATTCATGACTTCGGCCTGCTCAATCCGCTGAGCCAGATACCCGAAGTGAAGGCAGCAGTGCGACAAGCGGCGGCTGAGCTCAAGACGCACCTGAACTAAGCCAGGGCCCTTCCCCCACAGCGATGTGGGGCGAAGGGCTTTTTTGTGGGAGCGAGCCATTCACTCTTTTCCAGCGGAGCTATTCCATGACTTTCATGTTTGCCCACCTGCTGTCCTGGAGCGCCCTGCTTCTGGTGCTCGACGCTCTGCTCTGGCACCTCGTCCCGTTCAAGCACCGCGCACCGCGGGTCGGTGTGCGTCTGGTGTTGTTTCTGGCGTTCAATGCGCTGGTCATCAATGCCGGCGTCAGCCCGTTGCAGGCGCCATTGTTCGCCGATGACCGGGTTGCACAACTGGGCGCCACGGCACTGGGGATTCTCTGGTGGCTGTACGCCGCGCGGGTGCTGACCGAAGTGATCGGTCTGGTCCTGATGCGCCGCATCGGTCACAGCGGTCGGTTGTTGCAGGACGTGATCGGTGCGCTGGTGTTCCTGGCCGCCATTGTCGCTGCCGCCGGGTATGTGCTGGAGCTGCCGGTCAAAGGTTTGCTCGCGACCTCCGGGGTGGTTGCCATCGTGGTCGGTCTGGCGTTGCAGAGTACATTGAGCGACGTGTTCTCCGGCATCGTGCTCAACACCACCAAGCCCTATCAGGTGGACGATTTCGTGAGGATCGACGGCGTCGAAGGCAAGGTGCTTGATATCGACTGGCGCGCCACCCATCTGCTGACCAGCGCTGGCACCCTGGCCGTGGTGCCGAACTCGGTGGCGGCCAAGGCCAAGATCGTCAACCTCAGCCGCCCGACCAACCTGCACGGCGTGTCGATCAGCATCAAGGTGCCGAACCACGTCCGTCCGCGCCGGGTGCTCGATGCCCTCGACCGTACTCTGCAAGGCAGCAGCAGCCTGTTGCTCGATCCGGCGCCGAAAGCGCTGCTCAAAGAGGCGGGTGAAGAAATGTCCGAATACGTGGCCAGCGGTTTCATCGCCGAACTGGGCAAGAAAGGCGACGTGCGCAATCAACTGTTCGATCTCGCCCATCGGCACCTTGAAGCGGCGGGGATCTCGCGGCATCCGGACGGCGTGATCGAACCCTCGACTCGCGCCCGCGCGCTGCTCGATGAAGTGAAGATTTTCCGCTCGCTTAGCCATGAAGAGCGTGACCGCCTCGCCGAATCGATGGTGCCGCAGCAGTACACCGCCGGCCAGGTGGTGCTGGATCTGGACGAAGTGCCGGACAGCCTGTTTGTGATTGCCACCGGTGTCGTCAGCGCCAGCGTGTCCGATGGCAATGGCCTGACCGAGGCAGGCCGCATGGGGCCGAGCGAAGTCATGGGCGAACAGAGCATCCTTGCCGATACACCGTCCCAGGCGACGTTCACCGCGCTGACATCCTCCATCATCTACCGTCTCGACAAGAACCTGACCCGCCAGTGCATGGAGCAGCGCAGCGAAGTGGGCCAGGCGTTGAACACGTTGCAGGCAGTACGGCAACAGAACAGTCGGTTGGCGTTGATGGCCAAGCCTGTGCAGGTCAGGAAAGGTGGATTTCTGGGGTGGTTGCAAAAACGTTGAGCACAAAAATGCCCGCACATCGGCGGGCATTTTTTTCAGCAGATTACTTGGCCGTGAACTTGGTATAGCTATTAATCAAATTGCGATAGTTCGGCAGGCGCTGCGACAGCAGATTCGCCAGACCTTCCATGTCATTGCGCCAGTCGACTTGCAGCTCGCAGGCCACCGCAAACCAGTTCATCAGATGCGCACCGGCGGCCGACATCCGTGCCCACGCCGCTTGTTGCACGGTGGTGTTGAAGGTGCCGGAAGCATCGGTGACCACAAACACTTCAAAACCTTCAGCAAGCGCCGACAGGGTCGGGAACGCCACGCACACGTCAGTCACTACACCGGCGATGATCAGTTGCTTGCGACCGGTGGCCTTGATGGCTTTGACGAAGTCTGCGTTGTCCCAGGCGTTGATCTGGCCAGGGCGGGCAATGAACGGCGCGTCCGGGAATTGCTCTTTGAGTTCCGGCACGATCGGGCCGTTCGGGCCGCTGTCGAAACTGGTGGTGAGGATGGTCGGCAGGTTGAAGAACTTGGCAATGTCGCCCAGCGCCAGGACGTTGTTCTTGAACTCGTTCGGGCTGAAATCCTGCACCAGCGAGATCAGACCGGTCTGGTGGTCGACCAACAGCACAACGGCATCGTCTTTGTTCAGACGCGAGTAAGGAACGTTGCTCATGTGAAACTCCTCGGTGGATGGTTGTTGCGGGGAGCGCCGGTCACGAAGGCCGGCGCTTTTTATCGGAATCAGAAGGCGAAGCAGGAACAGCCGAACGCGCCCCAGAAACCGGCGAAATCGCTGACCGGCGCATTCGAATGCCGCGCCTTTTCATGGCTGTGCGTATGCACCGCGCACGGGCCGCTGCAATGGTGGACCTGAGCCTGCATCGGCGAATTCGGGCGCCAGTGGCCGGGGACTTTCATCACCGGCGACCAGTCCGGCAGCACCGGCACGCTGGCCGGCCCGAGTTTTTCGAAGTCGCTGGCGGCGTACACAACCTTGCCGCCGACCACCGTCAGTACCGACTCGATCCACTTGATCGCTTCTTCCTCGACGCTGAAGAAGTCCGCGCTCAACGCTGCCAGGTCCGCCAGTTGCCCAACCTTGATCTGGCCCTTCTTGCCCTGTTCGGACGAGAACCAGGCGCTGCCGTGGGTGAACAGTTCCAGCGCAGTGGTGCGCGGCAAGCCTTCCTCGTACAACGCCAGACCACCGACGGTACGACCGCTGACCATCCAGTACAGCGAGGTCCACGGGTTGTAGCTGGAAACGCGTGTGGCGTCGGTGCCCGCGCCGACCGGCACGCCCTCGGCGAGCATGCGTTTGATCGGTGGGGTGTGCTCGGCGGCTTTGCTGCCGTAACGGTCGACGAAGTATTCCCCCTGGAACGCCATGCGGTCCTGAATCGCGATGCCGCCACCCAGCGCCTTCACCCGCTCGATGTTCTGCGGAGTGATGGTTTCGGCGTGATCGAAGAACCATGGCAAGCCATTGAACGGAATGTCGCGATTGACCTTCTCGAACACATCGAGCATACGGCTGATGGATTCGTTGTAGGTGGCGTGCAGACGGAACGGCCAGCGTTGCTCGACCAAGTGGCGAACCACCGGTTCCAGTTCCTCTTCCATGGTCTGCGGCAGGTCCGGACGCGGTTCGAGGAAGTCCTCGAAATCCGCCGCCGAAAACACCAGCATTTCACCAGCGCCGTTGTGCCTCAGGTAATCGTCGCCCTGGTGCAGGGTGACGCTGCTGGTCCAGTTCTTGAAGTCGGTCAGCTCTTCCTTGGGCTTCTGGGTGAACAGGTTATAAGCAATGCGAATCGTCAGTTGCTGGTCCTTGGCCAACTGCTCGATCACCGCGTAGTCGTCCGGGTAGTTCTGGAAGCCGCCGCCAGCATCGATAGCACTGGTCAGGCCGAGACGATTGAGTTCACGCATGAACTGACGGGTCGAGTTGACCTGATAGTCCAGCGGCAACTTCGGCCCTTTGGCCAAGGTCGAGTAAAGAATCATCGCGTTCGGACGGGCCACCAACATGCCGGTCGGATCGCCGTTGGCGTCGCGCACAATCTCGCCACCCGGTGGGTTCGGCGTGTTGCGCGTGTAACCGACAACCTTGAGCGCTGCGCGGTTGAGCAAGGCGCGGTCGTACAAGTGCAAAACGAACACCGGCGTATCCGGCGCAGCCTGGTTGAGTTCTTCAATCGTCGGCATGCGCTTTTCGGCGAACTGGAATTCGTTCCAGCCACCGACCACCCGCACCCATTGCGGCGTCGGTGTGCGATCGGCCTGATCCTTGAGCATGCGCAAGGCATCGGCCAGGGATGGCACACCTTCCCAGCGCAGTTCGAGGTTGTAGTTCAAGCCGCCACGAATCAGGTGCAAGTGCGAGTCGTTGAGGCCAGGGATAACGCAGCGGCCCTTGAGGTCAATAACCTGGGTGCCCGAACCGCGCAAGGCCATGGCCTCGGCATCGGTACCCACCGTGACGAAGCGGCCGTTGGTGATCGCGACCGCACTGGCAAGGGGCTTTTCACGGTCAACGGTATGAAATTGGCCATTGAATAGAATCAGATCGGCGTTCATCGCGTTTCCTCAGGCAAAGTGGAATGGGACTGGTCGGCTGTCAGCCAGGGGGCGAACAGTCGGGTCGCCATGGGCATGAACAGGTACACCACCGAGAGCACGATGGTCAGGGTGATCAGGAAGGTGGCGATCACGTAATTGGAGAGTAAAGCGTTGAGTCGCAGTACTGGCCCCCAGATCAGCGGCACCAGCAGGGTGTGCGGCAGAATCACCATCAATGTCAGCACCGCCTGCTTCCAGCGCGGTGGTGGTGATGCGGCATCAGCCAGCGGTGAAAACCAGAATTCATTGATCGGCTGGACCTCGGTCTGGTCGCCGTCCGCCAGCATCGGTGCGGCTTCGTTGACCAGCTCCAGCCGTTGCGGCGAATCAAGCCAGCGCTGCATCGCCTCGGTGGAGCAGAAGCGCAGCACGCAGGTGAACATGTCGAGGCCGGCATTCTTGCCGCGAATCACGTCCACGCCCAAATGTCCCTCGCGCTGCCCGGCGATACCGACAATGCGCCGCAACCAGGCTTCATAAGGTGCTTCAAAACCGGCCTTGATCCGGTGTTTGACGATCAAGGTTACGACCTCATCGAAACCCGGCCGCGCGGTTGCAGTGTCGAGGCGATTGGAATCAGGCATAACCGAAAGCTCCGGCAAAACGATCATTGAGCATAGCCCAGTTGAAAAACACCGACGTTGATGCGCCGATAACTGATTCGATAGTGCCAATGCCAGGGCACAAAAAATTGAATGCACGTGCTCTCTTTGCGACCCGGCCTTCAGTACTGTCTAGGGGGTTGTGATGTTCAAGGGTTCAGACATGTGCTGAGTGATCCGCGAACGTAACCAGCGCTCTGCCGGGTCGTTATCGTGAACGCCACTCCAGGCCATCGACAGTTGCGCCGCATCGATGGGAAACGGCGGGTCTTCGGCTCTCAAGGCACACCCTTCAACCAGCGCACACGCCGCGTAGTCGGGCACGGTGGCGATCATTTCGGTACCGGCGAGCATCGCCCGCAAACCACTGAATTGCGGAACCCCCAGCACCACTCGCCGGGTACGACCGACCTTGGCCAGATCAAGGTCGATGTTGCCGCTCAGGTCGCCAGAGAACGACACCATCGCGTGGGGGCGCTGGCAGTATTCATCGAGCGTCAGCTCACCGGGCCGGTTGTCACCGCGCAACACTTTGCAGGCGATATCACGCAGCCTCTTGCGCTTGGCGTTGGCCGGCAATTCGGTGGTGTAACTGACCCCCACGGAAATCTCCCCCGATGCCAGCAAGGCCGGCATCAACAGATAATTGGCCCGACGCACTACCACCACAATTCCCGGCGCCTCCTGCTGCAGCTGACGCAACAACGGCGGGAACAAACCAAATTCGGCATCGTCCGAAAGGCCTATGCGAAACACATCGCAGCTCGTTGCCGGATCAAACTCCTTGGCCCGGCTGACGGCACCCGAGATGGTGTCCATCGCCGGTTGCAGCTCTTTAAGAATCGCCAAGGCTCGCGCCGTTGGCTCCATCCCGCGACCGTTGCGCAACAGCAGCGGATCGTCGAACAAATCCCGTAAGCGGCCCAGCGCAGCGCTCACGGCCGGTTGTCCCATGAACAGTTTTTCAGCCACACGGGTCAGGTTCTTCTCGAACATCAACGCCTCGAAAATCACCAACAGATTCATGTCTACGCGGCGCAGATCGTTACGGTTCACAGGCACAGTCCCATTGTGTTTTCAGCCAGGCACGAATCAGTTGGACTTCACTCGATCATCGGCACTTTGGCCGCCCGCTTGTAAGGCCCGTATTCGATAGGCACCCACTGAAAACGTCTATCCACCGCGGTGATGTGACCTACACCCGGAAACGGCAGGTGCGCCGCGGTCACCCAAATTTTGCTCGTCGCCGCGTCGGTAAAGACTTTGTCCCGGCTCTTGATCGCCTGCTGACTGTCGACGTCGAAGCGGATCGAGACTTCGGGATGCTCGAACTGCACCGCCAGGTTATGCACCAGATCGCCCATGAACAGAATGCTCTGGCCCTGGGAGGTGAAGCGGTACGTGGTGCTGCCCGGCGTGTGCCCGGCTTCCAGTTCGGCATCGACGATACCCGGCACCGGTGACTGACCGGCGTCGAAGGTCTTGAAGCGCCCCGCGGCAACGTACGGCGCGGTGGAATCCTGGGCGATCCTGAAAAACTCCTTGGCACCGGCGGGTGCTTTGGCCATGGCCTGAGGATCGAGCCAGTAATCGGCTTCCGCCTTCGCCGCGTAGACCGTGGCGTTGGCGAACACCGGTTGCTGCTTGTCGTCCACCAGTCCGCAAACATGGTCCAGATGCAGGTGCGTGAGCAGGATGGTGTCGACCTGCTCCGGCTGATAACCGGACGCTTTCATGTTCGCTGCGAGCATGCCGGCGGTGGCTCCGATGCACTGCCCCGCGCCGGTGTCCACCAGGATCAGCTGCTTGCCGGTATTGATCAGAAAGGCGTTGAACGCCGTCTGCACCCCCGGTGTTTCAATCGAGCGACGGGCCAGTAATGCACGGATCTGACTCTGGGTCAGGCCATTGAGCAGATTCGGCGACAGATCGTTGTAGCCATCGAACAGCGCCGTCACTTCGTAATCGCCCACCGCCAGCCGGTAGTAACCGGGTACCTGAGTGGCCATCTGGGTCGGCGCCTGAGCCAGGGCGCCAGCCGATGTCAGCGCCAATGCCAGACCGAATCCGCTCAGCGTGCACTTCAGAGAATGCTTCATGCCTTCACCTTTGATCGAGTCAGAAAAAGCGGCCATCCACACGCCCGCCAGATGGGCTAAATCATGCACTCGTCCCACACCTCGAAAATTGCAGCCATGTGCTGAGTCAGTGCAATTGTTGGCTGCCGCACGCCCACGGAATTAACAACGTTTAACTCGCAAGCCAGCGCCCCGCGACCAAGAATGAATCCCTCTGTGCAGACCTGTTTTCTATAGCGGGAAGCGGCTGACCCGCCGCGCAGTGCGCCAGCGCATTCCCACCGACACGGAATTTTGTCATGGCCCACATTGAGCACAACGCCGTCAGGGCGTCGGTCACGCAAACGCGAAAAACCACCACCGGCGGCCTCTCTCCCTGGCGAGAAAGCCTGGTCAAAAAACTGATCCTCGACGGTCTGAGTGAAACACTGGAAGTCACCGAGCTCGCTCGGGCCTGCGCTCTGTCCCGCAGTCATTTCTCCCGGGCCTTCAAATGCAGCACCGGCCTGTCGCCTCAGGACTGGATTCGTTGCCAGCGCATCGCCCGGGCCAAGCAATTGATCCAGAACACCGACCTGACCCTGACCCAAATCAGTCTGGAGTGCGGGTTCTGCGATCAGGCGCACTTCTGCCACATGTTCACCCGCAGCGAAGGCATCAATCCGTTTGCCTGGCGTTGTCAGGCGGTGCGTGCCCTGCCCTCTCTCAACAGCAAAAGATCGCAGCCTGCGCCAGCTTCTACGGGTGTACACATATCCGCGTAGGAGCTGGCGCAGGCTGCGATCTTTTGATTTTGATCAGGCCTTGAGGAACGCCAGCAGATCGGCGTTGAGCTGATCCTTGTGAGTGTCGGTCAGACCATGAGGCGCGCCTGGATAGACCAGCAGTTTCGAGCCTTTGACGAGTTTGGCCGAGGCGATGCCGGAGGCTTCGATCGGCACGATCTGGTCGGCGTCTCCGTGCACCACCAGGGTCGGCACATCGAACTTTTTCAGGTCTTCGGTGAAGTCGGTTTCAGAGAAGGCCTTGATGCAGTCATAGGCGTTCTTGTGACCGGCGGTCATACCCTGTATCCAGAACCAGTCGATCATGCCCTGGGAAGGTTTGGCACCCGGTTTGTTGAAACCAAAGAATGGCCCGCTGGCGAGGTCTTTGTACAACTGCGAACGGTCCGCCAGGGACGCCTGGCGCAAACCGTCGAACACGTCCATCGGCAGGCCGCCTGGATTGGCCTCCGTCTTGAGCATCAGCGGCGGCACCGAAGAAATCAGCCCGGCCTTGGCGACTCGCCCAGTGCCATGACGACCAATGTAACGCGCCACTTCGCCACCGCCGGTGGAGAAACCGAACAGTACCGCGTTTTGTAGATCCAGCAACTCGATCAACTGCGCGAGGTCGTCGGCGTAAGTATCCATCTCATTGCCGAACCAGGGCTGGCTGGAGCGCCCGTGACCACGCCGATCATGGGCGATGACCCGGTAGCCCTTGGAGGCCAGGTAGATCATCTGCGACTCCCAACTGTCGGCATTCAACGGCCAGCCGTGGCTGAAGACGATGGGCTGACCGGTGCCCCAGTCCTTGTAATAAATCTCGGTACCGTCGCGTGTGGTAAATGTACTCATGGCGATTGCTCCTTAATTAAGGCGTCGGGTGTGTTTGGGTGAATCAATCCGATGGATGGCCCATTCGTTCGGCCAGACGCGCTACCCGCTCGCCCAGGTGCGCAGCGGTGCAGCGATCTTCGGGAGGTGGTGCGTACTCTGGGGACTGTTCGACATTCGACTGGGCCATGGCCCCCAGAAAACTGCCCAGACGATTCAATTGCCCATCGAACACGCCAGCGCTGGAGCGCGCCGGCGGCAAGTCGAGGCCGACCCAGATCATCGAGTGCTGAGCCGCGAACACTGCCATCTGCAGCAAGGTGTTGAGCTTGTCGCCGCACAGACAACCGGAGTTTGTGAACCCGGCAGCCAATTTGTCGCGCCAGGGCTGCGCCAGGTAGAACGACGCGGTGGCCTCCATGAAGCCCTTGAAGGACGCCGATGCGCTGCCCATGTAAGTCGGGGCACCAAAGATGATCGCGTCGGCGCGGTGCAAGCAGTCCCAGTGCCCGTCCACTTCCTCGACCGGAATCAGCTGGCAGGTACTGCTCAGGTGCCGCTCCACCCCCTGTGCCACGGCTTCGGCGATGACCTGCGTATGACCATAGCCACTGTGATAGACCACTACCACGTCGCTCATTCCGGCATCCTCCTGAAGTGTTCATCCCTTTTGCTGCACGAAGAACGAAGACCGGCGCCTTCGGTTGATGGACTGGAAGTATTGGATTTTTGGGTGTAAACCGGGCGCAGGACGAGTTAAACGTTGTTAATTTTCAATGGTGCGCCAAAAGCCCCGACTCATCCTTTTGCCACCGCCGCGCCCAGTAAAGACGGAGCTTGCGAACGGTGCCAGAAACGCTGCAGCCAATGCGCACAGAGCATAGTCGCTCGGTCACCGCGTTGCGTTGACGATAAAACCTGAGGAACATGCTCGGATACCGAGTGATAGACGGATGCAAGCAGGAGTGACCCGTTGACCCTTTCCCCCGAACAGGCCGTGCATTTTGGCCCCTACCGGGTCTACCCCGGACAACGTCTGGTGCTGGAGGCCGACCAGCCCCTGCGCCTGGGTCGGCGCGCCATGGACATTCTGTTGATTCTGCTGGAGCACGCCGGGGATGTGGTCAGCAAGCAGCAATTGATCGCGCGGGTGTGGCCCAAAAGCGTGGTGGAAGACATCAACCTGCGAGTGCACATGGCGGCGCTGCGCAAGGCCCTCGGCGACGGTCAGGCCGGCCAGCGCTACATCGTCACCGTGGCCCAGCGTGGTTACAGCTTTGTCGCGCCGTACTCGCTGGAACACGTCGAGCAGCGTCCCCCGAGCGACGGGCACGAGCAGAGCGGCCATAACCTGCCCATTCGGCGGACTCGCATGATTGGTCGCCAGTCCTTGGTCGACAGTCTTGTGAGGCAATTGCCACGCCAGCGCTTCATCACCCTCGTCGGCCCTGGCGGTATCGGCAAGACCACGGTGGCACTGCGCGTCGCCGAACAACTGATCGGATCCTACCGGGACGGCATTCGCCTGCTGGACCTGGCCCCGATCAGCGATCCGTTGATGATCACCACCCATCTGGCGACGCTGCTGGACCTGTCGCTGCACGACGCTGAACCGATGAGCTGTCTCGCGACCTTCCTGCGCGAGCGGCAGATGCTGCTGGTCATCGACAACTGCGAGCACCTGATCGACGCCATCGCGTTGCTCTGCGAGAGCATCCTTCGTGGCGCGCCCGATGTGCACATTCTGGCCACCAGTCGCGAGAGCCTGCGGGCCGAAGGCGAGTTCGTTCGGCGCCTGGAGTCTCTGGACTGCCCCCCGCCCATCGCCGCACTGGATCGCCACCAAGCCTTGACCTTTTCGGCTGTGCAATTGTTCGTCGAACGGGCGATGGCCAGCCATGACAGTTTCGAACTGAGCGATGACGAGCTGCCTCTGGCGATCGAGATTTGCCGCCGTCTGGACGGCATTCCTTTGGCGATCGAACTGGCCGCAGCTCAAGTGAACAGCCTTGGCCTGAGTGGATTGCTGACGCAACTGCAAGGGAGTTTTCGTCTGCTCACACAGGGCTGTCAGACGACGCCGGGACGGCATCAGACCCTGCGCGCAACACTCGACTGGAGCTTCGAGCTGCTGAGTGCCTGTGAACAAACCTGCCTGCGCCGACTGGGTGTGTTCAGGGGAGGTTTCACGCTGGAATCGGCGGCGGCCGTGATTGTCGGCGAACACATCGAGCCCCGCGAGGTGTTTGGCTCGATTACGCAACTGGTGGCCAAGTCACTGCTGAACGTGGAGGTCGGCGACGAGCAGGTGTTTTATCGCCTGCTCGACACCACCCGCAGCTATGCCTTGGAAAAACTCGACCAGGCAAATGATTTGCCAGACACCCTGGAGCGCCACGCCGAGTGCTGCCTGGCAATGATGCATCAGGCCCAGAACGACTGGGAGCACATCCAGACCGACGTATGGATCGAGCGCTACGCCCGCAGTCTGGAAGACATCCGCTGGGCCCTCGAATGGGGCCTGAACGCTCAAGGGCCGCAGGCACTGGCGATCCGACTGGCGTCGGTTTCGACGCCACTCTGGCAGGAACTGTCGCAGCTCAAGGAACACGGCGCGTACGTGCGCAAGGCCCTGGCACTGCTCGAGTTGACGCCTGAGCCCTGCCCTCATCTGAAAATGGCCCTCAAGCTGGCCCTCGGCAGCTCCTGCTACCACACCCAAGGCGGCACCGCCGAAACCGTCGAAGCCTTTGTGACCGCCAGAGCCCTGGCAGAACGCTGCAACGACGTAGCCGGTCAGCTCAGGGCCGTGTCCGGGCACATGGCGGTCAATCTCAGTTGTGGCAACTACCAAACGGCCCTGGAACAGAGCCTGCAATTCGATCGTCTGGGTTTGCAAGGCAACGCCGCTGTGTCCCTGAGTACACACCGTTTGCAAGTGCTGGCCCTGCACTTTGCTGGCGATCAGCCACAAGCCCGGGACAAAGCCGAGCAAGTCATCCAGCTCATGGCCCAGAGCGGGCATCTCAATCGCTTCACCCACGGCTTTGGTGTCCAGTACGACCAGAGCGTCGCCGCCCTGACCATTCTCGCGCGAATCCACTGGCTACAAGGCCATCCGGAAAAGGCCTGGCGCACTGCCCGTCAGGCATTGGACATTGCGCTCCAGATCGACCACGGCACGTCCATCTGCTACACGCTGGCATTGTCCGGTTGCCTGATCGCCCACTACAACGGCGACACTCAAACTGCCCGCAACCTCTTGCGCCTGCTGCTCGAACAAGCACAAAAACATTCGGTGCTGCTGTTCTACAACTGGGCCCGGCACTACGCGCAGGTGATCGATGGCAATAACGCTCATTCGAAGCCGCAACCCGGCGCCGGGCTGATCAAGGAAATCATGGTCACCCTGGATGCCGGTTTCGTCGATGACGCATTGCTGGCCCGGGCCGAAAACGGCGCTGCGGGTTGGAGCACGGCGGAAATCCTTCGGGCCAGAGCGAATGCTCTGCTTGCAGAAAACAGCCAGAGTGCAGCCGAGACCGTGCTGCTCAAAGCGCTGGGAGTGGCAAAAGCCCAGGGTGCTCTGGCGTGGGAACTGCGCACCGCCACATCACTGGCCGAGCTTTGGCAGCATCAAGGCCGCCTCCAACAAGCCCACGGCCTGCTGGCGCCAATCTACAACCGCTTCACCGAAGGCTTTGACACGCCAGACCTAAGCAAAGTCCGCCGTCTGCTCGACGAGCTGCAACGACACCGGCCGGCCTGAAACCCAGCGTGCCCGGCTGATGTAGCGGGCATAACGCATTTCAAACACTCGCAGCAGTCCGCTCAGTTCAAGCTTTTCCAGTACGTAAGTACGGGTCGTGTTGAGAAACCGATAACGTGTCATGCCATTGCCCTGTTCAACCGACAACAGCGATTTCAGCACCAGCCGCTCTATCACCTCTACCAGGCTGATGGGCCGCAGCACCGCACAACTGATGACACCGATGGCTGCGTCCAAAGTAAAGGCTATTTTGAACACCGCCAGCCCCTGCAACACGGTCTGCTCCAGCGGGCTCAGGCATTGATAGCTCCAGTCCAACGCAGCCTTGAGTGTCTGATGCCGTGGCACGGCGGTGCGCCGGCCTTGGGTCAGCAGCTGAAAACAGTTGTCCAGTTGTGCTCGTAGCCCAACCAGTGCCAGCGCATCGATCTGCGCCGCTGCCAGTTCGATGGCCAAGGGCAAACCGTCGAGGCGCCGACAGATTTCCCGCACAGCCTTCAGGTCCTGTTCACGCAGAGCAAACCCTTGTTGGCGGGTACGGGCACGGCTGACAAACAGCTGCACCGCCGAATAGCTCATCACCTCGCTAACACTATGCAGCGCCGACATCGGCGGCACCGCCAGGGCTGGCAAACGCTGAACCGTTTCCCTCGCCGCCCGCAGCGGTTCGCGGCTGGTGGCCAGGATCGATAGCCGTGGCGCCGAAACCAATAGGCCCTCCACCAGCGATCGGCAACGTTCGAGCATGTGCTCGCAATTGTCGAGCACCAGCAAGGCATGCCGTTGCGCCAGTGCATCCACGCCAACGTCCAGCTCAAGGGTCTGGCTCAGATAATCGACGAGCCGCGCAGGGTCATCGATTGCCGCCAGATCAACGAGCCAGACGCCATCGCGATAGTGCTGCAACAGCAATTCGGCCGCGCGCAAGGCCACCGTGGTCTTGCCGATACCGGCGGGGCCAGCCAGGGTCATGAAACGGCAAACCGGCAACTTCCGGACCACACTACCAACGACCGAATCCCGGCCGACCACTGGCGTGATCCGTGTCGGCAGGTTGTGCCGGGGCTGCTGAACGGTCTCGATCGAAACCTGCATCGCGTCCGACTCGCACTGCACTGGGACGATGAAGCTATAACCGCGCTGGGGAATATTAACGATGTAGCACCGCCCGTTCTGGCCATCACCGAGGGCCCGACGCAGCGCAGCGATGTGCACGCGCAGGTTGATCTCCTCGACCACCGAAGTCGGCCAGACGTGGGCAATCAGTTCGTCCTTGCTGACCACGTTGCCCGCGCGCTCGACCAGCACCTGGAGGATATCCAGTGCCCGTCCGCCCATACGCAGTGGCCGATCACCTTCCAGGATCAGCCGTTGACGAGTGTGAAACACGTACGGGCCAAACCGCAGCACCGCACTGCTATTTAAATCTCTGAGTCTGTTCATGCACATTTACGTGCTGAAAGCCTGGCCCGGTTCAAGGTACTGCATCATCCATTGCACGAGTTCGCCCAGGCTCCCGCACCTCCATTGCCAAGAGTTCACGAGTATCTTGGCAGGCATGGGTGACGGTACAACTGCAATGGAGGGAGCGTCACGGCCATCGCGGTGCGCTGGACGGACAACAAAGCTCTAACTGAACTGTTCGCGGTACTGGGTGGGGGTCAAGCCGAGTTTTTCACTGAACAGAAAACGCATATGCCGCACGCTGCCGAAGCCGCTTTTGTAGGCGACGGTCTTGAGCGGCAGCTCACTGGTTTCCAGCAGGTTTCTCGCGCAGTCGATGCGCGCGCTTTGCAGAAACTCCATGGGCGTCATATTCACCTCCCTGGCAAACATCCGGGCGAAGTGCCGCGCACTCATGTTCGCCAGGCTGGCCATGCGTTCGACGCTGAAGGCTTCATCAAGGTGTTCGAGCACATGGTTCTGAACCCGGGTTACCGGGGTTTCATGGGACGCCACCGCAGCCATCAGTGGGCTGAACTGTGCCTGTCCGCCCTGGCGCTTCATCACCACCAGCAAGACCTTCGCCACGTCCTGGGCGATTTTCTTGCCGTGATCCTGAGCGACCACCGCCAGGGCCAGGTCAATGCCGGCGGTGACCCCGCCAGAGCTGATCAGGTTGCGATCCTGGACGTAAATCTGATCGGTCTCAACCATCGCCTTGGGGAAGCCCCTGATCAGCCGTTCAGTGTAATGCCAGTGAGTCGTCACCCGATAACCGTCCAGCAAACCGGCGTGCCCCAACACGAAAGCACCCGTGCAGATCGAGCCATAACAGGCCGCCCGGTTAACAGCGCCCTGCAGCCATTCGAGCAACGGCGGATGCTTTTCGTTGTAGGCACCCGGGCCGCCTGGCACCAGCAACAAGTCGTAGCTGTCGCACGCTTGGTCTATATGCACATCGGCCTGAACGCTGACACCATTGGAAGCGCGCAACGCGCCGTGCTCGGTGCCGATCATCGACAGCTGATAATGGTCGCCCGGCTCCAGATACCGATTGGCAATGGAGAACACCTCCATGGGCCCGGCCATATCAAGCAGGAGAAAGTCTGGAAACAGCACCATTGCCACGGTTTTCATGGGTTGGAAATCACTGATATCAAAGAAATAGGAACGTAGTGCCGACGCCGAACATTATGGCCAAGTGTGGCGTTATCGGTAGATAAGAATACGTGATGCGCGGCACAAAACTGTCAACCCATACGAGACAGTTTTTCAATTTCCATCTACTTATTGCACCCACCGATAAACATTAACCTTCTCCTCACTCGGACGAACTCTCGTCCCAAACAGGAGATTTCATCATGCTGACCCTTCGCAAAGCCTCTGATCGCGGCGCGGCCAATCACGGCTGGTTGAAGTCGTTCCATACCTTTTCCTTTGCCAACTACCGCAATCCGCGGGAGCAGGGTTTTTCCGACCTGCTGGTGATCAACGATGACCGGGTGGCGGCCGGTAAAGGCTTCGGCCAACACCCGCACCGGGACATGGAGATTTTCTCCTATGTGCTCGAGGGCGCCCTGGAACACAAGGACACTTTGGGCACAGGTTCGGTGATCCGCCCCGGCGACGTGCAGTTGATGAGCGCCGGCAGCGGCGTGGCGCATAGCGAGTACAACCACTCGGCAACTCGCCCGGTGCACTTCCTGCAAATCTGGATCGTGCCGGACGTCGGCGGCGCCAAACCGCGTTATCAGCAAGAGCACTTCAGCACGCAGAAAAAACGCGGTCGCCTGCAACAGATCATCTCCCCCGATGGGGCCAACGGTTCGTTGCGGGTTCGCCAGGACGCTCGGGTCTATGCCGGCCTGATCGACGGCAAGGAAAGCGCCAGCCTCACGCTCGCCGCCAATCGCTACGCCTACGTGCATGTGGCCCGGGGCAAGGTCGAACTCAACGGCCTGCAATTGCAGGAAGGCGATGGCGTTCGGGTTCGCGATGAACAGGCGCTGACCTTGAGCAACGGTGTGGATGCCGAAGTGCTGGTGTTCGATTTGCGTCCTCAAGAACTGCCGCAAATGCCTTGACCGTAACGTGCCTGGGGGCCTGCGCCCCCGGGCTTGATTGGCAGGCTAGGGTTGCTTTTTGCTATCGTTTTGGATATCGCTGCACGCCGGTTACGCTAATGCACTTCGCCCACCGCTACGACGGTGGGCCACCTGAACCTCAGGTGCCGCCGCGTCCCGCAACACACGAGCCAGCAATGCGCTGGGCTGGGCACCCGATACCAGGGTGTCGCCGATACGAAGCAACGGCAGCACCCCGCCAGACCAATCCGCGGCGTCACGTTTGTGGCGCTGTACCGCCGTCACTCCTTCGCCGCTGCGCAGATAGTCGAGCAACCGGTCCTGCTGGACCTTGCTGTCCCCACCCAGCTCCGCGAGAACCCGCACATCCTCGATATCGCGGCCCTCGCAGAAATAGGCTCGGAAGATACGCCTGAACAGACCGGCACAGTCTCCGCCGCGTGCGGCCCGCTCCAGCATCAAGCTGTGCGCCGGGTCGGTATCGACCAGACGCTCGATTCGGTCGAAGGCGAAACGCAAACCCAGCGCCTGGCCGGCCTGGGTGATTTCCGCTTCGAACATCCGGCTGCGCGACAGGCTGCCGAACTTGCGCCTGGCGTACTCACCCTGTTCGATACGGCTGGCGGGAAGGTCGAAAGCGGATCGGCATGGTACATAGACGATCGGCTGTGGCCGATTCGATGCCGCCATAGCCTTGCGCAGGTTCAGCTCACCGATCCAGCACCAGGGATTGATGAAGTCGTACGCCAGATGAATGACGTTATCCATAGCGGCCACCTTCCTTCGACAAATGATGGCCAGACTCTAGACCTGCATCTGCCGGACGAGTAGCCCCATGGCGCGCAACGCTGTTTTGTCGAATACCTGAAAGGTGTTCAGGAAGCGAGGATTTCCTCGAGGAACTCAATGAACACATTGATGCGACTGGAGCCGCGGTGGTTGGGCAGATACAGCGCGTTGATGCAGCTGCTGGCAGTGCCGGGATTGACTTCATATTGTTCCAGCACGCGGGTAAGACGGCCCTGGCCGACATCGTCACGCACCAGCCAGTCGGCCAGTAGCGCCACTCCGCCACCGGCCAGCGCCGCCTCGCGCAGGATATCGGCGTTGTTGCTCTGCAATCGCCCCTGCACACTCAGCCGCAGGGTGTCCTCGTCACCCCGGAACGTCCAATCGTGGTGCTCCGCGCCATAGTCAAAACGCAGGCACTGATGTTCCAGCAGGTCACTCGGGTGGCGCGGCAGACCGGTACGTTTCAGGTACTCGGGACTGGCCACCACCCAACGCTTAAAGTCACCGATCTTCTTGCTGACGACGTCATCGCTGACCACCGAAGAACCGAGACGCACAGACACATCGATTCGCTCGCTGATCAGGTCACTGACCCGGTCGCTCAACGACAGGCTGATCTCCAGGCCCGGATAGCGCTCAAGCAAGCGTCCCAGGTGAGGAGCGATGATGCGCCGCCCGAACTCCACCGGAACGCTGGCACGCAGATGTCCCTGGACCTCGGTGCCACGGTCGGCGACGGTGGCATCGGCTTCGTCGACGGCCTCGAGAATCGCCACGGCCTTCTCGAAATAAGCCTGCCCTGCGACCGTGACACTGGTGTTGCACGTGGTGCGATTAAGCAGGCTGGCGCCCAGTTCGCTTTCCAGGCCCGCCACCTGCCGCGTCACCGAAGACGTCGAGAGGCCGAGCTTGCGCGCCGCTGATGAGTAGCCGCCACAGCGCACGGTTTCAACAAACATCTTCAGCGCCAGCAACTTGTCCATCAGCCAATCCCGAGAGCGAAAAATCAAGCGAACTACTATGCCTGACGACGAATTAGGTGTCTTGCATGGTTGTGCTCAAGCACGGGTGTGACTCCAGAACACCATCGACAGGTCGCTGACACCCAGGGACACCCATTACCCTGCGGCGAGTCTTTCTTCTCTTCGACTCCGGCCTCGATAGTTCGCGACGGTGCTCACCCCTTGCGGTACTGACGGCTTAGAAACATCACCAGTGCCACGCCAGGAACCGCCGCAATCAAGGCTGCCGACAGGCTCCATCCAACCAGCTCATAAAGAGGACTGGCCACCAGCGATCCCAAGGCTCCACCGACAAAGATGCTGGTCATGTACACGGCGTTCAAGCGCGCCCGGCTGTGCGGATCGATGGCGTATACCTCACGCTGTCCGAGCACCATGTTGAGTTGCACAGCAAAATCCAGCAGCACCGCGCACGCCACCAGCCAAAGGTAGCCACTGCCCGGCAGAGCCCCTATCAGCAAGGAAACAGGCGCCAGCATCAACGCAACGAGAGTGCCGCGCTGGCCATGCCCCGCGTCGGCCAGCCGGCCGGCAATCGGGGCCGCGATAGCACCAACGGCCCCCACCAGGGCAAACACCGCGACCTGCGCCTGGCTAAAACCATGCTGGCGAATCAATTCAATAGGAACGATGGTCCAGAACAGGCTGAAGCTGGCAAACAACAACCCTTGATACAAAGAGCGCTCACGCAGGCTCGGATGGCGTCGCGCGAGCACAAATACCGAGCGGATCAACTCGCCATAAGAGGACTGGTGTGTCGGCATGCGCCGTGGCAGGGCAACGGCCATGATGCAGGCGATCAATGCCATCAGGCCCGCGGCGCTGAAGAATACTCCGCGCCAACCGAAAGCCTCCGACAACAGGCTCGACAGCGGGCGCGACAACAGAATGCCCAGCAGCAGGCCGCTCATGATGTTTCCTACCACCCGCCCGCGGGTTTCTTCAGGTGCCATGTGTGCAGCCAACGGCACGAGAATCTGTACGGCCACGGAAGTGAGGCCGATGAGCAATGACAGTGCCAGGAACAACGAAGGCGACTGAGTGAAGCCGGCGCCAACCAGGCAAAGGCTCACAGCGAGCGTGAAACCCACCACCAGACGGCGGTTTTCCATCAGGTCGGCCAGCGGCACCAACAAGAGCAAACCCGCGGCATAGCCAAACTGGGTCAGCGAAACTATCAGGCTGGCATGGGCGTTCGATAGACCGATTTGCGGGGCAATCAGCTCGACGATCGGCTGGGCATAGTAAAGATTGGCGACGACGGCGCCACAACAGAAGGCCAACAAGGCCACCAGAGCGCCAGAGATTGATGCGGGCCGTTCACCCGTCACCGTCGTGCTTGCCGTTGTTGCAACGTTGCCGATGGGCATGCTGAAACCTCATTCGTTTGGAGAAAGTTTCGGCAAGGCTAGACGCGACGTTCGCCAAGGAGAATCTACCGCTGGAGCAATTGAGCGATGCGTATGACGCAACGACCCCAGCGTTGCCGATGGCGCAAAACGCCGTTGCGCAGTTTGCTAATACCGCCGCCCGTCTCCCTTCTCTACCCTCGGCGATATGAGTCCCTCGCGGGTTCCACGGACGAATGAAGGGTGACGTCATGAAAGCCAGGCAGCTGTGGGTGGGCGCTGTGGTTCTAGCTTTGGTAGGCGGGATTTGCGCTGCGCTGTTGATGTGGCACCCGGCGATCGTGCCGGCCAAACCGCCACAGCGTTTCGATTCCGCTCAGGTGCAACAGGGTGCGCGGGTAGCAGAAGCCGGCGACTGCGCGGTCTGCCATACGCGTCCCGGTGGCCAACACCTGGCCGGTAGATTGGCGTTGGTGACACCGTTCGGCACGCTCTACAGCACCAATATCACTCCGGACGCCGAGACCGGTATTGGCCAATGGTCATTGCCGGCCTTTGAGCGGGCAATGCGCGAAGGAATCGCGCGCGATGGGCACTTGCTGTATCCCGCCTTCCCTTACGTGCACTACCGCCGCATGACGGACGGGGATATCGCGGATGTCTATGCCTATTTGATGAGCGGCCCCGCCGTGCACTCGGCGGCCATACAGAACCGGATGAAATTCCCGATGAACATCCGGCCATTGGTGTCGTTCTGGAATCTGCTGTTCCTGCAGACAGAACCCTTGACGCCCGTGGCACAGCAATCTGCAACCTGGAACCGTGGACGCTACCTGGTCGAAGGCCCTGGCCACTGCGCCGGCTGCCATTCTCCGCTTAACCTGCTGGGCGCCGAGAAACCCGCTCAGCACCTTGCAGGAGGGACGGTAGACGGATGGGAGGCGCCTTCTCTGCTGGGTATGGCCAACCGTGACTTTCCCTGGAGCAGCGAGCAGTTGGTGAGCTACTTGCGCGCTGAAGTTGTGGAGGGCCATGGCACCGCCGCGGGGTCGATGCGACCGATCAGCCTCAGCCTGGCCAACCTGCCAGCCAGCGACGCCGAGGCCATTGCCGAATACCTGCTGAGCCTCAATAACCCTGCATCCACCCTACCCGCCTCGGCGATCACGCGCCCCACCGAGGTAGTCGAGCAGACGCCTGGCGCCCTGCTGTTCCAGGGTGCGTGCGCGGGGTGCCATGGCCCGGCCGCGCCGATGCGAGAGATCGATGGACGCCCCTCTCTGGATCGGACATCAGCGCTGCATGCAGCGAGCGCGCGCAACTTTCTCAAGACAGTGCTCGAAGGTGTGCCAGCCACCCCAGGGCTACCCGGACCGGTCATGCCGCCTTTCGCCGCCAGCCTGGATAACGAGCAGCTTGCGGCGCTGGCATCGTTTGTTCGCGAGCAGGCCAAGCCTGGCCAGCCGTGGGCAGACCTTTCGTCCACCCTTCACGAGTTACGCCAGGAGGCGCAATGACCCAAATGACCCTCAACGTCAACGGTTCGCCCCATTCGCTGGAGCTGGAGCCCGACATGCCGTTGCTGTATGCGCTGCGCAATCACCTGGGGCTTAACGGCGCAAAGTACGGCTGCGGTTTGGGACAGTGCGGTGCCTGCACTGTGCTGGTGGATGACCAGCCGGTCTTTTCCTGCCTGACACCCTGCATGGGGCTGGAAGGCAAGGACATCCGTACGGTCGAGAGCCTGGGTACGGCGGAGCGTCCAGGTCCTTTGCAAAAAGCCTTTATCGAGACGCAGGCCGCTCAATGCGGCTACTGCATCGCCGGCATGCTGATGCGCGCCCAGGCATTGCTTGAGCGCACTCCCCATCCGGACGAACAAACCATTCGCGAGCATATGGCGACCAACCTGTGCCGCTGCGGAACTCACTTGCGGATCATCGATGCCATCAGCCGTGTTGCCAGACAAGACAGGAGCGCCACATGACACTTCACCATGAAGTCGATCAGGGGCGCCGCGCTTTTCTGCGCGCAGGAGCGCTGGTACTGACATTCACTCTGGTACCGGCGGCGCGTCATGCGCTGGCCGATAGCGAAGTCGATACGCTCGGCACGGTCGTGCTGGCGCCCGATCTCCCTGGAAGCCTGCGCACCAACCCCTACCTCAATGCCTGGATCCGCGTCGGTGTCGAAGGCATCACCGTCTACACCGGCAAGGTTGAATTGGGTACGGGGGTAAAAACTGCCCTTCTGCAGATTGCCGCGGAACGCCTGGATATCTCGCCCACCGCGATCCATCTGCTCACCGCGGATACCGCCCTGACACCCAACGAAGGTTATACAGCCGGCAGCCACAGTATTTTCGACAGCGGCACCGCCTTGTTCAACGCAGCGGCTCAGGTTCGGGAATTGCTGTTGGAGTCGGCGGCACGCAGTTGGGGAGTCGAAGTCGCACTGCTGACCACCCACGAGGGCGTCATCCAGGGCCCGACTGGACAACGGATGTCATACGCCGAAGCCGTCAAGGGCGTCGACCTGCACCACTATGCGAAGGCGCAATCGCCATCGATGCCGGCGTCCGCTTTCAAGCTGATCGGTCATTCTCTTCCTCGCCTGGATATCCCGGCCAAAGTCAGTGGCGGCGCCGCTTTCGTCCAGGATCTGCGCCTGCCCGGCATGCTGCATGCCCGCGTCATCCGTCCGCCCCGCCCTGGTTGCACCCTTGAAGACTTCGATGCCGAGTCTATAAAAGATCTGCCCGGGGTGGTGCAGGTGGTGCATGACGGCAACTACCTGGCGGTGGTGGCCCGAGATGAGTGGCAAGCCATTAAAGCGATGCGCAGCGGGTATGAGCGGGCCCGCTGGAGCGGCGCAGAGGCGATCCCCGAATCTCAGGACATCCACTCGTTGTTGACACGCCTACCCACACACCGCTATCCGATCAGCCATGAAGGTAGCCCGACTGCCGGAGCCAGCGCGAGTTATCGCGCACGAGTCACCAAACAGTACCTCATGCACGGGTCCATTGGCCCGTCCTGCGCCGTGGCCTGGTTCAAGGATGGCACTCTCACTGTCTGGACCCACACGCAGGGTGTCTACCCTCTTCGCGCGGGGATCGCCGAGATGGTGGGACTAGCGCCAGAGCGGGTGCGCTGCATCCATACCGAGGGGTCCGGGTGTTACGGCCACAACGGCGCGGACGACGCTGCAGCCGATGCCGCGTTGATTGCGATGCGTGTCGCAGGCACGCCTGTGCGCGTGCAATGGATGCGCGAGCAGGAAAATCTCTGGGAGCCCTACAGTTCCGCCATGCTCACCGAGGTCCAGGCCAGCCTCGATGCGCAGGGCAGACTGCAGGACTGGGCCTATGAGCTGTGGACGACACCGCACAACGAACGCATCGTAAATGCCGGCAGATTGATTCCCGCACGGCTGTTGGCCCGCCCATTCGTCTCCGCGCCGTCGGTTCCGATCGCCCAGCCCGAAGGGGATGGCGATCGAAATGCCGTGCCGCTGTACACCCTGGCATGCACCCGCATCGACATGAACTTCGTGACCACAATGCCGTTTCGCACATCCGCCATGCGTTCGTTGGGAGCACACATCAATATCTTCGCCATCGAAGCCTGCATCGATGAACTGGCCGCTCAGGCCGGCACCGATCCGGTTGCCTTGCGCCTCGCCCATCTGGCAGACCCGCGAGCACGCGCGGTGGTCGAACGCGTCCGGGACGCCAGCGGCTGGCCGCACAAAGGCAATGAACCTGGTTCCGGGATTGGCTTCGCGTTTGCCCGCTACAAGAACATCATGGGGTACTGCGCCATAGCAGTCCGTCTGCAAGTACATCCGCTGACCGGCGAGGTTCAGCTCGATCGAGTGGTAGTAGCAGTGGACGTGGGGCAAATCGTCAACCCCGATGGCCTGCGCAACCAGGTGGAAGGAGGCATCGTGCAGTCCGCCAGCTGGACCTTGTATGAAAAAGTCGGTTACGACCCGGGTGGTGTGCGCAGCTACGATTGGAGCGGTTATCCGATCCTGCGCTTTCCTCAGTTACCCAAGCAGGTCGACGTGCATTTGCTCGACCAGCCGGGACAACCATTTCTCGGTGCGGCCGAGATCGTCCAGGGCCCCATGGCCGCCGCCATCGGGAATGCCGTGGCGAACGCTACCGGCCGACGCTGGCTGAATCTCCTCCTGACCCGCTCAGAGCAGCAGGCATAGCCTGAACTCCACCTCCCGTCAAAACGTTGCGTTTCACGCAATGCAGCGTAGAGCCACGCCTGGATTATCACTCAAGGCCCGGCGGATTAAGTTAGTGCCCAACAGGAGGAAAACAACATGTCCGGCACTACATCGCAATCGCATCATCAACGCCGCGCCATTGTCGTAGGCGGTTCGCTCGGTGGTCTGTTCGCCGGCAATCTGCTGCGCGCCGCGCAATGGGACGTAGAGGTGTATGAACGTTCGACCCACGATCTCGACAGTCGAGGTGGAGGCATCGTATTGCAGCCCGAGGTGGTCGAGGCACTACGCCAAAGCGGGTGCGAGCTTCCACTCAGTGAATTGGGCGTGCGATCAGAGTACCGAACAGTATTTCGTCCGGATGGCTCGATACGAAGTCATTCGTACATGCCTCAGGTCCAGACTTCCTGGTCACTGATCTATACGAAACTGCGCGATGCATTTGGACCTGAGCACTATCACCGGGGACAGACTCTGGTAAACGTCGATCAAACCGGGCCCGGGATCGTCCGTGCCGTCTTCGACAGCGGACACGAAGCACAGGCGCAGCTCTTGATTGGCGCCGACGGCGGGAGCTCGACGGTACGTCGACTGATGTCGCCAGACAGCCAGCCGACCTACGCAGGATATGTGGCATGGCGAGGTCTTCTACCAGAGCACGCCGTACCCGCCAGGGTCCGCGAAGAAATGTTCGGCACCTTCAGCTTTGCCAACCACCAGGGCTCACACATCCTCGGTTATCTGGTGCCAGGTGCAGACAACGATTTACGACCGGGTCACCGACTCTACAACTGGGTCTGGTACCGGGTCGCTCCGCTCGACATCCTCCCACGCATCATGACTGATGCGGATGGCCACGAACGCGGCTTTTCGGTGCCTGAAGGCCGGCTGGCTCCCGCCTGGCGTGATGACCTGTTCGAACAGGCCGATGCCCTGCTGCCTCCCCAGTTTCGCGCCGTCGTACAAGCGACCCAGCATCCTTTTGTCCAGGCAATCCGGGATCTCGCCGTCGACCATATGGTTAACCGCCGGGTATTGCTGCTCGGTGATGCCGCCGCCATACCACGGCCACACACCGCCGCGAGCACCTCAAAGGCCGCAACCAATGCCTTAGCCCTGTCCGCGGCCCTGCGCGCCTTTCCCAACGACCTTGATCGGGCCCTTCGCAGCTGGGAGCCCGCCCAACTGGCGCTGGGTCGGAAACTGCGGATACAAGGCACGGAGATCGGCAATCACCTGCTATTCAACCAGGCACCGTCCGCCTGAGCACTCACGGCATCCTGGTCGATGCCCTCCCAAGGAAATACCCATGACTCAGCACCTGTTTCAACCCATTGCGGTTGGCCCCTACACACTGGCTCATCGCGTGGCCATGGCTCCTCTGACCCGCTCTCGAGCCGGACAGCCGGGCGACCTTCCGACCGCCATGAACGCCGAGTATTACCGGCAACGCGCAAGTGCCGCCTTGATCATTACCGAAGCCACGCAGATTTCCCGCCAAGGCCAGGGCTACGCCTGGACCCCAGGGATTTACAACGATGAACAGGTGGATGCCTGGCGCCAGGTGAGTACACAAGTGCACGAAGCGGGAGGACTGATTTTCATGCAGCTGTGGCATGTGGGGCGTGTCTCTCACCAAAGCTTCCAACCCGATAACGCCCTACCGATTGCCCCCAGCGCACTGCCTGTTCCAGGTAAGACGTTTATCGTCGATGACGATGGCAATGGTGTCTGGAGCGATGTACCCGTCCCACGTGCCCTGGAAACCTCGGAGATTGCGCAAATCATCGGCGACTATCGTCGCGCTGCGCGCAACGCCTTGAGAGCCGGCATGGACGGCATTGAAATTCACGCGGGCAACGGTTATCTGCTCGACCAATTCATCAATAGCAACAGCAACCAGCGTGAGGACGACTACGGCGGCAGCGTGGAAAATCGCGCTCGCCTGTTGCTGGAAGTCGTAGAGGCTGTTGCCGATGAGGTGGGGGCCGAGCGAGTAGGTGTACGGCTTACGCCCATGGGGCGCTTCATGGGAATGGGCGATGCGACACCCGAGGCAACGTTCGGCCACATCGTGCGCTCTCTGAACCGCTGGCCCCTGGCCTATCTGCATCTTGTGGAACCTGCAGTGGTAGGCACCGTCAAGGACGAGAACTTCGATCCCCGCTGGGACGCAATCATCGGTCAACTGCGTACGGAATGGAAAGGCGTGCTGATGGTCGCCGGTGGTTACGATCCGAAAACAGCAGAACAAGCCTTGGCCGCCAACCGTGCTGACATCATTGCCTTTGGAAGGCCGTTCCTGGCCAACCCCGACTTGCCGCGGCGGATCCGTAACGGGCTGACGCTCAACACTTCAGACCCAAGCACCTTCTTTGGTGGCGACCAGCGCGGATACATTGATTATCCCGTTCATCCATAAGGGACATCGGGCACAAAAAAGCCACTCACCTCACTACTTCGCGACTGCTGGACGAGCCTGGCAATCATCTTGGCCGAGGCTCGTTGCTGGCTCTGGAAGTCATGCCTGTGCAGTACAAGGGAGCGCTGATGTCTGAAATCGAGCAATTTCTTTGACGCTACGCCCTCCTATCACTTGTGGATTCGGCCCAATACCGTGAATCCGCTAGTGCGTCGGGCCTATGAGTTGATCAGGAACAGTCAGAGTCTCTGATTCATTCATGTCGGCAAGCACAAAACTCACCTTTACGGATTCAGCGTCGGGCGCTTTGGACAGACTCCGCATTGATTCCTCATGTCAGTGCGAACGTCGAGTTCAACGTCGATGAGCCAGAGCGCGCACCAAGCGGTCGCCGAGGCTCTGCACGCCTTGGACCAGGATCACCAGCACGACCACGGTGGCAACCATCACCTGGTTGTTGAAGCGTTGATAACCGTAGCGGATCGCCAGATCCCCCAGACCACCGCCACCAATGACGCCAGCCATGGAAGAAAAGCCGATCAGCATCACCAGGGTCAAGGTGATGCCCGCCAACAACGCGGGCAGCGCTTCGGGCAGCAGCACCTTGAAGATCACATGGCGAATATCTCCCCCCATGGCAAGGATGGCTTCGATCCGGCCCTTGTCGACTTCGTCCAGGGCGTTCTCGACGATACGGGCAAAGAACGGAAAGGCGCCGATGGTGATCGGCACCACCGCGGCGGTGCTGCCCAGTGTCGTACCGACTATCAGCCGGGTCAGCGGGATCAAGGCAATCAGCATCACCACGAAGGGTAACGAGCGGCCAAGGTTGACCAGGCCACCCAGGCCCTTGTTGAGCTTGGGCATCGGGTACAGACCACTGCTGCGGCTGATGAACAGCAACACGCCCAGAGGCAAGCCGATCAGCAGGGTAAAGAATCCCGCCAGCAAGACCATGTACAGGGTTTCGCCCGTCGCGTTGAGCACCAGTTGGAGGATCTCGTTCCAGTCGATGGTACGGTTCATGAGCGCTCCACCCTGACGCCGCGCTGCATGAGAAAGGCCAACACCCGAGTCAATTTCAGCTTATCGCCGGGATGACTAAAGGCCACGCGCAAACGCCCGACCCGCCGCCCGCCGATGGACTCGACGCCACTGGCCAGCAAGTTCACCTCGACTCCCTGCCGCTGCACTAATTCGTTGAGCACAGGGGTGGCCAGAAGACTGTCGAAAAAGCTCAGCTCCAAGGCCAGGGTATCGTTACCCAAGGGCGCGCTGTAACCCGGCAGCAGTGAGCGACCGAGACTTGATTCCGGGTTTGCCAACAGGTGTGCGATAGGCCCCGCCTCGACCAACCGGCCGTGGGCCAGTAACGCCGCGTGACCACAAATGGACTTGACCACATCCAGCTCATGGGTGATCAGCACAATGGTCAACCCCAGTTGACGATTGATGTCGCGCAGCAGTTCAAGAATCGAGGCCGTGGTTTCCGGGTCCAGGGCGCTGGTGGCTTCATCCGACAGCAGATAAGCCGGTCGCGCCGCCAACGCCCGGGCGATTCCCACCCGCTGTTTCTGCCCGCCGGACAGTTGAGAGGGAAACGCCCGCGCTTTATCGCTCAAGCCCACCAGATCCAGCAGCTCTCTTACTCGTGAATGACGCTGCTCTTTACTGACGCGGGCAATTTCCAAAGGCACGGCGATGTTGTCGAAGACGTTGCGCGAGTGCAGCAGGTTGAAGCCTTGAAAGATCATGCCGATGCGCTGGCGTTGCTGGCGCAGTTCGATGCTGGAAAGGGCTGTCAGGTCCTCGCCGTCCAGAAAAATGCGCCCGGAACTGGGACGCTCGAGCAGATTGAGGCAACGCAGCAGCGTCGATTTACCCGCACCGCTGCGCCCCAGAATCCCGTAGATCGCTCCATCGGGAATGCTCAAGGACACCTGATCCAGTGCAGGAGCCTGCCCTGACGCGTAGGTTTTGCTCAACTGCTCGACGATGATCATGGCTTGCTGTCCGCCACCGTAACCGGGATCACCGACCCCGAGAAGCTGTCAGTGATGAACTTGGCCACCTGAGGCGAAGTCAGGTCTTTGGCCAGTTGCTTGATCCGTGGGTCGTCCCGCAACGTGGGCGTGGTCACCAAGATATTGGCGTACGGGTTGTGCTCGGCCTTTTCCAGCCCCAGCGCATCCTTGGCCGGCACCAAACCGGCTTCCAGCGCGTAGTTGCCATTTATCACCGCAAGGTCCACGTCATCCAGGGCGCGGGGAATTTGCGGCGACTCGATTTCGAGGATCTTCAGCTGTTTCGGGTTCTCGGCGATGTCCTTGGGCGTCGCCTGATCGATGGCCGGGTCGTTGAAACCCGCCTTGAGTTTGATCAGGCCATTGTCCTGAAGCAGGTACAGGGCGCGACTGAGGTTGGTGACGTTGTTGGGGACGGCTACCGTGCCTTTTTGTGGCACTTGGGCGAAATTTTTGTGCCGATGGGAATAGATCCCCAGCGGCTCGATATGTACCGTTGCAGCCACCTCGAGTTTTTCGCCAAGGGCCTGTTCCTGAGACTTCAGGTACGGCAAGTGCTGGAAGTAGTTGGCATCTACGTCGCCATGCACCAGCAACTCATTAGAGTTCACGCCGTTGGGGATCTCGATGACCTTGAGGCTCAGCTGGGGGTCGATCTTCTGGACGTACGCCAGAATTTGCGCATGCGGTACGGGGTCCGCTGCCACTCGCAACGGCTCCAGGGCCAGGGCACTGAATGAAGCAACCAGCCCGCCCAGCACTGCCAGGGTCAATCCTGTTTTTTTGAACATGTTCATAGTCCTTGATCAAGTGATGGGGTCAGGCACTCAGGGCCTTGGGGATCAGTGCATCAGCGTAGTAACGCTGGGCAACGTCGGGATGGGAGCGCAGGCGGCCTTTGAGGTAGTTCCAGCCCACGTCACGAAACAAGGGATTGTCAGGATCACTGGCCGGGCCCCGCGCTTCACGCAGTAACGCCGTGGGCAAGGGGCAAAGCGGCACCACCGCGTCCAGTTGCGCACCAAGGAAAAACGCAATCGACAAGCGCTCGCTGCCCTTGGGTGGCGACAGCACCCGATGCACCGTGGCGCGCAGATAACCGTTGGTGGCCAGTTCCAGTAATTCGCCGATATTCACCACCAGGGTGTTGTCCCGAGGCAGCGCGTCGATCCAGCGCCCCTCCTCGATCTCGACTTGCAGGCCGGCCTGGTGATCCTGCAGCAGGAAGCTCAGGAAACCCGAATCCTTGTGAGCCCCGACGCCTTGATTACTTTCGTCTGGCGCCCGCCCCGGATAACGCATCAGCTTGATGTGTTCATTGGGCTTGTCGCCGTACAACTGATCGAAAGCCTCCTGCGGCAACGACAGTGCCTGGGCGAAGGCACGCAGCAGGCGCAGCGACATGCGGGTCATGGCTTGCTGCCAATCCAGCAGCAAGGGTTTGAGTGTCGGCAGCGAGTCCGGCCATTGATTGGGGCCTTGCAGGCGCGCCCAGAGCGGGCTGTTCGGGTCGAGCGACAAAGCCTCCCTCTCGGCACCCAGATCGAACTGCTCGCGCAGGTCAGGCTTGCCACGAGTGACCTCCGAAGCCGCACGGTTATAACCGCGAAAATGTGGCGAGTTGATCATACCAACTGCCGCCTTCTCGTTGTCCGGCAGGGCAAAGAACTGTCGGGCATGCTCCTGCACCTGTTTCAACAAGATGCTGTCGATGCCGTGGCCGGTCAGGTAAAGGAATCCGACATCCCGTGCGGCGTGGCGCAAATCGTCAAGAAACGCCTGACGCTGCACCGGACTGCCATCGAGCAATGAAAGATCCAGGGTCGGTAAAGTGGTGATGTCCCGTGTGTGCGGCATGGTTCACTCCCATGTGAATTGGCTGAGCGCGCTCAGCCTGGCGTCCTGTTGAAGCTAAACGATCTTAAAAACCGGTAATAAATATCTTTTTTGCATTAGCTTAGGTTCGGTTCTTGACAGCAAATTGAGCGTTTGAGGTCAGCCATTTGATATAGCTCGATATAAGCTGGTTATTCCATTAAAGAAGTTCACATAGATTTTATAGTACGTTTCAATCTATATGTTCCTGGCGCCGTCGTATGGCCGATCTTCTTATCGCTATATCGGAATGCTCACCACCGCAGCCGTCATCTATTAGCCGCTCTCCATCGGCCCGGAACGGATCCAGGTGCACCTTGAGCAACATTTCGGCAAAGGGCTCAAGCACCAAAGGTGAATCCGCCCCTCAACTACTTTTACTTTCTCTGGAGCGATGATGTCCGATGCAAAACCTCTGTTGTTTGCACTCTACGAACAAGCCAGCGTGGGCTGCGGCGGTGCTCCGAGCCTCTGGACGCACCCGGCCGACGAGCGTCTGGCAATCAACTCCCTGGGCTACTGGTCGAACCTGGCACGCATTGCCGACCAGGCTAACCTCGATATGTTGTTCTTCGGCGACGTGCTGGGTTTCTACGACGTCTTTGGTGGCAATGCCGATGCCGCGATGAAATGGGCTGTGGAAGCGCCGGCCAACGACCCGCTGATGATCATTCCCGCCTTGGCCGCGGTAACGGACAACCTCGCGTTCGGCGTCACCGTCACCACCAGCTATGAACACCCCTTCACCCATGCCCGGCGTTTCAGCACCCTGGACCACCTGACCAATGGCCGCGTGGGCTGGAACATCGTGACCTCTTATCTGTCCAGCGCCGCGCGTAATTTCGGCCTTGAACAGATGATCAAACACGATGACCGCTATGAGCGCGCCGAAGAGTTCCTCGATGTGGTGTACAAGCTCTGGGAAGGCAGTTGGGCCGACGACGCCGTAGTTGCCGACAAGGCTCGTCAATTGTATGCCCGAGGTGATCGGGTACGGCCGATCAATCACGCTGGCGAGCATTATCGGGTAGCCGGTCCGCACCTGACCTCGCCGTCACCGCAGCGCACACCGCTGCTGATCCAGGCCGGCTGGTCGGGGCGTGGCCGTGAGTTCGCGGCGAAGCACGCCGAGCTGATTTTTATTGCCAAATCCAACCCTCAGGAAATCCGCCAAGGCCTGGAAGACATATGGACCAAGGCCCAGGCACGCGGCCGCCAGCGTGAGGATGTAAAGTCCCTGACCGTGCTGCGTATCGTCACCGCGAAAACCGAGATTGAAGCCCAACGCAAATATGACGCGTTGCAAAGCAACTACCATCTGCAGGCGCAACTGGTCAGTTATGCGGGTGACACCGGCATCGACATCAGCCGCTACGCTGACAGCGATGCACTGTCGACCCATACCGAAGGGCTGACGTCCTATGTCATGCACCCTGATGGCAGTGGTAAACCGTTGACTGCCGGGGACGTGAAGCAACGTTTTGCCAAAGTCACCCGCGGCAGCGACCTGATCCTCGTGGGCACTCCGCAACAGGTAGCTGACCGGATCGAAGAACACGCGCGCATTTCCGGCACCAGCGGATACATGATCAATCCATTGATCAGTCCCGGCACACTTGAAGATTTCGTGGAGCTGATCATCCCCGAATTACAGAAGCGCGGCCTCTACAGAACCCAGCCGCAAAGTGGAACCTTCAGGTCCAGGCTGAGGGAGGATGGCGGCAACCATTTACCCGATTCGGCTTACGGAGCCTCATTCCGCTTCGACAAGGACCTATAGCCCCCAGGCGACTGCTTATGAGTTATTCAGCAGTCGCCGAGCGAGCGACGATAACGTCGCGGACCGGGGCCGGCCTGAGAGGCCCTGCCGCTGCCGCATAAACGTTTACAACGTCAGAAACAGCGCCGAGGCCAGACTCTGGATTGATCCCGCTGACGGGCGCAGATGAATGCGCTGGGCGGAGAACCTGATCCGGCCGTGGGCGTCGGGACGCATCATGAGGTATTGGCTCCGCAAAGGCGTCGGGAGCGAAGCATCGGGCATCAAATCCTGGCCTGGAATATGGGTTTCATGGAACGTTTCCATTAGTTTTCCGCAGGGTGGCAACCTCACAAATCTTCAGGATTTTCCTGCTGTCACGCCCAGCCATTGCTGGTATGGTTTTGCCTGCCCGGCCTTAGGCCTGGCGTCTCCAGGGATGAAATCCTTTGGTATGAGCATCTGGATTCTACCGGCGGTTGGATCTCGAACTTTTGTTTCAAACGTTACACTGACTACATTAATGCAGGGAGCAGAACCATGAGTAACAAAGCAGTTATCGTTTTTAGTGGCGGACAAGACTCAACAACCTGTTTAATCCATGCATTGCCTCTCTATGATGAAATACACTGTATAACGTTTGATTATGGTCAGCGCCATCGTGCAGAAATTGAAGTAGCACAACACCTTTCAAAAAAACTTGGTGTGACAGTGCACAAAGTACTAGACACCTCCTTGCTAAATGAGTTGGCGATCAGCAGCCTGACACGCGACAACATCCCAGTTCCAACCATGAATAGCTCCGGAGAAAGTCTGCCAAACACTTTCGTACCAGGAAGAAACATTCTGTTTTTAACCTTGGCTTCTATTTACGCATATCAAGTTCAAGCTAAAACTGTAATCACAGGGGTTTGCGAAACAGATTTCTCTGGTTATCCTGACTGTCGAAATGAGTTTGTCAAGGCATTGAACAAAGCCATTGAATTAGGCATGGAATATAAATTACTTCTTGAAACTCCGCTTATGTGGCTGAACAAGGCGGAAACGTGGGCCTTGGCCGACTACCACAACCAATTAGACTTGATTCGCCACCACACACTGTCCTGCTACAATGGCATAAAGGGAAGTGGCTGCGCTAACTGCGACGCTTGCAACCTTCGTTCAAATGGATTAAATGATTATCTGGGAAATAAAGCAGACATCATGAATAGCTTAAAAGACAAACTGAAATTAAAATAGAAACTTAATAGAACACATTCAATAAACGCTCACTTAAGCATGATAGGCACATCCCTAATGACTGGCGCTCTTAGACGCGCTCGCAAATGGGGTTCATCACGACAGCCACATACTAAGTGAGCGTTGACCCCATCAGCGTTGTGCAAAGAAACTGTCAATACGCTTTTACTACTGGAGCAGCATGCTCTTTAAAAATATTCCACACCCCACTTACTTAACAGGACTTGTCGTTATATATTTTTTAAACAATGACCTTGCACCATAGGCAGGCAAAACATTAAAAAAAGCAAAACACACCTTTATAGCTATCTGAACATAAATCATATTCAAGATGTCACTGTTTTTCATACTCCCATAAAATGCAATGTAGCAAAAAAGGAAGCTGTCTATTATCACCGCAAAAAAAGTACTTAAAAACACACGCAAAAATAGAAACCTGGAGTTTGTCAGTTCTTTTATTTTGCACAACAAATACGAATTTATATTTTCAGAAAAAAGAAAAGAAACAGAGGACGCTACCAGCACAGAAGACACATGAGTAATAACCTGATTGTAAGGCATATCAAGCTTCCAGCCAGGCAGCCCTGGGAGATAGGTAGAAGCATTCAGCAAAACAATAATAATAGCATTACTTGCAAAAGCAAATAATATGGCTTTCCTCGCAAGTCTAAGACCGTAGGCCTCATTCAGCAAGTCAACTATTAAAAACGTCAGAGGATAAAGAAAAGTGCCCGGAGTAACAATGATATCAAGGCGCTCTAAATAAATCGGCTTTGTCGCAGCAATACTGGTAAAGATGTAAAATGTAAACAGCAGTAGATTTAGAACAATATAAATCATCCATGAGCTTTCATGGCGATCATTCATTTCGTAAGCGGTTAATGCCCCCCCTTGAGAATAAAATTTCTTATACAAGTTCTTGATTTCCATTTTATTTAAATTGTCCATTATTTCACTACTTAACACTTCGCTTAACTTTACCCTGATAACCTTGCCTGTAGCGATGATCATGATCACAGCAAGATTTTTGCTGTTCTCAAACCCTAGCAACTTGTATTTGCTGTTTTCGACTTCGCCATCACGCGTCATTAAACCGCTCCTCTATTATATCCCCCACGACACAAATACGATCCGAACTGAAACAGGCCTCGCTTGTTATGAATAGTTTTTTGGTTATCCTGTCGTACACCAGCTTTTCTTTATCGTCACTCGACGAGCCTTTCTTTATTATCAATAGATCTCCCGGCTCATTTATGCCAATATTTTTGCTCTCCAGAAGTACGCCTATTAAATTATAGGACGAGCCAAAAAAATAAGTTAAAGGGTAGAGGGTGGCCAACTCACCAATTCTTTTATCCAGATTTTGAACAACCAAGCTCTCTTTAATGACAGGGACTGCAGCTGGATTCATATTCCCTTGCAGAGAGATACTACTCTCTATTACCTCCTTCTCTTCAAAATCAATAGTCTCTATTTCCTCATAAGACACTCCAAAAAAATCAGAAATCTTACGAATGGTGGACTGCTGCACATTTACCACCCGCCCTTCCAGAATGTTATATATAGTCGTTCTGGTCAGACCGCTGGAATTGCACAAAGACAACTGCGTCTCTCCGCGACTTTTTATCAAGTATTTAATATTACTTTTCAAACACTCTATTTTTTCTCTTCTATGCATCAAATGCCCACCACTTCCTTATCGCTGTGACAAATGGTACTTCCATGGATACCATGCCATGCATGGTCATTCCGCTGCTCGACGAAGATGACTAGGCCAGCGAGATCATTGCAGTAAAACTTTTCGGGAATTTTTCGTCACCTGTACCCACTCTGTAGTTCTCCTTTAGCCAGCCTACATCCGTCCGTTAATGTTGCGCTGCCGGTACTTGAGGCTATCAAATCGCTGGGGAAGTCCGATTCGGGTTTGCGCTTCATGGTTCGCAGCGGGATGAAGTGTTGCATGCGTTAGCTATAACAATAAAGACCCAGATGCTCGGAGTCGTAGTCCTTGTCAGCGAATGGCCACCGACAACGCTTGGAAGGCAGCCCTTACCGATCGGCGATTTTGACCTCTTCAAGCAAGGGGTGCGCATACGAGATATCGCTGGCCTGGCCGCCTGACAATTGGAGGCAAAGTAGTATCCCGTTGGTTTCGCAGAGTGTGTGAGCCTTAGTCGTCAGGGCCCTGCGGCTTCGACCTAATACATGATCTGAAGATTCTTCAAGCCCCTTTTTCCCCCGGGGCCTGAAGCTCCTCCTGTTGTGGAGTCGAACATCCAGGTATCAAGACGGCTCAGCCTGGATGGCTAGTATCGCCTCTTTTTTTTGAATGTACTGCCCGCGAAATCCCATGGTCAGTCAGCAAGAAAGAATCATTTAATTTGAAGAATGTTTAATTTTTTGATTAATGAAGTGGAATTTCTTGCTAAAAAACCTATGCTGCTTTGAGCAATCCTCTTCTCACATCATCACACGAGGAGAGGTGACCTTTAAGGAATTACTGGTCACATATACAGCTTTTGGTTTTTGAGAGAACAGACGCCAAAAAACACAGCCCTCACGGGTATGGTTTGATGGATCATGGATGAAAGGGAAGCTTCAAGGATGAAAACCTGGTTTGTATGATAGAAAAATCAATGTATTTCAATGGCTTATGTGAAAAAGCGCAAAAATCGAGATTGAGTTTGCTTTTCCACCTCACCTCGAACTTTGGAAAAGACCTCATCGCCCCTCCTGCGGAGAACTCCAAAAGTAGTTCCTCTTCGGTTGACACTTCTTTGGATTCGACCCAAACAAACTCCACACGACAACGATTGCGACGAATCTAGGCATTCAGCGCTTTTTCCTCTGTGGTGGTCAGCCTCCCCACTGTCCAGGACGAATTGATCGACGCGCTGAGGTAAACGTTATTACTGCGAACTGGCCGCTCAGGTCAGTCGCAAATTGAGCTGAAAATCGCCTCGATTGCGCACCTCGTACAGCCTGCGGTCAGGTCCGGCTTTGCCCTATTGCCGCGATCTATTTCGCGCAAATCAGGACATGCAGATTGATGCCGATCAACTCATTGTTTAAGGACATTACGCTGGGGCAGCAACGGGAACCTGCATTGCTGCGGCGATAACCACCACGATCAGCCCCCTCTCATTGGTGGTCACCGTATCGCGGCCAATAGAAGCCCCGGACACGGCATGGGCTCGATATCTGCGGTCTGTGGGGAGGTTCACAGAGATGATCGAGCCGGCAGCTAGCACTACGTCATACGCACACACGAACGCGAAATCCAGGAAACCGTGCTGTCGTTCGCAGCACTCAACAAACAAGGAAGGGACACCGAATAATGGCAGTCAATACTGAACAGCTTAACAACCAAGCTGACCTATTGCGACGAGGCTTGGCGGATCTGCGAGCAGAAGACGCCGAGCTGGCGAGGATCCTGGACGCTGAAGTCACGCGTCAACACCGAACACTGTCACTGGTCTCTTCTTCCTGTGCGGTCAAGCCTCGAACCTTGGTGGCATCAGCCTCGGCGCTCGTCAATGTCACGGCAGAAGGCACGCCAGGCAGGCGCTATCACACAGGCTGCGAGAACGTCGATTTGGTCGAGTCTCTGGCAATCCGAAGAGCTCGGGAACTGTTCGGCGCCCAATACGCAGGCGTGCAATCACACTCGGCATCGAACGCCAATTACCAGGTCCTCTCTGCCCTACTTGAGCCTGGGGATACTCTACTTGGAATGGCCCGCGAACACGGAGGACATCTTGCACACGGCAGTTCCGTCACATTCACGGGCACCTACTACAAGGCGATCAGATACGGCACGACATCAGAAGGACTCATCGATTACGACAAGGTGCGCAAACTGGCTCTCGCTCATCGCCCGCGCATTATCATCTGCGGTGCAACTGCCTACTCGCGGGTCGTAGATTTCGAGCGGTTCCGCAAGATTGCCGATGAAGCCGGGGCCATCCTGCTCGCTGACATTTCGCATATCGCCGGACTTGTTGCCACGGGGCGACATCCGAGCCCGATCAATGCTGCCCACGTCACTACGACTTGCACACACAAGCAGCTTGCGGGTCCCCGCGGAGGCCTGATTCTTTCAGGGCAAGACGCCAACAAAAAGGTTCCAGGCCTGAAATCAACCTTTAGTCGTATCCTCGATCAAACCGCGTATCCCCGGATGCAGGGCGCGCCAGCCGTCAACATGATCGCTGCAAAGGCTGCCGCGCTGGGCTACGCAATGTCCCCGGAGTTCGACGCCTACATGGAACGGATTCGGGCCACGGCTGATGAGATGGCCAGTGCGTTTCAGGCACACGACTACGAGGTCGTGGGAGGTCGCAGTGAAAACCACACGATTCTGATTCGCTTGCGTGGGGCCATCACTGGCTCCATCGCGGAGTCGGCGCTAGAGCGCTGCGGGATCATCGTGAATAAAAATCGCGTGCCGGGCGAGACCCGATCGTCATCCGCCACCAGTGGGTTGCGTATCGGCACCGGCTCCATGGCGCAACGCCACATCGACCCTCAGGGATGCCGCCAAGTCGTCGATTTGGTTTGCCGGATCCTGGACAAGGTGACGCCGCTCAACGAGCAAGAGTACACACTGGAACCCGCACTGCAGGAGCAATTCCGTTTACAGGCCGAAGCGTTGTGCGCAACGTACCCCATAGCCGACTACATGGAACGCTGAGGGGGGCCATCGACCGCCACCGGCGCAAGCACTATGGCGGCTCGATGGGGGCTGACGATAAGACTATCCGTCGTCGCCAAAGCACTCACGGTTACACGCGGCAACAGGCAGCACCGCGTGCTGTTGCGGATCGGACAGAAACACTCAGCTCGGGTGATTTTCTTCGGCTATATCGGCAGCTCGCAGATCACCTGCCTGTATCTGATGACCAAGAAGATCGGGGCTGGATTTGGGTGCGTTCAAGGAGTATCGCGGGAACAGCCAAACAAAAACTTTTCTCTGGACAAAAAAAATGGATCTCTTTTCAGAGATCCATTTTTTAATGTATCGCAAAGCTAGGATCTGGTGTGCCCCAAGAGCCGGCGTTGCCGCCAGGCGCCAATTGGTCAGTCACGGGGAAAGGATCTTGATCCCGCGGTATAAATCGCTGTATCTCCCTATTTAGACGAGTCGGTGAATACTGAGGGAGGCATGGAGGAAAAGCTCAAAGCAGCGGCATGAACCTTAACCGGTGTCCAAACTTACTTGATCAGACCTCTCCCTCTACCCTCCACTCCTGATAGAAGTACGTTGGACCACTTTGGCTCAGGCCATAACTATGCCTTGAGATGGTATTGACGTACCAGACAACATCGACGTCGTAGCTGTCGACAGCAATGATGCGAGCAGATTCCTCTGCATCAGACTTCTCAGTGAACCAATCGGTTACCAGCTTGATATCCTGTTCAGGTTTCTGCTGACCGCCGTAGTTCACGCTCACAAGGCGGACCTTTGAGATACGATCACGACGCGCCCGCAAGCGCTCCTGCTCCGCGTCATACTTTGCTACCAAGTCAGCACCGACGGCCTCTATGGTGGTTGTACATGACCCAGGGCATGCGTATCCACCGGCTTGCAGTTTGGTCCTGCCTCCCAAGACTGGCTCAATCGTATTCGCACATCCGCTGCAGATCACTGCATCGCAGCTAAGGCAACTGCCCGTCCATTTCAGGCGCTTTTGGCAAATTTTGCATTGGCGTACGAGCTTGTAACCCGTCACACCAATTGCGCCCGAGGCTACAACAACAGCGATGATTGGAAGCATCTGAAACTTTCTCCTGTGGTAGGCTGGATCACGATAGGGCGCACAATGGCAAGGCGCTACCAGCCATGCCGCATGGCGTTTTCGAAGCTAAGGCTCTAAAATCTGTGCTACTCCGCTATAGCCGGCCTCCTAGGCGTCACTCATGTCGTCCGGTAGAAAGAACTCGTCCAGGTACCATCCCTAGCCGCTGGGTGTTCGAACGAAATCGGCCTCTGCCGCCGCGCTGTGCTTCGCCTTGGTCTTTTGAGCAACTGCATTTCGCCCCGGCGACCTCGACGGCCGGATCATCAAGTACCGGCTCATTGGAAATCGAAACGCGGCGTGACAGGAATAGATTCTTGGTTGAGGGGTCGAGCCGGGCCATCACGTAGTGCACCCGATCCGGTACCGCACCCTGAGCTGCGTAAAGGCCTGCCTTTGGGTAGCTAAGCGCTTCGCCCATCTTGATCAGGTGGGGTTCATGAAGCGCTTACGATCGACCAGGCTTCATCGCCAGGTGGTGCAGGATCCGCTGCACCACCGGCTCGCGGATATACGAACGCAACCACACTGACGACAGGGTTGGAAAAAAAGCTTTACTCACCACTTGTGGAGAGAGTCTATATAGATTTTGTTAGCGGCTTTAAATCTCGACTTTTGCTTGTGCGGGTGCCAGGGACATTACGCGTACGCTGAATGGCCAATAGCACACCGCCGATAAGCAGAAAAATCCCCAGCAATTCCAGAGGCGGCGGCATGCGTTGGGACCAGGTGAGGCCATAGACCAACCCAGCGATCGTCTGTACCACTGCGAGTTGCCCCGCGATGGAGATCGGCACCAACCCGGAGGCACGATTCCAGAGCAACGTGCCGACCCAGGAGACAAGTACTCCCATCACCAGTGCGCCCAGGAGCAGGGGGAGGAACTTGTCGGCCTCGCCCTGGTGCAGGTGCACCGCACCGGAGCCGATGGCGATCGGCAGGGCGAGCAGGGACAGAGCCAGCGCTCCAATCCCCATGAGCGTGGACCACGTGGACGATGAGATCTCCGGGTGCCTGCGCAGGAAGCCCGCGTTGGCCACCGCGTATGAAGTCCACAGGGCCAGCGCCACAAGCGCCGAGGCGATACCGATCACCAAGTCTGAATCCAGGCGGCCGCTCATCGCGCTGTCCCAGCGCCCCTCCATGACGTTAACCAAGATCAAACCGACAATAATAAAACTGATTGGGACCAGCAGGCGGGAGAACGGGAACTCCTTGCGTATCCAGTTGCCGGTCAGCGCTATGGTGACCGGCAGGGTGCCAATGATCGCCGTGGCAATGGGCGCCCCCGCATGAGTGATCGCCTGGACCAGGAAGAAGTAGTAGCCCAGGTGCCCGGAGAACGCGAACAACAAGGCGGTACCCCACACCCGCCAATTCAGTCCTCGTATCTCTGCACTGCGCCGGGCTATCAAAATTCCGGCGGACAGCACGCCAAAGACCAAGTACCGGCCCAAGGCGAGAGCCACCGAGTCCGAGTCGGGCAGCAGTAGAGGGATCAGGAACGCCAATCCCCAAATCAGGTTGGCACTAAAACCGCACAGGATACCGATGAACATCGGCGAAAATTGCATACGCATTTCAGGGGCTCCCTACTTACCAGTTGCATGGGCTGGGCTGGAGTGGTTCGATCTAACCGGGGTCACGGCGCCACTAGCGCTAGCACTGCGGCCGGCGAAGGCCCGTTTCGTCAGCGCACGCATTAGATCTGCGTGGAACTCGGACGGTAGCAGCATGCGCCCGGTGATTGCTAAGTACTTCCGGCTCAGGTCCGGATCGGCACTGATGGCTTGGAACATCTTCAGCCGGAACGCCTCGTTGCGTTCAACCAGAGAGTCCGCGCAGATGCCCTCCACGTGAGGGAGAATCGTGTCGGAGAACCGCTGCCGATACTCGACCAGACCCTCCGCGATCCCGGCCTTATCCAGGGAGCGGCCGACGAAGGAACGGGCCAGCAAGTCGGCCGAGGACAGCGCGAAACCGCACCCGACCCCGCTCATTGGGTCTAGGGACAGCGCCGCGTCCCCGACAAACGGGACCGTGCCCACCACCGGCTGGCGAACCTGGCTCGGATAGTCGCTGTACCCCATCAGCTTCGACAGCGGGACCGCGGCGGTAGTCGAGGGAGCCTCCGGTAGAGCGTTGAAGTACTCAAGGAAGCGCTGCATCCGCTCCTCAGTGCCGCGCCAGCTCTCTATTCGCGCCTTGTCAGCGAACAAAACGAGCAGAGTCCTGCCTTCGACGAGCGGATAGGTGCAGGCCAGGTCACGCTCGTGCATGACGAAGATCGAGCGTTTGCCCTCCGGGGCCTCGATCCCCGAGAAATAACCGAACAGGCAGGCGCGCTCGTTCGGGTAGAGCGCGACCTCGCTATCCAGCAACTTGGCCAACCGCGACTGACGCCCGTCGGCGGCTACCACTAGCCGGGCATGGATGCGTTGGCGCCCTGCCTCACTGGTCGTGTCGAGATTCCATCCCTCCTCGTCCTCTTCAATGCCCTCCACGCTGGTGGCGTCGAGATATTGCACACCTTGTTCCTGCGCGGCCGCCCGCATGGCCGGATCGAGCACACGCCGTTCCAAGTTGAGGGCGAACGAATCCGGCACCTCAGACAGGTAGCTCCCGGGCCCTTCGATCAAGCCGCCGGGAGTGACGAAGACGGCCTTGGTGGACACGGACCAATCCGACCCGCGCAGGTGCGCCAGCCCGAGTTCGGTCAGCAGCGGCACCGCGTGCGGCTGTATGAAGTGCGTGCACAGTTGCTTGTGTGGCTGGCTGGCCATCTTCTTCTTATCGAGGACGGCGACTCGGTAACCCATCTTGCTGAACCGGATCGCGGTGGCCATGCCAGCGATGCTGCCGCCAACCACTGCGACATCCAGCTCTGTGCGATCAGAACGCAGAGTGCTCATTAATTTGCTTCCTTTCTTCTGCCAAAATTAACTTTTTTCGGAACCCTACGCCGGTCCGTCGGCGCATCCGCAGTCGACGTGGTAACTATGGGCTTGGCCTGCGGTGCCATCGGTGGCGTGGCCGTCCCGCTTCCACCAATCCAGCCCTCCGATCAGTTCCTTGACCCGGAAGCCGGCGGACGCAAACTTGATCGCCGTCTTCGTCGAGGCGTTACAGCCGATGCCATCGCAGTAGGCGACGTACAGCGGCGACTTGCTCAGGTCGGTGAGCGAGTTCTGGGAGATCGACCGGTGCGGGATGCTGATCGCGCCGGGGATGTGCTCCACCTCGTAGGCTTCACTGCTGCGGCCATCTACCACGACCAGATCCTGGCCGCTCGCGAGGGCCGCCTCCAGATCTGCCGAGTCGATCTCGTACGCCAGCTTTTCTTGGTAGAACTCCAACTGGCTACGCCGTTCTCGCGACATCTCCCCTCCGTCCGACGTAGGTTTCCCGTCCGACATGAATCGGTTGGCGATGTCGAACAGGTCGCCCAGAGTGCTCGGGGCCACCAAGGAGTCAGCGTATTCGCCTATGTCAACGCTGCTATCCTCTAGCAGCGAGACCAGCACACCAACGGTCAGGAGAGAATCTAGACCCAGTGCATTGAGTGTGGTGTCGTCCGAGTACTGGTGGATGTCCACCGGCCTACCAAGTGCCTCCTCCAGATATTTGGTAACGCTTTCCTTGACTGCTACTGACATGGTTGTACCTCTTCAAATGGCTCGACGGTCCCGTCTGCCAAAAATACAAAATGGTTAACGTTCGACTGCATAACGGCAGTCTTGGCCTGCTCGATCAGATCGCGCCCTTCGACGGGAGGGGTGGACGCAGCCGATCCGGCGGGCCACCAGGCGAAGACTGTCGGGCGCATGTAGCCGGGCAGTACGGCGCGCAGATGTTCCTCTACTTTGGTTACCACCTGCGGCTGCTGGGACAGGACGACGAGGACGACAAGATCCCGGCCTGCGCGCCGGACAACTCCGGCGACCGCCCCCTCCACACCCAAACAGTCCAGAGCGGCACGGCGGACCTCGCTCAGGTGAGTACGCCGGCCGGCTAGCCACACGATCTCGCCATCGTCGTGGCGATGGAACACAAGGTCGCCGTCCACGGTGTAACTGAAAATATCCCCGGTCCGGAAGAAGCGGGTTCCGGCTAGGCTGACGACGTGGCGCGCAGTCTCATCTGGCCGGTCGAAGTAGCCCCGCATCACCTGCTTGCCACCGATCCACAGCTCACCCTCGGCACCGGGTTGGCACAGCTCTTCCCCGTCTTTCATTATCTTTACCGCCATGCCGGGCAGCGGACGACCGATCAAGCAGACAGTCTCTGGACCGTCGTCCACCTGCCCAATCTCCTTGGTCACGCTGAAAATCGTGGCCTCAGGCGGGCCATAGGCGTGCAGGAACCGGGTCTGCGGCAGCTGCTCCCGCCAGATTCGCACGACCGCTGGATCGCAAACCTGGGCACCCGTCATCACAGTCTCCAAATCTGGGAGCTTGGCCCGGGTCAGCTGCCGCCCATCCCCGGTGATCATGGCAAGGAGCATCGAGACCGCGACCAGGTGGGTGATCCGTTCGCGGCCGAGCACGGCACGTATGACGGCCCCGGCGGGCAGGTTTCGGAACTGGAAGACGTAACCACCCAACGACAAGGGCAGCAACGTGTCCTCGAGCGACACGTCAACGTTGAACGGTGACAGGCTCAGGACACGGGACTTAGAAGTAAAGCGAAGCACTTGGTTGTGATTGCAGAAGTAAGTAAACAGAGAGGCTACATCTACTTCGACGCCTTGAGGCTCCCCGCTCGAGCTGGAGGCGAAGATGATGTACGCAGCCTCGTCCGGCTGGTGGGCCACGGTGACATGGTCCGCCGCTGGCCCGGCCAGGAGCGAGGCCAGATGCTCTGCGTTCAGGAGGCAGTTAGCTGAGATCCCTGGATCCTGAGCGCCCAGGGTAATCACAGCCACCGGTTCCAGCCGGGTGACCAATGCGCGCAGCCGAGCCGCCGGCTCAGTTGCATCGAGCGGGACGTAGACGGCACCGCACTTCCACACTGCGACGGCAAGGATCGGCATGACCGCCCGTTTCTCGGCCAGCACCACCACCCGATCCCCGGCTCTTACCCCGTGACCGGCCAGCCAGTCCGCGACCGTCCTGGCACCCCGTTCCAGCTCGGCATAGGTGTAGCTGCTCTCGCCATCGTTCACCCCCGTGCGCTCCGGCCACTTGAGCGCTGCGGCCACCAGCAAATCCCCGATGGCGGGTGCCGCACCGGACCTATCTTCTGGATCAACCGACCATGGCGGCATGGACACCGATTGAGTGTCGACTGCAATATCCATTCAATTATTCCCTTCCCTGAGTAAAACCCAACTCACGCTTATCCATCGCGTTGGAATATTGATGCGAATGTTAAGGATCTAACTTTCGGGCATCTCGAGAAACGCCGCCGCGCAAGCAGGGTAAACTGCTGATTCGGGCTCTAAGTCGAAACCCCAATTATCACTCGTTCACGGTAGTGCTATGTCGCCGCGAAAGCTACGGCCTCGCGACATTGCACATCGATCAATGCTTCCGCCCGCTTGACGCAGGTGGCAACGGCATTCGCGATGATCTCCAGCCCCGCTGACAATATGGCGTCATCAATGGTCAGCGCCGGCATGAGCTTGAGCACCTGGTCTTCCCCGCCGCACCGTTCGATGATCAAATGCTGGCGCAGGCATTCCTGCGCGATGCTATCGGCCATGGTGGGGTCGACACATTCCATGCCGTAGAACAAGCCTCGTCCGCGCACGTCTGCGATGACGTTCGGGAATTGCTCAGCCAACCGGTGCAAAACGGTTTGCACCATTTTTTCGCGACGCTGGATATCCCGCTGCAGCTTTTGATCCGACCAGAAAAGCCACAGCGCGGCCGTGGCCGACACGAATGCGAGGTTGTTGCCGCGGAACGTGCCATTGTCTTCGGCCGGTTGCCATTTGTCGTGCTGCGGCGCGATCAACAACAGGGAAAACGGCAATCCGAAACCGCTGAGCGATTTCGACAGGCAAACCAGGTCGGGTTGTATGTCGGCGAATTCGAAACTGAAGAATTGACCGGTGCGTCCGCAACCTGCCTGGATATCGTCGATGATCAGCAGGATGCCATACTCGCTGGTCAACGCGCGCAGGTCTCGTAGCCACTGCACCGAGGCGACATTGATCCCCCCCTCGCCCTGGACCGTCTCTAGAACCACCGCTGCAGGTATGTCGATACCCGAACTGCTATCGACAAGCAGTTTACGCAGGTAGGAAACGCTGTCGACATCGCCCGGCAGATACCCATCGTAGGGAATTCTCGTCACGTGGGTGTCTTGGACCTGCTGCCGATGATAGCGATTGCCGGTCAGGCCGAGCGAAGTTCCGGACATGCCATGAAAGCCGTTGGTGAACGCAACAACATTTTTGCGCCCGGTCACCTTACGCGCCAGTTTGACGGCCGATTCGATCACGCTGGTACCCGTCGGCCCGGTGAACTGGAGCCGGTAATCCATTTGTCTCGGCTTGAGTATGGTTTGGTAAAACGCATCGATAAATTCGCGCTTGGCCACCGTGTGCATATCGAGTGCGGCCTGAATGCCGTCCGACAGCAGGTACTTGAGCAGCTCCGCCTTCAATTCGGGCGGATTATGGCCATAGTTCACCGAGCCGGCGCAACTCAGAAAGTCGATGTAGCGAGTGCCGTTGGTGTCGTACAAATAGCTTCCGCATGCCCGTTCGATCACCATCGGGAAACGGCGGCAGTATGACCGCACTGTCGATTCGTGCTGAGCGAAAATCGCGCTCTCATCCTTGCTCGTACTCATTGCACTTCGGCTCCTGTGAATTCGGCTACACGATCGGTATGACACACTGGTTGTCGCTGCTTCTGGGCTGCCGTGCAGGCGTCCGGCCGTCGCGAGACGGCTGAATTTTCCAATTTTCCTGACAGCGACTCGTAAATATCACGCGCCCTCAATGCCAGCAGGCTGAACGAGCCAGCATCGCCATAGCCGTGCGAAGATTCGCAGAGCCCATTCAAGTAGAGCGGCGGGACCGCATGGCCGTCGCGTGCCGACAAGCTGTAATCGCGCTGGATATGCAGTATGCCGTTCTGGTTGACCGTCAAGTGTTCATGCAGATCTTTCAGGATCGGCGGGCAACTCTCCTCGCCTTCGCCGACGCCCAAGTTGCGGAAACCGGTGGCCAGCACGATGGCATCGATGTTTTCGATTTTCTCCACGGCACCTGTATTTACCTCCTTGACTTCAAGCTGCAAGCGCCCCTGCGTTCCGTCCTGAAGGTCGCAGGATAGGATTTCGCTCGAGGAGGCCATGCGGATGCGTTCAGCCTGGCGCAGCCTGTCTTCGTACATCCTGGCGTACAGGCTGGTGATCAAATCCTTGTCGACCGCCGAGTAGTTGGTGTAATGCAGATGTTGGTTGATACGCTTCTTTCCATCGCCCGACAGGTTGTAGTAGTAGTCGACAAACTCCGGGAAATACACGTGCTCGCTGAATTGGCTGGTGTCCTTCAAACGATAGCCGTAGGCACGCATCACGTTGCTGATCTGTGCATCCGGGCAGCGGTCGCGCAGATGCAGAACGAGCTCCGCCGCACTCTGGCTTCCGCCGATGACGGCGATATGCTGCAGAGGAGCCATTTTCCCCAACGCCTCCAGGCGATGGTTGAATTCGGTCAGGTGAAACACCTTGGCTGGATCGCAATCGGCAAATAGGGTCGGGATCAAGGGCGTACGGCCAGGCGCGACGACCACGCTGCGCGCCCTAATCGACTCGCCAGCTTCCGTCGTCACGATAAACAGATTGGGATCGTACGGATCCAACCGGAGTGAACCGACCGCTGTGCCGTAGCGCACATCCTTGGAAAAGAAATCTGCAACCCACGACACGTATTGGGCATATTCATAACGCAGCGGAAACTCCAGCCCCAGGTTAAGGTGGTCGAACAGACGCTGGTTCTCTACCAGAAAATTCATGAAGGTGTATCGGCTACGCGGGTTGCGCGGCGTCACAAGGTCGCGGCAAGGATGGTTTTGAATATCAGACCCAGGCAATAGCATTTCCGGCTGCCAACTCGGACCTGCGCGCCGCTCAAGAAACAGCCGCGAACCGGTGAATTGATACTCTTCAAGGGCAATCGCCAATGCGATGTTTGCTGGCCCGAAGCCAATGCCAACGATGTCGTAAGTTTGCATAAGATTCTCTACATCCATGTATTGATTGTTCTTTCATGCGACGGCGACATGCCCGACGTAATCCCAGCGTTTTATCTTGCGGCCTTCGAATTCAAGGAATTCATGGATCCTGACTATCATTCGTTCACCGCTCGATTTTTTGGTGTAACGGGCAACGACCTCCACACCCGCCACATCCGCCGAAAATACTCGCAACGTCTTTTCCAGCTTGTACTCGGTTAGGTCGGCGTAACGTTCCAGCAGAAACGCGCGCAAGCTGTCTGCGCCAGCGATGATATGTTCGTTGTATCGGACAACGACATCGTCCGTAAAACAGGACATGATCGACGACAACTCCATCTTGTTAAATGCGTCGACGATATCCTTCAGAATCGATCGGTAATGTTTTTCCAGATCCATCTCAAACACCCCCATTCATTTCTACCTCGTTTGTCTCTGTGGCATTAAGGGTTGACAGAATGCGCTTGACTGCCGTTCTCGCGACATCGAGCTTGCCGGTATAAAGGCAGAAGTCATGGGGCAAGTCGTCGAAGTGATAATGCCGGACAGCGACATCGCTCTTCTCCATCGCGACCTTCCACGACAACCCTTCGTCGCGCAAGACATCGCAGCCGGAGGTGACCAAGGTGCAGGGCGGAAGCGCGCAACGTTCCTCTGCGCTGAGCTTGAACGGATCGAACCCGTGCGTCTGGAAGTAAGGCAGCAGGAATTCCCTGAAGCGCCGCATCGCGCTCGCGTCGAGAAAATATCCTTCGCCGTATTCCGCGTAGGAAGGATGTTCCGACTGCAGTTCCAATACCGGATAGATGAGCAACAGCTTGGCAAAACGGCCGGGGCGATGACGTGTCGCGATGTATAAGGCAAGCAGCGCACCGACGCTGTCGCCGGCCAGTACGGTCGGTCGGCCGTCGTCGTCCAACTGGGCGTCGATACACTGCATCAGGCCCGAGATGGATTCCTCCAGCGTGTGCTCCGGCGCCTTTTGATAGTCGAATGCTTCGATCGGCGTTCCCAGCGTGTTGGCCCAGAATTGCAGCAGCGGAGTGAAAATGGCGCTGTTGTAATAGACCATCCCGCCGCCGTGGATATAGAGCACACGCATGTTCGCCCTCTGCGCCGCGCCGTCAGCGGCGACAGGGTGAATGACCGTCGCATGCTCGCCCTTGACGATATGCGCGCCGGCCTCTATTTCGCCGCTGGCGAAGCGCCTAATCCACCGTTCCGCATTGGCACGGTCTTCCATGATGCTGATGGCAGGCCGCCCACCGCCGATAATCTTGCGCGCTGCGGCGAGCGCCCGGAACTCTGGGTGCAAACGATTCAAAATTCACACTCCTCGAAACCGCCGGCGGACGTCACGCGATACGCCGCACAATTGGCCGGTGAACATTCGCGCTCGTCATCGAAACGCAGTTTACCGAGCACAGTGTTCCACGTCTTTCCTTGCAAGTTTTCCCCGCGTGCTTCCACCGCGATCTGCATCGCTGCGATGGTCTCCCAGAAATAGCAGCCTGGTTCGGCACCGTATGTCGCTTGATAAGCCTTGCGCAATTGTTCGGCATCCCGGCCTTGGGGCTTGGGAACCAGGCCGATGATGAAGACGTCGCTGCCATAAGCTTGTGCCGGAGCGATGATCTCCGGCGCCAGGGCATCGTCGGTCAACAGCAAGGTCCGCTCGTTGCTGCCACACTCGGCCATGAACTCGATCGAACGCCGGAAGCTGCCGCTGAACAGAATGCAACTCTGCCCTTGGTCCGATACCGGTGCCTGGTTGCGCAACGCATTGGCGACGCTTCGCCCATGAACGGTCCCGTCGTGCCGGATATCGTCAAGCCGCAAGTCATGACGCCGGCAGAAACGGCCGATCGCGTGCACATAGTTGTCATCATGGTCGCAGATGCGATATGTCGTGGCGCTTCGCGTAAGGTGGCGTGCCGTTGCCGCCGGTAGAAGCAGCGGTATATCCATCGCTGCATAGATAGGTGCTGCTGCTGCTGCCGCCGCCGAGGCAAAATGACCGATGACCGCATGCGGACGCCACTCGACGATGTCGGCAGCGACTTGAGCGGCCGTGTCGGCATCGGCGTTGTCATTGAACAGTTCGATCGACACTTCGCCGCCTTCGTTCCGGCGCTGGTTCCAGAATTGCGCAAACAATGCGACCGCGCGCTTGAACGTGACGGTGTGAACGGAGCGTCGCTCGTCGAGGCAGGCCACCATGGCGAGACGGATGCTCATGACAGCACTCCCGTTCCCGACAATGCCGCCAACTGACGTGCTAGCTCGACCGCCACAGCCGGAATGTACTTTGCGCCGCGGCCGGAAAAGCCGGTGGCAAAAATGATCCGTTCAGCATCCGGACTCGGACCGATGTGCGGCATGAAGTCAGGTGTATAGCCGTCGTAACCGGGCCGCGTATCCAGCAGCTCGATAGCTTGCGTACCGGTCAAGTGTTGCGCAAGCTCAGCATTGCGCACTCCGGCACCGGGCAAATCGAACAACAGTTGCTCGTGTCTCGCCGCGTCATGCTGAAGCGCCCCACCGGCAAAGAGGAATTCCGAGCCATCCGGCCGTATGTATCCGCCCGACAATTCATCGATGATGCAATACGGCGGAACGGCCTTCACGGGACTACGCACGCTGCTGAGCGGAATCGACCGGCAGAACATTCCGGGCACCTGCGCCAGCGATGAGGTCGCAGCACCGGCTGCTAAGACGATCCGGCGCGCCTGCAAGGTCGCATGCGCGAGCATCACATGTGCCGACTCCTCGTTGCAGCCCACCCTCAAGACCTTGCTGCCTTCCAGTACCGTTGCGCCGTGCTCCTTGGCCGACTGCACGAACATGCGAGCTGCTAGGCGGGTATCGGCATATCCGGCACACGGTTCATGCAGCACGATGCCGTCGCCCTCGACAAGATGTCTGAGCTTATCCGGTAGCGCGGGTGAGGACGCGGGAAGTACATCAATCGGAAATTCCGCATGATCGTACCCAGAAAGCGCGGCAAGCGCCGCTTCGCGGTTGGCCCGCTTGACAAAATAATACAAACCGCAAACTACGAACGGCGAAGGGCCGGGCAATGTCCAATTGCTCCACTCACGCACGCCGCGTACTGCCCACTCCATGAGTTTGGGATGAGGATCGTACACGCGCACGATACCGCGCGAATGCGCCGTGGCACCAGCACCACCTGCCGAGCCAGCTTCGATCAGCATCGTATCGAGACCTAGGCGAGCGCACTGATGGGCCAATGCGGAGCCCATCAGTCCTGCGCCTACAATAATGACGTCCTTCATCTGGTGTCTTCCGCAGATAGGCGTAACTTTAGTCATGGATTTCCGGGGACTTGCGTGCGGCGGAGAACAACTCAACGCCGCCGTCATTCCACCAGATCGTGTAGAAGTGAAACGGATTGTCGCTGTCGTTCCGCACGAAGTGACGCAGCCCTTGCGGAATGAAGACCTGATCGCCCTTTGTGACTTCGAACTCGTCGTCGCCGATGATGACGACAGCCTTGCCCTCGATGCCTATAAAGAGTTCGTCCTCGTCCGCCGGTTGGTTAACGTGATCGAGCGAGGAGCTATGCGGCGCCACAATGCAATACGCCGATCCGAACGGCGCGTTCACGTTTGTCCATGGAAACGTCCGCACACCGTCCAAACCGTATTCGTGCGCCAATGTTTGATCCGACAATTTTTTAATTAACATAACTTTCCTCCTGAAACATCAATGCGAGTGAAGTTAGAACTTCTGCGGCCCGCGGCGGCACACTCTTGTTGACAGGCTCGGCTAGATCGACGTTCAGCTCGCCGGACAGGATAAGGAGTACATTGATCGTAAAATCGTACCCAAACCAAGGCTTTTCATTTTAGTTGCTGAATCGATGTTACTAAGATTCACCAGACGCGCCAGTATCTCGGACAGATGCTTCTACAAAATGGTCAAGTTGGTTTCACGCGTTGCTGCGTCTGCATGATGGGTTCGAATACGCTGCGGTTGGACAGGGCGAAATGACTCGAACCGGATAGCTTGGCTGCATCTTTCAAGCGCGTAATGAGGACACGTTCATCAGTCTTGCCAGACGAACTGATCGACAGGGTTGGCGACCACGCGAACAGGTTCGGGTGCATGTAAGTCGGCAGTTGTTGATGCAGATACCGTTCTGCATCCAAGGCGATCTGCAGGCTCGCCGTCATTACGACCAGCGCGATGCAGTCGCGGTTATTTCGATGAATGACCGACACCGCTGCACGTTCGATGCCGGGATAAGTCAATGCCAGCTGCCGGATTTCTCCAAGGTGAATGCGGCGGCCGTTGATTTTCACTTCGTCGTCGTTCCGCCCTTGGAACACGACATTGCCGCGCTCATCGAAACAGCAGATGTCGCCGGTCCGGTAATAACGAATGCCGTCCACCACCACGAGGACACGTTCGTTCTCGTCCGGTTGATCGAAGTAACCGCGCATCACCTGCTCACCGCCGATCCACAGCTCGCCGTTTTCTCCCGGCTCACGTACCTCCTTGCCCGCCGCCATGATCTTGAGGACGACGTTGCGTAACGGCTTGCCAATCGGGTAGGCAGTCTTTCTTTCGTTGTCGATGACATCGATCTGATGAGTCAGGCAAACGATGGTCGCTTCAGTCGGGCCATAGGCATTGATGATGCGGATGTTCGGCAAACGCGACTTCCAAAGATTAATCACGCCCGGATCGCAGACTTCGGCACCGGTCATGACCATTTCCATGTGCGCGAAATTTTCCGGCGTGATGTGCTTGCCATCTTCGGTAATCAAGGTGAGCAAGGTCGACACGGCGATCAGGTGCGTGATCTTCTCCCGGATCAGTATCGATCGCATGATCGCACCGACGTGCATTTGCCTGAACTGGTAAACGAATGCGCCAAGCGACAGTGGCAGGAGCGTATCTTCGATGGATACGTCGAAGTGGAAGGGCGACAAGCTGAATACGCGCGAATCCGGCGTAAACCGCAATACCTGGTTGTGATTCCCGAAATACGCCGTCAAGCTTCCAGCCGTGATTTCCACCCCCTTCGGCTCGCCGGTCGATCCCGACGTGAAGATGATGTAGGCCGGATCGTCGGCATCGTGTGCAACCGTGCGGAATTCCATCGCAGGTCCGGCAAGCAGCTCCTTCAGATAAGCGCGGTCGAGCCACAGGTCCCTCGGTGCCAGCGCCTGCTGTTCTACGAGCGCGATCACCATGCTCGGCTGCAGTCGTTCGATCAGCTTCCGTAGTCGAGCTTGGGGTTGCGCGCCGTCAAGCGGCACATAGACTGCGCCGCACTTCCATATTGCTGAGGCCAAGATCGGCATCAGCGCGCATTTCTCCGCCAGCACGGCGACGCGGGAACCTGCCGCTACGCCATGCTCATGCAGCCACTTCGCCAGCGTCTGCGCATGCTGTTCGAGTTCGGAAAAGGTGTAAACATCGGTACCGTCGGAAACCGCGGGTTTGCCAGGGGCATTTTCCGCAGGCATGCAAAACAGGTCGCCCAGCGCGGGCGCCTTCGTCGACTCGAATGCGGGATCAATTGACCAGGGCGGCAAAGGCACGTTCATGAGCACAGCACTTCCTTGTTGTCTCGTTGACTTGACGGATACGGATGGGGTTTTCCAGCACCCCAGCCTTTAATTGCGCAATACAGAAATACATCACATCGGGATACTGCAGGTCATGGATCTAGTGATCAGCGACCGATACCTCATACGATTGACAGTGGGGATGGCGATCAAACGAACCTAGGGCAGGTTCAAATCCTGCACCTGTATTTCGTCGGCCAGAAAGTCGCATGATCGATACTCATGCTTCTTCTCTCGGTGAGACCGTGTGAAAGAAACGTAGCTTCGGCTTGTTGGTCGCGCCCATGCGCTGGTAGAAACCGATGCCGAGTTGATTGTCTGGCGGCGTCTGCCATTGAACGTGGCCGATATTTCGCTCGCGGCAAAATGCGTCAAGGCAGTCGAAGAAGCGCCGGCCGATACCGTAACCTCGGTATTCATCTTCGATATACAGACAATCCATATGGGAAAAATGCGCGGCATTCCACGTCGCATAATCGACCGTCACTGTCATGAAACCGCACACGCGTCCGTTGGCCTCCGCCACCCAGCCGAACAGGTCGGGGGATGTGGAGAACAATGCCTCGGACCAACGTTCGATCTGGTTATTCTCGAACCATATTGCCGCCTCGTATTCAGCATGACGACGACATAGGCGCAATAGATGGGGAAGATCCGCCTGACGTATCGATCTGACCTCGATATCCATGCTTATACCCACCCCGTATAGGTGCTTTGCAGATAGGCTTCCGGATCGCCGGTGGGCTGCCGAACCGCATCCGGAGAGGCGTTCAACATCGTGCGCACCCAGGAATCGCGTTCAAACTTCATGATTTCAAGTTCCCATACACAGGCGATGATTCCGGTTTCCGCGAGCGACTCGACGTTAGTTAGCTTGCGATTGTCGACAACGCACTTGTAGACGCGGTGCTGCAGCATGTTCGCGTCGACCCACTGACTCAGCAGGAGATAGTCTCCATCGAGGGCAAGATGGACGATCGCAAACCCGAGCCCATGGTCGGCAGGGTCTGTCGGCGCACCCGTCATCTCGCCGATGCGGGAGACCAATTCTTCCTGACTGGGAAAGCACGCGACCTTACTTGGGTCCGAAAATACGCCGTAGACCTTGAATTTCCGGTCATTGACCGAGACGGTCGGATACGACTGGGAAAGACGCGGCAGATACTTCATCGTATTCATGCAAGCTCCAGCTTGCGTTCCGGCTGCACAACGGGTGCGTGAATCAGCGTCTTAAGTTCGAGCGTCATATCGGGGCACAACGGGCCTATCATGTCGGCGAACAAGGCCCAATAGCGCCGCCGTACCGACAGGTTGTCGGTGGAGGCGAGTGTTTCGAATACTTCCAAGGCGGTGATTGCCATGTTCGAGATCGAGAACTCCTCGAGTGATGTAGCGGCCTGCCATCTCTTCTGAGTAGCTTCGATGCGTGCGGCGTGGCCATCGGCGAGACTGCCGCTGCACGCGGAAGCTTGCGAGAAATCCCGGTGATAGGAATCGACGATGCGGTCATACACCTCGCAGCGCCAATGCTCGAACTGGGTGCGATCGAAATTTTCGGTCGCATTTTCCGGTGCGCAGATGGCGGTGAACAGGCGGATCGAGTCGGCCGGATGCTGGGCAACAAGTTCCCTGATCCATACCGCATGGCCGCGACTGGTCGAAAAATCTTCGCCGTCCAGCTTAAGAAACTGATTGGTTAGACAGACGCCTGGCTTAGGCGCATCCTGATCGATAGACTGCAAGGCTGCGTAGCCGAGCGCGTGACTATAGGAGCAATCAAATCCGAGAAAGTGAACCAGTTGCGTATCCTTGTTCCACCATTCGGAAAATTGTCCGCACTCGGACTGGCGTTCCAGGTATTCTTTCAAAGTTGCCCGATAGCCTGCCAATCCCATGAACCAAGTGTGGATCGGCTGTCCACGCAACTCTTCGACCGCATCGTCGAGCTGAAGTCCGGCGTCGCCGGGACGTGTGATGCCCCAGGTTGTGTTTTCGTCGCCCAGCATTTCATCGAGGTAGGTGCGCAATGCCGGGCGCATCGGGGCATGCCGATAGTGCTCACGCAGGCTCGCGAAATTCTTCCCAAGCTGCCAAATCCAGCGTTCTACCGTGCGCGGCTCCATTTGACACTGGCACAGCATGCAGGTCATGTGGTCAATGCAGTCGATATCCGGTGCGCGCGCGCATTCCTCGCACTGGCTTGCATCGGAAGATGCGCCGCACCAGTTGCAGTGCGTGCGACCGAGGCCTTCATAGCCGTACACGCAGCAGGAACCGCAGTAGAATACTTTGGTCGCTTTCTTTTGCAGCTGCCCGGCCTGCTTGACTAGCTGGTAGTAGTGATTCGCGCTTTCTGCGAATGCTTCGCTTTCGGCGGTCTGCAGGAAACGGTCGCATTCGATGTTGATCATTTCGAGGGACAGTTGGATCTGCTTGCTATTGAGCTTGGCGAGCGCAAACCGATCGCGCCGAAGTTGACGTGCCTTTCGCAACATATAACTTTGGTAGTCGTCGGAGTAGCAAAACAGCAGTACGTCATGCCCTTGCTGTTTCAACATCCTGGCGCAGACATCGGCCGCGAGGAAGGGGCCAGATAGGTGGCCGAGATGCAGGTCGCCGTTCGGAGTGGGCGGAGTGATCGTGACAATGAATTTCCTTTTCATTCTATCTCGCTTCATCTGATGTAATCGAACAGTCGCCAAACTTATCCGGCATGGGCCCGTACTTCTGTATCGCGATCAATCTTTTCGGCCTTTACTTGATACACACCAAGCCGCCCCTCGCGTCCTACAACACAGCTTCGCAAGGGCGTCGTGATCCTGAGCGCATCCAGCGCTGTAATAGCAATATGAATCTAAAAAACTTCGGGCCGATGATGCAACGGCTCAATGTCATCATTGTGTGTAAGATATCCGCTATACCTGATAGTCGCGGTAGGGATGGCGGTTACCTGCCACCCCTCGCACAGATCCGTACGTGCGGAACTACCGCATACGGCTCCTGCCTCAGGTACGTGACGCGAAGCGTTCCTCTGGGTAAGGATGAACGGTTCTGGGCCTTGGTATATAGAGGTCGGCAAGGCGTCCATATCGCGACCACTGAAGCCTGTTTCTCTGGCTACGTCGTTTGAGGGCTTGCCGCCATAAGCGGCAGACCGCAACTCGAAAACCATCAAGACGTAACAGGTTTCCTGGCACGGCGTGATAGTTGAAGTATCCCCCAACATGGCTGGCCCATCGGTTTCCCCTGTCAACGTTTCACCCTGCACCTCACGGTGCAACATGCATGACTCGGGGTCTGGTTGATTCGCCATTTCTTACCGGTATCGAACTTTCATCGACTATCCTCCGCCGGCTTTAACTGGCGCACTAAGCGCACGATCAATCACCAACGCGGCGCTGGGACAATTGCAAACTTCCTGTACCGCGAGGCAACCATCCCAACTAATCGATGGCAGCGATTACTCCAATCAGTCCAAGGCATTTGCCATGTTAAAGCCTCCGCGACAACGCCGCGCGCTCACGCCCCAAGGCACCACCAAGCTGAGGACTTCCGCCAGCAGACAGCCTCTTCAAGTATTCCGCAATCATGTCCAACTCACCCGATAGATTCGCCGCAGGAGCCGCGACGATACCCTTCTCCCCACGTTCCCATCGATCAAGTTGGTCAGCCCAATCCTGCATCATCCGCTGACACTGTTCGACATAGAGGGCATGGTTGTAAGTGGCTCGTATTTTGTTGGGCTCCGCATGAGACAACTGCGCATCAATCCATTTGTCCTCGTAGCCAAGCTCGTTGAGCACGGTAGAGAGCGTTGCGCGAATTCCGTGACCTGTGTGAGCTGCCTTTCGTAGCCCATACGTTTGATCGCCGTATTAAGGGTGTTCTCGCTGATCCGCTTTGATAGATCACTGCGATGAGAGAGTAAGTAGCGCTGAGCTGGACGCCTAAGTTTCAACAACTCATAGACGATCGCGATCGCCTGACGCGAGAGCGGAACCACATAAGGCGGGATCTTACTGCCCTCCTTTCTTAACCGTACCTGCAGTTACTTAACGATCACGGCCGGTATTGTCCAAATTCCTCGTACCAAGTCGAACTGCTCAGGTACAGCCAAGCGCAACTCGCCGGTCCGCACACCCGTGAGGAACAGCAAGCGTAAACCCATAATCGTTGCGGTGCTGCCTCCGTAGGTACGTAACTTTTGCAGGAAGAAAGGTATCTCCTCCATGAGCAAATAGGGATTGTTCGTCACCGGCGGTTTGGGAATCGCGACAATATCAAGGTCTGCCGAGGGGTTGGTCATCAGCCCTTTTTCAACCATCGCATAGCGGAACAATTGGTTGAACCAGGTCCGGCATTTCTCTGCCGTAGTGAACGCCTGACGACTCTCAATTCTGCGTAGCAACTCGATCAAGTGCTGACGAGAAATCTCGGCGATGGGTAGAGGGCCCAGCAAAGGCAAAACGTCTTTGGCAAAGATGCGATCAATCTGAGAAAGCAAGGTTTGGCGTCCCAGCTTCAGTGTGACTGCCTTGAAGGTTCGCCATGCGAGGAAGACTGCTGTAAAGGAGTTCTCATCAGCCGCCAAAGCGGTAAAACGATCCTCTCTTCGAGCCGCGCGAGGGTCAGTTCCCTTGGCGACCAAGGCTCGCGCTTGATCGCGTGCCAGCCTAGCGTCTTTAAGGCTTATTTCCGGATACATTCCTAAGGAGATGCGAACCGGCTTACCCAGCCAGTTGAAACGAAAATGCCAGCTCTTGGCACCCTTCGAGCTGACGAATAGGTGCAAGCCATCCATATCCTTGAGGCTGCAATTTTTACGAGGTTTTTTACGTTGCGAACGGACGTACCAATAAAATAACGCGCAAAAAAAACGCCACTCATTGAGTGGCGTTTTTCTGTATTTGGAGCGGGAAACGAGACTGGAATCCACACTCTTTCTCCTTGAAAGCGTTGAGGTTTTTCTACCGCCAGCGCTTTCGATGTACTGGATAATGTACACATTCAGCGAGGCTGGAAAGGTCCCATGTTTTACAAATCACTTCAGAGGCATTCGTAGCTCCCGCCATCCCCCAGACCGAAACGCTCTCGAGGCCCCTTTTGCGCATTCAGTTTTCGAATGTCCGCATTCGCCGCGAGTGCTCTTCCTGGTTCCCCATGGGTTTGCTGGAAATCAGTTAGCCTCAGTACAAAAAAGAACCGCAACTCGGTCGCCCGGAGCGGATGCCATAGCAGTAGCGCACGATCTGCATGCGGATCACCAACCCAGGATCAATTGGGGGGAGCGTCCAATCAGGCTATAGAAATCGGCGAAATAATGGCACCAGTCACCTAGATCAAGACGCCGATCAATCCTACGCAAAAGATGATCTCTCGGGATTTGGTCTTCAAGGTTGATGAGGAAAACAGCCGCTCCTGCCCACTTAATAACTGCCTCATCATGCTCTGTGCTCTCCTGCCGGTCGATGATGAGATTTTGCCGGAGGCTACTTTTCGACAGATTCGGCCAGAAGCCGACATTCAACTCTGCCTACGAAACACGTGGCTATTCAGCGTTTGGAGAGTGGACTTGCCCCTTCAAAACCGGACACCAACTCCCCGTTAAATTGATGCCACT
>NZ_MOBI01000034.1:0-59142 GCF_003732175.1 Pseudomonas brassicacearum
GGCACAGCAAGGGGGAGCAAGCTCCCCCTTCAGTTTTTACCGGACACTAGTGACGCAGAGCGTGGGAACGATCATCAGACCTTACAGCTCTACAACGACAGCTTGAGAAGCACGGGTCGCTTTGGCGCGGGCGGCCTCGATCGACTCGTCACGGGCCAAGGCAACGCCCATGCGGCGCTGACCGTTGACTTCCGGCTTGCCGAACAGACGCAGCGCCGTATCCGGCTCGGCCAGTGCGGCACCCAGGTTGGCGAAAGCGGTTTGGGTCGACTGCCCTTCCACCAGAATCACTGCCGACGCCGATGGGCCGAACTGACGGATCAACGGGATCGGCAAGCCGAGAATCGCCCGTGCATGCAAGGCGAACTGCGACAGGTCCTGAGAAATCAGGGTCACCAGACCGGTGTCGTGCGGGCGCGGAGAAACTTCGCTGAACCACACCTGATCACCCTTGATGAACAACTCAACGCCAAACAGACCACGGCCACCCAGGGCTTCGGTCACGGCTTTGGCCACGCGCTCGGATTCCGCCAGCGCAATCGGGCTCATCGCTTGCGGCTGCCAGGATTCCTGATAGTCGCCCTTCTCCTGACGATGGCCGACCGGCGCACAGAACGTGGTGCCACCGATGTGGCGAACAGTGAGCAAAGTGATTTCGTAGTCGAAGTCGATGAAGCCTTCGATGATCACTCGACCTTTACCGGCACGACCACCTTCCTGCGCGTAATCCCAGGCTTTCTGCACGTCATCGACGCTGCGCAGCAGGCTCTGGCCTTTGCCCGAGGAACTCATGACTGGCTTGACCACACACGGGAAACCCAGGTCGTCGACCGCCTTGCGGTAGTCTTCGAAGGTATCGGCGAAGTGGTACGGCGAAGTCGGCAGGTCCAGCTCTTCAGCAGCCAGACGACGGATGCCTTCACGGTTCATGGTCAGCTGCGCGGCGCGAGCGGTCGGGATCACGGTGAAGCCTTCGGCTTCCAGCTCGACCAGCGTGGCGGTGGCAATGGCTTCGATTTCCGGCACGATGAAATGCGGTTTCTCGGCTTCGATCACTGCACGCAGGGCGGCGCCGTCGAGCATGTTGATCACGTGGCTGCGATGCGCCACCTGCATCGCCGGCGCGTTGGCGTAACGATCCACGGCAATCACTTCAACGCCCAGGCGTTGCAGCTCGATCACCACTTCCTTGCCCAACTCACCACAGCCACACAGCAAAACGCGGGTCGCGGTTGGCGACAATGGAGTTCCGATACGAGTCATCTCAGGTCCTCAAAGGAGCGGATCATCGAGGGTCGCTACGCCAGGCGCACTTCCCTCAGGGAGAAAGCGCGGCATTTTACATGAACCTGAAGGTTTGGCTCAGCTTGCCAGCGCGTTCTTGCGCAAACGCCAGGCCATGGCCAGCCAGACGATGCTTACACCGGCGAATTTCGAGCCCAGGGCGGTGAGGATCACGCCCGGCGTCAGGGCATCGATCATGCCGAAGAAGATGAAGGTATCCAGCGGAATGCTCAGCGCCGAACTTATCCACAGACGGTCGTGCAACGGACGCTTGGTAATGCTGAATACCAGCCAGTCAATGCACTCCGAAACGGCAAAGGCAATGGCGCTGGCCAGGGCGATGGAGGGATCGGAGGTGATATAGGACAACGTCAGCGCCGCCAGCATCGCGGCTAACGCGCCGTGACCGAAACGGGTTTGCACCATGTCGCGCAGCACGAACACCAGGCCACTCCAGGCCGACCAGATGATGTCCAGGTGCGGGGCGGTGGAAAAGGCGTAGTTGATCAGCACGACGCTGCCGATGTAAGCGATCAGGAAGAACATGGCGCGCGGGGATACCTGTCAATTTTGTGCACAGGGTACTTTAGGCAAAGAATTCGGCCAAGTTCAGCACATGAGGTGTACACATCACCTGTGGCGAGGGGGCTTGCCCCGCTCGGTTGCGCAGCAGCCGCAAAATCAGTAAATGCGGTGTGCCTGACAGAGCGCGGTTGCAAGTTTTTGCGCCGCTTCGCAACGCAACGGGGGCAAGCCCCCTCGCCACAAAAGCCCCGGACTCAGGAGTTGGACTTAGAAGGCAACATCCAGAGAAGCCCACTCGATTTCGCCCGCTCATGACACAACCCCAACACCTTGCGGCGTTCGTCGTTGTCCATGCGGCTCCAGCGGGTAATCTCGTCCACCGTGCGTTGGCAGCCGGTACAGATATCGTCCTCATCCAGTGCACAAATGTTCACGCACGGTGAGCGTACGGGTTTTTCGGTGGCGTTCATTCTTCCTGCTCGACCAGATCGCGGGCATAGCGCTGCGAGTTATGCACATAGTGGGCGGCGCTGGCTTCGAGCATTTTCTTCTGTGGCTCGGTCAGTTCACGTACTACTTTGCCCGGCGAGCCCATGACCAGCGAACCGTCAGGGATTTCCTTGCCTTCGCCGATCAGCGAATTGGCGCCGATGATGCAGTTCTTGCCGATTTTCGCGCCGTTGAGGATCACCGCGTTGATGCCGATCAGGCTGTAATCGCCCACCGTGCAGCCGTGCAACATGGCGTTATGACCGATGGTCACGCCGGTGCCGATGGTCAGCGGGTAGCCCATGTCGGTGTGCATCACCGTGCCATCCTGCACATTGCTGTTCTTGCCGATCAGGATCAGCTCGTTGTCACCGCGCAACACCGCGTTGAACCAGACGTTGGCACCCTCTTCCAGTTTGACCTTGCCTACCAGCACGGCGTTAGGTGCGACCCAGCTCTGCGGGTGGGTTTCGACGCGGGCGTCGCCCAGGCGGTATTTCATTTTATTGTCCTCAAGGCCAGGCAGGCTCACTTGAAAAAAGCAGGGTTCACGCCATACGCGCGATGGTTTCAAATATTGATAAAGTTTTTCGGCGGTTGATGCAGGCTGATCTGCGCGTCATAGAGCAGGTTGATCAGCTCGACGATCATGATCGCGGTCAGGCCCCAGATTTTGTATTCGCCGAAACGGTAGCTCGGCACATACCAGCTGCGACCCTGATAATCGATGCGGTGCGTGTGTTCACGCGGATCCTTGCGGAAGAACTCCAGCGGTACGCTGAACACGGCGGCAATTTCGGCATCGTTGGCCCGGTACTCGACGAAGTCTGGAATCACCCCGACATAAGGCGTGACCTTGATCCCATGCAGGGAGATCAACGGACTCAACGGGCCGATGACTTCCACCAAGCCGGGTGGCAGGCCGATTTCTTCTTCGGCTTCACGCAATGCGGTGAAAATCAGGTCCGGGTCTTCCGGATCGCGTCGCCCGCCGGGGAAGGCCACTTCACCGCCGTGGGTCGAGAGCCCGCTGGCACGCAGGGTCAGAACCAGCTCCGGTTCATCACTGCGGGTGATCGGCACCAGGACCGCGGCCTCTGGAAAACGCAGGTCGGTTTCCAGCGTGCGCGGCGTGTGGTTGCTTACCCGATGCAGTAGCTCATCCAGCATGAGTGATCTCGATATGTTCACTATCTTGCATCATGCACCAAACACATCGGCCGCCCAACCCCCTGAATCATGGCATGTCGCTAAACGACAACTTGCCGACAGACACCACCGCACGCCAAGATAGGTGCAGCATTTTCGGAAGCCCAGCATGAAATTCTGCAGCCAGTGCGGTAACCCGGTCACCCAACGCATTCCCGAAGGCGACTCGCGCCTGCGATACGTCTGCGACCAGTGCCAGACCATTCATTATCAGAACCCGAATATTGTCGCCGGCTGCCTGCCAATCTGGGGTACTCAGGTGTTGTTATGCCGACGCGCCATCGAGCCGCGTCGCGGTTATTGGACCTTACCGGCCGGCTTCATGGAAAACGGTGAAACCATCGAACAGGCAGCCATTCGCGAAACCGCCGAAGAAGCGTGTGCACGGGTGCGCAACCTGAACATCTATACGCTGATCGATGTGCCGCACATCAGCCAGGTGCACGTGTTCTTTCGCGCTGAACTGACGGACCTGGACTTTGCCGCGGGCGAAGAAAGCCTGGAAGTGAAACTTTTCGAAGAAGCTGACATCCCGTGGTCGGAGCTGGCTTTCCGCACGGTCGGCCGTACCCTAGAATGTTTCTATGCAGACCGTCGGGTAGAGAATTTCCCGGTACGCTCCGAATCCATTCCTCCGCTTGCTCAGCCTGCGATCACTTAAACTATAAAAGTACGCCGTACTCTCAGGGATATCGTTTTAATGCGCTGGTTGCTTGCCGTTTTCTGCCTGTCGTTTGTCATGGTTTCCCACGCTGCCACCACGGAGACCCTGGACGGCAAAATCATCGAAAAAGTGTTGGTGCTCAAATCTGCCCATCAGTTGCAGTTGATCAATGATGGCAAGCCACTGCGGACCTATCGCATCTCGCTGGGCAAAAACCCCAAGGGCCCGAAACTGATGGAGGGTGATCGACGCACGCCTGAAGGTTTGTATTGGCTGGACTGGCGCAAGGTCAGCGACCGCTTCAACCTGGCCATGCACATTTCCTACCCGAACATCAGCGATTCCGTCCGTTCGCGCCGCGAGGGTGTGCAGCCCGGTGGCATGATCATGATCCATGGCACCCCGGACACTGAAGAAAACCCTGAGGAGCTGTTCCACACCCTGGACTGGACTGACGGCTGTATTGGCATGCGCAACGTCGACATGCGCGAAGTCTGGGGTCTGGTCAAAGACGGCACGATGATCGAAATCCGCCCATAGTCCTCAAACACTCCAATACCTGTGGCGAGGGGGCTTGCCCCCGTTGCGCTGCGAAGCAGTGCTAAAACCTGCGACCCTGCTCCATCTGGCTTACCGCGCGTGCTGACTTTACGGCTGCTACGCAGCCGAGCGGTGGCAAGCCCCCTCGCCACAAAAGCCTACCGACCGCGTGACTTTCAGCCGTAATCAAAAATAAATAAAAAAATCGCAGCCCTCGTACGCACCAAGGTTGAATACCACTTCACACCACGGGCACCGTCGCAGACTACGATTTCTACCACTCCATCCCCCTCCCCTAATACCACTTAAAACCCAATACCGCCGCCCCCTCCAGCGCAGCGCTTATTCGCTCGTCCCGAGCAGACCACTGGCGTTGACATGGTATTTAAGTGGTATTAGTTTTGCGCCATAACCGGGGCAACAACACTCCACTCTCCCCATCGGACCTACACCCATGAACCACATCCTGGCCCTGCGCCCTGACGACACCCAGCCAACGCCGCTGTACCTGCAACTGGCGCGCAACCTGGAAGCAGCGATCCATGCCGGCCAGTGGAAAGCCGAGCAGGCATTGCCGTCGGAACGCAACCTCAGCGAAATGCTGAACATCTCCCGCGTGACCGCCCGCAAGGCACTGGAAGTGCTGTTCGAACAAGGTCTGATCCGTCGCAGCCAAGGCTCCGGCACCTTCATCACTCCGCGCCTCGAACAACCGCTGTCTCGGCTGTCCGGATTCAGCGAGATGCTCCGCCTCAAAGGTTTCGTGCCGAGTTCGCAATGGCTGGAGCGGGAAATCACCCAGCCGACCCACGAAGAACTGATCCGCCTCGCGCTCTCGCCCTACGACAAAGTCGCGCGCCTCAAGCGTTTGCGTAAAGCCGACGACACCGTGATGGCCATCGAGATGAGCACCCTGCCGGCGTCGATCATTGCCCAGCCGCAAGCGGTCGGGGATTCGCTTTACGAATACCTCGACGGTATCGGCAAACCGGTAGTGCGTGCCCTGCAACACATTCAGGCGATCAACGCCTCGGACGAATTCGCCACGCTGGTCGGCATCGCCCCCGGCACCGCCATGCTGCTGATGACCCGGGTCGGTTACCTCGAAGACAACACCCCGATCGAAGTCACCGACACCTATTGCCGCAACGACTACTACGACTTTGTCGCAGAGCTTCGACGCTGAGCCCTGTGTCACGACGCCGGAGAACCACTGATGTCCGAAGACAACATCCTCACCCCCCAAGGCTGGATCCGCGGCCGGTTGATCCATGAACACGGCAAGATCGTGCGCATCGAAGGTCAGCTATGCGACCCGGCAGACAACGAGCTGCCTTACCTGCTGCCGGGTTTCATCGACCTGCACGTTCACGGCGGGGGCGGCAAGGACATCATGGAAGGCACACCCGCCTTCGACACCATCACCAAAACCCACGTGCGTTTCGGCACCACCTCGCTGCTGGCCACCACCATGACCGCGCCACCGGAAGAAATTTCCCGGGTGCTGGCCGAGGTCGGCGAGTTCTACGAACAGCGCCCGAAAGGCTGCGCCCGGGTACTCGGCGTGCACCTCGAAGGACCGTACATCAACCCTGGAAAACTCGGTGCGCAACCGAACTTTGCCCACACCGCGCTGATGGCCGAAGTCGAAGCCTACCTGGCACTGGCGCCGATCCGGGTGATCACCATTGCCCCGGAAATCGCCGGTCACGACAAACTGATTCGCGCCCTCAGCGACCGTGGCATTCGCATGCAGATCGGCCACACCCTGGGCAGCTACGAAGAAGGCGTCGCGGCGCTTGAGGCCGGCGCCAGCAGTTTCACCCACCTCTACAACGCCATGAGCCCGCTGCATCACCGCGAACCGGGAATCGTCGGCGCGGCACTGGCCCACGCCAAGTACGCCGAGTTGATTCCCGACCTGCTGCACGTACATCCCGGCGCAATCCGCGTGGCCCTGCGTTCGATCCCATGCCTGTATTGCGTCACCGATTCCACTGCCGCCGCCGGCATGCCGGACGGCGAATACAAGCTCGGCAGCCACACCGTGACCAAATGCCTGGGCGGCGTGCGCCTGCCCGACGGCACATTGGCCGGCAGCACCCTGACCATGGATCAGGCCCTGCGCAACCTGGTGAAGATCGGCCTGCCACTGGCCGAGGCCTCGCAACGTCTTTCGCAATTCCCCGCCGACTACCTCGGCATCCAGGAACGCGGCCGCCTGCAACCCGGCGCCTGGGCTGACTGCGTGCGCCTGGATCGCTCACTGACACTGACCGCCGTAACGGTCGAAGGAGAAGACATTGACTTCAAAAATGCTTGAAGAGGCGCTGTCCTCGTACACGGCCGTCGACGCTCAGTTGCAGCAACTGGATCCGCAGATGATCGAGATCGCCGGGCGCTTGAACCGTCAGCCGCCGCAAGTGGCGATGACGGTTGCACGCGGCAGTTCCGATCACGCCGCGAGCTACTTCGCCTACCTGACCATGCAGCACGTCGGTATTGCGGTGGCATCGCTGCCGATGTCGGTGGTGACCCTGCAGCAAGCGCCGCTGAAAGTCAGCGGTCAGGCGGTATTCGCGTTCTCGCAGTCCGGGCAAAGTCCGGATCTGGTCAACAGCCTGCGTCTGCTGCGCAAACGGGGCGCCCTGAGCATTTCGATGGTCAACGCCGAGAACTCGCCACTGGAAGCCGCCTGTGAATTCAGCCTGCCGCTGTGTGCCGGCCTTGAGCGCAGCGTCGCCGCGACCAAAAGCTTTATCGCCACCCTCAGCGCCAGTGCGCGGCTGATCGCCCACTGGAAACAGGATGCCGAGTTGCTGCAAGCCGGCCTCGCGCTGCCAGAAGAATTGCGCGACGCCGCGACGCAGGACTGGAGCCTGGCGGTCGACGTACTGCGTGACTGCCAACGCTTGATGGTCATCGGCCGTGGTGCCGGGTTTGCGATTGCTCAGGAAGCGGCACTGAAACTCAAGGAAACCTCGGCGATCCAGGCCGAAGCCTTCAGCAGCGCCGAAGTCAAACACGGGCCAATGGCACTCATCGACGACAACTACCCCCTGCTGGTGTTCGCCCCACGCGGCGCCGAACAGGCCGGCCTGCTGAGCCTCGCCGCCGAGATGCGTCAACGCGGTGCCCGCGTGTTACTGGCCGCGCCGGATGACATCAGCGAACGCGACCTGACGCTGAGCCGCGCCGAGCATCCGGCACTGGACCCGATTCTCGCCATCCAGAGTTTTTACGTCATGGCGGCCGGCCTCGCAGTCGCCCGCGGCATGGACCCGGACCAGCCGCGTCACTTGAGCAAAGTGACCCGCACCCACTAACACGCCCGAATCGAGTACCGAGCCATGCATAACAACAATAAAGACCTGACCCTCAGCGCCCCGCTCAGCGGCCCGGTGCTCACGCTTGCCAAGGTTCCGGACCCGGTGTTCGCCAGCGGCGCCATGGGTGACGGGATCGCCATCGACCCGCTGAACAACACCCTGCACGCACCGTGTGCCGGGGTGGTGGTGCATGTCGCCCGCACCGGCCATGCCGTGACCCTGCGCGCCGACAATGGCGCCGAACTGCTGCTGCACCTGGGCCTGGACACCGTCGAGCTGCAAGGCAAAGGGTTCTCGATGCTGGTCACGGAAGGCACCCGCGTCAGCAATGGCCAGGCACTGCTGCGCTTTGATCTGGACCAGGTCGCACAAGGCTGCAAAAGCCTGGTCAGCCTGTTGATCCTGACCAACAGCGAAGACTTCCAGGTGCTGCCGATCACCCTCAAATCGGTCAAGGTCGGCGAGCCGTTGCTGCACATCGTGCCAAGAACCACCCACAGCGCACAGGCCGAGGCGGACAGCTCGGGTGCTGAGGTTCACGGGCACATTCGCATCATCCATCGTGGCGGTCTGCATGCACGGCCAGCGGCGCTGATCCGCCAGACTGCGCACCTGTTCAACAGTAAATCGCAGCTGCATTTCGCCGGTAAATCGGCGTCGTGCGACAGCCTGATCGGGCTGATGGGCCTGGGGATTGGCGAGCAGGACGAGGTCCAAGTCAGTTGCAAGGGCGCGGACGCCAAGGCGGCGTTGCAAGCGTTGTTGAACGCCTTGTCCACGGCGGTCAACGACGACAGCCACGCGGCCGCACCGACACCGATTACCCAGCGTACCCGCACCGCCGAAGCCGGCGTACTCAATGGTGTTTGTGCAGCGCCGGGCCTGGTCGGCGGCCCGCTGTTCCAACTGGCGGCCATCCCTCTACCGGAAGACACCGGCAAGCATAACGCCGAAGAACAACTGCAAGCCCTCGACCGTGCGCTGGAACAGGTTCGCAGCGAAATCCGCGAAACCCTGTCCCACTCCAAAAAGCACAAACACACCGAAGAGGAACAGATTTTCGCCGCCCACCTGGCGCTGCTCGAAGACCCGGCGCTGCTTGAAGCGGCCATCCAGTCGATCGATCAGGGCAGCGCCGCCACCCACGCCTGGAGCCAGTCAATCGAGGTGCAGTGCGAGGTGTTGCAACAGCTCGGCAACCCGCTGCTGGCCGAACGCGCCAACGACCTGCGCGACCTCAAGCAACGGGTGCTGCGCGCCTTGCTCGGTCAGGATTGGCACTACGACGTGCCGGCCGGCGCTATCGTCGCCGCGCACGAACTGACCCCTTCCGACTTGCTGCAATTGAGCCAGCAAGGCGTCGCCGGGCTGTGCATGGCCGAAGGTGGCGCGACCTCCCATGTGGCGATTCTCGCCCGTGGCAAAGGCCTGCCGTGCCTGGTTGCGCTCGGCTCCTCACTGCTCCATCAACCGCAAGGCCAGTCGGTGGTGCTGGATGCCGACGGCGGACGCCTGGAACTGACACCCAACAGCCAACGCCTGGAGCACGTCGCCCAGGCCCAGCATGAACACCTGCAACGCCGCGAACGCCAACAAGCGCAAGCCCACAACCCGGCACACACCCGCGATGGCCTGCGGATCGAAGTCGCGGCCAACGTGGCCTCCAGCAGCGAGGCGGCTGATGCGTTGAAAGGTGGCGCCGATGGTGTTGGCCTGCTGCGCACCGAGTTTCTGTTCGTCGATCGCCAGACTGCACCGGATGAACAGGAACAGCGCCAGGCCTATCAAGCGGTGCTGGATGCCATGGGCGACAAGTCGGTGATCATCCGCACCATTGACGTCGGCGGCGACAAGCAACTCGACTACCTGCCCCTGCCGGCCGAAGCCAACCCGGTGCTCGGCCTGCGCGGTATCCGCATGGCCCAGGTACGCCCGGAACTGCTCGACCAACAATTGCGTGCGCTGCTGCACGTCAGCCCGTTGCAGCGCTGCCGGATTTTGCTGCCGATGGTCACCGAGGTCGACGAATTGCTCTACATCCGCCAACGCCTCGATGCCTTGTGCGCCGAGCTTGCACTCACGCAGCGTCCTGAACTGGGGGTGATGATCGAAGTCCCGGCCGCGGCGCTGCTCTCCGAGCAATTGGCGGAACACGCGGACTTCCTGTCCATCGGCACCAACGACCTGTCCCAATACACCCTGGCCATGGACCGCGACCACGCCGGTCTCGCCGCACGGGTCGATGCCTTGCACCCCGCGCTGCTGCGGCTGATCGCCCAGACCTGCATCGGTGCCGCCAGGCATCAGCGTTGGGTCGGCGTTTGCGGTGCACTGGCCTCCGATCCGCTGGCGACCCCGGTGCTGATTGGCCTGGGTATCAGCGAGCTGTCCGTCAGCCCGCCGCAAGTCGGTGAAATCAAAGAGCGTGTCCGCCAACTGGACGCCGCCGACTGCCGACGCTTCAGCGCCACCCTGCTCAACCTGAGCAGCGCCACGGCGGTGCGTCACGCCTGTCATCAACATTGGCCTCTGAGCTGAACAACAACAGCTACTAGAACAACAAAAACACAGGGAGAAACGCCATGTACCAACTCTTCATCGAAGGCTTGCAGCGCCTCGGACGGGCGCTGATGCTGCCCATCGCGATCCTGCCGATTGCCGGCCTGTTGCTGCGTCTGGGCGACACCGACTTGCTGAACATCGCGATCATCCACGACGCCGGGCAAGTGATCTTCGCCAATCTGGCATTGATCTTCGCCATCGGCATCGCAGTCGGGTTCGCCCGGGACAACAACGGCACCGCCGGGCTGGCCGGGGCGATTGGTTACCTGGTGATGGTCTCGACGCTCAAGGTGCTGGATACGAGCATCAACATGGGCATGCTCGCCGGGATCATCAGCGGCTTGATGGCCGGTGCGCTGTACAACCGCTTCAAGGACATCAAGCTGCCGGAATACCTGGCGTTCTTCGGTGGCCGGCGCTTCGTGCCGATTGTCACCGGGTTCAGCGCCGTCGGCCTGGGCGTGATCTTCGGTTTGATCTGGCCACCGATCCAGCACGGCATCAACAGCTTCGGCCAACTGCTGCTGGAAAGCGGCAGCATCGGCGCCTTCGTCTTCGGCGTGTTCAACCGCTTGCTGATCATCACCGGCCTGCACCACATCCTCAACAACATGGCGTGGTTCATCTTCGGCAGCTTCACCGACCCGACCACCGGCGCCATCGTCACCGGCGACCTGGCGCGCTATTTTGCCGGCGACCCGAAGGGCGGCCAGTTCATGACCGGGATGTTCCCGATGATGATCTTCGGCTTGCCCGCCGCGTGCCTGGCGATGTACCGCAACGCCCTGCCGGAACGCCGCAAAGTCATGGGCGGGATCTTCCTGTCGATGGCCCTGACCTCGTTCCTGACGGGCGTCACCGAGCCGATCGAATTCGCCTTCATGTTCCTCGCACCGCTGCTGTATCTATTGCACGCGCTGCTGACCGGCATGGCGATGGCCATCACCAATGCGCTGAACATCCATTTGGGCTTCACCTTCTCCGGTGGCGCCATCGACATGGCACTGGGCTGGGGCAAGTCCACCAACGGCTGGCTGGTGTTCCCGGTGGGCCTGGCGTACGCGGTGGTCTACTACGTTGTGTTCGATTTCTGCATCCGCCGCTTCAACCTGAAAACCCCGGGACGCGAAGATGTCGTTGTTGGTGAAAAAACGGTATTGAGCGAAAACCAGCGGGCCGGGGCGTACATCCAAGCCTTGGGCGGCGCTGACAACCTGATCACCATCGGCGCCTGCACCACACGGTTGCGGCTGGAAATGGTCGACCGCAACAAAGCCTCCGACAGCGAATTGAAAGCCCTCGGCGCCATGGCCGTGGTGCGCCCCGGCAAGGGCGGCAGCTTGCAAGTAGTGGTCGGGCCGCTGGCCGACAGCATTGCCGATGAAATTCGCCAGGCCATGCCAACGGAGGGTGCTGCAGTGGTAGCGGCTGCTGTGGTGGTCGAAGAAACTCCAAAAGCAGGACCTGTGGAGACACCAGAAGCGCAGAAATGGCTGAACGCCGTGGGTGGCAGCGACAACGTGCTGCAACTGGATTGCGTGGCCATGACCCGGATTCGCCTGCAACTGGCGGACGGTAAAGCGCTGTCGGAGTGTCAGCTCAAGGACTTGGGTTGCCAGGGTGTGAGCGCACTGGACGGTGGCGTGTGGCACCTGTTGATTGGTGACAAGGCGTTGAGTTTGAGTGAGGCGCTGGAGGGGTTGGTGAATCGCAGTGAGGTGAGTGCGAAGGTTTAGCACCTTAAAAGATCGCAGCCTGCGGCAGCGCCTACATTAGGGGAGTGTGGTTAATGCAGGAGCTGCCGCAGGCTGCGAGCCTTTCGATGCAATTCAAAACTGCTGACTGTTTCCGGTTCAGCGGTTTTTTCATTTCGCCTTACTGAGGCGGAACTACCGAAAAAGACCAGACGTTAGATGTATTCCCACTGCTTAACGCATTAAGCTGATGTTCTCCAGCATACAATGACACCGTCATACTCCACATACGATTGGAGTTCGCATAGCCTGTTTGGATTACGTAGAAGCTATCTTTCAAGGTTACGCTCACTCCCGCTTCAGCCGTCCCAGAGACAGTAAATTTTGGCCCCTTGCCCTTGCCACCATTCGGAATTGCAGTACCGTCCGCATCGACAACCTTAGTTATCGCCACTAATTGTTTCGACTCTGAAGTCATGATGATGCTCCTTGTGGATGACTCGGATTTAAGGGTTATCAAACCTGAGCCATACACATGCAGCTACTGTCATAGTTGACAGGTAGGCACGCGTTTCAGACCAACGGCAGGGCCTGCCTTTTCCCGAATAAAAAACCGCTGATCGTTACTGGCTCAGCGGTTTTTGTATTTGTTAGCCGGCAGAACATGAGTCAGCTTTTTACTCATCAGTCCTCCACAATCAAAAACCAAACTTTAGTCTCCGTTTGGTGCTCGAATTTGATCTCAATCTCCTGCCCACCCGACATATTAAAATTTAACGCTGATGGCCCCCACTTCTCGGATTCTGGCTCAGTAACGCTGTATCTCAGCTTTCCATTAACAAACACCGTGACCTCCATTCCTGATTTCGTCGTCCCCTCAAACGTCACTAATCCCTTCTTTATCCGGTCGCGGTCCGGAATCGGCTGACCGTTGGAATCAAAAATCTGAAATGTATTCGTTACTTCATGCTCTGTAGTCATGGCGGTGCTTCCTTTCGAAAGTGCGGTTATGAATGTTGATCACACCTGATCCACCCACCGCCCACAACTGTCAGAAATAACAGGTAGCCATGTGAATCAGACCAGCGGTAAAGTCTGACTCTCTCCCAATACAAAAAACCGCTGACCGTTTCCGGTTCAGCGGTTTTTTGTTTTGCGCCGCATGAATGACCTGCTGCGCCGCTATTCCTTGACGTAAAACTGGTCCGACTCCGAAGGGTTGTAGTCATTCAGCGCCTTGTCCACCAACAACAGAGCGCCATCGACCATCCGGCAAATCGCCAACGCCACGCTGCGTCGCGAACCTTCGATCTCGAATGCCAGGTCGGCGGCCATCACCTTGACCGAGGCCAGATCTTCCGAGGCATTGGCCAACAGGCTTTCGAGGCCCACGTCGGGTGAAACGCTGAATAAGCGGTCTGAGCGCAAGTCGCTGAAGCGCAGTTTGGCGAGCGTGGGTTTCAGGTAATGATCGAGGGCGCGGTGGGCGGCGTCGTGGAGCTTTTTTGAATCGAGGGATTCGTAGGGGGAGACGTCGTCGTGTTCTGGGGGGACGGAGTTGTCGTTGATCATTGTGGAGCTCCTGAGAAAAATTGGAGCGACCGGCATCAGTTGTAGATGCGGCGCCTGTAGCGCCTAACAAATTATCGGCGGGCTTGCAGTCCCGGTCGCTGAATTGGCGGCGACGTTCAAAGGCTAGAGGCCGTGCTTCCGAGGAGCAACCTTAAAGACTTGTCAGAGATTTCTGCCATGTCTGACACACCGTCATCGCGGGCAAGCCTTGCTCCTACAGTCATTCCCCACATTCAGTGTCCACTCGTGAAGCGGAACGCGGAGCGTCCCTGGCGGCATTCCCACGCAGAGCGTGGGAACGATCAGCTTCTGAAGCCGCACACGCCCCAACCACTCAGGCCGGCTGTCAGGCCGCCGTGCTATTGCTGTTGATCTTGATCCACCCGCCCCTTCGGTAGGCCGAGTGGAGGTGTTCATCAGGGGGTGGGCGCGCAGCGCCGTACGGCGCAGCCGGACACATCGAGAGGAGGTCGTCGCGCAGCAGACCGTAGGCGATGCCCCCTGATGAATGCCGGAGCGAGGGGACGCCGAGCCTAGGCGAGGTGCCGTACGCTTGGGGCGAAGCGTTTTGCTTACTTTTTGGCGTCTGAAAAAGTGAGGCGCCGTAAGGGCGAAACCCTAAGTGGCCGTTACCGCAGGAATGGATATGTACACCTGCAAGAGATTGGTCGGCTGTCAGGCCGCCTTCGCGAGCAAGCCCGCTCCCACAGTTTTGATTGGTGTATATCTGCGAAAGACAGGTCGGCTGTCAGGCCGCCATCGCAGGCAGCCAGCTCCCACAGTTGAACAAGTACATCAAAATCCCGGGCAATAAAAAACCCGCTGAAAACACTTCAGCGGGTTTCTCATTTCAACGGCGGGAAAATCAGAAATCTTCCAACCGCCATACCTCGTAAGCCGGCGTCTCATAGGGATGACTCTGCTTCAGAGCCGCCACCACAGAACCAATCAACTCATCACTGACCACCAGCTCAACCTTCCATTCCTCAACCTGCTCGACCAGCCCCGCCTGCCCGATAAACGGCTGACTGCCATCCAACGGACGAAACTGACCCAACCCAAGCACCTGCCACGAACAGTGGTCATAAGCACCGATCCGCCCACCACCGGCAGCGAACACAGCCCCCTTGACCACCTCAACATGGCTCTGAGGAACAAAAAAACCGAGCTTGTACACAGCGCTTAGTTCACCCACACACGAGCGTTACGGAACATACGCATCCACGGCGCGTCTTCGTTCCACTCTTCCGAGCGCCACGAGTTCTGCACGGCGCGGAACACCCGCTCCGGGTGCGGCATCATGATGGTTACGCGACCGTCACGGCTGGTCAAACCGGTGATCCCGCGCGGCGAACCGTTCGGGTTGGCCGGATAGCGCTCGGTAACCTTGCCGTGGTTGTCGACGAAACGCATCGCCACGCAACCCGACAGATCGGCTTGCAGCAACGCTTCTTCGCTGGCGAACTCGGCATGACCTTCACCGTGAGCGATGGCGATTGGCATACGCGAACCGGCCATGCCCTGCAGGAAGATCGAGTTCGACTCCTGAACCTGAACCATCGCCACACGCGCTTCGAACTGCTCGGAACGGTTACGCACGAAGTGCGGCCAGAACTCGCTGCCCGGGATCAGCTCGTGCAGGTTGGACATCATCTGGCAACCGTTGCACACGCCGAGGGTGAAGCTGTCGGTACGTTCGAAGAAGCCCTGGAACGCATCGCGAGCACGGCTGTTGAACAGCGCCGATTTCGCCCAGCCTTCACCGGCACCCAGTACATCACCGTAGGAGAAGCCACCGCACGCCACCAGACCTTTGAACTCGTTCAGGTCGACACGGCCCGCGAGGATGTCGCTCATGTGCACGTCGATCGCATTGAAACCGGCGCGATCGAACGCGGCCGCCATTTCCACCTGACCGTTGACGCCCTGCTCACGCAGTACGGCAACCTGTGGGCGAATGCCTTTCTTGATGTAAGGCGCGGCAACGTCCTGGTTCACGTCATAGCTCAGCTTGACGCTCAGGCCCGGGTTATCTTCTTCCAGCAGCACGTCGAACTCTTGTTCGGCGCAGTCGGCGTTGTCCCGCAGACGCTGGATCTGGTAGCTGGTTTCAGCCCACTGACGTTGCAGCAGACCACGCTGACCTTCGAACACGGTGTCGCCGTTGAAAGTGATGCTGATTTCGCTGTTGTTCATCGGCTGACCGATCACCGACACGCAGTCACCCAGGCCCGCTGCGCTGAACTGCGCAAGGATGTCCGGCGTTGCGTCCTGGCGAACCTGGATCACCGCACCGAGTTCTTCGTTGAACAGGATCGCGGCGATGTCGGCCGAGGTTTCCGCCAGACCGTCGAGGTTCAGGCTCAGACCGCAGTGGCCGGCGAAGGCCATTTCCACCACGCTGGTCAGCAGACCACCGTCGGAACGGTCGTGGTAAGCCAGCAGGTGACCGTCGGCGTTGAGGCCCTGGATCACCGCGAAGAAGGCTTTCAGGTCTTCGGCGTCATCGACGTCCGGTGCCTGCTTGCCGAGCTTGCCGTGAACCTGCGCGAGGATCGAAGCACCCATGCGGTTCTGGCCACGACCCAGGTCGATCAGGATCAGGTCGGTAGTGCCTTTGTCCATGCGCAGTTGCGGGGTCAGGGTCTGACGGATGTCAGTCACTGGCGCGAAACCGGTCACGATCAGGGACATTGGCGAAGTCACAGTCTTGTCGACGCCTTCGTCGTTCCAGCGCGTGGCCATGGACATCGAGTCCTTGCCCACCGGAATGGTAATGCCCAGCTCCGGGCACAGTTCCATGCCGACTGCTTTGACGGTGTCGTACAGACGCGCGTCTTCGCCCGGGTGACCGGCAGCCGACATCCAGTTCGCCGACAGTTTGATGTCGGAGATCTTGCCGATGCGCGAGGCAGCGATGTTGGTCAGGGTTTCGCCGATGGCCATGCGGCCCGACGCCGGAGCGTCCAGCAGTGCCAGCGGAGTACGCTCGCCCATGGCCATCGCTTCACCGGTGTAGACGTCGAAGCTGGTAGCGGTGACGGCAACGTCAGCCACTGGAACCTGCCACGGGCCAACCATCTGATCACGGGCAACAAGGCCGGTGATGGTGCGGTCGCCGATGGTGATCAGGAAGCTTTTGCTGGCCACGGCCGGGTGATGCAGAACGCGCTCGACGCAGTCGGCAATCGCCAGGGTCGATGGATCGAAATCATCGCCCAGTTCGGTTTCGCGAACAGCCGAACGGTGCATGCGCGGGGCTTTGCCCAGCAGCACTTCGAGTGGCATATCCACCGGGCTGTTGCCGAAGTGGCTGTCGGTGACAGTCAGTTGCGGCTCGGCAGTGGCCTCGCCGACGACGGCGAACGGGCAACGCTCACGTTCGCAGATTGCCTTGAAGCGCTCGAAGTCGGCCGGGCCGACCGCCAGGACGTAGCGTTCCTGGGATTCGTTGCTCCAGATTTCGTGCGGGGCCATGCCCGGCTCGTCGTTTGGAATATTGCGCAGTTCGAAGCGGCCACCACGGTCGCCGTCGTTGACCAGTTCCGGGAAGGCGTTGGACAGACCGCCCGCGCCGACGTCGTGGATAAAGCTGATCGGGTTGCGGTCACCCAACTGCCAGCAACGGTCGATGACTTCCTGGCAACGGCGTTCCATTTCCGGGTTTTCGCGTTGTACCGAAGCAAAGTCCAGGTCGGCCGAGCTGGTGCCGGTGGCCATGGAGGAAGCCGCGCCGCCGCCCAGACCGATCAGCATCGCCGGGCCGCCCAGTACGATCAGCTTGGAGCCAACGAGGATTTCGCCTTTCTGTACGTGTTCGGCGCGAATGTTGCCCATGCCGCCAGCCAACATGATCGGCTTGTGATAACCGCGCACTTCATCGCCACGCGGGGTGGTGATGGATTGTTCGAAGGTACGGAAATAACCGGTCAGCGCCGGACGGCCGAATTCGTTGTTGAATGCAGCGCCGCCCAATGGGCCTTCGATCATGATGTCCAGCGCGGTAACGATGCGCTCAGGCTTGCCGTACGGCACTTCCCACGGCTGTTCGAAGCCCGGGATTTGCAAGTTGGACACGGTGAAACCGGTCAGGCCAGCCTTTGGCTTGGCGCCGCGACCGGTCGCGCCTTCGTCGCGGATCTCGCCACCGGAACCGGTGGATGCGCCCGGGAACGGGGCAATTGCGGTCGGGTGGTTGTGCGTCTCGACTTTCATCAGGATGTGTACCGGCTCCTGCACCGCGCCGTACTGGCGGGTTTCAGGATCCGGGAAGAAACGGCCGGCCACGCTGCCGACGATCACCGAAGCGTTGTCCTTGTAAGCCGACAGAACGCCTTCGCTGTGCATCACGTAGGTGTTCTTGATCATGCCGAACAGGCTTTTTTCCTGGCTCTCGCCGTCAATGTCCCAACTGGCGTTGAAGATCTTGTGACGACAGTGCTCGGAGTTCGCCTGGGCGAACATCATCAGCTCGATGTCGTGCGGGTTGCGCTTCAAGCCAATAAAGGCGTTGACCAGGTAGTCGATCTCGTCCTCCGCCAGGGCCAGGCCCAGCTCGACGTTAGCGGTTTCCAGTGCAGCGCGACCGCCACCCAGAACGTCGATCGCCGTCAACGGCTTCGGTTCGGAGTGACTGAACAGGCCAGCCGCCTGTTCGAGGTTTTCCAGCACGATCTGGGTCATGCGGTCGTGCAGACCGTCGGCGATCAGCTGTGCTTGTGCGTCGGTGAATTCACCGGTCACGTAGAAAGCGATACCGCGCTCCAGGCGCTGGATTTTCGCCAGGCCACAGTTGCGGGCGATATCACTGGCCTTGCTCGACCATGGCGAGATGGTGCCGAAACGCGGCAACACCAGGAACAGACGGCCGGTCGGCTCTTGTACCGGAACGCTAGGACCGTACTTCAGAAGGCGCGCTAGCACCTGCTGTTCGTCGCCGGTCAGGACGCCGGTGACTTCGGCGAAGTGAGCGAATTCAGCATACAAGCCACTGACAGCCGGAACCTTCTGGCTCAGTTGCTCAAGGAGTTTGCTGTGGCGAAAGGCAGAAAGGGCAGGAGCGCCGCGCAGGATCAACATCTTCGGGACAGCCTCGGGAAGGGGGTGTGCTTTGAGGCCGTGCATTCTAGCCTAAACCGCCCGCGACAGCACCCGAAACGCTACACCCGGTATTGTCCGAACGTCGGCCCGGGGCTCAAAGCCTGTAACCCATGCTCATAAAGGTGCGCGCCGGCGGTTATTTTTGTTGTCACAATCAGGCCCTAGCGCCTGTTCTTGCGGGCTTGCGCCGGGGTTTGAACGCTCTAGCAGACAAGCCTTTTACTGTCGAGATATGGCGGTCGTGGTCCTTTGCGTATACTGCGCAGATGTTTTCCCCAACGGCTTTGCGTCCGCGATTCGCCAAATGGCTCATCGCAACCGGACTCTTCCTGATGCTCAGTGGCTGTGTTGACAAACCCAACACACTGGAGCGCGTAAAGGAGGATGGCGTGCTGCGTGTGGTTACCCGCAACAGCCCCGCTACCTACTTTCAGGATCGCAACGGTGAAACCGGCTTCGAATACGAGCTGGTGAAGCGCTTCGCCGACGATCTGGGGGTAACACTCAAGATCGAAACCGCGGACAACCTCGACGACCTGTACGGTCAGCTAGGCAAACCTGGCGGCCCGGTGCTGGCTGCTGCCGGTCTGGTCAGCAGCGAGAAACGCAAACAGCAAGTGCGGTTTTCCCACTCGTATCTGGAAGTCACCCCACAGATCATCTACCGCAACGGTCAGTCTCGGCCGACCTCGGCAGCCGATCTGGTCGGCAAGACAATCATGGTGCTCAAGGGCAGCACCCACGCCGATCAACTGGCAGCACTGAAAAAGAAATACCCCGGTATTCAATACGAAGAGTCCGACGCAGTTGAGGTCGTTGACCTGCTGCGCATGGTTGATGAAGGTCAGATCGATCTGACACTGGTCGACTCCAACGAAGTCGCGATGAACCAGGTGTACTTCACGAATGCGCGAGTCGCCTTCGACCTGGGCGACGCCAGCAACCAGAGCTGGGCGGTCGCCGCTGGGGATGACAACAGCCTGCTCAACGAGATCAACGATTTCCTCGACAAGGCCGATAAGAATGGCACCCTGCAACGGCTGAAAGACCGCTATTACGGGCATGTCGATGTACTCGGCTATATGGGCGCCTACACCTTCGCCCAGCACTTGCAGCAACGGCTGCCCAAGTACGAGAAACACTTCAAGGCCTCGGCCAAGGAAGAGAAAGTCGACTGGCGACTGCTCGCCGCAATCGGTTATCAGGAATCGCTGTGGCAACCGGCGGTCACCTCGAAAACCGGCGTTCGCGGCCTGATGATGCTGACCCAAAACACCGCGCAGGCCATGGGCGTGTCCAATCGCCTGGACGCCAAGCAAAGCATCATGGGCGGCGCGAAGTACCTGGCTTATATGAAAGATCAACTGGACGACTCGATCCAGGAGCCGGATCGCACATGGTTTGCGCTGGCGGCCTACAACGTCGGCAGCGGTCATCTGGATGACGCGCGCAAACTGGCGGCCAAGGAAGGGCTGAATCCGGACAAGTGGCTGGATGTGAAAAAGATCCTGCCGCGCCTGTCGCAGAAACAGTGGTACAGCAAAACCCGCTATGGCTACGCCCGGGGCGGTGAGCCGGTGCATTTTGTGGCGAACATCCGGCGTTACTACGACATTCTGACGTGGGTGACGCAGCCGCAGCTTGAGGGTGAGCAGGTTGTGCAGGGCAGCCTGCATGTGCCGGGCATCGACAAGACCAAACCGCCTGAAGAAAACCCACCGCTCTAGGCACGACCCTCCCCGCCCCTCTCGTTCCCACGCTCCGCGTGGGAATGCCGCCAGGGACGCTCCGCGTCCGCTTCAAAAGCTGACGCAGAGCGTCAGGAGATGCATTCCCACGCAGAGCGTGGGAACGATCTGTCACTAAGCTTAGGCTTTTGCAGCTGCCAGGATCAGCGCTTTCATCTCCGAAACAGCCGACTTGAACCCGACGAACAGCGCATGCGCCACCAGCGCGTGACCGATGTTCAGTTCGTTGATGCCTTTGATCGCCGCAACGGCTTCGACGTTGTGGTAGTGCAGACCGTGGCCGGCGTTGACGATCAGGCCTTGAGTCAGGCCAAACGCCACACCATCCGCCACGCGTTTCAGTTCTTCAGCAACCGCAGTCGGCGTCTCGGCGTCCGCATAACGGCCGGTGTGCAATTCGATGGCCGGTGCGCCAACGCGTTTCGAGGCTTCGATCTGGCGCTCGTCGGCGTCGATGAACAGTGACACTTCGCAGCCGATTTTCGCCAGACGATCCACCGCCGCCTTGATCCGCGCTTCCTGCCCCGCGACATCCAGACCGCCTTCGGTGGTCAGTTCCTGACGGGTTTCCGGGACCAGGCAAATGTGCGCCGGACGAATGCGCTCGGCGAACGCCATCATTTCCTCGGTGACGCCCATCTCGAAGTTCATGCGGGTTTGCAGCACGTCCTTGAGCAACAACACGTCGCGCTCTTGAATGTGCCGGCGGTCTTCACGCAGATGCACGGTGATCCCGTCAGCGCCCGCCTCTTCCGCGTCCAGCGCTGCCTTTACGGGATCAGGGTAACGCGTACCCCGGGCCTGACGCAGGGTGGCAACGTGGTCGATGTTCACGCCAAGAAGAATGCGATTGCTGGTGGTCACGGAAGCGCTCCAGAAGAAGAGAAAGTTCGGTGCACAGCATACACGTCAGGCTTACGGCTTTCGAAACAACTCGCGACTGACCAATGGGCGACCGCCCAAGTGAACGGCCAGCGCCTGACGCATCAGACGCTTGGCGGCCGACAATGCGCCGGGGGCGCTCCAGTCGGCGTCGGCCATGGCCAACAGTTCGGTGCCGTTGAACAGACCCGGCTGCAACAGGTAGACCCGCTCCAGCCCCGCATCGACCTGCAAGCGATACAGGCCATCGGGCGCGATAGGTTCGCCATGGATATCTGCGTTCAGCGCAAAACCGTAGCCCAGGTCATCGAGCAGCCGCCATTCGAACGAACGTAACAACGGCTCCAGCGGGCGCCCTTCGGCGAGGGCCAGCAAGGTCGCGGCGTAATGGTCGAATACCGCAGGATGGGGATCTTCGGACGGCAGCAGGCGGATCAGCAGTTCGTTGAGGTAGAGACCGCTGAACAGCGCCTCACCATTGAGCCAGGTCGAGACGCCGGCGCTTTCCATACGACCGACGTTCTTCAGTTCGCCCCGACCACGGAACTCGACTTCCAGCGGCACGAATGGCCGCGCCAGTGTTCCGGCCTTGCCCCGCGCACTGCGCAACACCGCCCGCAGCCGACCTTGCGGCGTAAGGAAATCCACCAACGCGCTGCTTTCGCGGTAGGCGCGGCTATGGAGCACGTAGGCGGGTTGGCCGAGGGGTGGTGTTTGGGACATGAGATTAAATATCTCTGAAGGAGAACAACTGTGGCTCGGGGGCTTGCCCCCGCTCGACTGCGAAGCAGTCGCCAAACCATTTAATGCGGTGTGCCTGACACGGCGCGGTGAATGGTTCAGGGGTCGCTTCGCGACCCAACGGGGGCAAGCCCCCTCGCCACAAAAGCTCGCGCCATAGGCTGGAGCTTGATTACAGGTCGCCGTAACCCAGCGAACGCAGGGCGCGTTCGTCGTCGGACCAGCCGCCTTTCACTTTGACCCAAAGGTTGAGCATGATCTTGGAGTCGAACAGCAGCTCCATATCCTTGCGCGCTTCGGTGCCGATGCGCTTGATCCGCTCGCCCTTGTCGCCAATGATAATTTTCTTCTGACCGTCACGTTCGACGAGGATCAACGCATGGATGTGCAGGGTTTTCCCCTGCTGCTTGAACTCTTCGATTTCCACGGTGATCTGGTAAGGCAGCTCGGCGCCCATCTGGCGCATGATTTTCTCGCGCACCAGTTCGGCGGCGAGGAAACGGCTGCTGCGGTCGGTGATCTGGTCTTCCGGGAAGAAGTGATCGTTTTCCGGCAGGTGACCGGCGATCACCCGCTCCAGCGCGTCGAGGTTGTGCCCGTGCTGCGCCGAAATCGGAATGATCTGCGCGTTCGGCAGCTGTTCCTGCAACCAGCTGAGGTGCGGCATCAGCTCGGCTTTGTCTTCGATGCGGTCGGTCTTGTTCAGCGCCACGATCAACGGGCCTGTCACGTATTGAACACGCTCGAGAACCATCTGGTCTTCTTCGGTCCACTTGGTGCGATCAACCACGAAGATCACCACATCGACGTCTTTCAACGCGGCCGAAGCGGTCTTGTTCATGTAGCGGTTGAGGGCTTTCTCGCCACCTTTGTGCATGCCAGGGGTGTCGACGTAGATCGCCTGCACGGCACCTTCGGTCTTGATACCGAGCATGTTGTGGCGAGTGGTTTGCGGTTTGCGCGAGGTGATCGCCAGCTTTTGACCCAGGATGTGGTTCAACAGCGTGGATTTGCCCACGTTCGGACGGCCGACGATGGCGACATAGCCACAGCGAGTTGCAGTTGAATCAGTCATGGCCATTCTCCACGCCCAGGGCAATCAGTGCTGCAGCGGCCGCTACCTGTTCGGCAATACGACGACTCACACCCTGACCTCGGCTTTTTTCGTTCAGTAAGGTGATTTCGCATTCGACGAAGAACGTCCGGCAATGCGGCTCACCCTGGATATCCACCACTTCGTAACGCGGCAGTTCACAGGCACGCGACTGCAAGAACTCCTGCAGGCGAGTCTTTGGATCTTTGTTGGTGTCGACCAGCGTCAGGCTGTCGAACTCGGACGTCAGCCAGGCCAGCACGCGTTCGCGCGCCATGTCCATGCCGGCATCCAGGTAGATCGCACCGATCAGCGCTTCGAGGGCATCGGCGAGGATCGATTCACGGCGGAAACCGCCGCTCTTCAACTCACCGGACCCCAGGCGCAGGTACTCGCCCAGATCGAAACCACGCGCCAATACGGCCAGCGTTTCACCTTTGACCAGGCGTGCGCGCAAACGCGACAGCTGGCCTTCGCGAGCCAGCGGAAAGCGGTCGAACAACGCTTCACCGGCAACGAAGTTGAGAATGGCATCACCGAGGAATTCCAGGCGTTCGTTGTTGCGCCCGGCAAAGCTGCGATGCGTCAGGGCCAGAACCATCAGTTCCTGGTCCTTGAAGGTATAACCGAGCTGACGCTCGAGACGGCTTAAAGAGACGCTCACGGTTTACCCACGCTGAGTTCGTGGTCGACGTCCATCACAGCAACGCTGCTAGGCTCTTGGACAATTAACGCTGTGTTCAAAAATTACATCCTGAATATCGTTGGCTTCATGCATCTGCGGCAACCTTCTGCGGGCTCCAGAAATGCATTCGGCGCTGTGTTCAACAGCGCCGTGTGTGATTACTTGATCAGGCCAACCCGCGAGAAATTCGGCAGGTGACTGAGTTTGGGTTCCGGCCAGCTCATCCAGACGGCGAAGGCCTTGCCGACGATATTCTTGTCGGGAACCATGCCCAGCAGATCCTTGGGAATAGTTGGATCATCCCAGTAGCGACTGTCGTTGGAGTTGTCGCGGTTGTCGCCCATCATGAAGTAGTGCCCGGCAGGCACGGTCCATTGATGGTCCGGGGTTGCGCGGTAGCGGCTCATTTCCTTGCGGATCAGGTGCTCGGCGGCGCCGAGTTTTTCCTTGTAGAGCTCGGCACTGCCCAACGTACCCGGCTCGGAGCCGACCAGCAGCTCCGCGATCGATTCACCGTTGACGAACAGACGCTTGTCGGCGGTGTAACGAATCTGATCACCCGGCAGGCCCACCACACGCTTGATGTAGTTGACGTTCGGGTCGCTTGGGTAGCGGAACACCATCACATCGCCACGCTGCGGATCACCCACCTGGATGACTTTCGTATCGAGCACCGGCAAGCGGATCCCGTAGGAAAACTTGTTCACCAGAATGAAGTCGCCAACGTCCAGGGTCGGCTTCATCGAACCAGACGGAATCTGGAACGGCTCCACCAGGAACGAACGCAAGACCAGCACGATGAACAGCACCGGAAAGAACGATTTGCCGTATTCAACCAGCATCGGTTCTTTGTTCAGTTTCTCGACCACCATCATGTCCGGCTCGCCGACGCTACCCTGATAAGAGGTAATGGCGGCACGCCGACGCGGCGCCAGAAAGATCAGATCGAGCAACCCCAACAGACCGCAAACGAAAACGGCGATGACCAGCAACAGCGGGAAATTTAGTGACATAGGACCTAACTATCCAACCTGAGCACAGCGAGGAAGGCTTCTTGTGGAATTTCCACGTTGCCGACCTGCTTCATGCGTTTTTTACCGGCCTTCTGCTTTTCCAACAGCTTGCGCTTACGGCTAACGTCACCACCGTAGCATTTGGCCAATACGTTCTTTCTGAGTGCCTTGACGGAGGTTCGCGCAATGATCTGCCCGCCAATAGCGGCCTGGATCGCGACGTCGAACATCTGGCGCGGAATCAGTTCTTTCATCTTCTCGGTCAACTGGCGACCTTTGTAGTGCGCGTTATCCTTGTGCACGATCAGCGCCAGGGCGTCGACCTTGTCACCGTTGATCAGCACATCCAGTTTCACCAGATTAGCTGATTGATAACGATCGAAATGGTAATCCAGCGAAGCATAGCCGCGACTGGTGGATTTCAGACGATCGAAGAAGTCCAGGACCACTTCGTTCATCGGCAAATCGTAGGTCACCTGGACCTGGCTACCGAGGAACAGCATATCGTGCTGAATGCCACGCTTCTCGATACACAGGGTAATGACGTTGCCCAGGTGTTCCTGCGGCACAAGAATATTTGCCCGAACGATTGGCTCGCGCATGTCTTCAATGGACGACAGGTCCGGTAGCTTGGACGGGTTGTCGACGTAAATCGTTTCACCGGTTTTCAGCAACAGCTCGAAAATTACCGTCGGTGCGGTGGTGATCAGGTCCAGGTCGTACTCGCGCTCCAGGCGCTCCTGGATGATCTCCATGTGCAGCATGCCGAGGAACCCGCAACGGAAGCCGAAGCCCAGGGCATCGGAGCTTTCCGGGGTGTATTGCAGCGACGAGTCGTTCAGCGTGAGCTTTTGCAGCGCTTCGCGGAAGTCTTCGAAGTCGTCGGAGCTGACCGGGAACAGACCGGCATAAACCTGCGGCTGAATGCGTTTGAAACCTGGCAGCACGTCGACGTCCGGCGTCGAGCTCAAGGTCAGGGTGTCACCTACCGGCGCGCCGTGAATGTCCTTGATGCCAGCGATGATGAAGCCTACTTCACCGGCTTTCAGATCAACGGTGGCAGTGTGCTTCGGATTGAACACCCCGACGCTGTCGACCAGGTGGATCTTGCCGGTGGACTTCACCAGAATCTTGTCGCCCTTTTTCACGCGACCATGGCGCACGCGAACCAGGGAAACAACGCCCAGGTAGTTGTCGAACCAGGAGTCGATGATCAACGCTTGCAGCGGATCTTCGATGTTGCCGGTCGGCGCAGGAATGGTGCGTACCAGGCGCTCGAGCACTTCATCGACGCCCAGGCCGGTCTTGGCACTGCACTCGACCGCATCGGTAGCATCGATGCCGATGATTTTTTCGATCTCTTCCTTGACGCGGTCCGGATCGGCCTGCGGCAGGTCGATCTTGTTCAGGACCGGCATCACTTCCAGGCCCTGCTCGATCGCCGTATAGCAGTTGGCAACCGATTGCGCCTCGACACCCTGACCGGCATCGACCACCAACAAGGCACCTTCACAGGCCGCCAGCGACCGGCTGACTTCGTAGGTGAAGTCAACGTGGCCGGGGGTGTCAATGAAGTTCAGTTGGTACTTGATACCATCACGGGCGGTGTAATACAGGGTAACGCTGTGAGCCTTGATGGTGATCCCGCGCTCACGCTCAAGGTCCATGGAGTCCAGTACCTGGGCTTCCATTTCGCGCTCGGCCAGGCCGCCGCACATCTGGATGAAGCGATCGGCCAGAGTCGACTTGCCATGGTCAATGTGGGCGATGATGGAGAAATTGCGGATATGACTCAAATCACTCACGGATCAACACTCAAAAAGGCTGCAGGCATAGCCCGCCGAAAAATAGCCGGGAATTGTACCTGATACACGACGCAAGCGTCACGTTCACAGGTCAACGGTATTGGATACAAAAACGCCCCGCTCTTGCGAACGGGGCGTTTGAGTGTCAGCCGGGGCAGGAAATACCTGCGATCAACCGGCCCGGCGCAGCATCCAGAGACCGGCCACCGCACAGATACCGGCCGGAACCAGCACCGCGAACAATGGCGAGAAGCCGAAGACCAGGCTTGAAGGCCCGAGCAAATCCTGAGCGATACGGAAGGTAAAGCCGACCAGTACCCCTGTAAACACACGCTGGCCCAGCGTCACCGAGCGCAGCGGGCCGAAAATAAAGGAAATGGCCATCAACACCAGGGCAACAGTGACCAGTGGCTGCAACACCTTGACCCAAAACGCCAGCCAGTAACGGCCATTGTTCAGGCCCTGATCCGCCAGATAGTGGATGTAACCCCACAAACCGCTGATCGATAACGATTCCGGCGCCATGATCACCGTGTTCAGCAGTTGCGGGCTCAACGGTACTTCCCAGCGCTCTTGCGGAGCCGTGACCACTTCGGTGCTGCCGTCATGGAATACCGTGGTGGTGACGTCGTTCAGCTGCCAATGATCAGTTTCGAACTGCGCACGCTTGGAGAAGCTCGAGGTCAGCATGTGACGCTCGTTGTCAAAACGATAGCGGGTCACGCCGTACAGAATGCCATCCGGCTGCACCGAGTTGATGTGAATGAACTCATCACCCTGGCGGTGCCACATACCGTGCTTGGCGCTCTGCGCATCACCAATGCCCTGAGCCAGGGAGCGATTGGCCTGGGCCACGTTTTCCGCAACGGGAGCAACGTACTCGCCGACCAGCACGCCTGCCAGCATCAACACCAGCATCGGCTTCATCACCGCCCAGACGATCCGGCCGATGGACACACCCGCTGCGCGCATGATGGTCAATTCACTGCTGCTGGCCAGACTGCCCAGGCCGATCAGGCAACCGATCAGTGCCGCCATCGGCAGCATGTCATAGACCCGACGCGGCGCTGTCAGCGCCACGTAGCTCAATACGTCGGTGAGGGTGTAGGTATCCGTGACATCACTCATCTCGTCGATGAAGGCAAACAAGGTCGCAAGGCCCAGAATGATCCCCAGTACAGCCAGGATCGCCATGAAAACACTGCCACCAATGTAGCGATCGAGCTTAACCACGGGTCACCTCCAGCGCACTGCGGCGACTCGCCATTTTCAAACGCAACGGCTCCCAATAGAGCAGCCCCAGGCCAATGGCCAGGAATATCGCGTGAACCCACCACAGACCCAGTGCCGGGGGGATCTTGCCTTTCTCCAGAGCACCGCGTGCGGCGATCAGGATCGTCAGATAAGTCATATAAAGAAGAATCGCCGGCAACAACTTGAGGAAACGTCCCTGGCGCGGATTCACCCGCGACAGCGGCACCGCCATCAACGTCACGATAAACACCAGCAACGGCAGCGACAGACGCCATTCGAGCTCGGCGCGTGCACGAATATCCGGGTTGTCCAGCAGGGTACGGGTCGGCATCGCATCGCGATCGGTCACCTCGTCGCTGACATCCGGCTTGGGCAGCAGCACACCGTAGGTGTCGTACTTGATGGCCCGGTAGTCGGCCAGCCCCGGGTTACCGTCGTAACGGTAGCCATTGTCGAGAATCAGGTAACGGTTGCCGTCTTCCTTGATTTCCTGACGGCCCTTTTCGGCCACCAGTACGGAAATACCGCGATCCTTCTGATCGGCGGAAAGACGCTTTTCCGAGATGAAGACGCCGCCCAGATTGATCCGGTCATCGGACATCTGCTCGGTGTACGTCACCCGCGAACCATCGCGCAACGCCTGAAAACGGCCCGGCACCAGCGTGTCGAACTCGGTCATGGCATCCTGCTTGTTCAGCAGCAACTGGAACTGATTGGCGCCTTGCGGTGCCAGGCTCAGGCTCAGCCAGGCCACGATCACGGCAACCAGCGCAGCCGGAAACAGGGTCATGCCCAGCAGACGCTGCTGGCTCATGCCGGTCGCGGAGAGCACGGTCATTTCACTTTCAAGGTACAGGCGACCGTAGGCCAGCAGGATCCCGAGAAACAGCCCCAAAGGCAGAATCAGTTGCAGGAAACCCGGCAGACGAAAGCCCATGATCAGGAACAGCGAGCCTGGGTCCAGGGCGCCCGAAGCGGCCTGGGCCAGGAACTTGATGAAGCGCCCACTCATGATGATGACCAGCAGCACAGCGCTGACGGCGCTCAAGGTCAACAGGACTTCGCGGGACAGATAACGAAAGACAATCAAACCAGACACTCCAGGGCTGTCAGGCTAAGGCGGCCAAACAAGCAAACATATCGGGCGACCCACAGGGCTGAGCCGCCGAAAAAGATGGCGCATTATCCTGTGATTGAACGCGCCTGTCACTGCGCACGCTCAAGCAGCCGCGCAATGGCGTAAAGATCACCTGCGCGAGGGTTGTCAGGCGCACGGAGCGAGGTTCAAACTGCGGCCTTTGTCGCTGGCCTGCACCAGCGTCTTTCTATAGATAGGCAAACGTGTGCGCGCATCGCGTAACACGCTGCACTTTGACCATTTATTCAGGGACCCGGACATGGAACTGGTTGTAAAAAGCGTTAGCCCAGAAACGTTGAAAACCGCCACTCTGGTGGTCGCCGTCGGCGAAGACCGCAAACTCGGCACTGTCGCCAAGCAGCTCGACGAGCTCTGTGGCGGCGCGATCAGCGCAGTCCTCAAACGTGGCGATCTGGCTGGCAAAGTGGGTCAGAGCCTGTTGCTGCACAGCCTGCCAAACCTCAAGGCCGAACGCGTGTTGCTGGTTGGCGTGGGTAAAGACGCCGAACTGGGCGACCGTCCGTTCCGCAAAATCATCGCCGGCGTACTGAACACCCTCAAAGGCCTGGGTGGCAGCGATGCCGCACTGGCTCTGGACGAAGTCGCGGTCAAAGGACGTGACAGCTACGGCAAGACCCGTCTGCTGGCCGAGACCCTGGTCGACGGCGAATACACCTTTGATCAGTTCAAGAGCCAGAAGGCTGATCCGCGCGCCCTGAAGAAAATAACCCTGCTGACTATCAAGGCCGCACAGGCTGAAGTCGAGCGCGCCGTGACTCATGCCACTGCAATCGCTAACGGCATGTCCTTCACCCGTGACCTGGGCAACCTGCCACCGAACATCTGCCACCCAAGCTTCCTCGCCGAACAGGCCAAGAACCTGGGCAAGGCCAACAAGGGCCTGAAGGTCGAGATCCTCGATGAGAAGAAGATCAAGGAACTGGGCATGGGCGCGTTCTACGCCGTGGGCCAGGGTAGCGATCAACCGCCGCGCCTGATCGTCATGCAATACCAGGGCGGCAAGAAATCCGAGAAGCCTTACGTGCTGGTCGGCAAGGGCATCACCTTCGACACCGGCGGCATCAGCCTCAAGCCGGGCGCCGGCATGGATGAAATGAAGTACGACATGGGCGGCTCGGCCAGCGTCTTCGGCACCCTGCACGCGGTGCTCGAATTGAAACTGCCGATTAACCTGGTGTGTATCCTGGCCTGTGCCGAGAACATGCCAAGCGGCGGCGCGGCCCGTCCTGGCGACATCGTCACCACCATGAGCGGCCAGACCGTGGAAATCCTCAACACCGACGCCGAAGGCCGTCTGGTGCTGTGCGACGCCCTGACCTACGCCGAACGCTTCAAGCCACAAGCGGTGATCGACATCGCCACCCTGACCGGTGCCTGTGTCGTCGCCCTCGGCGCCCACACCTCGGGCCTGCTGGGCAACGACGACGAGTTGATCGGCCAGCTGCTGAGCGCAGGCCAACAGGCTGACGACCGCGCCTGGCAACTGCCGCTGTTCGATGAGTACCAGGAACAGCTGGACAGCCCGTTCGCCGACATCGCCAACATTGGTGGCCCGAAAGCCGGCACTATCACCGCGGCCTGCTTCCTGTCGCGCTTCACCAAGAACCTGAAGTGGGCGCACCTGGACATCGCTGGCACGGCCTGGACCAGCGGCGGCAAGGACAAGGGCGCCACTGGCCGTCCGGTTCCATTGCTGACCCAATACCTGCTGGACCGCGCCAAAGCCTGAAACTGAAGATCCTGAACGGCGTCATCCGCGGATGACGCCGCGCAGGCATCAGGAACCGCAATGACCAAAGTCGATTTCTATATCCTGCCCAGCGCCGATCCCTCTGCGCGGCTGGATTTTGCCTGCAAGCTCACCGAAAAAGCCTGGCGCATGGGCCATCGCATCTACCTGCATTGCAGCGATGCCGCCCAGCGTGACGATCTCGATGCACGCCTGTGGGCGTTCAAAGGCGAAAGCTTCGTGCCTCACGGCCCCGCCGAAAACGAACCGGACGGTTTGGTGGTGCTCGGTCTGGGAGACGATCCAGGACAACACCAGGACTTGCTGGTCAATCTTGACCTCAAAGTCCCGTCGTTTGCCCAACGCTTTGCCCGTGTGGCCGAAGTGGTGGTTGAAGACCCGACTATTCGTCAGGCCGCGCGGGAGAGTTTCCGTTTCTACCGCGAACAGGGCTATCCTCTGCAAGATCACCGTTTACAGCGACTCTGAGCACATGATGGACACGTCAAATCAGCTGCAAAAGTCCGCACACCTGCTGGACGACCTCGAGTCGATCCGCCAGTTGCTCGGCGATGACAACCTGCAACCACCCCTGCTGACCGACACCGTCGAGCAAGGCAGTGATGAAGGCCAGATTCCGATGTTGTTCGATCAGGTCGGCGGCAAACCGCAGGCTGAAATCATCGAACCACCTGCCCCGCCACCGACACCCGCGCCCGCGCCTGTCGCGGCTCCGGCTCCGGCTCCGGCCTCATCCGTCCAGCAAGGCGCCGATGTCATGCTGCACCTGAACGACGAACTGCGCGCCGCCGCGCAATTGATCATGCAAGACGTGATCGACGACTTCGCGCCGCACATCGAAACCGAAATCAAACGCCGGCTGGATGCGCGAATGGAGCGGCTGTTGAGTCACTACGAGTAACACCAATCCCCTGTGGGAAGAGCCGGGCGACGTTCGCTTGCTCGCGATAGCATCACCTCGGTTTCCTGAAAGACCGCGGCGCCTGCATCGCGAGCAAGCTCGCTCCCACATTCGATCCGCGCTGTGATTGATAAGGCGCCCTGTCCGCACCTGCTCGCCCTTCTCCCCCTGCCCCGCTATACTTCCCGGCTTTTCCTGAATAAATGCCAATAGGGTCCCGCCGCGCATGGATAAGACCTACCAGCCGCACGCCATTGAAACTTCCTGGTACAACACCTGGGAGTCAGAGAATTACTTCGCCCCGCAAGGCGCGGGCGAGTCCTACACCATCATGATCCCGCCGCCGAACGTCACCGGCAGCCTGCACATGGGTCACGGCTTCAACAACGCGATCATGGACGCCCTGATCCGTTTCCGCCGCATGCAGGGTCGCAACACCCTGTGGCAGCCGGGCACCGACCACGCCGGTATCGCCACGCAAATGCTGGTGGAGCGTCAGCTCGAAGCCAAGGGCCAGAATCGCCACGATCTGGGCCGCGAAAAATTCCTCGAGAAAGTCTGGGAATGGAAGGATGAGTCCGGCGGCAACATCAGCCGCCAAATCCGCCGCCTCGGCTCGTCCGTCGACTGGAGCCGCGAGCGCTTCACCATGGACGACGGCCTCTCGGAAGCCGTGAAAGAAGCCTTCGTTCGTTTGCACGAAGATGGCCTGATCTATCGCGGCAAGCGCCTGGTCAACTGGGACACCAAGTTGCACACGGCGATTTCCGACCTCGAAGTGGAAAACCACGACGAGAAAGGTTTCCTGTGGAACCTGAAATACCCGCTGGCCGACGGTGCCAAGACCGCTGAAGGCAACGATTACCTGATCGTCGCGACCACTCGCCCGGAAACCATGCTCGGCGACGCTGCCGTGGCGGTTAACCCGAACGATGAACGCTACAAAGCCCTGATCGGCAAATTTGTCGTGCTGCCACTGGTTGGCCGCCGCATCCCGATCATTGCTGACGATTACTGCGACCCTGAATTCGGCACCGGTTGCGTGAAAATCACCCCGGCCCACGATTTCAACGACTATGAAGTCGGCAAGCGCCACAACCTGCCGCTGCTGAACATCTTCGACAAGAACGCCGAGGTACTGCCAGCAGCCCAGGTCTTCAACCTCGATGGCAGCGTCAACGAAGAGATCGACGGCACACTGCCCGCCGAATACGCCGGCCTCAACCGTTTCCAGGCCCGTAAGGAAATCGTTGCCGCGTTCGAAGCGGCCGGCCTGCTGGTCAGCGTCGACGATCACGCCCTGAAAGTGCCAAAAGGCGACCGCTCCGGCACCATCATCGAGCCGTGGCTGACCGACCAGTGGTACGTTTCCACCAAACCGCTCGCCGAGCCCGCGATTGCTGCTGTTGAAGACGGCCGCATCCAGTTCGTGCCCAAGCAGTACGAAAACATGTACTTCTCGTGGATGCGCGACATCCAGGACTGGTGCATCAGCCGTCAGCTGTGGTGGGGCCACCGGATTCCGGCCTGGTACGACGAGTCGGGCAAGGTCTACGTCGGCCGCGACGAAGCCGAAGTGCGTGCCAAGCACAATCTCGGCCCGGACGTTGCACTGCAACAGGACAACGACGTGCTCGACACCTGGTTCAGCTCGGGCCTGTGGACCTTCTCCACGCTCGGTTGGCCGCAGCAGACTGAATTCCTGAAGAAGTTCCACTCCACCGACGTACTGGTGACTGGCTTCGACATCATTTTCTTCTGGGTTGCCCGGATGATCATGCTCACCATGCATTTGGTGAAAAACGAAGACGGCACGCCGCAGGTTCCGTTCAAGACCGTTTATGTTCACGGTCTGGTGCGTGATGGCCAGGGCCAGAAAATGTCCAAGTCCAAGGGCAACGTGCTGGACCCGCTGGATATCATCGACGGCATCGAGCTGGAAGAATTGGTGCAGAAACGCACCTCGGGCCTGATGCAGCCGAAACTGGCGAAGAAGATCGAGAAGCAGACCCGCGACGAGTTCGCCGACGGTATCGCCAGCTACGGCACCGACGCCCTGCGCTTCACTTTCTGCTCGCTGGCCTCGACCGGCCGCGACATCAAGTTCGACATGGGCCGCGTCGAAGGCTATCGCAACTTCTGCAACAAGATCTGGAACGCCGCGCGCTACGTGCTGGACAAAGGCGAAGACTGCGGCCAGAACGGCGAAGCCTACGAACTGTCGCTGGCAGATCGCTGGATCATTTCGCAGCTGCAACGCACCGAAGCCGAAGTGACCCGTCAACTCGACCAGTTCCGTTTCGACCTGGCGGCACAAGCCTTGTACGAGTTCATCTGGAACCACTATTGCGACTGGTACCTGGAGCTCTCCAAGCCTGTGCTGTGGGACGAAAACTCGCCGATCGAGCGTCAACGTGGCACCCGCCGCACGTTGGTTCGCGTGCTGGAAGTCGCCTTGCGTCTGGCTCACCCGTTCATGCCGTTCATCACCGAAGAAATCTGGCAGCGCATTGCTCCGCTGGCCGGTATCGAAGGCAAGACGATCATGCTGCAACCTTGGCCAGTGGCCAATGAAGCACGCATCGACCAGGCCGCCGAAGACGATATCGAATGGCTCAAGGGTTTGATGCTCGGCACGCGTAATATTCGTGGCGAGATGAACATCGGCCCTGGCAAGCCACTGCCGCTGTTCCTGAAGAACGTCAATGCCGAAGACCAGCGTCGCCTCACCGAGAACGAAGCCCTGCTGAAGAAGCTGGCCAAGCTCGAGTCGATCACTGTTTTGGCTGCAGGCGAAGAAGCACCACTGTCTGCCACCGCGCTGGTTGGAGAGATGGAAGTGCTGGTGCCGATGGCCGGTCTGATCGACAAAAACGCCGAACTGGCGCGCCTGGACAAGGAAATCCAGCGCCTGCAAGGTGAAGTGCAGCGAGTCGGCGGCAAGCTGTCCAACGCTGGTTTCGTTGACAAGGCCCCGGCCGACGTTATCGAGAAAGAACGCGCCAAACTGGCCGAAGCCGAACAAGCTTTGGGCAGACTGGCCGAGCAGCATGCGCGGATTGCCAGTTTGTAACGGCAAATCGCACTGAAAGAGGGAGGCCCAGGTGGTCTCCCTTTTTTATGCCTGCCACACTCTCCCAAAACACCAACAATCCCTGTGGGAGCGAGCTTGCTCGCGATAGCGATCTATCATCCAATATCAATATTGAATGTGATGACCTCATCGCGAGCAAGCTCGCTCCCACAGTGAATCTTGGTTGTCTTTGCAAATGGGTTCACAAGCGCCGGATGTGGGACAATGCCCGCCACTTTGAGCCAAAACCCTGAATCGACTTCCCATGACCGCCCCTAGCAAACCCAAAGCCCCGCGCCAAAAGCCAAAACCTGCGACCCCGGCCAAAGCCGTCGAGCCGCGCGAGAAGGCCAGCTTGCACCCACGCAACCGCCACCAGGGCCGTTACGACTTCCCGGCGCTGATCAAGACCACGCCGGAACTGGCGAAGTTCGTGATCATCAACCCGTACGGCAAGGAAAGCATCGACTTCGCCAGCCCGGATGCGGTGCGTGTGTTCAATCGGGCGCTGCTCAAGTCGTTTTATGGCATCGCCCATTGGGACATCCCGGCCGATTACCTGTGCCCACCGGTTCCGGGCCGTGCCGACTACGTGCACTTCTTGGCCGACTTGCTGGCCAGCGTCAACGACGGCGAAATCCCGCGCGGCGCGCCGGTCAAGGTCCTCGATATCGGCATGGGCGCCAACTGCGTCTATCCGTTGATCGGCTACAGCGACTATCGCTGGCACTTCCTCGGCTCGGAGATCGACCCGACAGCCGTGGCCGCCGCCAAAGCCATCGTACAGTCCAACGGGTTGAACAAAGCCATTCAGTTGCGCCAGCAAAGCAATCCCAAGCACATTTTGCTGGGCCTGCTCGAACCCGGCGAACGCTTTGACCTGACCATGTGCAACCCGCCGTTCCACGCCTCGATGGACGAGGCTACCAAGGGCAGCGAGCGTAAATGGCGCGCGCTGGGCCGCGCCGACCCGAAGCGCAAGCTGCCGGTGCTGAACTTTGGCGGCCAATCGGCCGAACTGTGGTGTGAAGGTGGCGAAGCCCGGTTTGTAACGCAACTGATCGCCGAGAGCGCGCACTTTCAGCACAAAGTGCTGTGGTTCAGCACTCTCGTCTCAAAAGCCTCAAACCTGCCTGCCATCCAGACCGCACTGAAAAAGGCCGGTGTGCTGGAAAGCCAGGTCGTGGAAATGTCTCAGGGGCAGAAGCAAAGCCGTTTTGTCGCCTGGACCTTCCAGACTAAATCCGAGCAGCAGGTCTGGCGCGAACGCTGGGTTCGCAAGAGCTGAGTAGCTGACCAACGCAGATCAACTGTGGGAAGGGCCGGGCGACGTTCGCTTGCTCGCTCCCACATGGGTTTGCAGCGTTTGCTGAATCGCAGGCACAAAAAAACCGTGCCCGGGTTGTCCCGGCGCACGGTTTTTTTTATTGCGGTCTTACTTGTTAACAGCGTCAGTCAGGCCTTTAGCCACGACCAGCTTGATAACTTTCTTGGCAGCGATTTCGATGGCAGCGCCAGTCGAAGGGTTGCGGCCGGTACGGGCAGGACGCTCGGTCACTTTCAGCTTGCCGATACCTGGCAGAGTGATTTCGCCGCCGTTTTCCAGTTGATCAGCAACGATTTGGCCCAGTTGGTCCAGAGCGTTACGCGCGGTGGTTTTTGGCGCGTCGATAGCTTCAGCGATATCGGCGATCAGTTGGTCTTTAGTAAGAGCCATGTGGTGTTCCTTCCCTATCAAATTCATATGGATTGCAGAGTGCAGTGTCAGCCATCGAGCCCGATCTTCTGGATCTGGCACCCTCGGCTACAACACCGACGGGTCGGGGTTATAGATGCCGAAATCAGGGTTTGGTTCGACCTGACAAATGCTGAATGCACGCTTAACGCAGTGACTTCGCGTAAGACCGGGCAAAACTAGCACAGAGACGGGGAAATATCCGCCTCTACCTACCCATTTGGTCAGCTTTATTGCTCTAAATCCGGAAAAAAGCGCATAAGCCCGGTCTGACATGCCTCGAACACCCTTCAAGCACCGCCAAAACCAGCAGGTGCGGTACACTGGGCACTTTTTCGGGGAGCACGCCCTCCTCCCTTCAATCAGCCGAGAAACCCATGCCGATCCGTCATTGCATCGTCCACCTGATCGACAAAAAACCCGACGGCACACCTGCAGTTCTCCACGCCCGCGACTCGGAACTGGCAGAGTCCACGGCCATCGAGAACATGCTCGCCGACCTCAACGAGAGCTATAACGCCAAACAAGGCAAGGCCTGGGGTTTGTTCCATGCCGAGTCCGGCGCGCATCCGTTCAGCGGCTGGCTGAAGGAATACCTCGACGGCGGCAAGGACTTCACGGTGTTCAGCCGCGTTGCAGTGGAACACCTGCAAAAGCTGATGGAAGAATCCAACCTGTCGACGGGTGGCCACGTGCTGTTTGCGCACTATCAGCAAGGCATGACCGACTACCTGGCCATCGCCCTGCTGCACCACAGCGAAGGCGTGGCGGTGACCGACCAGCTCGACGTGACCCCATCGCGGCACCTGGATCTTGGCCAGTTGCACCTGGCAGCGCGGATCAACATTTCCGAGTGGCAGAACAACAAGCAGTCCAAGCAGTACATTTCGTTCATCAAGGGCAAGAACGGCAAAAAGGTTTCAGAGTATTTCCGCGACTTCATCGGCTGCCAGGAAGGCGTCGACGGCCCGGGCGAAACCCGCACCCTGCTCAAGGCGTTCAGTGACTTCGTCGAAAGCGAAGACCTGCCGGAAGAGTCCGCCCGCGAGAAGACCAAGACCCTGGTCGACTACGCCAGCAGCCAGGCAAAACTCGGCGAACCGATGGGCCTCGAAGAGTTGTCTGAGCTGATCGACGAAGAACGCCCGAAAGCTTTCTACGATCACATCCGCAACAAGGATTACGGCCTGTCGCCAGAGATCCCGGCAGACAAACGCACCCTGAATCAGTTCCGCCGCTTCACCGGTCGCGCCGAAGGCCTGTCCATCAGCTTTGAAGCGCACCTGCTGGGCTCGAAGATCGAATACGACGAAGAAGCCGGCACGCTGATCATCAAGGGCCTGCCGACCCAGCTGACCGATCAGCTGAAGCGCCGCAACTGATGCTTAACGGCGTACTGAAGAAATTCCTGCTGATCCTGCTGGTGGTTGTGGTCTACCAGAACTGGGGCAAGATCGAGCGGGTGTTCAATCCTTCGCAAGTGGTGTCCGAGCAGACCCAGGCCAACGCCAGGGTCGTGCTCTACGCCACCGACTGGTGCGGTTACTGCAAGCTGACCCGGCGCTTTCTCGACCAGAAAGGCATTCCTTACCGCGAATTCGATATCGAGAAAGATACCGAAGCGCGCAAGGCCTATGAAGCGCTGGGTGGACGCGGGATTCCAATGCTGGACGTGAACGGCACATTGATTCGCGGTTATGAGCCTGAGGCGATCCTCACTGCCCTGAAATAACTGTGGGAGCGAGCTTGCTCGCGATGACAGACTGGCATTCAACATGGATGTCGACTGCAATGGCCTCATCGCGAGCAAGCTCGCTCCCACATTAGTCTGTCAGCTCGCCTCGATGCGGAATCCAAACCGCGGGAAGTGCACATGCACCAGCCCGCCCCGCTCATCTTCGCGACGCAGGATCAGCTCTTCGCGTCCTGCAAACAGCAATTCGCCCGCGACGGGATCAACTCCATAGTCAACCGCGGCGACCACCACTTGCTGGCCGACCTTGAAGCCGTTGGGCTCATCGAATTGTTCATCCGGCAAGGCCACTGGTGTTGAATGACGCGAAACCTCCAGCGCCTCTTCAGAGGTCATTTCGCTGAACGCACCATGCCCAAAGCCCATGACCCGAACCAGCCACGCCGACACCGCCGGATAAACATCGACCAACGGTGCCGTCACCGGTGTGCCCTTGAGGAACCACAACGGGTGAGCCATGGCGAAGTCGGCAATCGAGGGCTCACCAAACAGATAATCACCGTCCTCGCGCTGCAATTGCTGCTCAAGCCGCGCCATGATCGTCGGCCATTGATGCCTGGCCTGCTCGGCCGACAACCGAGTAGCGCTGCCACCGCTGAACAACCCGGCACGGTCAGCGACAAAAGCCTTGATCGCTTCGGGAGACAGCTTGGCAAAACGCACCGCCACCGATTCTGGCTGGAACACCAGGCTCACCGCATGCTGAAACACCACCGAGTCAGCCCAGGCAGCGAAGCTCGCAGTGATCATCTCCTGACCTTCCGGGAACAATGCTGGCGAAGCTTTTTCCTGCTCCAGACGGCGGGCAATCAACGCTGTGTCGCAGTAGATATCGGCGCCAATCTGCAACACCGGGGTCTTGCGGTAACCACCGGTCAGTGCGGTCAAATCGGGTTTTGGCATCATTCGCGGGATCATCACGGAACGCCAGGACAAGCCTTTGAAACCGAGCAACAACCGGGTCTTTTCCGCGAAAGGGGAAGTCGGGTAATTATGGAGAATCAACTCTGACATGCTGGAACCCGTCACTGGTGTTAGGAGTCAGCAGCTTAGCGCGCAATCGATTAGCGGCCTACCCATCTGCCTGATGGGCACTTATCAGTCAGATTGATAAACCCGCAGCAGCGCTCGCCACCAGACATTCTTTGGCGCTTTTCTTGAGCTTTTTGATCAGACGTTCCTGACGCAGTGCTTCGCTCTTGTCGCGGCAAACTTCGGTGTACACCAATGCAACAGCCGGGCTGGAGAGGAAGAAACGCGCACCTTTGCCGCTTTGATGAGTGGCAAAACGCCGGACAGGGTCGTCACTGATCCCGCAGTAGAGCGAACCGTTGGCCGCGCGAACCAGATAGACAAACCAGGGTTTGCTCTGCGCGGGTGGGGTTGCGGGGTCGCTGACGGAGACTTCGCTCAGGGTGTTCACGTGACGATCAAGGCTTGTAGGAAACAAGCCGCGATCTTATCAGCGACTGGCCTGAAATGCCCTCAGCCCCTTCAAGGCCTGTGCGCGAACGGCATTGCTCACCAACGGTGTCCAACCCAGCAACAGACCTTTGAAACCCAATGCCTGACGCGACCAGCGCCACAAATCGAAATGGTCGTGGTGCTCGCAGATCTTGCCATCACGGAAGACAAAACGCGCCTGAATGTCGTTGACTACCGTGTTGCCGGTCTGGCTGAACAGGTAGGTCGCCACCCAATGGGCACCACCCGTGCGCTCATCGGCGCGGACGTTATCGAAGGTCAGGGAAAAGTCTTTGGCGCGAGTCGTGAGCATGCTCCACATATCGCCGGCATCGCGTCCACGCAGTTCGCCGAACGCCGGATCACTGAACACCACGTCCTCGGTGTAGCAGGCGCTCATGGCGTCGGCATCCAGCCGCTGGAAGGCTTGATAGAACTGGGTGATCAAGGCGCGGTTGGCATCACTCATGGGCAGGCTCCCTGCATTGGCAAAAATGGCTTCGAAAGATGCCTGCACGATAATCTGCCAATGCCGGGAAAACTACCGACATTCGCATCAGGAATACCGGTACTGCGCAGGCTTCAAACGCGTTCGCTTTCGACCTGAACGTACAGCGAACGCCCGGCACCGAGACCGGCGATGATCGCGCCGAGGCCAATAACCCCGAAGATCCAGCCCAGCGCAGTCCAGCCGCCCGTCCAGTCGTGTACCAAACCGACCGCAAAGGGTCCCATTGAGGCCAACGTATAACCGAACCCCTGAGCCATGCTCGATAGGTTGGCCGCCACATGGGCATCGCGTGAACGCAGCACAATCAGGGTCAGCGCCAGGCTGAATGTACCGCCCTGCCCCAGCCCGAGCAAAATCGCCCAGCCCCACAGGCCCTCGATCGGTGCATAGAGGCAGCCGAACAGACCGCCGAGGGTCAGGAGCATGACGACGACGATTGCCAGTCGCTGATCCTTGCCGCGCGTCGCCAGCCACGGCGCGGCCAATGAGCTGGCCAACTGGATGATCACCGAACCGGACAGCACCAGCCCGGCTTGGGTCGGGGTCAGGCCGCGGCCGATCAGGATCGACGGCAACCAGCCGAAGACGATGTAGGCCAGCGAGGATTGCAGGCCCATATACAGGGTCACTTGCCAGGCCAGTGGATCACGCAGCAAACCGCGTACCCGATACGCCACATTATGCGCGCCGTGTTTCTGGCCAACTTGCGGCAACCAGAACATCGCCGCGACCAGCGCCGGGAACACCCAGAAGCCCAGGCCGAGCGCCCAGCTTTCGTCGAAATGCTGGCTCAAGGGCACCGTCGCACCGGCCGCCATCGCCGCGCCAAGGCACAGGGCCATGGTGTAAACGCCGGTCATGGTGCCCGCGTGTTTGGCAAAATCACGTTTGACGATGCCCGGCAGCAGCACACCGATCACGCCAATACTCGCGCCGGCCAGAATACTGCCGGCAAACAGTCCGATCTCACCGAACGAACTGCGCAAAATGATCCCTCCAGCCAGCGCCAGCAAAATCCCCAGCACCACTCGCTCGGCGCCAAAGCGCCGCGCCAACAGCGGTGCCAGCGGCGCGAACAGCCCAAGGCAAAGCACCGGCAAGGTGGTCAGCAAACCCGCCTGGGCCGCCGATAGTCCGAGACTTTTCGACACATCGCTGAGCAGCGGCGCCATGCTCGACAGCGCCGGGCGCAGGTTCAGCGCCACCAGAATCAGCCCCAGCAACAACAACCATGGGCGACGTAAAACCGGATGACTTTGCTGGACCTGTTCGTCATCGGCCTCGGCATCGATCAATAGCTCTTCGAGCTCAGCCGTGCGTTTGAGTTGGGTCGTGCTGCTGGTATTCGCCTGCTGGCTGGACATGAGGTTCTCGGTTTCAAGGTTCATTGATCAACTGCCTGGAAATGGCTTTGGCCCGTTCCGGATCGCGCTGCTCGACGGCATCGAGCAGTTCGATATGCAGATCGAACACCTCCTGACGTCTGGGAGTGATATTGAGGGTCTGGCGCAGTTGCGCGCCGATGATGCTGGAGAAATAGCGATACAACTCGCTGAGCGTCGGGTTATGCGCGGCGTCCACCAAACGCCGGTGGAACACCAGGTCGCAGGCAATGTAGCTATCGAGATCGCCGTGGTAGTGACTGCCGCTGACACCCAGCGCTTCACGCAGTGCGATGAGGTCTTCATCGGTACGCCGCAACGCCGCCAGACCGATGGCCTCGACCTCGAGGATGTGCCGGGTTTCCCGGGCCTGCTCGTGGGAGCAGCGGGACAAGGCTTTCATCGTATCGAGCGGATCGACGACCGCCCGCAGGTAGCTGCCGTCACCCTGACGAATCTCGATCAAGCCAGAAAACGCCAACACCCGCATGGCTTCGCGCACGGTGTTACGGCTGATACCCAGCTCGGTCGCCAGCTCAGGTTCAGTGGGCAGGCGCTGGCCGACTGACCAGGTGCCGTTGTTGATGCGCAGGCGCAACTGTTCAAGGGCCTGATCGACCAGAGAACGCTTCACCAGTGGGGATGTGTCTGTCATTGAATTCGCCCTTTCATCCAATCATAGGATGAATTTTCTGACATGTTAGTCAGCTTCGTCCGAGAGGGCAACGGGCTAGGGTTACAAAGCTGGAAAAGGAGCGGGATTTTCGATTAGTCAAAATTACCCTTTGAGGGTAATTTTAGGGGCTGGGTCAGGGTTTCTTATGGAAAAGAGCACACCCCATTACGACTTGGCGGTGATTAAGGCGGATGTCAGACGGCTTGGGGGCAAGGCATTCACTAGCACCGCAAAAAGCGGCGGCTGGATACTCGGCTTGAGCGTTGTGGAAATGCAAGAGGTCATCTTCGAACTCCAACGACAGATGTTGTTCAAGTCGATGACCACCTATGACGATCATCGCGTCTGGCAAGACGTCTATCACATCAACTCATATGGTCTGGAGATTTACATCAAGGTGACATATCGCGCCGGCGGTGGCCCACCAGTAATCTCCTTCAAGGAGAAATCCCAATGAAAACCCAGCAGTGTTTCAGCTGTGGAGCCCGGGAAGGAATGCGACATTTCGAGGGTCGCGGCGAAACCATGAGCGTCAAAGGAATGGAGCGCCGCGTAGATGATCTATCTGGCTGGGAATGTCAGATATGCGGCGAAGTCGAGTTCGATCCCAGTTGTTCAGAACGTCATTCGGCTGCAGGTGACGAACTGGTCATGGCAGCAAGGCAAATGATTGGCACCGAGATGAAGCGTATCCGCCGCAAACTGCATCTATCGCAAAAAGAAGCCGTGCAATTGTTGTCCGGCGGTGGACACAACGCGTTTTCCCGTTACGAGCGCGCAGAAATACTCCCGCCAAAGCCATTGATGCTGCTTATGCGCCTGCTTGATCGCTATCCGTATTTGCTCGCCGATGCGAAATCACTGGGTGAAGAAGCGGACTTGAGGGGCTTCAAGCATACCGTGCACAAGGAGCTCGAAACCCTCACGGTTTCCTGATCGAAAAAACAAACCCGGCACGAGGCCGGGTTTATTTTTGCGAGTCAGCCCGGCATCAATGCAGGATCTGGCTCAGGAACAGCTTGGTGCGTTCGTTCTGCGGGTTGTCGAAGAAGTCGTTCGGCGCAGCCTGTTCGACGATTTCGCCCTTGTCCATGAAGATCACGCGGTTGGCCACGGTCCGCGCGAAGCCCATTTCGTGGGTAACGCAGAGCATGGTCATGCCGTCTTCGGCCAAACCGATCATGGTGTCCAGAACCTCTTTCACCATCTCTGGGTCGAGTGCCGAGGTCGGTTCGTCGAACAGCATGATTTTCGGCTTCATGCACAGCGCGCGGGCAATCGCCACACGCTGTTGCTGACCGCCGGACAATTGCCCAGGGAACTTGTGCGCCTGCTCTGGAATGCGTACGCGCTCCAGATAATGCATGGCAATTTCTTCCGCCTTGCGCTTGGGCATCTTGCGCACCCACATTGGTGCCAGCGTGCAGTTCTGCAGGATGGTCAAGTGCGGGAACAGGTTGAAGTGCTGGAACACCATGCCGACTTCGCGACGAATCGCCTCGATCTGTTTCAGGTCGTTGGTCAGCTCCACGCCATCAACCACGATGCGGCCCTGCTGGTGCTCTTCCAGACGGTTGAGGCAGCGAATGGTGGTCGACTTGCCGGAACCCGACGGCCCGCACAAAACGATACGCTCGCCTTGCTTGACGTTCAGGTTGATGTCTTTCAATACGTGGAACTGGCCGTACCACTTATTCACGCCCTGCATCTGAATAATGCCTTCAGGGCTCACAGGCTGTTTGATCGCTTCACTCATAAACTACGCTCCTAACGCTTGTGGCCTGTGTCCAGCTTGCGTTCCAAATGCATGGAATAGCGGGACATACCAAAACAGAAAATCCAGAACACCAGGGCCGCAAACACATAGCCTTCGGTAGCCATGCCCAGCCATTTCGGGTCGGCGGCGGCTTGCTTGACGCTGTTGAGCAAGTCGAACAAGCCGATGATGATCACCAGGCTCGTGTCCTTGAACAGCGCAATGAAGGTGTTGACGATGCCCGGGATCACCAGCTTCAGGGCTTGCGGCAAAATCACCAGGCCCATGCTGCGCCAGTAACCGAGGCCCATCGCTGCTGCGGCTTCGTACTGACCTTTGGGAATCGCTTGCAGACCACCGCGCACCACTTCGGCCACGTAGGCCGACTGGAACAGGATCACCCCGATCAAGGCCCGCAGCAACTTGTCGAAGTTCATGCCTTCAGGCAGGAACAACGGCAGCATCACCGAGGACATGAACAGCACCGTGATCAACGGCACGCCGCGCCAGAACTCGATGAAGGTCACGCAGACCACGCGAATCGCCGGCATGTTCGAACGACGCCCCAGCGCCAGCATGATCCCCAGCGGCAACGCACCGACAATACCGACGGTGGCGATCACCAGGGTCAGCATCAGACCGCCCCATTGGCTGGTCGCAACGTTGGTCAGGCCAAGAATGTCACCGTGCAGCAGGATGTAGGCAACGATCGGATAGAGCACCAGAAAGCTCAGCCCGTACACCGCTTTACGCGGGAAGCGCGAGATGAACAACGGCGCCACGCCGACGATCGCCAGCAACACGGTCAGGTCGACGCGCCAGCGCAGTTCGGGTGGGTAATACCCGTACATGAACTGGCCAAAACGCTGCTGAATGAATACCCAGCAAGCGCCTTCCTTGGTGCAGTCGGCGCGCGTGGTGCCCACCCAGTTGGCATCCAGAATCGCCCAGTGCAGGATCGGCGGCACCACCAGATAAATCAGGTAGAACGCGAACAGCGTGAGCAGTGTGTTGATCCAACTGGAAAACATGTGCTCGCGCATCCACGCCACGATACCGATTCTGGTGCCTGGCGGTGGCATGTCAGGTTTGAAAATATGAGTCGTCATGCGCTTTTCCTCACCGCTCGATCAGCGCAATGCGCTTGTTGTACCAGTTCATCAGCAGGGAAATGCTGATACTGATCGCCAGGTACACGCTCATGGTGATGGCAATAACTTCGATCGCTTGCCCGGTCTGGTTCAGCACCGTGCCGGCAAACAGCGAAACCATTTCCGGGTAACCGATACCGGCGGCCAGCGAGGAGTTTTTCGCCAGGTTCAGGTATTGGCTGGTCAGCGGCGGAATGATCACCCGCAGGGCTTGCGGGATGATGACCTTGCGCAGGGTTGGGCCGTTGCGCAGCCCCAGCGAACGTGCCGCTTCGGTCTGACCATGACTGACCGAGTTGATCCCGGAACGCACGATCTCGGCGATGAACGCCGCGGTGTACACCGTCAGGGCCAGGGTCAGGGCCAGCAGTTCCGGAATCAGCACCCAGCCACCGACAAAGTTGAAGCCTTGCAGCTTCGGCATTTCCCAATGCAGTGGCACCCCGAAGATCAGCGCGCACAAGCCTGGAATCACCAGAAACAGCGCCAGACCGACCCAGAACTTATGGAACGGTACGCCGGTCGCTTCAAAACGCTTGTTGGCCCAACGGCACATCAGCACGATGGCGACGATAGCCACCACGATGCTGATCACAAACGCCCAGAACCCGCTGGCCATCTGCGCGGCCGGCATGTTCAGGCCACGGCTGCTGACAAAGAAGGTGTCGGCGAAGTTATGGCTATTGCGTGGCCCTGGCATGGTCAGGAACACCGCGAAGTACCAGAACAGGATTTGCAGCAGCGGCGGAATGTTACGGAAAGTCTCAACGTAAACTGTTGCCAGCTTGTTGATGATCCAGTTCTTCGACAGCCGTGCCACGCCAACGATGAACCCCAGAATCGTCGCCAGAATCACGCCGATAACGGTCACCAGCAAGGTGTTGAGCAAACCGATGACAAACACCCGGGCATAGCTGTCCGATTCGGTGTAGTCGATCAGGTGTTGCGCGATGCCGAACCCGGCGCTGCGCTCCAAAAAGCTGAAACCGGAGGTAATGCCCCGGTGTTGCAAGTTGGTTTGAGTGTTGTTGAACAGGTACCAACCCATCGAGATCACCGCGATAACCGTGATGATCTGAAACAGCCACGCACGCACTCGCGGATCGCTGAGGCTGAGCCTCTGCTTTGGTGCGCCGATTGAATTTTGCATGAAGTGCCCCAGAAATAATGGAACAGAACATCACCCGGTGGTTGGCCCACCGGGTGATAGAACCATCAGCGCACTGGTGGTGCGTATTGAATGCCGCCGTTGGTCCACAGCGCGTTCAGGCCACGGTCGATTTCCAGCGGAGTGCTCTTGCCGAGGTTTTTCTCGAAGACTTCGCCGTAGTTACCGACCTGCTTGACGATTTTCACCACCCAGTCTTTCGGCAGCTTCAGATCTTTGCCGTACTCACCGTCAGTGCCCAGCAGACGGGCGACGTCCGGGTTCTTGGTCGACTTGGCTTCAGTTTCGACGTTTTTCGACGTGATACCGGCCTCTTCGGCGTTAAGCATGGCGTAGCCAACCCAACGAACGATCGCCAGCCACTCATCGTCGCCGTTACGCACGACTGGCCCCAGAGGCTCTTTGGAAATGGTTTCTGGCAGTACCACATAATCCTTAGGCGAAGCCAGTTTGCTGCGCTGTGCATACAACTGGGACTTGTCGGAGGTCAGCACGTCGCAACGACCGGATTCCAGCGACTTGGCGCTTTCATCGGAGGTGTCGAAAGTAATCGGGGTGTACTTCAGGCTGTTGGCACGGAAGTAGTCGGACACGTTCAGCTCGGTGGTGGTACCGGCTTGAATACAGATAGTCGCACCATCCAGTTCCTTGGCACTTTTCACGCCCAGCTTGCTGTTGGCCAGGAAGCCTACGCCGTCGTAATAAGTAATGAAGCCAGGAAACTTCAGGCCCATGCCCGCGTCACGGGAACTGGTCATCGTGGAGTTACGCGACAGCATGTCAATTTCGCCGGACTGAAGCGCGGTGAAACGCTCCTTGGCATTCAACTGGCTGAATTTGACCTTGGTCGCGTCGCCGAATACGGCAGCGGCAACGGCGCGGCAGTAGTCAGCATCGATACCGACGATCTTGCCGGTGGAGTCCGGAACCGAAAAACCTGGCAAACCGTCGCTCACGCCACATTGCACAAAGCCTTTCTTCTGTACCGCATCCAGGGTTGCACCCGCCTGAGCGAACCCACTGACACCGAGTACTGCGGCCGCAGTCACGACTGCCAGGGTGGATTTCAACATCTTCATTCAAACCTCCAGTTTTGCTCTTGTTGTGTCGGAGCTTGAGTCCTGCCGCACCCTTATGAGGCGCTGTTGACCCGTGTTGGCATTTCTTTGGGTCAAGCGGCGTAAGACCTTAGCTATGAGTCTAGTAGGAGAAAATCCACATAATGGAAAACTCACTTCTCACCAATCGGCCGAACGGGCTGTAGCCCTATTACGTTCGCGAAGCCCGTAACGGCCACTGGCGAACATCCATCACCGGATTCTTGCTATCCCACAGCCGACAGTGACTGATAGTGTTACCGCCGTGGCTGAGAGCAATCACTCGTCTTCCCCATAGCAAGGCCCGTACCACAGTTGCGGCTTAAGCGTTTCAGCCATGGGTCAATAGAAAAAATTATAGATTCACGACATTTTATTAACTAAAAAACCAGTCGCGCCCCATCTTCTCGCACCGCACGGGAGTACGCGCACCACAATGGAGCAACCATGACCGAGCCCTTGATTCTTCAGCCCAGCAAGCCTGTCGATGCCTGCGTTATATGGCTGCACGGCCTGGGCGCCGACCGCTATGATTTCCTGCCGGTGGCCGAAGCCCTGCAGGAAAGCCTGTTGACCACCCGCTTCGTCCTGCCCCAGGCGCCTACCCGCGCAGTGACCATCAACGGTGGTTACGAGATGCCGAGCTGGTACGACATCAAGGCCATGAGCCCCGCCCGGAGCATCAATCACGAAGAACTGGAGGTGTCGGCCCAAACCGTCATATCGCTGATCGAAGAGCAGCGAGCCAGCGGAATAGACGCCTCGCGGATATTTCTTGCAGGGTTTTCCCAAGGCGGCGCCGTCGTGCTGCACAGCGCTTTCCTGAGATGGCAGGGACCGCTGGGTGGCGTACTTGCCCTCTCTACCTATGCGCCGACATTCAGCGATGAACTGGAGCTTTCAGCCAGCCAACAGCGGATCCCGGTGCTGTGCCTGCATGGCCAATACGACGATGTCGTCCAGAACTCCATGGGACGCAGTGCGTACGAGCATTTGAAGACCCGTGGTGTCACCGCGACATGGCAGGAATACCCAATGGGTCACGAAGTGTTACCCGAAGAAATTCGCGATATTGGCGTCTGGCTTGCCGATCGCTTGCGCTAATACAGAAACTTCCTGTAGCTGTATGAGCAACACACTACGCCGCGCCGGTTTCTTGCATTACACTGGCCGGCGTACATTCCTTAACCAATTGATGAGATGACCGTGCTCAAAGCACTCAAGAAAATGTTCGGTAAAAGCGAGGCTGAGCAGCTCGCGCCCAGCTCCAGCGCACCTTCCCACACACCCAGCAGCCGCACCGACGGTCATCAGCCTGGCCGGACCGCAGCTGTCGCGGCACCGAAACAAGAGCCTGTGAACACTCCGGCCACCGAGTCTGTTGCCGAACCTGTTACACAGCAACCGCGCAGCGAGACGCCAAAACCTGCGCAACCGCGCCGCGAACGTGCGCCGAAACCGCCCGTAGTCGCCTGGAAACTTGAAGATTTCGTCGTAGAACCCCAGGAAGGCAAAACCCGTTTCCATGATTTCAAACTGGCCCCGGAACTGATGCACGCCATCCAGGACCTGGGTTTCCCTTACTGCACGCCGATCCAGGCGCAGGTATTGGGTTTCACCCTGGCCGGCAAAGACGCCATCGGTCGCGCCCAGACCGGCACTGGTAAAACCGCCGCGTTCCTGATCTCGATCATCACCCAGCTGCTGCAAACCCCGCCGCCGAAAGAACGCTACATGGGCGAGCCGCGGGCGCTGATCATTGCACCGACCCGTGAACTGGTGGTGCAGATCGCCAAGGACGCGGCAGACCTGACCAAATACACCGGCCTCAACGTCATGACCTTCGTTGGCGGCATGGACTTCGACAAGCAACTCAAGCACCTCGAAGCACGCCACTGCGACATCCTCGTCGCGACCCCGGGCCGCCTGCTGGACTTCAACCAGCGCGGCGATGTGCACCTGGACATGATCGAAGTGATGGTGCTCGACGAAGCCGACCGGATGCTCGACATGGGTTTCATCCCACAAGTGCGCCAGATCATTCGCCAGACTCCACCGAAAAGCGAACGTCAGACCCTGCTGTTTTCCGCCACCTTCACCGAAGACGTGATGAACCTGGCCAAGCAATGGACCACCGACCCGTCCATCGTTGAAATCGAATCCGAGAACGTCGCCAGCGACAACGTCGAACAGCACATCTACGCCGTTGCCGGCGCCGATAAATACAAGCTGCTCTACAACCTGATCACCGACAACGGCTGGGAACGGGTGATGGTCTTCGCCAACCGCAAGGACGAAGTGCGGCGCATCGAAGAACGCCTGGTGCGTGACGGCGTCAACGCGGCCCAACTGTCGGGTGACGTTCCGCAGCACAAGCGCATCAAGACCCTGGAAGGATTTCGCGAAGGCAAGATCCGCGTGCTGGTGGCCACCGATGTCGCCGGTCGCGGGATTCACATCGACGGCATCAGCCACGTGATCAACTTCACCCTGCCGGAAGTGCCGGACGATTACGTGCACCGCATTGGTCGTACCGGTCGTGCTGGCGCCGATGGCGTGTCCATCAGCTTTGCCGGTGAAGACGACTCCTACCAGTTACCGTCCATCGAGGCGTTGCTGGGTCGCAAGATCAGTTGCGAAACCCCACCGACGCATCTGTTGCGAGCGGTTGAACGCAAACGCCCTTAAGCCCGCGTCGCAACGACAAAGCGCAGCCGGAAACGGACTGCGCTTTTTTTACGCCTGGATATTGCCAAACAGAACAATAAGTCCACAATGGACAAATTAGTTTACTTGCGAATCCACGGAGCACCTGCATGTCCAGCACACCTTATGTGATCGCCAAACCCCAGGCCCGCGAACTGCTTGAGCAGGTCGACGTGCCGAAGATCCTGCGCAAGCTGTTCCGCGACCTGGCCGCGGGTCAGGCCGTGCAACCAGCCCAGCAGTTGGTGGAGTTTCCGCAAGGTGCCGGAGACTTCATCAATTACCTCGGGGTATTGGCCGAAGACGGTGTGTACGGCGTTAAAACCTCGCCCTACATCGTGCGTAAGGAAGGTCCGCTGGTGACCGCCTGGACGCTGCTGATGTCGATGCAAACCGGCCAGCCGTTGCTGCTCTGCGATGCTGGTGAACTGACCACCGCACGCACCGCCGCGACCACTGCCGTCGCCATTGATGCCCTTGCCCTGCCGAACGCCAAGCGCCTGGCAATCATCGGCAGCGGCCCGATCGCCCAGGCTCACCTGCATTACGCGAAGAACGTGCGGGAATGGCAAAGCATCAGCCTCTATTCGCCGAACCTGGCGAGCCGGGATCCGCAATTGCTCGGAAAACTGACGGCTATCGACTCGCGCCTGAAGGTGCTCGATAGCCGCGAAGCCGCGATCCAGGACGCCGACGTGATCATGCTGTGCACCTCGTCTGCGGGACCTGTGATCGACCCACGGACCTTGAGTAAACCGACACTGATTACCTCCATCAGTACCAACGCGGTGCGCGCCCACGAGGTACCACCTGCAACGCTCAGCGAGATGCAGGTCTATTGCGACTATCGCCTGACCACTCCGGGCTCAGCCGGCGAAATGCTGATTGCCAGTGAACAGCATGGCTGGGACAAAAGTGCGATCGCGGGCGACCTGGCTGAACTGTTGAGCGAACAGACGCCACGCCCGGCTTATGATCGCCATGTGTTCTTCCGTTCCATCGGTCTGGGCCTGGAAGACATCGCCCTGGCCAATGCCCTTTATCAGTTGCAATACCAGAACTGAAACGGAACGCTTTCCCTGTGGGAGCGAGCTTGCTCGCGATGCAGACGCCGCAATCCGTCAGACAAACAGCGGTGATGCAATCGCGAGCAGGCTCGCTCCCACAGGGGTTCTCTACAATTTCAGCATTGCGCCCCCCATCAGGAGACGTTCATGACCCAGGCAGACTTCATCATCATCGGCGGTGGCATTGCCGGTGCTTCCACTGGCTTTTGGCTGTCGCAACATGCTCGGGTAATCGTGCTCGAACGCGAATCCCACCCGGCCTATCACTCCACCGGGCGTTCGGCTGCTTTGTACACCGCGGCTTACGGTACGCCGCAAGTGCGCGCACTGACCCAGGCCAGCCGGGACTTCTTCGATGCGCCGCCTACCGGTTTTTGCGAACACCCGCTGCTGACCCCGCGCGGCGAGATGACAGTCGACTTCACCGGCGATCCCGACGAACTGAACAATCAGTACCTGAGTGCCAAGGCGACCGTGCCGCAGATGCAACTGCTCAGCGCCGACGAAGCCTGTGCTCGCATGCCAATCCTGCGTCGAGAGAAGGTTCACGGAGCGATCTACGACCCTACCGCCACGGACATCGACACCGATGCCCTGCATCAAGGCTACCTGCGCGGCATCCGACGCAATCAGGGCGAAGTGCACACCGACAGCGAAGTCCTGAGCCTGACGCGCGATGCCGACAATCTCTGGCACGTGAAAACCGCCCAGCAGACTTTCAGCGCACCGATCATCATCAATGCGGCCGGCGCCTGGGCCGACCAACTCGGTGAAATGGCCGGCGCCAAACCTCTGGGGCTGATCCCCAAACGTCGCGCAGCCTTCATCTTCGCCGGTCCTGAAGGGGTAGATATCCACGACTGGCCGATGCTGGTCAGCCTCGACGAATCGTTCTACATGAAACCCGACGCCGGCATGTTCCTCGGTTCGCCAGCCAATGCCGACCCGGTCGAGCCGCATGACGTGCAACCCGAAGAACTGGACATCGCCATGGGCATTTACCAGATCGAAGAAGCCACCACCCTGAGCATCCGCCGACCGACCCGCACCTGGGCGGGTTTGCGCAGTTTTGTCGGCGACGGTGATCTGATCAGCGGCTTCGATCCGCATGTACCGGGGCTATTCTGGGTCGCTGCGCAGGGCGGTTACGGCATTCAAACCTCACCCGCCATGGGCCAGGCCAGTGCCGCGCTGGTTCGTGGTGAAGCCTTGCCGGAACAACTCAGCCGCTTTGGCCTCCGCGCCGCGATGCTCTCCCCTTCCCGCCTTGGCTGAACCTGCCTGCGGGGTGACGTCTGACCCCGATTACGGCAAACTCCCAGCGCCCTTTTTCTACAGGGCGCTGATTGCCTGGAGCAACACCCATGACCCCACCTCTTCAAGATCCCGCACTGGATAACTACCGGGCGATCGCCGACGCCATTGCCACGCTGTTCTTCCCCCACGCCGAGGTGGTGCTGCACGACCTGCGCACGCAGAAAATCGACTACATCGCCAACAACCTGTCCAAACGTGAAGTCGGCGACGATGCCGCACTGGAAGACATGCTCAGTGAAGAGATCAGCGAGCGGAATATCGGCCCGTACGAGAAGCTCAATTGGGATGGGCAAAAGATCCGCAGTCTCAGCAGCGTGCTGCGCGACAGTGAAGGGCGTCCGATTGCCGTGTTGTGCATCAACCTGAATATTTCGCTGTTTGAAAACGCCAAGGCCGCGCTGGATCTGTTTCTCTCGCCGAGCAAGTTGATCCCGCAACCTGACGCGCTGTTTCGCGACGACTGGCAGGAGCGCATCAACACCTTCCTGCATAACTGGCTGCGAGAGCGGCAATTGGGTCTGAATATGCTGACTCGCGAGCACAAACGCGAGCTGGTGCTGGCGTTGCACGCCGAAGGCGCCTTCAAAGGCAAAAGCGCCTCCAACTATGTGGCCAACGTGCTGAATATGGGACGAGCGACGGTGTACAAGCATTTGAAAGAGTTGAAAGGCTAATACCTGACCTGAGAGGTGCGTTGGCTGATAGGGCCTCATCGTCGGATCGCCGCCCGGAGCAAGCTCGCTCCCACATTAGTCCTGCGAACACAGGTCCATTGTGGGAGCGAGCTTGCTCGCGATGGCGATCACTCAATCGCCGTAGATATCCGACTTGAAGTACTTGGCTTCAATCTTCTGGTATTCGCCGTTGGCGCGAATGCCATCGATGGCATTGTTCAATTGGCTAACCAATTCGGTATTGCCCTTGCGCACCGCAATCCCGGCGCCCTCACCCACATATTTCGGGTCCTTGAGCTCCGGACCGACAAAGGCGTAGCCCTTGCCACGCGGCATCGACAGGAAGTCGCTCAGCGGAATGGTATCGGCGAAAATGGCATCCAGACGCCCGGCGGCCAGGTCCATGTAGATCTCTTCATTGTTGCCGTAGCGCGCTACCTTGATGCCCTTGGGCTCGAAGACTTCCGTGGCGTAACGGTCGGTGGTGGTTGCCCGTTGCACACCAATGGTCTTGCCCTTGAGGCTTGCGTACTGGTCATCAACCACCGCACCGTCCTTCATCACCAGCCGCGATGAGGTGAAGTAGTACTTATGGGTGAAGTCCACCGACTTTTTACGGTCTTCGTTAATGGTCATGGACGACAGCGCGGCGTCGATTTTCTTCACCTTGAGCGAAGGAATCAAACCATCGAACTCGCCCTCGACCCACTCACACTTGACCTTCATCTGCGCGCACAACGCATTGCCGATGTCATAGTCGAAACCGGTGATTTTTCCATCCGAGGTCTTGGAAGCAAACGGCGGATACGCCGCTTCGATACCAATGCGCAGGGTTTTCTCGGCGGCAAACAGACTGCTGCACGCCAACAGGCTCAGGGCCAGGCCACCGATCAGGGGGAGCTTCTTCATGTTCGTTTTCTCGCGGGTTGTTGTTGGTTTGGCAAGACAGAAGAAAGTGAAACGGGAAATGCATTTTTTGTACTTATAATTCCATACTGGACTTTTATGTATTTTTCGTCAATCGGGCGTGCAGGTGTCTTTCGCCCATTGGTCGACGGAATGATTTGAGAGGTGTTGATCGTTCCCACGCTCTGCGTGGGAATGCATCCTGTGACGCTCTGCGTCACGATTGAAAAGCGGACGCGGAGCGTCCTGGGCGGCGTTCCCACGCGGGAGCGTAGGAACGATCATGACTAATCTACTTCCAGCGATCCGCCGCCGCGTGATCACTGTCGCGCCCTTCCACCCAACGCGGGCCGTCGCTGGTGTTTTCTTTTTTCCAGAACGGTGCGCGGGTTTTCAGGTAGTCCATGACAAAGGCGCAGGCGTCGAATGCCGCCTGGCGATGGGCACTCGCCGCGCCGACGAAGACGATCGGCTCGCCCGGCTCCAATGCGCCGATGCGGTGCAGCACTTCCAGCTTGAGCAACGGCCAGCGTTGCTCGGCCTCGACGACAATCTTGCCGAGGGCCTTTTCGGTCATGCCCGGGTAGTGCTCAAGAAACATCCCGGCCACATCGTGTCCGTCGTTGAAGTCGCGGACATAACCGACAAAACTCACCACCGCACCGACGCCGACATTCGCCGCGTGCATCGCATTGACTTCAGCGCCAGGGTCGAACTCCGCGGACTGCACGCGAATCGCCATGGATCAGCCTCCGGTAACGGTAGGGAAAAACGCCACTTCATCACCCTCGACGAGCGGTTCGTCGAGCTGGCACAAGTCTTCATTACGCGCGCACATCAGGTTCTGCTCGCTCAGCACCTCGGCGCCCTCGCGTTGCGCCAACAGCAAGCGCACATCATCGACCGTGGCGAAATCGCCTTCGACACTCAACGAATCAACGCCCAGTGCCTCGCGGTAACGGGCGAAAAACCTCACCGTCAGCTTCATTGATCGGCCACCTGATAATGCCCGCTCTTGCCGCCGAGCTTTTCCAGCAGACGTACGGATTCGATGACCATGCCACGGTCCACGGCCTTGCACATGTCGTAGATCGTCAGCGCGGCGATACTGGCCGCGGTCAGTGCTTCCATTTCAACCCCGGTCTGCCCGGACAGTTTGCAGCGGGCGACGATGCGCACCGCATCGAGGCCTTCGGCATTGAGCTCGACCTTGACACTGGTGAGCATCAGCGGATGGCACAGCGGGATCAAATCGGAGGTTTTCTTCGCCGCCTGAATGCCGGCAATGCGCGCCACGGCAAACACGTCACCTTTGGGGTGACCACCACTGACAATCATTTGCAGGGTTTCAGGGAGCATACGCACAAGCGCTTCGGCCGTGGCTTCACGAGACGTCACGGCTTTTTCGGTGACGTCGACCATATTGGCGCGACCTTGGGAATCGAGATGAGTCAGCACAACCTTACTCCTGATCAGGAGCACCGATTGTAAACCCGTGGGTCAATTTTTCGCGAGTTTGATTATCGGCTCACCACTATCTATGTGGGAGTGAGCCTGCTCGCGATGAGGTCATCACATTCAACATTGATGTCGGTTGTTACGCCGCCATCGTCGGAACGCCGCCCGGAGCCGGCTCGCTCCCACAGGGGTTTTCGTCGGGCACAAAAAACCGGGCGGCTTTGGGGCCGTCCGGTTTGGGTGAAGGTTACAAATGCGATTCGGCGTATTCGGCCAGAATCGAACGTGGTACCCCTTGCAGGGTGATGTGCACCCCGTTCGGGAAGTCCTTGAAGCGTTCAGTCAGGTAAGTCAGCCCGGAGCTGGTCGCGGACAGGTAAGGAGTGTCGATCTGCGCCAGGTTGCCCAGGCACACCACTTTGGAACCGGCGCCGGCACGGGTGATGATGGTTTTCATCTGGTGCGGCGTGAGGTTCTGGCATTCGTCGATCAGGATCAGGCTCTGCTGGAAGCTGCGGCCCCGAATGTAGTTGAGGGATTTGAACTGCAACGGCACTTTGCTGAGGATGTAGTCGACGCTGCCATGGGTGCTTTCGTCATCCATGTGCAAGGCTTCGAGGTTGTCGGTGATGGCGCCCAGCCAAGGCTCCATTTTTTCTGCTTCGGTGCCCGGCAGGAAACCGATCTCCTGGTCCAGCCCCTGCACGCTACGAGTGGCGATGATGCGCCGGTAGCGCTTGCTGACCATGGTCTGCTCGATTGCCGCAGCCAGTGCCAGGATGGTTTTACCCGAGCCTGCAGCCCCCGACAGGTTGACCAGGTGAATGTCCGGGTCGAGCAAGGCATACAGCGCCAGGCTCTGATAGATATCGCGTGGTTTCAGGCCCCAGGCTTCCTGGTGCAACAGGGGTTCCTGATGCAGGTCGAGGATCAGCAGCTTATCGACCTGGATTTCCTTGATCCAGCCGACAAAGCCTTGTTCGTCGATGATGAATTCGTTGATATGCACAGCCGGCAGGTTATCGATCAGTTGTACCTGGTGCCAGGTGCGCCCATGGTCCTGACGGGTTTCGACCTTGCTCACACGGTCCCAGAACGAGCCCGTCATGTTGTGATAACCGTTGGGCAGCAACGACACGTCGTCAACCAACTGGTCAGTGCTGTAGTCCTCGGCCGCAATCCCGCAGGCCCGGGCCTTGAGGCGCATGTTGATGTCTTTGGTCACCAGCACCACACGCAGTTCCTTGTCCCGCGCGTGCAGGTCGATCAACTGGTTGATGATGATGTTGTCGTTCAGGTGTTCGGGCAGAACGATGTTCGGCTCGGTACGCTTGCTCATCAGAATCGACAGCAAACCCTTGGGCCCGCTTTTTCCGCGCTGGATCGGTACACCCAGTTCAACGTCTTCGGGAGAGGCATCGCCCAGCGTCTTGTCGATCAGCCGAATGGCCTGACGACATTCGGCCGCAACGCTGTGATGACCGCTCTTGAGCTTGTCCAGCTCTTCAAGGACGGTCATCGGGATGGCAACGTGGTGTTCTTCGAAGTTCAGGAGCGCGTTTGGATCGTGGATCAATACGTTGGTATCGAGTACATAAAGGATTGGCAGGTTGGAGGGGCTACGTCCGTGATCATCCATACTCGGTCACCTTTGTGGGAGCCAGTCGACGCAATACCATGACAGTGCTGCGCCTCGAAGTGGCCACCGAATTCACCTGTCGTACGCAAATGAACTGCACGACTCAAGTGAACTGCACACACGGGGTCTTGGAAGACGCCACCTGTGTTGCAGGTTTCGGCGGTCTGTCTTCGTAATACTCCAAAACCCATGACAGAAAAAAGCACTTTGACGTTTTTTTGAAGTTTATTTTTCAGAGTGACGAAAAGCCCTTGGCGCGCCGCGCCGGCACCGTTAAAGTCGGAAGTCCGTCTGTATCGAAATCCCTCCCGAAATTCCCCCTGCCCCACTGTTCCCGGCTTTTTTTTGGGGAAGGGCGCGTTTCAGCGAAAAGCATCCTGACAATCTTCCCAACCGATCCCGCTTTGCGCAGTGTGCATCAGCAGCCAGGGCATTGCCGTTTTCACCACGTCCTGTTTGGCGTTGAAATTGATCACCCCGTGGCGCCACAACAGCATCAAGGTCAGCACCCGCTGCGCGCTCTGCTCAGCCGTGAGCTGCCGACTGCCGTCCGCTGGATCGATGTCCCACAGCGCAACCTGCAACCCCTGAGCCTTGAAGAATCCCTGCGCATCGGCACGACGCTGGCCATTGGGTGGGCGGAACAACGGCACAAAGTTCTCCGGCAGTTTGCTCTTCACCAGTTCGACGCTGCGAGTCACCGAATACTGCCAATCCTGCCAATGGCTGTGGGAGCGAAATTCCCAGCCCTGCACGCCGATGCATTGTTTTGAGTACAACGCTTGCAGATCGGCCACCGAATGCTGTGCCAGTCGGTTCTGGATATCGCTGCCCAGCACAAAGAAGGTCCCGCTCAGGTTCGCCTTGCGCAGGTACTCGGCCAGCCACGCGGTGTTGTCCGGCGCGAGGTTGGCGGCGCTGTCGAAGCTCAGCACAAACAGCCGATCGTTGAGCTCATCGCCGTTACGCTCGTAGTCGCCGAACAGTTCGACTTCGCTGCTGGTCTGCGGAAACAGCGCGGCCTTACGCAATTGTTCGTCCAGATAGCGCTCGTGAAAACGCCGGCTAGGCTCGACCCATCGGGCGTAATAGGAGTCTTCGCCGAGCTCGAACTTGGCGGCCTGCTCGCGCAGGGTGTCCATGTCTTCGACCAGAAAACAGAAGGACGCATCCTGATCGCAGCTCTGCTGGGCAAAATTATAGTTGGCAAGCAAGCGCTGCCACATGCGCGCGCGCAGCGTGTTGATCGACTCGAGGTTGATCATGCGCAACCCCAGGCGCTGCTTTAAAGCCGCTTCATCCAGCGCTTCACTGGCGAGCAAGGCCCGGGCGAAGGTGAGGATTTCCGCGCGTGAAGCGACGTCGAACAGGGTCGGGTTGCCGAGTTGCTCTGGCCAGGTGCTGCGGTCCAGGGTGGCAAGGTCATTGGGCGCGGCATAGGCACTCACGCTGAACAACCAGGCACAAAACAGTAAAGCGATACGCAAAGGGATGTCTCCATAACAAAACCCGCGCGGCACTATAGCTGATCTCGTCTACATGATCGTTCCCACGCTCCGCGTCACTAGTGTCCGGTAAAAACTGAAGGGGGAGCTTGCTCCCCCTTGCTG
>NZ_MOBI01000035.1:0-2308 GCF_003732175.1 Pseudomonas brassicacearum
GCATGTCTGACGCACTCTGGGCCGCCCGGCTGGGCGATGCCCTCGACCATACCTCGATGATGGCCGACATCCTCGGCGGCGTGCTGGAGGTGGCGGCCAACATCGCGATTACTGCGCTGGCGACGGCTGCCGTGGTGGCGGCCACCGGCATCACCGTCGTCACCGGCGGGCTCGGCTGCTTCCTGCTCGGCGCGGTGGTGGGTACTATCGTCGGCCTTGCCATGAGCAAGACCGGGGCCGACAAGGGTTTAAGCAACCTGTGCGAGAGTTTCAGCAATTCGCTGTTTCCGCCCACGGTGCAGGCGAACATCCTCACCGGCTCCACCAACACCCTGATCAACAGCATTCCCGCCGCCCGCGCCGCCGGGGCGATTGCGTCCCATGTCGCGCCGGCCGGTACCGAACTGGAAGCACCCGAGCCGGAGGCTGAGCCCAGCTATCTGGACATGGCCGAGAGCTTCTTCTCCCAGATGTGGCGCCCCACTGTCGCCACCCCGGCGCCCGGCGCGGTGCCCAAGCCGCTGGACCTGGTCGCCTGCATGAAGCATCCGCCGATGCCGCCGCAGTTTCTGGCCGAGGGCTCGGACAAAGTCACCATCAACGGCCAACCCGCCGTGCGCAGCGGCGACCGCACCACCTGCGACGCCAAGGTGGTGGGTTCCGGGCTGATCTCACCCAACGTCACCATTGGTGGTGGCTCGGTGGTGGTGCGCGAGATCCGCAGCGGCAAGACCCCGGGCGTGGGGCTGGCGGTCACCGCGCTGCTGATGCTCAAGGGCGGCAAAGGCAAATTCTTCAGCAAACTGCCGTGCATGCTGATCGGCGGCGCGACGTCGATGGCCGTCAGCAGCGCCATGAGCGCGATGGCCAATGCCGCCATGGGCTCATCGAACCCGGTGCATGCGGCGACCGGGGCCAAGGTGCTGGGGGGCGATGAAGAGCTGGATTTCGTGCTGCCCGGTATCTTGCCGATCGATTGGCAGCGCTTCTACAACAGCCGCGACGAGCGCCGAGACAGCTTGTTCGGCGCCGGCTGGAGCGTGTCCTACGAGGTATGCGTGGAAATCCTGCCTCACCCGGAGGGCGGGGAAACGCTGGTCTACACCGATGAGCAGGCCCGGCGCATCGACATGGGTTCGATTCCCTTGGGCGGCGCGGTATTCAGTGCCGGTGAAGGGCTGAGCGTCCGGCGGCACGTTAATGGGCAGTTGTTGATTGAAAGCGACGACGGCATGTACCGTTTGTTCAATCCAACGCCGGGCAATACGGCGCTGCTGCGCCTTGATCAATTGGGCGACCGCAATGACAACCGTATCCACCTCGACTATGACGACACCGGACGATTGTCGCGCCTGCGGGATACTTTCGATCTGGTACAGGTCGAGCTGATTCAAGAAGGCGACCGCGTGGCTCGGGTGGAACGCGTGTATCCCGACCAGCATCGTGAAGTGCTCGTCAGTTATGGCTACGACGCAATGGGCAATCTGGCCGAGGTGCGCGACGCCACCGGCCAGGTGCAACGGCGCTTCGCCTACGACGCCGGGCGGCGGATGGTCGAGCATCAATTGCCCACGGGGCTGCGGTGCTTCTATGAATGGGTGTTGGTTGAAGACCTTGAATGGCGCGTGGTCCGGCACTGGACCGATGAGGGCGATACTTACCGGTTCGACTACGACCTCCTCGCCGGTGTCACGCGCATCACCGATGGCTCGCAGCGCGTCAGTACACGGCGCTGGAACAGCCAGCACCAGATCACCGAATACACCGACAACCTCGGCCAGACCTGGCAGTTCGAGTGGAACGACGAGCGCCAATTACTCGGTGCTACCGACCCGCTGGGCGGGCGCTACGAATACAGCTACGACGACGCCGGCAACCTGATCGGCGAAGCCGACCCGCTGGGCCGCAGCGAATCGACCTTATGGCTGGAACACTGGGCCTTGCCGCTGGTGGAAACCGATGCCGCGGGCAACAGCTGGCAATATCGCTACGACCAGCGCGGCAACTGCATCGCCGAAACCGATCCGCTGGGCCACATCACCCGCTACCGCTACGACACCCACGGCCAGGTCGTCGAGATCATCGACGCCACCGGCAAAAGCAAAAAGCTGCGCTGGAACCCGTTCGGCCAACTGGTCGAACACATCGATTGCTCGGGTTATCCGACGCGGTTCAGCTATGACAACCGGGGCTATTTGCAAACCATCACCGACGCCCTCGGCGAACGCACCCAGTTCAGCTACGACGCCCAGGGGCGGTTGATCAGCAGCCAGTTGCCGGACGGCCGCACCGAGCAGTATCAGCGCGA
>NZ_MOBI01000036.1:0-1426 GCF_003732175.1 Pseudomonas brassicacearum
TAATGCCGATCAGTTAAGCCCTATTGCTTGACCTTTGGCCGCAAGAAATCAAAATCCGATGTCTGTACTGGCATCGGATTTTTTTATGCGTCTCGCTCGGGCACTGGAACTGACCCACAACATTGCCTCCACTCCCAACTCAATCGAGGGATTGGATTCCTTGCTCGATCCTTCTTTGGTCGAGCAGGCACTTGAACAAGCAGGCGTAGCGACCCTGCGCAAGCGGCGCTTGCCGTTGGAAATGATGCTCTGGTGCGTTATCTCCATGGCATTCTTTCGGCGGATGTCGGCTTGGGATGTGGTCAGTCGCATGAACATCATGCTGCCTGGGCAACGCCCGTTGGTGGCGCCCAGTGCAGTGGTTCAAGCCCGTCAGAGATTGGGTTGCGAGGCTGTACGACAGGTCTTCCATCTGACTCAGAAAAGTTGGCATGAAGCAGCCGCCCATCCAACCTGGGCCGGATTGCGTTTGCTGGGTGTCGATGGCGTTGTTTGGCGAACGCCCGATACGCCAGAAAATCGAGCACGCTATGACTCGGCCAGTAATCAACATGGCGACACCGGTTTTCCTCAGGTACGCATGGTGTGTCAGATGGAGTTGACCAGTCATTTGCTCATTGGCAGTGCGTTTGACGGCTATCGCAGCAACGAAATGAAACTGGCTGAGCAACTGATCGACACCACGCCTGATCACTCGCTGACGCTGTTTGATCGCGGCTTCTACTCCTTGGGTTTGCTGCACCAATGGCAGCAAGCGGGCACCGAGCGACATTGGCTGATGCCACTGCGCAAGGGCACGCAGTACGAAGTGGTTCAGCGTTTGGGGCGTCAGGATGCTGTGGTCTCGTTAAGCACTTCGCCGCAGGCCCGCAAGCAATGGCCGGGGCTACCAGAGCGCCTGACCGCGCGACTCCTGAGCAAAACCGTCAAGGGCAAGGTGTGCCAGATACTGACGTCGATGACCGACCCGCTGCGCTTTCCATCCGACGAAATCGTCGACCTGTACAGCCAGCGATGGGAGATCGAGTTAGGGTTTCGGGAGATGAAGCAGACGCTGCTCAACAGCAGCTATACGTTGCGTAGCAAGACGCCCGAAATGATTGAGCAGGAACTGTGGGGAGTGTTGCTGGGCTACAACCTGTTGCGTTATCAGATGGTGGAGATGAGTCGCCACTGTCCGGGTATTTACCCGTGCGAAATGAGCTTTACTGCGTGCACCTGGGCAATTTTAGGGTTTATCAACAGCGTCTCGGCCGACCGCTCCGGGAACATCCCCAAATACCTGGCTGAGCTTCATGCCTCAGCCCCGCACTATGTGCTGCCTCATCGGCGAGAGGAGCGCATTTATCCCCGGGCCATCAGGCTGAAATCACCGAAGTATCCGATCAGAAATAAAAATGCCAGTCAGCTTAACTGACTGGCATTA
>NZ_MOBI01000037.1:0-781 GCF_003732175.1 Pseudomonas brassicacearum
TACGTGATCCATATTGGCGTTTTTTTTGAGCCGTGTGACGAAGATAGCCCCCACCTGATCGATCTGGTGCCACCAGTTGTAGTCGCAGTAACCCTTGTCGAAAACGTATGTCATGTCCGCTTCGAGCGGCATGGTCAGGGCATCGCTCAGATCGTTGACGTTGGCGGCGGTGATGTTCACGTAAGTCGGGGCCGTTTGCCGTGGATCGATCGCCACATGCACCTTCAGACCTTGTGTTATGCGGGTCTTCGTCGCGGTGGTCCAGTCATCGAAGCCCGGACCGCGCAAGGTAATTGAGGTCGAGTCAATCAACGTAATCATGGCTTCGAGGGATTTACGCTGCTTGCGACCAACGCCTTGGAGCAGGTGTTCGCAGGCCAATCGAAACGGCTCTGGGCTGCGCTTGTTCAACGCATCACACAAGGTCGAACGCACCATGTTCTTTGCGTTGAGATGGTAACGGTGAGGCTCCAGAGATTGCGACGCCGTCGCCAGAGTGCGCAAGCTTTGGGCCTGTGTGATCTGGCCAAAAATCAGCGTGATGAGCAGATCCCAAGAGGTGAATTGTTTGGCGTAGCGATCAGCTCCGCAGCGTTTGACTGCGTTTTTGAAGAGTTGATGAGGAAGTGCCTGGAGCATCTGTGCAAGGCGAGTGCTGCTGAACATGGCCGGAAATCGAGTCTGAAAGAACCGATTATCGCTGAGAAGCGGGCACAGCAAGGGGGAGCAAGCTCCCCCTTCAGTTTTTACCGGACACTAGTGACGCTCTGCGTGGGAATGC
>NZ_MOBI01000038.1:0-79614 GCF_003732175.1 Pseudomonas brassicacearum
TTTCTTGCGGCCAAAGGTCAAGCAATAGGGCTTAACTGATCGGCATTAGCCACGCAGGCCGGTTTTTTTTACATCGCACGATAATCAGCGCAATGCCGGCCCCTGAAAGCCCATCCACATGGCCAACTGCTCAGCCACGCTGGCGCCGAGTTTTTTCGAGAAGCGGTCGAACGCCGACTCTTGAATCGTGAAGTCGACCAGCTCTTTCTCGCCGATCACGTCACGCGCCACCGAACTGGCACTGCCCAAACCATCGATCAAACCCAATGGCAGCGCCTGCTCGCCCGACCAGACCAGCCCGGAGAACAGCTCCGGATGCTCTTTGTCTTTCAGGCGATCGCCGCGGCCCTTTTTGACACTGGCGATAAACTGCTGGTGAGTGGTATCCAGCACACCCTGCCAGAACTTGATCTCATCCGGTTTTTCCGGCTGGAACGGATCAAGGAACGACTTATGCTCGCCGGACGTATAGGTCCGACGCTCGACACCAAGTTTTTCCATGGTCCCGACAAACCCGTAACCGGCCGCCGTCACACCAATCGACCCCACCAGACTCGCCTTGTCGGCGTAGATCTGGTCCGCCGCACTGGCGATGTAGTAAGCCCCCGAAGCCCCCAGATCAGAAATCACCGCATAAACCTTGATCTTCGGATGCAGGGCACGCAGACGACCGATTTCATCGTAGACATAACCCGACTGCACCGGACTGCCGCCCGGACTGTTGATTCGCAGCACGATGCCCTTGACCTTCGGATCCTCAAACGCGGCGCGCAAACCGCCAACAATGTTGTCGGCGCTGGCCGATTCCTTGTCGGCAATCACCCCGGTCACTTCGATCAACGCGGTGTAGCCCGACCCGCGAGTTGCGCTTTTCTCAATATCCATCAGCGGCGTAAAGAGGATCAACGCGATGAGCAGATAAACAAAGGTCAGTAGCTTGAAGAAAATCCCCCAACGCCGAGAGCGACGCTGCTCCTGCACCCCCGCAAGCAGGGTTTTCTCAAGCAGCTTCCAGCTCTTGTCTTCGCCATCTTCGGCACTGGCCTTGGCTGGCGCCTTCCATTCGTCGGTCATTCCATCCACCCCAACAAAAACCTAATTGGCCCGCTGACCCAGCCAGGCATGCAATTGCGAAAAATGATCGATGGCCAGGCGCGGCTCGAACACGCGCAAGGCTTCCATCGATTGAGCACCATAGCTGACGGCAACCGAATCCATCCCGGCGTTGCGCGCCATCTGCAGATCAAACGACGAATCCCCCACCATCAACGCCTGCTCGGGGAGAACGTCGCAATGGGCCAGAATCTGTTCGAGCATCAGTGGATGCGGCTTGCTGGCGGTTTCATCGGCGGCGCGAGTGATATCGAAATAATCCTCCCAACCGTGGGACTTCAACACACGATCCAGCCCGCGACGCGCCTTGCCGGTAGCTACCGCCAGGTGATAACCCTCGGCACGAAACGCTTCAAGCGACTCGACAACACCGTCAAACAACGGCGAAGGCACAGCTTCCGACGCAATGTAGTGATCCGCATAGTGCTGACGGAATGCCACCAACTCGTCATCACCAATCTCCGGATACAGCGTGCGAATCGCTTCCGGCAGCCCCAGACCAATGATGCCCTTGACGGCAAGATCATCGCGTAACTGAAAACCGGATCGCTGCGACGCGACATGCATCGCCTCGACAATCCGACCAATGGAGTCGGCCAACGTGCCGTCCCAATCGAAAATCAGCAATTTGTAATCAGGGTGCACTCAGGCGCTCCACGGTCTTGGCCCACATTTCATCCACGGGCGCCTGAAGCTTGAGCTCACCGCCATCAGGCAGCGGCACGGTCAGCATGTAGGCATGGAGAAACAGGCGCTTGCCGCCCAGATCGCGAATCTCTTTGCTGAAGTCGTCATCGCCGTACTTGCTGTCGCCGGCGATGCAATGCCCGACATGCAGGGTATGCACGCGAATCTGGTGAGTCCGCCCGGTGATCGGTTTGGCTTCGATCAGGGTGGCAAAGTCGCCAAAGCGACGCAGGACCTTGAACACGGTCACGGACTCCTTGCCCTCCTCCTCGTCGACCTCGACCATGCGCTCGCCGGAGCGCAGATTGCTCTTGCCCAGCGGCGCACGGACTTGCTTGATCGAGGCAGCCCAGTTACCGCGGACCAGCGCCATATAGCGCTTATCGACGCCATCGCCGCGCAATGCCGTGTGCAAGTGACGCAGCATGCTGCGTTTTTTGGCGATCATCAGCAGACCGGAGGTGTCACGATCGAGACGGTGAACCAGCTCAAGCTCCTTGCAATCCGGACGCAACTGACGAAAGGCTTCGATCACGCCGTAATTCAAGCCGCTGCCGCCGTGAACAGCGATGCCGCAAGGCTTGTTGATCACGATCAGCGCCTTGTCTTCGAAGACAATCGAGGCCTCGAGGCGCTGCAACAAACCTTGCGCCAATGGCACCGGCTCGTCGCGCTCCGGCACACGCACCGGCGGCACGCGCACGATGTCGCCCGCCTGCAGCTTGTATTCGGGCTTGATCCGACCTTTGTTCACACGCACTTCGCCTTTACGCAAAATGCGGTAAATCAAGGTCTTGGGCACGCCTTTGAGCCGAGCAAGAAGGAAGTTATCAATACGTTGGCCGGCATATTCCGGCGAGACCTCAAGCAGTTGTACGCTTGGGGTCGAGGGGGCAGTAGTCGTCATGCCGCGAATGATAACAATTTTTTATGGAATTGAAGCACTTAATCATTGCTGCTATAGTCGCGAACGCCGCCAAAAGCGGCCCGGACAGAGGACAAACGGCAGATTGCCGGCCCTGACCAACGCAATTCATCAGGACGCGAGGCCGTCCTACGGGGCTTTCGCAACGATTGGAAGGTTCGTGATTGTAACAAGCGCAGGTGACATGAGGCCTGAAGCGAGCGCAGCAACAGAGTAACCACTCGTCTGATGCGCCGATATTTACGGCCAGTTCACAAAGTGCAGTCAGTCCCGAACCGGCCCTTGAGCGAGTGCTTCGGAAACAACGCCTGTTACAAGCTGAGTACCAGCAAAACAGCTGTCACCCAGTCTTGTGTAGCCATGAGCGTGAACTCCCCATTGGAGAACACGGTAAATGCCAACCCGCTGCGGATTCTGCGCGCGGCAGCACCCGAATTATCAGGGATACGTGTAGGGTGGAGATGCACAACCGTCGGACTGTGTAGCACTAGGCTTATATTTAGACGCTTCATCTCGTCCACAGTCGCCGGTTGATTCCTCCTCCTGACTGAGTGCTTAAGTAGCCACAGCAAGCAGGACGCGTACGTCGCGACGCCGGCCCAATTGGTCGAACCTCGCTAGACACTGGAGTGGCCAACCACTCCTGACGCACCTGACACCGACCGTGAGAAGTCGTGTGTGCCGAACGCCGTTTCCGGCAGCCCGGAAACCGACGGTACTACATGAAAAGAATGCTGATTAACGCAACTCAACCCGAAGAGTTGCGTGTTGCACTGGTAGACGGCCAGCGCCTCTACGACCTGGACATCGAGTCCGGTGCACGCGAGCAGAAGAAGGCCAACATCTATAAAGGCCGGATTACTCGCATCGAACCAAGCCTTGAGGCTGCCTTTGTCGATTTCGGCTCTGAGCGCCACGGCTTCCTGCCCCTCAAAGAAATCTCCCGCGAATACTTCAAGAAAGCCCCTGAAGGCCGCGTCAACATCAAGGACGTCCTGAGCGAAGGCCAGGAAGTCATCGTTCAGGTCGAAAAAGAAGAACGTGGCAACAAGGGCGCCGCCCTCACCACCTTCATCAGCCTGGCCGGTCGTTACCTGGTTCTGATGCCGAACAACCCGCGTGCCGGCGGTATCTCCCGTCGCATCGAAGGTGAAGAGCGCAACGAACTGCGTGAAGCCCTGAACGGCCTGGTTGCCCCGGCTGACATGGGTCTGATCGTGCGCACTGCCGGCCTTGGCCGCAGCAGCGAAGAAATGCAGTGGGACCTCGACTACCTGCTGCAACTGTGGACCGCCATCAAAGAAGCCTCGCTGGATCGTTCCGCGCCATTCCTGATCTATCAGGAAAGCAACGTGATCATCCGTGCGATCCGCGACTATCTGCGCCAGGACATCGGCGAAGTGCTGATCGACAGCGTTGAAGCCCAGGACGAAGCCCTGACCTTCATCCGCCAGGTGATGCCGCAGTACGCCAGCAAGATCAAGCTGTACGAAGACAGCGTTCCGCTGTTCAACCGTTTCCAGATCGAAAGCCAGATCGAGACCGCTTTCCAGCGCGTCGTTGAACTGCCTTCCGGCGGCTCCATCGTTATCGATCCGACCGAAGCCCTGGTGTCCATCGACATCAACTCGGCGCGCGCCACCAAAGGCAGCGACATCGAAGAAACCGCCCTGCAGACCAACCTTGAAGCCGCCGAAGAAATCGCCCGTCAGTTGCGCCTGCGCGACATCGGCGGCCTGATCGTCATCGACTTCATCGACATGACCCCTGCCAAGAACCAGCGCGCCGTGGAAGAGAAAGTCCGCGAATGCCTGGAAGCCGACCGCGCTCGCGTGCAAGTCGGTCGCATCTCGCGCTTCGGCCTGCTGGAAATGTCCCGTCAGCGCCTGCGTCCATCGCTGGGCGAAAGCAGCGGCATCGTCTGCCCTCGCTGCAACGGCACCGGCATCATCCGTGACGTTGAATCGCTGTCGCTGGCGATCCTGCGCCTGATCGAAGAAGAAGCTCTGAAAGACCGCACTGCCGAAGTTCGTGCACAAGTGCCGATCCCGGTCGCTGCGTTCCTGCTGAACGAAAAACGCAACTCGATCACCAAGATCGAACTGCGCACCCGTGCCCGCATCGTCATCCTGCCAAACGACCACCTCGAAACGCCGCACTTCGAAGTTCAGCGTCTGCGCGATGACAGCCCGGAAGCCCACATCAACCAGTCCAGCTACGAAATCGCTGCTGCCGCTGCTGAAGTGGAAGAAGTTCAACCGGCCGCCGCCACCCGCACCCTGGTTCGCCAGGAAGCCGCTGTGAAAACCGCTCCAGCCCGCGCCAACGCTCCGGTTCCGACCGAAGTCGTTGCCGCCGCCGCACCGGTTGCCGCTCCGGTTGCCGCGCCTGAGCCAAGCCTGTTCAAAGGCCTGGTGAAGTCGCTGGTCAGCCTGTTCGCCACCAAGGAAGAGCCTGCTGCTCCGGTTGTGGTTGAAAAACCAGCTACCGAGCGCCCGGCACGCAACGAAGAGCGTCGTAACGGTCGTCAGCAAAGCCGCAACCGTAACGGTCGCCGCGACGAAGAACGCAAACCACGCGAAGAACGCGCCCCTCGTGAAGAACGCGCACCGCGCGAGCCTCGTGAAGAGCGTCAACCACGCGAAGCCCGCGAAGAGACTCCAGCAGTCGCTCGCGAAGAACGCGCACCGCGCCCACCGCGTGAAGAGCGCGCACCACGCGCCCCTCGTGAAGATCGCAAGCCACGTGGCGAGCGTGAAGAGCGCCCGGTTCGTGAACTGCGTGAACCTCTGGATGCCGCGCCAGCCGCTGCCGCCGCTGTAACTGCTGTTGCTGAAGAGCGTCCGGCTCGTCAGCCACGTGAAGAGCGCGCTCCACGCCCACCGCGTGAAGAACGTCAACCACGCGCCGAGCAAGCCGCTGCCGCCGTTGCTGAAGAAGAGCTGCCAACCAACGAAGAGCAACTGCAGGAAGATGGCCAGGACAACGCCGAAGGCGATCGTCCACGCCGCCGCTCCCGTGGTCAGCGTCGTCGCAGCAACCGTCGCGAGCGTCAACGCGATGCCAATGGCAACGTGATCGAAGGCTCGGAAGAGTCCGAAACCAGCGAAGAGCCAACAGGCGCTGAACTGGCTGCCGGCCTGGCCGTTACCGCCGCTGTTGCCAGCACTGTGATCAGCGCTCCTGCTGAAGCTCAGGCTCATCAGCAAGCTGAACGCGCTAGCGCTGTGACTCAAGATGCTGTTCAGGAAGTGGCTCAGGTTGAAGCGCCAGTCGTGGAAGCCACCACTCCGGTCGAAGCGCCAGTCGTTCCAGCGGTAGAAGTGGCTCCTGTTCGGGAAGCACAGCCTGAAGTTCACGCTGGCGCTGAACCCGTCGTTGTCGCAGAACAACAACAGCCAGTAGTCGCTGCCGAGCCTGTGGTTGAAGCCCCGGTCGCTGAAAAAGCGCCTGTGGTTCGCGAAGAGCAAACCGCGTTCAACTGGGTTGCAGAAACTGCAGCTGTCGAAGTTCCAGCGCCAGTCGCTGAAGCCCCGGCTGTTGTTGCCGAGCCTGCTCCAGTGGTTGAAGCACCGGTTGTCGCCGAAGTGGCTGCACCGGTTGTCGAAGCCGCCCCGGTCAGCGCCCTGACGCCAAGTGGCCGCGCGCCAAACGACCCACGTGAAGTGCGTCGCCGCAAGCGTGAAGCCGAGCGTCTGCAGAAGGAAGCCGAACTGGCTGCCGCTGCTGCTCCGGTTGTTGCTGAAGTCGTCGAGGCAGCCCCTGCCCCGGTCGCTGAAGTGACTGCCGAGCCTGCCACCCCAACCATCGACGAAAACCTGCGTTCCGTCGAAGAAGTGGTAGAGCACAAACCTGAGGCCCTGGAAAAAGAGCACGAGCCTAAACCCCTCGCCTGATTCCATCAGCCACTAAAAAGCCCCGCCTGGTAACCCAGGCGGGGCTTTTTTATGTCTTTGAGCATCACACCAATCCCCCGTGGGAGCGAGCCTGCTCGCGATAGCGGTGGATCAGCTTGCATCAATACTGAATGTTAAATCGCTATCGCGAGCAGGCTCGCTCCCACACGGGATCTGCGCCGGGGCTACTTGAAGACCAACGCCTCAGGCACGTCCACATCCCACAACACTCCGGGATCCTCCACCGCCACCTCAACGACGTTCGCCGACGCAAACAACGGCTTGGCCCCCCGGTCGCCGGACAACGCCATCAGCGCGGCACCCAACGAACGCCCAAATCCCACCGGATGCCCAAACTCGCCACCCTGCACGGGCACGCTGATGGTATCGAGCGCAATCCCCTCGACAATCCGCTCAATACTCGACGGCAAGATAAACGGCATATCCCCCAACACCAGCAGCCAGCCATCCAGCGCCGGGCACGCAGCGACCGCCGCTGCAATGCTGTCGCCCATGCCCGCCGACGCCAGCAGCAGCACCTGGCAACCATAAGCCCGGGCCAGCCGCGCAACTTCTGGGCGATCCGGCGTCGTCACCAACAACCGGGTGCCCATGCCAATCGGCAGATTGCGCAGCACCTGTTCGATCACCGGCCGCACAATACCGTCGCGCCCCTCGCACATCGCCAGCAACTTGTCCTGGTCGGCACCCGCCACTTGTCGATAACGACTGCCCTGCCCCGCCGCAAGAATGATCGCGCCCAGCTTCAGACTCTGCTCGACGCTGCGCATCAGGCTTTAGTCTGCTGCCAGCCTTGCAACTGGTAGCGCACCGGCAAACTGCGAATACGCTTGCCAGTAGCGGCGAAGATCGCATTGCACAACGCCGGAGCGATAGGCGGCACACCCGGCTCACCGACGCCGCCCAGCGGCACATTGCCGGCTGGCGTGACCAAATGCACCGCGACCTCTTTCGGCGCCAGGGACATGCGCGCCACTTCGTACATATGGAAGTTGTCCTGCTGGACCTTGCCGTCCTTGAAGCTGATTTCACCCAGCACCGCGTTACCCAGGCCCATCACGCAGGCCCCTTCGAACTGCGAGCGAATCCGCTCCGGGTTGACCTGAGGACCACAATCGACCGCGATGTCGGCCTTGTGCACGATCAGCGTACCGTCGTCCTTGACTTCAACCTCGATGACCGCCGCCACATAGGTGACGAAGCTGTAATGCACCGCCAGGCCCAAACCACGGCCCTTGGGCAATTTGCGCCCCCAGCCGGCACCCTTGGCCGCCGTTTCCAGAACGCCACGCAGGCGCGCCGTATCGATGGGATAACGCTCAGGGGATTCACCGTAGTTCCACTCTTCGCTCAGGGTTCGCGGATCGATCTGACGGTCCGGCCCCAAGAGCTTGATCTGGTACTTCAGCGGGTCTTGTCCGGCCTTGTGCGCCAACTCGTCGACAAAGCTCTGAATCGCGAAACCGTGAGGAATGTTCGACACCGAGCGATACCAGCCAACCCGGGTATGCGCCGCCGCATCAGGGTTTTCCAGGCGCACATTGGGAATCGCATAGGCCATGTTGGTAAAGCCCATGCCCAACTCGAAGGCCCCTTCGTGATTCATGCCAGGTGCGAACAACGCGGTGATGCTTGGCGCCACGGTGCGGTGCAGCCAACCGGACGGCATACCGTCCTTGTTCAGGCTGGCCTTGAGGTACTCCGCCGAGACGGTATGGAAGTACGAACAGTGGATGTCGTCTTCACGGGTCCATTGCACGCGCACAGCCTTGCCGGGAAACTCCTTGGCCAGGATTGCTGCTTCGAGAATGAAATCCGGCTTGGACTTGCGACCGAAACCACCGCCCAACAAGGTGACGTTGACCGTGACCTTGTCGAATGGAATACCCAAGCGCTCGGCGATGCGCTCGCGGGTCACTTGCGGGGCCTGACTCGGCGCCCAGGCTTCGCAATGGCCATCCTTGAAGCGCGCAACGGCAACCATCGGTTCCATCGGCGACTGCGCCAGATGCGGCAGATAGTAGGCCGCCTCCAGACTGCTGTCGGCACTGTTCATGGCCTCATCGATATTACCGGTGCTGCGCACCACTTTGCCCGGTTTCAGGGCGGCGGCCTCCAGCTCCTTGCGGTAGGCAATCGAGTCGTAACCGGCATTAGCGCCGTCATCCCACTCGATCTTCAGCGCTTCACGGCCCTTGATCGCCGCCCAGGTATTGCTGGCAATCACCGCCACCCCGCCCAACGGCTGGAATTCAGAGGGCAATGGGCGGCTTTCAATCTGGATAACCTTGACCACTCCCGGGACCTTCAGCGCCGCACTGGCATCGAAGGACTTGACCTTGCCGCCATAAACCGCCGGCCGCGCCACGGTGGCGAACAACATGCCGTCAAAGTGCACGTCGGCACCGTAGACCGCACGACCATTGACGATGTCCGTACCGTCGATAGCCCGGGTCGACTCTTTGCCGATGTAGCGAAACTCCGAAGGCTGCTTCAGCCGCAGGTTTTCACGAGCCGGCACTGCCAGCGCCCCCGCAGCAACGGCGAGCGCACCGTAACCGAGTTCACGCCCGGTGGGCTGGTGGATAACGTTGTGTAATTGCGCGCGGCATTCGCCAACCGGGACTTTCCACTGATCGGCCGCCGCTTGTTCCAGCATGGTTCGTGCAGCGGCACCGCAACGGCGCATCGGCTCGTACCAATGGCGCATGCTGCGCGAGCCGTCGGTGTCCTGGTTGCCGAAGCGCACCTCATCTCCCGGCGCCTGCCGGACTTTGACCATTGCCCAATCGGCGTCCAGTTCATCGGCGACCACCATACTCAAACTGGTCCGCACACCCTGGCCCATTTCCGAACGGTTGCAGACCACCGTCACGCTGCCGTCGGCGGCAATACTCACGTAGACCTTGGGATCATCGATCCAGCCGTTGGGCATGCCCGCGGCACCGAATTTCTTCTCTTCAGCGAACGCGTCCTGCCAGCCCCAACTGGCGGCGAGCACCAGCGCACCGGTCGCCCCCGCACCTTTGAGAAAACCACGACGACTGAGATTACTTAGCGCGAAATCATTCGGTAGCTGGCTCATGCCTTGCGCTCCTGCAGATGAGTGGAGGCCTGGCGTATCGCGGTCTTGATGCGATTGTAAGTGCCGCAGCGGCAGATATTGCCGACCATCGCCTGCTCGATCTGTTCATCGCTGGGATTGGGGTTGGTCTTGAGCAACGCAGTGGCCGACATGATCTGCCCGCCCTGGCAAAAACCACACTGGGCGACCGCCGTGTCGAGCCAGGCTTGCTGGACGACCTGGCCAACCGGATCGCTGTGCAGGTTGTCGATGGTGCTGACGTCCTGCCCGATCACCGAACCGATAGGCGTGATGCAACTGCGCGCCGGGGCGCCGTCGATATGAATCGTGCAAGCGCCACACAGGCCCATGCCGCAACCGAATTTGGTACCGCTGTAACCGGCCACATCGCGGATTGCCCAGAGCAGTGACATGTCCTCGGTGACGTCGAGTTGATGATCTTGACCATTGAGCTTCAGGGTAATCATGGGCACGCCCGCATATTGGTAGAGTTATGGAGCAAATGATTGCATCGTTAGCAGGCTAAGTTAACTCAGCATTAACAAAAAAGCCCTGCAACCAAGGTAGGTGTGCAGGGCTCTGGATTCAGCGATCAAGCGTAGCTCAATACTGATTCGGCTCCATTTCCAGCTCGACATTGAAGCGCTCGGCGATGTCTCTCTGGATCCGCTGTGCCAGGTTAAGCAACTCAAGCCCGGTGGCCGTGCCGTAGTTGACCAGCACCAGCGACTGCAAGCGATGCACGCCGGCATCGCCGTCACGAAAACCCTTCCAGCCCGCCTGCTCGATCAACCAGCCGGCCGCCAGTTTCACCCGGCCATCCGCTTGTGGATAACCGACCAGGCCCGGATGCTCAAGGCGGATCTGTGCCGCCAGCTCCTTTGACACCAGTGGGTTCTTGAAGAAGCTGCCGGCATTGCCGAGCACCGCCGGGTCAGGGAGCTTCTCATTGCGAATGCTGCAAATCGCCTGGCTGACATCGGTTGCGGTGGGATGATCAATGCCCTGTTCGGTCAAACGCTGACGAACCGGGCCGTATTCCAGGTGCAAATGCTCGACGCGGTTCAGGGCAAAACGTACCCGCAGGATCAACCAGCGACCGACCTGCTGCTTGAACAGGCTGTCACGGTAGGCAAAGTTGCACTCGGCCAGCGTGAAATCCCGCAGCTCGCCGGTCTGGCGGTCCAGGGCGGTCAGACCGGCGAACACATCCTTGATCTCGACCCCATAGGCACCGATGTTCTGCATCGGCGCGGCACCGACGGTGCCGGGGATCAGGCTGAGGTTCTCAAGGCCCGACAGGCCCTGCACCAGTGTCCATTGCACAAACGGGTGCCAGCTTTCGCCGGCCTCGGCTTCGATCACCACCTGACTGCCGTCGTCGCTCAACACTCGAATGCCACGGGTGGCCATGCGCAGCACCAGTGCTGCAATGTCTGCGGTCAGCAACAGGTTGCTGCCACCGCCAATCACCAGCAGCGGTACAGCATGCGCGGCCGAATACGCCAGCGCCTCGCGTACATCGGCATCACCGTGGGCTTGCGCGAACAATTGCGCGCGCACGTCCACGCCAAAGCTGTTGTACGGCTTCAGCGAAACCTGCGATTGCAGGTGCAAAGTCATAAGCGTCCCTTCAATTCAATCACCAGCAAATCGCTGGCGCGCTCGATCAGGTCCAGCACCTGCTCGAAGCCTTGATCGCCGTCGTAATAAGGATCCGGCACTTCATCCACGCTCGACTCATAGCGGCGCAGGAACAAATCCAGCTCCGCCCTGCCCTTGGCCGGCTGCAACGCCTTGAGTTTGCGCAGGTTGCTGTGGTCCATGGCGAGGATCAGGTCATAACTGGAAAAATCGGCGCGTGTAACCTGCTGGGCACGTTGCGCGGACAGGTCATAACCACGACGCAGCGCGGCGGCCTGGCTGCGCTTGTCCGGGGCCTTGCCGACGTGCCAGTCACCGGTGCCCGCAGAAGCCACTTCGACCTGATCGGCCAAACCGGCTTCACGCAGTTTGTGTCGCAGCACTCCTTCAGCCGTGGGTGAACGGCAGATGTTGCCCAGGCAGACGGACAGAACCCGCATCAGGCCTCCAGCAGGCGACGAACGCGCTCGAGGTCTTCAGCCGTGTCGACACCCGGTGGCGGTGCAATCAGTGCATCGGCAACGTGAATCCGCACACCGTGCCAAAGCGCACGCAGCTGTTCCAGGCACTCGGTGTTTTCCAGCCAGCACGGGCCCCAGCTGACAAAGTCATGCAGGAAACCGGCGCGATAGGCATAGATGCCAATGTGCCGACGGAAAGGAACGCCAACCGGCAATTGCTCGCGGCTCTTGGCGAAGTCGTCCCGTGCCCACGGCAAGGTCGCGCGACTGAACGTCAGCGCCAGGCCATTCAGATCGCTGACGACCTTGACCACGTTGGGGTTGAACAGGGTTTCAACGTCTTCGATCGGCTCGGCCAGGGTCGCCATGCGCGCTTCGGCATGGGCCGCCAGATTGGCCGCGACCTGATCGATCACGGAGGGCGGAATCAACGGCTCGTCGCCTTGCACATTGACCACGATAGCGTCCGGCGCCAGGCCCAGTTGGGCAGCGACTTCAGCCAGACGATCAGTGCCGGAGTTGTGGTCCTCACGGGTCATCACCACTTCAGCGCCAAACGCCTTGCAGGCCTCGACGATGCGCGCATCGTCGGTAGCAACGACTACCCGTTGCGCGCTGCTTTTGCTCGCCTGTTCCCAAACGTGCTGGATCATCGGCTTGCCGGCAATCATTTGCAGGGGTTTGCCCGGCAGACGGGTAGAAGCAAAACGCGACGGAATCACGACGGTGAAGGCTGTGCTCATTTATCCAGACGCTCGTCTGTTGTCAGGGTGCGTGCTTCACTTTCGAGCATCACCGGAATCCCATCACGAATCGGATAAGCCAGACCGGCGCCTTTGCTGATCAGCTCGGTTTTATCGGCGCTGAGCTTGAGCGGACCTTTGCAGATCGGGCAAGCGAGGATGTCGAGCAATTTGGTGTCCATGAGCATTCCCTGGATAAAAACGTTTTAAGGCAAAAGCCGCGCGGGCAACAGCCGCATCAACTGCGTATCGAACCAGGCCACGAAGGCCGGTGATGGCGCAGCATCGACCGTCAGATACCACCAGTCGGCGGCCGCGAAGGCTCGGCATTTCACCGCATCCTTCTCGGTCATCACCAACGGCAGTGACGGTGTGAAATTCAAGGCCGCCGCGCTGTACTCGGCGTGGTCGGCAAAAGCATGTGCAACAGGCTGCCAGTGTAGCGTTTCAAGGGTGTTGAAGAAACGTTGCGGATTACCGATTCCGGCCACCGCGTGCAGCGCCTGGCCCGCGGGGAAATGCTCAAGCGAGCGACGTTCGCCCGTCAGCAGGTTGACCAGCGCAGTCGGTTGCAGCTGGAAGGCAAAACCGTCGTCGCGATCTGCCGTGGCGCCGTTGTAGAGCAGCGCATCGACGCTTTGCAGGCGCTCGACCGGCTCACGCAGAGGGCCCGCCGGCAGGCAGCGTTTATTGCCCAATCCGCGTGCGGCATCGATCAACACCAGCTCAAGATCGCGTGCCAGACGGTAATGTTGCATGCCATCGTCAGACAGAATCAGATCCAGCGGCTCAGCGGCCAGCAGCGCCTGCACGGCGCGACTGCGATCGGGGTCAATCATCAATGGCACGCCGGTGCGCTGGACGATCAACAGTGGTTCGTCGCCCGCGATGGCCGCGCTCTGCCCGGCTTCGACCCGCCAGGGCAATTGCGGCGGTTTGGCGCCATAACCGCGACTGACCACGCCAACCCGCAGGCCACTGCGCTGGCAGTGGTCGATCATCCACAGGATCAACGGCGTCTTGCCGGTACCGCCCACCGTAATGTTGCCGACTACGATCAGCGGCACCGGCGGCTGGTAGATCTCGCCTTGGCCTGCCAGAAACCGTGCGCGCTTGGCCGTGACCACACGCCGGTACAGCCATTCCAGTGGCTGCAATAACTTCAGCGCCGGATGACCGGCGTACCAGGCGGCGAGCAAACGATCGGACATGGCCATCAGGGCGTCGGCGCCGCCTCAACGGTGGTCATGCGCAAGTGGGTGAAACCCAGCTTGCCCGCGGCATCCATCGCCGTGATGACGGCCTGATGCTGGGTTTTGCCATCGGCGCTGATCGACAGCGGCGAGTTGGTGTCGCCATTCGATTCCTTCTTCAAGGCGTCGATCAGGCTGGCCAGATCGTTCTTCGGCAACAATTGGTTGTTGACCGAAAATACTCCGTCGGCGCTGATAGCGATGTCCACTTGCTTGGTCTGCTGGTCTTCGGCAGGCGACCCGCTGACGGCTTCCGGCAGGTCGACGCGCAACTGGGTTTCCCGGGTAAAGGTGGTGGTCACGACGAAGAACAGCAGCAGGACAAACACCACGTCGATCAGGGACACGAGGTTGATGTCCACGTTCTCCCGTTGCTTGCGGCGGAATTTCACGCTTTGCCCTCAGCCAGATCGACGTCACGGTCGCCCTGCACCACTTCAACCAGCTTGATGGCTTCCTGCTCCATGCCCACGACGAGTTCATCGATACGCCGTTGCAGGAACCGGTGGAAGAACACCGACGGGATACCGACGATCAGGCCCGAAGCCGTGGTGATCAAGGCTTTGGAAATACCGCCGGCCAGCACCGCCGCGTTGGTGGTCATGCCGGTGCTCATGAACGAACTGAAGATATCGATCATGCCCAACACCGTGCCGAGCAGGCCGAGCAACGGCGCCATGGCGGCGATGGTACCCAGCGCGTTGATGTAGCGTTCCAGCTCGTGGATCACCCGGGCAGCGGCCTCTTCGATGCACTCCTTCATGATCTCGCGACCATGCTTGGAGTTGGCCAGGCCCGCCGCGAGGATCTCGCCCAACGGCGAGTTGGCGCGCAGTTCCTTGAGTTTTTCCTTATTGAGTTGCTTGTCCTTGATCCAGACCCAGACCTGCCCGAGCAAATGCTCCGGGGTTACACGGCTGGCCCGCAAGGTCCAGAGACGCTCGGCAACGATCGCCATTGCCGCGATGGAACTCAGAATGATCGGCAGCATCATCCAGCCGCCGGATTTGACCAATTCCCACACAGTGACAGTCCCCTCGAAAAAGTCCGCCACTTTAACATACAGACTCGACAGAGAGACCCGACACGCCACAGACCGTGTGTCGCATGGCGCGCCGCGCTGATGACCGGTGGTTATTGGCTGACAAACGGCGGGGAGCGCCAGAAACGTGGTTGCTGGCGCAGTGACTCGGGCGCCTCGAACGCCCCCAGACGCAAACGCAAGGCGCCCTGCTCGGCGCTGTCATAAACCTGCATGCCCAGCCGGCGATAACGTGCCAGCACTTGCGGATGGGGATGACCGAACGAATTGTCGTGCCCACGAGAAATCAACACGGCCTTGGGCGCCAACGCCGTGAGAAAGGCCATCGACGAAGAGCTGCGACTGCCGTGATGCGGCGCCTGTAGCCAGTCGGTCGCGACCGCCAGCGGACTTTCCAGCAACGCCTGCTCGGCCCGGGCGTCAATGTCGCCAGTCAACAACAGACGTTCGCCGTTGGCTTCGATCTGCAGGACGCAGGATTTCTGGTTGCTCTCACTCGCTCCGGACCATTGCCAGAGCGCAAAACTCACCCCGTCCCACTCCCAGCGCTGACCGCTCTCACAGGACTGCGCGTGCAACTCGGCCGGCAGCGCTTCGGGATCACCGCTGAGCACCTGCGCCACCGGCAATCCGCTTGCGACCGAGCGCGCGCCACCGGCGTGATCGGCATCGGCATGACTGATCAGCATCACCTCCAGCTTGCGCACACCGAGTTTGCGCAACGACGGCAACACCACCCGCTCGCCCAGATCGAAATCACCGAAACGCGGGCCGGCGTCGTAGAGCAACGTGTGATGGCGCGTGCGGACCACAATGGCCAGGCCCTGGCCGACGTCCAGTTGCCAGATTTCAGCCATGCCGTCAGGTACGGTTTTGAGTGGTGGAAGCACTATCAAAAGAAGCATCGGCCACCCCAATAACCGTATGGGCAAGCCTTTGGGCAGCAACAGCAGAAAAGCGCCAACAGCACTTATCCCCCAGACCCAGAGCGGAATCACCGGTGCAACCCATGCCGGGATCTGCCCAGCCACCAATGCCAGGCCGTTGAACAGAACATCGAGCAAGCCGCCGGCCAGCCACAACAGCCCCTCGCCGATATAAGGCAGCGGCAGCAGCAACGTCCCCAGCAAGGCCGGGGGCAACACCACCAGGCTGATCCACGGCACGGCCAGCAGATTGGTCAACGGGCCACTGAGACTGATGGGCAAACCGAGTATCAGCAGCAACGGGCATAAGCCAATCGCGATTAGCCATTGCGCGCGCGTCCAGGTTTGCCACCAGCGCCAGGCACCCAGGCGGCCGCCGAAGGTAAAAATCAGCACCGCCACGGCGGCAAATGACAACCAGAATCCCGGCTGCAAACTGGCCAGCGGCTCAAGCAACAACACCGCGTTCAACGCCAGCAACAAAGGCCACCAGGCCCCCAGATGGCGAAACCGCAGCCGCCATAACAGCACCAGACCGATCATCACGCAGGCCCGGCGCACCGGCACCTCGAAACCGGCCAGCAACCCATAGCCGAGCGCCGCCGCGAACGCCACGCCGCAGGCCCACGGTAACCATGGCAAGCTCTGCGGCCACACCCCATAACGCGCCAATCCGGCAATCAGCAGATAAACCATCCCGGCCAGCAACCCGATGTGCTGCCCGGAAATCACCAGCAAATGCACGGTGCCGGTGTCTTGCAACACGCGCCAGTCTTCGCTGCTCAGCCCGGACCCGTCGCCCAGCACCAGCGCCGCCAACGCCCCCTCGCGCCCTTGAGCATCGACCGCCAGCAACCGCTGGCGAACAGCATCACGCCAGGCCCCTTGCGCAGGTCTGAGCAACTGACCGTCCTTGACGCTTCCCGTCGCGCCGATGCGTTGCGCCAACAGCCAGGCGTCGTAATCAAAAGCCTGCGGATTGAGCAGGCCTGTGGGGCTCTTCAATTTCACCGCCAGTCGCCAGCGCTCACCGCTGTTGACGGTCGGACCGTCATACCAGGCCAACCGCATCAACCTCGGCAATGGTGTGCGCCGCGACTCGCTATCGGCCAGCTCGAAACGCACCACGCCTTGCGCGTTCTGCGGCAAGCCGACGACTCGTCCTTCGACCCAGCGGGTTTGCCCGTCGAGGTCCGGCGCCAAACGATCTGCCAAAGCCCAGTGCGCACTGGCACACGCCCAGCTGAAACCGAACAGAAAAAACGCCAGTGGAAAGGTGCGAAATGGCAACAACATCAATACCAGTACGGGCAGCAACAGCAGTAGCCCGAGCGGTGGCAACACCGGTAAAAAACGCAAGGCCAACAGACCCAACGCGAGCGCCAACATCCCTGTGCGCATTAGCCTGTCCTTGAGAGTCCCTCCTCTTGGATTAGCCGAGTAACCAAAGTCCGCATTTATTAATTGTCACAAAGTCTGAACTGGCACTCCGTAGAATCCGGGCATACTTGCCGCTTGAACCGACCGAGAAGCCTTATGCCCCGGCGCTTATTCAAACGTTACATGCCAGACCCGACCAGCATCCGGGAACACAAATCCTTACGCTTTCTCGGTACGCTGCTGCATGACCCGAACCTCTGGCACCTCAATCGGCACTCGGTTGCGCGCGCCATGGCCATCGGCGTGTTCGCCGCGTTTCTACCGATACCGTTGCAAATGCTGGTGGCGGCAATGCTCGCCATTTGGGTGCGAGGCAATATTCCGATCGCGGTGAGCCTGGTCTGGCTGACCAACCCGATCACCATGCCCGTGGTGTTTTACTGCACCTATCAGACCGGCGCCTGGCTGATGGATGTCCCCGCCCGCAGCCTGCCGGATGAGCTGACCTGGGAATGGATCAGCGGTGAGCTCTCAACCCTTTGGCAACCGTTTCTGCTGGGCTCGGTGGTGACTGGCCTGGTGCTCGGCGCGTTGGCCTACTGCCTGACCATGACCTACTGGCGCTGGTGGGTGGGTCGACAATGGAAGCGGCGCAGGCAAAGTCGGATTTAGAAATGCAAAAACGGCACCTTTGGGTGGTGATGCCGGTCAGTTAAGACGCCGAACCTGCGGGCTTGCTCGCAAGAATCGGGCACTGGATCACCTCGATCCGCCGGACTCACCGCAGTAGCACGCCAACACGCTGATCGTTCCCACGCTCTGCGTGGGAACGATCAACACGCAAAACACGAACAGTCAATTACAGAGCCGCGCCCGTAGCAGCTGTCGAGCTTGCGAGGCTGCGTTCGGTCTGGGCCGCATCCGGACGCAGCGGTCGTAAAATCATGCAACACGTTCTGTCAGGTAAACCGCATACGCAGGGTTGGCGAGGACTTCGTCCGAACGCGGCCCGCCTCTAACGCAGCCTCGCGGGCTCGGCAGCTGCTACGACGGGTGTTTAAGCTTGCCTACGCTGTGCCCATCGGAGGCTACAGTGCCTTGCGTCACGGCCTACACCTGCGCCAGAATCCGCCGGCTTGTGCGCTTTGGTCCTCGCCTCTATTGTTTCCGTGTCACTGCCAATCAGTGATCGGGTTTAGCAGCTCGGAGGTTTCACGTAGGTGCACTGCACTCCAGAAATTCAGGTATTCCCTATCCCTGAACGCTATGGTGGCTGTGCGCAGGGCGCCCTCGGGCGCGCCGGTTTTTCGTGATTCCTCCCGGTCTGCTAACCTGCGTACAGCCGCCACCCTCTCGTTTAGCAGCGAATCGGTGGTAGCTCCAAAGAGGAAATTACGACAATGTTCAAAGCCACACCGAATCCGCCCGAAACCGATCCGGTTTCCCCCTACGCCTCTCTCGACTCGAAAGAACTCCACGCCGCCGCACACCGTGCGCTCGATCATTACCTGGTGCTACCCGAGACCAAGCAGTTGTTAGCCGACCGACGCCCCGGCTGCATTTTCGTCATTGCCCCCGACGTCGACTCTGAAACCCTGCTGGCCCACGCCTGCGAGACCCTCGCCTCGGTCAATGTCATGGCCAGCGATCTGGCGTTTGAGCTCGAAGGCCCCAAGCGCAATACCGCGTTGGCGATTCAGCAGATGATTTCCCTGGCCGAGTTGGCGGTGAATCGGGCACTGGATCACCTCGACCCACCGGACTCACCAAAGTAGCGGCCAACACACTGATCGTTCCCACGCTCCGCGTGGGAATGCAGCCCGTGACGCTCCGCGTCACTGGACGCGGAGCGTCCCCAGAGGCATTCCCACGCAGAGCGTGGGAACGATCAATAGTTCTGGATGTGTGTTTAGGTGCGCATTCCGCGTCCGCTGACCAGCAACCGCGCGCAACCGATGTACAGCACTACGGTTGCCACTAGCATGAAGGTAATGGCGACGCTGATCTTGATGTCCGAGACGCCGAGGATGCCGTAACGGAAAGCGTTGACCATGTGCAACACCGGGTTGGCCAGCGACACGGTTTGCCAGAATGGCGGCAACAGGCTGATCGAGTAGAACACCCCGCCCAGGTAGGTCAACGGCGTCAGCACGAACGTCGGGATAATCGAAATATCGTCGAAGTTGCGCGCAAACACCGCGTTGATGAAGCCCAGTAGCGAAAAGATCGTTGCCGTCAGCAGCACCACCAGCAAGGTAATCCCCAAATGGTGTACTTGCAGGTGAGTGAAAAACAGCGAAAGCAGCGTCACGATCACACCCACTGCCAAGCCACGCAGCACCCCGCCCACGGTGTAGCCGATCAGAATGGTGTGCGGCGAAACCGGTGAAACCATCAGCTCCTCGATGGAGCGCTGGAATTTGCTGCCGAAGAAGCTGGAGACCACGTTGCCATAGGCGTTGGTGATCACCGACATCATGATCAAGCCCGGCACGATGTATTCCATATAGGTGAAACCACCCATATCACCGATTTGCCGGCCAATCAGATTGCCGAAGATCACAAAGTACAGAACCATGGTGATGGCCGGCGGCAGCAGGGTCTGCGGCCAGATCCGGGTAAAACGCCGGACCTCACGATAAACAATGGTATTGAGCGCAACGAGGTTGGGCTTCAGTTCGGAACTCATACGGCCACCTTCGCCAGATTTTTCTCCACCAGAGACACGAACAACTCCTCGAGGCGATTGGTTTTGTTGCGCAGGCTCAGCACTTCGATGTTCTGCGTGGCCAGTTGGCCGAACAACGCGGTAATACCGACGGCTTTATCGACCTGGACTTCCAGGGTGCGGCTGTCGACCAGACGGGTCGGATAACCGTTCAACTGCGGCGCTACGGTCAATTCGTTTTTCAGGTCCAGCAGGAACGTCTCGACATGCAACTGGCTGAGCAGGTTACGCATGCTGGTGTTTTCGACGATGGTGCCGTGGTCGATGATGCCGATGTTGCGGCACAACTGCTCAGCCTCTTCCAGGTAATGCGTGGTGAGGATGATGGTGATGCCTTTCTGGTTCAGCTCGGTGAGGAAGGTCCACATCGAGCGACGCAGTTCGATGTCCACGCCGGCAGTCGGCTCGTCGAGGATCAGCAGGCGCGGTTCATGCACCAACGCACGCGCGATCATCAACCGCCGCTTCATGCCGCCCGACAGTGAACGCGACGGTACATCGCGCTTGTCCCACAGACCGAGCTGAGTCAGGTATTGCTCAGCGCGCTCCTTGGCGATTTTGGGCGGGATACCGTAGTAACCAGCTTGAGTCACGACTATGTCGAAGGTCTTTTCGAACTGGTTGAAATTGAATTCCTGCGGCACCACGCCGATGCAGCGCTTGAGCCCCGCCGGGTCGCGGTCCAGGTCGTGGCCAAAGATATTCACCGTTCCGCTGGTCTTGTTCACCAGGGTCGAGAGAATGCCGATGGTCGTGGATTTGCCGGCGCCGTTGGGGCCGAGCAAGGCGAAAAAGTCACCTTCGGCGACATCCAGATCGATACCACTCAAGGCCTGGAAACCGTTGCCGTAGGTTTTGGTTAGCTGCCGGATGGACAGAGCAGAACTCATATCGGATTTACACACCAAGAAGGGAGGTCAGGAATAAATAAGGGCGGGCGGCGACCCATGCAACCGCGGCGCATGAATGCAATGGTGCTTGGCGACACCGCACAAGTACAGTCAAGTGTGTTGATAGTCAGTATTAAGTCAACGCGGTCATGACGGCTTTCTGATAAGCCGGACGTTGCTTCAGGCGCGCATACCAGGCTTGCAGATGGGGCATTGGCGCTCGCTCGATGGGCATCTCGAACCAGGCATAGATAAAGCTGCCCAACGGAATGTCGCCCACGCCGATCTCGTCGCCGGACAAATAAGGCTTCTGCGCCAATGCCTGGTCGACCATCGACAGCAATTGCTCGCAGGTTTTCTGCGCCGCGTTGATTGCGGCCCAATCCTGCTGATCTGCGGGGGTACGCAATACGCCCCAGAACACCTGGCGGAAAGGTTCGGCAAAGGACGAAGTGGTCCAGTCCATCCACTTTTCAGCGGCTGCCCGGGCCTGCACGTCGGTCGGGTACCAGTTCGAATCAGCGGCGTGACGGGCAGCCAGATAACGCACGATGGTATTGGATTCCCACAGCACAAAACCGTCGTCTTCAATCACCGGAATGCGGCCATTGGGGTTCATCGCGCGATATTCCGGTGTGTCGACCACACCAAAAGCCCCGCCCGCATCCTGCGTTTCGTAGGTCAGCCCGAGTTCTTCGGCGCACCACAGTGCCTTTCTGACATTCGACGAATTTTTCCGACCCCAGATCTTCAGCATGACCGCTCCTCAATGGATTCATTGGATGAATGCCGGGGCAGTCTACGCCCCGGATCAGCCGCGACTCAAATCGCTCTGCATGTCGCCCAACAGGGCTGGCGACTGCTCACCAAACAAATGTGGGTAGAGTTTTTCCAGGTACTCGAAGAAGAACGCTTCGGGCACGTCGGCGAACTGACCATGGTCGACCAGATACTCCATCGATTGCAGCCCCTGGCGATTGAACGGATGGAAGATGCTGTCATTGATCCCGTCGAACTCCAGTGCCGGTACATCGAACAGCTCACAGAGTTTCTGGTTGAACGCCGGCGTGGCCTTGACCCAGCGACCCTGCAAATACAACTCGGTGTAACCGTGCATGGCGAACACATCACTCCTGAGCAACTCGATCAAGCGCGGGGTCGACAAGTGATTGCGCACATCCGCGAGACCAATCCGCGCGGCGATCCCACAGTGCCGCGTGCAACCGGCCAGCAAAGTGGCTTTGGGCACGCAGTAGCCTTCACCGGTGGCCAGCGCATAACTGCCACACAAGGTCGCGGGATCACGGCTGAAGGTGTAGGGGTTGTAGCGCACCGCTTCACGCACGGCGTAATACAGACTCACCGCCTGCTCGACCGGATCACGGCTGTTACCGCGATGCTGTTCAGCGAACTCCACCACCGCAGGGTGGTCACTATCGATGAAGCGGCCGGGGCTCAGGTACTCGTGCATGAGAACAATCTCCTGGAGAAGCCATGAGTCTATCGGCAGACCCAGCACAGAGATAACGGCGTTTCGGCCAAATACGAGAGCTTGTCGTACCTGCAACAAAGCTTTTTTACAGCGTTCGTTAGCGCTAACACTGACGAAATTCACCGCTGTTTCCCACAAATTCAAACACATCGCTCTGACCACCCCGTTTTGCAGATGCCGTCTAAGCTCTGAAGGTGGTTTTGACCCTGGCTTCACGGAGGATTGAATATGCTGCTGTTGTGGATACTGGTTCTGGTGGTCGGGATTGCCTGGCTGGCTCACCGCCGCATCGCGCCCCTGCCCGCCCTGGGTATCGTGGCGGTCTATCTGTTGGCGCTGGGACTCTTCAGCCACGCGCGAGGCTGGCTGCTGCTGATTTTCTGGATCGTGCTGGCCGTCGTCGCGGCGCCCCTGCTGCTGCCCGACCTGCGACGCAAATACTTCAGTGCCCCGCTGTTCAACTGGTTCCAGAAAACCCTGCCGCCGATGTCGCAAACCGAACGCGACGCCATCGATGCCGGCACCGTCTGGTGGGATGGCGAGTTGTTCAGCGGGCGTCCGGACTGGAACAAACTGCTGTCTTATCCCAAAGCGCAGTTGAGCGAAGAAGAACAGGCGTTCATCGATGGCCCGACCGAAGAGCTCTGCGCCATGGTCAGCGACTGGCAGATCGGCCAGGCAATGGACCTGCCGGCCGAGGCTTGGGCGCATATCAAGCAGAACGGTTTTTTTGCCCTGATCATTCCCAAGGAATTCGGTGGCAAGGGGTTTTCCGCCTACGCCCACTCGCAAGTGGCGATGAAACTGGCCACCCGCAGCGGCGACCTGGCCTCCACGGTGATGGTGCCCAACTCCCTCGGCCCGGCCGAACTGTTGCTGCATTACGGCACCGATGAACAACGCAACCATTACCTGCCACGCCTGGCATGCGGCGACGATATCCCGTGTTTCGCGCTGACCGGCCCACTCGCGGGCTCAGATGCGGGCGCCATGCCTGACACCGGGGTAATCTGCAAAGGTGAATGGGAAGGCCAGGAAACCCTGGGTCTTCGGCTGAACTGGGAAAAACGCTACATCACCCTGGGCCCGGTCGCCACCCTGCTCGGCCTGGCGTTCAAGGCCTATGACCCCGACCATCTGCTGGGTGACGAGGAAGACCTTGGCATCAGCCTCGCGTTGATCCCGACCGACACCGCCGGGGTCGACATCGGTCGACGCCACTTGCCCCTCGGCGCCGCCTTCATGAACGGCCCGAACTCCGGCAAGGACGTATTCGTGCCGTTGGACTTCCTCATCGGCGGCCAGGAAATGCTCGGCAAAGGCTGGATGATGCTGATGAATTGCCTGTCCGTCGGGCGTTCCATTTCGCTGCCGGCAGTCGGCACCGGCGCCGCCAAGTTCACCAGCCTGGTGACCGGTCAATACGCGCAGGTTCGCGAGCAATTCAACGTGCCGCTGTCGGCCTTCGAAGGGATTCAGGAAGCGCTGGCACGCATCGGCGGCAACGCCTGGATGATGGATGCCGCGCGGATGCTCACCGCCAACGCGGTGGATCTCGGCGAGAAACCTTCGGTGCTCTCGGCGATTCTCAAGTATCACCTCACCGAACGCGGTCGCGAGTGCATCAGCCACGCCATGGACGTGCACGGTGGCAAGGCGATCATCATGGGGCCCAATAATTACCTCGGGCGTAGTTGGCAAGGCGCACCGATCTTCATCACCGTGGAAGGCGCGAACATCCTTTCGCGCAACCTGATGATCTTTGGCCAAGGCGCGATCCGCTGCCATCCGTTTGTGCTCAAGGAAATGGCCCTCGCCGGCCGTGAAGAAAAGGACCAGGCACTGAAGGAGTTCGACGGCCTGCTGCTCAAGCACATCGGTTTCGCCGTGAGCAACGCCGCCAGCACCTTGGTGCTGAACCTCGGCTTCGGGCATTTCGAACATGTACCAGGAGACAAACTCAGCCAGGGCTACTTCCGCGCCCTCAACCGTCAGGCTGCAGCATTTGCCCTGCTCGCTGACCTGAGCATGATGCTGCTGGGCGGTGAACTGAAACGTCGCGAGCGTCTGTCGGCCCGACTCGGCGATGTACTGAGCAACCTGTACCTGGCCTCCGCCGCCCTCAAGCGTTACCACGATCTCGATTCACCCGAGCACATGGCGCCGCTGTTCGTCTGGGCCATGGAAGAGAGCCTCGGTCAATCGGAACGGGCGCTGGATGAACTGCTGAGCAATTTCCCGAGCAAGGTGCTGGGTTGCCTGTTGCGAGTGATCGTGTTCCCGTTCGGTCGCCGTCACAAAGGGCCGTCAGACAAACTCGGCGCCGAAGTGGCAGCGGTCATTGGCCGGGCCAAAGGCGATCCGACACTCGAAGAGTTGCTGGGGGGGTGTTACCGGCCGCAATCGGTCGATGACCCGGTCGGTGCGCTGCAACATGCCTGCGACTTGCTGAATGCCGCACAACCGCTGCAGAAAAAAATGCACTTTGCGCTCAAGAGCGGGCAGTTCAAACCGGGTGCCGGGGAGCACGTCATCGACGCCGCCCTGGAGGCCGGTGTGCTGCAAGCCGCAGAAGCACATACCTTGCATGAAGCTGAGATGGCGCGGCGCAAAGTGATCGACGTCGATGACTTTTCCAAGGAGCAACTTGAACTGGCGGAGGGCAAGACCCGCTAACGCGGTGGCTCGTCCGGCGGGTCAATGATGAAAAGCGGGCGCTGGAGCTATATACTCCGGCGCCCGTTTTGCTTTAGATCTAGAGGACTCCCGTTATGCTCGACCAAATTCTCGTCCAGCTCGACCTCCTGCGCAGTATCCTGGTCGCTGTCGGTGAAGCCGAGCAGGTTCCAGACGAAAGTCATGCCTTGTTCCTGGAGCGCTTCGACGAACTGCGTGCGTCGCTGCCAATCGATCCGATCGAAAGCCAATACCTGGGTCAGGACATTCTTTGTCAGGTCATCACCCGTTATCCGCAAATTGCCCACCTGGTCCCCCGCGACCTGTTGTGGTATTTCGCCGGCGACTGCCTGCACTACATGCCCGACGATGAAATCGATCTGTATCAGGCACTGGAAGAACGCCGTTACGAAGCCGAACAGAACGACGAACCGTTCGACTGGAACCAGGAAAAACAACTGCTGGCCCTGTCGAACCAGGACAGCAAGCACTGATTCCAGATCAGAAATGCAAAAGGCTCGCATGGTTAAACATGCGGGCCTTTTTTGTGACATTGTCGAATGACTCGGTGGCTGGAACGCCGCCTTCGCGAGCAGGCTCGCTCCCACATTGGATCTTCGTCGCTTACAAATCCCCTGTGAGAGCGGGCTTGCTCGCGAAAGGGCCTTCAGAGCAACCCATCACTCTCCGGCAACTCATACTGCGCTGCGACCTTGCCCGAACCACTCAACTTTCCCGGTTTGCCCAGCGTCGGCTCTTTCTCCAGACACTCCACCAGGTAATCGATAAACACTCGAAGCTTGGGCGGCAAATAGCGTGTCGGCGAATGCAGTAGCCAGGCGCCGCCATGATAGGACGCCAGAAAGGTCCAGTCCGGCAGGACCTGCACAATCAACCCTTGTTCAAGCGCATAACGCGCGGTGAAGTACGGCAAGCTGCCAATCCCGATGTGCTGCAGAACTGCCCCCAACCGCACGCCAGTGTGATTGGCGGCGTACCGGCCACGGACACCGACAGTCACCACCTGGGTGCCCTTCTTGAACTTCCAGCGTGCATCGCCAGGCGTTTCACCCAGATAGATACAACTGTGATTGAGCAAGTCGTGGGGATGGCTCGGCGTTCCGTGTTCAGCCAGGTATTGCGGGGTCGCGCAGAGTAGATGATCGATGGTCAGCAACTGCCGACCGACCAGGCCGGCTGGTGGGCGATCCGTAATGCGAATCGCCAGGTCGACATGATCGTCGATCAAATCGACCTGGCGATCCTCTAGCAGCAGCTCTACATCGACTTTGGGATAACGACGCAGAAACTCCGGCATATGCGGATGGATCACGAATCGCCCCACCGCCTTCGGTACGCTGACCCGCACCAGCCCTTCAGCTTCATGGGTGAACTGACCACTGATCTCCATCACTGACCGAGCGGCGCTGACCATTTCCTGACAGCGCTTGAACACCTCTTCGCCACCGTCGCTCAAACGCAACTTGCGCGTGGTCCGCTGCAACAACCGCGTGGCCAGCGCCTTCTCCAGGCGCGAGATGCTGCGACTCACCGCCGAAGGCGACGAGCCCAGCTGTCGAGCAGCTTCCGAGAAGCTACCGGTCTCGACAACCTTGACGAAAATCGCCATTTCACCCAGCAACGGCAGCGGTAGATTTATGCTCACAGCGCAACAGTCCTTTGATGTTTGAACGGATTATCACGCAATTCCAGCCTTCATATAATAAAAATAGAAACTTTAATAAGGGCATGGAATATGACGCTTCGCCTCTTTTTCCATAGCGATGACCTCAGCGCCAACGTGGAAGTCCTTGAGTGCACGCCCTGTGAAACCGAGTTCGCCGTAGTCCTGCGCGCCACGCTGTTTCATCCCCAGGGCGGTGGCCAGCCGTGTGATACCGGCTGGATCGGCCAAAGCCAGGTCACGCGAGTCGTGCAAGAGCAGGATCGTATCGTGCACTACGTCGACCGACCCGTAGACACGGGCATGACCTCAATCGAGATTGACGAACAACGCCGTCAACTTAATACCCGTCTGCATTCGGCCGGCCATTTGATCGGGCACTTCCTCGAGACCAAAGGCTGGACACCGATCAAGGCCCATCATTGGCCAGGCGAAGGCAAGGTCACCTTCACACCCGGTGAAACGCCCCAGGAACTGGAAGCCGAAACGATCCAGCAAGCCCTCGCCCAGTGGATCGCCACCGATCTGCCACGCCTGACTTCGCTGTGCGAAGGTTCGCGTGAAATCGGCTTCGGTGAACTGCCCGCCTACGGCTGTGGCGGTACCCATGTAAGGCGCCTACAGGAATTAGGCACAGTCACTATCGCAGCCCTTTCGCAGAAGAAGGGCACGCTTTCGGTCCGCTACGAGGTGGGCTGAATCATTCGGCGATGCAGCGCCCACTGCGCGACATCGCCTGATGCCAGGAGCCTGCACTCGCAGGCCCGATGACTCTCTATGGATGGACCTGACACATGAAAAAGACCACCTCGCACTCTCCAGAATCACCAGATGCTCCACCAACCGACACCGTCGATCTATCCACGTTTTCCAAAAGCACTCCACGCCTTGTCAGCGCCCGTCTACGTAAACCAGACCGCCCCGACCCAATCAGCCACGTCTTCACCATCGTCCCGAATGTCGACACCGAATCTCTGCTCTGTCATGCCAGTGAAACCCTCGCCTCCCTGAACGTCATGACCACCGATCTTGCCGGAGAACTGGAAGGCTCGCGCCGCAACGTAGCGTTGGCCATTCAGCAACTGGCGGTGCTGGGCGAGTTGTTGATCAATCGAGCGCTAGACAATCTGGACTTACCCGAAGGCGTGCTTGAAGTTCCATTAATCAAATAACGCTAAGTGATTCTGGCGCTTAGCGAGGGCGTTTACAGTAAATTGGCGGGTATTGGTGACGTCATTGCACGACGATTGCAGGTACAGGCTTCGATATAAAAAACGGGCGATCTTATTCGGATCGCCCGTTTTTTTAATGTACTGACTGAGTAGCACTTATGATCGCGCACCATGGGGGTGATCCTGATCCTCTTCGCCGGACGCCTGATTCTGTCCATGAGAATCGTGCCCGCTCATAGAGGCGCCCCCCCTTGTAGGAGCAAGGGGGGGGTTACTTCAGGTTACCGCTGAGGAACTGCTTCAGGCGTTCGCTCTTCGGGCTACCCAGCACGTCTTCAGGCGCGCCCTCTTCCTCTACCCGCCCCTGATGCAGGAACAGCACCTGATTCGAGACTTTGCGGGCGAAACTCATTTCATGAGTCACCATGATCATGGTCCGGCCTTCTTCGGCCAGGCCCTGGATCACTTTGAGCACTTCGCCCACCAGCTCCGGGTCCAGCGCCGAGGTCGGTTCGTCGAACAGCATGACTTCCGGCTCCATCGCCAATGCGCGGGCAATGGCCACCCGCTGCTGCTGACCACCCGAGAGGAACGCCGGGTACTGCTCCGCCACACGAGCCGGCAGGCCGACTTTGTCCAGATAACGCCGGGCGCGATCTTCGGCGTCTTTCTTGCTGACTCCCAGCACCCGGCGTGGAGCCATGGTGATGTTTTCCAGCACGGTCATGTGGCCCCACAGATTGAAGTGCTGGAACACCATCGCCAGACGGGTGCGCAGTCGTTGCAGCTCGGCATCATCGGCCACGCGCATGCCATGGTGGTCTTTGACCATGCGAATCTGCTTGCCGTCCAGGCTCATCGCGCCGTCGTTGGGTGTTTCGAGAAAGTTGATGCAGCGCAAAAAGGTGCTTTTGCCCGAGCCGCTGGCGCCGATCAGGCTGATCACGTCACCGGTTTTGGCTTTCAGGGAAACGCCCTTGAGCACTTCGTGGCTACCGTAACTCTTGTGTAGTTCTTCAACAGTCAATTTGTACATGTGCGCAGCATCCTCTAAGGGAAAATGGGTCGCCGCTGCGTAGACGTCGCAAGCGGCGACAAAGCCCGTGGCCTGATGAGCGGCCGTATAGAGCGCTAAGTCCTAGTGAGCCGGGCCCAGAAAAGCCAGCCAGCGACGTTCGGCAATGCGGAACAGTCCGACCAGCGCAAAGGTCACCAAGAGGTAGATCAGCGCGGTAATGCCGAACGACTGAAAGGTCAGGAAGGTCGCCGAGTTGGCGTCGCGAGCGACTTTCAGAATGTCCGGGACGGTGGCAGTGAAGGCCACGGTGGTCGAGTGCAGCATGAGGATCACTTCGTTGCTGTAATACGGCAACGAGCGACGCAGGGCCGATGGCATGATCACGTAGGCATACAACTTCCAGCCCGTCAGACCATAAGCTTTGGCGGCTTCGACTTCGCCGTGGTTCATGCTGCGAATCGCTCCGGCGAAAATCTCCGTGGTGTAGGCGCAGGTGTTCAGGGCAAACGCGAGGATGGTGCAGTTCATCGCATCGCGAAAGAACGCGTCGAGCACCGGTTGCGCACGAACCGCGGCCAGGCTGTAGATCCCGGTGTAGCAAATCAGCAACTGGATATACAGCGGCGTACCGCGAAACAGGTACGTGTAGAACTGCACCGGCCAGCGTACGTAAAGTTTGTTGGAAACCCGGGCAATGGACAGTGGAACCGACACCAGGAAACCGATGAAGATCGAGGCGCTGAGCAGCCACAGCGTCATGGCCAGGCCGGTGATGTGGTAACCGTCGCTATAGAGGAAGGGTTTCCAGTAGTCCTGCAGTAATTCGATCATCGTACAGCCTCCCGGGAACCTGCCGCGTAATGCCGTTCGAGCCAGCGCAGGACATAGTTCGACGCGCTGGTGATCACCAGGTAGATCAGCGCGGCCAACACCAGAAAAAAGAACAGTTGATAGGAGCTTTTACCGGCGTCCTGTGCGGCCTTGACCAGGTCTGCCAGGCCGATGATCGACACCAGCGCGGTGGCCTTGAGGATCACCATCCAGTTATTGCCGATGCCCGGCAGGGCGAAGCGCATCATTTGCGGGAACACCACGAAGCGAAAGCGCTGGGCACGGCTCAAGCCGTAGGCCGTGGCGGCTTCCATCTGTCCGCGAGGCACAGCGAGGATCGCGCCGCGGAAGGTCTCGGTGAAGTACGCGCCGTAGATGAAACCCAGAGTTATGATCCCGGCGGCGAACGGATTGATCTCGATGTATTCCCAACCCAGCACCTCGGTGAAATTGGTCAACCAGGTTTGCAGGCTGTAGAAAATCAGCAGCATCAGCACCAGGTCCGGCACCCCGCGAATCAACGTGGTGTAGAGCTGGGCCGGAATCCGCAACAGTTTGACGCTGGACAGTTTGGCACTGGCGCCGATCAGGCCGAGCAGAACGCTCAACAACAGCGACAGTATCGATAACTTGACGGTCATCCAGGAGCCTTCCAGCAACAGAGGACCGAACCCCTTCAAGCTGAATGCGGAGAGCCCGAGTGTCTGCAAAAGTGCTTCGAACATAATTCAGGACCTATAGCGATAAAAAAGCGCCCGTCCCGAGGACGGGCACCGGGGCCTTACTTGCCGCTGTAGAGACTCAGATCACCGAAGTGTTTCTTCTGGATCGAGTCGTAGGTGCCGTCATCGTGGATCGCCTTGATGCCTTTATCGAGAAGGGCCTTGAGCTCGGTGTTGCCTTTGGCGATACCCACTGCTGTCTTGGCGGGCAACAACTCGCTGTCGATCGGTTGGCTGACCTCGTAATCAGCCCCTTGCGGCGACTTCAAAAAGCTCAGCTTGGCTTGCAGCATGTCCTGGATCGTGGCGTCGAGGCGACCCGACATCAAGTCAGCATAAACCTGGTCCTGGTTGGCGTAGGCCTTGGTTTCTACCCCCGCCTTGTCCAGTACGGCCTTGGCATAGGCTTCCTGGATGGTGCCTTGCTCGTAGCCGACTTTTTTACCCTTGAGCGAGGCCACGTCAGAAACAGTGGAGCCCTTTTTGTAGACCAGAGCGGTCGGGCCGGAGAACAGCTCGCTGGAGAAGTCGATGACTTTCTCACGGGCTGGAGTCACGGTCATGGAAGAGATTACGCCGTCGAACTTGTTGGCCTTCAGGCCTGGAATCGTGCCGTCGAAATCGCTCTCGACCCATTTGCACTTGACCTTCAGCTCGGCGCAGATCGCGTTACCCAGATCGATGTCGAAGCCCACCAGGCTACCGTCAGCTGCTTTGGACTCGAACGGTGCGTAGGAAGGATCAACGCCAAAACGCAGCTCTTTGTACTCTTTGGCCGTGGCTACGCCTGCGGCCATGCACAGTGTCAAAGCAGAAAGGGTCAGCAATGTTCTTTTCATTATTATCAATTCCTAAAACCACTACGGGCGCTTGTGGCGCATGGGTGCTGCTACTGGAATGCGGGTGACGCTGTAAACCTGAACCTCAAGTACGTGCTTTGAAGCCATCTTGTGTGTCAGCACCTTCCGGTGACTCTTACGCACACACACTTACTTGTACATACAAGCATATGCAATCAACCAGCCAACTCGCTGAACGGCAGCTGAAGAAAACTTTTAAAGCAACAGGAAGGCGTCTGGAACGGGGCTTTTGGAATGCTCAAAAAATTCTGGAGGGTTGCCGAGCCGCGCTCGCGGATGTTACCGGAGCCACGTTTTGCGTCGTGTTGGTGCATCCGGTAACAATTTGAAAGGGCACATTGCGTGTGGAAATACCCCGCCGCGGGACTACCTCGCGGGTAAGTGCGCGAATCGAAAAACAGCAACGCGCCCATATTTGCACAGAAGATTTTCTTCTAAATCATGGCGCTTTACCTCGGTTGAACTACCTTCAAGCAAAGAGCAAATCATACGGTTTTGAGTTGTCCACGTTTTGTTCAGCGATCAGATAGCGAATTGGCAGAAGGAGATACCTCACTATGATCCTGGCTGGCGTTTTTCTGCTTTGCGGCCTGATTGCCAGTTGTTTTTTGGGGGAACCACGTCGGCTGACAGCACTGTTTATAGCCACTGTTGCTGTCGAGCCTGTGCAGATCGCTCCGGTCGGTTGCCTGTGCGAACCAAACAAGGTTGGCAAAAAACCTCGCGTGTCCCGAGCCCAGGTATCTGGATCACTAACGACAGTTTTAGCGCAGGTCGCTCGCAGGTCAGTCAGACCCGCGTATTGCACCTGCTAGCGCGCAGCACCCAGCAATATTGCCAGGACCACTAATGGTTCGTGGTCTGGTGAAGTGGAGGGCCGGCCCGGGCGCCTTGAAGCGATCCAGGGTAACCAGGTTAGCCCGCAGATGGCCTATTCAGCGAGGATGCACTTAATGAGCTATCGTACCGTGCCCGCTTTCAAACGAATTATCCATGGCCTGTTGTGGATGGGCCTTGGTGTGGATGCGGCTCAGGCCGCGGCGAACAATTGCTCGCAACTGGCCAGTCTGCCCGCCGTGTTCGAGGTCGGCCAAGGGCTTCAGGATGAGTTGCGCATGCCCGTCCCGATCAAGCAACTGGCAGTGGGCGACCCGAAAGTTGCCGACGTGCAAACCAGTAGCAGCAACTCCTTCATTCTCACGGGTGTAGCTCCCGGGGCCACTAGCCTGATGGTCTGGACCGCCTGCTCGCCCACGCCGCGCCAAAGCATGGTATTCGTCAAGGGCAGGGCCACCGCAGCGCTGACCAGCGTGTCGACAGTACCTTCCGAAGACCCGCTGCTGCCAAGCCAGGTACAGACCGATATTCGCTTCGTCGAAGTCAGTCGCACCAAATTGAAAGAGGCCAGCACGTCGATCTTCGGCAAGAGCGGCAATTTTCTGTTCGGCTCGCCAGGCTCTGTACCCGGGGTGACCGTGACCCCCGGCCACATTGGTAACCTGGCGCCAAACATCCCGCTCAATAACGACACTTTCAATATCGGCTTTGGCGGCGGCAATGTGCTGGGGATGATCAATGCGCTGGAAGGCAGTGGCTTTGCCTACACCCTGGCGCGGCCGAGCCTTGTAGCACTCAGCGGACAAAGTGCGAGCTTCCTGGCGGGTGGTGAAGTGCCGATCCCGGTGCCCAGCTCAGGCAGCGACAACATCTCCATCGAGTACAAGGAATTCGGTGTCCGCCTGACCCTGACCCCGACCATCATCGGGAAAAATCGCATCGCCCTGAAGGTGGCACCCGAGGTCAGCGAACTGGATTTCACCAAGGCCATACAGATCGCCGGCACCATTGTCCCGGCATTTACCGTACGTCGTACCGATACCAGCATTTCCTTGGCTGATGGTGAAAGCTTCGTCATCAGCGGCCTGATCAGCACCAGCAACAGCTCCCAGGTGAACAAGTTTCCAGGGCTGGGCGATATCCCGATTCTCGGCGCGTTCTTTCGCAATAACAGCATCAACCGTGAAGAGCGCGAACTGCTGATGATCGTCACCCCGCACCTGGTTCAACCGTTGGCGGTCAACGCAAAACTGCCGTCATTGCCGGGTGAGCAACTGCGCAATTACGACCCGAACTTCTACCGCATGTACTTCCTCGACAACGGTGACTTCGACAGCCGCATGGGGCTCTCTCAATGAGCCTGATTCAAGGTGTTGTAGCCAGAGGACACTCAATGAAAGCGCTCATAGCAATAGCGGCGACGGTGATGCTTGCAGGCTGTGCCACAAATGGCCTGTCTTATCGACCGAGTAGCTGCGCGGCTCCTGGCTCGGATCAGCAGTTGTCGCTGAACCTGGCCGACGACATGACCAACGATGGCCGTTTGTATGCCAGCCTGGCGAATCTGGAAGGGCTGTCTGATGACCTACCGCAGGTTCGCCTGCGCAAGGCTCGAGTACTGCGCCTGCTGGGCCGTAACGAGGCCGAACCGTTGTACAAGAGTCTGCTCGGCACATGCCTGGCCGCTGAAGGCGAGCATGGTCTGGGCCAGATGGCCGTGGCCAAAAATGATCATGCGGCTGCCGCGGATCACCTTGAGCGTGCAATGAGGATGGCCCCCACCGACGACAAAATCCGCAATGACCTGGGGGTCGTTTACCTCAACCAGCGTCGGCCCAATGAGGCACGCTTTCAGTTTATGACCGCCATGGAACTCAAGCCGTCGGACTCGCTGGCGGCACTCAATCTGGTGACACTGCTGATCTATCAGGACAACTGGAAGCAGGCTGCCGAACTCGCAAACCGCGCCAGCCTGAGCTCCAAGCAAGTCTCGGATGCCCAAGCTCGCGCGGAAAGACTCAAGGCCCCGGCCAAAAAAGTGGTGGCTACCGAGGGTAAAGGCATGACAGAGGTAGTCAATACCTCAGCCAATGCGATCAAGTAGACAAGATGAGGAGTCGCAAATGAATACCAAGAGGCTGTTGATAGTGTGCATGGCTTGCCTGTCCACGACCGCCTGGGCTATTGAGCCCGGCCCCTCTTCGGTGCCGCAACAAGGCACGGAACAATGGTTGCAACTACAGATTCGCGGCGTAGTGGCATCCCCTCGATTGCAGACTGTTTCGGCCACCGAACGTGACCTGTCCATGCAACGCTGGCTGGATAGCTTCACCCACCCGATTCCTGAACATTTTGACCAGAAGGCATCGGGAAGCATGAGCAACGGCGGCAAATGAGACACATCAGTGGGCGATCAGCCTCTGGCGTAGTCCAGCGTTACCTGACAAGAACGTCGGGGCCAAGAACGTGCGTGGGTAAACGAATAAAAGGATAAAAGTGGATCAGGCGCCGGGCCTGACCCACTTTAGATTTGCTCCATCCTGTGCTCCGACAGGAGCCGCCATCCAGCTGGGCAGCCCCCCGTTTATCTCATCCGAATGCTTTGAGTACTCCAAGCATGGCGGGCCCAATGGCGACCAGAAAGAAGCTCGGCCACAGACAGAAAATCAGTGGGAATATCAGCTTGGTACCGATTTTCGCGCCCATTTCTTCGGCTGCCTGCGTACGCCGGTCGCGGAACTCATCGGCATAAATGCGCAGGGTATCGGCCACGCTGGTACCGAAGCGGATACTCTGCCCCAACAGGCTGACCAACCCTTGCACGTCTTCCAGCCCGGTGCGCACCGCCAGTTGCTTGAGCGCCTCGGTACTGGTGATGCCGGCACGGATTTGCGCATTGACCAGCGCCAGTTCCTCCGCCAGTTCGACCTGGCTGACCGACATCTCCTCTGCCACCCGTTCGATGGTCGTGGGCAACGCCAGACCCGACTCCACACAGACCACCATCAGATCCAGGGCATCCGGAAACGCCGCACGCAGCCGGGCCTGACGCAGCTGTTTGCGCTTGCCGACATACATCGCTGGCAGCAGCCAACCGACAGCGGCTGCCATGAGCACCAGCAGCAGGCCCAGGCTCAGAGAAAGTCGGGGAATCAGCGGCAAAACCAGCAGCGAAATACCGACCAATATCAGCGGCAACAGCAAGCGCACCGCCCAGTACATCTGCACTGCTGAAGACGAGCGGTACCCCGCGTGCATCAACAGAAGCTGGGTTTCGGACGTCTGAGCCGTTTCGGCTGAGCCAAAACGCTGGCCGACGCGCTCCAGCAACAGTTGCAGATTACCTGGCGCATCCGGCCCCCCTGCACTCCCGTAATGCCCCCGTTTGATCAGCGCAAGGCGACGCTGCATCGGGTCCTGAAGCCCCAACACCAGTAATACCACGGTGACGACCGCGAGCACGGTACTCAACCCTATCGCACTGACGAACAACAGGCGCGCCAGCGCCTCATTACCCGTCACCCGACCCAACAATCCGAGCAAATAGTCCATGACCTGCACCTCCGCGTAGCGAATACCGCTTAAACCTGAATCCGGATGATTTTGCGGATCCAGACAATCCCGACCAACATCGCGCAGAAAGCCCCGATGATCAGCTTGTGGCCGATCGGATCATTGATCAGCACAGGCAAGTAGCTGGGGGTTGTGATCAAGATCAGCGCCGCCAACACGAAAGGAATGGCCACCAGCACCCAGGCCGACATTCGCCCTTCGGCCGACAGAGTCTTGACCTTGCGCTGAAAGCGGAAGCGCCCCCGAATCAAGCGACTCAAACGTTCGAGCACCTCGGTCAGATTGCCGCCGGTCTCGCGATGGATGAGGATCGACGTCACCAGCATCATTACCGTCATGCTCGGCATGCGTTCCAACAGGCCGAGCATGGCCCGGCGTACATCATTGCCATAGTTGATATCGGCGAAGGTCAGGCCGAACTCATGTGCCACTGGTCCCTTGTGCTCTTCGGCCACCAGACGCAGGGTTTCGTTGAATGGATGCCCGGCGCGCAAGGCCCGGCACATGGCATCCAGCGCATCCGGCAAGCCCTCTTCGAACGCAGCAAAGCGTTTGTTGCGGTCACGGAGGATTTTCAGCAACGGCAGCCAGGCCACCGCAAAACCTACTGCCAACGCCATCCACCAGGGTGACGAGAGCAACAACACCAACGCTCCTGCACCACCTCCCATGGCGAGCCCGAGAAACAGCACCCGATAGGCCCGATATTCGTGTCCCGACTGCTCGATCAGCTGTGTCAGGTCCGCCATGAACGGCAGTTGCTCAAGCCTGGCCTCCAGTGGCGACAAGCGTGTCAGGTATTTCTGCCGCAGCACGGTCTGCATGTTGGGCAGATTGTTGGCTTTCTCCAGCACATGCAGGCGGCCGCGAATGCGCTTGCGCATCTTGCCCGCCTCACCGAACACCGGCACCACCACGCCCTGGGACAGGAGGAAGACGGCGATAAACACCATGCCGAGAAAGATCAGAATGAATTCACCAGGAATATTGTTCATGACTGCCGTGCCTCCATCCATTCAGGCCTGAACAAGTTCAGTGGCAACTCGATGCCACGTTTGGCCAACACGTCGCGAAAGGCCGGGATCATGCCGCTGGGCCGATAATCGCCGAGCACTTCACCGTGTTCGCCAATGCCGCTGCGTGCAAACGAGAAAATCTCGGTCATGGTGATGATCTCGCCTTCCATGCCGTTGATTTCCTGCACGCTGACCAGGCGCCGCTTGCCGTCTTCCTGACGCTCGAGCTGGATCACCACATCAATGGCCGAAGCGATCTGCTGACGCATGGCCTTGATCGGGAAAGTCGCACCGGTCATCGACACCATGTTCTCGATTCGCCCCAACGCATCACGCGCGGTATTGGCGTGGATCGTGGTCAGCGAGCCGTCGTGGCCGGTGTTCATGGCCGTCAGCATGTCCAGCGCCTCGGCGCCGCGCACTTCGCCGATCACAATGCGGTCGGGGCGCATCCGCAGACTGTTGCGCACCAATTCGCGCTGGCTCACCTCACCACGCCCCTCGATGTTCGAAGGACGGGTTTCCAGACGCACCACATGGGGCTGCTGCAGTTGCAGTTCGGCCGAGTCTTCAATGGTGACGATCCGTTCGTTTTGCGGAATGAAACTGGACAGCACATTGAGCATGGTGGTTTTGCCGCTGCCGGTACCGCCGGAAATCAGCACGTTCAAGCGTCCGCGAACAATCGCCTTGAGCAGCAAAGCAATGGCCGGGGTCAAGGTACCGACCTGGATCAGGCTGTCGGTGTTGAGCAGGTCCACGGCAAAGCGACGGATCGACATGCTCGGCCCGTCGATGGCCAGCGGCGGAATAATTGCGTTGACCCGCGAACCGTCCTTGAGCCGGGCGTCCACCAACGGCGAAGACTCATCGATACGCCGCCCCAGACTGGAAACGATGCGATCGATGATGTTCAGCAAATGCTGATCGTCGCGAAAGCGCACATCGGTCCTTTGCAGCTTGCCGAAACGTTCGACATACACCGAGGCAAAGCCGTTGACCAGAATGTCCGACACGGTGTGATCCGCCAATAACGGCTCCAATGGACCAAGACCGAGCACCTCATCGGTGATCTGCTTGATGATCAACTGGCGGCTGACCGAACTCACGGGGGCCGAGTGCTCATCCAGCAAGCGCTGGCAAATATCGCGAATCTGCCGTGTGGCCTCGGCCGGCTCAAGTGAGTCGAGCAAGGACAGGTCCATGACCTTGAGCAACTGCTGGTAGATTTTCTCCCGCCACTCGGCCTCCACCGGGGTGACCTGGCTCCGGGTTTCGTAAATAACGTCCGGAACCGAACGTTCCCACGCCATCAATTCCTCTGCCGGGTCCAGCAGGTCATCGTCCGACTGACCAGACAACGATGCGGCAGGTTTGCCGGACTGTTTGCGCAAGCGGTTACGAAAGTCGCTGATCATGGGTTATCCCCCGAAAAAACGGTTGAAGGCGCGTTTGAACAAGCCTTTGTTCCCGGTCATCTGCTTACCGACCAACGCCTCGGACATCTGCCGTACGGCGACGGTGATCGGAGCCCGCGGCGCTTGCACCCCCAACGGCACGCCAGAGTTCTGACTCTGGCTGACCAGGTTGAAGTCGTTGGGTAATTTCAACAGGTTCGCGCAGCGCAGCGCTTCGCCGATATCCTTGAGGCTGATGGCTGCCGCCTTGTCATAGCGGTTGACCACTATCTGCAATTGATCCCCGCGCACGCCCAGGTCTTCGCGAAGAATCCGCGTCAGGGAGCTGGCATCGCGCAGATGGCTGACACTCTGCTGCACCACGACGTACACCCGATCCGCCTGCTCCAGCACGGAGCCTGTGAGGTGGTCGATTTGCCGTGGCAGATCGATCACCACCCAGTCATAACTGGCGCGGGCCAGCTGCAACAGGGCATCGAGTTGCTCGGGCTGGGCATCCTGCGGCAGACACAACTCGCCGGCCCGGCCACCCAGCACATGCAAGGTCGGGCTGAAGTGACTGCAAAAACCGCGTAGTGCGACGCTGTCCATGTCCTCGACCTGTTGCAGCACTTCCAGGTGGCTGTGCGATTGCGCCACATCGAGGTAATGCGTCACGCTGCCAAATTGCAGGTCCATGTCCAAAAGCAGGGTATTGCCGCCCTTGACGCTAAGCTGGTGAGCCAGGTTGCAGGCCAGCAAGGTGCTGCCGGAGCCGCCCTTGGCGCCAATCACCGCGATCAGCTTCCCTTCTGCCCCACTGTTGACCCGGACCTCTGTGACCAGACGACTCAAGGCTGAAACCAGTTCCGTCTCGGCTATCGGTTCCGGCAAGACATCACGGGCGCCGGCCTGCATCGCCAGGCGCATGGCGTCCTGCTCGTTCAACAGGCCGCACACCAACAGCGGCGGACGCTCATGGGCCGGATGCTGTAACAGTGCTGCCAGCTCCTCGCGCCACAGATGGCTGACACGCACCAACAACAGATCGGGCATCCGCTCCAGACCATAGAGTGGGTCGACATGCCCGTTACTCACCAGGCGCGTGCTCACCTCCAGGCTCGGCATGCGCTGGCAAACGCTTTGCAGATCACGCAACGCCGTGGCGTCACGGCTACTGATCAGCAATCGCAGCCCGGGCTTGCCGGTCGTCGCGGTGCTTAACGATGTTTCCTTTATATTCAGCATGGAGTGACCTCCCCTGACTCGGAATGATGCCCAAGACTTTCGCGTGGCAAGGTTGCCCTGATGGTGGGCAACGTAATGGGCACGCCAAACCCGGGAATAAACAGATTGAATACGTAGCTTTGCAGGCTCACCTGGACATAACGGATGGCACGGAACCCGGTGGCGCTGACGGTGTCGGTGGGGTTGGTCACCACAGCACCGTTCACGTCCAGGTAGGTCAGTGTCAGGTTGCCAGTGCCCAGATTAGTGATCAGCTGGCTGGTGCCGGTGTTGCCCGCGGGATTGAAGATCGCCCGCTGCAACACGATCGGATCGCTGATGTTGCACACCGCTGCCAGACGCGCGCCGCGGCGCGCGGATTCATCGAGGGCATTGACCGTGAAGTACAAGCGACCCATTTCCAGCACGCCGAACAACAGAATGAACACCAGCAAGCCTATGACGGCGAACTCCACCACATAGACGCCACGCATGTGTTTGCGATTCATCACAGCACCCTCATGACGGTTGTGGCGACCAGCGGAATGCTCAGCGCAATCGTATTGGCAAAGAGCCCGGTAATCGATCCGGTACAAGCACCAGCGCCAATCACCGGGCAGAAGGTATAGGTGATCGTGACCCGTATATGGTCGGTGCCCACGGCGGTGACCGCCACGTTGCCGGTCGTCAACCCTGACACTACCGGCGTCCCGGTGTTGGCAGGCACGCCATAGACCGCCACGTTTTGTGTATTGGTCAGCAGCGTGCTGCTCAGTGAGACAGTACCGAGCGTCGAGTTCCAGGCCTGGCTGGCCACGTAACGGCTGGCATCACGGCTGGCCTGTAACAGGGTGTTGTACTGAAACAGCATTCGGCCGAACTCACCGAGGGCCAGCAACAGCAGCAGCATCAACGGCAGGACGAGGGTGAATTCCACCAATGCCATGCCTTGCTGGTCCTGCGGTTTTTTGAATGCGTGAAGTCTCATGACGCCTCCTAAGAGTCTGTGCTCGGAGTGCCGCTATTGCTGATATAGGTTTTGTAGAGCTGAATGATCTGCGGGCCGGTATCACCCGAAGGGTTCGGGCCAGGCACGTTGTCGCCTTGGCACTCCTTCACGAACTGCCCGAAGATCTCCGAGGTACTACCCGTGCTACCGGCCGGTTGCACCACGAAATAGCAGCCAAAACCCAGGACCGGAATCGAGGTCGCGCCATTATTTTTCCCGGTACAGTCGCCAATCACGATTTTCAGCATCCGTCGCTCGTAGACCCCACCGGTCTGGCAACCCGTGCCTGAACCGGCAATACACGCCGCAGAACTCGCCAGCCAGTCGTTGTAGCCAAGCACCGCGTTGCCACCTGCAGTGAGTGTGCCATTGCTCGATATGATGGTCTGGCCCTTATATTGCAGTGTGCCTGAGCTGTTGGTGATCACTGGCGTGCTGTAGCTGACGATCAGGTCTGGCGGATAATCCGCGGCTTTGACCCCTCCACTGTACTGATTAAAACGGGTATTCAAACCTTGAGACACCGGGCCGACGTTGTTGCCCGGTTTGGTCGTGACATTTTGCCCGACGCTGCGGCATACCGAGCCGCCTCCAGCCAGGTCATCCCTGACCGTGCTGCCGCCCGAGCCAAAATCGAGCAGTTGAAAATTGCCTGGGCCAATGGCGGATGTAGTGCCTGAGCCTGTTTTCAAATCCTGCAAATCGCCAAATTTATAGCCCCAGAACACACCGGTGCTCGGGCTGTATTTGGTCGGGTCACCACAGACCATCAATGGCGCGAGATCGCACGGGCTGGTGGGGCTGGGGCCGGCAGTGGCCATCGCCGCCACTGACTTGCCGCCCAGACCGCCACCGCCCACTGTCTGGACGAAGCTCCAGAAAAAACCGGTCAGGCCATAGTTCGGTACCGTTACCCGAACATAAGTGGCATTCGACGGCCCCGGGTAGGAGAACGGTCCGTAAACACTGTTGGCCAGTTCCACCACCGCGAAGGTGCCCGCGTTGCCGCCGATGGCCGTGGACAATTCGGTATTGCCCGAGGCATTGGCATTCAGTGTCAGCGTATTCAGCGCGGCAGTGCGCGTTGTGCTGGCAATGCTGGTACCGCCAGTAACCTGACTCAGGGTTTTGGCGCCACTCAGGGCGGCGGCATCCACCGCATTTTGCAGGCGGGTCTTGTTCAGCAGCAGGTGGCCACCGTCCAGCGCCAATGCCGCCATCATGCCGATCGCGGCCAACGCGATCACCATCATTACGGTCACCGATCCCCGCTGGCGCCTTGGCGTTACCGGAAACGGCCGTTGAATTCGAGAATTCATCATCAAGCCCTCATTTGCCGATACGGACCCGGACCGGCTCCGCCACTACCTTGATACCCATTGCACCCTGTCAGCGCACATTGACGACATGGGCTTCGATGCCACGAATCACGGTGACAGCCCCACCGACACTGCTACTGCGGTGCACCACACGTCTTGGCGCCGTTTCGGTGGCCATGGCAATGGCCTGCGTAACCGGCGCAGGAGGTGCTACAGGCGCGGGGGCCGGTTTTTTCGTGAGGTTCAGCGGGTTGCGCAGAGTCAGTTGCAGCTTCCCTTCCGTCTGCGCCGTAACCAGGGTTTCCGCCTCAGTGGTCGTCATCTCCAGCGTCACTGCACGCACCACCACCGGTTGAGTCTTGTCAGTACCCGCCGTCTGATCCACCGCCAACACGCGCAGGTTTTCGAGGATGGTCCTGGACACGGCGTTATTGCTGCTGCCATCGGTGTGTTTGGTTGCCAGCACATCGACCCGGTTACCCGGCAACAGGAACCCGCCGACCCCGACCACGTCGTCTACCCGAACCGAAATGGCACGTTTGTCAGGTGCAATCAAAGAAGCCAGGGTGCTGCCACCCAGGTGTTCACTGAGGCGCGCACCGCGCACGATGTCGCCGCGCAGGATGTCGAACGTGGCGATCTTGCCCACCGCCTTGTCGCTGGAATCGAAGGCATCGTCCGGGATCGTATCCATGGGCATGCGCACGGTCGTGACCTGTTGTGCCTCGACCATCTGCCCGAAAGGAATCTCGACCGTGGCGACGACCACGCTTCGAAGGTGATCATCCGGGCTGGCATTGAGCCGTGCGCTCAGCCAGCTATTGGCCATCCATGCGGCGCCGAGGCCCATGACCAACGAAATACCAATCAGCGTTGCAGTACGAGAGCTCATGTTTGTATCTCCTACTCAGAGAAAGTCGAGCTGGACGAAGTAGTTTTGCCAGGCCCATTCCAGTTCCTGCGGCGACAGTGGCCCGGAACCGCCCAGGTAACGCTGACGATCGAGCGCCATGTTCAGGAGGTCACGGGGGTGGCAAGGCACCAGAGGCATGCCTTCAGCGGCGTAAAGTTTCTGCAGCGCAAAGCGCACCAGCAGCGGGTCATGACGAATGCCCAGGCGCTCGCACTCCTGTTGCCAGATCCGTTCGTACTCCTCAGGCTTCAGGTAACCGAATTGCAGCTTGTAGCCAATCCGCCGCAGGAAGGCTTCATCGGCCAACTCCAGGGGATTGAGGTTGGTGGAAAACACCAGAATCAGATCAAATGGCAGCTCGCAATGCCGCCCGCCGCCCAGGTTGAGGAAGTCGCGCTTCTCTTCCATCGGGACGATCCAGCGATTCAACAGTTCGGCGGGCGGCATGCGCTGGCGCCCCATGTCGTCGATGATGAACAGGCCGTTGCTGGCCTTGAGCTGCAAGGCGGCCTGGTATTGACGGGTGAAGGGGTCATAACGAATGTCCAGCTGTTCCATGCTCAACTCACCGCCGGTAATGACGATCGGGCGTTTGCAGCACAGCAGCCGACGGTCGATTCCTTCATTGAGCATCAGATTGTTCTGTGGACTGCCATCATCCAGTCGCTGGTGTACCTGCGGGTCATAGATCTCGATCACCGACTCGTTGATCACAATGGCATAAGGTACCCAGATGGCCTCGGCGAACAGGCGAATCAACCGACTGCTGACATAGGTCTTGCCGGTTCCCGCTGGGCCATAAATCATGATCGCCCGCCCGGAATTCAGCGCCACACCCAGTTGATCGAGCATCCCCTCCGTAAGCACCAGGCCGTTAAGCGCCGTGTGCATATCGTGAGCGCTGATGCGTCCATGGTGAATGGTCTGCACCTTGAGCAGAGAACGGTAGGCACTCACCGGGAACGGTGCCGCTCCGATATAGCCGCTACGCGACAGGGCATCGCGGGCGGCACTGCGACCGCGTTCGGTCAGGCCATAACGCAGCGACTGCCCGCCTCCCGTTTGCGCGCCCATCTGCCCAAGCACTTCGACACGACCATCCTTGCGCAGAAACGCCAGGACCTCTTCCATTACGGCGCCGGTCAGCGCCAGGCGCTCTACCAGCCGCGACATGTCCAGCACGCCGGCGTCATACAAATGCTTGCACACCAACTCGCCGAGAAAACTGTCCGTCAACCCCGTCTCGCTGATAGTGCACGGCTGGGGGGCCAGTCGCTGCACCGCTTCTCGCTCATTGCGGTAGGCATCACTCTCGACAATGACGTGCATGACTAACCTCCCAACCCACTGGCAAAGAGCTGCCAGTGAATGGTGTTTAAAGTGCCGAGCAAAATGGCAACCGAATAAGGGAAAGGCTTGCCGGCCACCTCCTCTGAAGTCGGTGCCAGATAGGCCTGCGCCCTCAGCATCAGCCAATAGCGCCCCAGGGTCTGTAACAACTGACCGCGAACCAGCACTATCAGGAAACCGCACACGCCACCGGCAATCAGGCTGAATAAGGCAGCCCACAACGCGTAATGAAACGGTAGAAAACTGCCGACCATGGCCATCAACTTGACGTCACCGGCGGCCATGCCACCCAAGGCGTACATGGGCAGAAACAGTGCAAAACAGATCAGGATGCCCAACAGGCTGTCTCCCAATCCGCTGACTCCCCCCAAGTACGTCTGAGCGACCAATCCCAAGGCAAGTCCCAGCAGAATCAGCAAGTTGGGAATACGGTGGCGAAGCAGATCGCTCACCACCGCCACGCCCAAAAGTCCTATCAGTAAAACAGTCGATACCATCAGTTCCGTGGACATGGCGCGTCTCCCGACTGGGTATTATCGTTATCAGCAAGCAGCACCATTAACCGCAGCGCAGAGTGCTGTGATCCTGGTGTTCACTGCGCCGCCAAGTAGAGTGAACGCAACGACAACAGCGATCGTAATCAACCCGCCTGCCACTGCGTATTCCACAATGGTCAGGCCATCCTCGTCTTTGGCGAACTTGTGCACCGAAGTTCTTATTAATTGCAGAGTCATTTTGCGTACCTCACTACTGCAGTCATGTAGCTCAGTACCTACCTTGGTAGAGACGGCACGATGTCCATTGAGTTATCCGGCAGCTCTATCAGCAAAACAGTAACAACCGGTTGCTCCATGGACGTCGCGCGTCCCCCCCACGGTAAGTTGTCATTATCAGCAGGCAGCACCTTTGACCGCGGCGCACAGCGCTGTGATCCTGGTATTCACTGCGCCACCCAAAAGAGTGAACATGGCGGCAACTGCCACGGTGATCAGTCCACCCGCTACCGCGTATTCCACGATGGTCAGGCCGTCTTCGTCTTTGGCGAACTTCAGTACCGAAGCCTTGATAGTTTGAAGAGTCATTTTGCACACCTCATTTTCGAATGTTGTTCTTCCGGGGGAGCAGCACTTTTTGCACTGCTTGTAGCTACCTTAGTCAGGGCATCCCCAAGGGGGTTAGGAGGATTTTGCGCATCGCTAGGACTTTTTTGCGGGCACGGCCAACTAGCGGGTAGTGGGTGTCCGCAGAAGGAAAAGAAGGGAAAGGAAAGGCTCTAAACAAGGAACGGCGGGCAAAGGCCATTGCCCTTGATCCACAAACGACGAACGGTTGACCCGGTATCCACCGCCAACACGCCAATAAATAACCGCCCGGCACTGACTGCCAGGCGGAACATAGAGCGCATAGAACTAAATTCGGATGTTCTTATCAGGATTTAGTCTGCATAGCGATATCACATTGACAATACTACTCAGCGGAGAGAGGCACGAAGAACCTCCGAAGCCAGAGCTAAACACATGACGTCAAACGTGATCAGGAAACCATCACTACTCTGGTTCGATCGGACCCACGATCGGTCCACCCCGGAACTCATGGCGCAGTTCGAGCACGCCTGCGACTGCAAACTGGTGAAAGACTCCAGATTTTCCAGCGGGATGCAGGCCGACATGATCTGCATCCATTTTGATCGCCCCGACACACCCGGCCTGAAGATGCTGCTGGAGATCAAACGCACCGCACCGGCCATTCCGATCACCATGTTCACCGTGCAGCACTCCGAAGAGCTGGCCGTATGGGCGATGCGTTCCTGTGTCTGGGAATACATGGTGCTGCCCCTTTCAGCCGCCGAAAAGAAACGCTACCTGATGGCTGTCGTTCAGCTTCACGAGCTGCGCCGCAATGTTCGCGACCAACGCAAGACGTTACAGATCGACCACTCCCCGACCCTTCCGGGCAGTATCCGGATGACGCCGGAACACCAAAAACACCAGGCGTTGAGCAATGTGCTGCTATACATCGATCAGCACTTTCGGGACAACATCGATCAGAGGGAGGTGGCCAAACGCTGCGGCATAACGACCTTTCGCTTCAGCCGCCTGTTCAAGGAAGCCTACGGACTCGGCTTCATGGATTACATCCTGAACAAGCGCATGAATTTTGCGAAGGAATTGCTCGGCAACAGCCAGATGCCTATCACCAGCATTGGCTATGAAGCCGGTTTCAAGGACCCTTCCTACTTCGCTCGAGCCTTCAAGCATTCCGCCAACTGCACACCCAGCGAATACCGCTTGGCGCACCAGCTTAGAGCGTCGGTAGTCGCTGAGTTGGATGAAACAACCGCCGAAGTGCTGGATAGCCTGATCCATAGCCTCGGAGGCTGAGGCACTTTTATAACGCGCACACAAAAACACCGCTCAGTGAGCGGCGTTTTTGTTAAATATGGAGCGGGAAACGAGACTCGAACTCGCGACCCCGACCTTGGCAAGGTCGTGCTCTACCAACTGAGCTATTCCCGCAATGGCGTCCCCTAGGGGACTCGAACCCCTGTTACCGCCGTGAAAGGGCGGTGTCCTAGGCCACTAGACGAAGGGGACACGCTACCCGGAACACATGGTGTGTGTTTCGGTGTCCAGACCCGCATCCGAAGACTTGGTTCTGGTTTCACTCAGCCCTGCCCGAAAGCAAAGCCGTTTAAAATTGGAGCGGGAAACGAGACTCGAACTCGCGACCCCGACCTTGGCAAGGTCGTGCTCTACCAACTGAGCTATTCCCGCATTGGCGTCCCCTAGGGGACTCGAACCCCTGTTACCGCCGTGAAAGGGCGGTGTCCTAGGCCACTAGACGAAGGGGACACACGTACAACATTCACTCCCTACCGCGTTTCGCTGTGTGCTTTCCGCTGTAAGTGGCGCGCATTCTATGGATGGATTGAGGGGTCGTCAACCCCCAACTATAAATTTATTTAAATCAATGACTTCGCCCCCCTTTGAGGGGCAATTCCGGGTTTTCGTCCGACCGGGGTTTGACGCCTATATTCTGTCACTCGCCAAGGCGCTATAGTCCTCTCCAGCAGATGATGGCAATGTGCGCCCATCCACACATTGCCTATATAGACAGCGCAAAGGCTCGATTCAACTCGTCGCGCCACCCTATGCGCCCCCAGGCTTAGCCACTACACTCGCACGCAAACCCTATAAAGAGGTCTTCACGGTGACACCACTCATGATCACCCTGCTAGTAATAGTCGGGATCGCAATATTGATCGCCATTGGCTACATGAACCATGTGGTGGAAAACAATAAACTGGAAAGGGCCCGCACCAAGGTCGAACTCAATGATCGACTGCGCCGCTGTGGCGAAATCACCGAGACCTTCCCTGGCCAGCTGATGACTCCGGCGCTCAAGCTGCTGCTGACGCGACTGGAACTCAACGTCTGCCAGCGCCTGCTCAATCTGGATAAAACCAATTCGACGGCCAAAGCCCGCATTGAGGAACTGAGTGCGCTGGTCGCACGAGGTGAATCGATTCCGGTCAACAACCCACCGGCACCGATCCAGACTGAAGCCAAGGCCAAGGACGTACGCTTTTTGCTTGAAGCCTTGCATGGCCAGATCACTCGTGCGGCACAGGACGGTTTCCTGCCAACCAACGAAGCCAAGCGCTGGATTCGTGAAGTTCGCCACATCCTGGTATTGCTGCACATCGAGTTCTTCAACAACCTCGGTCAACATGCACTGCAGCAGGAACAACCCGGGCAAGCCCGCCTGGCGTTCGAGCGTGGCGTGCAGTACTTGCGCAAACAGCAAGACCCGCAGGTTTACAGCGAGCAGTTGCAGTACCTGGAAAAACTGCTGGCGCGCTCCAACTCCATGGTGCTGACCAACATTGCACCGGTGGAAGGCGAAGTTAACGAGTTGACTGAAGGCCTCAAAGACGTGGAAGCCGACGCAGACTGGAAGAAAAAGGCTATCTACGACTGATAGTGGTAACACCCGTGGCGAGGGAGCTTCGCTGGGTCGCGAAGCGACCCTCTCCCCTTCGCTCAGGTCAGTCAGACCACAAGTACCGCGCTCTACCAATGCTGCACCCGAGCGCGGACCGCACTGACGGGAGCAAGCGCCCCCGCCACACACGCTTACAACCTGAAATGCCCCACCATCCCCTTCAGCTCAACCCCCAATTGCGCCAGCTCGATACTCGACGTGGCATTGCCTTGCATGGCCACCGAGGATTGATCGGCACTGGCACGGATGCTGGTCACGCTGCGATTGATCTCTTCGGCAACCGAACTCTGTTGTTCGGCCGCTGCAGCGATCTGCTGGTTCATCTGCTGAATCAGCGAGACCGCCGCAGCGATACTGCCCAGCGCACTCTCGGTCTGTAACGCATCACTGACGGCGAGCTTGACCAGCTCACCGCTGCTCTGTATTTGCTGCACCGACGCCTGCGCAGCTGAACGCAAGGCACTCACCAGACGTTCGATTTCTTCTGTGGATTGCTGGGTACGCTTGGCCAGGGCCCGGACTTCATCGGCAACCACGGCAAAGCCCCTGCCCTGCTCACCGGCTCGCGCGGCCTCGATGGCCGCATTGAGTGCCAGCAGGTTGGTCTGCTCGGCAACGCTCTTGATCACGCTGAGGACAGTGCCAATGTTCTGGATTTCCGCACTGAGGCTTTCGATGCTGGAGCTGGCCGACGTCGCCGAGTCAGCCAGTTGCTCGATGCGCTGCATGCTCTGACGCACGACCTGCTGACCGGTTTCGACCTTGCCGTCTGCCGTTTGCGCCGCCAGTGCCGCTTCCTCGGCATTGCGCGCAACATCATGCACAGTCGCGGTCATCTGATTCATCGCGGTGGCGACTTGCTCGGTTTCTTCCTTCTGGCTGCTGACTTCCAGGTTGGTCTGCTCGGTCACCGCCGAGAGCGATTGCGCGGAATTCGCAAGCTGCTCGATACCCGCCTGCAAGCCGCTGACAATACTGCTCAGCCCCGCGCCCATTTGCTGCATGGCCTGCATCAACTGGCCGATTTCATCACGCCGTGTCACCTGCACGGTCGCGCTCAGATCGCCCGCCGCAATTTTCTGGGCGACGAGAATCACACTGCGCAGTGGCGCAACGATCAAGCGAGTAATCACCCACGCGGCAATCAGCCCGACCAGCAACGCAAGCGCCGAAGACGCAATAATCAACGCCGAATTCTTCTTCAGTTCTGCCTGCATCGACTGGTCCTCGGCCGCGTAAGCCTGGTCGACCCGCTGCACCACTTCGGCGGCGCGCTCATGCAACTGCTGATAGACCTTTTTCTCCTGACTCAGCAGCCCCGTGTACTCGGCAAGTTTTTCGCTGAAACTGGCGATATGCCCGGCCACTTCGTTGAGCACTGTCTGGTAGCCCGCGTCCTTGACCGCGCTCTTCAATGCCTCAACCTGGGTCAATGCCTGGTCGGCCTGTTCAATCTTGCCTTGCTCGGCGCTTTCGTCACTGGCCTTGCGGCTTTGATCCAGGCGCACTCGCGCCTCATTCATGGCCTGCAACATCAGTCTCGACACCTGACTGACCTGGTTGGCTTGCTCGATAACCTCCGCGCCCTCCTTGCCTTGGGTATCCTTGAGCGCATAAGCGCCATCATCGGCAAGGCCAGCCTGCAACACATCGAGGTTATTGGCCACGCTGGACACCGACCAACTGGCCATTTCCAGCGCCAGTTCCTTGGACTGGGTCAGCTCGACGAACTCATCGAAGGCTTTGCGGTATGCCCCCAGTGACTGCTCGACATCATTCATCACCGGAACGTTAGCCGCCGACTGCGCCTTGAGTTGCGTTGCGAGGGCGACCAACGCGTCAACACCCTTGTGCAAGGCATCGACGGTTTTCGGATCACTGTGCAAGGCGTATTCCTGCTCAAGCAAACGCACCTTGAGCAGGCCACTGTTGAGCGACGACATCTGCTTGAGCCCGTCGAAGCGCTGGCTGATGGTTTGCAAGGACCAGACGCCGATAGCGGCCACCACGGCCGTCAACATCAGGACCAGAATAAAACCGACACCCAGTTTTTTTGCCATACCGAGGTTGGCAAAACGTCCTTGCACGGCCGAAATCATTGCTCGTAACCCCCTTCCCATACTCAATGGCAACACGACCATTTTCTGTTGTTGCAGGTTCGCAATGGGGTGCACCCAAGCACAAGCCTTTGGCGCCGCGATAATGGCAAAAAGCTACGCGTGAGTCGTTTTCAGAACGGTCGAAGTCGATCCGGTAAGGCGCACGCCTGAAAAAACGCCTGCGCCCGAGGATCGCTGGCATACGCCACATTGATGCGCAGCCAATCGGTGGTCTCGCCATTGGGGCTGAAGGCCGTCGTGGAGGACAGCACGATACCGAATGAGTGAGCCAGCGTGCGCACCCGTGCCGATTCGTGCTCTCGTGGTCGGGCCCAAATGTACAACCCGCCCGCAGGCTTGCCGAACACCTCCCAGTCGGCGTCTTCAAGCACCAGCAATGTCGCCGCCATATCTCGCTTCAATCGCTGACGCTGGCGCTGTACCAGTTTGCGGTAGGCGCCATTGGCCAACAGACTGCTCAGCACCGACTCGCAAAACCGCGAAGCTCCCAGGCTGGTAATCATCTTCATGTCTGCCAGACGCGCAATGATTGCAGCGCTGGCCACGACATAACCGACCCGCAGCGAACTGCTGAGGGTTTTCGAAAAGCTGCCGACATAGACCACGTTCTGACCCGCATCCAGTGCCGCCAGACGGGTGCCGGCACTGCCCTGGAAGTCTGCGTAGACGTCATCCTCGACGATGATTAATTCATAACGCTTGGCCAATTGCAGAATCCGTTGCGCAACGGCGAGTGCCAGGCTACTGCCGGTCGGATTGTGGAACAGGCTATTGATGAACAACGCACGGGGATTGTTCGCGCTCAACAGGGCCTCAAGGACTTCAATGTCCGGGCCGCGAGGGGTCCGTGGTACTTCCAGCAACCTGACACCATGCAACCTGAGCAGCTTGAACAGATTCGAATACCCCGGACTTTCGACCACCACGCAATCACCCGGTTTGAGCAGCGTCCGTATGATCAGATCAAGCCCGTGAGTAGCTCCCGTAGTGGTGAGAACCTGGTTCTCATCGACGGTAATACTCATCTGTTGCAGGCGTTTGAGGATCTGTTGGCGCAAGACAGGCAACCCGTATGAAGGGCTGTAGTTGAACATTCCGGCCATGTCGGTACGCGAAACCTGGCGAATGGCATAACTGAGATCGTCGCTCTCGCGCCAGCTTTCGGGCATACCACCACGCCCCAGCGGCAACATGCCCAACGGGTCATCGACCACCCCGACACTGTTTGCGTCAGCCGCCGTGGGGCCCGATGGGTCAGCGCAACGATGTGTCGCGCCCAAAGGCCCGGCAACGAAAAAACCCGAGCCATGACGCGACGCCAGCACGCCTTGGGCGACCATGCGCTCATACGCCTCAATGACACTGGACTGACTGAGCAGGTTTTCCCGGGCCAGTTGTCGAATCGACGGCAAACGCGTTCCGGGCTCAATGGCACCTTGGCGAATCCAGCCAGCGAGGGCGTCAACAATTTGCTGCACGACAGGCACCAACGCCTGCCGATCGATTCTCAATTCCATGAGAGACCCACTCCAACTGTTTTTCTGGGGCCAGTTAAGCACAGGCGCTCGCATGAAGCTGTGCGACAACGCCGCTAAAACACCCTCCTCTAACCCCTTGAAACACAATGCCCGGCACTACGTCGCAGGCAAATCATCAGAACGCCGTCACCCCACCATCCACCGTCAGCGAGTGACCGGTGGTGAACGCCGCCCCATCGCTGCACAGATAAAGCACCGCACTGGCAATTTCCTCGACCTTGCCAATACGTCCCACCGGGTGCATGGCGGCGGCGAAATCGGCTTTTTTCGGATCGGCCTCATAGGCGCGGCGGAACATGTCCGTATCGATAACCGCCGGACAGACCGCATTCACGCGGATTTTCTTCTTCGCATATTCGATGGCCGCCGATTTCGTCAGGCCGATGACCGCGTGCTTGGACGCCGCATAGATACTCATCTTCGGCGCCGCGCCAAGCCCGGCCACCGAAGCGGTATTGACGATCGCGCCGCCACCTTGCGCCAGCATCAGCGGCAGTTGGTACTTCATGCACAACCAGACGCCTTTGACGTTGACGCCCATGATCGCGTCGAACTCATCGAGCGTGCCTTCGGCGAGCTTGCCCTTTTCGATTTCGATCCCGGCATTGTTGAAGGCGTAGTCGACGCGCCCATAAGTACTCACCGCCTTCGCCATCAGATTCTGTACATCGTTCTCCTGGGTCACGTTGCACCGCACGAAAACCGCTTCGCCACCGGCAGCCCGAATCAGCTCGACGGTACTTTCGCCGCCGGCCACATCAAGGTCCGCGACCACCACTTTCAAGCCTTCGGCGGCAAACGCCTGGGCGGTTGCGCGGCCGATACCGGCGGCAGCCCCTGTCACCAACGCCACCTGGCCGGAAAACGTCATGCTCATTGTTAGGTCCTCGAACGATGTGGGGGATCTCGTTTTCGCAGTCTAGGCACCCCGCCCCGTCACACGGCAGCACTATCAGAGGGCCGGTTGATTGCTTATGAGTTGCAGTGATGAAGATCCCCGCACGACTATCACTCCTTTGGATCGGGCTGTATTCGCTGTGTCAGCAAACCTTGCGACAACCGCCATGAGGGTTTATCAATCAGACTTCATTCAACCTTGAGTGCCCGCCATGACTGCCCAGACCAACCGTCAATTCCTGCTCGCCAAACGTCCGGTGGGAGCTGCGACCCGCGAGACCTTTACCTATCAACAAGTCCCTGTCGGTGAGCCGGCGGCGGGCCAGGTCCTGGTCAAGAACGAGTACCTGTCGCTGGACCCGGCCATGCGTGGCTGGATGAACGAAGGCAAGTCCTACATCCCGCCCGTGGGCATCGGCGAAGTCATGCGCGCACTCGGAGTGGGCAAGGTGATTGCCTCGAACAACCCGGGCTTTGCCGTGGGCGATTACGTCAACGGTGCGCTGGGTGTGCAGGATTATTTCCTTGGGGAGCCACGAGGTTTCTACAAGGTCGATCCGAAACTGGCGCCATTGCCGCGTTATTTGTCAGCGCTGGGCATGACTGGCATGACCGCTTACTTCGCACTGCTCGACGTCGGGGCGCCGAAGGCCGGGGAGACCGTGGTGCTGTCGGGTGCAGCAGGCGCGGTGGGCAGCATTGCCGGGCAGATTGCCAAGATCAAAGGCTGTCGCGTAGTGGGTATCGCCGGCGGCGCGGACAAGTGCAAGTTCCTGATTGACGAGCTGGGCTTCGACGGCGCCATCGACTACAAGCACGAAGACGTGGTTGCCGGCCTCAAGCGCGAATGCCCGAAAGGGGTAGATGTGTATTTCGATAACGTCGGCGGGGATATTCTCGACGCCGTGCTCAGCCGCCTGAACATGAAGGCGCGCGTGGTGATCTGCGGCGCCATCAGCCAGTACAACAACAAGGAAGCGGTCAAAGGTCCGGCCAATTATCTGTCGCTGCTGGTCAACCGTGCGCGGATGGAAGGCTTTGTAGTGATGGATTACGCCGCGCAGTTCGCTGCTGCCGGGCAGGAAATGGCCGGGTGGATGGCCAAGGGGCAGCTCAAGAGCAAGGAAGACATCGTCGAAGGACTGGAGACATTCCCGGAAACGCTGATGAAGCTGTTCAGCGGCGAGAATTTTGGCAAGTTGGTGTTAAAGGTTTAACGAAGTATCTGACTACATTGATCGTTCCCACGCTCTGCGTGGGAATGCAGCCCTTGACGCTCTGCGTCAATCGCCGAAGCGGACGCAGAGCATCCGGTGAGGCGTTCCCACGCAGAGCATGGGAACGATCTGTAAGATTTACGCCAGTTCGGCCACGACGTCGGCCAGGGCCTTGGCCGGATCGGCCGCCTGGCTGATCGGACGACCAATCACCAGATAGTCGGAACCGGCATCCAGGGCCTGGCGCGGTGTCAGGATACGACGCTGATCGTCCTGGGCGCTGCCCGCCGGACGGATCCCCGGGGTCACCAGTTGCAGCGACGGGTGCGCCGCTTTCAACGCCGAGGCCTCCAGCGCCGAGCACACCAGGCCATCCATCCCGGCTTTTTCTGCCAGTGCCGCCAGACGCAATACCTGCTCTTGCGGCTCGATGTCCAGGCCAATCCCGGCCAGATCTTCACGCTCCATGCTGGTCAGCACGGTCACGCCGATCAACAGCGGTTTTGGGCCGCTGCGCTGGTCGAGCACTTCGCGACAGGCCGCCATCATGCGCAGACCGCCGGAACAATGCACATTGACCATCCACACGCCCATTTCCGCAGCCGCCTTGACGGCCATCGCGGTGGTGTTTGGAATGTCATGGAATTTAAGGTCGAGAAACACCTCGAAGCCCTTGTCGCGCAAGGTCCCGACGATTTCCGAAGCGCAGCTGGTGAAGAGTTCTTTACCGACTTTGACCCGGCACAGTTTCGGGTCCAACTGGTCGGCCAGCTTCAGTGCGGCGTCACGGGTAGGGAAATCCAGGGCGACGATGATAGGAGTCTGGCAGGCGGACATGAGTGGGCTCTCAGGCAAGTCGAAATCGGCGCGCATTGTAGCGGAACGCGAGCCCGTCCGGGACCCGATGATCGGTAAATCATCTTCAACAGTGCCGGTTGGCGGATGATAAACCCTGCACGCCCGGCAATTGTGTCGAAACAGATACACTCACGACACGCCCTCAACACCGCCCAAGGCTACCCTCGCCAACCGCAAGACTTCCTACAGCACTTCCCGCCTCACGGCCGGACGCCTTATGCTGAAGCCACAACCTCGCAGCCCATCTTTTGTGGTTGGCAGCCTCTCTGGCAGATGAACGTACGCATGCAAAATAGCCCTGCTCCTCTGAACGATGATCAAAAAGCCCCCGCAGCCGGCGAAGACAAACGCTGGAACACCCGCGCGCTGATCGTTGACGACGACGTTCCGATCCGCGAACTGCTGATCGACTACCTGGCCCGCTTCAACATCCACGCCAGCGGCGTTACCGACGGCGCCGCGATGCGGCTGGCGCTGCAAGCGGAGCATTACGACGTGGTCGTGCTGGACCTGATGCTGCCCGGCGAAGACGGTCTGTCGCTGTGCCGCTGGCTGCGCGCCGAATCGGACATCCCGATCCTGATGCTCACCGCCCGCTGCGAACCCACCGACCGCATTATCGGCCTGGAACTGGGGGCCGACGATTACATGGCCAAGCCGTTCGAGCCACGAGAGCTGGTCGCACGGATTCAAACCATCCTGCGCCGCGTGCGCGATGACCGTACCGAACAACGCGCCAACATTCGCTTCGACAACTGGCGCCTCAATAGCGTGCTCCGCCAGTTGATCTCCGTCGATGGCCTGGTGGTGCCGCTGTCGAACGCCGAATTCCGTTTGCTCTGGGTATTCATCGAGCGCCCGCGACGGGTGCTCAGCCGCGAGCAATTACTGGACGCCGCCCGTGGACGTTCGATCGAAGCGTTCGATCGCAGTATCGATCTGCTGGTCTCGCGCCTGCGGCAAAAGCTCGGTGACGATCCCAAATCCCCTCAGTTGATCAAAACCGTTCGCGGCGAAGGTTACCTGTTCGACGCCCGAGACATCGGCTGATGCGTGCGCGCTTCGATACGCTGTTCGGCCGCCTGTTTGGCGTGCTGTTGCTGGCGATTATCCTGGCGCACCTTCTGGCGTTCTTCTGGTTTCACCATTACGGCCATCCCCCGCCCCCTCCACCGCCGGAGTTTTCCGCCGGGTTCAATGGGCAACCGCCTCCGCCCTTCAAACACAGACCGCCGCGGCCCTGGTTTGGCGGCCCGATCGTACCGCTGACCTTTCAGCTTATCTCGCTGGTGATTGCCGCCTGGTACGGCGCAAAGCTGCTGTCCCGGCCGATTCAACGCTTGAGCGCGGCCGCCGAGAGCCTCAGCGAAAACCTCGACAGCCCACCGCTTGATGAGTCCGGCCCCCGAGAATCACGGCAGGCGGCGCACACCTTCAACCTGATGCAAAAGCGTATCCGTGAGCAGGTGCAGCAGCGCTCGCGGATGCTCGGCGCCGTTTCCCATGACCTGCGTACGCCATTGTCGCGGCTCAAGTTGCGCCTGGAGAAGATCGACGACATCAAGCTGCAAGGGCAGATGCGGCAGGACCTCGACGACATGATTCGCATGCTCGATGCGACCCTCAGCTACCTGCACGAACAACGTACCAGCGAAGCCCTGCAGTGGATGGACGTGCAGGCGCTGATCGAATCGCTCTGCGAAAACGCCCAGGATCAGGGCGCTGACGTGCAGGCCAGCGGGCACTGTGCACCGTTGCAGGTTCAACCGATGGCCCTGCGGTCGTGCATCAATAACTTGCTGGACAATGCCTTGCGGTACGCCGGCCAGGCACTGATCACCCTTGAAGACAGCCGTGAACAGCTGATCATTCGAGTGATCGATCATGGCCCGGGAATCAACGCCGACAAACGCGAAGCCGTGTTCGAGCCGTTCTTTCGCCTGGAAGGTTCACGCAACCGCAACTCTGGCGGCATTGGACTGGGCATGACCATCGCCCGCGAAGCCGCCCAACGGCTGGGCGGGGCATTAAGCCTGGAAGAAACCCCGGGCGGCGGCCTGACTGCCGTGGTCTGCCTGCCACGGGCCTGAACAGACTCTGTGTGCTGATTCGTACAAATTCCACATACCCACGACAACTGCTCCCCCGAGGCTGTATGGGCCGGTGCCTTCACCGGTTTTATCCATCCAGGGAGTGAGCCCATGATCGGCAGCGTCAGCAGTAACTCCAGCTATACCAGCGCCACCAGTGCGGCCTATGCCGCCCGCCTCCAGCAGCGTCAGAAAGAGTTGTTCGCCAAACTCGACACCAATGGCGACGGAACCGTTTCCAAGGATGAGCTGAACAGCGCCCTGGCGAAGAAAAGCGACAGCCGCGTACTGAACAGCCTGAGCCAGCAATTCAGCAGCCTGGACAGCGATAACAGTGGAGGTCTGAGCAGCCAGGAAATGGCCGCCATGACGCCATCGTCCTGCCAAGCCCATAATGATCAGCCGCCCAGCACGGAACTGGCCGACACTATGCTCAGCCTTCTGGACAGCAACAGTAATGGCAGCATCAGCAGCGATGAGCTGAGCGCGGGCCTGACGAAAGCCGGCAGTACTGCCGACAGCAAGAGCCTGTTCGCCGCGCTGGACACTAACAACGACGGGAGCGTGAGCAAGGACGAGCTGGTTGCCGCCCTCACGCCGCCTCAGCCGCCACAACAACTGTCCAGCCAGTCCCTGTTTGGCCAACTCGACACGAATGGTGATGGCAGCATCAGCACCAGCGAACTGAGTAGCGCCCTGGCCGCAACCTCGTCCACCAGCAGCACCGACAATGGTGCGGCCCTGCTCAAGATGCTCGACACGGACAACAGCGGTGGCGTCAGCAGCGACGAATTGAAAGCGGCGCTGCAAACGGGCAGCAGCCAGAACAGCGGCACCATCGATCAAGGCGCAGTAGCCGAGGCCCTGAGCAAATTGATCGTCAGCATGAATCAGCAGTATTCGCAGGCCAATACGCTGAACTCCAGCAAAAACCTGAGCGCTGCTGCCTGATTCAGGCAAAAAACTGAAAAGATCGCAGCCTGCGGCAGCTCCTACGCGGTATTCGCATTTACCGTAGGAGCTGCCGCAGGCTGCGATCTTTTCATTGGCGACTCAACTCTTGTTGTCAACCCGCGCCTGACTGTTGCTCCAGTCGTTCAACAGGCTGTACGCCACGGCCAACAAGGTCGGACCGATGAACAAGCCGATAAAGCCAAAGGCGATCAACCCGCCAAACACCCCAAGCAGCACGATCACCAACGGCAAATTGCCGCCACGACTGATCAGGTAGGGCTTGAGCACGTTATCGACGCCGCTGATGATAAACGTGCCCCAAATGCCGAGGAACACCGCCAGGCCGTACTCGCCCTTCCAGGCCAGCCAGGCAGTCGCCGGAATCCACACCAACGGCGGGCCCATGGGGATCAGGCTGAGCAGGAACGTGACGATACTCAGCACCAGTGCGCCCGGAATACCGGCAATCAGGAAGCCGATCAGCGCCAGGATCGCCTGGGCGGCGGCAGTGCCGATGACGCCGTTGACCACCCGCTGCACCGTTCCGGCGACAAGTTCGATGTAATAAGCGGCACGCTCGCCGATCAGCCGTTCCAGCAGACGGTGAGCAAACATCGCCAAGCGCGGGCCGTCCCGATAGAAAAAGAACACGAAAACGATGCTCAAGGTCAGCTCGAGAATCCCTCCGCCGATCTGCGCACTGCGCGCCAGCAACCAGTTGCCGACCTGTCCCAGATAGGGTTTGACCGCCAACAACAGCGCCGCGCCTTGCTGATCAAGGCTGTTCCAGAGCCCAACCAGCCGCTCGCCAACCAGGGGTATCCCGGCCAGCCACACCGGTGCCGCCGGCAAGCCGTCAACCTGAACGTCCTTGATGAACACCGTGGCGTCACGCACATGATCGGCCAGGTTAAAACCGAGCCACACCAACGGCACCGCCACCAGCACCATCCAGCCGAGCGTCAGTAACGCCGCCGCGAGGGATTCGTGACCATTGAGCCAGCGAGTCAGCAAGCGCATCAGCGGCCAACTGGCGAACGCCAGCACCGCGCCCCAGAACAGCGCCGACCAAAAGGGCGCCATCACCCAGAAGCTGGCACCGAACAACACCAGGAGCAGGATCTGCACCAACAGGCGATCGTTATTGATCATGAAAAATCTCGAGCAAGGTCAATCAACAAAGAGTAGGCGAACGGCCAATGGCACGTTCGCCGAGGGAAAAACTATCGCAGGAACTCGATGTGCAGGCCGGTTGCCGGCACATTGCCAAGCTCCATCCGCGCCGCACGTACGCCCTGCCCGACCAGCGCCTGACGCCAGGCTTCGGCATTGGCTCCGGAAACACTGACGCGCAAAGTCGTATCGAGGTTCAAGCCGCGCGACAGCAACGTCAGCCAAACCGGTTGCGGCTCCCCCGTCAACCGCGGCAGGTCCAGCACACCGGTGTCCTTGAGCTGACGCAACAGGGTCGCCGAGGTCGGCAACAACTCGCCCAATAGCGTGCTGGCATCGAACTGCTCGACGTGCAGATAGGCTTTTCGATTGCCGCGAGTGATGCTGTAAAGCGCCAACAACGAGTTGTCCTGTGGCGCTGCGAGTCGCAGCAGTAGATAAGCCTGTTGATCGTCGGCGCCATAGAGTTTGGCGTTGCCGAACACTTGATTGGCCCACAGGCTGCTTTCGCCGCAATCGCGGGCCTGGCACCAGAACAGCAGTTCGGCCCCCTGTTTCTGCAAGGCTTCGCGAGCGGCGGTAAAGGCCTCGGTGGACGAGTGTTCCGGCGGCAACTCGTAGGTCACCGAGGTCACGTTTCCGCGGGCACTGACCTGGCCATCGAAACGCAACTGGCCGCTGATTTTGCGGATCGAGCCCATGGGATAGATCCGTTCAAGCTCGGCAACCGGGCGATAGTCGACGATCTGCGCATCGGCCAGACGTGGCACCAGCGGCAAATCGTGACTTCCCGGCACATCGGCGGCAAACACCAGCGAACTGAAACACCCCAGCCCCAACAAACAGATCAAGCGCATGCTCTTCAACCTTGAAGGTACTCTCATCGGATCAGCATGGCCTGAGCGCCTTTGACGACATTCGCGTCGTCGTTACGCGGCGGAATCTGCAAGCCACGCTGCACCGCCGGGCGAGCTTCCATCGCCGCCATCCAGCGTTGCAATGCGGGTAAACCGTCCACCGAAACGCCAGACCACTCATGGCCACGGACCCACGGATAAGTGGCGATGTCAGCAATGCTGTAGTCATCGGCCAGGTACTCGACAGTTTCCAGGCGCGTGTTCAGCACTTCATACAAACGCCGGGTTTCATGCTGATAGCGGTCGATGGCGCCCTGAAGCTTTTCCGGGAAATACCGGAAAAACACGTTGGCCTGCCCCTGCATCGGGCCAACACCACCCATCTGGAACATCAGCCACTGGATGACCACCGAACGCCCTTTCGGATCCTTGGGTAGCAGTTTTCCGCTCAGCTCAGCCAGGTAGATGAGAATCGCGCCGGATTCGAACACGGCGAAATCACCGTTGTCCCGATCGACAATCGCCGGAATCCGGCCATTGGGATTGATCTTGAGAAACGCTGGAGCCTTTTGTTCCTTTTTGTCGAAACTCAAGACATGCACCGTGTAGGGCATGCCGAGTTCCTCGAGCACGATAGAGACCTTGTGGCCATTCGGGGTCGCAGCGGTGTAGAGATCTATCATGGTTGTCTCCCATTTCAACCCGCCCAGCCTCGACAGTTGCCCGCTGCAAGTCAAGGAACGGCGAAGAACCGATTGAAACAGTCTGCAACAAGGGCGGCGCCGGGCTCGTCATTCAGGTGCAAATGATGGCCGCCGGGCAGCTGTTCACGGCTAAAGGGTAGACGCTCCAGCAATTCTGGATGTTTGGCGAGCATGCCGTCAGCGGCAACCACCAATTGCGCAGGACAACTGATTCGCTGAACGAAGGACATCGCCTGTTCATCGCTCAGGCGCAGTGGCGACGCCAGCGTCAGGCGACTGTCGGTGCGCCAGGTGTAGCCGCCCGGCACCGGCATCAAACCCCGCTGAGCGAGCAGTTCGGCAGCTTCGCGACTGACTGCGACCAGGCCTTTCATACGGGCTTCGATGGCGCGATCCAGGCTGTTGTAGACCGGTTTGCGCTTTTCTTGCAGGTCAAGTTGCGCTTGCAGGGCCATGCCCATGCGTTCGGCGGCGTTGTCATGAGCGGCGGTGGGCGGAATCACCCCGTCGATCAGCGCCAGGTGCGTCACGCGCTCGGGCAAGGCACCGGCGAGCACCACAGAAACGATTGCGCCCAAGGAATGGCCCAGCAGCGCAAAACGCTTCCAGCCCATCTGCTGCGCAACTTGCAGCACATCATGAGCATAATCCCACAGCGCATAACCGGCGCCCAACGGCCGATGCCCGGAATGCCCGTGGCCGGCCATGTCCAGCGCAATAATGCGCAGACCTTCAAGTTTCGGCGCCAGGCGCGCAAAGCTGTTGGCATTGTCGAGCCAGCCGTGCAAGGCAATCACCGGCAGACCGTCTTCAGGGCCAAACAGGTGCGCGGCCAACTCGATGTGCGGCAGGCTCAGGCGGACTTCTTCGACGCTGCTCATGCGCAACTCCGCTCACTGTGCCCTTGCCAACGGCTGAACAGGTTTTTCAGCAACGTCGCAGTGTCTTGCGGGCGCTCAAGGGGAAACATGTGGCCGCCGGGCATTGTCAGCGACTCGCCTTGCGGCATACGGCCCACGAAGCTGGCGTGATGGCGCATGACCACCCGACTCTGCCGGCCCCGAACCACCGCCAGCGGTACTTTCAACTGGCGAGGACGACCCGGGCTGATGTGCGGAACACCGCGATAGATGCAGATCTCGGTGGCCGGATCGAAGCGCAGACGCAGGCGATCACCAACCTGGTGCAGCCCGTGCTGCAAGTACGCATCGAGGCAGTCCGGATCGAAACCGCGAAACAGGGTTTTACCGGCGAAATAGCTGCGCGCCGACTCCAGGTCGGCGAACTCCTCGCGACGCCCCAACGTGCGGCCGGCCGGGGTCAAGCGGTCGATAAAGCCAAAACGCTTGGCGGCGCGGATAACCCATTGATCGGGGCGGGTCAGCACTGGTGAATCCAGCATCACCACGCCGCGATACAGCTCTGGGCAACGCAAGGCCGCGTGCAGGTGCAAGACGCCACCAAAGGAATGGCCAACGCCCCACACCGGCTCGGGTTGCTGTTTCAGGTGATGGATCAGCTCGTCCACCAGGTTGTGCCAGTTATCGTCGGCCGGGAACCGCGGGTCATGGGCGTGCTGCTGCAGATGCGCGACCTGATACTCCGGCGCCAGCGCGGCAAACAACTTGCCGTAGGTGTCTGAAGGAAAGCCATTGGCATGGGCGAAAAAGATCTGCTGCGGCATAACGGCGCGTCCATAAACGAAATCAGGTGTTGATTGTCCGTAAGACGCAAGCCCACAGCAATGACCGTAACTGCCAGGAATGATGACAGTCAGGCCAAGGCTATGGGCAATTCAGCCCCGCAGAAAACTTTGTGGCGAGGGGGCTTGCCCCCGCTGGGTTGCGGAGCGACCCCAAAACCTGCAATCGCATTTCTTCAGATACACCACCTTCGTCGGGTTTACGGCTGCTACGCACCCGAGCAGGGGCAAGCCCCCTCGCCACAGAAGCAGATCATTCGTGCCGTTAGCGAGCCGGCGGTGTTTCACCCAACGGCACCACCGCCATGGTCAGCCGCGACACACAACTGGCCTTGCCTTCATCGCTGCTCAAGCGAATATCCCAGACGTGCGTAGTGCGGCCGATGTGGATCGCTTTGGCCACCGCTGTTACCCGACCGCTGCGCAAGCCGCGCAAGTGGTTGGCGTTGATTTCCAGGCCCACGCAATAGAATTTGCTGGCGTCGATGCACAGGAAGCTGGCCATGGAACCGACGGTTTCGGCCAGTACCACCGAGGCGCCGCCATGCAGCAAACCGTAGGGCTGGTGGGTGCGATGGTCGATGACCATGCTGGCGGTCAGCGACTCGTCATCAAACGCCTCGAAGCGTATATCCAGCACTTCGCCGATGGTGTTTTTCTGAATCGCGTTCAACTGTTCAATGTTGGGAGCGGTACGCCACAGAGTCATCGCTGCATCCTTCGTTGGTTTTATTTCAGGTCAATCCTGCCACAGCACGGCTTCGCTGCGCGCACTCCATTCTTCAAACCGCGCGCCATACACGGCCTCGATCACATTGCGCTTGATCTTCAGGGTTGGCGTGAGAAAGCCGTTTTCCACCGCCCAGCTGTCTTTGACCACCACCAGTTGGCGCAGGCGTTCGTGTTTGTCGAGGGCACCGTTAACCTCGTCGAGCAAGCTTTCCAGGCTCGATTGCAAGGCATTGCGCGCCACGCTGGCGGCGTCCTGCAAACCCACTGCCGAGAGCACGCACAGCCCAAGTGGCGCACTCAGGCCGTCACCGACCACGCACACCTGCTCGATGCGTGAATGTACCGCCAGACGGTTTTCAATCGGCGCCGGTGCGACGTACTTGCCCTTGCTGGTCTTGAAGATTTCCTTGAGCCGCCCGGTCAGGCGCAAGTTGCCATCGGCGTCTTGCTCGCCCTTGTCACCGGTGCGCAGAAAGCCGTCCTCGGTGATCGTCTCGGCGGTTTTCTGCGGCTCCTTGAAATAGCCGAGCATGGTCGCGCCACTGCGCACCAGCACCTCGCCCGAGGCCTCGATCCGCACCTCCACCTCCGGGCACGGCTTGCCGATCCAGCCAGGTTTATTCTGGCTCGGCAGGCAAATATGGGAATAACCGCAGCTTTCGGTCATGCCGTAAACCTCAAGTACCTCCAGCCCAAGGCGCTGGTACCAGTGCAGCAACGCCTGCGGCACCGGCGCGGCGCCCGACAAGGCGATGCGCAAGGCATCCAGCCCCAGACCTGCAAGCACCTTGTGCCCGACCCGCTTGCCGATGATCGGCAAGCCAAGCAGGAAATCCAGGCGTTTTGCCGGAATCCTGCTGTACACGCCCATCTGGAATTTGCTCCAGATGCGCGGCACGCAGAACAGCGCCGTGGGTCGCGCGCGCTGCAAATCGGTGAGAAACGTGTCGAGGCTTTCAGCAAAAAATACCGTTTGCCCGGTGTAGATCGACGCCAGTTCGACAAACATCCGCTCGGCGACGTGACACAGCGGCAGGTACGACAACAACCGGTCCGACTCATTGAGACCAAACAATTGCGTGCCGTGAGTCGTGGCGAAGCCCAGGTTGCCGAAGCTGTGCATCACGCCTTTGGGCAAACCGGTGGTGCCGGAGGTGTAGATGATCGTCGCCAACTGGTCGGCGTCCGGCGTTGGGTCGTCCTGTATCGGAGAGCTGCGTTGCAGGTCGGCCCAACTGAAATCAAAGTCACCCGCTGGGCACAACGGCAGACTGATGGTCGGCAGATCGGCGCTGACGCCTCTGGACATGCCCGGCCAATCGTCCAGCTTGCCGATGAACACCAGCGCAGCCTCCGAGTGTTCGAGCACTTGGGCTACCGAATCGGCGGTGAGGTTGGGGTACAACGGAACGGAGACATGCCCGGCCATCCAGATCGCCAGGTCGGCAATGATCCAGTGCGCGCAGTTTTTCGAGATCAGTGCAATGTGGCTGCCTTGAGGCAGTTCCCGGGCGCGCAGCCAGTGAGCGGCACACCGCGCCTGATGGCCTACGTCGGCCCAGGTCAGCGTCTCGACCTGGCCACCGCCCATCGGCTGGACCAGAAAACGCTGGCGGGGATGGCGAGCTTCACGCTCGTAGAACACTTGCAGCGGCAAACGAAAAGCGGCGGACATGCGATGCGCTCCTTTTTGTTCGGTATGGCGGCAAGCGTAGCCAACCAAGCAGTTGCTTGGTTGGCTATTTCATACAAAAAATCAAGAGCGACTCGTTACCTGTGGGAGCGTGGCTTGCCCGCGATGCAGGCACCGCGGTGCATCAGGTATGCCGTGTTGATGCCATCGCGGGCAAGCCACGCTCCCACATGACCCGGATTACGGGTTCTTGACGCTATTGAGCGTCATGCCCCCAGCCAACGGCAAATCAGCTTCAAGCTCGGCCAGACTGGCGGTGCTCATCGGCTGCGGCGCGCGCAAATGGCCGTGCTGCAAGTAGCCGATCAAGCTCCCCACCAGCGGGTTATGACTGACCAGCAGGACGTTATCCTCCGTGTCGAGCCGATCGACGACGGTCAGTGGATTACTGTCTGGTGCCAGCCAGGCCTCGGTGCGGATCTCCGGCTCAAAACCCAGCACCTCACGCACCAACTGTGCGGTTTGCTGCGCCCGCACATACGGGCTGGCGATGATCGCCTGAATCGGCTGGCCGATCAGTTGCGCGGCACTGCGCAGCACTTCTTCGCGGCCATGTGCAGTCAGCTCCCGCTCAGCATCGCTACGGGCGTGAGACTCGGCTTCACCGTGACGCAACACCCAGAGTTTCATAGTTTTGGCTCCTCATCACGGGCCGGATGCGGCGCTGGCGGTACAGCGTGCGGGGCCTCGCCTTCCGGTGCACGCGGTGTCGGCCAATCGGCGAATGGCCAAGGTTTCTGGTCGCTGTGAAAACTGCCGAAGCGGCCGATCTGCGCCAGGAACTGGCTGAGGCTGTCACCGAAGTTCATCAGGCCGGCGTTCGGTGCCCCATAGATCAACCGATAGATGAGCTGCACCAGCACCACGGCACCGAGGATAAATTGCGCGACTTGCCAGACCAGCACATACACCAGCATCCACAGCACGCGCAGCAGGATGGATTCGTACTTGGCTGCTACTTTTGGATCGTTCATGTCTCGCTCCCTGACTCTGTAAATTGAGTACTCAGTTGAAACCGCTGGTGGAGATGAAATCGACATCGGTTTTCGGCTCGCCGCGCATCAACAGCTCAATAACCTGATTGAGCGTGCGTCCTTCAAACAGAATCGCATGCAAACCGGCGACCAACGGCATATAAACCCCGACTTCCTGGGCCTTGGCCTTGAGTACCTTGAGGGTGTTGACGCCTTCGGCGACTTCACCAAGGCTGGTCACCGCCTCTTCCAGGCTCATGCCCTGGCCAAGGGCAAAACCAACCTGATAGTTGCGGCTTTTCGGTGACGAACAGGTAACGATCAGGTCGCCCACCCCGGCCAGCCCCAGGAACGTCATCGGGTTGGCCCCCTGATTCACCGCAAAGCGGGTCATTTCCGCCAATGCCCGGGTGATCAACATGCTCTTGGTGTTTTCGCCCATGCCCAACGCCACCGCCATGCCGGCGATGATCGCGTAGACGTTTTTCAGTGCCCCACCCAGTTCCACACCATAACGGTCGGCACTGGCGTACACGCGAAAGGTCCGACCGTGCAATGCAGCCTGAACCCGCTGACAGAGCTCTTCATCTTCACTGGCGACCACTGTCGCGGTCAGCGCGTGTTCGGCCACTTCACGGGCCAGGTTTGGCCCGGACAGCACGCCGATGCGCGCTTGTGGAGCAATTTCCTGAAGAATTTCGCTCATCAGCTTGAAGGTGTGGGCCTCGATGCCTTTGGTCAGGCTCACCAGCAACTTGCCGCTCAGGCGCTCGGCGTAGGGGGCGAGCACCGAACGCAGGGCGTTGGAAGGCAGTGCGACGAAACACAGGTCGCACTCATTGAGGGTGGCAAGCAAATCGGTGACCGGCTCCACCGCAGGGTGAACCTTGATGCCCTTGAGGTAGCGTGGATTCTCGCGGTTGACCCGAATGGCCTCGGCCTGTTCAGGGTCGCGCATCCACTGCCGGACCTGATGACCGTTCTCGGCCAACAAATTAGCCACGGCGGTACCAAAACTTCCGCCTCCCAGGACCGCAATCGGGCGCTGTTCAGTCATATGCAATCCGTTAATCCATACCAGTGGCGATAGCCGCATTATACGGGGCGGTCCAGCGTCGGCCAGCCCCTCTATCAATTAGCGGCACTTGTAGGAAGCAGACCTGCAAAACCTGAGAAAATGCCGGCATCGTGACTGGAAAACTCAAACAGCTCGGTTAACATGCGCGGCAATTAACTGCTATCAAGGCTGTACCGTGTCTGTTAGCCCTCCTCACCTTAGCTCCTCGCTGGTTCTGGCGCTGATGCTCTGCGACCCGCTATTGGCCGATGACCTGTTTCTCGACAACACCGCGCTGCCCCAGGTATTGACCGCCACCCGACTCAAACAGTCGCCGGCCGCCGTCCCCGGGAGCATGACGGTAATCGACAGCGAACTGATCAAGGCCAGCGGCGCCCGCGACATCAGCGAATTGCTGCGGCTGGTGCCGGGGATGATGGTCGGTAACGTCAGCGGCAACCAGGCTGCGGTGAACTATCACGGCACCAACGCCAGCGAAGCACGACGCATGCAAGTGTTGATCGACGGCCGTTCGGTGTATCGCGCAGGTCTTGCGACCGTGGACTGGAGTGACATTCCGGTAGCCATGGAAGACATCGAGCGCATCGAGGTGTTCCGTGGCCCGAACACTGTCAGCTATGGCGCCAACGCGCTGATGGCGGTCGTCAACATCATCACCCGCGCACCGGCCAACAGCCACGGCACACGGCTGAAAGTCACTCGCGGTGAACGCGGGATCAACGACTGGTACGCCAGCCAGGGCACCGGCTGGGAGACCGGCGATCTGCGCTTGTCGATGTCCGGCCAGGAAGACGACGGTTTCGACTCGAACCGCCTGGGAGCGGACTACCGCGACAGTCGCCGCTTGAACCGCGTCAACCTGGCCGTCAGCCAGACCCTCAACGAGCAGCAAAGCATCGATTGGCAACTGAATGCCAAAGACGGCACCAACCAGCGGCCTTATACCTACCGCCCGGTGTTTTCCGGGATTACCTCGGCTGGCGACAACTCTGACGTGATCGCCAAGGATTACGCCGGTTCGTTGCGCTGGAACCTGGAGATCAATCCGGATCACAGCCTTTACGTCCAGGGTTCGGCGCAGCGCTGGGATCGTCAGCAAGTTTGGCGCGCCTGCGACGCCGAAGTGTCGTTCAGCCCGCAGCTCACCCAACTCTGGCAGCTCAACCCCAACTACGCCGAGCGCCTGGCGCGGCACATGGAAAGCTATACCGGCACCGGTGCACCGCATGGCACGCCGACCGAGCAGGCACTGGCCAACCAGGTGCTCGATCAATGGAAAGGTGGCGCCAATCGCACGGTCTGCGGTGACATCGACCAGAGCACCCGCGAGTCGCGCTACGACCTTGAGTTGCAGGACACCCTGAGTCTCTCCGACAGTCTGCGGCTGGTCAGCGGCATGAACTATCGATACGACCGGGCCGACTCCGAAACGTACTTCAATGGCACCCTCGACGATTCCATCTGGCGATTGTTCGGCCAACTGGAGTGGCGTGCCAGCGAGCACTGGCTGTTACAAGGCGGTGCGATGTACGAAAAAACCGAATTGGTCGGCGATTCGCTAACCCCACGCGTGGCAATCAACTACCTGATCAACCCGCGCCACGGCCTGCGTGCGGTGTATTCGGAGGCTATCCGCTCACCCGACATGTTCGAGAACAACGTCAACTGGAGCTATCAGGTGACCAACCTCAGCCCCGGCGCCTACGGTCAGTCCAGTGCCCGTTACTTCGTCAAGACCCGAGGTCCCGGCAACCTCGCTCAAGAGCACATGCGCTCGCGCGAACTGGGGTATAACGGCTTCTTCGCTGACGTCGGATTGAACGTCGACGTGAAACTGTTCTACGACGAAATCACTGACATGATCAGCGAGCCGCTGCGCAACAATCAGTACATTGCCAGCAACAGCAATGCCTCGCGCTTCAGCGGCGCTGAAACCCAGCTTGACTGGCGAGTCAGCGCCGCCGACCGGCTGCGCCTGACCTACGCCTATGTCGATGCCACGGCCAGTAACCCTCTGGACGAACAATTCAGCGCACGCAACAGCGGCTCCGCCGGTTGGCTACGCGATTGGGGCAATGGCTGGAACAGTGCACTGTTCTACTATGGCGACGACGCACTGAATGGCTACCGCTTCGAACGTGTCGACACACGTATCGCCAAACGTATTGCGCTGGGCAAGGCCAATCTCGAACTGGCCGGTATCCTGCAACAACGCCTCGACAGCCAGCCGACCACCTTCGTCGACAACAACTACGACTCGCGCCATGCGCTCTACTTCAGCGCCGAGTTAGAGTTCTGACATGGGCCTCAACCAGACACGTACCCGCTCCCCCCGAAGCCGCCGGCCTTGGGTTTGGGGACTGTTGCTTGTCTGCCTGGGCAGTTTGCCCGTGCATGCTTTCGACGTGTTGCTGACCGGCGTCGAAGACAGTCCCGGCGTGCAGGCCTTTACCCGCGCCCTGGCCGAGCAGCGCCCCAAAGACACGGTGCGCTTCGCACGCCTTGCCGACCTCCCCGCGCCGTCCCGGCTACCCGACGCGACCCGACTGATCCTGCTTGACCTGCCGAGCCTCGACTGGCGCCTTCAAGACAATCAGGGGCCGGCAACTCTGGTGCTGCGCATCAGCCGCCTGCAAGCCAATCAGCGTTTGGGTAATGCCCTGCCCCTGCACCTGAGCCTGCTGTGGAGTGATCCACCGCTGAGCCGCCAACTTCGCCTGATCCAGGCTCTGTTGCCGCAAGTCCGACAGGTCGGCGTGCTGTACGGGATGAACAGCGAATTTCTGCTCAAGGAACTGCACCACGCCGCGCACCGGCTGGGACTGGAGATCGTCGCCGAGCGTTGGGACAACACCAATGACAGCCGGCCTTTGCAGGCGCTGCTGAAAAACAGCGACGTACTGTTGGGACTCGACGACCCTGACGTGTACAACCCAAAGACCGCCAAGAATCTGCTGCTCAGCAGCTATGGCCGACAACTTGCATTGATCGGACCCAACGCCGGGTTCGTCAAGGCCGGCAGCCTGGCCAGCACCTACAGCGATCAGAGCGATTGGCTGGCCATTCTTGACAACTTGCTTGACCGTCCGCCGGCCAGCTGGCCGCGCACCCTCTATCCGCAGCGCTTCAAGGTATTAAGTAACCCGCAAGTCGCTCGTTCCTTAGGCATCGAACAGATTGACCCCACGGCTGTTGCAACACAGTTGGCCGAAGGAGAAAACCGCCCATGAACCTACGCCGCCATTGGGACATCAATACCCGCACCCAGATCATCAGCCTCGGCCCGGCGCTGCTGCTGACATTGCTGCTGATCAGCTTCTTTACTGTCGTGCGAATTCAGGATTTGCGCCAGGAGCTCAACCACACCGGCCAACTGATCGCCAATCAACTGGCCCCGGCCACTGAGTACGGAGTGATCTCCGGCAACAATGAGGTGCTCGAAAGCCTGATGAAGGCCTCGCTGACAACGCCGCACGTGCGTTTTCTCGAGGTGCAGGACAACGCCAACAAGGTCTTGGTGCACGTCGAGCAGCCCTCGGAAAACCGCCAGAGCTCGCAACAGATCGAAGTGTTTCAAGCACCGGTGCGCTTGCAACGGATCAGGCTCAGCGACGATTTCCTGCAGGGGCCGCCACCCGCCATCGGCCCCTCCGAAGACTATCTGGGGCGCGTCGTCGTCGGCATGTCCAACGATGCCTTCAGCCAGCGACAACAGGAGATCCTGCTCAAGGCCGCGATCCTTGCGCTGTTCGCCCTGCTCTTTACCTTTCTGCTGGCGCGGCGCCTGGCCGCCAGCCTGTCAGAGCCCATCAGCGCCATGGGCAATGCGGTGAAGGCGATTCAGCAAGGCGACTACAAAACACCGCTGCCCATCGTCGACGATGCCGAACTGGGCGACCTGTCGCGCCACATCAATAACCTCGCCGATGGCCTTGAGCTCGCCAGCCGCGAGCAGCATCAGGCCATGGCGCAACTGATCCAGACCCGCGAAGAAGCGGAAAAGGCCAACAGCGCCAAGTCCGACTTCCTGGCGATGATGAGCCATGAATTGCGCACACCGATGAATGGCGTGCTGGGCATGCTGCAACTGCTCGAAACCACCCACATGACCGAGGAGCAGATCGAGTACGCCGCACTGGCGTCGGAGTCCACCGAGCACTTGCTCAAGGTCATCAACGACATTCTCGACTTCTCGCGCATCGAACGCTCGGCCCTGGAACTGGAGCACATCCCGTTCAACCTCGCCGAGCTGATCAACAACTGTGCCCAGGCTTTCCAGCACACTGCGGTGCAACGCGGCCTGAGCCTGGAGCTGCAGATTCCGGACGATATGCAAGCCTTGCAGGTACAAGGCGACCCGACCCGGATCCGGCAAATCCTGGTCAACCTGATCGGCAATGCCTTGAAGTTCACCGAGAAAGGTCGAGTTACAATTGAACCGCAGTGGCAATCGCTGGACCACGAACTGCTGTGGTTCACTTGCACCGTGCGCGATAGCGGGATCGGCATTTCGGCGCAAAGCCTGGAGCTGATGTTCAACGCCTTCCAGCAGGCTGACAGCTCGATCTCCCGGCGCTACGGCGGCACCGGCCTGGGCCTGCCGATTGCGCGCACGCTGGCCGAGCGGATGGGCGGCACACTGCGTGCCCAGAGCGAGGAAGGCCGAGGCTCGGTATTCACCCTGGAAATTCCGCTGGCGCTGTCCAGACAGACGCCACCGACCCTGACCCCGCGCACGCCTGCCGGCAACGACCACGGCGAGGGGCGCAATGTGCTGCTGGTGGAAGACAATCCGGTGAATCAGACCGTCGTCGAAGCAATGCTGCGCAGTCTGGGCTTTACTGTCAGCGTCGCCACCGATGGAGCGCAGGCGGTACGCAGTGCCGAGAGCCTGATTTTCGAGGTAATTTTGATGGATTGCCGGCTGCCGGTCATCGATGGTTACGAAGCCACCCAGCAGATCCGTCAACTGCCCGGCTGCACCGATCTACCCATTATCGCCCTGACCGCCAACGCGTTGCAGGGTGACCGCGAGGCCTGCCTGTCGGCGGGGATGAACGATTATCTGGCCAAACCTTTCAAACGCGCTGATCTGCAGCAAATTCTGCAACGTTGGGTACGGTAGTGGGGAGTGATCGACCATCTGCGACTGGCGTGAAAGGCGAAAGTGCGGCAGTCTTAGGCACCTTGACAGCTCGGAATCGGGCTTGAAAAATAATTTCAGTGCACAAGTGTACATTCATGTCCCTTGTGCTGTGACTTTCACCACAACGCAATAGTCTATGAGTAGGCTGCCGGTTCGAAGCATGAACGCTTCGATCGGCCGGGAAGATTTGCCCCACCTGCCGCATGGGACTATTGAGGAGCTCGCATGACCAAACAAAACGCCTTTACCCGGGAAGACCTGCTGCGCTGCAGTCGCGGTGAGCTGTTCGGCCCTGGTAACGCGCAACTGCCCGCCCCGAACATGCTGATGGTGGATCGCATCACTCATATCAGCGAAGAAGGTGGCAAGTACGGCAAAGGTGAATTGGTCGCCGAGCTGGATATCACTCCGGACCTGTGGTTCTTCGCCTGCCACTTCGAAGGTGATCCGGTGATGCCAGGCTGCCTGGGCCTCGACGCCATGTGGCAGTTGGTCGGTTTCTTCCTCGGCTGGCAAGGCTTGCCGGGCCGCGGCCGCGCCCTGGGTTCGGGCGAAGTGAAATTCTTTGGCCAGGTTCTGCCGACCGCCAAAAAAGTCACCTACAACATCCAGATCAAACGCGTCCTGAAGGGCAAGCTGAACCTGGCCATCGCCGATGGTTCGGTCAGCGTCGACGGCCGCGAGATCTACACCGCCGAAGGCCTTCGGGTCGGCGTATTCACATCCACTGACAACTTCTAAGGGTTATCCGCATGCGCCGCGTCGTTATCACTGGTCTGGGCATCGTTTCGTGCCTGGGCAATGACAAAGAGACCGTCTCCGCTAACCTGCGTGCAAGCCGCCCTGGCATCCGGTTCAACCCGGAATATGCCGAAATGGGTCTGCGTAGCCAGGTTTCCGGCTCCATTGACCTGCCACTCGAAGAGTTGATCGATCGCAAGATCTATCGCTTCGTCGGCCACGCGGCGGCTTACGCCTACCTGGCCATGAAAGACGCCATTGCTGACTCCGGCCTGACCGAAGAGCAGGTTTCCAACCCGCGCACCGGCCTGATCGCCGGTTCCGGTGGCGCATCGACCCTGAACCAGATGGAAGCGCTGGACATCCTGCGCGAAAAAGGCGTCAAGCGCGTCGGCCCATACCGCGTAACGCGGACCATGAGCAGCACGGTTTCCGCTTGCCTGGCCACTCCATTCAAGATCAAGGGCCTGAACTACTCCATCGCTTCTGCCTGCGCCACCAGCGCTCACTGCATCGGCAACGCCATGGAACAGATCCAGATGGGCAAGCAGGACGTCGTGTTCGCCGGCGGCGGTGAAGAAGAGCATTGGAGCCAATCGTTCCTGTTCGACGCCATGGGCGCACTGTCCAGCCAGTACAACGAGACACCGGAAAAAGCTTCCCGTGCCTACGACGCCAAGCGTGACGGTTTTGTCATCGCCGGCGGTGGCGGCATGGTCGTGGTCGAAGAGCTGGAACACGCTCTGGCCCGCGGCGCGAAGATCTACGCGGAAATCGTCGGCTACGGCGCGACTTCCGACGGCTACGACATGGTCGCTCCAAGCGGCGAAGGCGCCATCCGCTGCATGCAGATGGCCATGTCCACCGTCGACACGCCGATCGACTACCTGAACACCCACGGCACTTCGACTCCGGTCGGCGACGTCGCGGAAATGAAAGGCGTGCGTGAAGTCTTCGGCGACAAGGCTCCGGCCATCAGCTCCACCAAGAGCCTGTCGGGTCACTCCCTGGGCGCCGCCGGCGTTCACGAAGCGATCTACTGCATGCTGATGATGGAAGGCAACTTCATGGCAGGTTCTGCCAACATCGAAGAACTGGATCCGGAAGTGGCTGATATGCCAATTCTGACCAAGACTCGCGAAGACGCCACCATCAACACCGTGATGAGCAATAGCTTCGGCTTTGGTGGCACCAACGCCACTCTGGTCCTGAAGCGCTGGCAGGGCAAATAACGCCCCGCTGCTTCGCTGCACATGAAAACGCCCCGACTGGTTCGGGGCGTTTTTTTTTGGGTTATCGATAAACCAGTGGAACGCCTGAATCGCCAGATGCTCTATAACTGCAAGGTCTACTTCTGACGCACACTCTTTCTTACTGCCTATGAGGTTTGTCATGACCATTACCGTCAATACCGAATCCAACGAAGGTTTTCGTCACAGCATCCAGATCGACGACCATCAACTCTTCGCCGATGTGCCCAAAGCCTCCGGCGGTGAAGGTTCCGCTCCAGAGCCCCACGATTACTTCGACGCAGCGCTGGGCGCCTGCAAGGCACTGACCCTCAAGCTCTACGCACAGAAAAAGGAAATCCCGCTGACTGGCGTCACGGTCGAGGTCAAACGCGACAACAGTCAGGAGCAGAAAGGCAAATACGCGCTGCACGTCAAACTGACCCTTAAAGGCGTACTCACCGACGCCCAGCGTGAAGAGCTGCATCGCGTGGCCGACCGCTGCCCGGTGCACAAGCTGATGACCACCAGCGAAGTGACCATCGAGACTCACCTGTCTGAAGGCGCCTTCAGCCAATAGCGGCAAACGCAGGCTGTGCGGGTTATGCTCAGCGGCATCACTCGTACAGCCTGGAATGCACCATGATCAGTCCGCTCGTGATCCGCCCACGCACCGAAGATGTCGAAGGCCAACCGATCCTGCGCCCACTACCATCGGCCCAATGCCGCAGTGTCGGGCCTTTCGTGTTTTTCGATCACATGCTTGAAACCCGCTACCCGGCTGGCAAGGGCATGAACATCCGCCAGCATCCGCACATCGGCCTGTCCACCCTCACCTACCTGTTCGAAGGCGAGCTCCAGCACAAGGACAGCCTGGGCTCTGATCAGATCGTGAAACCGGGTGACGTCAGCTGGATGACCGCAGGCAGTGCGATTGCTCACGTCGAGCGCACACCGAAAGCCTTGTGGAATACCGATTTCAAGATGCACGGCCTGCAAATCTGGCTGGCCTCCCCCAAAGCGCACGAACAAGGCCCTGGCCATTACAGCCATCACCCGGCCGCCAGCCTGCCGGTCAGCGATAACCTCGGGGTGAAAATCAGGATGATTGCCGGCAAAGGCTTTTGCCTTGAGTCACCGGTTCCGGTGCTTTCCCCTACGTTGTACGCAGAGCTTGAGCTGAAAACGGCGACGACCTTGCTGATCCCCACCGAGCATGAAGAACGTGCCCTTTATGTGCTGGACGGTGAGGCCCAGCTCAATGGCGAGCCGATTGAACCGCACTCGCTGGTGGTGCTGCCTGCCGGGGAAGAAATGGACCTGTTCGCCGAAAGCGACTGCCACGTCATGCTGTTTGGCGGCGCGCCCATGGACGGGCCGCGTCGGATCAACTGGAACTTCGTCTCCAGCGATCCCGCGGTGATCGATGAGGCCCGCCGACGCTGGGCGGCCGGGGATTGGCCAACCGTGCCTGGCGAGAGCGAGCGGATCGAGCTGCCCTGAGATCTTCGGCGCCAGTTATACCGCCATCGCGAGCAAGCTCGCTCCCACATTTGACCGAGTCGTACACAATATTAATGGTCGACTCCAAACCACTGTGGGAGCGAGCTTGCTCGCGATGAGGCCAGCCCTGACACCGACGGTGCCAGGGCTAGAAACAGCACTCAGCCGTTGAATACTTCATCCAGCAAGTTATGCATCGACACAAAGGCCCGTTTGGCGGTCCTGGCGTCGTACATCATCATGCCCGGCACGTTGGCGTGCGGGTCGGTAAAGGAATGCACCGCGCCACCGTAGCTGAGCAATTGCCAATCTACGCCTGCAGCATTCATTTCAGCTTCGAAGGCCGGCAGTTGCTCTTTCGCCACCAATGGATCGGAAGCACCGTGCAACACCAGCACCGAGCCCTTGATGTTTTTCGCATCGGCAGGGTTCGGCGTATCCAGCGTACCGTGGAACGACACGGCAGCCTTGAGCGGCGCGCCGGTACGCGCCAGCTCCAGAGCACAGCAACCGCCGAAGCAGAAACCGAACGTCGCCAGTTTCGAGGTGTCGACCGCAGCTTCACCCTGGCTCTGCAAGGCAGCAAATGCCGCCTGCATGCGCTTGCGCAGCAACGCACGATCATTCTTCAGCGGCATCATCGCCGCGCCCGCCTCGTCGCCATTCTGCGGACGAATCGCCTGCCCATACAGGTCAGCAATCAACACCACATAACCTTTGGCTGCGACCTCCTGGGCAATCTTCTCGGCCCCGGCGCTGACACCCATCCAGTTCGGCGCCATCAGCAAGCCCGGACGCGGGCCCGCGTGGCTGGCGTCGAACGCCAGACGCCCTTCGTAAGACTGCCCCTCAATCTGATAGACCACGGAACGCACAGTAACTTGGCTCATGACTCACTCCCGTAAAGAAACGCCAGAATGAAAAAACCCGCTTTACAGGTGGTATGGAAACGTCACGAGCGAAGGCAAGACAAGGCAAAAACAGGCGAGGACGCGGAGTTTACGTGTTTGTAAATGAGCAGTCCGAGCCTGTTTTTAACGCAGTATTGCCGAGCGCAGTAGTTTTCATGCCGCCTGCGAAGCGGGTTTTTCTTTAACGCGATTACACCGACAGTTCAACCAGCAGCTTGTTCAGACGGCGCACATAGGCGGCCGGATCTTTCAAGCTGTCGCCGGCAGCCAGGGCTGCCTGATCGAAGAGGATGTGCGACAGGTCGCCAAAACGCTCTTCGCTCTGCTCACCGTCGAGTTTTTCGATCAGCGGGTGAGCCGGGTTGAATTCGAAGATCGGCTTGGAATCCGGAACCTTCTGACCGCTGGCTTCGAGGATCTGACGCATCTGCATGCCCAGGTCCTGCTCACCGATGGCCAGAATCGCCGGAGAATCGGTCAAACGGTGGGAAACCCGCACTTCGCTGACGGTTTCACCCAGAGCAGTCTTGATCCGCTCAACCAGGCCTTCCTTGCTCTTGGCGACTTCTTCTGCGGCTTTCTTGTCCTCTGCCGAGTCCAGGTTGCCCAGGTCCAGGTCACCGCGCGCCACGTCGACAAAGCTCTTGCCGTCGAAGTCGCTGAGATAGCTCATCAGCCACTCGTCGATACGGTCGGTCAGTAGCAGCACTTCGATGCCTTTCTTGCGGAAGACTTCCAGGTGCGGGCTGTTCTTGACCTGTGCATAAGTTTCACCGGTCAGGTAGTAGATCTTGTCCTGACCTTCCTTGGCGCGAGCCAGGTATTCGGCCAGTGAAACCACTTGCTCGCCCTCTTCACCCTGGGTGGAGGCGAAGCGCAGCAGGCCAGCGATTTTCTCTTTGTTGGCGAAATCTTCAGCTGGGCCTTCTTTCATGACCTGACCGAAGTTTTTCCAGAAGCCCTTGTATTGCTCAGGCTCGTTCTTCGCCAGTTTTTCCAGCATGTCCAGAACGCGCTTGGTCAGCGCCGACTTCATCGAATCGATGATCGGGTCTTTCTGCAGGATTTCACGCGAGACGTTCAGCGACAGGTCGTTGGAATCGACCACGCCCTTGATGAAGCGCAGGTACAGCGGCAGGAACGACTCAGCCTGGTCCATGACAAACACGCGCTGCACGTACAGCTTCAGGCCACGTGGCGCTTCACGCTGATACAGGTCGAACGGAGCACGGGCCGGCACGTAAAGCAGCGAGTTGTACTCCAGCTTGCCTTCGACCTTGTTGTGGCTCCAGCTCAGCGGGTTCTCGAAATCGTGAGCGATGTGCTTGTAGAACTCCTGGTATTCCTCGTCTTTGACCTCGGTACGCGGACGGGTCCACAAAGCGCTGGCGCGGTTGACGGTTTCCCATTCAACAGCTGGTTTCTCTTCGCCTTCGGCGGCTGCCACTTCTTTCGGCAGTTCGATCGGCAAAGCGATGTGATCGGAGTACTTCTTGATGATGTTGCGCAGACGCCAGCCATCGGCGAACTCGTCTTCAGCGGACTTCAGATGCAGGACGATGCGAGTACCGCGGTCTTCCTTGTCGATGGTGGCGACGTCGAATTCGCCTTCGCCCTTGGACGACCAGTGCACGCCTTCGCTGGCAGCAAGGCCGGCACGGCGGCTGAACACGTCGACTTTATCGGCAACAATGAATGCAGAGTAGAAACCCACGCCGAACTGACCGATCAGGTGCGAATCTTTCTTCTGATCGCCGGACAGGTGTTTCATGAAATCGGCAGTGCCGGATTTGGCGATGGTACCCAGGTGGGTCACGACATCGTCACGGCTCATGCCGATACCGTTGTCTTCGAGGGTGACGGTTTTTGCGTCCTTGTCGAAGCTCACACGGATTTTCAGTTCGGCGCCACCTTCCAGCAACTCAGGCTTGGACAGGGCTTCGAAACGTAATTTGTCGACAGCGTCGGAGGCGTTGGAGATCAGTTCGCGAAGGAAAATTTCCTTGTTGGAATACAGCGAATGGATCATCAGGTGCAGCAGTTGCTTCACCTCGGTCTGGAAGCCCAGGGTTTCCTTTTGAGTTTCCACGCTCATGGTCATCAAACTCCGATTGGATGGCAGTGGCCGCACCCTGAAGGGGTGACGGCGGGATGTCATCAGAGTTGGGGGCATAGCCCAGGATTTCAAGGGCCTGGTGTTTCTTCAATCTTGAAATGCGCACGCGCCGTGGCAATCGGTTCGGTTTGAGTGCTCTGCCATGCGGTTATCGCAACGTTGGCGACCCGCCGCCCCTGACGGCACACCTGGCATTTGGCATAGGTGTCGCGAAACTGCCCGGCACGCAGATAATCGAGCGAGAAATCGATGATCTTCGGCACACCGAGGGAACCGCTGAAGACCAGCAAATGCAAGGCCGCCGCCAGCTCCATGAACCCGGCTATCACCCCGCCATGAATCGCAGGCAGCAAAGGGTTGCCAATATTGTCCTTGTTCGCCGGCAGACGAAAAAGCAACTCATCGCCCAGACGCGAACACTCGACGCCAATCAGCTTGGCATAGGGGATCAGATGTAGCAGCGAGGCGTATTCCCCACGCTCGTGGGCCTGCTGCAATTGTTCTTTGAAATTATCAGTCATTTCGTCCCCCCACTGATGACGCCACCAAAACCTTTGGTGCCTTTGACACCTTTACCCATGCGCATGAAGGTCCCGACTGCATGGGCGATCGGCTTTTGCGGATCCTCCTGGTAAGCAAACCCGCGCGTGAAGATCACATCAGTCGTCACCCGGTAGCACTGGGCAAAACCATGCACCTCTTTATGCGGCTCGGCCGGATGCATGTAGTCGATACGCAGATCCAGGGTCGGGCAAACCTCGAACTCCGGCAAAACGCAGAGCGTTGCCATGCCGCACGCGGTGTCCATCAACGAGGTAATGGCACCGCCATGAATCACACCGGTTTGCGGATTTCCGACGATCTGCGGGCTGTATGGCAACGTAATCGTCAGCCCGTCATTACTGGCGCTGAGCACACGTAACCCGAGCACCTGGCAATGCCTCAGCGCCGATAAAAACCGCGTCGCTCGCTCGAAAACGGGGTTGTCGATCATTCGATAAAGGCTCTTTTTAGTGGTGTTGCATAGCAGCATAGGGACTAAGAAAAAGTTCCCCCCAAGATAAATCTTATATATCTGTAGGAAATATGGAACTTAACCTGTGGTACTGCGTTCGAAAGGGCAAGTAGACATTTTCCACCAGGAGAAACACCCCATGCGTAAGACTTTAGCTATTGCCTTGATGTTGACCGCTTCCCTCGGCATCGCTGCCTGCGGTAAAAAACCCGAGGACAAAGCTCAAGAAGCCACCCAAAAAATTGAACAAACCCAGCAAAAAATTGGTGAAGCTCAGGATAAAGTGAACGACGCAGCGAAAGAAGCCGCTGATGCTGCCAAAGCTCAGGCAGATTCGAGCAAAGCAGCCACTGAAGAAGCCGCTCCTAAAACCAACTAATCCGGTTTTAGCGCTGCAAAAATAAAGCCCGCCAAGTGCGTAATGCCAGTCAGTTAAGCTGACTGGCATTTTTATTTCTGATCGGATACTTC
>NZ_MOBI01000039.1:0-78405 GCF_003732175.1 Pseudomonas brassicacearum
CAAGGCAGCCTTCAGCTATGAGAGAGTTTTACCGGACACTAGTGACGCAGAGCATGGGAACGATCAGTGCAAAAACATCGAAAACAATCATTCAAAGGGGTGTCGAAATGCGTCTATTGAAATCGGTCGTTCCCGCAGCGCTCGCGCTGTTCTGCAGCCTCGGTGCGCAAGCGCAGCCGAGCGTCAGTGTGTACAACTGGACCGACTATATCGGTACGACCACCCTCGCCGACTTCCAGGCGAAAACCGGTATCAAGGTCATCTACGACGTATTCGACTCCAATGAAACCCTGGAAGGCAAACTGCTCGCCGGGCGTACCGGGTATGACGTGGTGGTGCCTTCCAACCATTTCCTGGCGCGCCAGGTCAAAGCCGGCGCGTTCCTCAAACTGGACCGCTCGCAGCTGCCAAACTGGAAAAACCTCGACCCTAAATTGCTGGCACTGCTGGAGAAGAACGACCCGGGTAACGCGCATTCGGTGCCGTACCTGTGGGGTACCAACGGCATCGGCTACAACGTCGACAAGATCAAAAAAGTGCTGGGTGTCGATCACATCGACTCCTGGGCCGTATTGTTCGAACCGGAGAACCTGAAAAAGCTCACCCAGTGCGGTGTCTCAATGATGGATTCGCCCGACGAAGTATTCCCGGCGGTGCTCAACTATATGGGCATGGACCCACTCAGCTCGAATGTCGAGGACTACAAGAAAGCCGAAGCCAAGCTGCTGACCATCCGCCCGTACATCACCTACTTCCACTCATCCAAATACGTGTCGGACCTGGCCAACGGCGACATCTGCATCGCCTTCGGCTACTCGGGGGACGTGTTCCAGGCGGCAAACCGCGCCAAGGAAGCGAAGAACGGCGTGAACATCGCCTATGCGATCCCCAAGGAAGGCAGCAACCTGTGGTTCGACTTGCTGGCCGTGCCTGCCGACGCCGGCAACGCCAAACAAGCCCACGAATTCATCAACTACCTGCTGGAGCCGGAGGTGATCGCCAAGGTCAGCGCCACCGTCGGTTACGCCAACCCCAACCCTGCGGCCAAACAGTTCATGGACGCGGAACTGGTGAACAATCCAGAGGTTTACCCGTCCCAGGCGGTGCTGGACAAGCTGTACATCTCGACCACACCGACAGCGGAAATCATGCGCGTGATGACCCGCTCCTGGAGCAAAGTGAAGTCCAATAAATGAATCAGATCGCTATAAACCTGTCAGCGGAACACGCCCGCTCCTATTACAACGCCTCCGCCAACGCGATGGTGCAACACCCGATGTTGACGTCGGACCTGGAAGCCGACGTCTGCGTGATTGGCGGCGGTTTTACCGGCGTCAACACCGCCATTGAACTGGCCCAGCGCGGGCTCTCGGTGATTCTGCTGGAAGGCCGGCGGATCGGCTGGGGTGCCAGCGGCCGCAATGGCGGGCAGTTGATCCGTGGCATTGGCCACGACGTTTCGGGCTTTGCCCGGTACGTCGGTCAGGAAGGCGTGCGCTATCTGGAGCGCGCCGGCATCGAATCGGTCGAGGTGGTGGGCAATCGTATCCGCGAGCATGGCATCGATTGCGACCTGCGCTGGGGTTTTTGCGAACTGGCCAATACTCCCGCGCAGTTCGCGGCGTTTCAGCTGGAGCAAGAAACCCTGGGCGCCCAGGGTTATGCCCATGCAACCCGCCTCGTCAGGCCCGAAGACATGCGCCAGGTTGTGAACTCTGGTGTTTACGCCGGCGGACTGGTGGACATGGGCTCCGGCCATCTGCACCCGCTCAACCTGGTGCTCGGCGAGGCTCGGGTCGCCGAGTCGCTGGGGGTACGGATTTTCGAGCAAAGCCCGGTGCTGGAGATCATCCATGGCAGCACCGTGCAGGTTCGCTGCGCGAGCGGCACGGTGCGCGCCGGGAGTCTGGTGCTGGCCTGCAACGCGCATCTGGAGGATCTGGAACCACGGCTCAGCGGCAAGGTGTTGCCGGCGGGCAGTTACATCATCGCGACCGAGCCATTGCCGGCGCAGGCTGCCGCAGAACTGATCCCGCAGAACCTGGCGCTGTGCGACCAGAAAGTCGGACTCGACTACTACCGGCTTTCGGCAGACCGGCGCCTGCTGTTCGGCGGCGCCTGCCACTATTCCGGGCGCGATCCAGCGGACATCGCCGCCTATATGCGCCCGAAAATGCTCAAGGTGTTCCCGCAGCTGACCGATACGCGCATCGACTTTCAATGGGGCGGCAGGATCGGCATCACCGCCAATCGCTTCCCCCAGGTCGGGCGGTTGTCGCAGTATCCGAACGTGTTTTACGCCCAAGGCTATTCCGGTCATGGCCTCAACGTCACGCACTGGACCGCGCGTCTGCTGGCCGAGGCGATTCATGCAGGACACAGCCACGGCCTGGACGTCTTCAGCGCAGTGCCGCACATGACCTTTCCGGGTGGGCGTGCATTGCGCACTCCGCTCCTGGCGCTGGGCATGTTGTGGCATCGTTTGCGTGAGGTGCTAGGTTAATCGCCATAGCCATCGAATCGTCTGGAGCTTCGTGCAATGGCCGCGATCGAACTGCACCGCGCACAACGGGATGAACTGGACTGCATCGAAAACCTGATGCAGTTCTATCTGTACGACTTCAGCGAGTGGCTGCCGCTGAAGATTGGCGCCCATGGTTTCTTCCCCCTTCAGCCCATGCTCGACTACTGGCGAAAGCCTGCAACGCAAGCGTTCCTGATCAGGGTCGATGGTGACATTGCCGGGTTCGTGACGGTTGACGACTCGGTTCATTTTGACGACGTGCAGTACAACATCGGTTATCTCTTCGTCAGCCGTCACTATCGAGGCCGCGGCGTCGGGAAGTTTGTAGTATCTGCCCTGCTCCAGCAGCTTCCCGGTCAGTGGCAGATTTTTCATATCGATGCCAATCAGCCGGCCCAGGCGTTTTGGTCAAAAATCATCCCCGAGCTGACCCAGGGTCAGTTCACTCGCCATCAGCTTCCCGTCGACAGCTACCCGTGCACGCTGTTCAAGTTTCGGTTCACTGAGGCTTGAGCCCCTGACTGCATACAATTGGCAGGCAACGGCTGGCGAAGTCCAGTCCCTGCGTCCAGACTCAGAGCAATAGACGATCCCCAGCGCTGACGACTCGAGGCTTTGTACATGCTGCTTTTCCTGCTACCTCAGGCTGACTACGACCCCACTGAAAGCAGTGTGCCCTGGCAGGCGTTGCATGACGCCGGCATCGAGGTGTGCTTCGCGACACCAAAAGGCTTGCCGGCCTACGCCGACTCGCGATTGGTGGACATCGGTTTCGGGCCACTGAACTCGCTGCTGATGACCCGCAAGGAAGATCTTCAGTGTTACGCAGCCATGACCGCCGACGAGCGTTTCAAATCACCCATGGCCTACGCCGAAGTAGATCCCGAGCAGTACGAGGGGCTGGTGATCCCGGGCGGCCACGCCAAGGGCATGCGCAGTTTGCTGGAGTCCGAAGACGCCCGGCGGATTGTCCGGTACTTCTTTGATGCACAGAAACCGGTCGCGGCGGTTTGCCATGGCGTATTGCTGCTGGCCCGCACGCTGGATGCCGACAACGTTCTTTCGGTACTGCACGGGCGCAAGGTGACCGCGTTGCTGGCCAACACCATGGAACTGCCAGCCTGGTGGCTTACTGCGCCGTGGCTCGGCCGCTACTACCGCACCTATTCGCAAACGGTGCAGGCCGAAGTCACCGCCGCATTGGCGAGCGTCCATGACTTCTTGCCGGGGCCAAGATTCTCGCAACGTGATTCGACAGAAAACCCGCAATGCGGGTTTATCGTGCATGACGGCAACCTGTTGACCGCACGTTGGCCGGGCGACTGCCACCGTTTTGCCGCGGAGCTGGTCAGCATGGTGCACCAGGCACGCAGTGTTCAGACCTCGCGCCGGGCCGACCGGACAGTCGGCATGCATTGACGGCGGCGCGTCTCACACGCGCCCGCTGACCGACCACCAGCGCGGCAACAACTGCTGAACCTTGCTTTCGCCAAAGCGGTCATCGATCAGCATCACCACGCCATGATCCTGCTGGGTACGAATCACCCGCCCGGCGGCTTGCACCACCTTTTGTACGCCGGGAAACAGGTAGGTGTAGTCGTAACCTGCACCGAAGATCGCCGCCATGCGCTGCTTCAACTGCTCGTTGACCGGGTTCAGTTGCGCCAGCCCCAACGTCGCGATGAACGCACCGATCAACCGTGAGCCCGGCAAGTCGATGCCTTCGCCGAACGCCCCACCCAATACCGCAAAACCAATGCCCTGGCTGGTGGGCGTGAACTGCTCCAGAAAGGCCTGACGCCGGGCTTCGTCCATGCCGCGTGACTGTGACCAGAGGTTGATCTGCGGCCAAGTCTCGGTGAACAGCTGTGCCACCTGTTGCAGGTAATCAAAGCTGCTGAAAAACGCCAGGTAATTGCCGGGACGCTCAATGAACTGTCGGGCCATCAACTCGACAATCGGCGCAAGCGAGGCCTGCCGGTGCACGAATCGGGTGGATATCTGGCTGACAATCTGCACCTTGAGCTGCTCGGCGTTGAACGGCGACTCAACGTCGATCCACACCGTGGTAGCCGGCAATCCGAGCAGGTCTGCGTAATAGCGCTGCGGACTCAAGGTCGCGGAAAACATCACGGTGCTGCGCGCCGCCGTCAGACGCGGGCGGAGGAAACCGGCTGGCACAACGTTGCGCAGGCACAGCTGCGAAAGGCTGCGCGTGTTGCCGAGGTCGCGCTTGCTGATGTCGAACAGGAAATGCTCATCGAACAGCTCAGCGACCCGGCTGAATTGCAGCGCATCGAAATAGAAGCTCTGCAACGTAGCGTCCAATCCTTGCGGGTGATCGTTGAGGTAATCGCCGATGGCGGTCGTGCAGAGCGACAGCGCCTGCAACAATTTGTCCGGGGCTTTCGCGTAAGCCTGATAAGGGCTGATCTGTGTTTTGTGCAGCGCATTCCATTCACGGTTGACCCGCTGCAAGCTCTTCTTCAGCACCTCGGGAGCGCTTTTGCGCAGGGTATTGAGGGTGAACTGATCGAGTGTGGCGCTGTACATCTGCCGACCACGCTCCACCAGATTGTGGACCTCATCCACCAGCACGGCGACTTTCCACTGATTGGCCTGGGCCAAACCGAACAGCAACGCACTGAAGTCGAAATAGTAGTTGTAGTCGGCAACCACCACGTCAGCCCAACGGGCCATTTCCTGGCTCAGGTAATACGGACACACCTGATGTTCAAGGGCGATTGCGCGCAGGGCGGTCTGATTGAGTAGCGTCACCTGACTCGCCGCCTCGCGGGCCGCCGGCAAGCGATCGTAAAAGCCTTTCGCCAACGGACAGGATTCGCCATGACAGGCTTTGTCCAGGTGCTCGCAGGCTTTGTCGCGAGCAATCATCTCAAGCACTCGCAACGGTAAACCGTCGCTGTTGTCGACGATCACCTGTGCCGCATCCAGCGCCAATTTGCGTCCGGGAGTCTTGGCGGTGAGGAAGAACACCTTGTCCAGTTGCTGCGGCGCCAACGCCTTGAGCATCGGGAACAGCGTGCCGACCGTCTTGCCGATGCCGGTCGGAGCCTGGGCCATGAGGCAGCGACCGGTGCTGACCGCTTTGAACACCGATTCGGCGAGGTGACGTTGCCCCGGGCGGAAGTCCGGGTACGCAAAGCTCAGCACCTGCGTAGCCTGATTGCGTGCTTCACGATGGGCCATTTCCTGCTCGGCCCAGTGCAGAAACAACCCGCACTGCAGCGTGAAGAAACGCTCCAGCTCAAGCGCGCTCCAGGTTTCGACCAGGCTGGTTTCCTTTTCGCTGACGATATCGAAATACACCAGCGCCAGCTTGATCTCGGCCAACTGTAGTTTCTGGCACATCAACCAGCCGTAGATTTTCGCCTGGGCCCAATGCAACTGGCGGTGATTGGCCGGCATCCGCTCCAGTTCGCCACGGTAGGTTTTGATTTCCTCAAGACGATTCTGGCCAGGGTCATAACCGTCTGCCCTGCCCCTGACCTTCAACTGACGATATTCGCCTTCAAGGGCCACTTCGTTTTGATAGGTCTCGCTGCGCCGCGAAGCGACAGTGCGGTGACCGACGATGCCTTCCAGGGCAGTCGGCGACGGGGTGAAGCGCAAGTCGAGATCACCGGCCTTGGCGGTGAACTCACACAACGCACGCACTGCAACGTTATAGCTCACGCCTCAGCCTGCGCCCATTGCACATAACAGACCGCGACCGGCATCTGGTGTTCGTGGCAGAACTCCAGCCAGCGCAGTTGGTTGTCTTGCAGGCGATCGCCCGGGCCTTTGACCTCGATCATCCGGTAGGTCTTGTGCTGCGGCCAGAACTGGATCAGGTCCGGCATCCCGGCGCGATTGGCCTTGATGTCCAGCAACAGTCGATGGAACCAGTGCTTGAGGTGTTCAGCCGGCAGACAGTTCAGCGCCTGCTCCAGCAGTTCTTCGGTCAGCACGCCCCAAAACATAAAGGGTGACTGCACACCCGACTTGGCGCGAAAGCGCTGGCGGATGGTTTCGGCATAACGCCCATCGTCCAGCTCTGCCAGGCACGCCTGGAACAGATCGGCACGCCGGGAATGAAAATCTTCGCTGAGCAGGTCTACCGGTCCGCGCTGGAATGGGTGAAAAAATGCTCCAGGCAACGGTGCGAAAATCGCCGGCCAGCAGAGCAGCCCAAACAACGAATTGATCAGGCTGTTTTCGACGTAATGCACCGGTGCCGTGGGTTCATCGAGATGAGCCTGAACATGGAATTCGACTGACAGCGTCGGGTCGATTCGCGACAGACTCAGCTCCAGCCGTTCAACTTCGCGTGCCTTGACCCGTGGCGACGGCGGCCCGCCGAGTTTGCGTCGCAACCGGGGCAGCACCCGCAACAGTTGCTGTTGCTCGGCGGCGCTCTCTGGCGCGTGTTCGGCGTCGGTCGCCAACTCCAGGGCCAAGTGAAACTCAGCGCAACGCTCCAGCACCCGGATCAAGCGCAACCTGGCGCCGGGGTACGCACACTCGCGGTAGATTGTCAGCGCTGCCGAGAAATCGGCGATGCGCTCGCAGTGTTGCCCGATCTGAAACAGCAGCTTGGCGCGTCGCCGCTCGAGCCAGGGGTTGGCGGTTTGCACTGCCTGGATCTGTTCGACGACCTGTTCCAGCGCCTCTCCGGCTTCAAAACGCAGCTGACAATCATGCAGATAGACAAACGCCTCGACGTCGTCACGACTGCGCAAGCCTCGGGACTCGGCGCAAAACTCGACTTTCTCGTAGGTAAAGATCCCTAGATCCGCCAGGACGAACTCCGACCAGTCCTGATACAGGTTGCCGAAGAACATCAGCCGCAGCCGATCGCACAGGTCCATGATGGTCAGGCTCAACAACCGGTCATCCAGCGTCGGGCACCAGTTCTTGAAGGACTGAGGCTGGATGAACTGCTCGCACAGTGCAGCCAGCCACTCGGACTTCTTCGCTTTGGGTTGTTTGATGGCCGTGCTGAAGCACTGAAGGATTTCCGGTTTGAGCAGCACCTCGAACAGTTGCTCAATCGACAGTGGCGTCTGTTCGTCAACCCAGCCAAGGTTCAGCAAGGGTTCTGCCGCGCGGGCACTCTCGCCAATTTCGGTGTAATGCAACTTGCCGAGGCGAAAATGCTCGCCCTTGCGCATGACCATTCTGACCAGCAGTGCCTGGGAGGCACGCGGCAACTGGCCAAAATCAACGATGAATTGCTGCTCCTCCGTGCTAAGCACATCGGCATAGCGCTGCTCAAGCCAGGCGAGCACTTGTTGGAAGTTGTTCAGGTAATAGAACGGATCTTCGAGCGGATTGACTGTCACAGATAGAAAGTGCCATGGCGAGCGGATACTGGTTATGCGTACAGATATCAGCTGAACCCGGTGCTGGCAAACGGAAAAAGATAAGTGGCGGGTTTTGCGTACCACCAGTCCGTCAGGGAAATACATTCTATAAAACGAAGCAAGTCTAGTGTGGGAGCGAGCTTGCTCGCGATAGCGGTGTAACAGTAAACATTGATGTCGAATGTAAAACCGTCATCGCGAGCAAGCTCGCTCCCACATTCGATCTTTGCTGTTTCGAACCTTGGGTTCACTTGGCTGACTGGAATCATCCGGTCTTGTGGCTTTTTCCACCATAAACCGAACTTTCCTGGAGCGAGTGACACCAACAACGGTCGGTATCGAAATGACGCACCTGTGTGTCGAAACGATCAAAAGCGTTCTGAAAGAGAGGTTTATTTATGAATATCCGCATTCTAAGCGTCCCCCTGGCTATCGTAGGCTTGCTGGCATTAGGCGGTTGCGCGTCGCCAACGGTGGTGACGTTGCAGAACGGCACCCAGTATTTGACCCAAGACATGCCGAAAACCAAAGGCACGGACGGTTTTATTGAGTTCAAGGACATTTCCGGCGCCAAGATCAAGGTCAACGCGAACGACGTCGCCACCATCCGCAAAGAAAAATGATCGAAAGCCTCAGGGCATCTGCAATGCAGAGTCTTGCCCCGGGATACTGTTATCGCAGGAAATGACCTGCCCGCCGCGTCGCAGCAATTGCCCCCTGATCGTTTGGCAGCGCTCGTATTCCCGGGCATTCGCGTTGTCGATGCTGATGTTGCCGGTCGCTGGCGGTTGCTTGCCGTCACCCAGGCTCAGTTTCACCCAGGGTTGTTCCGGCTGAATCTGGAAACGGCTGTTCTCGGGTTCAGGCTCGCTCTGCTCGACCTGCGCGGGGGGTGGCAGTTGATCGGCGGTCACGCCGTATCGGTTCAAAATCGAGCCATGAGGCAACTCCTCGGCCATCGCGCTCGCCGATAACATCATCAGCGCTGCTGCGACTGCCTGCCTCTTGCTGTTACTCACTGTGTTCACTCTCCTGTTTCGGTTCACCGCGCCTGGTGTCTGTGCTGCTCGAAGGTGGCGCCCTCTGGAAACGCATGGCCTGCCCGGTGGTTTAATGCCATGGCAAAAAAATACCGGGGCACACGCGCAAAATTCTAATTTACGCCTGGCTCACCGGAACATTGTGGCTATGCTTTTCAGAGTCGACGGGCGTTTTCCTGATCCCGGGGAAATGCTTTTGTCCGGTATTTGAGCCTGTCGTGTATCGACAGGTCACCTTTTTCAATCAGAAGGAATTACCAGCGTGCAGCCCCTACAACGCCCTTTGAGCGATAAGGACTTCGCGCTTCCCCTGCCCGGCTTCAAAGTTCTGGCACTGGCCCTTGCTGTATTCGGGCTCAGTGCGTGCAGCAGTATCCACGCGCACACCACCGAATACGCCGGGGCCCAGCACACAACCGCGACGTCCCCGGACTCGGTGCAAATACTGCGTACCGCGCCGACACGACCGTACACGCGGTTGGGTGAAGTGATTCTGCACACACGCACGCAGCCGGCCCCGCCCGTCAGCCAGTTCGAGCAGAGACTGCGTGAAGAAGCGGCAAAAATCGGCGGCGATGCGGTGGTGGTGATCTACGACATGACCCTACCCATTTCGGATTACGTCAGCGTCGCGCTTCCGCTGGACCGGGATCTCCATTCCGAGCAGAGACGCAAGCTCAAAGGCATCGTGATTCACTATGAATAAACGCTGAAAAGCCCGACGCGAATCGAGGTTCGCGCCGGGCTTTTTAACGTCAGGCGATCACCACGCCTGAACTGGCCAAGTGATCGAGCCCAACTCCGACCAGCGTCACCGAGTCATTGCCGAAGCTCAACACGGTATCCGCGCCTACGGCTTTGGCGTGGTCGCGTACGTCGTAGTTTTGCCCCACGCCTTCGACGCCGAGGAAGACCAGCTTGTCGCTGGTCTGATAGCCGAGGATCCGGTCGTTGCCGAAGTTGCCGCTGAACAGGAAGGTATTGCTCCCGTCACCCGACTCCATCAGGTCGTTTCCGGCACCGCCAACCAGCACGTTATTGCCCTTGCCGCCGATCAGATGATCATTGCCGTCCAGGCCAAACAGCCAGTCGCCGGCTGCATGTGCCGTGAGGACATTGTCTCCCGCGTCGCCCTTCACCGATGACGCGTACTGGGTCAGGTTATTGCCGACCTGCAAGCCTTTGTCGGTGATGCTATGAGTCACGTCATCCTTGAGCAAGCCCCACAGAAAACCCGGTTCTTTACTGATGATGCTGCCGATATCGCGGGTGATGCTGATCCCGCCGTTGGCATCGCGCACGTACAAAGTACCGGCGCCATCGTTAGCAAAATCGAAGTTTTTTACCGACTGCTGCAAGTCCAGGGTATTGCTGCCTTTACCGCCCAGTATGATGTTGTAACCACCGGCATCCCTGAAGGTGTCGTTGCCATCGCCGCCCTCCAGATAGTCATTGCCTTTGCCGCCCTGGATCAAATCGTCGCCGTTACTGCCAATAATAAAGGTACTGCCCTTGTGGGTTTCGGCGTTGCGGTTGAGGTCCTGAACCCAGGTGTTGCTGCGCGCCGGGTCCGACAGGTTGGCGACGATGATCGTCGAGTCCTTGCTGGTCAGGTCGTAGAACTTCGACTCCAGCACCCGGGTCATGCCATCACCGTAACCGGTGGGCAGATGGGAAATCCAGGTCGGGACATTAAGGATCGAAAACGGCAGCACGTTCCACGCCGCCGAGGCGTAATGGTCGTTGAAGCTGACGATGTTGTTGGTTGCCGAGTCCTGATGCGCATCGTGTACGCCGACCGATGCCAGGTTGAACGTTGAACCGTCCAGCGCGCGGAATACCGGATCGTTTTCATAACCAATGTTGAGCACCTTATCGGTGCTGCTCTGGGTCGGTGACGCGTAGGCGACGTAGTTGGAATCCTTGTAGAAACCGTTCCAGTGATCGCCGCTCAGGTCCGCCAGGCTGTTGACCGCCAGCCCGCCGAGGCTGTGGCCGCTGACCAGTACGTCCTTGCCGCTCAGGCCATTGGCGGTGGCAAATGCGGCGACATTCTTGAGCAGTGAACCAAAGGCTTCGCCGACGTAGTTCTTGGCGTAATCCTTGGGACCCAACGCTGCCATCAGGTCGTTGATCACATCGCCGATGGAGTCGCTGATCTGTATTTCACGGGGGCCGCTGGTACCGCGAAACGCGATGCCGATTTCCGTGAGATGGCCTTGTGCGTCGTACTTGCCGAGGATCTCGACCTGAGCGCTGGTGTAACCGGCTTTCTCGCCGAAGAAGGTTCCCCGCACATCGACCTTGCCGCCATAGCCTAACTGGCTGGCAGTGATCGGGGTCCAACCGGCCTTTTGTACCGCGTCCAGCGCAGCTTTTTCCGAATCGGGGTTCCAGGGAACGCCGGGGATCACGCCTTGCGAGTCGGTGCCGCCGATCAGTGCAGTGACCAGCGTCGCCGGCAGCCCGAGGCCGAAACCATTCTGCTGATAGCCCGTGGCAAAGCCATTGTCGAGGTTGTGATAGGAATACAGCGTGATCGCCAGCGCATCGGAAAACAGCGCTTTGGATTCGGCTGAGTTGTGGTTTTTGTAGTCATAAACACCCATGGTATTGCCTCTCTCGTTGTTGAAATTGTCAGAGATAGCTCACGCAGCCGGAACGCCCCGCAGCGCAGGGCGTTCCATTTAGTGCTTCTGTGGTTTAAGCAAATATGATCTCCGCACCAGACAGGTTGTTCAGGCCGACACCGACCAGCGTCACCGCGTAGTCGCCGACCTTGAGCAGCGTGTCGTTACCCGATTGCGAAACGTGCTGGCTGTAGTCATAGCCCTGCCCCGCGCCCTGAACGCCCATGAACACCAGCTTGTCGCTGCCCTGGTAACCATTGATGGCGTCGAAGCCGAACGCGCCGCTGAACAGGAAGGTGTTGTGGCCGCCGGAGGCATACATGACGTCATTGCCCTCGCCGCCGACGAACGTCACCTGGCTTTTGTCGCTGCGCAGCACATCGTTGCCCGACAACCCGAACAGCCAGTCACCGTCGGCGGTCGCCACCAGCGAATTGCCGTAGGCATCGCCATTGAGCGAGTGGTTGTAGTGAGTCAGGTCGGTGCCGGCCAACAAGCCTTTGTTGGTGACGTTGTAACTGACGTCCTTGCCGAGCAGGCCCCACATGGCCCCTGATTCCTTGCTGACCAGCGCGCCGATGTCGCGGGTCATGCTGATGCCGCCATAGCTGTCGCGCACATACAGCGTGCCGTCGCCATCGTTGGCAAAGGTGAAGTTCTTCAGCGGCTGTTGCAGGTCAAAAACGTTCTGCCCTTTGCCGCCGAGCAGGATGTTGTAGCCACCTGCGTCCCTGAAGGTGTCATTGCCGTCTCGGCCTTCAAGGAAATCATTGCCTGCGCCGCCGCGCAGCCAATCGTTGCTGTCGGTGCCGATGATGAAGGTGCTGCCGGTGTGCGTTTCACCACTGCGGCCCAGGTCTTCGATCCAGGTGCTCGCGCGCAACGACTCCGACAAGGTCGAGACGAGGATCGTCGAGTCCTTGCTGGTGAGGTCGTAGAAGCTTGAACCGATCACCCGGTTCAAGCCGTCGGCATAACCGAGGGAGCTGTGAGCCGCCCAGTGTTGCGGGTTGGCAATGCTGAACGGGGTCATCTGGGTGGAAACGTAGTGGTCGTTGACGTTGACGATATTGTTGGTCGCCGAGTCCTGAACCTTGTCGTGCTTGTACAGCGATGAACTGGTGAAGGTGGTGCCGTCGAGCACACGAAACACCGGGTCGTTTTCGTAACCGATGTTCAACACATGCGTGCCCGCCGAGCTTTGCGTCGGCGAGGCGAAGGTCATGTAGTTGGCGTCCTTGAAGTAACCGCCCCAGTGGTCGGCACTCAATTCGGCCACGCTGTTGGCGCCCAGACCACCGAGGCTGTGGCCGGTGATCAGCACGTCCTTGGCGTTCAGGCCTTTGCTGCTGGCGAATGCGGCGACGTCCTTGAGCAAGGTGTCGAAGGCGCTTTTGGCGTAGTTCTTCGCATAATCCGTCGGGCCGATAGCGGCCAGCAGATTGTTCTTCATGTCACCGTAGGTGTCGCTGTAACCCAGGCCTCCGGTCCCGCGAAACGCGATACCGAGGGAGATCAGCTTGCCTGCAGCGTCGTACTTGGCCAGTACTTCGGCTTCGGCGCTGGTGAAACCTTCCTGCTCGCCAAAGAACGTGCCCTGGGCACCGACCTTGCCCTGATAGCCCAATTGTCCGGCGGTGACCGGCGTCCAGCCGGTAGCCAATGGCTTGCCGGTTGGCGTGTAGGCATACAGCGTCAATGCAATCGCATCGCTGTACAAGGCCTTGCTGGCCTCGCTGCCGAACTTCCTGTAATCAAAAACACCCATTTTCTTGCCTCTTGGTTATTGCTGTTACGTGTTGCGGTTTTTCAAATCAGAACTGCCAGTCGAGGGTCAGCCCGACGCCGTGGGTCTTGTCCCGCGAGCCCAGCAGCCCGTTGTAATCCAGGTTCAACGTGACATCGCGTGCCAGCGCCAGCCCTGCGCGAACACCGACCACCGCCGCATTGCGATCCATGGAAACGCTCTGCACAGCGAACGGCGTACTGCCGGAGGCAAACGCGAGGTTTTCCTCGGAGTGGATGTTGCTCAGGTTGTGCTGCCAGTCCAGGGTCCCGGACAGGTCGAGTTGCTGATGCTCAGTGAGCGCCAGGCGTTTGCTCGCCCGCAGGCCCAGCGTGGAAAGCACCACGTCGCGGTTGTCGTCGCCGCCCTTGAGCGCCGCCGCACCGCCCTTCTCGGTGAAACTGTCACTGTCCAGGTGCACGTAGGCCAGGTTGGCAAACGGCTCCAGTGCCAACGGTTGCAGGTCCAGGCGATAGGCCGCCTCAGTGAACACTTGTGTGGTATGCGCATCGCGCTTGGATTTCTGCTTGGCACTGACGTCGCCGAACTGCAGGTCACGTTTGGCGTCGATGCGGTGCCAGCTGTACGCACCGCCGACGCTCAGACGCAGCGCATCCATTTCATGCCCGGCGTACAGGCCCAAGTGGTAGCTGTCGACCGTGGCGGAAGAATGGGTGCCATCGCCCATATTCAGCGAACTGTTACTGTAACCGGTGACGAAACCCAGTCGGGTGTGGTCGGCAATCAAACCGTCACCCCCGGCCAGCAGACCGCTGATGGAGCTGGTGTAGTTGGCGTTGTCGTGGCCGCTGTCGGTCTTGCCCCAGGCGCCCAGCACTTTGACCCAGGCATTGTTTTCACTGCTGTTGGGCGTTGCGGCGTCGTAGAGACCGCCATCGCGCAGGCGCTCACCGACGGCATCACGCAGATAGCGCGAGTCGTTGATCAGCAAGGTGCCGATCGCCGGATGAATTTCCCCGGACAATTGCTGGAAGGCTTGCTGCGCGCTCGCCGCGTTCGGCGACAGCAGCAGGCGTTCATACACGGCGTTACCCGCGCCCAGTTGCTCGGCGGCAACAGCCACGGAGCGTTGATTCGGGTTTTGCCCGACGCTGGCGAAGGAGTTGCCATTGCGCTCGATCGCCAATTGCACGCCGGTCGCCGAGTAATCTAGGCTGCCACCGATAAACGCGTAGTTCGGCAACACCGCACCAAACTGGCCCTGGATACCGCCGGCCGCTTGCAGGATGTTGTACTGATGACCGATCAGGCTGCGCACGTCGCTGGGGCTCAACAGCGTCGGGCTGTTTTCCAGCGACAGGCTCACGGTCGCGCCCTGGATCGTGGCTGTGCCGCCGGCAACGATGCTGTCGCTGCTGGTGGGAGACAGCTCGACGGCATAGGTCGAACCGGGCTCGAAGGTCACGTTGCCGGCCACGTGCAAGGTGCCGATCGAGTTGCCCGGCGCGACGGTGCCACCGCTTTTCGCGGTCAATGCGCCGACCTGCCCGGAGCCACCGAGAATGCCGCTGTCGTTGACCGTGACCGCCGACAGCAGAGAACCGTTGACGGCCAGTCGCCCCTGATTCACCAAGGTTGGCCCGGCATACGTGTTGCTGCCCGTCATCACCAACGTGCCAATGCCCTGTTTGGTCAAACCGCCGTGGCCGGAAATATCGTTGCGCCAGACGTCGAACCCGCAACTGATGTCGTTACAGATCCGCTGCGTTGGCTTGCCGGCATCGATGACCGCGCCAATGCCCGGCAGGTCGGCGACAAACTGGCCTGAGCCATAGGACCCGGCCACACGGAATTCCTGCGGAATGTCGGCATCGGCGACGAACATGCCGGGGCCGTCGATGCCCTTGCGCAGGTTGATCATGCCCCAGCCGTACAACGAATCAATGCCTGGTGCGCCCATGTCGGTGGCGGTGGTTTTCAGCACCGTGGCGACCTGCGCGCCGGTCATGTACGGGAAGCGTTCCATCAACACTGCGGTGGCGCCAGCGGCGTGTGGCGCGGCCATCGAGGTGCCGTTCTTGTTGGCGTAGCCCACGGTCAGGTCATCGGCGTTGGTGCCGCCGATCACTGCGCTGTAGATCTTGGTGCCCGGTGCCGACACACAAAAGCCTGCGGTATAACCGCAACGCGACGAGAAAGTGCTGATGATGTAGGGATTGGGGCTAGTGGTGTCCGGGTTCATTTGCAGCGCCGCGACCGTGACCCAGTTGGCAGCAATGTCCGGCACGAAGTAACCCAGGCCGGCAATCGCGTCCGGGTTGTTGAGGTTGTAGTCGTTACCTGCGGCGAAGATGGTCACGATGCCGCTGCGGGCCGCGTCGATGGCGCCCCGGTAAGCGCCGCCCTGTTTGGTGTTGAGCAGCGGCTGAATCTGATCGAACTGCGCCTGGCCGTCCTGCACGGTGAAATGCGGGAACGCCGGGTCCTTGCCACCCTTTTTGAAGCGATCGGTGATGCCGATGCCCCAGCTGTTGTTGATGATCCGTGCGCCGCTTTCTCGCAGAGCGTCCCAGCCGGCTTTGTAGACCGCACCGTCGTTGCCGAGAATGATCCCGTCTTCAGGTCCCGGGTCGCCGTTGTCGGCGCTGATGATTTGCGCGTTGAACGCTACGCCGTGCATCGGGCTGCCATCGCGGCTGCCGGCCGCAATCCCGCCAACATGGGTGCCATGAGACCCCAGTTTGCCGTCGGAACCTACCGTCGGTGTGCCGTCATACCGAAAGGCATCTCCGGCTTTGACCGGAATGTAGGGGTCGGTGTATTCACGGATACCGCTGGTGACCAGCGTCACCACTTTGTCCACGCCGGAAAATTCCGGGTGTTTGGCGTAGACCGGTTGATCGAAGATGCCCAGCTTGACGCCTTTACCGGTGTACCCGGCCGCGTATGCATCCTGGGCGTTGGTTGCGCCCAGCCCCCACTCGGCGTTGAATTCGGGACTGCGCCAGCTGTTCGGATCGCCGAGCTTGCCGCTTTCCACATAGGGTGTGGCCTGAGCGACTCCGATCGCCGCCAGATAAGCGATAAAGGCTCCATTGAAAGCTTTTGCCTTGCGGCTCATGCCGATTTGCGCAGACGCGTTGTTGCGAGACTTGCCTTCCATCCAGCTACCTTCCTTAGTGGTCTTTCTTCTTTTATTACTCATCCAGATAACCTGCCGAGCTCCATCCGCAGGAGCTGCCGCAGGCTGCGATCTTTTGACCTTGCGGGCGCAGTCATCCATAAAAAGATCGCAGGCTCCGCCAGCCCCTACGCCAACAGCAATCTTTTTGGGGCATTCACGTCATCAGAACTGCCAATTCAGGCTCAGCCCTACTCCGTGGCTGTTTTCGCCGCTGGCCAGACGGCCGTTGTAATCGAGGTTCAAACGAACGTCCTTGGCCAATGCCAGCCCTGCCTGAACCCCGATCAGCGCCGCATTGCGCGCCAGTGGTGCGCTTTCGACGGCGAACGTCGGGCCGCCGCTGGCAAACGCCAAATGGTCTTGCGATTGGGTAGCGCTCAGGTTGTGCTGCCAGCCGAGGGTGCCGGCCAGGTCGAGCCGTTGCTGACTGGAAAGGTTGATGGTTTTCAGCGCGCGTACGCCTAACGTGCCGAGCACCGCATCACGCGTGTCGCGACCATTTTTCAGCGCAGCAGCCTCGCCCTTTTCGGTGAAACCGTCAGTGTCCAGGTGCACATAGGCGAGGTTGGCGAACGGCTCCAGTGCCACGGGCTGCCGGTCCATCCGGTAGGCGGCTTCGGTGAACACTTGCGTGGTGTTGGCGTCGACCTTGGCTTTCTGCCTGGCACTGACATCGCCGTAGTGCAGGTCGCGCGTGATGTCTGCCCGGTGCCAGCTGTAAGACCCGCCGAGACTCAGGCGCAATGCGCCCAGTTCGCGTCCGGCGTAAGCGCCCAAGTGGTAGCTGTCGACCTGCGCCCGCGAATGGGTGCTGCTGTCCAGGTTCAACGAGCTGTCGCTATAGCCCGTGACGAATCCCAGACGGGTGTCTTCGTCGAGCAAACCGTCGACCCCGGCCAGCAAACCGCCAATCGAGGTGGTCGAGCCCGCCGTGTCATTGCGTTCATCGGTCTTGCCCCAGGCGCCCAGCGCCTTGACCCAACCGCTACCGCCCGTTGCCGGATCTGCCTGCAAACGTTCCGTCACCGCATCACGCAGGTAGCGGCTGTCGTTGATCAACAAGGTGCCGAGCGCCGGATAGATTTCCCCGGACAACTGCTGGAACGCCTGTTGGGCAGACGCTGCCGACGGCGACTGTAAGAGGCTTTCGTAAACCGGATTGCCGGCGCCCAATTGCTCGGCGGCAGCGGCCACGGAACGTTGGTTCGGGGTTTGCCCGACACTCTCGAACGAAGTGCCGTTGCGTTGAATCGCCAGCTGCACGCCAGTCGCCGAGTAGTCGAGACTGCCGCCGATGAACAGGTAGTTCGGCACTACCGCACCGAATTGTCCCTGAATACCGCCCGCCGCTTGCAGGATGCTGTACTGGTGACCCAGCAGGCTTTCGACCTGACTGGCACTTAACAATGTCGGGCTGTTTTCCAGCGCAAGGCTGACAGTGGCACCGGTGACGGTCGCCGTGCCGCTGGCGACAATGCGGTCGCTGCTGGTTGGCGACAGCTCCACCGCATAGGTCGAACCGGGTGCCAGCGTCACATTACCGTTGACCTGCAAGGTGCCGATCGAATTGCCCGGCGCGACGGTTGCGCCGCGGTTGGCGATCAATCCACCGACTCGCCCGGAACCACCCAGAGTGCCGCTGTCATTGACCGTCACCGCCGAGTTCAGCGAACCATTGACCGTCAACAGGCCGCCATTCACCGTGGTCGTACCGCGATAGCTATTGTTCCCGGCCAGAATCAACTGGCCTGCGCCGGACTTGATCAGGCTGCCTTCATACAGTCGTGCAGCGGCGGCCGCATCGCGCGCCGTGCCCACGGCGTAATCGGTCTGGTCCTGCTGACTGGCGTTGGCCGCGATTCCGTTTACCCAGCCTTTGTCTTTCAAGGTCTGTTGCCAGGCGCTGTGTTCGGCGGCGTCTTCGCTCTGGCGCTGAATCAGCGCCTTGTCCGAGATGTCGTTGCTCCACACATCACGCTGGCCGGCAGCGAGGTTGGCGTCGAATGGACCGAGCAATTGCCCCGGCCCTCTCATCGCCCGCGCAAGGTCGGGCACGCCCCAACCGACCCGAGCGGTCGGCGCGTCGGTGATCGAACCGTCAAGCTGGGTCGCAGTCGTCAGCAACACCTGCAAGGCTTGCTGGTTGTTCATGTACGGGTAGCGTTCCATCACCAGCGCCAAGGCCCCGGTTGCATGGGGCGCAGCCATCGACGTGCCGTTGTAACTGGCATAACCGCCACCGACGATGGTGCTGTAGATCTGCGCGCCCGGCGTGCTGATGCACCAGTACTTGGCGATCCCGCACTGGTTGTATTTTTGCTGGTTGTTTTTATCCAGCCCCGACACCGCCAGCCAGTGGCCTTCCAGGTCCGGTTCGAAGTACGGCAGGGCCGCGCGCACGCTGGCGTTGGCGTACCCGCTGTTGCCGGCGCTGAACACGTTGATCACACCACGCCGCGAGACATCGGCGGCCGCATCGATCCAGGTGTTCCGGTTCCAGTGCTGGGCATAAGCGGCGTGCAGGCTCTCGATCGTCTTGTAGTCGACATCCTTGGGCTGGCTGCCCCAGCTGTTGTTGATCACCCGAACGCCGGCATCGGCCAAGGCGTCATAGGCCGCCTTGAAATAGCGCGGGTCGGGGCCCGGGCCAAACAGGAAGCTGTCGTTCTGATTGGTATTGGCGACGTACACATCCGCGTTGAACGCCACGCCGTGCATGCCGACACCGTCACGCGCGGCGCCCATGGTGCCGGTGACATGGGTGCCGTGGGAGTCGTTGTTGGCGTTGTGATTGCCGCTGACACTGAACGGCGTGCCGTTAACGTAGTTGCCGGTGGCCGTGACCGCGTGAAAGCGTGCGGCTTCGGGATGATTCGGGTCAAAACCCGAGTCCAGCGCACCGATCTTCACCCCTTTGCCGGTGAATCCTGCGGCATAGGCTTCATTCGCCTTCAGGCGATCCAGCCCCCAGTCACTCTGGTACTCGGCGGTGCGCCAACTGGCGGGATCGCCCACTTGCCCCGGATCAAGATAAGCCGCATGAACTGCAGCAGGCAGCGCGGCGACGAGCAACAACAATGAGCCGGTGGTGATCGGCTGGGCACGATTACGACGTACGTCCGTGTTCATAAATACTCGCTTTCCTGGCGTTATTGGATTTGTAGTCCCCCTATCGGGGGCGGTGCAGCGGTGTGGCGTTTATCGGGTCGTCTTGTGCGGGCCGAAGGCTTCATCGACCTTGGCCATATCCTCCTCACGCAAGTTGCCGGCGTAGTAATGCAACTTGGTCCAGGCCATCAAATAGTCATAACGGGCCTGGGCCAGGTCACGGCGCGTGGTGTAGAGCTGCTGTTCGGCATTCAGCGCATCGAGGTTGACCCGCTCGCCGCCGAGGATGCTTTGCTTAGTCGAGACCACCAGCGCTTCGGCCGACGTCAGGGCTTTTTGATAGGCGCGCAATTTGCTGACCCCCGACAGGCAGGCGCTGAACTGGCGCCGCAGTTCGATCAGGGTTTCGCGGGTTTTCGAGTCCAGATCGTATTCGGCCTGCTCCATCGAGCGACTGGCCTGACGCGTCGCTGCCGACACCCCGCCACCGGCGTACAACGGCACGCTGACCTCGATGCCGATGGTGTTGGTGTCGTAGCGCTGGTTATAGGTGTTGCCGCTTTCCGACTCGTTCTTCCGCGCTGTCGCGTAGGCGCTGACTCTGGGCAGGTGCCCGGCGCGATTGCGTTCTACTTCGAACCGCGCCACTTCTACCGCCTGACGCTGGGAAGCGAGGTTCGGGTTGTTGCTCAGTGCGAGCTCATGCCAGCTGTCGAAATTGGCCGGTTGCAAGGTGAACGACTCAAAGGACTCGCCCAAAGGCTCGAGGTCTTTGATATCAATATCCCGCGTGCCGATCAGCGCGCCCAGCTCACGCAAGGAAGCGTCTTGCTCGTCGCGAGCCTCGATTTCTTCGGCGGTGGCCAGTTCATAACGCGATTCCGCTTCGAGAATATCGGTGCGGGTGCCCTCGCCCTGACGGAACATCTGCTCGTTCTGCTGGAACTGTTGTTCGAAGGCTTTTTTCTTCGCTTGCGCGATGTCGATCTGATCCTGGGCAAACAGCGCCTGGGTGTAATAGGTCAGCACCCGGACCAGCAGTTCCTGGCTTTTGCCGCGAAAGCTTTCATCGGCGAACAGCGATTGCGCCACGCCCTTGCGATACGCCGCGTACGCCTCGTAGTCGAACAACGGTTGTTGCAAGGTGAACGTCGAGCCGTAGCTGTTGTAGTTGCGGTCTTCGGTCTGGTTGCGACGGCGTTCGTCCAGGGAAGTGGCCTTGGAGTTGTTGCGGCCCTTGTTGTAGTTGTACGAGAGTTTTGGCAGCAGGCCGGCGCGACCAATCGTGCGGTTTTCCAGGCCGGCGTCTCGTTCCTTGATGGCGCCGAGGAATATCGGATCATTGCGCAGTGCCTGTTCGTACACCTCAAATGGCCCCATGGCGTAAACGTTGGTGCAGACCAGCAATGCAATAGCGGTCCCGAGAATGGAATGCTTACTCATACGACGGGACATCCTTATTCCTCGGTCAATGCGGAGCCTGCCCGGTCGAGCAGAGGTTTGAACAGATAGTTGAGGAGTGAGCGTTCGCCGGTGCGCACGAACATCTCGGCCGGCATGCCCGGCTTGATCACCAGACCGTTGAGTTTCTCCATGGCGACATCGCTGACGCTGCTGCGCAGCACGTAGTACGGCACGCCGGTTTTCTCGTCGACCATCTGGTCGGCGGAAATCAGGCTGACTTCGCCTGGCACACGCGGTGTCTTGCTCTGGTTGAAGGCAGTGAACAGGATGTCCACCGGCAAGTGGCTGCCGACCTTGTCGATCAGGTTCACCGGCAAGTGGCCTTCGACCTCCAGACGAGTGCCTTGGGGCACGATTTCCAGCAAGGTTTCACCCGGTCGAATCACCGCGCCTTCAGTGTGCACACCGAGGTTGACGGCGATGCCATCGGCTGGCGCGACGATTTCACTCTGTTGCAGATTAAAACCGGCCGAGGTCAGTTGCTGCTCCAGGGTCAGGCTCTTGAGCTGCGCGTCCGCCAACTGACTGCGTACCTCTTTCTGGTATTCCTCGCTGTGCTGTTGCAGCTTCAAGCGCGTTTCAAGAATGCCCTGCTCCACTCGCCCGCTTTCGCCGCTGTTCTGCGCCAGCTGCTGTTGCACCTGCGAGAGCTGACGCTGGAATTCCATCAGCCGGTTGCGCGGGATGTAACCGTTGTCCGCCAAGGGTTGCAGGTTGGTCAGTTGCTGGCGCAGGGATTCAGCCTGCGCGGTCAGGTCGGTACGCGCCCGGCGCATCCCGGCCAGTTGCGCGTTGGCACCTTCGATGTTGGCGCGCATCCCGGCCTGCTCACGATCAAACGCTTCGCGGCGGCTGCTGAACAGTTGCCGCTGGCCCTCCAGCACCAACGCCAGACGTGGGTCGGGGTCGTTGCTCAGCTCGGCGGGGAAATTCACCTGCTTGAGGTTGTCACGCTCGCTCTGCCAACGTGCCAGGCTGGCCCAAGCCATGCGGTACTGGGCTCGCAAGGATTGCACATCGGCTTCGACCTGAGTCTGGTCGAGGCGAAACAACGGCTGGCCTTGCTTCACCGCCTCGCCTTCACGCACCAGAATCCGGCTGAGCACCCCGCCACTCATCGATTGCACAGCTTTGCGCTTGCCAGACACCACTACCGTGCCCTGCACCGGAATCCCCTGATCGAGAGGCGCCAGGCTGGCCCAGAGAAAAAAGCTGCCAGCGCCGACCACGGCGAGCATCCAGCCCAGGCGGGCAAAATAACCGGCGTCGCGCTCAGGACGTTCCGGTGCGTAACCTTGTTCGATTGTCATGCCGCTGTCCTTGCTCATACACCGCTGCTCTTTGTCGGGGCCTGATACTGGCGGCTCATGCTGAGTCCGGCCGGTGCTGCTGCGGTTTTATCCCGTGGTTGTTCCTGTTGCGCGCCGGACAACGCCTTGAGCACTTCCTGGCTCGGCCCGAAGGCTTGCAGGCGGCCTTCGTTGAGCACCAGCAACTTGTCGGCCTGGGCCAGCGCCGAGGAACGGTGGGTCACCAGAATCACGCTGGTACCCTGGGCTTTCATCTGTGCGATGGCACTGGCCAATGCAGCCTCGCCAACGGTGTCGAGGTTCGAATTCGGCTCGTCAAGCACCACCAGGCTCGGCCCGCCATACAGCGCTCGGGCCAGGGCCACGCGCTGTTTCTGGCCGCCGGACAAACCGCTGCCGTCCTCGCCCAATACGGTGTCGTAGCCCTGCGGAAGACGCAGAATCATCTCGTGCACACCGGCCTGCTGCGCGGCCTCGACAACCTTCTGCGGGTCGGCTTCGCGAAAGCGCGCAATGTTCTCGGCGACGCTGCCGCTGAACAGTTCGATATCCTGTGGCAGATAGCCGATGTAAGGACCGAGGTCGTCGCGGTTCCAGCGATGGATATCCGCACCGTCCAGCCGCACAGTGCCGGCCAGGGTTGGCCAGACGCCCACCAGCACCCGCGCCAGGGTTGACTTGCCGGAGCCGGATGCTCCCAACACACCCAACACTTCGCCGGCCCTGAGGTTGAAATTGACCATGTGCAGGGTTGCCGTGCGTTGGCCCGGCGGGCCGGCGCTGACCTGTTCGAAGGTCACCTGGCCCTTGGGCGCGGGCAACTCCATGGCGTTGTCACTTGGTGGAAACTCTTGCAGCAAAGCGTCCAGCCGTCGGTAGGCCAGCTTCGCCCCGCTCCATTGTTTCCAGACGGCAATCAACTGATCGATCGGGCTCAGCACCCGGCCCATCAGGATGGAGCCTGCGATCATCATCCCGGCGGTCATATCACCCTTGATCACCAGCAAGGCGCCCAAACCCAGCACCAACGATTGCAGGCACAGACGCAGGGTCTTGCTCAAGGAACTGATGACTGCTCCGGTATCGCTGGCCTGGTTCTGCAAGCCGAGAAACCGTGAATGCACCTGGAACCAGCGTTTGCGCAGCGCCCCGAGCATGCCCATCGCCTGGATGGTCTCGGCGTTGTGCAAATGACTGGTGGCCAGTTGCGTGGACCGTTGCGAATAACCGCCGGCTTCACCCAAGGGCTTTTTGGTGATCGCCTCATTGAGGAACGCCAGACCGATCAACAGCACCGCACCGACGGTAGCGAACACCCCAAGCCAGACGTTGAACAGATAGATCACGAACAGGTAGACCGGAAACCACGGTGCATCGAAGAACGCGAACAGCGCAGGTCCCGTGACGAACTGGCGAATGTGGGTCAGGTCGCCCAACGATTGGCCGGCGTTACCTTCACCCTTGAACAGGTTGCGCTCGAACGCGGCCTGATAGACCCGCAGATTGAAACGTCGCTCCAGTTGGCTACCGATGCGAATCACGATGAAGCTGCGCACGGTCTCCAGCAAACCGATAAACGCAAAAAAACCGACCACCATCAGCGACAGCATCGCCAGCGTGGTTTCATTTTGCGAGGAGAGTACCCGGTCATAAACCTGGAGCATGTAAATCGACGGCACTAACATCAGTACGTTAATCAATGCGGTGAAACAACCGATGCTGATCAAAATACTTTTATAGTCACCCAGCGCCTTCAATAGCGGTGCAGTGGGAGTGGTCTTCGCCATTCTCATTGATCTTCCCTGAGCTGATAGCCCGCGCGGTAGTTCGACACGGTTCCGATAAACTGCCTCCACTCTGGCGGAGGCATGTTTTTAATAGTGCAACTGACAGGCGAACGAACTCTATGTCATGACGATATAGAGTTCAGGTTATTTACCGGTCAGCAGAAAACTGTGAGGGAGTCGTTATTTCCATTACGGGGAAAGATTCGACTTACCCTAGATGTTCTTAGTCTGGAGCACGTTGCAGAACAATCGCCGGATCTGATTGTTTGGTACTTTGGTAGCGCCCTTCCTGCTGTCGGCCAAGATGAATAATTCTTGAACCCTCTTTACCAGTCAGCGATATACCGTCGGGTTCCGGAAACCAACCGATGGGTGTTTCACCCAGCCAGCCGGCGAGGCACTCAATATCGCCCGCCAATGTTTGATTTTGCACAAGTTCCAGTGAACAGGTGTTCTGCGGCTGTGCCGTCAGGTAAACCTGCCATTGCCCGGCCAGTTCTGACGGGTCCGCTAATCTCAGGCTGCTTGCCATGACTACATCTCCAGAAAACATCATCAGCGTGGCGATCAGCCAAGCCATTGCCCTGTAGGTAAAGGCGTTATGGGTCATAAGGTGTTTCGTTCCAGGTTGTAGCCTATGCAGCCTCGCCTACCGCTGCGGTGCTGGCAAGGATAAAGGGCAGCGCATCTGCGCTGCCCCCATAATCATCGACTCAGGCCACGATGTCCGTGGTAGCTGCCTGGCCAACGGTGGTGACCAGGAATTCAGCCACGCCGTGCCCGGAGAAGTCGATGGCAAGGCTGCTGCCACCGGAGATCGTGCTCAATACCGCGTCGCCCGCTGCACCGGTGAACGAATTCACGAAGTGCAGGCCTGCGCCGTTGGTAATGGCACTCAGGTCGATTTTGTCCAGACCGCTGGTGAAATCCAGGATCTGATCGACCGCACCCGGCTTGGAGTCGGAGCTAGCTGCAAACACGAAGGTGTCGGAACCGCTGCCACCCCAGAGTTTGTCGGCGCCACCCGCGCCGTAGATGATGTCGTTACCGGCACCGCCCTTGAGCTCGTTGGCCACGCTGTTGCCAATGAGCAGATCATTACCCGAACCGCCGATGGCGTTCTCGATGGTCACACCCTTGGCAATGGAAACGTTACCTACCATGCCACCAATATCGGAGAACGAGGCCTCATTGAGGTTGATCTTCTGGTTTTGGGTGAAGCCGGAGAAGTCCAGGGTGTCCTTGCCACCCGCGTCCCACACCGAGAACACGACTTTGTCCGACGATGAGGTCGCACTGTAGAAATCGCGACCGGCGTTGGAGTTGAAGCCGTAGGTGGTGTCACCCGTACGGGTGCTCATGTTGGCGCCATAGAGCTTCTGCACCGCAGCAATATCGTCCATCAACGGACCGGACGAATAAGCCTCGACACCGCCCTTGCTGAAGTTCTGGTTGGTGTTGCTTTCACTCCAGTAACTCATCAGGCTGTAGCCGCGAGTGTCCTGGCCATAGGACGCGTCGCTGTAGGTCGGGTTGCCTTCGCCGGCGTTGTAGTCGCCAGGGTGAGACAGACCGAGGGTGTGCCCGATTTCGTGAGTCAGGGTCTGACGACCGTAGTTGTTCACGCCCGGGGTTTTGTTGACGTTGTAGCCACTGCCGGTCAGGTACCACGATTGGCCGTCATAGCCAGGCTCGGTACCCGGCAGGAAGGCGAATGCTGCTGCACCTTCCTGGCCGCCACTGTAGTTGCCAAAGGTCATGTGACCATCGCCACCCTTGGCTGCTTCAGTGAAGGTGACATTGGCCACGTCTGCCCAGGATTGCATGGCGAGCCCAGCCTGAGATTTCTGCAAGGCACTGAACTGGCTGAAACCAGTAACACCCAGGCCGCTGAAATTCGACGTTGGGGCAGTCAGGAACGTGTAGGTGAGTTCGATCTTGCCGCTGCCGTTGAGATCGTGCCAGGAGGCACCATCACGCAACAGTTGCGTCGCCGCTTGATCTACCGAGTAGGAGGGTTTGCCATTGACCGTGAGATTGCCGCCACGGTCATACTGATGGCTGAAACTATCGATCTGTGACCAGGCGTTACTTGTGGCGGCCAGTGAGTCAATAGCGTTCACTTTTATTTTCGACATAAACACACTTCCTTGTTTAGCAATGGAACAGTTTTTGTCAGACAGCGACAATCTCTGGCGAGATCGTCCTATCACTCGCCCAATGAAGGCGTAAGAAAGCTGACACATTTCGAAATCAAACGTCTACTACTTTTTTGGCGTCAAATTGAACTGTTCCACAAAACGCCCGAAAACAATGACCAGCAAGTCGAAATAATCTTTATCGCTCAATCTCCTGAGCGGATTGTCGGACAATGATTTATTTAAATATTAAATAACAGTACAGTTGTATTTGATTACTGCGTCGCAATGTTATGTGGCTTTGCGCCATCTAGTTACACTCCAAATATGCCGTAAATGTTCAAGTTCAAGTGCATTAACCTAAAGATCGCCGCCTTCGGCAGCGCCTACATCGGTGTTTACCTGTAGGCGCTGCCGAAGGCTGCGATCTTTTGATCTTTGGCTCTCACCCCGGACGGGTTTTACCCCCTCAACTCTCCGTCCGAATCTTGTTCCACAACCGTGTACGAACCCGGTCGATGTTCAGTGGCATGGCCTCAAGGGCAAAAACCGATGCCGGTTGACGCAACCAGCATCAGCGGCCTCCACCCGATACCCTACAAAACATGATCCAGATCAATGACAGCGCATCAATCGCCAAACGGCCTTAAAGATTTCACGGTCCTTTCACCAACGAGTGCTATTTTTAAAATTCAAACGGTTGGGCCAATGAGGGCCCATCCCTCCTAAACACGGGCTAACGGACGCGCTCGATGAACAAGGCGGGCAACACATGAATAGAGTGTCGTTGAGCAAAGTTACGTTTCCAAACGCCTGCCAGCTGATGCGCTGGTATTTTCATCCCATGGGATTCGAGGCGAGCATGGATGCCCCGGACAGCATGATTGCCCGGTTGTTTGATCGTGCCAGTGGCGAGACCATGATCGCCATTGCCGCAATTCCCTGCGCTACAGTGATGAACGCCGCCGATGTCGAGCGAATAATCGAAGCGGTGGAGGATGAGCTTCAAGCCCTTGCTCCTCCTCTTGCCCTGAAAAGTGCTTCTTGAACCACAACCCTTTCGCATCAAAGCCCACGCAACGTGGGCTTTTTCATGTTCGAAGGTATTCCAGATTTCTGCACCACCCTGTTCAGGCCGACTGTTTGCCAACTCGCTGATCGGCGAAGAAAGGCTTGCCCTGCGCGATCCTGTCGGATGCCTTGGGCATATTGACCGATTGATTGTCCTGGCCATCGACGTACCAATAACAGTGCTTCACTGCCCGGGTGATACCAACGTAAGCCAACCGCAGAATCTCGTCTTTCTGCGCATTGTCATAAGGCTCCGCATCGCCGTCCTTGCCCAGCCCGGCCATGCGATAGACCTGATTCTTGTACGGTGAACTGGTCAGGTGCTGGCAGTCGCCGAGCAGGAATACCGCATCGGCCTGAAGCCCCTTGGCACTGTGATAGGTTAACTGCTTGAACCGTCGAGCCTCGAATGGCAAGCTAGAATCAGCATTAACTACAGGTGAAATATGTTCTTCAATCAATGTTTTATCGCTACTTTTTCGATACAGCATCAAGATTGAATCACCGTTTCGGTAGTGTTCCATCAGACGCTTGGCCATGGTCGAATCATCCCGATCATGGACGTTGACCGGCAACAGTTCCCCCGGCTCACCACTGGCCTTGGCTTTTTTGCCGGGAATCGCCGGTGCGGTGCGCACGATATGCTCGGCAGCGTCGATGATGTGCTGATGGCTGCGGTAGTTTTCACTGAGCATTACCCGCGTGGTATTGGGCGACGGAAATTCCTTGTTGAACTCCATGAAGTACTTCGGCGAACTGCCGCGCCAGCCATAGATCGACTGCCAGTCGTCGCCGACACACAGCAGCGACGAGCGTTGCGCCCCGCGCCCGACGTGCATGGTTGGACCACGGCTGCGGATTTCCATCAGGGTTGCGCGAATCCAGGAGACGATTTGCGGGGAAACGTCCTGAAATTCATCGATCATCAAATGCGACATCGGTCGCAGCAACTCATCGCTCAGCAGTTTGAGGTTTTCTGGCGAATGTTCACTGAACAAGGCGAACATCCGGTTGTAGGTCATCACCGGCGGCGACTGATCCAGCAGGTGATCCTCCAGGGCTCGCCAGTACAGGCTGAGCGCTTCAAAGAACAAACGGTCCGGATCGTCCTTGGCGAAACTCATCTGGCCCACGGCGGCCGGAACATCCAGCCCAAGGTTTTCGATAAAGCTCGCCGCCGCGACAAAACAATCGAGCAGCGGTGCGGAGCCCAGTTCACCCTTGACCTTGTAATCGAACCCCGGTCCGGCGCTGGCATCCCCTGCCAGCGTGGCCAAAACGCGCTTTGAAGATTCATAGCTATCTAGCCAAATCAAAGGCTTACGACAAAAAGCTTGAAACAGGGTGCGCTTGACTGCCCATTCCGCGCGAACCGTCAGTTTGGCGTTGGGACGGCTGACTTGCGGGTTTTCACGGGGATCGAAGCCCAGCACGACCCAAGCGTCGAGCGTCGGAATGTAACCGTGACAATGGAAGGTCGAACCGTTGATCTCGAATGTCTGGCGGCTGGGCTCAATGCCCTTGATCGGCCAGGCGCCTGCGCGAATCCATAGATCTTCGACGACATCACAGAGCTCTTCATCGCGCTTGGCCGCTAGCTCGGTCACCGCCATGCGCTTTTGCACATCCGGGTGATCGCGTTCCAGCTCCTTGAGCTGCAAGGCATGACGGGACAGCGGCGTGATCAGTTCGCGAAAGCGCTCGCTTTGAGTAAACAGCCGGTGAAAACAGGCGTTCAGTTGCTGGCGTTGGGAGTCGTTGATCCGCAGATCGAACGGGTTGCTGTCGACCTCTGCGTCATTGAACAGCGAACGGCCATTAAGGCTTTCGAAAGCCTGCAGCCGCTCGAATCCCGGCAGGCTGCGGACCATCGGCAGAATGCGCGAGTGGAAGGTTCGCACCAGATCGCGGGCGTCTTTCTGAGAGAGCGCCCGGCCCCACACGGCAAACAACCCGATCAGCTTGTTGATGAAGTCCTTGCGGGATTCCCGGGTGAACGTCACCACGGTCAACGAATCGAGTTCAAACCCCAGGTAATGGGTCAGCAGCAAAATGCGCAGCGCCAGAGTCGTCGATTTCCCGGCGCCCGCCCCGGCAATCACCGAGGTCGAGGGGGTGTCGCTGAAGATCATCTTCCACTGAGCGGCGCTCGGCTGCGCCGATTCCGGCAACAAGCGGGCGACATCGGCCTTCATCCGTTTCTTGATCTCGGCACTCAGCGGCAACCGCCAGTCGTCGAACAGGTTTTCATCAATACGCGGCGCCGGATGCTCGGTGGATCGGCCGTCGCGAATCAGCAGCACCTGACGGCCTTCTTCTAATCCTTCGAGTTTGCCTTCTTTGTAGCCGTAGTCGACGCCCGCGCTATGACCGCTGCGAAAGCCGTCGGCCTGGCCATGCAGCCAGGACGCCCGGTGCTGCGCGCGTAGACGATTGAGGCCGTGGCCAAAAAAACGCGCGGCCAGGCGTTTGAGCAACGGCATCTCGGCCAGGGGCAAAAGCTCGGAAGGAAGATCGGGGTTGTGACGCGGCACGCTGACTCCAGGGTGTGAGGCTGTTGCAGGCTATGGTGTCTTCATTTGCCGGCGAGTTCTAGTCAAATGCTTATCCATCATTGGTTTAAGCGATGAAGTGAATGCTGAAACGTAGAAAACAGCCTTTAAATAACATCTAATAATCTGATTGGATTGAGGCAGTTTTTACGCTTTTTATCGATTGTTAACTGATAGATGATGCTTGCCATCAACCACCGGTTCTCGTTTTGCGGCTCTAGCGTTCCGCCCCATGACGAACCTTTTCAGGAGACGATCATGCTTGAACTCAGACCCTTCAATTCCCTGGGCGGCGCCCACCATGGCTGGTTGGATGCCCATCATCACTTTTCGTTCGCCGAGTACCATGACCCCAAACGCATGAACTGGGGCAACCTGCGAGTATGGAACGACGATGTGATTGCGCCAGGCACCGGATTCCCGAAACACCCGCATCGGGACATGGAAATCATCACCTACGTTCGCGAAGGTGCGATCAGCCATGAAGACAACCTGGGTAATAAGGGCCGCACCGAGGCTGGTGATGTACAGGTCATGAGCGCCGGCACCGGGATTGCTCACAGCGAGTACAACCTGGAATCGACGGCAACGAAGATTTTCCAGATATGGATCATCCCGAATGAAACCGGGCTGGCGCCGTCCTGGGGTGCTAAACCGTTTCCCCAAGGTCAACGCGAAGGTTTCGTGACCCTGGCCAGCGGCAAGGCCGGCGACGACCAAAGCCTGCGGATCCGCGCCGATGCACGGTTAGTGGCAGCAAACCTGAAGGCCGGCGAAACCGCCGAGTATCAACTGGATAACGGTCGCCGAGCGTACCTGGTGCCTGCCACCGGAGTCATTGAAGTCAATGGCTTGCGTGCACAAGCTCGAGACGGTGTAGCGGTTGCGCAGGAGCAGGTGCTGCGAGTCACAGCGATAGAAGACAGTGAAATCGTATTGGTGGACCTGGCTTGATTGTGTGAATGCAGGGCAAAAAAAGGGGCGACCATTATGGTCGCCCTTTTTTACATGTAGTCATTGTGGCGAGGGGGCTTGCCCCCGTTCGGCTGCGAAGCAGTCGCAAAATGGCGTATGCGATCTGTCTGAAGAACAGCAATGATCAGGATCAGGGCCGCTTCGCAACCCAACGGGGGCAAGCCCCCTCGCCACGGGGCCTTCGATTATTTCGTGCTGATCGCGCTGTCCACCAGTGTCTGAGCTTCGCTGACCAATTGCTTGAGGTGATCGTCGCCAATGAAGCTTTCGGCGTAGATCTTGTAGATGTCCTCGGTGCCCGAAGGACGGGCCGCGAACCAGCCATTTTCGGTCATGACTTTCAGGCCGCCGATCGCCTGGTCGTTACCCGGCGCCTTGCTGAGAATGCTCTGGATCGCTTCGCCAGCCAGTTGTGTCGATTTGACCTGGTCCGGTGACAGCTTGCCAAGCAAGGCTTTTTGCTCAGGGTTGGCCTTGGCGTCGACGCGTACCGAGAACGGCTCACCCAGCTCATCGGTCAATGCGCGATAAGCCTGGCTTGGATCACGCCCTGTGCGAGCAGTCATTTCCGCCGCCAGCAAGGCTGGAATCAGGCCGTCCTTGTCGGTGCTCCAGACGCCGCCATCCTTACGCAGGAACGAGGCACCGGCACTTTCTTCACCGCCAAAACCCAGCGAGCCATCGAACAGGCCATCGGCAAACCATTTGAAACCGACCGGTACTTCGTACAGACGACGGTTCAGGCGCTTGGCAACGCGGTCGATCAAGCCACTGCTGACCACGGTTTTACCCACCGCCGCATCGGCGCGCCATTGCGGGCGGTTCTGGAACAGATAGTCGATGGACACGGCCAGATAGTTGTTCGGCGCCAGCAAGCCACCGGACGGGGTGACGATGCCATGACGGTCGTGGTCCGGGTCGCAGGCGAACGCCACGTCGAAGCGCTCTTTCAGACCGATCAGGCCTTGCATGGCATAGCTGGACGATGGGTCCATGCGAATCTGACCGTCCCAGTCGACGGACATGAAGCGGAAGGTTGGGTCGACCTGGGTGTTCACCACCTCAAGGTTCAGGCGGTAATGCTCGGCAATGGCCGACCAGTAGCGCACCCCTGCTCCGCCCAGCGGATCCACGCCCAGGCGCAGGTTGGCGCCACGGATGGCGTCGAAGTCGATCACATTGACCAGATCGGCGACGTAGGTATTGAGGTAATCGTGACGATGGGTGGTGCTCGCCTTGAGTGCCTGCTCGTAGCTGATGCGTTTGACACCCGCAAGCTTGTTGGCCAGCAACTCGTTGGCCTTGGCCTCGATCCACTTGGTGATGTGGGTATCGGCCGGGCCACCGTTGGTGGGGTTGTACTTGTAACCGCCGCTTTGCGGTGGGTTGTGGGACGGCGTGATGACGATGCCGTCCGCCAGCCCCGACGTACGGCCGCGGTTGTAGCAAAGAATTGCGTGGGAAATAGCCGGCGTCGGCGTGTACTCGTCGCCTTCGGCAATCATCACGGTCACGCCATTGGCGGCGAGGACTTCCAGCGCACTGGCGCCGGCCGGCGTCGACAGCGCGTGAGTGTCGATGCCGACAAACAACGGGCCGTCGATGCCCTGCGCTTCGCGATACAGACAGATGGCCTGGCTGATGGCCAGAACGTGCCATTCGTTGAAACTCAGCTCGAACGAGCTGCCACGATGGCCTGAAGTACCAAACGCAACGCGCTGGGTCGAAACAGAGGCATCGGGCTGACCGGTGTAATAGGCCGTTACCAGTCGCGGGATGTCGACCAACAACTCTACGGGTGCCGGTTTGCCCGCAAAAGGACTGAGTGTCATGCAAAACCTCTGAAAAAGAGTGGTTCAGGAATGGGGAGGCAGTTTACTGGCAGTTTGACCAGAGAGCGACGATATCTATCCAGACAAAATCTATCCAGACATCAGCAGCACATATTGACGTCCGGTCAATCGATGAGTTCAAGCCTCAATGCATCCGCCAGCTTCGTCAATGCAGCCTCCAGGTCGTGCTGCCCGCTGAATGTGTGGCTGAGCCTGACGTTCTGCGAATACAACCCATGCAGGCTGAACAGTTCGCCGGGGGCAATCACCACCTGTTGCTTGAGCATGCGCTGGAAGACCCGCCGCACATCGACCGGCCGTAACGAGCGCGCCCAGATGGTCGCCCCGCCCGCCGGCTCGACAAATTCCAGCGAGTCGCTCAGACGGTCCTGCAGCATTTGGATCATTCGGCTTTTACGCTCTTTCAACAGCCGGCGCAGCACCAGCAAGTGCTGGTCGATACGGCCGCTGCTGTACAAGCGTGCAATGGCTTTCTGACGAATCGGCGACAGGCGAAACGCGCGCAGCAAAAAATGCCGCTGCAACTCCACGCTCAAATGCCGTGAAAGCAGATACCCGTAAGGTGCCTCAGGCCCCATGAGCTTTTCGAAGGTGGAAAACACGATCAGTCGATCAGGATCGAGCACATCGCGAAAACGACGTTCATTCGGCTCATGAGCGAGTTCGCCGTACACGTCGTTTTCCAGTACCCAACTGCCGTGTTGCTCCAACAGCTCGGCGGTGGATTGCCGGTTGTCCGACGGCATCAGGCTGCCGCGCGGCATGCTCACGCCCGACGATAGCACCACCAGGCGAACCGCCTCGGTCTGGAGCAAATGCTCAAGCAACTCAAGGTCAAGGCAGCCGTTGCTGTCTATCGGCAACTCGATCACCTGCACGCCAGCGGTCTGGAACAAGCGCAAAATGGCCCAGTCGCAGGGCGATTCGACCAGCACGGTCGCATCCTTGAGCTCGAGCACAGCGATCAGTATTTCCAGCACACCCCGCCAGTCGGCACCGATGTAAACATCGTCGGCGTGCCAGCAGCGTGCCGGTGAAGTGGTGTAGCGTGCCGCCAGCGCGGTACGTAATTCCAGCTCGCCACACGGCTGCGAGTGAAGCTGCGGTTGGCGCGGATATTGGCGCACCAATTCCCGCTCCAGCAGTAACAGCGGACTGTCCAGCGACTGCAAAAGCGCGGGTTCGTCGATACTCAGGACCAGCATTCCCGGGCGCCTTGCGCTGACATAGACCGTTTCAAGCAGGTCGTTGACAATGCGGAGTCACTAGGCGTACTGGATAGTTGAAATCGACACGTTCAAGCGGTCTGCCAGTTGCCTTAGCGAAGGCAGCTTGATCGGTGCTTCGGTCGCCATTTCATTGGTCAGGCTGGTCAGGTATCGGTACACGGCCTGGTAGGCAAAATCGGTTTCCCTTTGCCCTTTCATGAACGCTGGCCAATCGCTGTGCAGGTAGTGTTTGAATCGGTCAAACCAGACTCCTTCAACGTCTCGCTGACCGTTCACTCAGCGCGTCATCCACCTCAAACTCTCCCGCGCCTTCGGCACTCAAGCCCGAATCACCCGCTTCAAGCCCGATCCCGGACACCGAACGCATGCCGTAGAGCTTGCAGATCAGGCTGACCGACAAACCGCTGACGTCGATCATCCATTGCATGACTTGCTCAGGAGCGGCATTGCCCTGCATCGCTTTGTGCAGTTCGGGCATCGCCACCAACATGCCGGGATGGCAGCGGCGCAAAAAGTGCTCGAGCCCGGCACCGGCATCGACAAAGGGGGCGAACAGCAGGCACAGCTGCTGTGTTTCATTGAGACCCAGTGCTTGCCGAGCCTCGGCCGACGCCAGGGTCCGAAGCTCAGCCATCGCGCGTGGATTGCCGTAGACCTCCAGCACCTGCTCGCAAAGCCGCTCGGGCAGACGTCGTTTACGCATCTTCAACAACGCCCGTTGTATGTACTCGCTGAATCCGTTTTCGTAGGCCAGGCCGTTCACGAAGCAGGCCTGCAAGCCCCGCAAATGGGCCGAGAGCAAAGGACTGGCGAATTCGTTTTCGCGCAGGTGAACGTCAATTTCATCCGGTTGCAGCCCGAGAAAGTCGGTCAGTAATGGCCAGCGCTCCTCCATGTTGCCGGTCACCAGGTCCTGGATATCGATATAGTCTGCGCCGCGTCGCGCCTCAAAACTCTCGCGTGGCCGCCACTCAACCGTTTCATGGCCCGCATAAAGCTCGCGATAACAATCGCCGCCCAATTGATCGAGCGTTGAGAACAATCCTTCATAACTGAAGGCCGGATGAGTGATTGCCGGCAGGCCGGCCTTTTGTGCCTCGCGCATCAGGCCGGTCAAAAACTGCTTTTGCTGACGCACGGTTTCACCGCTGATCAACGCATCGACACCGCCCTCCCATCGGGCCATCTGCAAGTAGAACTCGCCTGTCGCCAGATAGCCGTCGTCACACGCTTCAAACACCCCGTGAGCCCCTCGCAGATGGCCGAGCATCAGCATGTTCGTGCGATTCAAGTCGCGACCAGCCTCAGACATCGGCGTCAGATGGCTGAAGGGCAACACCTCGCGGTTATCGACCATCACCACCTCGACCCGAGGATCGTCGTAGACAAACAGGGCACCGTAGCTGCTATGAATATTCTCCATGATCATCGGCGTCGTCCCGCCCAGCCGTAGCGTGGCGACACGCAACTGGAAGGTCGCGGGCGCTCTGCCCGCGATACTCAACTGCGCGGCACGCAGGAATGCCAATGTGTAGCAACTGTCGCGCGTTCCCGAGTGCATCATCAGCACCTTGTAAGTACCGATTCTCTCCATTCCCCCGGCAGCCACCACCAGACGCTGGATCAACAGCTGCAATGCAGTACGTTCCGCGCGAGAAAAGAAACCCAGCAACCGCTGCAAAACTTGCTGATAGACATAGTTCATCGCTTGATCATGAGTTGTGCTCATTGTCATTTACCTGATATTCAAAAAGTCGGCATCGCACAAACAATCATTTGCTTGCACGACCTGCGATCGGTGATGGCTGATTACGGCTTATCGTGAGTATCTGCTGTCAAATGCTAACACTTTGGTTGTGGTAACTATTTGAAACGATTGTTATAGAAATAACATTCACGACCGAGTCAATCGCCCACAACCCCCGAGGCCAAGCGCTCCGACGGGCCGGATGGGCGGCCTAGGATTTTTCCGACAACGTCCCACAGACAATGAGCACGAGAAATAAGGAAACCAGAACAAGGCAATACTTCCATAACTAACAAGCGAACCGCTTACTTGCCGCGTTTCAACACGAAGCGCAGGCGAGCAATGGTCCGAATACATAGCACCAAAAGCAGTACCCATTAAAAAAATATGCCCAGCCATGACTCATTCCTTGAGATGAAATTAATCATTCAATTATCAGGGCTTATATGATGATTAGAAGATACAGATCAGGAGCAAAAACCAGTTCAGTTGCTGAACCGGCAAATGACGAAGGGGGGGATGAGAGGCTTGCCCGTACAACAAAAACGCAAGAGTCCGTAAACACGGACTCTTGCGCAAGCGTCATGCAGGTTCTACTTGAAGCGCCACACGCTCGCGACACGGACACTCATCCATGTAACGGTGCGCCTGGACAAACTCGCTAAACGGGAAGACCCGGGTCTTGAGTGGCAGCAGTACACGGTCAGCCGTCAACTGGTTGATATCGCGCAAGGCTCGTTGCAGTGCGACCTGGTCCTGAATGATCCCCAGTTCCGGTTTGCCGGTGAAGTTACCGATGCAATGCACGAAGAACTGAATGTTTTTCTGGAACGCGGCACAGGCCGGGAACGGAGTCTGGTTCCCGCCTTGCAGGCCATACAGGACCAGGCTGCCACGAGGCGCCAGCACGTCACCGAGCATCGACATCTGCGGCCCACCGAGGCCGTCGAATACCACGTCGACACCGCGGTTGTCGGTGAGCTTGTTGATCTGCATGAGCAGATCCTGCTCTTCAGTGACGATCACCTTCTCGGCACCCAGGGATAACAGGTACTCGCGCTCGCTGGCCGTTTTGGTCGCGGCAATGACCCGTACACCCAAGGCCTTGCCCAGTTGCACAAAGGACGGGCCGGCACAATGGCTCGCATCGGTGACCAGTGCAAACTGGCCAGGCTTGACCCGTGCCAGATCGACGTAGGCAAAGTAGGCAACCAACAGCGGCGTGTAATGGACAGCGGCTTCGATCGGGCTGAGCACATCCGGATAACGCGTCAGCGCCGAACGCGGCAGCACGATTTGCTCGCCGTAGACGGGATAGTCATTGGGACTTTCTGCCGGGAAGCTGGCGACCTTGTCACCCACGGCCAGATCATCGACACCTTCGCCGACGGCGGTGACCACGCCGGCCATTTCATGACCAAGGCCCGATGGCAACCGGGCATGGGAAGACGCCAGGTTCTGGCGCCAGAGAATGTCATACCAACTGATGCCGATCGCTTCGACACGCACCTGCACTTCGCCCGGCGCTGGCAGAGCTGCCGCATGCTCTTCGCATTTGAGCACCTCGGCAGGACCAAACTTGTGAAAACGGATCGTGCGGGACATCGCAAACCTCGTCAAAGTAACCTCTAATGCCCTGAACTCTATCTGGGCTTTCTGGCCAAGACCATCAGTGGCTATTAATAGTCGACATGCCTGTCATTGATTCCGCAGCCCCGGCAATACGTCCATCAACGTAGAAAACCGAACCAGCATTGTGGGAAAAATGAATTACTCGGTGCAGAGTAACAGCCTTTCCCCGTAAGATTCATGCCGGCCATTGTTCTCATATGGCTGCTCTCGTCAAGTTTGATGACTCTGCCAGGACCCCAGATGAATCGTAATGACCTGCGTCGTGTCGACCTGAACCTGTTGATCGTGTTCGAAACCCTCATGCATGAACGCAGCGTGACCCGCGCGGCGGAAAAGCTGTTTCTCGGTCAGCCGGCCATCAGTGCGGCGTTATCGCGCCTGCGCAGTCTGTTCGACGACCCGCTGTTCGTGCGTACCGGCCGCAGCATGGAACCTTCAGCCCGGGCGGTGGAAATCTTCGCCCTGCTCTCTCCGGCGCTGGATTCGATTTCGACCGCTGTCAGTCGCGCCGCTGAATTCGACCCGGCCACCAGCACCGCGGTGTTTCGCATCGGCCTCTCGGATGATGTCGAGTTTGCCCTGCTGCCGATGCTGTTGAAGCGCCTGCGTGCCGAGGCGCCCGGCATCGTGCTGGTGGTGCGACGCGTCAACTATTTACTGATGCCGAACCTGTTGGCGTCGGGTGAAATCTCGATTGGCGTCAGCTACACCACAGATTTGCCGGCCAACGCCAAACGCAAAGTCCTACGACGCAGCATGCCGAAACTGCTGCGCGCCGACTCGGTACCCGGCGCCTTGAGCCTGGACGACTTCTGCGCTCGCCCCCATGCGCTGGTGTCCTTCGCCGGCGACCTCAGCGGTTTCATCGATGAAGAACTGGAGAAACTCGGGCGCAAGCGTCATGTGGTGCTCGCGGTTCCGCAGTTCAATGGATTGGGTACGCTGTTGGCCGGCACCGATATTCTCGCCACCGTGCCGGACTACACCGCCGATGCACTGACCGCCGCCGGTGGCGTACGCGCCGAAGACCCGCCGCTGCCGACGCGAACCTTCGAGTTGCACATGGCCTGGCGCGGCTCGCAGGACAACGATCCCGGCGAGCGCTGGCTGCGTTCGCGGATTCAGATGTTTTTTGGGGATCCTGATAGTCTGTAACAGAACACCGCCAAGCTCAAAATAACCTTTTATAAACATAAAGTTATAGGTTTTTTCAGTCCAGGGCCGTCCGTCCAATTCCACTGGATTCCGGAGCGTATGGGGGCATAACTGGGGGCAAATTTCGATTTTTTAAAAACGATGCCCCCACCGATGCCGCCAGATAATGCCCCTGTTTTCAGACGAAAACTCAGCGATGCCTTCATCCGTTCGCTGACCGAACCCGGCAAGCACGCCGACCGCGAAGTCCCTGGTCTCTACTTGGAAGTGAGGGTGTCGAGCAAGACTGGCCGGCAAGACTATCCTTGATAGCCAGTTCTCAAGAAACCTCAGGAAGCTGTTTCAACGCTTCGTTCATTGCGTTCCTGATTGAATCTGCTCCCGTCACCGTTCGACGAATCGACGTTATGTAAGGCAGGCAGGGACTGCGCACACTTCACGCCTGGATCTTCAGGCCTTCTTTCTCGCCGCTGTTATCCCTCTCAAGATAGTCCGTAGGTGACGCTATCGATAGATCACAGCAAGAAGCTGTTAACAGGCTTTTTCAAGCCCAAGCGGTCCCTCAGCGTCCCAGGTTCATATTCCTTGCGGAAAACCCCTTTGGCTTGCAGCAAAGGCACCACGCCGCGTGTGAATGCTTCGAAGTCCGTTGGCAAAAACGGAAACATGAGGTTGTAGCCATCGACGGCATTCGATTCGTATAACGCTGAAAGCTTATCGGCAATGTGTTCCGCCGTTCCGATCAGTAGCCAGGTACTGGAGCTCTTGACCAAACGGCGTCCTATTTCGCGGATAGACAAAGAAGCATCGTACTTCTTGAGAAGGGCCAGCTCAGTTCGAATGCCATCGAACTCAGACTCATCCGGCAACGCTGGCAATGGGCTGTCGGGCGAAAGTCCTGTCAAGTCGAGGCGGGTGTAAGTGGAGACCAGATCAATCGCCACGGCATCAATGATGAGGCTGTCCTCCAGTTGCCGGCGGCGCTCCTCCTCAGTCTCATCCTCTAGAACCACCGGAAGCACGCCGGTAATAATTTTCAGGTCACTGGAATGCCTGCCCTTCAATTCAAGTCGGCGATTCAAATCCGCCCTGTACACCAGTCCCTCTTCGACCGAATTGATGAAACAGAAATGCACGTCCGCATGGGCGGCGGCCAGATTCTTGCCTGCTTCAGAAGACCCCGCCTGGGCAAGGACGGGATATCCTTGAGGTGGACGCGGCACGTTAAGCGGCCCACGCACGCTGAAATGTGCCCCTTTGTGATTGATCGGGTGAATTTTCGATGGATCGGCAAAATCGCCGGTGCCCTTGTCAAATTCAAGCGCACCCTCCTCCCAGGAGTCCCAAAGCTGCTTGACGATATGGATGAATTCTTCGGCCCGCAGATAACGGTCGCCGTGTTTCGTCACACCTGACAATCCGAAATTTGCAGCCTCCTCTTCCAACCAGGAAGTCACGATATTCCAGCTGGCTCGCCCGGCACTGAGATAGTCCAGCGAAGCAAAATACCGCGAGATGTTGAAGGGCTCGTTATAGGAAGTTGAGGCGGTCCCCATCAGCCCGATGTGATCGGTAACAGCAGCCAGTGCGGACAAGAGCGTAATAGGTTCAAGGCGGGCGTTGGCATAATGCCTCAACCCGCTGGCGACGGAGTCCCAGACCGCTACGTGATCCGCGACAAAAACCGCATCAAACTTAGCCGCCTCGGCTGCCTGCACCAGTTTTACGTAGTAACCCAGCGTCAATATTTCTTTGGTCGGTGACAGCGGATGGCGCCAGGAAAAACGATGATCCCCTTGGGGGTTAAAAAAGAACAAATTCAAAATCATACTTTTATTGGACATTACGCCTCCGCGACCTTATCAACATCGCATTCATTTTCAGTGGGCGGTCTTGACGGTATTTTCGGCAACCCACTGCGCCGCGACTTTTGCTGGATCCTTGTGATCGATATCAACAAGGCGATTGAGTTGCTTGAGGTCGTCATCGGTCAGTTTTGCAGAGACCTCGTTGAGCACCTTGGTGACTTCTGGGGTTAGCAACGCCTTGCGGCCCAGTGGCGTAATGTTTTGCAGGGGCTGTTGGTGCTTGTCGTCCTCGAGGACAACCCAAGGCTCTTTAGCCAGGATGCCTTGCGTGGAGACCACCGTGGCGACGTCTATAGCGCCTGAGTTCAACGCCAGCCGCGACAAGGGCCCGCCCATGTCCAGCGATTTGATACTCTTGAAGTTGATGTCGTAGACCGCCTTCAACCCGGGCAGGCCTAATGCAGAAGTGGCGACTTCGGGAGGTCCACCCAATGTGAAATCACCTGAGACGGGCGCCAGGTCGGATAAGGTGTGCAAGTTGTACTTTTCTGCGGTTTTTTTGGTGACGACCCAAGCGGTAATAGAGCCCGCGGACGAAGGTTCAAGCAACTGGAGGTCCGCCGGTAACTTCTGTTGCAAAGCGCTGACGATCTCCTTTTGGGTGGTCAGGGCGGTCTTATCGTCATAGAAACTCAACAGTGATCCTATGTATTCGGGTACAACGTCTATATCCCCGTTTTCCAGCGCCTTGGCGATGATCTGGCGGTTCCCCAGATTGAGCCGGGTCTTGACGTCAATCCCTTCGTTTTTCAGGGCTGACGCATAGATGTTTGCGAGAATCGTCTGCTCGGAAAAATTGGCCCCGCCGATGGTGATGGATTGAGCACTGGCAAACATGCTGCCCACCAGCAGACCTAAGCCCAGCAACAGTGAGGCCGAGAGCGGTAAACGAGCCTTCAAGCGTTGTTTGTTTTTCATTTGGATTTGCACCTCTGCAGAATTAATACGCACTTTCAAATGCCCCTGATCATGTAGCGCTCAGTTCAACATCCCCCGCCCGCCATTTTCGAGCCATGAATGTTTCTATCATCGAGCACACCCACTCGCTGACAATCGCAAGTGCTGAAACCATCAGTGCGCCGCCAATAATTTGCGGCGTATCATTTCGACCAAGCCCGTCAATGAGAAACCTGCCCAGCCCGCCGAACCCTGCATACGCGGCGATGGTGGCTGTTGCAATGAGTTGCACGAGGGCTGATCGGAATCCAGAAAAGATCAGCGGAAAAGCCAAGGGTAATTCGAGCTGAATAAACATTTGCCCTCTGCGCATCCCCATCGATTTGGCAGCATGTTTCAGAGACGAATCCACCTGATCGATTCCGACATAGGTGTTAGTTAATATCGGCGGTATGCTCATGGTGACTAATGCGATAATCACCGTGCTGGTTTCATAGCCAATGACCATGATTGCAAGTATCACAATACCGAGCGAAGGCAATGCTCGCCCAATATTGAATACCCCTATCGCCACCTGCGCGCCTTTGCGGTAGTTAGCCATGAGTACGCCGAAAGGCAACGCTATCGCACAAGCAATAGCAAGACTCAACGACACATAATAAATATGCTCCGCCAGCCGACTCAGTATCCCGTTTTCACCCAACCAGTTTTCAGGAAGCGAAAACCAAAGGTAGACACCTGCGATCATATTCATTAGCACACCCAAGGGACCAGCCACTTATCTATTGAATAAAACAGAAAATCAAAACATAACGCCAACATCACCGTCAGAACCAAGCTGACCGCCACAGGCGTAGTAAAACTTTGCGCCAACCCGGTAATGAAGAGTTGTCCCAACCCACCTTGACCAATTAACGCGGTAACAGTCACCAGCCCGACCAAGGTAACCGAGGTCGTTCGCAGTCCGGCCAATAACGAAGGCAACGCCAGTGGAAGTTCAACCCCAAAAAATCTCTGCATGCGCGTATACCCTAGCGCACGGGCTTCCTCCAGCACGTCCGGAGGGTTACTCGCAAGCCCCGCCAAGCTGTTCTGTAAAACAATAAGCAAGGAGTACAGACTCAAACCAATCACCGCCGTCGTCTTGGACAAGCCGGTAAAAGGCATTATCAAAATAAACAGTGCCAGGGACGGAATGGTAAAAAATAGTCCGCTGGCATAAATCATGGGGCGCGCCAATCCTGGCCTCCACAACGTCAAGAGCACCATTGCACCCGCTAACAGCAGCCCTATGCACAGGCCTAAGGTAACCAACTGAACATGATCAAATAACAACTGGCCGATCTGCTGCCAGTTTTCAATGATCCAGGACCAGTCAATCATTGTGCACTTCCGAAGCGGCGCTCATTGAGTGCGCTGTGAAGGCTGGCAATCGAGAGGCAACCTTCGTATCTGCCCTCTTCGTCAACTCGAACAACCACACCAATCGGCGCCGTTAAAATTTTAACCAGTGCATGATGCAACGAGTCATTGTTCGACACCGTTGTAAGCTCGGGAACCGGCACATCCGATTCACTGACCCATTTCAACGGATTGGACTTATCATCCAGCAGGAGCTTGAATTCGCAATTGACTTCATCCGCTGGAAGATCAGAAACCTTCATCAGCGAAAGTCTTTTTAATAGTGGATCTTTGCCGATGAAATTCTTCACAAACTCGCTGGCAGGATGGGCAAGGATATTGTGAGGTGTATCGAACTGAACAAGTTTCCCTTCACCCTCGAAGATGGCAATCCGGTCACCAATCTTGATGGCCTCCTCCATATCGTGGGTCACCAGGATAATGGTTTTATGCAAACGTCTCTGAAGCGCAACCAGTTCATCCTGCAGTCGCTCGCGTATCACCGGATCAAGCGCGGCAAAGGGTTCGTCCATCAATACAACCGGTGGGGCCGAGGCCAATGCCCTCGCCAGAGCGACACGACTTTGCTGCCCGCCCGACAACTGGTTAGGGTACCGGTCAAGGAATTCCGGCTGAAGTCCAACCAGGGAAATTAGCTCGTTCACGCGCTGGCGGATTTTATGCTTGCTCCAGCCCAAGAGCCGCGGTACTGCGCCAATATTTTCTGCAACCGTTTGGTGAGGAAATAAGGCTGCGCTCTGCATCATGAAACCAATGCCGCGGCGTAGCGTAACGACGTCAAGCTCATCGCTTGCGACCCCATTTACACAGATGCGACCACTGTCCTGGGTATCCAGCCTATTGATCATTCGCAAAATGGTCGTTTTGCCACACCCACTTGGCCCGACAAATACACAGATCTCACCCTCCCGGACGTGAAGCGTTAAATCGCTCACGGCCATTCGCGGGCTACCTTTATGAGTTTTCTTGATGGCTTCAAAACGTATCATTTTCCGACGCCCAGATTAGCTTTCATATTTTTTATTGCTCGGCAGGATGGCGAGGACAATCCACGGGACTGACCATATGTCTCTGCAATAACTGGAAGTAGCCATGAATGACATAGCCATTGTTTCGCGCAGTCCATTGTTTACGCCTGGTTCTATACACCTGGGGCAAGTAAAACCAGGGCAAACCGGGAAGGTCATGATGAACCAAGTGAAGATTGAGGTTAAGAAAGAGCCAACTCAAAAGCCCAGACGATTCATTGATAACCGTGCGGTGTTCTGGAAGCGTTGACGGCCGATGTTCGTAAAACGACCTGATCATTGCAATGGACAAAGCCGGTAGCGAAACTAAAAATATGTACTGTACGGCACTGATGGCGCTGTATTGTTCAACCAGGGCCAGCACTACGCCAACACTTACTATATGAGTCGCCCACATCCGCCAAGCGATTCGCCCGGTGTGAAATAGCCCTCTGATCTCGCTACCCACAAGGGCTATCACCGCCAATGGCGCCCCCATAAGCAAGCGACCACCCAACGTCTTATTTACCCACAACAACGTTCTAATATAACGAGGCGAGCGCAACCAAAAAGCACCGGTGACATAACGACTTTCTGGATCTTGACCAGGCACCGTCAGCATCGCGTCGTTGTGATGCGCCAAATGGGTGTCCCTATAAATGTCGTAGGGATACCAAACGGCGAACGGCAGAAATCCCAAGGCTTTATTTATGCCAGGCCAACGCGTTGGATGACCGTGGATAAGCTCATGCTGAATCGACATCCAGAGCACGACCAGTGGAACCAACAGGACAATGGTGAATACTTCACCGAATGCGTCCCCATAAAAAACTATAAAACCCCAGGCCAGATAGAAGCCGACCAACAAAAGCCAGGTGGGCCATTCAGTTTGGCTGGTTAATGTAGTGCTCAGCTTAACAATTTCAGCTCGATGAGCTTCATCCAAATAGTTTGGCATTGTTGTAAGTCGCGATAGATCTTGCTTGGAACAGACGCCCACTCACGCTTCAAGCTGCAACCCCATGGGACCGGGTATTACCTGAAGATGATTGGCTAGGCTAACGGTATGGAAGTGCCCAACAACGATGATTCACATGGCGTAGAGAAGAAACGCCAAGCCTTCGCTGATTGCACTGCAGGCTTCGCTGTTGGCCTGACAAGGGAGAGGTTTGCCGGTAACGAATGGAACGGCAATGGAGGCACAAGGACTAATGCGGATATTGCCGGAGTGAGAAATCGCTACTTGAGTTCCGTCATACGACAGAGCCTCAAAGCTGATTTGGAAGATTCGGGCGCCGGACATAGTCGTACCATAAAATTGGATTGAACATATCCGGTGGTCCGGTAAGGGCAATGTAGCATGACCGGTAATACGATCAAGGAATATATTTTATTATGCTTAGTCCTGAAATGAATAAGAGTTAAGCAATGCGTCTCCCCTACTCTGGACTTGCCTGCTCCGCTAGCCTGGTTGCAGATGCATTTTTCGCCGCAGCCTTGCTGCTCAATCGGTGGATTCCTGCGCCATGAAGAATCTAACGCTACATTACCTGGCGACACTGTGTAGCCTGCGCGTAAATGCCCGGGCCACACGGCAACGCAATCCTGTTTGCGCGGGTGTTGAGTGGCCTTAACTTGTTCGGTTATTGAAACAGTCAGGGCCACTCAACAACAGATTACGATTCAACCTCGCAAAATCCGAGGCGAGACCTCTGATTTCTTCAGACTAAAACCTTTGTGGCATCACACTTTCCATACTCTGTAATAAGGCTCAAACCAATTCGGCTAAAGATGCCGGATTGAAGCCCTTCAGATCTGCGTAATCGCCATTCTCCACTTTGGCTACCCAATCCTTGTCACTTAGCAGAACACGCCCTACCGCGATCAGATCAAACTCTTCGCGCTCCATGCGCTCGACAAGCCGATCCAGACTCGCAGGGGTTGATCCCTTGCCGGCGAAGGCATTAGTAACATCGTTATCCAGCCCAACCGAACCGACGCTAATGGTTGTGGCTCCAGTGACTTTTTTCGCCCAGCCCGCGCAGTTCAGTCCGTTCTCACCATCAATTTCGGGAAACTCAGGGTCCCAGAAGCGTCGCTGCGAGCAATGCAGAACATCAACACCCGCCTCGACCAACGGCAGCAGCCAGTCTTCCATTAATGCAGGGGTCTCGGCGAGGCGCACCCCAAAGTCCTGCTGCTTCCACTGGCTAACGCGCATGATGATAGGGAATTCGGGGCCAACCGCATGACGAACGGCAGACACGATCTCAGCGGCAAAGCGCGAGCGCTCTTTGATCGTCGGTCCGCCGTAACGATCGGTGCGCTGATTGGTACCCGCCCAGAAGAACTGATCGATCAAATAACCATGAGCCCCATGGATCTCAACGGTGTCGAAACCCAGGCGTTTGGCATCCGCCGCTGCCTTGGCGTATGCAGCAACTGTGTCTGCAATATCCTCTTCGCTCATCGCCACACCGCGAGGGTCGTTTGGCGAATCGAGGCCAGATGGGCTTTCAACCGGCGCATCAGGCTCCCAGCCGCTGACGTCACGCACTGCACCGGTGTGCCAGAGTTGCGGCCCCATGCGGCCACCAGCATTGTGAACAGAATCGATCACGTTCTTCCATCCAGCTAGCGCTGCTTCACCGTGGAAAAAAGGGATGCTGGAACCATTACGTGAAGCGGGACGATCGATGACGGTCCCTTCTGACAAAATCAATCCGACCCGCCCCTCAGCCCGCCGCCGGTAGTATGTAGCGCTCCCTTCCCCGGGAATGCCCTCCGGCGAAAATTGCCTCGTCATCGGCGACATGACAATCCGGTTTTTCAGTTCAAGCGACCGGATGGAAAAAGGACGAAATAAAATGCTGGTATCAGGGTTTGACATTGGATGGACTCCATTTGCTTTTGGAAGCCATATAAGTATATTTTGTAAACCAAATGTCAATTAGGCACCTAGAGTCGCCTAGGTATACATGAGGAAACTTCGATGCTGGAATTAAAGCCGCAATGTTTTTCGTCAGAGTGCCCAAGCCGGGCGCTGTTCGACCAAATCGCAGATAAGTGGTCAATGATGGTTCTGGCGGTGCTTGATGACGGGCCGCATCGTTTTAACGCCATCAGGCGTCGCCTGGAGGGCGTCACTCAGAAAGCACTTACACAGTGCCTGAGGCGGCTGGAACGAAATGGTCTCGTCTCGCGCCAGGTCATTTCGTTCTCGCCCGTGGCGGTGCAGTATGAGATCACCCAACTTGGTCGGACACTTCAGCAGCCATTTCGCGAATTGCATAAATGGACGCTCGACAAATTGCCTGAGGTTGAAGCGGCCCGGTTGAAGTTTGACGAGGCCGCGCAGGTAAACTGACGGCGTGATTTTTTTATCGACTCGCCGCCACCGCCAACCTGCAACGCATTAATTGATAAATCTGCTGGCGGTATCCCTAAACCTACCCGATGAGTTTTTGAAGGCCTACATAGAAAGTGTTGCCTTTGTACTTGACCGAAAGCAGCGCGGAAACGGTTTTGTTGTCAAGATCGCCGGCCAGGGCGCTGCCGTCTTCCCTCCCATTGAAGAAGCCTAGATTGGCGCCCAGGGTCCAGTCGCCCACCGGTTGGCTATGAGTCAGGTTGACGTATTGTTGCTGGTAATTTACGGGGATCCGGACAGCCTGTCATAAGGCGCGCCGAATGGTCTTGCAGGCCCTGTATCTTGGGATTAAGCGGCCGTTTAAAGTCTACCTCCGTCCGTCAAAATCCGTTCATGGCAAGGAGAACCGCTTTTCCATCGGTGTTCAGGACTAAAGTTCACGGGCTTTACCCACAAAAGACCTGATGACAGCAGAACCGACTATCCTTTCGGATAGTGAACGCTGCACTCTTGGCAAAAAGGGACACCATGCCAGACTATGATCGTGCCATCGGCTCCAGACCCGGCATCACATGCGGTGATCGAACCTGTCTGATCAGGCCTTGGTTACCCTGGATGGCTTCAATTGCGGTTTTCTGTCTTTTCACGCCAACGCCCGGATACGGCCAGAACCTGCCAGTTGCAGCGGGTGTCGAAAACGCCACGGTTACGGTAATTCAAGCGCAGGAAATCGTTTCCAGGGCCACCCTCGAAGCCGTTCGCTGGAGCGGCCCTGAAACCGGCCCGCAAGCCCTGCGGGGCAAGAGCATCGCCCTTGTCGCAGAAGATTTGCGTAACGGAGGAATTGTCGGTGTCGCGCAGGGCGCTCGCGAGGCAGCCAAGGCGATGGGCTGGACGCTGAAAATATTCGATGGCGCTGGATCATCGGCCGGGCGCGCGAAGGCCTTTTCCGATGCCCTGGCAGCGAAACCCGACGGCCTCATTCTGTGCGGCTCCGATGCCCTTGAGAACAATGCGGCGCTGATCCTCTTCGCCAACAAGGATGTGCCGGTGGTCGGCTGGCACGCCGGGGCACGCCCCGGGCCGATTGACGGCACGCCGGTGGCCATGAACGTCACGACCGACCCGCTCGAAGTGGCTCGCCTCACGGCCATGGCGGCAGTGGCACAGTCAAACGGACACGCCGGCGTGGTCATCCTGACCGACTCCAAATACAGCATCGCCATGGCGAAAGCCAACGCCATGGAAAACGTCATTCGGGCCTGTCGGGAATGTACATTGCTGGAAGTGCGCGATGTCGCGATCTCCGAAAGTGGCGAGAAAATGCCGGCGATCACCAACGAGCTGCTTCAGCGTTATGGCAAGCGCTGGACCCACACGCTGGCCATCAACGATATCTATTTCGACTACTCGATTGCCTCATTGACCAACGCCGCAATACCCAGTGACGGCATCAGTCTGTTGTCTGCCGGTGATGGCAGCGCTTCGGCTTTCTTGCGTATACAGGCAAAAACCTACCAGACCGTCACCGTGGCCGAGCCGCTAAACCTGCATGGCTGGCAAGTGATGGATGAGTTGAACCGGCTATTTGCAGGTCAGCCGGTGAGCGGCTTCGTAGCGCCGATTCACCTGGTCAATGCCGACAATATCGCCTTCGACGGTGGGAAGAAATTCCAGTACGACCCTGACAATGGTTATCGAGACATCTATCGCCACCAATGGAACCCCTGACATTGGACGTTATTTCCCGGCTCGGACGCCAGCTATTGCCACAATCGCTACGCGCACAGTTCACACTGGCATTTCTGACGCTGGCGCTGCTGATCCTGGCGGGTGGTGCAACTGCGGTCTACGCGTTGCGCACGTCAAACAGCGCCACCCGCCAGCTGACGGATGAACGACTGGTCCGCATGCAAAATGGGCAAGACATGCTGCATCGTACCTTGCTGATCGAACGCCAGACTGATCAGCTTCTGACAACCCGCTCCCCCGACACCCTGCGTTCAAGCTATGCGGCGACCGTCGAACAGCTTGAAGCCCTTGATCAGCTGGTGCAGCAACTGACTGCCGCGAACAGTGGCGTGGCGATACTCGACATGTATCAGTCGAGTCAGATGTTCCGCAATACCGCTAACATCGTTGCGCAATTGCGAGAAAGCCTGCTGCAAACCGAGGTCACCTTCGAACAAACCCTGGAGGATCACACCGCCCGGTTAACCGCGACCCAGACCCGGGCCAGCCTGGAACTGGCGGTGTTACTTTTCGATCTGCCGCAGGCTGTTGATAGTGATGCCGTGCAACGCCTGCGGATCCGGTATGAGCGCCTGTCACGCACCACAGGCAAGTTACCCGACGCTGATGTGGAGATGCCCAAGCTCTTCTCCCTGCGCCTGAAGCTCATCAATCAGCACAACGTCATACAGCGGTTCAATGAGGAGCTGAAGAATGAGGCCGGGGTTCTGGTCGCGTTGGCCCGTGCGCAATCCAGTGCTTACACCGAAGACTATCGCGAAGCCGTACAGCGCCTGGTGGAGGCCTCAAACCGTAGCCAGCAATGGGTGCTGATCATGTTGGGCGCCAGCCTGGTGTTCGCCTGGTTTGTGACCCGGGTCTTCATGGGCCGTCATGTGCTCGTGCGCCTGAATGCAATAAGCCGGCAATTGCGTCAGGAATACACTGACAAAACGCATTTGATGATGGCGGAACATGGGAAGGACGAGATCGCCAACATGGCTCGCGCGGTGAATCAATTCCTCAAAGACCGACTTCAGCTGGAAAAAAAAACGGTTCAATTGAGTATCGCCACAGAGCGGCTCGCCGTGCAAAACCGCCGATTGGAGCAAGAAGCCATCATCCGTGCCGGACAAGGTCATGTCCTGGAGCTGATCGCCAGGAGTACCGAGCTTGCAGAAGTCCTCGACAGCCTGGCTCACCTGGTCGAGTCCCAACTGCAGGGGATGATGGTTTCCATCCTGGTGCTGGATGAGGATGGCAAGCACCTGCTGCACGGGGCTGCGCCCAGTTTGCCGAAAGCCTATAACCAGCTCATTGACGGGATTGCGATCGGTCCGAACGTCGGTTCATGCGGCACCGCGGTGTATCGACGAGAACCGGTCATCGTCACGGATATCGAGCTGGATCCGCTGTGGGAGGATTACCGTTCAGTTGCTGCGCCCTATGGATTTCGCGCCTGCTGGTCAACGCCGATCCTGTCCCATGAGCGAAAGGTATTGGGTACGTTTGCCTTGTATTCCAACACTGTACGCAGCCCTGGCGTGACCGAGACGCGACTGATCGACATGGCGACACCTCTTGCCGGCATTGCAATAGAACGCCAACTCACCGAACAGCGCATTCGCTATATGGGCGACCATGACGCACTGACCGGGCTGCCGAATCGCACACTGCTCGAAGACCGCCTCAAGCAGGCAATACTTTATGCTCAGCGCTACAACCGCCAGGTGACGGTGGCGTTTCTCGATCTGGACAAATTCAAACTGGTGAATGACAGCCTTGGGCACAGTGCTGGAGACGAATTGCTGAAAACCGTCGCCCAGCGCATGCTGGAGTGTGTACGCCGCACCGACACCGTCGTGCGACTGGGTGGCGACGAGTTTGTGATTATCCTGTTCGACCAGCCCTCAGACCTCGACGGCGTTACCCCTGCCCTGCACAAAATCCAGGAAGCCATCCTGCGGCCGATTCAACTAAGCGGACATACACTCCACGTCACCTGCAGCATGGGGTTGGCCACCTACCCTGCCGATGGCAGCGATACCGACACGTTACTCAGCAACGCGGACGCCGCCATGTACCGGGCCAAGGAACTGGGTCGCAACAGTTACCAGTTCTATACGAGCGAGATGAATAACAAGGTTCAGGGCAAGCTCGCCATGCAAGACGGGCTTCGAAATGCACTCAACCATGACGAGTTCCTGCTGCTGTACCAGCCACAGGTGGATTTGCAGTCAGGTCAGATTATCGGCGTAGAAGCACTGATCCGCTGGCAGCACCCCGAGCTCGGCATGGTGTCTCCAATCAAATTCATTCCGCAGGCCGAAGAGACCGGGTTGATCGTGCCCATCGGCGACTGGGTGATTCATACCGCATGCAGACAGAACAAGGACTGGCAGGATGCGGGCTGGCCGCCGATCACCATGTCGGTGAATATTTCAGCACGCCAGTTCATCGAAAGGGACCTGATCGACCGAGTGAGGCATGCCTTGAAAGAAACCGGACTGGACCCGATGTACCTTGAGCTGGAGCTGACCGAAAGTCTGATCATGCAAGACCTTCAGCAAGCCATCAACAAAATGAAAGAACTGCAATCAATGGGGATCAGTCTCTCGATCGACGACTTCGGCACCGGCTACTCCAGCCTTGCAGCATTGAAAAGCTTCCCGATTGCGAGACTCAAGATCGATCAGTCTTTCGTGCGCGATCTGCCCGACAACGAGAACGACAAAGCCATCGCCACTGCAGTGATTTCGTTGGGGCACACACTGAACCTCAGGGTCATTGCCGAAGGTGTCGAAACCCAAGAGCAGCAAACCTTCCTGCATGAAAACGGCTGCGATGAAATTCAGGGCCACGTTTTCAGCAGAGCGGTCAGCGCAGAGGAAATCAGTCTGTTACTGCGTACGCCCCGGTTGCCTCAATCGAGCCGCATTGCGAGCCCTGACTCGGTAAGGCGAAAACGCGATGTAAAGCGCCCAAGCAGTCCAATGCCCGGGCATTAATGACTCAGTGTGGCGTACGTTCGGCGTGGTCTTTCACATGCTCATGAAAAGCTCTCATCGGGTGACCTCATTGCCATCCAACAGAGGCGCTTCGTCCGTGTTCGCGTAGAGCGCTTCATTGTCCTTGGGAACGAGCAACACAATCGCACCGACGATGACTTCAAAAATCCCGCTACCGACGATGACCATACCGGTTTCGAACCGGGCATAAAGTGCCGCGCCGCAGGCCCCGGCAATGAGAATGGAGGCACCCAGCGCGGCATAGCGTAACCTTGCCAGCCCGGCGATCTCGCTCTGCCTGAACGTGGTTTGAATCAGCAGAATGAACGAGATGTCGATCAGCGGCCCGCCGAGCGCGGCCAGGCCTGCGCCGAACATCATCCCGACCAGGACGTACTCCGCTGGCAGGTACATCACCGCCGCACCGATGGTCGCGATGCCCAGGCCGTTGACCACGGAGCCGAGGGTAAAACCACCGTACAAGCGTCGGATATGCAGGTTGCCGACGACAAAAATAGAGATCAGGTTGCCGCAACCATAGGCGCCCATGATCAGGCCGTAGGCGGCAAAGCCCTGTACGCCGAAACCCTGGATGTCGTACTTGACCACGGCCAGCGCCATGCCGATGGAAATGCCCAGGCTCCAGGCGACGTTGCCCAACCCCGCACACACATACACCGCCTGCATCTGCCGACGACCGACCAGGCTGCGCCAACCGGCGGTGAAGGCGGCACGCCGGCTCGTCACCTTGACCGGTTGACGAGGCAATGCCTTGCTCAACTTCATCACCGCCCAGGCCGAGATCAGGAAAGTCAGGCTATTGAGGGTAAACAGATGTTCAAGCGGAATCAGCAGTGTAATGGCCGCGGCCAGCATCGGCCCGATCACCCGGGCCACCCGGATGATCGCGTCGAACAGCGCGTTGACGGCCTGCAACTGGTCCGGCGCCACGACAATGCGCGGCAGGCTGGCGCGCAAGGCCGGTTCGAACAAAGAGTTGACGATCATCATGAGCATGACCGGCACCGCCAGCATCCACAGGCTCATGATGCCCAACGCCCAGGCCAGCATCGGAATCAGCGCGAGCCCGGCCCGCGCAAGGTCGGCCCCGATCATCGTGCGCCGATGGTCCCAGCGCTCGGCCCAGATCCCTCCCAGCAACGCGCCCACCAACGCGGCCCCGCCGCGCAACGCACTAAGCCAACTCGCATCGGTGTCGGCGATCTGCACCGCCATCCAGGCGACAGCGATCGCGAACAATTCGTCGCCGATCGAGGATAGCGCCAACCCTCCCCATAGCAACGCCACAGGCCGCTGAAGCAACGGTCTAAACAACTTCATATCATCAATTCCGCAAATAAAGACCCGTCATACAACGAACCTGTAAGTCCGCCCATATCGGTGCGTCAAACATCAAAATCGGGCGCTTTCTAACGTTGGCAACTTCATCATTGATTCGAATAAACTTTACCAACACGCAACAACCAAAACGCATCATCCCGGGAAGCTCCAGGTAAGCTTTCAGGTTGCGAATGTACTGAGCTGGAAGTTAACTATTCAATAAGATGAGGCACTCTGTTTATTTATCGAGTGACGGTCGGTGCCCGCAAGCGGGGGATTGAAAACACTGACCAGGATGAGGCAGGATGCATTATCAGGGGACATGGAGCATACAGACCGAACGTGCGCCATTGCGACAAATTAGTCATTCCCTGACCCTAGTGCTTTCCTGTAGCCGAAGTTAACTACGGCCGAATAGTACGCGTGTAAATTTTAGGGTGTCAATGCGTTTTTCTTGTGCGACCACACTCTAACGACTGGCACACTTTAGCAATGCCCGTGACATTTCAGTTACAAAACAAAAAAATATAATAGTTACTATTTTCCCGATCAAAAAATTATAAAATATTTGATATTTTCAACCGACTCTTTGTACTTTCGGGTACTACTATTGTCCAGATTGACGAAGCGCAGGTCGATCACCAAAAAGGCCGAAAGCTGGTAACGGCTCAGGGGGTTCGGGCACAGCAAGAAGCGAGCTTGCTCGCGATGACCGCGACTCGGTTTTCAGCCCGACCTTTGCACTCCCCGCAACACTCAATTGTCATCAGACACATTGATAGCTGCCTAACGAAAGCCCCATGCTAGAGGGCTCACTTCGCTCTTATATCATTCCGAATGATAGTTACCTTTGCCTCATTCGATTCGTGCGATACAGCCCCGCCGAGCATCATCCGCCCATCTCAATACATTGGCGGATGCATCCATGGAACAGTCATTCAAACATTTGCGCTTCCCCTTGGCCGTTTTGGCCTTGCTGGTGATGAGCGCCTGCGGCAAAACCCCGGGCACCGCTGCCGCCATGCCTGCGGCCAAAGTCAGCGTGGCCAAGGTGCTGGAACAACCGGTCAACGAGTGGGACGATTTCACCGGCCGCCTCGAAGCACCGGAAACCGTCGAGATTCGTCCTCGGGTGTCAGGCCAGATCGACGAAGTCGCATTCACCGAAGGCGCCCTTGTGAAAAAGGGCGATTTGCTGTTTCAGATCGACCCCCGCCCGTTCCAGGCTGAGGTCCGCCGTCTTGAAGCCCTGGTTGCCCAGGGCCGCGCCAATGCTACCCGCAGCGAAAATGAAGCCCAACGCGGTGAGCGCCTGCGCACCAGCAACGCGATTTCCGCAGAACTGGCCGACTCGCGCAGCAGCGCCGCCCAAGAAGCCCGAGCCGCTGTCGGCGCCCTCCAGGCGCAACTGGACCTGGCCAAACTGAACCTCAGTTTCACTCGCGTCACCGCACCGATCAGCGGCCGCGTCAGCCGTGCCGAAATCACCGCCGGCAACCTGGTCACCGCCGATGTCACCGCGCTGACCAGCGTGGTTTCCACCGACAAGATTTACGCCTACTTCGACGCCGATGAGCGTGTGTACCTCAAATACACCCAGCTCGCCCGCCAGGGCCAACGCGGTCAAACCACTCCGGTTTACCTTGGCCTGTCCAATGAAGAAGGCAACCCACACCTGGGCCAGATGAATTTCGTCGACAACCAGGTCAACCCGAAAACCGGCACCATCCGTGGTCGCGCCGTGTTTGACAACAGCAAGGGCGAATACACCCCCGGCCTCTACGCTCGCCTGAAACTGGTGGGCAGCGGGACCTATTCCGCTGTGCTGATCAACGACGAAGCCGTCGGAACCGACCTTGGTAAAAAGTTTGTACTGGTGATGGACGCCGACAACAAGTCGGCTTATCGCGCCGTCGAACTGGGACCGAAGATCGAAGGTTTGCGCATTGTGCGCAGCGGCCTGAACAAGGACGACACGATCATCGTCAAGGGTTTGCAACGGGTGCGTCCGGGCTCGCCGGTGACACCTGAAGTGATCCCGATGGCCAGCCAGGAAACCCTCGCGGCCCTCACTCAACAACGCCAAGCGCTTGAAGCCAGCAACCTGCCCCAAGTCGCACCTGCCAAGGTTGCGCCGGGTACGGCTGTGAAACTCGCCGCTGCGACTCCACGCGGTTAAGGGACGACAACTCCGATGAATTTTTCCCAATTCTTCATTTCACGGCCGATCTTCGCAGCGGTGCTTTCGCTGCTGATCCTGATCGCCGGCAGCATCTCGCTGTTCCAGCTACCGATCAGCGAATACCCGGAAGTCGTGCCACCGACCGTGGTGGTCCGCGCCAACTTCCCGGGTGCCAACCCTAAAGTCATCGGTGAAACCGTGGCCGCTCCGCTGGAGCAAGCCATCACCGGCGTCGAGAACATGCTGTACATGTCCTCGCAATCCACTGCTGACGGCAAGATCACCCTGACCATCACCTTTGCGCTGGGCACTGACCTGGACAACGCTCAGGTGCAGGTGCAAAACCGCGTCACCCGCTCCGAGCCCAAGCTGCCCGCCGAAGTGACCCGCATCGGTATCACGGTGGACAAGGCCTCGCCCGACCTGACCATGGTTGTGCACTTGACCTCGCCGGACAAGCGCTACGACATGCTCTACCTGTCCAACTACGCCCTGCTCAACATCAAGGATGAGCTGGCGCGACTGGGCGGCGTGGGTGACGTGCAGCTGTTCGGTATGGGTGACTACTCGCTGCGGGTCTGGCTCGATCCGAACAAGACCGCTTCGCGCAACCTGACCGCAACCGATGTGGTCAACGCGATTCGCGAACAGAACCGCCAGGTCGCCGCCGGTGCCCTGGGTGCGCCACCTGCGCCGAACGCCACCGCGTTCCAGCTCTCGGTCAACACCCAAGGTCGCCTGGTCTCCGAGGAAGAGTTCGAGAACATTATTATTCGCTCCGGCGAAAACGGTGAAATCACACGCCTCAAAGACATTGCTCGCGTCGAACTGGGCTCCAGTCAGTACGCCTTGCGCTCCCTGCTGAACAACCAACCGGCCGTGGCGATCCCGATCTTCCAGCGTCCGGGTTCCAACGCCATCGAGATCTCCAACGAAGTGCGCGCCAAAATGGCCGAGCTGAAGAAGAGCTTCCCCGAAGGCATGGACTTCAGCATCGTGTATGACCCGACGATTTTCGTTCGCGGCTCCATCGAGGCTGTGGTGCACACACTGTTCGAAGCACTGATTCTGGTGGTGCTGGTAGTGATCCTGTTCCTGCAAACCTGGCGCGCCTCGATCATTCCGTTGGTGGCGGTCCCGGTATCGCTGATCGGTACGTTCGCCGTGATGCACCTGTTCGGCTTCTCGCTGAACGCGTTGTCATTGTTCGGATTGGTATTGGCCATCGGTATCGTGGTCGACGATGCGATTGTGGTGGTGGAAAACGTCGAACGGAACATCGGCCTCGGACTGACACCGGTCGAAGCGACCAAACGCGCCATGCGTGAAGTAACCGGACCGATCATCGCCACCGCGCTGGTGCTGTGTGCAGTGTTTATCCCGGCGGCCTTCATCTCCGGCTTGACCGGGCAGTTCTATAAACAGTTTGCGTTGACCATTGCGATCTCCACGGTGATCTCGGCCTTCAACTCGCTGACCCTGTCGCCAGCGTTGGCAGCCGTGTTGCTCAAAGGCCATGACGCACCCAAGGACCGCTTCTCGAAGGTCCTCGACGGGATCTTTGGTGGCTGGTTGTTCCGTCCGTTCAACCGTTTCTTTGATCGTGCCAGCCATGGTTATGTCGGCACCGTAGGTCGTGTGATCCGCAGCAGCGGCATCGCCCTGCTGCTGTATGCCGGCCTGATGGCGCTGACGTTCCTCGGTTTCTCCAGCACGCCAACCGGTTTCGTACCGGGCCAGGACAAGCAATATCTGGTGGCGTTCGCCCAACTGCCGGACGCGGCGAGCCTGGATCGTACCGAAGATGTGATCAAGCGCATGTCCGACCTGGCCCTGAAACAGCCTGGCGTGGAAAGCGCGGTGGCCTTCCCGGGTCTGTCGATCAACGGGTTCACCAACAGCCCTAACGCCGGCATCGTGTTCGTCACCCTGAAACCGTTCGACCAGCGCAAAGACCCAAGCCAGTCGGCCGGTGCCATTGCCGGAGCCTTGAACGGCCAGTACGCCGGGATTCAGGAAGCCTACATGGCGATCTTCCCGCCGCCGCCGGTACAAGGCCTGGGCACCATCGGTGGTTTCCGCCTGCAGATCGAAGACCGGGGCAACCTGGGGTATGACGAGCTGTACAAAGAAACCATGAACATCATCACCAAGAGCCGCAGCGTGCCGGAACTGGCCGGGCTGTTCACCAGCTATACCGTGAACGTGCCACAGGTCGATGCCGCCATCGACCGTGAAAAAGCCAAGACCCACGGCGTGGCCGTCAGCGACATCTTCGACACCCTGCAGATCTACCTGGGTTCGTTGTATGCCAACGACTTCAACCGCTTCGGGCGCACCTATCAGGTCAACGTTCAGGCCGAGCAGCAGTTCCGCCTCGAACCGGATCAGATCGGCCAGCTGAAAGTGCGTAACAACAAAGGCGAGATGATCCCGCTGGCGACCTTCATCAAGGTCAGCGACACCTCGGGTCCGGACCGCGTGATGCACTACAACGGCTTTATCACTGCTGAAATCAACGGTGCCGCCGCCCCTGGCTACAGCTCTGGCCAAGCGCAACAGGCCATCGAAAAACTGCTCAAGGACGAACTGCCTAACGGCATGACCTACGAGTGGACCGACCTGACCTACCAGCAGATTCTGTCCGGTAACACCGCGCTGTTCGTGTTCCCGCTCTGCGTACTGCTGGCGTTCCTGGTACTGGCCGCGCAATACGAGAGCTGGAGCCTGCCACTGGCGGTGATCCTGATCGTCCCGATGACCCTGCTGTCGGCGATTACCGGGGTGATTCTCTCCGGTGGTGACAACAACATCTTCACCCAGATCGGCTTGATCGTTCTGGTGGGACTGGCCTGTAAGAACGCGATCCTGATCGTCGAGTTCGCCAAGGACAAGCAAGAGGAAGGCCTCGACCCGCTCAGCGCGGTACTGGAAGCCTGCCGCCTGCGTCTGCGGCCGATCCTGATGACCTCCTTCGCCTTCATCATGGGTGTGGTGCCTCTGGTGTTCTCCAGCGGTGCGGGTGCAGAAATGCGTCACGCCATGGGTGTGGCGGTGTTCTCCGGGATGCTCGGGGTGACCTTCTTCGGTCTGTTGCTGACGCCGGTGTTCTACGTATTGATCCGTCGTTTTGTGGAGCGCAGCGACGCCCGCAAAGCGGCCAAGGCCCTGAAACTGGAGGCGCAACAATGAGCCTGAAAGCCTTCCTGCCGAGCTTGCTGGTACTGGCCCTGAGTGCCTGTGCCGTTGGCCCGGACTACAAGACCCCGGCAACGGAGGCGGCCACTATCACGGCCGCCACCGACGGCGCAAACGGTCAGAAAAACTTCGACCGAGCACGCTTCGAAGGTGTCTGGTGGCAGCAGTTCGACGATCCGATCCTCAATCAGTTGGTGACCCAGTCGTTGCAGGGCAACCGTGATCTGCGGGTGGCGTATGCCCGCTTGAAGGCATCTCGTGCATTTCGTGATGACGCGGCCACCCAGACCACACCCAACGTCACCAGCCGCGCCAGCAGCGATTTGGCCAAAGGCCAGATTCCCGGCCAGACCACCGAGCGCGTCAACAGCGAGCGCTATGACCTGGGCCTGGACATGGCCTGGGAAGTCGACCTGTTCGGCCGTATCCAACGCAACCTGGAAGCGGCTGATGCCGATCAGCAAGTCGCCGAAGCCGATCTGCACCAACTGCAAGTCAGCATGATCGCCGAACTGGTGGATGCCTACGGCCAACTGCGCGGTGCGCAACTGCGGGAAAAAATTGCGCTGGCCAACCTGAAGAACCAGCAAGAATCGAGCAAGATCACCGTGAGCCTGCGTGACGCCGGCGTCGGTGATCAACTCGATGTGGTTCGCGCCGATGCCCGCCTCGCTTCCGTCGAAGCCAGCGTGCCGCAGCTGCAAGAGGTGCAGGTACGTCAACGCAACCGCATCGCCACCCTGCTGGGCGAACGGCCAGACAAACTGACCGTCGACCTCAGCCCGGCTAACTTGCCGGCGATTGCCAAGGCGCTGCCAATTGGTGATCCGGGTGAACTGCTGCAACGCCGTCCGGATATCCGCAGTGCCGAACGCAAACTGGCCGCCGCCACCGCGCGAATCGGCGTGGCCAAGGCCGATCTGTTCCCACGGGTCAGCCTCAGCGGCTTCCTCGGCTTCACCGCCGGGCGTGGTTCGCAAATCGGTTCGTCGGCAGCCAGCGCCTGGGCGCTCGGCCCAAGCATCACCTGGGCCGCTTTCGACCTGGGCAGCGTACGCGCTCGTTTGCGGGCAGCGGACGCTAACGCCGAAGGCGCCCTGGCGACCTACGAGCAGCAAGTGTTGTTAGCGCTGGAAGAGTCGGAAAACGCCTTCTCTGATTACGGTAAACGTCAGCAACGTCTGATATCGCTGATTCGTCAAAGCGAATCGAGCCGTGCCGCAGCTGACCTGGCGCAAATTCGCTACCGTGAAGGCACCGCGGATTTCCTCGTGCTGCTCGACGCGCAACGCGAACGCCTGGCCGCCGAGGACTCCCAGGCACAGGCCGAGGTTGATCTTTACCGTGGCATCGTCGCCATCTACAAGGCCCTCGGCGGTGGCTGGCAACCCGAGACAGTCGCCAGCAGGTAACCCCTTTTCAAGAGCTCCTTTGGTTGGCCGCAACCAACCAAATTTTTTGCCCCGCGCCTCATTCGGTCGCGGGGCTTTTTTTTGCCTGCAGCTCGGCTCGATACTCCCGTCCCCTACAACCGTCGGTCAGGCACTGAAATACTTAATAAACTTTGACGCATTCCATGTTTCTCACTCTATGTGGATGCGGCATTTTGTTGCATCCGCGACTGAACTGAGGAAGAGAATCATGGCTAATATTGGCAAGTCGAACCCAGGAAACCTCTCCAAAGATCGTGAAAAAACTGACGTCCAAAAAAAAGGCGGGCATGCCTCCAGCGATGAGGCTATGAGAAAAACCCCCAACAAGGCTCCCGAGGTGAGTAAAAAAGGTGGTCAACCAACGCCCGGTGGTGGCCGCGGTCAATAGCTGATCAGTGGTATGGGGCGCACTGTGAGGTGCGCTCCGTACCAACGGCACACAGGAAAGCTTGCGTAATGAGCCAGCACATTGTTCATTTCCATTGTCAGATAGACCAGGGAACGACCGAACGTTTTCGAGACCGCTGTCTGGAGTCCATTGACCAGGGCGCTTCATCATTGCTACTTAACTTGTCGACGACCGGCGGCAGTACCAACTTCGGCTTCACCCTCTACACCTTTCTCAAATCCCTTCCTGTGCCAATCTCTGCGTTCAATGCGGGCAACATCGAGTCGATGGGCGTCGTCATGTTCCTCGCCGCGAGCGAGCGAATCGCAGCGCCATACTCACGCTTCCTGATTCATCCAATGACCTGGTATTTCAGTCAAAACTCGGTCGACCATTCTCGCCTGCGCGAGTACCTCTCCAGCCTGAATAACGATCTGGAGCGCTACGTCAATATCTTTGAGCGCGAAACCACACAAGCCAGGAAAAAGCTCGATATCTTCAAATGCCTCAGTGCCGAAGAAAAGCTGATTACCGCCGCTGATTCGATCGCCATTGGCATCGCCCATCGCGTCGAGCAAATCGTGTTTCCCGTCGACGCCATCCATTGCAAGGTCAACGGCGTATGACGGAGCATGCGCAGTGAGTGTGTTGTTGAACGGAATTGCGAGCAAAGGTGTCGCACCGATGATAAACAAGCGCTTGCCGAATTTATTGAAGGCCACTTCGAGTCGAATATGACCTGCGCTACACGGTTAACCTTGAAATCGGCCGCATAGCTCATGCCGGCGGAGTCGTACGTTACGTTAAACAGTCGCACTGAAACTCTCCCCGATACTTTATGTGGGTTGCCGTACAGACCCCAGACCTCTTTGGGATAACTCTCCTTAAGGTGCGCGTTGGACAGAGTGTCCAATGCGCAGGTCTGTTACCTAAATAAAGCCACTGGAGATTCTCATGAACAAAGATCAAGTCAAAGGTAGAGTCAAGGAAGCTACAGGTACGCTCAAGGAAGCAACCGGCAAGGCTGTTGGCAATAAGCGTCTGGAGGAAAAAGGGATGATTGAAAAAGACGTCGGGAAAGTTCAAGCGGGCGTAGGCGATCTCAAGAATGACCTGAAAAAGTGAGCGAAGGAGTCATCCTTCTTATTCTGTTCGAACGAAATTACCGGATCAGAAACCACGTTGAGCAACGTATCCACCCCCATTTGCACGGCAAATGGGCTGATACTCGGGACAGCCTGAGGCGTAAAACCTCATGTCCATAGCCCTTTGGTCACTACTGATAGGTATCCTGCTCATCACCATGGTCTTGGCTGGAACGCTGCTCGCGCGCTTGTTGCTGAGCAGCGCCATGGTCTATCTGGTTGTTGGCTTCGCGCTTGGGCCGGCGGGACTAGGGATCATCAGGCTGGATCCAGCCCGACATGCAGATATTCTGCAATGGGCTGCTGAGGTGGCACTGCTGATTTCACTGTTTGCCGTTGGGCTGAGAATGGGCGCCGTCCCCTTGTTCGACCGGCGCTGGTTGCTACCTCTGCGGTTGGCGTTTATCTCCATGGCGATCACTGTCGGGCTCATCACAATCGTTGGTGTCTGGGGGTTGGGACTGTCGCTGGGCGGCGCGGTGCTGCTGGGCGGTATCCTGGCACCGACCGACCCTGTGCTTGCTTCAGGGGTGCAGAGCAAACTCAGCGCCGATCCCGAGCGGTTGCGCTTCAGCCTGTCAGGCGAAGGGGGACTGAACGACGGCACGGCCTTTCCGTTCGTCATGCTCGGCCTTGGTCTGTTGGGACTACCTGAACTGGAGGGCGATGGCTGGAGCTGGTGGTTGGTGGACGCGCTCTGGGCAACCTTTGGCGGTTTGCTCATTGGCGGGCTACTGGGCACATTGATCGGCAAGCTGGTGGTGCGTTTGCGCACGCGCTATCACCTGGCGGTGGGCCTGGACGAGTTTCTCTCACTGGGTTTGGTGGCGGTTGCCTATGGCGCTGCGCAGCTATGCCTGGCGTCCGGTTTTCTCGCGGTATTTGCCACTGGCCTTGCACTGCAGCACGTGAAAGAACAACCGCGTGTCGGAACGGCATCCCTGGGCACGGCCCCCAGACTGAGTGGTCACAGCAGCGCCGAACTGGCCACCCATTCTCACCATGCCAGCGAGGCCATGAGCCATGCAGTGGAAAGCTTCAACGGGCGGTTGGAGAGCCTGGCCGAGTTGGCGTTAGTCCTGCTGGTCGGTGCAATGCTGTCGTATACGGAGCCCTGGCTCGCCCTGTGGTGGTTCATACCCCTGTTGTTCGTTCTATTACGGGGGTTGGCCGTCACGCTAGGGACGTTTGGCGAGCCGATGCCTCTGCGCCAGCGCGGTATGCTCATCTGGTTCGGCATTCGCGGTATTGGTTCGATCTTCTACCTGATGTTTGCGCTGCACAACGGCGTGACCGGTGCCTTGGCGCAGCAGTTGATCACTCTGACACTGGCGACCGTGGCTGTGTCCATTGTGCTGCACGGTGTATCGGTGCGACCGCTGATGAAGTGGTATCGGAGTCGAAAAGCACGTGCAGTATGAACAAACCGCGCAGGCACTGGTTGCCTGGGGCTGCTGACACGCTGAATCCCCTTTAGCTCACCAGGAGACCACCATGACCAGCAAACTCGACCAGCAATGCATCGATACACTGCGCTTCCTCTCGGTGGACATGGTGCAAAAGGCCGACAGTGGCCACCCCGGCTTGCCGCTCGGTGCCGCGCCGATGGCCTATGTACTGTGGACGCGCTGGCTCACGTTCAACCCGCACAATCCGCAGTGGCCCGACCGCGACCGCTTCGTGCTCTCCGCCGGACACGGCTCGGCGCTGCTCTACAGTCTGCTGCACCTCAGTGGCTACGAGCTTGCTCTGGAGGAGATCAAGCGCTTCCGCCAATGGGGCAGCAGGACGCCAGGGCATCCCGAGCGCGGGCACACGCCCGGCGTGGAAACCACTACCGGACCGCTTGGCCAGGGCCTGGCCAACGCGGTCGGCATGGCGATGGCCGAGGCGCAGCTGGCCGCGCGCTACAACCGTCCCGGTCATGCGGTCGTCGACCACCATACCTACGCCCTCGTCAGCGACGGCGACCTGATGGAAGGCGTGGCAAGCGAGGCCGCCTCGCTCGCCGGCCATCTCGGGTTGGGCAAGCTCACCTGCCTGTATGACGACAATGCCGTTACTCTGGCCGCCGGCACCGCCATGACCTTTTCCGAGGATCGTGCGCGGCGATTCGAGGCCTACGGCTGGCACACGGTGTCGGTGGCAGACGGCAACAACCTCATGGCGATAAATGCCGCGCTGCAGGCGGCACGGGCGCAAAGCACGCGGCCGTCGTTAATTCTCGTTCGTACGCATATTGGCTACGGCTCACCCGAGCAGGACACCTTCAAGGCCCACGGCTCGCCCCTCGGGGTGGAAGACGTGCGCAGGACCAAAGAGACGCTGGGCTGGCCGACCGAGCCGGACTTCCTGATACCGGCCGCGGCGTTAGCGCATTTTCGCAAGGCGGTGGAACACGGGGCGCGGAACGAGGCCGCCTGGCGGGTGCGAATGGACGCCTACACCAAGGCCTTTCCAGAGCTGTCCCACGAATTTGAGCAGCGCCTGAACGACGAACTCCCGTCGGGCTGGGATGCAGACATTCCGGTTTTTCCCGCCGATAGCAAGGGGCTGGCCACACGCGACGCCAGCGCCAAGGTGATCAATGCCATCGCGCCTCGGCTGCCGGCACTGAGCGGAGGCTCTGCCGACCTCGACCCCTCGACGAAAACCGCGCTCAAGGGCCTCGGTGACTTCAACCCGCCACCCACCACGGGCACGGACCGGCAAGGCTCTGACGTTGGCGGCTGGAGCCGTGCGGGTCGCAACCTGCACTTCGGCGTGCGCGAGCATGCGATGGGCGCCATCGTCAACGGTCTTGCCGCACACGGCGGCTTCATTGCCTATGGCGCGACCTTCTTGATCTTCTCCGACTACATGCGCCCACCGCTACGCCTCGCAGCGCTGATGGGCCTGCACGTAGTGCATGTGTTCACCCACGACAGCCTGGCGCTCGGCGAGGACGGCCCTACCCATCAGCCTGTCGAACAACTGGCGAGCCTGCGTGCCATCCCGAACCTGGTGCTGATCCGCCCCGCCGACGCCAATGAAACCGTGGTCGCCTGGCAGGTTGCGGTGACCACCCGTGACCGCCCTGTGCTGTTGGTCTTGACCCGGCAAGCGTTGCCAACCCTGGATCGCAACCGCTACGCCACGGCCGATGGATTGCGTCGCGGCGCCTATGTACTCAGCGATGCGGCGGACAGCAAGCCCGAACTGATCCTGCTCGCCAGCGGCTCGGAAGTCGCCTTGATTTTGGCGGCAGGTGAACGCCTGGAACGCGAAGGCATTGCCGTGCGCTGTGTCTCAATGCCGAGTTGGGAGCTGTTTGAGGCCCTGCCGCAGACCGAGCGCGACGCGGTACTGCCGCCGTCAGTCGGCGCGCGGCTGGCGGTCGAGTTGGGGGTGCGCCAAGGCTGGGAGCGCTACATTGGCGCGCAGGGGGACATGCTCGGGGTGGAACGTTTCGGCGCCTCGGCACCGGCCGACATCCTGCTGCGCGAATACGGCTTCAGCATCGACAATGTCTGCGCGCGCGCCAAGGCTCTGTTGGCACGCCTTTAGGTTACTGAGTCAGCGCTCCATCCAGCGCGCCAAGCGTGACCTGACTCGTGGAGGCAAGCGGGTGCGATTGTAGGCATCGGCGGCCTTGCGGATCGCCTCCGCCTGCGTGGGATAGGCGTGGATCACCAGGGCCAATGTGCGCAAGCCGACACCCGCCACCATGGCCAGGGTGATTTCATTAATCATGTCGCCGGCATGGCGAGCGACGATGGTGGCACCGAGAATCTGATCCGTGCGCTCCCTGACGTGGATTTTCACGAAACCCTCCTCCTCGCTGTCAGTCACCGCACGATCGACCTGATGCATGGGAATGGTGAAGGTTTTCACTGGAATGTCCTGACGGTTGGCCTCACGCACATACAAACCGACGTGAGCAATTTCCGGATCGGTATAGGTACACCAGGGGATTACTAGCCGGCTCATCCGCTCGCGGCCGCGCAGCAGGGCGTTCTGCACGACAATGCGGGCTGAAGCCAGGGCGGTATGGGTGTACTTGTGCTCAAGGCAGACATCCCCGGCAGCGTAGATAAGCGGGTTGCTGGTGCGCAGGAAGTCATCGACACGGATTCCCTCACTGGCGTCGTAGTCGACACCCGCGGCTTCCAGGTTCAGGCCCTGGACATTCGGCGAGAGGCCGATGCCGGCGAGGATCGCATCGACGGCAACCGTACTGCGGTAATCGTCGCTGACCAGGTCGACCAGTTTCTGCCCACCCTCTACGCGCACAGCAACGACCTGGGTGTTCAGACGGACCTCGATGCCGTCGCGAGCGAAGGCATCCGAGAGCAGTTGCGCGGCGTCCCGTTCCTCGTTGCCGAGGAACAGCGGCATGTCTTGCACGATGGTGGTTTGTGCGCCAAGCCGGGAGAAGGCCTGGGCCAATTCACAGCCAAGGGGGCCACCACCAATCACCAGCAGGCGGCGCGGCAACTCGGTCAGATCGAAAACGTTTTCATTGGTCAGGTAACCGGCTTGCGCGAGACCGGGAATCAGCGGGATGTTCGGGGCCGCGCCAGTCGCGATCAAGGCCTTGCGAAAGCGCAGGGTCTGCCCATCGACCGTCAGCGAGTCAGCCCCCGTGAAGCGCACTTCGCCGAAGAACATATCCACGCCAATTGCGCTCAATCGTGCCGCCGAATCGCCGCCGCTGAGGTGACTGCGGATACGCCGTACGCGCGCCATCGCGGCAGCGAAGTCGACCTGAATGTCGCCCGGCACTTGCGCGCCATAGTGCCGGGCATCGCGCATTTCGGCATACAATTGCGCCGTCCGGATAATCACCTTCGACGGTACACAACCATTGTTCAGACAATCGCCGCCGATAAACCTGCATTCAATCAGCGCCACCCTGGCGCCGAGCGCTACGGCGGTTTTCGCGGCGCCCAGCCCCGCAGGCCCCGCACCGACTATCACCAGGTGGTAGCGCTCGGCAGCGTGCGGATTGACCCAGCGTGGCGGATGCACACTGGCCATGCGCTGACGCTCATAAGCATCCTGCGGCGTGGTGATCGACCCATCGTAGTCTTGCGCCATCAGCCTGCTCCCGCAAATGGCGGTTGCTGCAACCAGCCGCCGTGGAATCCGGCGCGCTGCAAACCGTCGCGGATGTAGGGGCAGGCGCGCATCAGCTCCCAAATCCGTTGGCTACGATGGTTCTCGATCATCATCAGTACGATGCCCTGATCGAGCCCGTAGTGCCCTGGGGACACCCAGGCGCGCCCGTTGGCATCGGCGAGGCTCGGATTGAAGCTGCTGGAAAAGCGCCCTTCGGTGCACATTTCCGGGTAGCGTTCCATCATATGCCGCACCGCGTCGAGGACAATTTCCGGCGCAAACGGCAACGACGCCAGCACCGAGGGGGCACACAGTGTGCCGTCATCCGGCCCGTACGGTACGCCACGAGCGGCATAACCGAACAACCGCCGCGGCTCATTGGACAACTGCGGCTGCTCGTCGCTCGGCCCATCGCAAGCGGACAGGCCCCAGCAGTTTTCAGCGTAGCCGGCGAACTCATGCGGGTTACGCCGCGCGTACTCACGCTGGATGTAAGCGGCGCGCCGGCTGTTCTGGAAGTAGTCCGAGCACTTCTCACGCATGAAACCATCGTGGATGCCGCGAAAATCTATCCATGCATGGGAGAAATGGTGGATAAACAGCGGCCCGGCATAGAGATAGTCATGGTCGTAGAGGTTTTCCCACTGATAGGTGGAGGTCCATGCCCGGTAGCAGTCGCCCACGATCGCACAGCTTGGCGAGCCGAGCGCCAGCACATACAGCAGGATGGCCTCGCTGTAGCCCTCCCAGCCGTAATGCAGGAACCCGCATTCGGGTTTCCAACCCTGCCTGATCGTCTCACCGCTGTCCTGTGCCCAGCGCCAGTCGATGCGTCGATAAAGAAAGTCGGCCAGGCCCCGCAGCTCGTTCTCGTCGGCCGTATCCGCGCAAAAATACAGGCTTGCCGTCAACACGCCGGCGATCAGCAAAGCGGTGTCGATCATCGACAGTTCCGAGCGCCAAACCCGCACACCCGTATGGATATCAAGGAAGTGATAATAAAACCCTTTATACCCTGTCGCCGCAGGGCTAGCGCTTTGATCGCTGGCCTGGAAGAAACGCAGCGCAGCGAGGCTGAACCGCAGCGCATCGGCCCGTGTCAGCCAGCCCCGATCTACGGCCAGCGGATACACTGACAGGGCGAATCCGACTACCGCGATACTGACGGGCGAACCGGGACGCGAGGTGTCGGCCACCAGTCCGTTAAGCGGATTCAATGTTTGCAGGAAATAACCGAAGGCGGCACGCTGCAGGCGATCGAAAAGCGCTTCATCGGCGAGTGTGGACTGTAGTGTCCGCGAGCGGCGCTCAACCCTGTTCATCGGCATGTCGATGACCGAAGAGGTTTACGAGCGCCTACCCTGAAAGAAACTGACCGCCAGCAAAATCAGCGCCACGACCAACAGGACATGAATGAAGCCGCCCAGGCTGTACGACGTTACCAGCCCAAGTAACCACAGGACGATCAGGATGACCACGATTGTTTGTAGCATGACGATTCTCCTATTGTGATCCGGGACCTTCTGGACAACTCCAGATTGAACGCATCGGCAACGTCGTTCTGTGCGCCAGCGTACCCATCAGAGAACAAGCTCCAGGCGATGCGCGCATCCGTCCAGCGGCACGCGAACGGCCCCTTGCTCGCAGGTCTGCAGTACCCCATCGAGCAGCACCTGCTCGAGGCCCCGGCAACGTCGTCCGGCCGACTTCAGACTGATCGTGTAGTCGCTGCCGTCCAGCATCAGGTGGGCTTCGAAACCCGGCCAGTGACGCGGGATGCAGGGATCGACAACGAGGAACGCTCCCTCGCGGCGCAACCCCAGAATCCCCTCCACGCCGGCGCGGTACATCCAGCCGGCCGAGCCGGTGTACCAGGTCCAGCCACCCCGGCCGATATGCGGCGCAACGGAATAGACATCCGCGGCGATCACATAAGGTTCGACCTTGTAGCGCTCGACCTGCTCTGGCGTACGCGCATGGTTGATCGGGTTGAGCAGCGCGAACAGCTCGACGGCCTTGTCACCCTCCTCGAGTCGGGTCAACGCCAGAATCGTCCACATCGCCGCATGGCTGTACTGCCCGCCATTCTCGCGCAGGCCTGGTGGGTAGCCTTTGATATAGCCCGGGTCAAGCGGCGTGTGCGCGAACGGTGGCGTGAACAGCAGCGCCACGCCGTCCTTGCGACGAATCAGCAGACGCTCCAGCGAGGCCATCGCCAGCCTGGCCCGGGCGGGATCGGCGCCACCTGAGAGTACCGCCCAGGACTGCGCGATGGAGTCGATCCGACATTCCTCGCACGCCGCCGAGCCGAGCCAGGTGCCATCGTCAAACGTCGCCCGGCGATACCAGTCGCCATCCCAGGCCTCACGCTCCAACGCTTCGCGCAACACCTCCGCATGCGCCCGCCACCGCCCGGCACGCTGATCATCGCGGCCATCGGCCAAGGGCGCAAAACTTTCCAGGGTGCTCAATAGCAACCAACCGAGCCAGACACTCTCGCCCTGCCCGCCCGCGCCGACCCGGTTCATTCCGTCGTTCCAGTCGCCGCTGCCGATCAGCGGCAAGCCGTGGACACCGGTCAGTGCCAGACACTGGTCGAGACCACGGGCGCAATGTTCGAAGAGCGAAGCCGACTCGTCCGCGGGCATCGGCTGGAAGAACGCGTCGCTTTCGCTGGGGTGCAAGTGCCGCCCTTCTATGAACGGTACGCTCTCGTCCAGCACCCCGGCATCCCCGGAGGACGTGACATAGTTGGCGCAGGCGAAGGCCAGCCAGACACGATCATCGGAAATTCGCGTACGGACCCCCTGCCCCGACTGCGGTAACCACCAGTGCTGCACATCGCCCTCGACAAACTGCCGGGCGGCAGCACGCAGCAGATGACACCGGGTTTGCGCCGGACGCGCGAATGCCAGTGCCATGCAGTCTTGCAACTGGTCGCGGAAGCCATAGGCACCGCTGGCCTGATAGAACGCCGAACGAGCCCAGATGCGGCAGGCCAGGGTCTGGTAGAGCAGCCAGCCGTTGAGCAGGATATCCAGGGCACGGTCCGGCGTGCGTACCTGGACTGCACCGAGCACCTCGTCCCAGTGCCGTTTGACCGCTGCAAGTACCTCGTCCAGGTCACGCTCGCGGTAACGCAGAACCAGCTCCCGGGCAGTGTCGGTCGACTCGGCCTGCCCCAGCAAGGCCAGCACCTCGACAGACTCGCCGGGGGCCAGCTCGACGACGCACTGCAGCACCGCGCACGGGTCCAGACCGGCACCGCAGGCCCCGGAGAGCGATGCTCTACCAAGCAACGCCTGGGGAGCCGCCGGCCCGCCATGGCGACCGAGGAATTCGCGGCGGTCGGCGGTCCAGGCGCTTTGCCGGCCGCCGAGATCCGCGAATGCCACCCGTCCCGGGAAAGCGATACTCCATGGGTTGTGCGCCAGCAGCATGCCACTGGCGGCGTCGATCTCCGTTCGGATGAACGGCCCGGTGGTCCCGCGCGAAGTGCCAAGCACCCATTCCACATAGGCCGTCACCGACAGTCGACGTGGCCGCCCGGACAGATTGCGCAGGGTCAGTCGGGAAATTTTCAAGGGCTCGTCGAGAGGCACATACTGCAGCAATTGTGTCTGAATACCGTACGCCACATGGTTGAAGCGGCTGTAGCCGAAGCCGTGCGCCGCGCGGTAGACGCCGTCGTCGCGGATCGGCTGCGCGGTGGGGCTCCAAAGCTGGTGACTGTCCTCGTCACGGATATACAGCGCCTCGCCCGCCGGGTCGACGACAGGGTCATTGGACCAGGGGGTGAGTTGGTTCTCACGGCTGTTCTCGGCCCAGGTGTAGCCACTGCCATGCGCCGCTACCTGGAAGCCGAACGCCGGGTTGGCGATCACATTGATCCACGGCGCGGGCGTCGTCTGGTCGCGCTCAAGCGTGATCAGGTATTCCCGCCCATTGCAATCAAAGCCTCCCAGGCCATTGAAGAACTCCAGGCCGTCATCCCCGACCGGTGCTTGCGGCAACGGCCACACCGGCATTGATGGAGGCTGGCGGGCGGCAATCCAGTTGCGCGGCGCAGGCATTGGCAGGCGCGCGAGCTGGTCTGCAATGGAACCACGATGGGCGATCACCTCGACTCGCGCCACGGCTTGCAACAACGCCCGTGTTTCAACGGTCATCAGGTCGGCTCGCAATGTGTAGACCGCACCGCGCAGGCGCTCCTCGCCAAAGTGCAGACGAGACTGAGTGCTGCGCACTGCAGTTTCTATCGCCTCCTGCAGGTCTTGCACATAGGACGACGCCCGTTCGTTGAGGATGATCAGGTCGACGTGCAGGCCCTTCATCCGCCAGTATTCACGGGCACGCAGAAGCTGACGGACCTGGGCGAGGTCCTCGACCTCGTCGATGCGCAACAGGACCATCGGCAGGTCACCAGAAATCCCTAACGGCCACAGCCCCGACTGGCACCCCGCCCCCCGTATGATGGCGGGTGCCGACGCGCGAAAACGTGGATCGGCATAGAGAATCGGCGCGGCCAGGCGCTGGAAGTCCGCCGCCTCCTCGGAGTTGATGCCAAGGTCGCGCAACTGCACCTGGGCCTGAGTCCAGGCCAGGGTCTTGGCGCGCTCGAAGGCATTGCGTTCATGGTGCTTGTCGATCAGATCCAGTAATGCCTCCCGCGAGCTTGCGATCACCGTCCAGAAGGCTACCCGCGCTACTTTACCGGGTCCAACCCGCAGGCGTTGACGCAAGGAAAAGATCGGGTCGAGCACCGTCCCCTGGCTGTTCGACAGCGCTCGATGCCCGGTGATCGCCAGCGCCTCGCGCACACTACGGTTGCGGCCAAGGAAACGCACGCGGTCGGACTCGTACTGCGTGTCAGCGATCAGCTCGCCTTCCACCACCACGAAGTGCGCCGCCCATATTGGCGTTTCCTCCGGTCCTCGCGGACGCCGAGTGGCGACCAGTGCCGTGAATTCGGCGAGGTATTCGGTCTGCACGAACATTCGCGAGAAAACCGGATGCGCGCTGTCAGCGACCCGGGTCGCCAGGACCACTTCGGCATAGGAGGTCAGCTCGATGTCGCGTGGCCGGCGCCCGTTGTTGATCAGCGAAACTCGTCGCACTTCGCCGTCGTCCTCGCCGGACACCAGCACTTCCAGGCTGGTCACCAGCGAGCCTTGGCGATGGATGAACTCGGCCTGATCCTCTTTAAACAGCACCTCGCCGTTTTCCACGTCGCGGCCGCTAGGCTGCAGCGTCGCCGACCAGGCTTCCCCGCTCTGGGTGTCACGCAGGAAGATGAAGCTGCCCCAGTCATCGCAGGTGGCGTCTTCACGCCAGCGCGTCACGTCGATATCGCCCCAACGACTGTAACCGCCGCCTGCCGAGGTGAGCATCAGTGCGTAGCGGCCGTTGGAAAGCAGATGGGTGATCGGCGCGCCGCCTCCCGCAGTGATGCGCCGCTGGGTCGGTGTTTCGCTACGGCCCTCGGTCGCGGAAACCGTCACCTCTTCGGCCCGTGGATGCGCCAGCACTACGTCCCGTGGCACGCGCTCCTGCAGCAGCAGATCGCAGGCCTGGATCATCGGTTCGCGGTGGAAGCGACAGCGCATCCTGCCATCGTGCAAGGTATTGGCGATGGCGACGATAGTCATGCCCTGATGGTGGGCCATAAAGCAGCGAACGATCGCCACACTCTCGTCATCCGGAAGCCGTGAGCGGGTGAAGTCCAGAGCCTCGTAGAAGCCATAGCGGCCCTGCGCGCCCATCCCGGCCAGCCGCTCGTAATTGCGGCGCGCCGCCTGCGGATCGATCATCGCCGCCAGGCCGGTTGCATAGGGCGCGATCACCACATTCTCGGACAGCCCGCGCTTGAGGCCAAGCCCGGGCACGCCGAAGTTGGAGTACTGATAGGTGAATTCCAGGTCGCGGGCGTTGTAGGCGGACTCCGAGATCCCCCAGGGGATGCCCAACGAACGGCCGTAGGATTCCTGCAACGCCACCACCAGGCGATTGCTCTGCTCCAGCAGACTGCCAGCCGGCGCACGCATCACCAGCGACGGCATCAGGTATTCAAACATCGAACCGGACCAGGATATCAGCGCTGAGCCGCCGGGAACCGGCGTTGCGGTGCGCCCGAGGCGGAACCAGTGACGAGTCGGGGCATCCCCCTTGGCAATGGCGAACAGGCTGGCCAGTCGTGCTTCCGAGGCGAGCAAGTCATAGCAGTTCGGATCAAGGCGATTGTCGGCCTGGGAGTAGCCGATCGACAGCAGCTTGCGTTCGGGGTCGAGCAGGAAGCCGAAGTCCATTGCCCCGGCCATCGCCCGGGCTGTATCGGCGAGGGTCTGCAAGCGCTGCGCCAGTGTCGACCGCGCCTCATCCGGCAACGTGCGGTCGCGCAGGTGTTCGGCCACTGCCTTGCGCAGCGCTTCGACCCAGAACAGCAGGTCATCGCCCTCGCCGACCGGAGCGACCCTGACGGCCACCTTGACGGCCTTCTCGGTCAGCCGCTTCAGATTCGGCAGCCGTCCGTCGAACGCTTGCAGCCCCGCCAAATAGACGCGGACGTCCTCCAGGTCTTCGCGCAGTTGCCGCAGCGGCTCGCCCCCCGCGCCCGACAGCCTGGCGATGGCCTCCTGGACCAGCCACAGGTCGTCCATCAGGCCGCGGCAGGCCTCCTGCGCCGCCAACGGGCTTTCCCGCCACTCCTCGCAGGCGTTGGCGAGCACGATCAGGTGCCCGGCGAAGTTGCCGCTATCGACCGACGACACATAGGCTGGATCCAGGGCGCGCAGGTCGCGGGTCGCATACCAGTTGAAAAAATGCCCACGGTAGCGCGGCAGCTTCTCCAGGGTTGCCATAGTCGCTTCCAGGCGTTCAAGCGTCTCCATGCTGCCGGCCCAGCCAAAGTCGCGGGCAGCGACTGCCGAGAGCAGGTAGAGCCCGATATTGGTCGGCGAGGTGCGGTGTGCGAGCACCGGTTTGGGCTGTTCCTGGAAATTGTCCGGCGGCAGCAGGTTATCCTCCGCTGTGACGAAGGTTTCGAAGAAGCGCCAAGTGTGTCGAGCGGTCAGGCGCAAGGCATGCGCGTCCAGCGGCGAAGCCGTGCGCTGGCGGGCGACCTTCGATGGCCGGCTGCTGAGCAGAGCCAGCGCTGGCGCCGCCAGCCAGAGCAATGCCAGTGGCCCGACCAGCGGCCAGGAACTCGGCACTAAGGCCAGCCCGGCGGCGCTCATCAGCAGCGCCAGCACGGTGCCACCGGCCATCTGTCGGTAGCTGCCGCTCAGGTCTGGCAATGGGCAGCTGGAGGTCTGCGCGGCGGTGGTCCATTCGAGCAGGTGATCGTGGCTGGAGAACACCCGCATCAAGGTGCGTCCGATAGCATCACCCATGCGCCATGCAAGGTCCGCCAAAAAGGCCAGCGAGAGCACAATCTGCAGAATCGCGCGGCGCAGGTCGGCACCGAGCATACCGAAGTGGTTCCGCAGACGGATGCCGCGTCGCTGCGGCAGCAGGGAGCAGACGCTCGGCAGCAGGGCCGGGATCATCAGAGTCGCCAGCACGAACAGTGTAGCGAGCAGCGCCAGGGGCAACGGCAGCCACCAGCAGAACACCAGACTGGCCAGGGCGAAGGGCGCGAACAACGAGCGACGCAGGTTATCGAACATCTTGCAGCGACCAACCAGCGGTACCGCCTGGGGCCCCGTCCAGTGTCCGAACACCCACGGCAGCAATTGCCAATCGCCGCGCGTCCAGCGGTACAGACGCTTGGCGGTGACATCGAAGCGCGCCGGGGACTCCTCGACCACTTCGACATCCGAAGCCAGGCCGGCGCGGGCGAAGATGCCCTCGAACAGATCATGACTGAGCAGCCGGTTGTCGCCGACCCGGCCACCGAGCGCGGCTTCGAAGGCATCCACATCATAGATACCCTTACCGGTGTAGGAGCCTTCGCCGAAGAGGTCCTGGTAAACATCCGAAACCGCCGCCGCGTAGGGATCCATGCCGCCTGGACCGGAGAACACCCGCTGGTAAAAGGAACCCTTGCCGCCCAGCGGCAGAGAGGGCGTGACCCGTGGCTGGAGGATCGCGTAGCCGCTGACGATGCGCTTCAGCGCGGCGTCGAAACGTGGGTGGTTCAACGGGTGGGCCATCTTGCCAATCAGCCGTAGCGCGGCCTCTCGCGGAAGACGGGTATCGGCGTCAAGGGTGATCACGTAGCGCACCCCGGACGGCACGTGCGGTGCCTCGCCGGCGATGGGCATGAAACTCGTCTCGCCGCCCCCACGCAACAAACGGTTTAGCTCGTGCAGTTTGCCGCGCTTGCGTTCCCAGCCCATCCAGCACTGCTCGCTGGCATTGAACAAGCGTCGCCGACAAAGCAAGAAGAAGCGCTGGCCGCCGGGCCCGGGCCCATAGCGGCGATTCAGCTGTCCGATCGCCTCGGCAGCCACCGTCAGCAGGTGCTCATCGCTATCGAGCTCCTCCTGCTGCGCATCGACGCCATCGGCCAGCAGGGCAAAGGCCAGATCACCGCCGATGCCCGCCAGATGGTGGACCTCCAGCCGCTCGATCTGCTCCAACAGGTCGGCTTCGCTGGTCAACAGCGTCGGCACTGCGATCAGCGTACGTAGCGCCGGCGGCACGCCGGCGGACAACTCCAGCCCCGGCAGGGTGATGGCGCCGAAACTCCAGGTGATCACGCGATTGACCAGCGCCGTGGCCACCTCGGTGACCGGCACGAACATCGACAGCAGGAACAACAGGATCCAGCCAACAGCCACGGACGGCACCGCCAAGGCCCAAGCCATTAGTGCCAGCAGCAGCGCGGTCAGCAAGAAAATGCCGCCAACATAGCCGCCGATGCCCAGGCGAATGTTGAAGCGGCTGATGCGTAGGCGCAGGGGCGCGCGAAAGCCCATGGCCCGCTCCAGCGCCGGGCGTCCCTCGGCGATCAGGTGGTAACCAGGATCGCTCGCCCGCCCGCCCCACTCCTCGCCCTGCTCCGCGCTCTCGGCCAGGAGGGAGGCCTCCAGGGCCCGGTCGGCGACCTCCAGTTCCGAGAGCGCCGAGCCTCGCGCCAGTTGCTCGATGGCGCTGCGATACAAGTTGCGCGTCGGGAAGTCCATGAGGGCAAACGCACTGCCTGCACGCAAGCGCGCATCGACCAGGCTGACGCTTTCAAACAGCTTGGCCCAGTCAGTATCGGAAATCAGCCGCATGCTGGTGATGATGTTGCGTACTGTGACATTCGAGGCGCCCTGGCGTTGCTGGGCATGCTGCACGACGTCCTCGATGCTAACGCCCTGTTCTTGCAGGCGTTCGTCCAGCCAGCCCAGTGCCGGGGTCGTACGCGGATCCTGATCGCGCAGGCGTTTGGCGAGGTGGGCGGCGAACAGCTCGGGCAACGGCCCCAGCGGGCGCGCGGCGATATCCGCCAGCGCCGCAAGGGCGCTGGCGGGTTCGAGTAAACGATCGGCCAGCTCGTCGGCGTCCGCGCGGGCCACACGGCCGTCGTTGATCTGCTCGGCGAGTCGGCGCAGGTTCTCGATCAGGACAATACGCAGGGTGATCGCCACAGCCCACAACTCGCCGATGGTCAGCGGCTGGACCCGCTGGTAGGCGTCGATGAAACATCGCAGCATTTCGAGGTCGAGATGGCTGTCGGTATGCGCGACGAAAGCCCAGGCCAGGCCGAAGACCCGCGGGTAGCCGGCGAACGGTCCCTCGGCAAGCTTCGGCAACTGGCGGTAGTAGCCGGGTGGCAGATCATCCCGGATCTCCCGGATCTGCTCCTCGACGATATGGTAGTTGTCCAGCAGCCATTCGGCGGCGGGCACCACGCTCTGGCCGCTCTCGAGCTCCGCGGCGCTCGCCCGGTAGGCGGCGAGCAGGATCGCAGCATTGTCGTCAAGGCGCACATGTAAGGACAGTACGGCGGGTGGCCTGGGCGTTACCCGCTGGGCGACGGCCAGGCTCGCGGCATGTTGCTCAAGCCGCTCAATACCGAAAAGCGCCTCACGTACTGGCGCGTGGTCACTCCACGGTGGTGACGCAGAGCGCAGCCCAAACGCCCGGCGCAGGATCGAACGCATCGATACCGCTGCGCTGTCCAGTCCTGCCAGGCCCCTGTCAGTCAAAGCCGTCCCATCAAGAGCAGCACGATGACGATGACCAGCACAATACCCAACCCACTGGTGGGTGCGTATCCCCAATTCCTGCTATGCGGCCAACTCGGGAAAGCGCCGATCAGTAGCAGAATGAGGATGATTACCACAATTGTGCCCAAGCTCATGACTATCTCCTCGGACCCATGGAAAAGCGGGTTTGCTGGCTGTCACTCAGAGAGCATCCGGCCAACTGACGGACACCAGATTGCTCATCTTCATGGGGATAAGTCTGTACGTTGACGTACATAGTCCGTGAGGGACCGCAATACCTCGCCTCGACGCTGCTTGAACAGCGTCCTGCAACAAAAGTAATCCTTGGCCACGGCCTCTGGACGCGCTGTCAGCAAGCTGACGAGACGTGAGAGGTTTCAGCTCGACTTAAGCCCATCAAGCATGCGTTTAACCACGTCCCGGGTTTGACTCGCAGCGCCAGCTGACCGATGCTGGCAGCCTTGCAAACACTGTCAGATTCCGGATTCCTGCATGCCCATGCCTCGCCGCTACCTGTACATCAGCCTGCTTGTCCTGTTTACCGTCGGCATTGCCTGGTTTTCTCTGCGCAGTACGACGCCCCAGGTGCCCCCTGCGATCAAGCAGGGCTATCACGACGCCATGGAAAAGGCCCGTAACGGCCAACCCGGTGCGGCGCGAGTGCTCTATCAGCAGCTGGCACGTCCGGACTTGTCGGATACGCGCCGTGTCCTGTTGCATGCCGAACTGCCGAATTACCCTAGCCCGCAGGCACTGAAACTGGCAGACGCGGACCTGCAAAACCCTGTGGTCGAGGTTCGCCAGGCGGCGATCAAAAGCATCGTCGGGCTGGTGCCCAACGGCCAACGCAGCTTGTTGCTCGGGCCATTGCTCGACGACCATGAGCAAGCCGTGCGTTTTGCCACCGCGAACGCGTTGTTGGGGCTTTCGCCGGATGATCTGGGGTTGTACTTCGGCCCTTTGCAGCAGGTCATCGATGAATACGAACACTCGTTGAAAAGTCAGCCTGAAAGCGCCGAGACCCAATACCAACTGGCTCGCCTGCACCTGCACAACGCTGAAGTGAAAGCAGCACAACAGGCGCTCGATCAGACCTTGCGCCTGGATCCGGGCAACTTGCCCGCGCTGGTGATGCAGATCGAGGTGCTGGATAAGCAGGGTCAGGTCGATGCCGCCCAACAAATGCTCGCCAGACAGTTGCAGGCCCAACCTGACTCCGCCTACCTGCAGCATGCTTTAGGGTTGTGGTTGCTGCATCACGGACAAAATGAGCTGGCCTTGCTCGGCCTTTCAAAAGCGGTAGAGCTTGCGCCCGACAACAGGGAATACCGCTACGACCTGGCAACCACCTTGCATGGCCAGGAAGAACTCGAAGCCGCGCAAAAGCAGCTTCAAGAAATCGTTCAGCGTCACCCGGCCGATCGCAAGGCGCGGGTAACGCTGATCAACTACTGGAAGGAAAGCGGCCAGCTGCAGAATGTTCAGGTGCTGCTGGCACAGCTTGAGCAGATGAATCCGGATGACCCGGCGTTGCAGCAGGGGCTCTAAAAGACCACAAGATTCGATAGATGCGCTGTGGGGCTTACGAAAGCACTGATCGTTCCCACGCTCTGCGTCACTAGTGTCCGGTAAAACTCTCTCATAGC
>NZ_MOBI01000004.1:0-246895 GCF_003732175.1 Pseudomonas brassicacearum
TTGATTTCTTGCGGCCAAAGGTCAAGCAATAGGGCTTAACTGATCGGCATTAGACCCTCGGGTCTCCCTTTTTTATGCCTGCTGTCCCGCCCTGAACAGGCCTGCACCTGAAGCAGGTTTGCAGCTGTTTCGGGACGAAATAAACAACTATGTTGGCGTTCCTTCGCAGTAGACACCAGAAGCGAGCAACCTCACTTCATGAAAAAACTTATGAGACTTGATCGGATTGCCATCTATCTCGAAGGTGTACCAGATCCTGACATGTCCAGAGGGTAGGCCAGAATCCTGCGGTGGCTGAATTTTTTTGATATAGGGCACGTACGGTACCTCCACCTGGAACCGCCCATCCACCTCTACACCAGTGACCGTGTGCTCTTTAGAGAATTTGGTACCCGGGATCTCTTCGAGTCCGGCAGCGTCAAAAGTACCAACTGAATGCACCATGACATGGGTGCCCTTTGGCATGAACTTAGGTTCGATAGTGACGGTCACAGGCAACCACCGATTTGCTCCATCAAGCGTCAAACTTCTACAGTTCACTATCGATTTGCCACCAACAAGAAAAACAGGTGCCGTAGGTGCAGGGAATTCAATCAGGTTTTCCTTAGCAGTCATTTCACACTCTCCATCGCAATTGAATTGATGCCCCCCCGAACAGACATTGCTGGCGGTCCTTCTTCAATAACAGGAGGTGACCTTGTGGACCTGCTGGAAATTAGGCGCCCTATTCCTGACACCGGCTACTGTCAGATCTGACAGGTTTTACGACCGCCTGTCGGTTTAAAGTTTAAAGCGGCTCCTTCCTATACAAAACGCCCGATGCGGCGCCGGGCGTTGGGCTGAAACAGGTGCAACCCTGTTTCAGGGTCAGGCACTGGAAACGACTTACTTCACAGTCACGGTGATTTTTTTCGAGACGATCGGCGCGTCGAACGGCACGTGGTTCTTGTCGCCCAGTTCCAGTTGCAAAGTGTGCTTGCCCGGCGTCAGGGTCAGGTCGGTTTCGGTCTGGGCCTTGCCGAAATGCAGATGGTTGGGGTCCGACGGGATCGGCATGTTCTCGGCCGGCAATTTGTCGACGTCGACCAGCAGGTGGTGGTGACCGGTGTGTACGGTCTGGTCGCCGGCTGGCGCCAGGGCAATGCCTTCAACCGCGAATCTGACCTTGAAGGTTTTGTCCACGGTCGCACCGTCCGCCGGAGAGACGATATACACCTTCGCACCCGCGGGGGCCTTGGTGCGGGGGACGTCCGCGGCACTCGCCAGCATCGAAGCGCTGAGCATCAGACCAGCGAGAACAGCACGTGACATAAAGGTTTTCATTCTTTTCTCCAGTTTTGAACTTAATCTTTACGGTTGTGACAACTTCGTAGCGATTCGTTGTCGAAGCACCTCAACACCATAGCAAAGCGCACCGAAACAGCGCGTCGCACATAATGAATTCAAGGAGTGACCATGCGCTTTCTGCCTGGCCTGATACTGTTGCTGCCCCTTGTGAGCCCTTTTGCTCATGCCGAACTGATCGACGATGTAAACGACCGAGGCGAATTGCGCATTGCGCTTGAAGCCAACACGCCACCGTTCAACTTCAAGGAAGACGGCAAGCTCAGCGGCTTCGAAGTCGAACTGGGCCAACTGCTGGCCAACGAACTGGATGTACGCGCCGACTTCGTTGTCACCGACTCAACCGATCTGTTGCCGGGGGTCGAGAGCGGCAAGTACGACGTCGCTATCAACCACATAGCACTGACTCCGGAACTCAAGGATCGTTTCGACTTCAGCGAACCTTATAGTTATTCAAGCGCACAATTGATCGTGCGCCAGGAAGAACAACGCCCGCTCGGCACTTTGCTGGCGCTCAAGGGCCAGTCCCTGGGTGTAGCGCAAGGCAGCCAGTTCGTCGAACAGGCGCGCGGTGTTGAAGGTATTGACCTGCGCAGCTATCCCGACGCGCAACAGCCGCTCAAGGATGTGGCAGACAAACAGATCGATGCGGCCATCAGCGATCGCTTGCTGATCCCCTACGCCATTCGCGACAGTCGTTTGCCGGTAAAAGAAGGTGCCAAGGTCGGTCCGACCTTGAGCCTGGCGATTCCATTTCAGAAAGGTAACCCGGCATTCCAGGCCAGCCTCGACCGGGCCCTGCAACGGATCAAGGCGGACGGCCGATTGATGACGCTGTCGGAGAAATGGTTCGGCATGGACGCGAGTCAGCCGCCGAAACCGTAATCCAATGGAGATCCAATGTGGGAGCGAGCTTGCTCGCGATGAGGCCATCTCATTCAACAATGATGTTGGCTGTCAGGCCGCAATCGCGAGCAAGCTCGCTCCCACATTAGTTATGTGAAGACTGCTGGATGAGTGCAGCCAACGCGACCGCAGCCTCAGCCAACTCCAGCTCGCTGAACACTTGCACCCCATTGCGGGTCAGCAAGGCTGCGGTGACGCCCTCGCCACTGACTTTGACCCCGCTGAAGGTCCCGTCATAGGTCAGCCGATTGCCGCAGGACGGGCTGTTGGCCTTGAGCACGGCGATGCGGATTGCGTGTTTTCGGACCAATTCCAGAGCCTGATGGGCACCCGAGAGAAACTCGGCACTGACGTCCTCGCCCTCGGTCGTCATCACCCGCGCAGTACCGTCGAGCACCTGAGCGCCTTGCCCACCCGGAATCTCGGCCGCGGCCCGTGGCGTTGGCAAACCGCCGGCGACTTCCGGGCACAAAGGGATTACCCGACCTTCGGCGATCCACTGTTCCAGCTGATTGAACGGCCCGCTGGCCCCGCCGTCGTAACGCACGCGGTGGCCCAGCAGACAACGACTCACCAGAATTTTCTGCATGATCAGAATGGCTCGTTGCCGCGCCGACGAAACCAGCCTGTCAATGACAGGCGCTCGCGGGTCGCGGGCAGGACTTCATGGGGCACTTCGCCCGACAGGAACACCACCAGGCAACCGCCGGTGGGCACCACATCGTGCTCTCTGCCCTCCTCCAGGTACATCCGCAATTGGCCGCCATGCTCCGGCAGCCAACCGTCATTGAGGTAGATGACCGCCGACACCATGCGCCGGTCATCGTCGCGAAAGCGGTCGACGTGCTTGAGATAGAACGCGCCCGGCGGATAAAGCGCGAAATGGCTCTCGAAATCCTCAAGACCGAGAAACAGCCCCCGGTTCATCGCCTCGCGCAGGCTGTCCATCAACCCCAGATAGCTGTCGCAGGCCTCGTCTTGCCCGGGCTCAAGCCACTGAATATGGTCGCCACGAATGCCTTCGCGAATCTCCGAGAAAGGCCCGCGCCCCACTGCCGCTGGCGCCAATTCACCCTCGACTGCACGTTTACGGCACTCAGCCGCCAGTTCCAGGGTCAGAGCCTGGGGCAGGAAAATATTCTGCTGCGACCAGCCATGTGTAGCCAGGTCGTCGACGATACGTAACAGCAGCGGGTGATCAGAGGGTATTTGCATGGCGCGCATAGTATTCCTGCGCCAGAAAATCCGACAGAGCCGTGTAGCGGAGGATCGTCGGATAAGGTGACGAACCTGATACGAATTCTCGACAACCCGCGTTCAGCCCCGGAGAATAGTCGCCTGCCGACAGGAGTCCTTATGCGCCGTTTGCTTTTTTCACTGTTGATGCTCTGCACTTTGCCCGCTTGGGCAGACGGCCACGACCAGTTGTACAAGGTCGCCGGTTGGCCAGACCAACGCGCGCATTTTAACGATGCCCTCACTGCCGCCCAGCAACGCTACCAAAGCAGCCTGCCGCCCGCGGTGTTTCAGGCGCTGGTCAGTAACAGCAACCAGCGCTTTGCCCCGCAAGCCATGGACCATCGAGCTGAAGCGCAACTGCGCAAAAACCTCGCCGACCCGAAACCTGCACTGGCGTTTTTCCAGTCGCCGCTGGGGCGCAAGATCATCGCCGCCGAACTGCTGGCGACCCGCCGCGACCAGTTGGCGAAGAACGCCAAAGGCCTGCCGAAAATCGAAGCCAGCGACACCCGTCAGTTGATCATTGGCCATTTGGCCCAGGCACTGCCTGCGCGCGAAGCCGGTGCCGAAGTCAGCCTGGCGATTGCCGGCGTAGCGGCCGACAGCCTGAGCCAGATGATCCCCGGCCTGCTCGGCGGCGGTCAGGCCCAAGGCATGCTGGACGGCCAGCGTCAGCGCTTGATGGATCAGATCGGCTCCGACCTGAACAACACGTTGCTGTATGTCTATCGCGGCTTATCGGATGACGAACTGGAGGAGTTCGCTACCTTTGCCGAGTCCGCTGAAGGCAAGGCGTATTACCGGGCGGCGTTGGCAGCGATTCGGGCAGGATTGGCGGTGGGGCAAAGCACGTCGAGCCTTAGCCAGTAATTTTCTGCGTCTGGAAGATTGCTATCGTCGGAATGCCGCCCGGAGCAAGCTCGCTCCCACACTGGATCTGTGAACGACATAAAACCAATGTGGGAGCGAGCCTGCTCGCGATGGCTTCATAACAGTCGCTAGAGATTTCGCCCTTTAATGCGCTTGGTCAAAAACCCGAAATACTCCTGGCGCAACGCCGGGGTTTCATTTGCCAGATGATGGCGGGCTTCGGGCAGTTTCAACACCTGCGGCCGGTCGAACTTGCTCCCCAGCACTTCAAGGTTGTGCTCCCAATCCACTGTCATGTCCGCTTGCCCCTGGACGATCAGTGGCCGACGACTGCTGCGCGGAGCCGCTTCAATACGCTTGATCCACCGCGCCAGCGCCCCGACCCAGGCGGTCGGCAAGCGCAGCGGTTGTAACGGATCGGCTTGCAGGAATGGCAAGAACGCCGGGTCGTTGGTGTTCTCACTGAAGCGCCGGGCGATGCCTTTGACGAAAGGCTTCATCAGGTAATAGCTGAAGTGCGACCAGCCCCAGGAGCGCGGCCGAACCAGCGGCGCAAGCAGTACTACCTGCCCTTGCGCGGGGCTGTCCGCGCCAGCGTTCAGCACATGGTCGATGACAATCGCGCCGCCCGTACTCTGCCCGCACAGGTGCCACGGTTGCGGCAGGTCCAGCGACCGCGCCTCAGCGAACAACCCTTGCAGAGCCGCTTGATACTCGGCGAAATCCTCGATGCTCGCGCGCGCGCCGCTGGATAACCCATGCCCCGGCAAATCACAGGCGATCACCACGAACCCCTGATCCAGTGCCCATTCGATCACATGCCGATACAGGCCCATGTGATCGTAGAAACCATGGAACACAAACATCGTCGCCACCGCCCGCTGCGGCCACCAGACCTGGCTGACCAACTGATAGTCACCGACCTTGAAGCTGCCAAGCCCGCGTTTGACCGGCACGCTGCGCTGCGGAAAATCCAGCCCGTAAAAATGTTGATAAGCCTGCGCTTCCTCCGACAACGGCTGCGCCTCGGCCAAAGGCCGCAAGGTGGCACGCAGATGATCGGGGTTGAAGGTGGCAGGCATCACGGGTTTCCAGGCAAAGCGCGGAGCGCAAAACAGACTTTATGGGCCTGCGATATTCATCTGTCGCGGCAAGCATGGCAAGCTACGCGACCTTCGAGGATGGTTCCGTATGCGCCCGCACTACCGCACGACACTGCTTGCCAGTCTGCTCGTCCTTGTGTGTGCCGGCGTGCTGTGGGCCGCCTACGACTGGTTTCAGGGACGCTACCTGCGAGCGTTCAGCTCACACACGGCGTTGTTTTCCGGCGATCGGCTGAACCTTCCTGCCAATCTGGCAGGCCCCGGCCCGATTCGGGTCGTGCACTTCTGGGATCCGGCCTGCCCGTGTAACGTCGGCAATCAACAACACCTGGCCGAACTGCTTGAGCGCTTTGTGCCGCAAGGCGTTGAGTTTTATGCGGTACAGAAGCCCGGCAGTCTGGGTCAGTTACCCAGTACCTTGAGCCGCCTGAAAACCCTCGACACCCTGCCAGGCTCCGAACAAATCCCTGCAAGCCCGGCGGTCGCGATCTGGGACCGCAGCGGCAAACTGGCGTATTTCGGGCCCTACAGCGAAGGCCTGACCTGCAACTCCAGCAACAGCTTTATCGAACCGATCCTCCAGGCACTGAGCGAACAGCGCCCGGTGAGCGCCACGCATACCCTCGCGGTGGGCTGCTACTGTCCATGGGCGAAGACGGATGAAACTCACTAGGGCATTCCGGACTTTTCAAGGAACGTAATGCCCGGCACAGAGGGTCTGTGCTAAATGTTTGCAGCCTTAGACGGCGGCGATTTCGAAAGCACAAGGAGTCACCATGAAACGCGTTCTGACCCTACTGGCCCTGCTACTCGTCGTCCTCGCGGCGGGCGCTGGCTGGTACGTGTACAGCAAGCAACCGACGCGTCAGGGCCAGGTGGAATTGCAACGCCTGCAAGGCTCGGTGACAGTGCGCTACGACGAACGCGGCGTGCCGCATATTCGCGCCGAGAACGAAACCGACCTCTATCGCGCCCTCGGCTATGCACACGCCCAGGACCGGCTGTTCCAGATGGAAATGCTGCGACGCCTGTCCCGTGGCGAGCTGGCCGAAGTCCTCGGGCCAAAACTGATCGACACCGACAAACTGTTCCGCAGCCTGCGCATCCGCGAGCGCGCCGAAAGCTACGTGGCCGCACTCGACCGCCAGTCTCCGGCGTGGAAGGCGCTGCAAGCCTATCTGGACGGGATCAACCAGTATCAGGAGACCCACGCTGCACCCATGGAGTTTGACGTACTGGGCATCCGCAAACGCGCGTTCACCGCTGAAGACAGCGTCAGTGTCGCCGGCTACATGGCCTACAGCTTTGCCGCGGCGTTTCGCACCGAACCGTTGCTGACCTATGTGCGCGATCAACTGGGCAGCGATTACCTGAATATCTTCGACCTCGACTGGCAGCCCAAGGGCGTGCTGGCCAAGCGTCAGTCCAGCAAGACCCCGGTGCTCTCCGCCACTGACTGGAAAGACCTCAACGCCATTGCGCGTCTGAGTGAGCAAGCACTGGCCGACAACGGCCTGCCGCAGTTCGAGGGCAGTAACGCCTGGGTGATTTCCGGTACTCGCACCCAAAGCGGCAAACCGCTGCTGGCCGGTGATCCGCACATTCGTTTTTCGACGCCGTCGGTGTGGTACGAAGCGCAACTCTCGGCGCCGGGTTTCGAGCTCTACGGGCACCATCAGGCCCTGGTGCCTTTTGCCTTCCTCGGCCACAACCTGGACTTCGGCTGGAGCCTGACCATGTTCCAGAACGACGACCTCGATCTGATCGCCGAGAAGGTCAACCCGGACAACGCCAACCAGGTCTGGTATCACGGCAAGTGGGTCGACATGGTCAACACCGAGCAGCAGATTGCCGTGAAGGGCCAGGCGGCGGTCACGTTGATGCTGCGTCAATCGCCCCACGGTCCGATCATCAACGACGTGGTCGGTGCCAGCGCTGGCAAGACGCCGATCGCCATGTGGTGGGCGTTCCTCGAAACCCAGAACCCGATCCTCGAAGGCTTCTACCAGCTCAATCGTGCCGACACCCTGGCCAAGGCCCGCGCCGCGGCGGCCAAGGTTCATGCCCCGGGGCTGAACATCGTCTGGGCCAATGCCAAGGGTGACATCGGTTGGTGGGCGGCGGCACAACTGCCCAAACGTCCGGCCGGGGTCAAACCGTGGTTCATACTCGACGGCAGTACCAATCAGGCTGACAAGGAAGGTTTCTACCCGTTCAGCGCCAACCCGCAGGAAGAAAACCCGGCTCGCGGCTACATCGTCTCGGCCAACTTCCAGCCGGTTTCGCCGACAGGCATGGAGATCCCTGGCTACTACAACCTGCCGGATCGTGGTCAGCAGCTCAACCGCCAGCTCAGCGACAAGAGCGTGAAGTGGAACATCGACGCCAGCCAAAAACTGCAACTGGGCACCACCACCGACTACGGCCCTCGCCTGCTGGCGCCATTGTTGCCAGTACTGCGAGAAGTGGTCAGTGACCCGCAAGAGTTGCAACTGGTGGAGCAACTGGCCAAGTGGAAAGGCGATTACCCGGTGAACTCCACCAGCGCCACACTGTTCAACCAGTTCCTGTTCAACCTCGCCGATGGCGCACTGCACGACGAACTCGGCGACAGCTTTTTCGAGACCCTGCTCTCGACCCGCGTGATCGATGCCGCGTTGCCCCGCCTGGCCGCATCCCCGGATTCACCGTGGTGGGACAACCGCAACACACTCGGTAAGGAAACCCGCGCCGACATCGTCAAAGCTGCGTGGCAGGCGAGTATCGCCCACCTGAAAACCACCCTCGGCCCTGACCCGGCGCAATGGCTATGGGGCGATGCCCACACCCTGACCCACGGCCATCCGCTGGGCATGCAAAAGCCGCTGGATCGAATCTTCAACGTCGGCCCGTTCGAGGCCCCCGGCAGCCACGAAGTGCCGAACAACCTCTCGGCAAAAATCGGCCCGGCGCCATGGCCAGTGACTTACGGCCCTTCGACTCGCCGGATCATCGACTTCGCCGACCCTGCGCACGGCCTGACCATCAACCCGGTCGGCCAAAGCGGCGTACTGTTCGATTCACACTACGATGACCAGGCCGAAGCCTATATCGAAGGCGTCTACCAAGAGGCGCATTTCAACGAGGAAGAGGTCACGGCCAATACCCGCAGCACCTTGAAGTTGTTGCCGGCGCGGGTAGCGCAGTAGGTTGAGATTTTTTGTTGTTCGGGGTGCCGTCATCGCGAGCAATCGCCGAAAAACTCAGCCGAAACTGCTGCGGCGTCACGCCCAACCGTCGGTTGAACACGCTGCGCATATGCTGGGCATCACGAAAACCGCATTGGTAGGCGACCGTCTTGAGCGGTGCCCGAGAGCTTTCGAGCATCACCCGGGCGGCGTCCACCCGCGCCTGCTCAACGAACTCTGCCGGAGTGATTCCAGCTTCTCGGGCGAACACCCGAGAGAAATTGCGCGCACTCATGTTGGCCGCAGTGGCCAGGTCGGCAATGCTCAAATCCCCGGTCAGATTGGCCAACACGTAATGCTGAACCATCGCCACAGGGGATGTCGCTTCAGCGTGCGGCGTCAGAAACGGGCTGAACTGCGATTGCCCGCCGGAGCGCTGGGTAAACACCACCAATCGCTTGGCCACGCTCAAGGCCACTTGTGGGCCGTGATCCTTGGCGAGCAAATACAGCGACAGATCGATCCCGGCCGTCACGCCCGCCGAGGTGAACAACTCAGCGTCCTCGACATAGAGTCGATCGGCTTCGACCCGGGTCGAGGGACATAACGCCGCCAACGCGGCGGCATCGCTCCAGTGCGTGGTTACTGTACGCCCCTCTAGCAGCCCCGCGCGGGCCAGAATGAAGGCGCCGTTGCAAATGGAGCCAAAGCGCTGCGAACGCGCGCACGCTTCACGTAACCAGCCATGAAACGCTGTGCCGAAATCCTCGAATGGCAACTGCGGCCCGCCGGCCACCAACAGCAAATCGTAAGCCTCCAGCGCCTCGCTGAAATGCCGATGGGCGTGCAGCGCCAGACCGTTCGAGCACGACATCACCCCGCGATCGAGGCCGATGACATGCAGCTGATAGTGATCCTGCGGCGCAAGGAACCGATTGGCCTCGAAAAACACATCCATGGGACCGGTGACGTCCAGCGACTGGACGCCAGAGAACACCACGATGGCAACGGATTTGTGCATGGTTCGAATTCACCTTCAATGTGAAAAGATCGCAGCCTGCGGCAGCTCCTACAGAGGATCGCCAACCCTAACGAAACCCGACCCAAGAAGCGAACTGGCACGATTTGCGCGCTGATTGGCCGGGATCGCAGCCGCGTGTCGATTGTTCACTTTGGGAGGCAAGAACAGACTGGGTTCATCAGCGCCGCCATGGCGTTCCCCACGAGGCAACCCGATGAACAGCAGCATCGCCGGCATCAAAATCCCCGACAGTGCCCTCGCACGGGCCACCACCGACTACATTCGCGACATCGAGTCCGACCTGCTTTACCACCACTCGCGCCGGGTGTTTCTGTTCGGTGCCTTGAGCGGTGAACGCCAGGAACTGGCCTACGACCCGGAGCTGCTGTACGTCGGTGCGATGTTCCATGACCTGGGTTTGGTGGAAGGTCATCGCAGCACTGACGAGCGCTTCGAAGTCGACGGGGCAAACGCAGCCGCAGCCTTCCTCAAACCGTACGGGTTGAGCGATGACGATATCGAGCAGGTCTGGCTATCGATCGCCCTGCACACCACGCCGGGCATCCCCAAACATTTGCGGCCGACCGTGGCGCTGGTGACCGCTGGCGTGGAGATGGACGTGCTGGGAGTGGACTACGCGGCATTTTCGACCGTGCAGCGTGAAGCCGTGGTGCATGCGCATCCACGGGGTGAAGGTTTCAAGGAATGCATCATCTGCGCCTTTGCCGACGGCCTGCGCTATCGTCCGCACACCACCTTCGGCAACGTGAAAACCGATGTGCTGGTGGATCAGGAGCCGGGGTTCAAACCGATGAACTTCGTAGAAGTGATTCGCACATCACCTTGGGTGGCATGAAAACCTGTGGTAGCGAGCCTGCTCGCGAAAGCGATGTGTCAGTCGACATCTGCGTCGACTGACATGGCCCCTTCGCGAGCAGGCTCGCTCCCACAGTTGATCCGGATTAACCCGGCATCGGGGTTAAGCCGCTTCCGGTGCTTGTGCGCGGCGTACGTCCGGTTGTTTCCAGGAATCCGCAGCGCCCTCTTCAATGGCTTGCTGGATCACACGTTTGCGACTTTCTTCAGCACGGCGGCTGAAGAACCAGACCAAGAAGGTCACGATCGACACCGCCAGCAGAATCAGGCTGGCCACGGCATTGATCTCGGGTTTCACACCCAGACGCACAGCCGAGAACACCTCCATCGGCAACGTCGTGGAACCCGGCCCCGAGACGAAGCTCGCCAGCACCAGATCGTCCAGCGACAGGGCGAACGACATCATGCCGCCGGCTGCCAGCGACGGCGCGATCATCGGAATGGTGATCAGGAAGAACACCTTCCACGGCCGCGCACCGAGGTCCATGGCTGCCTCTTCGATGGACAGGTCCAGCTCACGCAAGCGCGCCGACACCACCACCGCCACATAGGCGGCGCAGAAGGTGGTGTGGGCGATCCAGATAGTCACCAGGCCACGCTCCTGTGGCCAGCCGATCATCTGCGCCATCGCCACGAACAGCAGCAACAGCGACAGACCGGTGATCACTTCCGGCATCACCAACGGCGCGGTGACCAGGCCACCGAACAGCGTGCGGCCCTTGAAGCGGGTCACGCGGGTCAGCACGAAAGCGGCCAGTGTGCCCAGCGCTACGGCGGCAATCGCGGTGTAGCAGGCGATTTCCAGCGAGCGCACTACCGAGCCCATCAGTTGGGTATTGTCCAGCAGGCCGACATACCACTTCACCGACCAGCCGCCCCAGACCGTCACCAGCTTCGAGGCGTTGAACGAGTAGATCACCAGGATCAGCATCGGCGCATAAATGAACAACAGGCCGAGCACCAGCATCAGGCTGGAGAAACGGAAGCGCTTCATTCTTTACCCTCCATTTCCTTTGCCTGACTGCGGTTGAACAGAATGATCGGCACAATCAGGATCGCCAGCATCACCACCGCCAAGGCAGACGCCACCGGCCAGTCACGGTTGTTGAAGAACTCTTGCCAGAGCACTTTACCGATCATCAGGGTTTCCGGACCGCCGAGCAGTTCCGGGATCACGAACTCGCCGACCACCGGGATGAACACCAGCATGCAGCCCGCAATGATGCCGTTTTTCGACAACGGAACGGTGATCTTCCAGAAGCTGTTGAAGGTGCTCGAGCCCAGGTCCGACGCGGCTTCCAGCAGGCTGGTGTCGTGCTTCACTAGGTTGGCGTACAGCGGCAGGATCATGAACGGCAGGTACGAATAGACCACGCCGATATAGACCGCCAGGTTGGTGTTGAGGATCTGCAGCGGCTCGTTGATCCAGCCCATCGACATCAGGAAGCCGTTGAGCAGGCCGTTGTTGCTGAGGATACCCATCCACGCATACACGCGGATCAGGATGGCGGTCCAGGTCGGCATCATGATCAGCAGCACCAGCACGGTCTGTATCTCTTTGCGCGCACTGGCGATGGCGTAGGCCATCGGGTAACCGATCAACAGGCAAAGAATGGTGCTGAACAGCGCCATCTTCAGCGAGCCAAGATAGGCGGCGATGTACAACTCATCGCCGCCTAGCATCGTGTAGTTGCCCAGGTTCAGCAGCAACTGGACCTTCTGATCGACGTAGCTGTAGATCTCGGTGTACGGCGGAATGGCCACGTCAGCTTCGGCGAAGCTGATCTTCAGAACAATGAAGAACGGCAGCATGAAGAACATGAACAGCCAGATAAACGGAACCCCGATGACCAGATGACGGCCACCGGGAATTATTCGACTGAGTTGGCGTTTGAGCTTTTGCGTGTTCATGAGCGCAGTACCACGCCGCTGTCATCCTCCCACCAGACGTAAACCTGATCGCCCCAGGTAGGGCGCTGGCCACGTCGCTCGGCGTTGGCCACGAACGACTGCACGATCTTGCCGCTCGGCAGTTCGACGTAGAACACCGAGTGGCCACCGAGGTAGGCAATGTCGTGGACCTTGCCGCTCGACCAGTTGTGTTCGCAGGTCGGCATTTCTGCTGTCACCAGCAGTTTTTCCGGACGAATCGCGTAGGTCACCGACTTGTCTTGCACCGAGGTGCTGATGCCGTGGCCAACGTAGATGTTGCGGTCCAGGTCCTTGCAGGTAATCAGCGCATGGCCCTCGGCATCGTCCACCACTTCGCCTTCGAAGATGTTGACGTTGCCGATGAACTCGCACACCAGGCGGCTGGTCGGGGTTTCGTAGATGTCGATCGGGCTGCCGATCTGCGCGATCCAGCCCAGGTGCATGATCGCGATGCGCTCGGCCATGGTCATGGCCTCTTCCTGGTCGTGGGTCACCATGACGCAGGTCACGCCGACGCGCTCGATGATTTCCACCAGTTCGAGCTGCATCTGCGAACGCAGTTTCTTGTCCAGCGCGCCCATCGGCTCGTCGAGCAACAGCAGTTTCGGACGCTTGGCCAGCGAGCGAGCCAGTGCCACACGCTGACGCTGACCACCGGAGAGCTGGTGCGGTTTGCGCTTGGCGTACTGGCTCATCTGCACCAGCTTGAGCATTTCAGTCACGCGGGCGTCGACTTCAGCCGCCGGGATCTTGTCCTGCTTCAGGCCGAAAGCGATGTTCTGCGCCACAGTCATGTGCGGGAACAAGGCGTAGGACTGGAACATCATGTTGATCGGACGCTCGTATGGCGGCATCTCGGTGATGTCTACGCCATCGAGGAAAATGCGCCCCTCCGTGGGCCGTTCGAAACCTGCGAGCATGCGCAGCAAGGTCGATTTGCCCGATCCCGAACCGCCGAGCAAGGCGAAGATCTCGCCTTTCCTGATTTCCAGGGACACATCGTCCACGGCAATCGTCTCGTCGAACTTCTTCGTGACCCGGTCGATTTTGACCAGCACCTGTTTCGGTGTCTGGTCGCCCTCGAGGGCTTTCTTATAGGCGCCGGAGGCAACTGCCATTTACGAAACTCCCAACAAAATTTGCAGTTCACCCAATACAGGCGAACCTTGGATAGTCTGAGCCTTTGTCACTATTTACCCGACTTGACCTTGGTCCAGCTGCGGGTCATCAAACGTTGAATCTTTGGTGGTAGCTCAGCGTTGACGTAAAGCTTGTCGACGACGGCTTGCGATGGATAAACCGCCTCGTCTGTACGTACGGCCTGATTCATCAGCTCACCCGCTCCAGGGTTCGGGTTGGCATAGCCGACCGCATCACTGACCTGAGCAATCACTTCCGGTTTGAGCACATAGTTGATGAAAGCATGAGCCTCTTTGACGTTGCTGGCATCCCGAGGAATCGCCAGCATGTCGAACCACAGATTGCCGCCTTCCTTGGGAATCACATAGGCAATGTCGATACCTTTACCAGCTTCGGCAGCACGCGCCTTGGCCTGGAATACATCACCGGAGAAACCGGCCGCGACACAAATTTCGCCGTTGGCCAGATCGGAAATGTACTTGGACGAGTTGAAGTACGTCACGTAAGGCCGCACCGCCAACAGTTTGTCTTCAGCCTTCTTGTAGTCTTCAGGGTTCTGGCTGTTGGGCGACAGGCCCATGTAATTCAGCATGGCGGGGAGCATTTCATCCGCCGAGTCGAGGAAGGCGACACCGCAGCTGGACAGCTTCTTGATGTTCTCCGGCTCGAACAACATGGCCCACGAGTCAATCTTGTCGACGCCCAGTGCCGCTTTGACTTTCTCTACGTTGTAACCAATACCGTTGGTGCCCCACAGGTAAGGCACGGCATATTGGTTGCCCGGATCGTTTTTCTCCAGACGCTTGAGTAGCACCGGATCGAGGTTTGAATAGTTCGGCAACTGCGACTTGTCGAGTTTCTGGAACGCCCCGGCCTTGATCTGCTTGCCCAGGAAATGGTTGGACGGCACGACCACGTCATAACCGGTGTGCCCGGCCAGCAACTTGCCTTCCAGGGTTTCGTTGGAGTCGAACACGTCGTACACCGGCTTGACGCCAGTGGCTTTTTCGAAATCGATGAGGGTGGTCTGCCCGATGTAATCCGACCAGTTATAAATATGCACGGTGGACGCAGCTTGAACGCTGACGGCAAGCGTCAGGCCGACGCCGACCAGCATGGCGTTGCGAAATAAAGAAACAGGCAAGTGAAGGTCCTCTAAAATAGTTGGGCCCAAGTTGCCCAGCGTTACGTGACAGCTGTGGCTGCCTGGCAACAAAACCGGCGCGCAACTTACCCTCGATAAACCTTTCCAGCAAAACTTTCTGGCATTTAATTATTCCTGCTGCCGCCGCCAGAGCGACGACGGCAACAGGTTATTGCCTCAAACCGGTTTATTTACCGGATTTGATCTTGGTCCAGCTACGGGTCAGCTCACGCTGGGTAGCGGCTGGCAAATCGGCGATTGCATACAACTTGGCCTGCACATCGGCAGTCGGGTAGATGCCCGGATCCGAGGTGATTTCCTTGTTCACGTACTGAGTCGCTTCGGCGTTGCCGTTAGGGAAACGCACGGCGTTGGTGATTTCAGCCATCACTTTCGGCTGCAACAGGTAGTTCATGAACTTGTAGGCACCCTCGACGTTTTCCGCATCTTTAGGGATAGCGACCATGTCGTAGAAGCTGCCGGCGCCTTCTTTTGGAATGGCGTAGCTGACTTTCACCTTGTCACCGGCTTCGGCGGCACGGGTTTTGGCCTGCTGCACGTCACCCGAATAACCGACGGCTATGCAGATGTTGCCGTTGGCCAGGTCCGAGATGTACTTGGACGAGTGGAAGTAGGTGATCGAAGGACGAATCTTCAGGAACAGCTCTTCAGCCTTCTTCAGATCTTCCTTTTTCTGGCTGTCGGTTGGCAGGCCCAGGTAATGCAGGGCAACTGGCAGCATTTCGGTCGGCGAATCGAGGAAACTCACGCCGCAGCCCTTGAGCTTGGCAATGTTCTCCGGCTTGAGCACGACATCCCAGGAATCGATCTTGTCGATGCCCAGCGCGGCTTTGACCTTCTCGGCGTTGTAACCGATACCGATCGAGCCCCACATGTAAGGGAAGGCATGTTTGTTGTCCGGGTCGCTGACAGAAACCGCCTTGAGCAGCGACTTGTTCAGGTTGCCGTAGTTGGACAGCTTGGACTTGTCCAGCTCCTGGTAAACGCCGGCCTTGATCTGCTTGGCCAGGAAGTTGTTGGACGGCACAACCACGTCATAACCGGACTTGCCGGCCAGCAACTTGGCCTCGAGGGTCTCGTTACTGTCGAACACATCGTAGACGACCTTGATCCCGGACTCTTTTTCAAAGTTCGCGATGGTGTCCGGTGCGATGTAGTCGGACCAGTTGTAAACGTGCAGTACTTTATCGTCGGCCTGGGCTGCCCCAGCCATCACGCCCATCAGGGACAAGGCGAGCAGTGTCTTGCCAGTTTTCTTCAAACCTAATGCCTTCATGCGTAATGCTCCAATTATTCTTTTTAACCACATTTTTTTTGTGAACCAAGATCCAGCGGCCGATTCCCTGGCAACTCAAACAGCGGATAGTCTGGCAAGTTACAAGGCAGGCTTTCAAGGAAAGACCCAACCTTTGTGCGCCCTGAGCGAAGTGCCAGCCACGGACCTCGCTCAGAGCCTAGCACTTAGCTTTGCAGCGCACTCAGGGTCAGGTCCAGGCACTTGCGCGCCTTGGTCACCAGTTCGTCGATCTCGGCCTTGGTGATGACCAGTGGCGGAGCAATGATCATGGTGTCGCCCACAGCGCGCATGATCAGTCCGTTGTCGAAGCAGAACTGCCGGCAGATCATGCCAACACCCTTGCCGACATACCGCGCACGGGTCGCCTTGTCCTGAACCAGTTCGATAGCCCCCAACAGACCTACCCCACGAACTTCACCCACCAGCGGATGATCGTTCAGTTCCCGTAGACGCTTTTGCAAATAAGGTGCCGTTTCTGCACGAACGTGCTCGATAATTTTCTCGTCGCGCAGGATGCGGATGTTTTCCAGTGCCACCGCAGCGGCGACCGGGTGCCCGGAATAAGTGAAACCGTGGTTGAAGTCGCCCCCTTCGTTCAGCACCTCGACCACTTCATCACGCACGATCAGGCCACCCATCGGGATGTAGCCGGACGTCAGGCCTTTGGCGATGGTCATCATGTCGGGCTTGAGGCCGTAGAAATCGCTGCCGAACCACTCGCCGGTACGACCGAAACCACAGATCACCTCATCCGCAACGAACAGGATGTCGTACTTGGCGAGGATTTCCTTGATGCGCGGCCAGTAGCTGTCTGGCGGAATGATCACGCCGCCGGCACCCTGGATCGGCTCGGCAATAAACGCACCGACGGTGTCGACGCCAAGTTCGAGAATCTTTTCTTCCAACTGGTTGGCAGCCCAGATACCGAACTCTTCGGGGCTCATGTCTCCACCCTCACCGAACCAGTACGGCTGCGGGATGTGAACGATGCCCGGGATCGGCAAGTCGCCCTGTTCGTGCATGTAAGTCATGCCGCCCAGGCTGGCGCCGGCCACGGTCGAGCCGTGGTAGCCGTTTTTACGGCTGATGATGACCTTCTTCTTCGGCTGGCCCTTGATCGCCCAGTAGTGGCGAACCATGCGCAGCATGGTGTCGTTGCCTTCGGAGCCGGAACCGGTGAAGAACACGTGGTTCATGCCTTCCGGTGCAATGTCGGAGATGGCCTTGGCCAGCTCCAGTACCGGCGGGTGGGCGGTCTGGAAGAACAGGTTGTAATAAGGCAGCTCACGCATCTGTTTGCTGGCGGCATCGGCCAGCTCATCGCGACCGTAACCGATGGCCACGCACCACAGACCGGCCATGCCATCGAGGATCTTGTTGCCTTCGCTGTCCCAGAGGTAAACGCCCTTGGCGTTGGTGATGATCCGCGGGCCTTTCTCCTTCAGCTGTTTGAAGTCGCTGAAAGGCGCCAGGTGATGTTCGTTGCTCAGGGTTTGCCATTCACGGGTTTGCGGGTTCTTGCTGGTCATAAAGCTCTCCTGGTTGGGTGAGAGTGCGGCTGTTCAGGACCGCACCCGGCGCATCAGACGGCAAACAACAGGAACTCCCGCTCCCACGAACTGATCACGCGCTTGAAGTTTTCATGCTCGGCCCGCTTGACCGCGACGTAGCCAGTGATGAATTTTTTGCCCAGATACTTCTCGATGGTCGAGCTGTGTTCCATGCGCTCCAGTGCGTCTTCGATGGTCAGCGGCAAACGCAGATTGCGTCGCTCGTAACCCCGTCCAACCACGGGTGCGCTTGGGGTGATGCCTTCCACCATGCCGATGTAACCGCAGAGCAGACTCGCGGCGATCGCCAGGTAAGGGTTGGCATCGGCGCCCGGCAGGCGGTTTTCCACCCGACGGTTTTGCGGGCCTGCGTCCGGGACTCGCAGGCCGACTGTGCGGTTCTCTTCGCCCCACTCCACGTTCACCGGCGCCGAGGTGTCCGGCAGGAAGCGGCGGAACGAGTTGACGTTGGGCGCGAACAGCGGCAGCAGCTCGGGGATGAACTTCTGCAAGCCACCGATGTGATGCAGGAACAGCTCGCTCATCGTTCCGTCTTCATTCGAGAAGACGTTTTTGCCGGTTTCAATGTCGATGATGCTCTGGTGCAAGTGCATCGCACTGCCCGGCTCGCCCGTCATCGGCTTGGCCATGAAGGTTGCGGCCACGTCGTGCTTGAGCGCCGCTTCGCGCATGGTGCGCTTGAACACCAGGATCTGGTCGGCCAGGGACAGCGCGTCGCCGTGACGGAAGTTGATCTCCATCTGCGCCGTGCCGTCTTCATGGATCAGCGTGTCCAGATCCAGCTCTTGCAGTTCGCACCAGTCGTAGACGTCTTCGAACAACGGGTCGAATTCGTTGGCTGCTTCAATGGAGAACGACTGACGTCCGGTTTCCGGGCGACCGGAGCGGCCAATCGGCGGCTGCAACGGGAAGTCCGGGTCTTCGCAACGCTTGGTCAGGTAGAACTCCATTTCCGGCGCCACGATGGGCTGCCAGCCCTTGTCGGAATAGAGCTTCAGGACTTTCTTGAGCACGTTTCGCGGCGACAGCTCGATCGGGTTGCCCTGCTTGTCGTAGGTGTCGTGAATCACCTGTGCGGTCGGCTCGATGGCCCACGGCACGAGGAATACCGCGTTCGAGTCCGGGCGGCAGATCATGTCGATGTCGGCCGGGTCGAGCAGTTCGTAATAGATGTCGTCTTCGACGTAGTCGCCCGTCACTGTTTGCAACAGCACACTCTCGGGCAGGCGCATGCCTTTTTCGGCAATGAACTTGTTGGTCGGCGAGATCTTGCCGCGGGTGATCCCGGTCAGATCGCCAATCATGCATTCGACTTCTGTGATCTTGTGGTCTTTCAACCAATCGGTGAGCTGGTCGAGGTTGTTACTCATAAATGCCTCTGGGCTGAGTGTCCTGACGTCTTTAAACGTCAGGCGTTGTTTGACGCATCCGCGTCGCGTTGTACTGCACGCTTGCCGGCGCGTATCAACGAAAGGATGGTGGCGTCGCGTGCAGGATCATGAGCAGTTTCCGGCGCGCTGGCAGGACCGCTATAGTGAAAAGGTTCTACAGTAGAAGAAGAGCCGGTAAACAGGATGCCATCCAGACCGTCAATAATATCGGTCGGATCGAGCAGTTCCACCCGTGACGCAAGCATCGACGGCAAGCCCTTGGCAGCGGTGGCCGCTGCGCGGACGTACTTATCGCTGGTGATGTGATAAGCATGCAAACCGATCTGCCTTGAGCAGTCGGTGACGCCGATTAACGGCAGGCGAGACATGAAGCACCCCGGTATTATTGCTGTTATGGGTTTGATTTGAGCTTAGCGTTGTTCATTTTTTTACACAACACCCCCGTAAAAAATACAACACGCCCCGCTCAAGCCTTCGGCCACCAATGACCCCGAAGGCATAAAAATGCCCCAAAGCGCCTCAGAAATGCCCTTGAAGCGCTTTTTTAGGGCAAAAAAGGCCTCGCTTGACTTCGGCATGCCGTTCGGGTTGACTGGAATCCGAAAAGATCAATGATTGATATTTTTAACAACAAAGGTGTTGCATCATGTCGGTACCCCCGCGTGCCGTTCAGCTTAACGAAGCGAACGCGTTCCTTAAGGAACATCCTGAGGTTCTGTACGTTGACCTTCTGATTGCGGATATGAATGGTGTGGTGCGCGGCAAGCGCATCGAACGCACCAGCCTCCACAAGGTTTACGAGAAAGGCATCAACCTGCCGGCCTCTCTATTTGCCCTGGATATCAATGGCTCGACGGTGGAAAGCACCGGCCTGGGCCTGGACATCGGTGATGCTGACCGAATCTGCTATCCAATCCCCGACACCCTGTGCAATGAACCCTGGCAGAAGCGCCCTACCGCGCAACTGTTGATGACCATGCACGAACTGGAAGGTGAACCTTTCTTCGCCGACCCACGTGAAGTCCTGCGTCAAGTCGTGACCAAGTTCGATGAGATGGGCCTGACCATCTGCGCCGCATTCGAGCTTGAGTTCTACCTGATCGACCAGGAGAACGTGAATGGCCGGCCACAACCTCCACGCTCGCCGATTTCCGGCAAACGTCCGCACTCGACCCAGGTTTACCTGATCGACGACCTCGACGAATACGTCGACTGCCTCCAGGACATTCTGGAAGGTGCGAAAGAGCAAGGCATCCCTGCCGACGCGATCGTCAAGGAAAGTGCTCCGGCGCAGTTCGAAGTGAACCTGCACCACGTTGCCGACCCGATCAAGGCCTGCGATTACGCAGTACTGCTCAAGCGTCTGATCAAAAACATCGCCTACGACCATGAGATGGACACCACCTTCATGGCCAAGCCTTACCCAGGCCAGGCGGGTAACGGTCTGCACGTCCACATCTCGATCCTTGATAAAGACGGCAAGAATATTTTTGCCAGTGAGGATCCCGAGCAGAACGCCGCACTGCGTCACGCGATCGGCGGTGTGCTCGAGACCCTACCGGCGCAGATGGCCTTCCTCTGCCCGAACGTCAACTCGTACCGTCGTTTCGGCGCGCAGTTCTACGTGCCGAACTCGCCGTGCTGGGGCCTGGACAACCGTACCGTGGCGATTCGCGTACCGACCGGCTCTTCCGATGCCGTACGTATCGAACACCGCGTGGCTGGCGCCGATGCCAACCCGTACTTGCTGATGGCTTCGGTCCTGGCAGGCGTGCATCACGGCCTGACCAACAAGATCGAGCCGGGCGCGCCCGTCGAAGGCAACAGCTACGAGCAGAACGAGCAAAGCCTGCCGAACAACCTGCGTGACGCACTGCGCGAGCTGGACGACAGCGAAGTCATGGCCAAGTACATCGATCCGAAATACATCGATATTTTTGTCGCCTGTAAAGAGAGCGAGCTGGAGGAGTTCGAACACTCCATCTCCGACCTCGAGTACAACTGGTACCTGCACACCGTGTAAGCGGCTGTAGCAAAAAAACAACGCCGTGGGTTTCAACGCCCACGGCGTTTTTTTATGGCCGCCTTCGGCGGATCGCGAGCAAGCTCGCTCCCACACTGGATCGGTGTCGGACACAAATTTTTGCTCACTGGAGATCAATTGTGGGAGCGAGCTTGCTCGCGATAGCGGCCGAGAAGACAACACACAACTCGCCTCGTACAATGCCCGCTGCCCTGCAGGAGACTTCAATGACCCGCCCCGCCCCCCTTCGCAAACCCCGCGCACGCAGCCAGGCCCGGATCGACTCGATACTCGACGCCGCCCGCACGCTGCTTGCCGCCGAGGGCGTGGCCAGCCTGTCAATCTACAGCGTGGCCGAACGCGCCGAGATCCCGCCGTCATCGGTCTACCACTTCTTCGCCAGCGTCCCAGCCCTGCTCGAAGCCCTGACCGCCGACGTCCACAGCGCTTTTCGCGCGTGCCTGCAAGAACCGATCGACGTCGACTCGCTCAATGGCTGGCGTGATCTGTCGCGACTGGTCGAGCAACGCATGCTCGCCATCTACAGCGAAGACGCCGCCGCGCGCCAGTTGATCCTCGCTCAGCACGGTCTGACTGAAGTCACCCAGGCCGACCGCCAGCACGACCTCGAACTCGGCGACCTGATGCACAAACTCTTCGATCAGCATTTCGAACTGCCGACATTGCCCAAGGATGTCGATGTGTTTGCCCTGGCCATGGAGTTGGGCGACCGCGTCTACGCACGCTCAGTGCAACAACACGGGCAGATCACCCCACGCATGGCCGAGGAAGGCATGCGGGTGTTCGACGCTTATCTGGGGCTGTACCTGCCGCCGTATTTGCCGAAGCGCGCGATTTCAGCCTGATTCCTTTGCTGACGATGACGATCGTTCCCATGCTCCGCGTGGGAATGCAGCCCGTGACGCTCCGCGTCACATCAAAAGCCGAACGCAGAGCGTCCGTAGAGGCATTCCCACGCAGAGCGTGGGAACGATCAAGCCTCAAAGAACTTACAACTTGGCGATCGACACCTCGGTGGATTTCACGAAGGCGATCACTTCGCTGCCGATCGCCAGTTCCAGCTCTTTGACCGACCGCGTGGTGATGACCGAAGTGACGATGCCAGACGCTGTCTGAACATCGATTTCCGAGAGCACGTCGCCCTCGACGATTTCCTTGATGGTGCCTTTGAACTGGTTGCGAACGTTGATGGCTTTGATCGTCATGAGGTTGATTCCTGTCGTTGGGAGAACATTGAGTCAGTGAGCCCAGCGCAATTGCGTGGGCAAGGGTGAAACAGGCTCCGGCTCTGGCGGTGAACCCGGCAGTGACAGCACGCGGTTAAGCACTTCGGTTTCCAGCGCTGCCAGCCGATGGGAACCACGGACCCGAGGGCGAGGCAGTTCGACCTGCAGGTCGAGGCCGATTTCGCCCTCTTCGATCAGCAACACCCGGTCGGCGATTGCCACCGCTTCGCTGACGTCGTGGGTCACCAGCAACACGGTAAAACCGTGCTGTTGCCAAAGGCGTTCGATCAGTTGCTGCATTTCAATCCGGGTCAGCGCATCCAGTGCGCCCAACGGCTCATCGAGTAACAGCAAGCGCGGCTGATGGATCAGCGCCCGCGCCAAGGCCACCCGCTGCTTCTGCCCGCCGGACAACGCCGCCGGCCATTCATCCGCGCGATCTGCCAGGCCCACGGCATCCAGTGCGTCCAGCGCCTGCTGGCGCCAATCGCCCTTGAGCCCGAGGCCGACGTTGTCGATGACCTTTTTCCATGGCAGCAAACGCGCCTCCTGGAACATCAAACGGGTGTCTTCGCGCGCCTCGTCGAGTGGCGCGGAACCGGCCAACAGCTCACCGTCCGAGGGTTGATCAAGGCCCGCCAGCAAGCGCAGCAAGGTACTTTTGCCACAGCCGCTGCGACCGACCACGGCCACGAATTGACCGGTCGGAATGTGCAGATCGATCTCGTGCAGCACCTGCCGCGCGCCAAAGGTTTTTTGCAGCTTGCGCACCACCAGCGGAATTCCGCGCAGCAAGCGTGGAGGTTGTTGGGCCGTCATGCTGCACCGCCCTTGGCCACTTGATAGGCCGGGTGCCAGCGCAACCAGACCCGTTCCAGACCACGGGCCGCGAGGTCGGCCAATTTGCCGAGCACCGCGTACAGCACAATCGCCAGCACCACCACATCCGTCTGCAAGAACTCCCGGGCATTCATCGCCAGGTAGCCGATGCCGGAGCTGGCAGAGATGGTTTCAGCGACGATCAGGGTCAGCCACATGAAGCCCAGGGCAAAGCGCACGCCCACCAGTATCGAAGGCAGCGCGCCCGGCAGAATTACCTGACGGAACAGGCTGAAACCGGACAATCCGTAACTGCGCGCCATCTCCACCAAGGCCGGGTCGACGTTGCGAATACCGTGGTAGGTGTTGAGGTAGATCGGGAACAACGTCCCCAGCGCCACCAGAAAAATCTTCGCCGACTCATCAATGCCGAACCAGAGGATCACCAGCGGAATCAGCGCCAGATGCGGCACGTTGCGGATCATCTGCACCGAACTGTCGAGCAGGCGCTCGCCCCACTTCGACAGGCCGGTGATGAAACCCAATGCCAGACCGATACCACCGCCAATCACAAAACCAATGCCGGCGCGCCAGCCGCTGATCGCCAGGTGCTTCCAGATTTCACCGCTGCGCACCAGGCTCACGCCCGCCTCGATCACCGCGCTGGGGGCCGGCAAAATCCGTGTCGACAACCAGCCCGCCGACACCGACAACTGCCACACAGCCAGTAGCAGCACCGGCAAGGCCCACGGCGCGAGGCTGTGGATAAGCTTTTCCCTTTTCATGGCGCGCCTCAGCTCTGGGACACGGCTTTGGGAAGAATGTCGTTGGCCACCATCTCGCCGAACGGGCTGACGTAACCGGCGCTTTTCGGCAACTCGGGACGCTCGATGTCGAGGTGCGGGAACAACAACTCCGCGACCCGATACGATTCCTCCAGATGCGGGTAGCCCGAGAAGATAAAGGTATCGATGCCCAGGTCCGCGTATTCCTTGACCCGCGCTGCCACGGTCGGGCCGTCACCGACCAATGCAGTACCGGCACCGCCACGCACCAGACCGACGCCGGCCCAGAGGTTCGGGCTGACTTCCAGGTTGTCGCGGCTACCGCCGTGCAGCGCGGCCATGCGCTGCTGGCCGACCGAGTCAAAACGCGCCAACGAGGCCTGGGCGCGGGCGATGGTGTCGTCGTCCAGAAGGGAGATCAATCGATCCGCTGCTTGCCAGGCTTCGGCGTTGGTTTTGCGGACAATCACATGCAAACGAATACCGAAACGCACGGTGCGTCCAAGCTTCGCGGCCTTGGCGCGTACCTGTTCGATTTTCTCGGCGACGGCGGCCGGTGGCTCGCCCCAGGTCAGGACCATTTCGACCTGCTCGGCAGCCAGATCCTGAGCCGCTTCAGAAGAGCCACCAAAGTACAGCGGCGGACGCGGTTGCTGGATCGGCGGATAGAGCAATTTCGCGCCCTTTACGCTGATGTGCTGACCGTCGTAGTCGACCGTCTCGCCTTCCAGCACCCGACGCCAGATCCGGGTAAATTCCACCGAGGCCTGATAGCGCTCTTCGTGACTGAGGAACAATCCATCGCCGGCCAGTTCTTCCGGATCGCCACCGGTCACCAGGTTGAACAGCGCACGCCCACCGGACAAGCGATCCAGGGTCGCCGCCTGGCGCGCGGCCACCGTCGGGGAAATGATCCCGGGGCGTAACGCGACCAGAAACTTCAAACGCTGGGTCACCGGGATCAGCGACGCAGCCACCAGCCACGAGTCTTCGCAGGAGCGGCCGGTGGGAATCAGCACCCCGCCAAAACCCAGACGATCCGCCGCTTGGGCGACTTGCTGCAAATAACCGTGATCGACGGCGCGAGCGCCTTCGGCGGTGCCAAGGTAATGGCCGTCGCCGTGGGTAGGCAGGAACCAGAAAATATTAAGGCTCATGGAGTGGTCTCCTAAGGAAATCGAATTACGGCGCAGTGGCAACGGCTGCCGGTGGCGTCCAGATCACGTCTTTGATGCTCAAGGGTTTCGGAATCAATTTGAGCTGGTAGAAGCTGTCGGCGATTTTCTGCTGGGCCGCGATCACTGGCGGCGTGAGGAGATGCGCGCCGAAGCCCTGGCGTTTCACCGCGGTCAGGGTGATGTCTGCCGGCAAGCCGAGCAGCGGCGAGACTTGTTGGGTGACTTCTTCAGGGTTGGCTTTGGACCATTCGCCGATGGTGCGGACTTCCTCCACCAGAGCCTTGATCACGTCCGGATGTTGTTCGGCGTAAGGCTTGGTCGCCAGGTAGAACTGATGGTTGTCGACGATGCCGCTGCCGTCGCGCAGGGTGCGCGCGTGCAGTTGCTGTTCGGCGGCGGCCTGGTACGGGTCCCAGATCACCCAGGCATCGACGCTGCCGCGCTCGAACGCCGCGCGGGCATCGGCCGGCGGCAGGAATACGGTTTGGATATCGGTGTACTTGAGGCCGGCGTCTTCCAGTGCGCGCACCAGCAGGTAGTGCACGTTGGAACCTTTGTTGAGGACGACTTTCTTGCCCTTGAGGTCCTGCACCGATTTGATCGCCGAGTCTTTTGGCACCAGGATCGCTTCGCTGGTTGGCGCGGGTGGCTCGTAAGCGACGTAGAGCAGATCGGCACCGGCCGCCTGAGCGAACACCGGTGGAGTTTCGCCGGTCACGCCGAAATCGATCGAGCCGACGTTCAGCCCTTCGAGCAGTTGCGGGCCGCCGGGGAATTCCGTCCATTGCACGCTGATGCCTTGGGCGGCGAGGCGTTTCTCCAGCGAGCCGCGGGCTTTGAGCAGCACCAGGGTGCCGTACTTTTGATAGCCGATTCGCAAGGTCTCGGCCGCTTGAGCTTGAACAATGACGCCGAAGGACACAGCCGCAGCAAACAGAGCGACCAGACCACGACGCAAAATGACAGTGCGCATAGCGCTCTCCTTTTTGCAGTAGGGTTTTGGCTGCACCTGCTTGCCCGTTAGCGGGCGAGTAAGGCCAGTACATCAAATTCGGGTAAGGCTTAAATGCTCCAGCGAGCACTCAACAAACGTTCATTCAACAGGTTTGGGTCCAGCGGTTTTGGCCGACGGGCCATGGCACTGAAGAACTGCTCCAGCGCCTCAACCAAGCGCTGCTCCAGTGCCGGCGACAACTGCGCCTGCGCACTGCCTTCGCCGTAAGCGATCTGGCTGTCTTCGGCGAAAATTCCGTGGAGCATTTCCTGGGCTTTCAGTGCCGAAAGCACGGGTTTGAGCGCGTAATCCACGGCCAGCATGTGGGCGATGCTGCCGCCAGTGGCCATGGGCAGTACAACCTTGTGGCTCAAGGCGCGCTCCGGCAGCAGATCCAGCACGGTTTTCAGTGCGCCGGAAAACGACGCCTTGTAGACCGGCGTGGCAATCAGCAAGCCATCCGCGTTTTCAATTTGTTGCAACAGGTCGACCACCTTCGGGCTGTCGAAGCGTGCATGCAGCAAGTCTTCGGCCGGGAAGTCCCGCACCTGATAACTCACCACCTCTACGCCTTGTTGCTGCAACCAGCGTTGGGAGCGATCCAGCAGCACCCCGGAGCGGGAGCGTTGGCTGGGACTTCCTCCGAGTGAGACGACCAGCATGCGGCTATTCCTTAAGCGTTTCCGGCGATTCGCAGTGTGCGATCTCGCGACAATGGACAGACCTTATCAGTTGATTAATATATCCATAAATCATATTTATTTATGTGTTTATTCTTTAAATGAATATGCAGGAGAACGTTTTCCTGGCGAAAAAAAAACGCCGTCGAAACGGCCTGAAATTCCCCTGCTTTGTGGATACCTTTGGAGCTGTTGCGCTTGGCAGACCGCTATCGCGAGCAAGCTCGCTCCCACAGTGGATTTAGCCTGACCACAGATTTCGAGCCAGACATAAAACTCTGTGGGAGCGAGCCTGCTCGCGATAGCGATTTAAGCCACGCCGCAAAACGTCAATGACTTACTTATTGGGCTGTGGTGTCAGGCGCAGATACGGTTTCACTGCGCGGTAGCCTTTAGGGAAGCGTTTGCTGATTTCCTCTTCATCCTTCAACGACGGCACGATCACCACTTCATCTCCGTCCTGCCAATTAGCCGGGGTGGCCACTTTGTAGTTGTCGGTGAGTTGCAACGAGTCGATCACCCGCAGGATCTCGTGGAAGTTGCGTCCGGTACTGGCCGGATACGTGATGGTCAGGCGAACCTTCTTGTTCGGATCGATGACGAACAGCGAACGCACGGTCAGGGTGTCGTTGGCATTCGGGTGGATCAGGTCATAGAGGTCGGAGACCTTGCGGTCGGCGTCGGCGAGGATCGGGAAGTTGACGAGGGTGTTCTGGGTTTCGTTGATGTCTTCGATCCACTTGTGGTGCGAGTCCACCGGGTCGACCGAGAGTGCAATGGCCTTGACGCCGCGCTGGGTGAATTCATCCTTGAGCCTGGCGGTAAACCCCAGCTCTGTGGTGCACACCGGCGTGAAGTCCGCCGGATGGGAAAACAGCACGCCCCAGCTATCGCCCAGCCACTCGTGAAAACGAATAGTGCCGGCGCTGGAATCCTGTTCGAAATCGGGGGCAATGTCGCCCAGTCTGAGGCTCATGGTGCTGCTCCTGGTGAGTGCGTGATGAGCCTACTGTGCCTATTGCCGTCAGCAATTAAAAAGAATAAATATCGATTTATTTAGATCCAAAATGAATATTAAACATCTGTTCACTGGACGCATACCCGAGCAAAGACCACTCTTGGAACCAGGGTTCGAGAAGGCCTTGAGTTGCTGTAAAGAGGGAAGTGAAGGCGAGCCTGCGGGGGTGGGCCCGACTTGAAACACAAAAGCCCCGCCAGGCTTGCGCCGAGCGGGGCTTTTTATACAGGCTTACAAACGCCTGGGTATTACAACAGCGGGATCGAGTAGCTGACGATCACACGGTTTTCGTCCTGGTCGCGCTGACCAGGGATGTCGTTGCGCCACATTGCGTTTTTCCACGCCACGCCCAGGTTCTTCAGCGGGCCTTGTGGAACAACGTAAGCCAGGGTCAGGTCACGTTCCCACTCGGTGGTGCCGTAGCCGCCAGTCAGAGTCTGAGTGCTACCGACTTTACCAGCGGTGTCGATGTTGTTGCCACGCAGGTAGATGATACCGGCGGTCAAGCCTGGAACACCGACTTTAGCGAAGTCGTAGGCGTAGCGAGCTTGCCAGGTACGTTCGCCAGCACGGGCGAACTTCTGGATCTGCATGTCGGTGATGGTGCTGTTGGACGAACCGTCACCCTGGTTCAGCCAAGGGAAATCGCTTTCGCCGTTGCTGTACTGGTAACCAGCACCAAAGGTGTGACCTTCAACCGAGTACAGGGCCAGGTAGCTGTACAGGTTGTTGTCGACTTTGCCCTTGGTAGTGTTAGCCAGGGGAGTGTTGTCCGGGTAGTAGCCGGTGGTGAAGAAGTTCTTGTCGTTGCCGTTGGAACCGTTGTCACGGCTACGGTAGTAGCGCAGGTCACTTTTCAGCACGCCAGGACCGATGGACCAGTTGTGCACCAGACCCAGGAAGTTCTGCGAGTAGAAGTCCTTCAGCTCGCCGTAGTAGTACGACGCGGTCAGATCCTTGGTGATCTTGTAGTCAGCACCCGCGTAGTAGAACTTGTTGGAGAACTTGCCTGCATCGTAGTTGGAGCCAGCGTTGGCACCGGCAATCGACAGACCTTCGTCGTTGCTGGAGTTACGGCCTTTGGCTTCATTGATCTCGCCGGCAGTCAGGGTCAGGTCCTTGATCTCGTTCGAGACCAGCTCGCCGCCGGTGAAGGTTTGCGCCAGCATACGACCATCGTTGTACTTGATGACCGGGTTATTAGGCTGCAGGGTGCCGACTTTCAGCACGGTCTGCGAAACCTTGACCTTGCCGGTCAGGCCCAGGCTGGCGAAGTCGTTGACAGCTTCGTTGCCCTGGCTCGGGAACACGGTGCCGCCGGAAGCAGTGCCGGACAAGTTACCGTGTTTTTCCGGACTGGAATCCAGTTTCACGCCGTACTGACCAATGGCATCAATACCGAAGCCGACAGTACCTTGGGTGAAGCCCGAGGTGAAGTTGAGCTGGAAGCCTTGCCCAGTCTCTTCAATCTTGCTTGGGGCTTTTGCGGCTTTGGTGTCAGAGTCGCGGTTATCGGTGTTGATGTAGAAAGTACGCAGACCCAGGGTCGCCTTACTGTCTTCGATGAAACCGGCGGCGCTTGCCTGCTGCGCCAAAACCCCTACGGCCACAGCCAGGGCCAAGGTGGACTTATTCATGTTTCGCTCCTCTACGTTTCTAATTTTTGTGCACTCTGGTCCAGGATCTGACGCCCCGGTTCCCATCGATGCGCGATTAGCGCAAGACCGTGACCGATAAGTCAATCGTAAGCAGTCACGTCTACGACCTTGGTCTAATCGCCGTGTTTGGTCCGTTCAGGTTAGTGAATTTCTCATAAACCCAAAAAGAATTATTTATTCATTTTTCATACGATTCGGGAATATAGCTCAACACGTCTCTACCGAACCGGATGCAGAGGTATCGGCCCATGAACTAATTCCTAAATGGTATTTACAAACGCTTCTTTAATTCCATTCGTGCTCACGTAATTCCTCTTACGTCAATCACGATCAAATAAGCGACGCCATCATGGCGAAACGTACATCTTCCCGTCAAATTGTTACAGTTTGTATACCGTTGTAATTTTTTACCGCCCGTCGGGCGAGCACCGTAACGGGCAGCAAAACGGCAAGAACGATCGACTCATTACCCTGATCGGTTAGTACCTGGGGCGAAGTCTAGACGCCGTAGGTTACAGAGTCTTTTCGAAGATCTTCGAATTACGCTGATAGTTGTACAGCGACGCCCGGGCCGACGGCAGGCGCTCGACGCTGCTGGGCACAAAGCCACGCTCGCGGAACCAGTGTGCAGTACGGGTAGTGAGGACGAACAGGGTTTTGAGCCCTTGAGCACGAGCCCGGGTCTCGATCCGCTCCAGCAGTTCATCACCACGGCCGCCGTGGCGGTACTCCGGGTTCACCGCCAGACAGGCCAGTTCCCCGGCATCCGAGTCAGCGATCTGATACAGCGCCGCACAGGCGATGATCATGCCTTCACGCTCAACCACGCTGAACTGCTCGATTTCGCGCTCCAGCACTTCGCGAGAACGACGCACCAGGATCCCCTGCTCTTCCAGCGGGCTGATCAGGTCCAGCAAACCACCGACGTCTTCGATAGCCGCTTCGCGCACTACCTCGAACTGCTCCTGGGCCACCAGCGTCCCGCCACCGTCACGAGTGAAGAGTTCGGTCAGCAGCGCGCCGTCTTCGGCATAACTGACAATATGGCTACGGCCCACACCGCCACGGCAGGCTTCAGCCGCCGCATCCAGCAACTCGGCCTGATAGTTGGAGCCCAGACGCTGCAAGTGCGCCGGCACCTGTTGTGGACGCAGCTCGCGGACCAGACGGCCGTTTTCATCGATCAGCCCCAGGTCCGCGCCGAACAGCAGCAGCTTGTCGGCGCCCAGATCGATGGCGGCGCGAGTGGCGACGTCTTCGCACGCCAGGTTGAAGATTTCTCCGGTCGGCGAGTAGCCCAGCGGTGACAGCAATACGATAGAGCGCTCGTCCAGCAGACGGTTGATGCCCTTGCGGTCGACCCGGCGCACTTCGCCGGTGTGGTGATAGTCGACACCTTCGAGCACACCAATCGGCCGTGCGGTCACCAGGTTGCCGCTGGCCACCCGCAGACGCGAGCCCTGCATCGGCGAAGACGCCATGTCCATCGACAAGCGCGCCTCGATGGCAATGCGCAGTTGCCCCACCGCATCGATCACGCACTCCAGGGTCGCCGCATCGGTGATGCGCATCCCGTGGTGGTAATGCGGGGTCAGGCCACGTGCGGCAAGACGGGTTTCAATTTGCGGACGCGAGCCGTGAACCAATACCAGCCGCACACCCAGGCTGTGCAGCAGCACCAGGTCGTGAACGATATTGCCGAAGTTCGGATGCTCGACGCCGTCGCCGGGCAGCATGACGACGAAGGTGCAATCGCGGTGAGCGTTGATGTAAGGGGAAGCATGACGAAGCCAGTTAACGTATTCGGGCATAACACCTGCGCCTGTAACAAATAGCAGCCGATAAAAAGGACGAAGCAAAACGCACAGCGGGCTGGTGGTTATCGTCGGAACAGGCTTGGCGACACGCGCGTTCTCCTCATGAATACGGGTTGGGTGCCCCGGGATTTATCAAGCCGGGGTCAGGCAGTAGTGTTCGATCAGTTGACGTAATAGATGCACGGTAGGCTGCAAACGTGACATTTCAAGGTATTCCCCTGGTTGGTGGGCGCAGGCGATATCGCCTGGGCCAAGCACCAATGTCTCGCAGCCAAGACGCTGAAGATAAGGCGCTTCAGTGCCGAACGCTACTGCTTCGGCACGGTGGCCGGTGAGTCTTTCGGCGACCTGCACCAGTTCCGAGTCGGCCGACTGCTCGAAAGGCGGCACTTCAGGGAACAGCGGAGCGTAGTCGATCTTTACCTGATGGAGCTCGGCGACCGGTTCGAGTTTCTGCCGGATCGCCGCACGCAATGCGTTCGGGTCCATGCCCGGCAAGGGCCGCAGGTCGAATTCCAGCGAGCATTGACCGCAGATCCGATTCGGGTTGTCGCCACCGTGGATGCAGCCGAAATTCAGTGTCGGTTGCGGCACGCTGAACTGCGGATTGCGAAACTCGCGCTGCCATTGCAGGCGCAAGCCGCGTAGCTCGCCCATCGCATCGTGCATGGCCTCCAGGGCGCTATGGCCCAGGCGCGGGTCGGACGAATGGCCGCTCTGACCGAGAATATCGATGCGTTCCATCATCACGCCTTTATGCAGACGGATCGGTTTCAGGCCTGTTGGCTCACCGATCACCGCTACCCTGCCCAATGGCCGGCCGGCAGCCGCCAACGCCCGGGCACCAGCCATGGAGCTTTCTTCGTCACAGGTGGCGAGGATCATCAGTGGCTGCTTGAACGGTTTGTCCAGCAGCGGCAACACGGCTTCGATGGCCAGCGCGAAAAAGCCCTTCATGTCGCAACTGCCGAGGCCGACCCAGCGACCGTCGACTTCGGTCAGTTTCAGCGGATCGGTCTGCCACAGCGCGCCGTCGAACGGTACCGTGTCGCTGTGCCCGGCCAGTACCAGCCCGCCGGGACCGCTGCCAAAACTGGCGAGCAAGTTGAATTTGCCGGAGCTGACTTGCTGGATATCACACGAAAAGCCCAGGTCACCGAGCCAGGTCGCCAGCAAATCAATGACCGCGCGATTGGATTGATCGAGGCTGGGTTGGGTGCAACTGACGGACGGTGCGGCGATCAGCGCAGCGAACTGGTCTTTCATGGACGGCAAAGGCATCGCTGACTCCCAACTCCCAAGATGAACCCTCATCATAGAGCCATCCTGCGGCAGGAATAAACCGTCGCGGCGCGTAGGTTTAATGAGTGCTGTACACTGCACGGCCTTGGCAGCCACACATTCCCCCGGCTGCGCTCCCGATCCTGGATTTTCCGGCCATGCAGAAAGAAACCGAAATCAAACTCCGCGTCAGCCGCGAAACCCTCGCCGCCCTGCGCGAGCACCCGCTACTGAAAAAACGCAACAAAAGTGGCTGGGAACGCCGTGAGTTGATGAACCAGTACTTCGACACGCCAGAGCGTGACCTGGCCCGCGCCAAGGTCGCCCTGCGCCTGCGCCGCGATGGCGAAGAAGTCATTCAAACGCTCAAGACCCGTGGCCACAGTGTCGCCGGTCTGTCCGAGCGTAACGAATACGACTGGAACCTGCCCAAAGCCAAGCTCGACGTGAAAAAACTCGACGGCGAATGCTGGCCCGAAGAGCTGGCCGAACTGGACAAGAAAACCCTGAAGGCCATTTTCACCACCGACTTCGTGCGTGAACGCGCAGAAATCGCCTGGGGCCGTGGCAAGACCAAAGTGGTCATCGAAGCCGCGCTGGACCTGGGCCAGGTGATTGCCGGCAAGCAGAAAGAAGAGATCTGCGAACTGGAGCTGGAGCTGCGCGAAGGCGAGCCCGCAGCATTGCTGGAACTGGCCGCCGAACTGGCCGCGACGCTGGCGTTGATGCCGTGCGATATCAGCAAGGCCGAGCGCGGCTACCGCCTGTTCGACGCCAATAGCTATTCGTTGAGCCTGCCGGCGCCGGAGTTGACCTTCGAACTGCCGCTGGACGACGCGTTCGCCGCATTGAGCTGGCACTTGTTGGGCAGCAGCCAGCGTCTGGCCGAGCAATATCGCTTCAACGGCCACTGGCGCCTGCTGCAGGACTGGGTCGAAAACCTGGCTGAATTGCGCGCGCTGCTCAGCAGCCTGGGTCAAGCCGCACCACGTCAGTCGACTCACGACTTGCGCGTGGCGCTGGATGCCTTGCTGGAAGACTGGCGTCCGTTGGTTCAGGCTGGTCTGGACGACGAAGACGTGCGCAAAGCCGCGCCGGAGCAGTTCCTCGAAGAATTGGAAGACCCGCGCTGGGGCCTGTTCTCGCTGAACACCTCGCGCTGGTTACTGGCCCGCACCTGGGCTGCCGATCGCAACGTTCGCGGCAATCGCCAAGGTGCTGCACAACTGGGCAACTGGCTGCCGCGCCTGCTAGGCGAAGAAGCGACGTCCCTGCAATTGCAGCGCTATCAACAACAGCCGGAAGACCTGGCCGAGCAACTGCCGCGTATCGAACGCATCCAGGCCTGGCTGCACCATGCCCGCAACGTGCTGGACATCCCGGAAATGGATCGCCTGTACGGTGAGCTGAACAAACTCGCGCAACTGGCCAACGAGCCGATCACCGACGAAGTGCTGGATGCACGCAAGCAGCAGGCGATTGCGGTGTATCAGAACCGCGCGTGGAAGATGTTGCTGCGTATGTAACACCGCTAAACCTGATCGTTCCCATGCTCCCGCGTGGGAATGTCTCAAGGGACGCTCTGCGTCCAGGTGACGCGGAGCGTCACCGGCTGCATTCCCACGCAGAGCGAGGGAACGATCAGTGTGAGATCAACGCAACACCGGCAAACTCGTCGTGGACTTGATCTCCGACAAGGCCACGATCGAGTTGACCTCCTGAATCCCCGGCACCATCGACAGCTTCTCGAAGAAGAAGCGCTCATAGGCTTCGATGTCTGCCGTGACGATCCGCAACAGAAAATCCACCGCGCCCATCAGCACATAACACTCCAGCACCTCCGGAAAGCCGCGAATCGCCTCGGTGAACTCCGTGAAGTTCGAACGCCCATGGGCGTTGAGTTTGATCTCGGCGAAGATTTGCGTGTTGAGGCCGATTTTCTTGCGATCGAGCAAGGTCACCTGCCCACGAATAACCCCCTCCTCCTTCATTCGTTGAATGCGCCGCCAGCACGGCGACTGCGATAACCCGACCTGCTCGGCAATCTGCGCACTGGAAAGCGAGGCATCCTCTTGCAGCAACGCCAGAATTCGTCGGTCATACGTGTCAAGTTCGCTATGCATAGAAAAACCCGTAAAGACATTATCCGAGAATTGAACAAGTCGATTTAACGCCAATTAATCCCATCATAGATAAGAAATACCCGGCACCGAATGTAAAAATTTCTCCAGTGATTTGGAGATCGACCATGCCCCCGCTCGAAGCCGTCAGTACCCCCTCTACCCGCGCCGATGTGTGGAACGTCAGTAATGCCCATTGTCGCGTGCACTACCAACTGCTGGCCGAGGCCGAACCGGACGTATTGTGTCGTGCGCTGAATCTGTTCGCGTTGCAGTTTCTGGTACCGCAGCAGGTCAATGTGCTGCGCGACGACGATCTGCTGTCGATCGATATCGTCATGGACGGCCTGAGCTGGCACCGCGCCCAGGTCATCGCGGAAAAATTACGTAACCTGATCAGTGTCGGCTCGGTGGAACTGCAAGCGGCTGATTCGCAATGGGTTCAGCCTGCACAGGCCGCCGGCTGAAGCGCCCCGGTAAAGACTCGCAACGATGAATCGGTCGATGACCGAACCGCCGACCCTTGTGGGGACTATTCTTGGCATCTGTGGTCAGAGACGCACCTGTCTACACCGCACGTGCAGGATCGTTTCCATAAGGAGCCCGGATGCCCGTTCAACTCGCCACTCAGGATCGCTGGCTGGATCTCAATGACCTGCTGCGCGAACTGGTCGCCCAAGGCTTCATCAGCCAGGACTCGGCCGAACACGCGCTGACCACGCGCCGCAATGCCAGCAACAGCCAGTTGCACCCGCTGGAGTTCCTTGCCAGCCAACACCTCGACGACCTCAGCCGCCCCGGTAAACGCCTGGATCTGGAAAGCCTGACCTTGTGGCTCTCGCAACAGGCCGGCCAGCCTTACTTGCGCATCGACCCGCTGAAAATAAACGTCGCGCAAATTACCTCGTTGATGTCTTACGCCTTTGCCCAGCGCCACAAAATCCTCGCGGTTGCGATCGACCGCGACGCCGTCACCGTCGCCAGCGCGCAGCCTTATGTGCGCAGCTGGGAAGCCGACCTGACCCACGTTCTACAGTTGCCGATCAAGCGGGTAGTGGCCAACCCGGCGGACATCCAGCGCTTCAGCGTGGAATTCTTCCGCCTGGCCAAATCGGTCAGCGGCGCGACCAATGCCGATCAGCATATGAACACCCTGGGCAACTTCGAACAGTTGCTCAACCTCGGCGCCAGCGATCAGGAACCGGACGCCAACGACGCGCACATCGTCAACATCGTCGACTGGTTGTTCCAGTACGCTTTCCAGCAACGCGCCAGTGATATCCACATCGAACCACGGCGCGAGCAAGGCACCGTGCGCTTTCGCATCGACGGCGTGTTGCACAACGTCTATCAATTTCCACCGCAGGTGACCATGGCAATCGTCAGTCGCCTGAAGAGCCTGGGGCGGATGAACGTTGCAGAAAAGCGCAAACCCCAGGATGGCCGGGTCAAGACCAAGACTCCGGACGGCGGCGAAGTGGAGTTGCGGCTGTCGACGCTACCCACGGCGTTCGGGGAAAAAATGGTCATGCGGATCTTCGATCCGGAAGTGCTGCTCAAGGACTTCGACCAGCTCGGGTTTTCCGCCGATGATCTGCGCCGCTGGCAGGACATGACCCGCCAGCCCAACGGCATCATTCTGGTCACCGGGCCAACCGGTTCGGGCAAGACCAGTACGCTCTACACCACGCTGAAAAAACTCGCGACGCCAGAGATCAACCTCTGCACCATCGAAGACCCGATCGAAATGGTTGAGCCGGCGTTCAATCAGATGCAGGTCCAGCACAACATCGACCTGACCTTTGCCAGCGGCGTGCGCGCACTGATGCGACAAGATCCGGACATCATCATGATCGGCGAGATCCGCGACCTCGAAACCGCCGAAATGGCCATTCAAGCGGCACTCACCGGGCACCTGGTGTTGTCGACCCTGCACACCAACGACGCACCGAGCGCCATCAGCCGCTTACTGGAACTCGGCGTACCGCATTACCTGATCAAAGCCACCCTGCTGGGAGTCATGGCGCAACGTCTGGTCCGTACACTTTGCCCGCACTGCAAAGCACCGCTGACGCTGGGCGAAGACGACTGGCAAACCTTGACCCGTCCCTGGCAAGCACCGCTGCCAGGCAACGCCCAACGCGCGATTGGCTGCCTGGAATGCCGCGACACCGGTTATCGCGGACGCGCTGGCGTCTACGAAATCATGCAAATGACCGACAGCGTCAAAGCCCTGATCAACCCCGACACCGACCTGCTCGCCGTCCGTCGCCAGGCGTTCAAGGAAGGCATGCGCAGCCTGCGGCTGTCGGGCGCACAAAAAGTGGCGGCGGGGCTGACGACAATTGAAGAGGTGCTGCGAGTGACGCCGCAGAGTGAGCAAAAATAGGGGGATTATCCTGGTCGAACATGCCGATGAACGCTACGGAACTCGTTTGGGGTATTGGCAATCCAAGCTGCCAGAAATCCCACTGGAGTCACCCACTATGCGTTTTAAACTTGCTGCCGCTACGTTTGCCTTGCTTTCCCTCTCTGTAGGTTCAGCAATGGCCCATGACCATGACCATGACGGCATCTTGCAAGAAGTTATTTCCTCAGGTGCGACCACCGCGTCCACCTACCTGACCTCCAGGGATCACAAGCTGGTCGTTGCCGCTCAGGACGACGCCAGTAGTTTCGTAGCCAGTGACGGCAATATCCGTGGTCCGTATCTGGAATCCGCCATGCAGAAAGTCCGTGCGGACAACCCAGGTTTGAAGGCTACCGACATGGAATTGGCCAACGCAATCCTGGCCAAGAACGCGGTCGCCGAACAGTGATCCGTTAGTGCCGCGAATAAAGTGCCGCTCAATCGAGCGGCATTTTTTTTGATGATCGCTCCCACGCTCTGCGTGGTAGCGCCGCCATGGACGCTCTGCGTCCACTCCTGTGACGCGGAGCGTCACGGGATGCATTCCCACGCAGAGCGTGGGAACGATCAACCCCGTACATGTCAGCGGTATTCGTCCACCGGCACGCAGGCGCAGAACAGGTTGCGATCCCCGTAAACGTTGTCCACGCGGTTCACCGTCGGCCAATACTTATGCAGCCTGGTGTGCGCGTCCGGGGTCACCGCTTGTTCGATGCTGTAGGGCCGATCCCAGACGCCGGTAATGTCCGCCAACGTATGCGGCGAGCGTTTCAGCGGATTGTCCTCGGCAGACCAATTGCCATTCTGCACCTCGGCAATTTCCGCGCGAATACTCAGCATCGCGCTGATAAAGCGATCCAGTTCCGCCTTGGATTCGCTTTCAGTAGGCTCGACCATCAACGTACCCGGCACCGGGAAAGACATGGTCGGCGCATGGAAACCGTAATCCATCAGTCGCTTGGCGACGTCTTCTTCGCTGATACCGGTTTGCGCCTTGAGCGGTCGCAAGTCGAGGATGCATTCGTGCGCCACCCGCTCGTTGCGCCCGGTATAGAGCACCGGGAACGCACCGGACAAATGTTTTGCCAGGTAATTGGCCGAAAGAATCGCCACTTCGCTGGCATCCGCCAATTGCGGCCCCATCATCGCGATGTACATCCAGCTGATCGGCAAAATACTCGCACTGCCCCAGGGCGCTGCGCTGACTGCGCCATTCTGCGGATGGGGTCCCTCGATCGGCACCACCGGGTGATTGGCAACGAACGGCGCCAAATGCGCCCGCACACCAATCGGCCCCATCCCCGGTCCGCCTCCGCCATGGGGAATGCAGAAGGTCTTGTGCAGGTTCATGTGTGAGACATCGGCGCCGATATCCGCCGGGCGAGCCAGCCCGACCTGTGCATTGAGGTTGGCGCCGTCCATGTACACCTGACCGCCATGGCTGTGGATAACTTCGCAGATTTCGCTGATGCCCTCTTCATACACCCCATGGGTCGAAGGGTAAGTGGCCATCAGGCAGGAGAGCTTGTCGCCGGCGGCCGTCGCCTTGGCTTTCAGGTCATCGAGATCAACGTTACCGGCATCGTCGCAGTCGACGATCATCACCCGCATCCCGGCCATTTGCGCCGAGGCCGGGTTGGTGCCGTGGGCAGACGCGGGAATCAAGCAGATGTCACGTGCGCCTTGCTGACGGCTTTCATGGTATTTGCGGATCGCCAGCAACCCGGCGTATTCACCTTGGGCGCCGGAGTTGGGCTGCATGCAGATCGCATCAAAACCGGTGATCGCGCAGAGCCAGCTTTCCAGTTCGCTGATCATCAGCGAATAACCCACCGCCTGCTCTTTCGGCGCAAAGGGGTGCAGGTTGGCGAACGCTGGCCAGGTGATCGGGATCATTTCGCTGCTGGCATTGAGCTTCATGGTGCAGGAGCCCAGCGGAATCATCGACTGGTTGAGCGCCAGGTCCTTGTTCTCCAGTTGCTTGAGGTAACGCAGCATTTCGGTTTCGCTGTGATGGGCGTTGAACACCGGATGACGCAAATACGGCGTGGTCCGCAACAAGCCGTCGGGAACCCCGCAGATCAGCTGTTCTCCATCCAGCTCGGCGACATCAAGCCCGTGATCGGCGCCCAGGAACACATCAAACAGCTTCGCCACCGTGCGTTCATCGCAGCTCTCGTCGAGACTCAAACCAACCTGCCCGCGCCCAAGAATCCGCAAATTGATCTGCGCTGCTTTGGCGCTGTCGATGATTGCGGTCTGGCTGCCGCCGACTTCAAGGGTCAAGGTGTCGAAGAAGTGCTGGTTGAGCCGGGTGATTCCGTTGCGCTCAAGCCCGGCGGCGAGAACGCACGTTAGCCGGTGCACCCGTTGCGCAATGCGTTTGAGCCCCTGAGGGCCATGGTAGACCGCGTAAAAACTGGCGATATTGGCCAGTAACACCTGGGACGTGCAGATGTTCGAATTGGCCTTCTCGCGGCGGATGTGTTGCTCGCGGGTTTGCAGGGCCATACGCAGCGCAACGTTGCCGCGAGCATCTTTCGAAACGCCGATGATCCGCCCCGGAATCGCTCGTTTGTATTCATCGCGACTGGCGAAGAACGCTGCGTGCGGGCCGCCATAACCCATCGGCACGCCAAAGCGCTGGGATGAGCCGAATACCACGTCAGCGCCCATTTCACCTGGCGGCGTCAGCAACAAAAGGCTCAGCAGATCAGCTGCAACGCAGGCCAGCGCCTGCTGCGCATGCAAGTGATCGATCAGCGGGCGCAGGTCGCGGATTTCGCCATGGGTATCGGGATACTGCAGCAGCGCGCCGAATACCTGATGCTGTTTCAGGTTATCCACAGTGTCGACGATCAGCTCGAAACCAAAGCCTTCAGCGCGGGTCCGCACCACGGAGAGGGTCTGTGGATGGCAGTTTTCGTCGACGAAGAACAGATTGCTTTTCGACTTCGCGACACGCTTGGCCAGCGCCATGGCTTCGGCCGCCGCCGTGGCCTCGTCAAGCAATGAGGCGTTGGCCAGTTCCAGGCCCGTCAGGTCGATGGTTAATTGCTGGAAATTGAGCAGCGCTTCGAGTCGCCCCTGAGCGATTTCGGGTTGATAGGGCGTGTAAGCGGTGTACCAACCGGGATTTTCCAGCACGTTGCGCAAGATCACCGCGGGCAGAAGGGTGCCGTGGTAACCCATGCCGATCAGGCTGGTCCAGACCTGATTCTGTTCGGCATAGCCGCGCAGCTTTGCCAGCGCGGCCTCTTCATCGAGCGCAGGCGGCAAGTCCAGTACGCGATTGAGGCGAATTCCCGGCGGCACCGTCTGCTCGATCAGTTCAACACGGCTGCCAAGCCCGAGGCTGTCGAGCATCGCCTGCTGCTCGGTGGTGTCCGGCCCCAAGTGGCGCCGCAGAAAGGCATTCGGGTCTCGTAACTGGCTCAAGGATGGCAACTGGGACATGACGGGCTCTCTCTTGAATGGCGCTCAACGTCGATGCAACTCGATCAAAGCAGCATAGCTCCCCCTGTGCACTCGGCATGGCGTCTTTGCTCAATCAGGCTCATCATGTGCGGCGCATATATCTACCGTCAGCCAATCGGGTGCACTGATCGTCATGAGCCAACTGCCTTTTCTGCCGTTTTCCAAACCTACTATCGATGAAGCCACAATTGCCGCTGTCGGCGATGTCTTGCGCTCCGGCTGGATCACCAGCGGGCCCAAGGTTCAGGCGTTCGAAGCCCAGCTCTCGGAGTTTTTTGGCGGCCGTCCGGTGCGCACGTTCAACTCCGGGACCTGCACCATGGAGATCGCGCTGCGCATCGCCGGGATCGGTGCCGGTGACGAAGTCATCACCACGCCGATTTCCTGGGTCGCCACGGCCAACGTGATTCTCGAAGTGGGCGCCACCCCGGTGTTTGCCGACATCGACCCGATCACCCGCAACATCGACCTGGACCAGCTCGAAGCAGCCATTACCCCGCGCACCAAGGCCATTATCCCGGTGTTCCTCGCCGGTTTGCCGGTGGACATGAGCCGCCTGTATGCGATCGCCAAGAAACACGGCCTGCGCATTGTCGAAGACGCCGCCCAGGCATTGGGTTCGAGCTGGAATGGTCAGCGCATCGGCGCCACGGGCGACTTCGTGTCGTTCAGCTTCCAGGCGAACAAGAACGTCACCTCCTCGGAAGGTGGCTGCCTGGTATTGAACAACGCTGAAGAAGTGCGCCTGGCCGAGAAATATCGCCTGCAAGGCGTGACCCGTACCGGCTTCGACGGCCTGGACGTCGATGTGCTGGGTGGCAAGTTCAACATGACCGACGTGGCAGCAGCCATTGGCCTGGGCCAATTCGCTCACATCGACGCCATCACCGCTCACCGCCGCGAATTGGCCAAGCATTACTTCGCCTGCTTCGGCAGCGATTTCGAAGCCAAATATGGTGCGCAGCTGCCACCGGCAGACTTCACCAACAGCAACTGGCACTTGTTCCAGCTGGTACTGCCAGAGCGCAAGGACGGCAAACCGGCCCGCGCGACCTTCATGGAGCAAATGCAGGAACTGGGCGTCGGCATCGGCTACCACTACCCGCCGATCCACCTGCTGAGCCTTTACCGCGAACGCGGTTTCAAGGAAGGCATGTTCCCGGTGTCCGAACGCGTCGGTCGCCTGATCGTCTCGCTGCCGATGTTCACGGCCATGAGCAAAAGCGATGTCGAGCGTTCAGTAGCGGCGGTGAAGGCTGTCTTGCAAAACGCCTGAGTCACCTGTCCAGCCTTTGAACAGGCTGACACTTGTAACACTCAAAACGCCCAATGCACTGCATTGGGCGTTTTTTATTCTGGCTATGAACATAGTTACGGATAGCTATATATATGCCTTCACTTACCCGACTGTTTGCGCCAAAAACCAGACTTTCAACTGGCCCAATTTTGATAGCACCCGCAACCCGGTGTTAAATCTGCATTAATCAACAAATTCACTTTTTTGAAAAATTCAATCGCGATAGATAAAATCCGGCAATAGCCAATAAATCTATAGATCAAAAATCTGCATGCTATGTTTGTCTAGGGCTGGACAGCGGCGATAACAAAGCCCCTGCACAGTTACAAAACCTACGCTGAAATGGAGTTCAAAAAATGAGCCAACAAATTATTTTGTTTATTGAAGAAGAACAATTGAAAGCACAAAAAGACAACAACTACAGTCTCTACCTGGCAAAAAAGGTAAACAACGACTTCACTGTTATCTGGCAATCGAAAGGACCCGTAGCCAGTGTCGGCAACCCTAGCTATCAATACAAAAACACCTTTGACATTACGACTCCGTCGTTCATGGTCAACTATACAAACGACCCCGTAACAACCGGCAATGTCACTTTCACCTCCGGTGGAAAAAACCGGGCAATCAGCACAGGTCAGTCAACCATCCTGGATGCAAACGGAATGTTTTCACAGCCGGCAAATAAGGATGCCAAGCCATCGGATGTTGTAATCATCAACCAATTACAAGCCAACCCACATGAAATCTTACTGGATGCCGCAGGAAAAAATATCTGGGTAAACCGTCAGAGCGGCATGAACATTGGCACCGCGACGCTGACACCAAAAAGTGAATACCAACTATGGTTCGGCAATATTCAAGAAACAGGCTCATTAATTGCCCAAAACCTGTCTAACCCGACGCAACAGAAATTGGTCGATGGGGATAGCATTGTCATCACCTATACCAACAGCGGCACCTGGGTGAATGGCGAGCCAGCCAACCGCCTGAGCGCCAAACAAATCCAGGAGCTTCACGCCAGAGTCGGGATCAAAGAACCAGCCTAGCAAGCGGGCTGATCAAGCATCACCTGCGAAACGCAGGCGTTTCTTAGGTCAATGAAAACCCTGTATATCCTGGATCTACAGGGTTTTTTATTGAGAGCACCGAGGCCGTAGTCATATTGGGTCTGGTGGATTCGGAACTCCGCCATGAAATCACCCACAGGATGAATGGGAGATCAGCCGTGAGCACTCAAACCATTATCGTTTATATTGAAGAGGCTCAATTGATTGCACAAAAGACCAATAACTATAGCCTCTATCTGGCAAAAAAAGTAAACAACACCTTCACCGTTATCTGGTTTTTGAAAACCCCACTTGCCACGCCAAACCAACCCGCTTATCAATACCAAAACAGATTCGACATTGCCAACAACTCCTACATGGTTAACTTTACAACGACGCCACTACAAGAAGGCGATATCACCTTCACCTCAGGAGGAAAAAACCTGCCCATCAACACCGGCCAAACAACGACATTAGATATATATGGCGTGTTCAGCACCGCAAAGAATAATGGTACTCAGGGAGATGTTACAATTTACAACCAACTGCCGGCCAATCCTCGTGAAATATTACTGGACTCCACAGGTCGTAGTATTTGGGTGAACTGTTCAGGTGGCATGAGTATCGGCACAGTCATCATGACACCAAAAAACGAGTTTCAGTTATGGTTCGGCCCAGCCCAGATAGCGGGTTCGTTAATCCCCGGCAGTCTATCCAACCCTTACGTCCTCACCATAAACGACGGAGAAACGCAAACGATCACTTACAATAACAGTGGTGCCTGGGTTTCTGGCGAACCGGCAAAGCGCCTGACAACAATAGAAGTAACGGAACTTCATGCCAGGGTAAATAAAGCGGTGATGCAGGCCACGTTAACTGCCCGTCGAACTAGCAACTAAGCTATTTAGAGCTTACACACGGCGCTCAACGAAAAACGCCGCACCCCCCGATAAGGGAAACGCGGCGTTCTTGCAGCGGATTCGCTTCTGGCGGTGATTACTCGCCGATGGCGGCCTTGTAGGCCATTGCGTCGAGCAGGTTGTTCAGCTCAGAGGTATCACTCGGCTCGAGTTTGAAGAACCAGCTGTCGTATGGCGCGCTGTTAACCAGCTCCGGGCTGTTGGCCAGCTCTTCGTTAACGGCGATGACTGTACCGGAGACCGGTGAGTAGATATCCGAAGCGGCCTTGACCGACTCGACTACGCCCGCAGCTTCACCGGCAGCGAAGACTTTGCCGATTTCCGGCAGCTCGACGAACACCACATCGCCCAAGGCTTCCTGAGCATGGTCTGAAATACCGACTTTTACGCCGCCATCTTCATCCAGACGCGCCCACTCGTGACTTTCGGCAAAACGCAGGTCGGTAGGGATATCGCTCATGTTCTGTATCCTCAAGAAGAAATATCAGCGGTGCTGGCCCGCCAGAGAAAGTTAGATCAGGGTTTTGCCGTGACGCACGAAAGTCGGTTTGACCACCCGAACCGGGTACCACTTGCCACGAATTTCCACTTCAGCCCGGTCGGCGGTCGCCATCGGCACCCGCGCCAAGGCAATCGATTTGCTAAGCGTAGGAGAGAAACTACCACTGGTGATCTCACCTTCGCCAACATCAGCGATGCGAACCACCTGATGGGCGCGTAAAACCCCACGCTCTTCGAGCACCAGACCAACCAGTTTTTGCTTCACCCCTGCTGCCCGTTCAGCCTCAAGCGCAGCCCGGCCGATGAACTGGCGAGTGGCCGGTTCCCAGGCAATGCTCCAGGCCATATTGGAAGCCAGCGGAGAGACGTCCTGATGAATGTCCTGACCGTATAGGTTCATTCCGGCCTCAAGACGCAGCGTGTCGCGAGCGCCGAGGCCAATAGGCGATATGCCCGCACCGACCAGATCATTGAAGAATCCCGGCGCCTGATCGGCCGGCAAGGCAATCTCCAGACCGTCTTCGCCGGTGTAACCGGTACGGGCGATGAACCAGTCACCGTCACATTGACCTTCGAACGGTTTGAGTTGCTGGATCAGCGTGCCACGGGACTGGGTCACCAGTTCGGCGATCTTTTGCCGCGCCTGCGGACCTTGAATCGCCAACATCGCCAACTCGCTGCGCTCGTGCAGTTGCACCTGATAGTCGCCGAGTTGGGCCTGCATCCAGGCCATGTCCTGATCACGGGTGGCGGCGTTCACCACCAGGCGGTAAGCATCTTCCAGGCGATAGACAATCATGTCGTCGACCACCCCGCCCCGCTTATTGAGCATGGTGCTGTACAAGGCACGGCCGACGCTGTGCAGACGTTCGACATCATTGGCCAGCAAATGCTGGAGCCAGGCTTTGGCCTGAGGGCCGCTGACATCGATTACGGTCATATGGGAAACATCGAAAACCCCACAGTCGCGGCGCACCTGATGGTGTTCCTCAACCTGTGAGCCGTAATGCAATGGCATATCCCAACCGCCAAAATCGACCATCTTCGCGCCAAGTGCGAGATGAAGGTCATACAGAGGCGTGCGCTGTCCCATGGGTTTCTCCTTCCGGGCGTGGCGAAGGTACGGACAGGCGCTGTATGGTTGAAAGCCTTGAAGTAGAAGGCTTTCAGCCTATTTCAGCGACCCGGTCTGAAGGACGATCCGCACCGAATGCCGCGCATTGTAGCCGCAAGGTGTAGGACTGGCACCTAGCCGTTTTGATGTGCCGAACGGCGAATCAACCCGATGACGGGTAACAGGCCTACCAGAATCATTGTCAGCGCAGGCAACGACGCCCGGGCCCACTCGCCTTCGCTGGTCATTTCGAAGATCCGCACCGCCAGCGTGTCCCAGCCAAACGGGCGCATCAGCAAGGTCGCGGGCATTTCCTTGAGCACATCGACGAACACCAGCAGCGCCGCGCTCAACGTGCCGGGCAGCAGCAACGGCAGATATACCTTGAAAAACAGTCGTGGCCCACTGACACCCAAACAACGTGCAGCTTCTGGCAACGACGGACGGATCCGCGCCAGGCTATTTTCCAACGGCCCGTAGGCCACCGCGATAAAGCGCACCAGATACGCCAGCAACAACGCCGACAGGCTGCCCAGCAGCAACGGTTTGCCCGCGCCGCCAAGCCAGCCCGACAGCGGCACCACCAGTTCACGGTCCAGGTAACTGAACGCCAGCATGATCGATACCGCCAGCACCGATCCGGGCAAGGCGTAGCCGATGTTGGCCAGGCTGACCCCGGAACGAATCGTCCGGGTCGGTGCCAGGCGCCGGGCGAATGCCAACACCAGCGCGACGCTGACGGTGATCAGCGCAGCCATGGCACCCAGGTACAACGTGTGGACGATCAGCCCGGCGTAACGCTCATCCAGGTCGAAGCGCCCGCGCTGCCAGAACCATGTCATCAGTTGCAGCAATGGAATGACAAATGCGCAGGCGAACACCAGCCCGCACCAGCTGCTGGCGGCCACAGCCTTGAACCCGCGCAGGTGATAAAGCGCCTTGCCCCGGGGCCGCTCGTTACTCGCCCGGCTGGCGCCACGCGCACGCCGCTCGCCGTACAGCAGCAACATCACCACCAGCAGTAACAGGCTGGCCAGTTGTGCGGCGCTCGACAGGCTGAAAAAGCCGTACCAGGTTTTGTAGATCGCCGTGGTGAACGTGTCGAAGTTGAACACCGATACTGCGCCGAAATCCGCCAGTGTCTCCATCAATGCCAAGGCCACACCGGCACCAATCGCCGGCCGGGCCATCGGCAAGGCCACGCGCCAGAATGCTTGCCAGGGTGACTGGCCGAGCACGCGCGCAGCCTCCATCAGGCCTTTGCCCTGGGCTAGAAACGCCGTGCGCGCCAGCAAGTAGACGTAGGGATAGAACACCAGCACCAATACCAGAATCACCCCGCCCGTAGAACGGACGCGCGGCAGCCGCAAACCACTGCCGAACCACTCGCGAAGCAGGGTTTGCACAGGGCCTGCGAAATCCAGCAATCCGACGAAAACGAACGCCAGCACATAGGCCGGGATCGCAAACGGCAACATCAGCGCCCAATCCAGCCAACGACGTCCGGGAAATTCGCAGAGGCTGGTCAGCCACGCCAGGCTGACGCCCAACAGCGTTACGCCAACCCCGACGCCGAGGATCAGCGTCAGGGTGTTGCCCAGCAAGCGCGGCATCTGGGTTTGCCACAGGTGCGACCAGATCTGCATATCGACGGTTTGCCACGACAGCAGCAACACACTCAGTGGCAGCAGCACCAGGGCGGCAACGACGAAAACCAGCGGATACCAGCGGCGTTGGGCGGGATGGGCCAAAAAAATCTCTCTCAAATGATTGTGCCCACGCTCTGCGTGGGCACATAGCCTGTGACGCTCCGCGTCACGCTTGAAAGGGTCAGACGCGGAGCGTCTGGGGCTGCATTCCCACGCAGAGCATGGGAACGATCAGCGGGGTGCGGCATACCGGTGAGTCAGTTCCAGCCGGCGCGGTCCATCAGGCGAATGGCTTCAGCCTGACGCAGACCCGCCACTTCAACCGGCAGGGTGTCCGGGATAAACGTGCCCCAGGCCTCGACTTCAGCAGACGGTTTCACCGCCGGGTTGGCCGGGAATTCCTGGTTAGCGTCGGCGAAGATCTTTTGCGCTTCAGGTGTGGTCATCCATTCCACCAGAGCCTTGGCGGCTTCCGGGTGCGGGGCGTGTTTGGTCAGGCCAATGCCCGACAGGTTCACGTGTACGCCTCGGTCAGCCTGGTTCGGCCAGAACAGTTTGACCGGCAGGTCCGGCTTCTGCTGGTGCAGACGGCCGTAGTAGTACGTGTTGACGATACCGACGTCGCATTGCCCGGCGCTGATCGCTTGCAGTACGGCGATGTCGTCAGAGAACACGTCAGTGGACAGGTTGCGCACCCAACCCTTGAGGATATCTTCGGTTTTTTCGGCACCGTGGGTTTCAATCAGGGTTGCAGTCAACGACTGGTTATAGACCTTTCTCGCGGTACGCAGGCACAACCGGCCTTCCCACTGCTTGTCAGCCAGCGCTTCGTAAGTGCTCAGGTCCGAGGGTTTTACCCGGTCGGTGGAATAGGCGATGGTCCGCGCCCGCAGGCTCAGGCCGGTCCAGGCGTGAGACGCGGCGCGGTATTGCAGCGGGATATTGGTGTCGATCACCTTGGAGGTGAACGGCTGCAGGATGCCCATTTGCTCGGCCTGCCAAAGGTTGCCCGCATCGACGGTCAGCAGCAGGTCGGCGGTGGCGTTTTCGCCTTCGGCCTTGATGCGCTGCATCAGCGGCGCTTCCTTGTCGGTGATGAATTTCACCTTTACGCCGGTTTTTTGGGTGTAGGCATCGAAGACCGGTTTGATCAGCTCGTCGATACGCGAGGAGTAGACCACCACCTCGTCAGCGGCCTGGGCAGTGGTGCCGATCAGGATCAGGGCGAGGGCTGTCAGTAGACGCTTCGGTGCCAACATGGGAGCGGTCTCTCGAAATCAAAAATGAGTCGAAATGATAAGGACTCACATTTAGCTTCTCAACCGATCCCGCCCTGGAGGAGTTACGAGATGTTGCACCACCGGGGATTGATGGTGGATGTGCCGCCGCCATCGCGAGCAGGCTTGCTCCCACAAGGGGTTGCATTCCAATGTGGGAGCGAGCCTGCTCGCGAAGAGGTCATCAGCCTCACCAAAGACTTCAGGCCTTGGCCAGCTCCGGCAGATCCCCGATCAATCCAAGTGCTTCGCGTATGAACAACGCCTTGGCTTCGGGCATTTGGTCGACCATTTTCAACCCGGTATTACGCAACCAGCGCAGTGGCAACGGATCGGCCTGGAACAAGCGCTCAAAGCCTTCCATCGCCGCCATCAACACCAGGTTGTGCGGCATGCGCCGACGCTCGTAGCGGCTGAGGACTTTCACGTCCGCCAGGCGCTCACCACGGCTGGCCGCCTGCAGCAGCACTTCAGCCAACACTGCGGCATCGAGGAAACCGAGGTTGACGCCCTGCCCGGCCAACGGGTGAATGGTATGAGCCGCATCGCCGATCAGGGCCAGGCCTTCGGCCACATAGCGCTTGGCGTGGCGCTGACGCAACGGCACGCAAAGTCGCGGGTCGACACTCAGCACCTTGCCCAAACGCCCTTCGAAGGCGCGCTCCAGCTCACGGCAGAAACCTTCGTCATCCAGCGCCATCAGGCGTTCGGCTTCGCTCGGGGTGGTCGACCAGACGATCGAGCACCAGTCCTGCTGACCATCCCGCTCCAAGGGCAGGAATGCCAGCGGGCCGTGGTCGGTAAAACGCTGCCAGGCGGTCATTTGATGTGGCAGAGAGCTGCGAACGCTGGTGACGATGGCGTGATGCAGATAATCCCACTCACGAGTCGCGACACCGGTGAGGCGACGCACCGCCGAGTTGGCGCCGTCCGCCGCGATCACCAGCGGTGCGCGCAACGTGCGGCCATCGGCCAGGGTCAACAACCAGTCATCGCCGGAACGGCGCATCTGCTCCAGACGCGCGTTGGCCAGCAGGCCGAGGTCGCAATCATGCAGGCGATCGAGCAATGCATCCTGCACCACCCGGTTTTCGACGATGTGCCCGAGTGCCTCGGCGTGGACGCTGGTGGCCGAGAAATGAACCTGCCCGGTACCGCTGCCGTCCCAGACATGCATGTCGGAATAAGGGCTGCTACGCCGGCTGACAACGCCTTCCCACACCCCCAGGCGCTCCAGAATCCGCTGACTGGCGGCCGACAAGGCGCTCACTCGAGGCTCGAATGCCGACTGCGCATCGAAGGGTTTGACGCTCATGGGGCTGCCGTCGAGCAGCAGGACTTCCAGCCCGCTGTTCTGTAACGCCAGCGCCAACGCGCTCCCGACCATTCCGGCCCCGACAATCAGCAGATCTGCGCGCATTTCCATGCTTTAAGCCTGTCTCGCTTGCGGCTTAAGCCGCACGTAAAGGGTTTTATCGACCACGCTGCCAGCGCCGTCGTGAGTATCGAAACGCTGGGGTAACCACTCAACCATCGGAGCGTGTTCCCAACCCCATGGCTTGCCGGGCGAACCAGCGTTTGGCCGGCGGCAACAGATCGAGGCCCAACAGGCCGATGTTGCGTCCCAGCGAAACCAGTGGCTGGGTACTGCCGAACAATCGGGTGACCTGATCGGAGAAGCCCACGGTGAGGCTTTGATCCAGACGCTGGCGTTCGCGGTAAGCCTGCAAAGTGGCGAAGTCGCCCGGCGCACTAGGACTGGCGAGCAGCGCTTCGGCCAAGGCCTGGGCGTCGCGTAGCGACAGGTTGAAGCCCTGACCGGCAATCGGGTGCAAGCTGTGGGCAGCGTTGCCCAGCACGACCAGATGCGGACGTACCTGCTCTTCGGCTTCGATCAACGACAACGGGTATAGATTGCGCGCGCCCACCTGCTTGAGGGTGCCGAGACGATAGCCGAACACCCCCTGCAACTCGCTGAGGAAGCTGCGCTCATCGAGTGCCGCCAGACGCTGCGCGTCCATGCCTAAGCGAGTCCAGACCAGCGCGCAGCGGTTTTCCGGTAGCGGCAGCAAAGCCATCGGGCCGTCATCGGTGAAACGCTCGAACGCCATGCCGTTGTGGGCTTCGCTCGGGGTGATGTTGGCGATCAATGCACTTTGATTGTACGGACGCTTTTTGATGCCGATCCCCAACTGCTCGCGCAAGCCCGAACGGCCGCCATCGGCCAGCACCGCAAGGTCGCATTCAAGGCTGGTTTCGTCGTTGAGGGTCAGGCGGTAGCCGTCTTCCAACGGTTCCATGCGCGTGACTTCGGCCGGGCAGCGCCAGCTGATCACGTCCTTGTCCAGGCCCTGCCAGAGGCATTGACCCAGCCAGGCGTTTTCCACCACGTAACCCAGGGCAGGAACGCCCTCTTCCATGGCCGATAGACGCGCGGTAGAGAAACGCCCACGGTCGGAAACATGAATCTGTTTGATCGGCTCAGCGCGGCGGGAAATTTCCTGCCACAGGCCCAACCGCTGATAAATCTGCCGAGCGCCGAAGGACAGCGCCGAAGAGCGCGCGTCGTAGCTTGGCTGGTAGCTTTCGCCGGGGGCGAACGGTTCGATCAGCACGATTTTCCAGCCACGGGCGCGGGCACCGGCTTGCAACGCCAACGCCAGACTGGCGCCCACCAGACCGCCACCGATGATTGCCAGATTGACTCGACTCATGCCGCCTGGGTCCGTGCAGCGGCCATCAAGGCCTCGATCTCGGCGACCGTTCTCGGCACACCGTTGGTCAGAATTTCACAGCCCTGCTTGGTTACCACCACGTCATCCTCGATGCGCACGCCAATGCCGCGCCATTTCTTCGCCACGTTCAGATTGCCCGGGGCAATGTAGATACCCGGCTCGACGGTCAGCGTCATGCCGACTTCCAGCACCCGCCATTCACCGCCGACCTTGTACTCGCCGACGTCATGCACATCCATGCCCAGCCAATGACCGGCACGGTGCATGTAAAACGCCTTGTAGGCTTCGCTGGCGATCAACTCATCGACATCGCCCTGCAACAAACCGAGCTTCACCAGACCGGCAGTAATCACTTGAACCGTCGCCTCGTGCGCCTGGTTCCAGTGCTTGTTGGGAGCGATCTGGGCAAACGCGGCAGCTTGCGATTCCAGCACCAATTCGTAGATCGCCTTCTGTTCCGGCGAATACTTGCCATTGACCGGCCAGGTGCGGGTGATGTCACTGGCGTAGCAGTCGATTTCGCAACCGGCGTCGATCAGCACCAGATCGCCGTCCTTGAGCTGCGCGTCATTCTGCTGGTAATGCAGGATGCAGCTGTTGCGTCCGGCGGCGACGATCGAACCATAAGCCGGCATTTTCGCCCCGCCTTTGCGGAACTCGTAATCGAGCTCGGCTTCCAGGCTGAACTCATGCAAGCCGACACGGCAGGCCTGCATCGCACGAATGTGAGCCTGCGCGGAGATCCGTGCGGCTTCGCGCATCACCTTCACTTCTGCCGCCGATTTATACAGGCGCATGTCGTGCAGCAAATGATCCAGCGCAACGAATTCGTTCGGCGGCTGGGCGCCCAGGTTCGCCTTGGAACGAATCACGTTGATCCAGTCCATCAGGTGGCGGTCGAACTCCGGGTTGCTGCCCATGGCTGAATACACCCGGTCACGGCCTTCGATCAGGCCCGGCAGGATGTCGTCGATGTCGGTGATCGGAAAGGCATCGTCAGCACCGAAATCTCGGATCGCACCTTCCTGCCCGGCACGCAGGCCGTCCCACAGTTCACGTTCGGCATTGCGTTCACGGCAGAACAGGATGTATTCACCATGCTCACGACCGGGTATCAGCACGATGACGGCCTGAGGCTCGGGGAAACCGCTGAGGTACTGGAAGTTACTCTCCTGTCGGTAAACGTGCTCGACGTCGCGATTGCGGATCGCCACGGCGGCGGCCGGCAGGATTGCAATGCTGTTGGGTTCCATCTGCGCCATCAACGCCTTTCGGCGGCGGGTGTATTCCGATTTAGGGATATGAATCATGGGCAGATGGAAGTCCCTTGCAAACGATCAGTGCAGAGAAGGTTTGGCAGCTGCGGCTTGCGCCGGTTTTTTGGTCTCGGTGAACAGCAGCAATGGCGCGACCCGCAGGTACTCCATGACTTCCATATAGTCACTTTCGCCGTCGTCGGATTCTTCCAGCGCATCTTGCACCTGAGCGATAGCCGCGAGATCCTGCAGGACTTCGGTGGCTTCAGTGCTCAACATGCTGCTGTCACGGCAGTTCAGGCCGAAACCGCTGAGGAAGCCCTGACACCACTGGCCCAGTGCGACAGCACGTTCGGTCAGCGGCGCGTCATCGGTCGGCAGCAGTAGAACGACGGTCATGTCGTCGCTGGTCAGCTCGCCCTTGACCATCTCTTGCAGGCCGATCAGGGCATTGCGGACGTTGTCTTGTGGCTCGCCTTCGAGCAGCTCGGCGGCGTCGACCAGCCAGCCGTCGACTTCAAAGCCTGCGCCAGCGCAGCTGCGGCCGAGCAGCAGGCCGTGCAGTTCGGCAGGCGAGACAGGATGGCCGCTGGTGCTCAGCAGGGTGGCGAAGGCTTGATACGGAGAATTCTGAATGGGCATGGGCAGCTAGGCGCCAGACGGCGCTATGTCTAGAATGAAGGCCTTGTATCCTACATCGACAGACTCGCCAAGACTATTAAAGGCTTTCCGCCAGTTACCGCCCATCAGACAAATCCTGTGGAACACGTATGGAAGACACCGACTTGCAAGCGCTGATGGCCAGACTCGAACTGCTAATTACCCGAGTCGAGCAACTTAAGAGCCAAAACGGACTCTTATTAGCTCAGGAAAAGACCTGGCGCGAGGAACGCGCGCACCTCATTGAAAAAAACGAAATCGCCCGGCGTAAGGTCGAATCGATGATTTCGCGCCTCAAGGCCCTGGAGCAAGACTCATGAGTTCAAGCAATAGCGTTACCGTGCAGATCCTCGATAAAGAGTACTCGATCATTTGCCCCCAGGAAGAGCGCAGCAATCTGGTGAGCGCCGCCCGTTACCTGGACAGCAAAATGCGCGAAATTCGCAGCAGCGGCAAAGTCATCGGCGCCGATCGCATCGCCGTGATGGCCGCGCTGAACATCACCCACGATCTGCTGCACACACGGGAACGTCCTGATGTGCAGGCCAGTGGCTCGACCCGCGAGCAGGTGCGTGACCTGCTTGATCGCGTTGATCTGGTGCTTGCCACCGATCCGGATGTCAGCAAGGGCTGATTCCCGAAGGTGGTTGCGGTATACTCGCGCCACTCCCTGGGGTGCTTGCCAGTTGACGATGTCCCTGAGCCGATTCGCACTACCCTGGAAGTTGCACGTTGGGCTGGTGTGCATGTCCGCTAGACGGAAAGCCTTAAAGCCTACTGCATCTTCCACCTTGAACTTTCGGGTTCAAGGGCTAAGTCGACAGCGGTTCATCCGGGGAGCCTGATTCAAGCCGATGCCGGTTTTTGCCGGCATCGGCTTTTTACGACGTCACCGCCCTGGTGCCCTCGACACTCGAACAGCCCATGACGATGACCGAACCTGCGCCGCTATCCCGCCCGCAACTTCGACGCATGCTGCGCCAGGCCCGTCGCGCACTGAGCAACAGTGAGCAGCGCCAGGCCGCTCGCGGGCTGTATCGGCAATTGGCGCAACATCCGTTGTTCCGCCGCGCAAAACACATCTCCCTGTACCTGCCTACTGACGGTGAAATCGATCCGCGCCTGTTGCTGCGCGCCGCTCAACGCCGGGGCAAGGCGACTTACCTGCCCGTACTCAGCGCCTGGCCGCGAACCAAGATGGTCTTTCAGCGCATTCACCCCGGTGAAAAGCTGCGGCCTAACCGCTTTCGCATTCTCGAACCACGGGTCAACCAGGCTAAGCAACGCAAGGTCTGGGCACTGGATCTGGTGTTGTTGCCGCTGGTCGGTTTTGACGAACACGGCGGACGCCTGGGGATGGGGGGCGGCTTCTACGATCGCAGCCTGGCCTATCTGGCGCGCCGCAAGACCTGGCGCAAGCCGACGCTGCTGGGACTGGCCCATGAATGCCAGAAAGTCGAAAAGCTGGATCAAGCGAGCTGGGATGTGCCGATGCAGGGAACGGTGACTGACAGGAAGTGGTATTTCGCGGACTAGATCTGGACGCCACTGCCATCAGCGGCGTCGCTTGCAGCGGTTTTAGCGCTTGTGCGGCTTTAGAGGTTGTTTCTGTTGTTGCGCGACTTCGATCGGTGCATCAGTCTTGTTCGCCCACAGGCTTTGCGCATAACCCGTGGTTACGACGCCCAGGCCGAACACAATCACTAAAATCCACAGTAAATCCGGTTTGCGTTTCATCGATTGCCCCCCTCAAGGCATGTCGCACACGATGACAGCAACGGCCGAAATAGGCCGTGCTTGCCGCGTCTCGCTTAAAAGTCCGGCATTTTGCGGTAACGTGAAGCGACACGCAAACGCTGGCGTCAACCGACCGTCGGTTTGTCATAAAATCGCCGGACAACGTTCCCGACCACCGCTTTCGGAGCAAAAAAGATGGCCTACTGGCTTATGAAATCCGAGCCCGACGAGCTCTCGATCAAAGGCCTGGAGAAGCTCGGCGAAGCCCGCTGGGACGGCGTTCGCAACTATCAGGCACGCAACTTCCTGCGGGCCATGGCAGTCGGCGACGAGTTTTTCTTTTACCACTCCAGCTGCCCTGAACCGGGCATCGCCGGGATCGGCCGAATCATCGAAGCGGCGTACCCGGACCCGACGGCGCTGGAACCCGAGAGTGTTTACTTCGACCCGAAGGCCACGCCTGAGAAAAATGCCTGGAGCGCGATCAACGTTGGTCACGTCGAGACATTTCCCAACGTGCTGAAGCTCGACTATCTGAAACAACAGACGGCGCTGGCAGAGATGCCACTGGTACAGAAAGGCTCGCGACTGTCGGTGATGCCGGTGACGGCTGAGCAGTGGGCCGCGGTGATCGCCTTACGCTCGTGAGCAATGCGGCTACTGCACGAATGCTATCGCGAGCAAGCTCGCTCCCACACTGAATCGGTGTCCGTCCACAATAATCGTGAACGGCACTAACCCCTGTGGGAGCGAGCTTGCTCGCGATGAGGCCCGCCCGGATAACGGAAGGTTTATTGAATAATCAGGTTATTGAACAACAGATCGTCAACCATCGGCTTGCCGGTCTCGTCATTCATCACTTGCTGGGTCTGCTTCAAGGCTTCCTGACGCAGCTTCTCTTTCGCTTCGACGTTGTTCATGGCCTCAGTGGTCTGCTGAGAAAACAGCGCCACCAGCTGATTGCGAATCAATGGTTCATTGGCCTTCACAGCCTTGACCGCGTCCTCGCCGGTGACCCGCAACGCCACATCAGCCTTGTAGACCTTGAGCTTCTGGGTGCCATCGAGCCCATAGTTACCCACGAACGGTGGGCTCAAGCTGATATAGCTGACTTTCGGCGCTTCGCCTTCTTTGGCTTCTTCGGCCATCGCTGCCACAGGCAGAGACAGGGCCAGCATCAACATGATCCACGCTTTCACAATTCGCTCCTCATCCGGTTTGCGGCCTAGCATAACGACCCGCAGCCCAAGCACAAAGCTTATGGCTGCCTATCAGGGTCGGGCATGCTCGTTGACCCGTTGACTCACACACCTACACTTATCGGCCATCACTCCCAAAGGAATAGCCCTGATGAAAGCCGTGCTGTGCAAAGCCTTCGGCCCTGCCGAATCGCTGGTGCTGGAAGAAGTCGCGAGTCCTGTCGCCAAGAAGAACGAAATCCTGCTGGACGTGCATGCGGCCGGGGTGAACTTCCCGGACACGCTGATCATCGAGGGCAAATACCAGTTCAAGCCGCCCTTCCCGTTTTCGCCGGGCGGTGAAGCGGCCGGAGTGGTGAGCGCGGTGGGCGAAAAAGTCAGCCACCTCAAGGTGGGTGACCGGGTCATGGCACTGACCGGATGGGGCAGTTTTGCCGAGCAAGTCGCGGTGCCGGGCTACAACGTGCTGCCTATCCCGCCGTCGATGGACTTCAACACCGCCGCAGCCTTCAGCATGACCTACGGCACTTCGATGCACGCGCTGAAACAGCGCGGCAACCTGCAACCGGGGGAAACCCTGCTGGTGCTCGGCGCTTCGGGTGGTGTCGGCCTGGCCGCCGTGGAAATCGGTAAAGCCATGGGCGCACGGGTCATCGCTGCCGCCAGCAGCGCCGAGAAACTCGCCGTGGCCAAGGCTGCCGGCGCCGATGAGCTGATCAACTACAGCGAGGCCAACCTCAAGGACGAAATCAAGCGCCTGACCGACGACAACGGTGCCGATGTGATCTACGATCCGGTGGGTGGCGACCTGTTCGACCAGGCAATCCGCGCCATTGCCTGGAACGGCCGCCTGCTGGTGGTCGGTTTCGCCAGCGGACGCATCCCGGAACTGCCGGTGAACCTCGCCCTGCTCAAGGGTGCAGCCGTACTCGGAGTGTTCTGGGGCTCCTTCGCCCAACGCCAGCCGCAAGACAACGCCGCGAACTTCCAGCAACTGTTCGGCTGGTTCGCCGAAGGCAAGCTCAAGCCTCTGGTGTCGCAGGTTTACCCGCTGGCCCAAGCTGCCAACGCCATCAATGATCTCGGCCAGCGCAAGGCCGTTGGAAAGGTGGTGGTGCGGGTACGGTGAACACGACTCCCTGCTACGCTTCGAGTCTGTTTACCCATCACAGGACGGAGGATGAGCATGATGCTGCGCCATTTGTTATTCGGTCTGGCCGTTTTACCTGCATTGGTGATTTCAACGCAGGCACCGGCAAATCAAAGTGACAAGACCGCTCAGGGCCTGAGAAATGTCACGGTGCTGATCGTCCGGCACGCAGAGAAACCCGATCAGGGCATGGGGCTCAGCCCTCGTGGCGAGCAGCGCGCCGAAGCGTATGCGCACTATTTCGACCCGCTGCAGCTGGGCAGCAAGAACCTGGTACCGCAACGCCTGATCGCCACCAGCGACAGCAAGTCCAGCGCGCGACCACGGCTGACCCTGACACCATTGTCGCAACGTCTGCACCTTCCGATCGAGCAACCCTATGCCGATGAAGAAGTCGACAAACTGGTCAAGTCGCTGGGCAAGAACAACCAGGCCCCGGTCGTATTGATCGCCTGGCATCACGGGCATATCGACAATTTGATCGCAGCGTTCGGCGGCAACGGCCAAGCATTGACCGGGCAGAAACCCTGGCCGGAGGATGTGTATGACTGGCTGATCGTCTTGCGCTTCGATGACCAGGGGAGTTTGGTCGAATCCCACAGCAAGAAGATCCAGGAGCACCTGTTGCCCGGAGATGGCAGCTGATAATCCGGACTGCCGCCTCCCTTGCACCGGATCCATCCCGATCCGGCGCATAAAAAAACCATCCTCCGCCCTCTTCCTTCTCTATCCAGCTGAACGACATGTTCATAAAAGAACATGCATTCTCGTTCACTTCTCTCGATTTCCTTGACGACGAGCGGTGCTTTTTTCGGTAACGAAACTGTAACATTCGCATCCGCAGTCAAAACAAGAAATCTGGAGCTCTTGAATGTTTGCTTTTTTTCGTCCTGCCGCACATCAGGCTCCATTGCCTGAAGAACACGTAGACAGCACCTACCGGCGCTTGCGCTGGCAAATCTTCGCCGGGATTTTCTTTGGCTACGCCGGTTATTACCTGCTGCGCAAAAACTTCTCCCTGGCCATGCCGTACCTGATCGACGAAGGCTACACCCGTGGCCAACTTGGCCTGGCGATGTCGGCGATTGCGATTGCCTACGGCTTGTCGAAGTTTTTGATGGGCCTGGTGTCCGACCGTTCCAACCCGCGTTACTTCCTGCCCTTCGGCTTGCTGGTATCGGCCGGGGTCATGTTCATTTTCGGGTTCGCACCATGGGCAACGTCCAGCGTAACCATGATGTTCATTCTGCTGTTCATCAACGGCTGGGCCCAGGGCATGGGCTGGCCGCCGAGTGGCCGGACCATGGTGCACTGGTGGTCGCAGAAGGAACGCGGTGGCGTGGTGTCGGTCTGGAACGTCGCGCATAACGTCGGCGGAGGCCTGATCGGCCCGTTGTTCCTGCTTGGCATGGGCCTGTTCAACGACTGGCACGCGGCGTTCTACGTCCCCGCCGCCGTTGCGTTGCTGGTGGCCGTGTTCGCCTTCATGGTGATGCGCGATACCCCGCAATCGGTAGGCCTGCCGCCCATCGAGAAGTACAAGAACGATTACCCGGAAGGCTACGACGCCAGCCACGAAGACGAATTCAGCGCCAAGGAAATCTTCGTCAAGTACGTGCTGCGCAACAAAATGCTCTGGTACATCGCCATGGCCAACGTCTTCGTCTACCTGCTGCGCTACGGCGTACTGGACTGGGCGCCGACCTACCTGAAGGAAGCCAAGCACTTCGACGTGGATAAAACCTCGTGGGCGTACTTCTTCTACGAGTGGGCCGGTATTCCGGGCACACTGTTGTGCGGCTGGATGTCGGACAAGATCTTCCGCGGCAACCGTGGCCTGACCGGCATGGTGTTCATGGCACTGGTGACCGTGGCGACTCTGGTTTACTGGCTGAACCCGGCCGGCAACCCGACCGTCGACATGATCGCGCTGTTCTCCATCGGCTTCCTGATCTATGGCCCGGTGATGCTGATCGGCCTGCAAGCGCTGGAACTGGCGCCGAAGAAAGCCGCCGGCACGGCTGCGGGTTTCACCGGTCTGTTCGGTTATCTGGGCGGCTCGGTCGCGGCCAGTGCAGCGATGGGCTACACCGTGGACCACTTCGGCTGGGATGGCGGTTTCGTGCTGCTGGTTGGCGCGTGCCTGCTGGCGATGGCTTGCCTGGCACCGACCTTGTGGCACAAGCAAGTCGCCAGTCAGGGACGTGAAGCGCTCGCTTAAGCCTTGCAGCGCTTGAGCCGCGCCTCCAGATTCCGGTCTGGCATGGCGTGGCTGCGCAGGGCGTGGACGGTCTGCTCGACATAATCGCGAGTGGTGCCGTAGCGCCCACAGGCACTTTCAAACACCTGGCTCAGCACATGGTCAGGCAAGTTGCCGGCATAGCTGGGCAGGTGCCGCTCCAAAACAAAACCCAATGCCTGAACCTTGCTGCCGTCTTCCAGCCGGCAATTGAGCCAGTGCGGGCGATATGACGGCACCGGCATTTCGCGCTGCCACAAGGCAAACAGCGAGGCTTCCAACTGGTCTTCCGGCAACCGATAGGCAAAGCCGCTGCAAGACCCACCGCGATCCAGGCCAAACACCAGCCCCGGCATTTCCGGCGTACCACGGTGCTCGTGAGACCACAGGTACAAGCCGCGATGGTAACCATGCACGCGTCCGCGCACCCGCTCGACGGCTGTGCATTCCGGGCGCCAGATCAATGAACCGTAAGCGAATAACCAGACCGGCCCACCCTTGTGCCGGGCCATGGTGGCCTGCATCGAGCTGAGCAATTGTTCGTGAGTCAGCTGCGCGCCCAGATCGAGCCGCGGAGGGTAAGCCAGATTCAAACAAGCAGATTCAATGGCGGTCATGGCAAAGGGCGTTCAGTCCCACAAGTATTACAAGATGTAAGCAAGATTAATGTCATAGAACATATAGCAGTAAACGTAAAACGAAAAGTACTAAAGGACGTATGACCCTTCTATATCAAGGACTGCAACCTATGAAGGAGCCCGATATATAGCCTAATACTCTTTGGGAAATATCTTAAATACCCGAATGAAATATGCATAAGCCTTGTGGCCGTTCAGAATCAACAGTCATTTAACGGATCTTTCTGACGTATTCGTCTGATACCCTGCCGCCCCTTCTTTGAATGCAGGCGTATAGCAGCCTCCACAGGCGCAAGCCGAATTACCAATAGAGGTCGCAAGATGAAAAACCTGAAAATGTACGGTTTGCTGTTACTGGCACTGGCCACTCCGGCGCTGGCAGTCGAAAGCCCGACTCAAGAAGACAAGGGCTTTTGGTACCTGCAAGGTAGCCTCTACACCAAACACTATTCGCCAGACCCTGATCACAATAACAATCAGGACCTGATCGGCCTTGAACGCAATGAAGCATCCGGTTGGTTGTTTGGTGCAGTGACTTTTCGTAACTCATTTAGTCAGCGCTCGTATTACGCCTATGCGGGGAAGCGTTACGAGAGCGCCGACTATCCGGTGTATATAAAGCTGACCGGTGGATTACTCCAGGGTTACAGCGGCGAGTACAAGGACAAGATTCCACTCAACCACTTCGGCGTGGCGCCCGTGATCATTCCATCAGTGGGCGCTCATTACGGCCCAGTCGCCGCCGAACTGGTTCTGCTCGGTTTTAACGCAGCCATGATCACCACCGGCGTGCGCTTCTAGGCAGGGTTGCTTGCTTGCGGACGGGGCGCGTAGGCGAAGACGTCAGCGCGCATCTGATGCGCGTCCATCCCGGCGTTGACCAAGGCGTCCAGCGTGCCGTAAACCATCGCCGGCGAACCGCTGGCGTACACATGCAGTGACTTCAGGTCGGGAAAGTCCTCGCAAACCGCCTCGTGCAGCATGCCGCAACGCCCTTCCCAACCGCACAGATCGCTGACGACCTTGTGCAGGAACAGGTTGGGCAGCTTCAGCCATTCATCCCAATGCTCGATCTGATAGAAGTCTTCTGGCCGTCGCACGCCCCAGTACAGGTGTACCGGATGCTTGAAGCCCTTGGCCCGGCAATGCTCGATCAGGCTGTGGATCTGCCCCATGCCGGTACCCGCCGCCATCAACACCAGCGGACAGTCAGGCAACTCGGCCAGATGCGTATCGCCGAAGGGCATTTCGATGCGGACCATGCGATTGCGCTGCAACTGCTCGATCAAGCTGAGCGCACTGGCTTCGCGCGCCAGTACATGCAGCTCCAGATCCCGCCCTGAATGCGGCGCAGAGGCCAGCGAGAAGGCGGATTTCTCGCCATTCTCGCGCTCGATCAGCAGGTACTGCCCGGCGTGATAGCGCGGCGGCTTGCCAGCCGGTGCCCGCAGTCGAACCCGCCAGGTATCACCGCCGACGTCTACGCATTCAATGACCTGACACGACAGGCTGCGCACCGGTAGCTCTCCAAGCGCAAGGACGCCATCCCACAATACGATGCAGTCTTCCAAAGGCTCTGCTATGCAAGTGTAGAACTCGCCGTGATCGCGCACATCGCCGGTCTGTTTGACCCGACCTTCGACCAGCAACGCCGCGCAAACGTGGCAGTTGCCATTACGGCAGCTTTGCGGGCACTCATAGCCCAAACGCCGCGCCCCATCGAGAATCCGCTCGCCGGGCAGTATCTCAAGCACTGCTCCGGACGGCTGCAAGGTTACACGCATCAATCTATTCCTAACTGATTCCAGATGGCATCGATCCGGCGTGTCACCGCCTCATCCTTGACGATTACCCGGCCCCACTCGCGGGTGGTTTCGCCGGGCCATTTATGCGTGGCATCGAGCCCCATCTTCGAACCCAGGCCGGAAATCGGCGAGGCGAAGTCGAGGTAGTCGATCGGCGTGTTATCGATCATCACCGTATCGCGCTTGGGGTCCATGCGCGTGGTGATGGCCCAGATCACGTCGTTCCAGTCGCGGGCGTTGATATCGTCGTCAGTGACGATAACGAACTTGGTGTACATGAACTGTCGCAAAAACGACCAGACACCGAGCATTACCCGCTTGGCATGACCGGGGTACTGCTTTTTCATGGTCACAATGGCCATGCGGTACGAGCAGCCTTCGGGCGGCAAGTAGAAGTCGGTGATCTCCGGAAACTGCTTTTGCAGGATCGGTACGAACACTTCATTCAGCGCCACACCGAGAATCGCCGGCTCATCCGGTGGACGGCCGGTGTAGGTGCTGTGGTAAATCGGTTTGATACGGTGCGTGATGCGCTCGACGGTGAACACCGGGAAGCTGTCGACTTCGTTGTAATAGCCGGTGTGGTCGCCATACGGACCTTCATCGGCCATTTCGCCAGGATGAATCACACCTTCAAGGATGATCTCGGCGGTAGCCGGCACTTGCAGGTCGTTGCCACGGCACTTCACAAGCTCGGTGCGGTTACCGCGCAAGAGGCCGGCGAAGGCGTACTCGGACAGGCTGTCCGGCACCGGTGTCACCGCGCCAAGAATTGTTGCAGGGTCGGCACCCAACGCCACGGACACCGGGAACGGCTGGCCAGGATGCTTCTCGCACCACTCGCGATAGTCCAACGCGCCGCCACGGTGGCTCAACCAGCGCATGATGACTTTGTTGCGGCCAATCACCTGCTGGCGATAGATGCCGAGGTTTTGGCGGTCCTTGTTCGGGCCTTTGGTGACCGTCAGGCCCCAGGTGATCAGCGGGCCGACGTCGCCGGGCCAGCAGGTCTGCACTGGCAGCATTGCCAGGTCGACGTCATCGCCTTCGATGACCACTTCCTGGCAGATGGCGTCCTTGACGACTTTTGGCGCCATGGCAATGATTTTGCGGAAGATCGGCAGCTTGGACCAGGCGTCTTTCAGTCCCTTTGGCGGCTCAGGCTCCTTGAGGAAGGCCAGCAGTTTGCCGATCTCGCGCAGTTCGCTGACGGCTTCGGCGCCCATGCCCAGAGCCACGCGCTCAGGCGTACCGAACAGGTTGCCAAGCACGGGGATGTCATAACCGGTCGGGTTTTCGAACAGCAGCGCCGGCCCCTTGGCCCGCAAGGTGCGATCGCAGACCTCGGTCATTTCCAGCACTGGTGACACCGGAACCTGGATGCGCTTGAGTTCGCCGCGCTGTTCCAGGCCGCTGATAAAGTCGCGCAAGTCGCGATACTGCATGCGTTAGCCTCGTTTTGGCCATGGCGTTCGGGGGCATGAGTTTAGCCTTGAACCCACCCGTTCAGAAGAGTGACCAGGAAAATCATCAAAGGTCAGATAGCAAAAAGCCGGGTTTCCCCGGCTTTTGCTGGCCTGATCGACTTACTTGCGTTTCATCGACAGGAAGAACTCATCGTTGGTCTTGGTCTGCTTCAGCTTGTCGACCAGGAACTCGATGGCAGAAACTTCATCCATAGGATGCAGCAGCTTGCGCAGGATCCACATGCGCTGCAGCTCGTCGTCGGCAGTCAGCAACTCTTCGCGGCGGGTGCCGGAGCGGTTGATGTTGATCGCCGGGAAGACGCGCTTTTCAGCGATCTTGCGATCCAGAGGCAGTTCCATGTTGCCGGTGCCTTTGAATTCTTCGTAGATCACTTCATCCATCTTCGAGCCGGTTTCAACCAGCGCGGTAGCGATGATGGTCAGCGAGCCGCCTTCTTCGATGTTCCGTGCGGCACCGAAGAAACGCTTTGGTTTCTCCAGGGCGTGGGCATCGACACCACCGGTGAGAACCTTGCCGGAGCTCGGGATCACAGTGTTGTAGGCACGTGCCAGACGGGTGATGGAGTCGAGCAGGATGACCACGTCTTTCTTGTGTTCAACCAGGCGCTTGGCCTTCTCGATCACCATTTCGGCAACCTGCACGTGGCGGGTTGGCGGCTCGTCGAACGTCGAGGCAACCACTTCGCCGCGCACGGTGCGCTGCATTTCGGTTACTTCTTCCGGACGTTCGTCGATCAGCAGCACGATCAGATGAACTTCAGGGTTGTTACGAGCGATGTTGGCAGCGATGTTCTGCAGCATGATCGTCTTGCCCGCTTTTGGCGGAGCAACGATCAGACCGCGCTGGCCTTTACCGATCGGGGCGCACAGGTCGATGACACGACCGGTGAGGTCTTCGGTGGAACCGTTACCGGCTTCCATCTTCATGCGCACGGTCGGGAACAGCGGGGTCAGGTTCTCGAAGAGAATCTTGTTTTTCGCGTTCTCGGGACGATCGTAGTTGATCGTGTCGACCTTGAGCAGTGCGAAATAACGCTCGCCTTCCTTTGGAGGACGGATCTTGCCAACGATGGTGTCACCGGTGCGCAAGTTGAAGCGACGGATCTGGCTCGGCGAGACATAGATATCGTCTGGGCCGGCGAGATAGGAGGCGTCTGCAGAGCGGAGAAAGCCGAAGCCGTCCTGGAGAATCTCCAGCACGCCATCACCGGAGATTTCCTCGCCGCTTTTCGCGTGCTTTTTCAGCAAGGAGAAAATCACATCCTGCTTGCGCGAACGGGCCATATTTTCTATGCCCATCTGTTCGGCCAATTCGAGCAGTTCGGTAATCGGCTTTTGCTTGAGTTCAGTCAGATTCATATAGGAATGACGTAATCATTTATGGAGGGGGGGAAATTAAGCTTTTGGCTTAATGAGGCCGCGCCGCAGAGAAGGCGACAGGATCGCGTACTTATTCGAAAAGGAGAGCGTCGGCGACGGCTTGCAGGGGGCGCTGGAGAAACCAGTGCGGGGCCGAATGTAACACCTGAGTTTCGGAGCGTCTAGCCCTGAATAACGAAAAAGCCCCGCTATTTGCGGGGCTTTTTTGGATGACTCTTGCAACAACGCTTAGATGTTGGCGTCGAGGAAGGCAGCCAGTTGCGACTTCGACAGCGCGCCGACCTTGGTCGCTTCGACGTTGCCGTTCTTGAACAGCATCAGGGTCGGGATACCACGCACACCGTGCTTGGCCGGGGTTTCCTGGTTTTCGTCGATGTTCAGCTTGGCAACGGTCAGTTTGCCTTTGTAGGTTTCAGCGATTTCGTCCAGAACCGGAGCGATCATCTTGCATGGGCCACACCACTCAGCCCAGTAGTCGACCAGTACAGCACCTTCGGCCTTGAGTACGTCAGCTTCGAAGCTAGCGTCGCTAACGTGTTTGATAAGATCGCTGCTCATGGAAGTCTCCAGGTTGTAAGCAAAAAAACGTGGCCCATCATAGCCGCCCTTCCCTCGTTCAGGAAGCCGCAGATGATTGAGTCTCGCTATGGTGGTGCATGAGTTTGGGTATAGCTCAAGTCACGCCGTGGCGGGGGTCACGAAGGAAATTCCAGTGCGCAGGGCCGCGTTGCGCACATGCTCCTGCATAGCCTTCTGCGCGGCCCCCGAAGCCCGGCGGGCCAGCGCTCGGAGGATCTTGCGGTGTTCCTGCCAGGTTTCCATGGCCCGTTCGGCCCGGATAAACGGTAGTTTCTGGCTCTCCAGAAAGAGCTCGGCACTCGCCGTCAGAATGCTCAACATCGCCTGATTGCCACTGGCCAGCAGCATTCGCCGATGAAATTCGAAGTCCAGCCGCGCCGCCGCGTCGAAGTCCCCGGCACGCAACACGTCGCGCATCGCTGCGACGTTATCCTCAAGGGCATCGAGCTCATCGGCGCTCAATGTCACCGCCGCCAACCCCGCCGCAAAACCTTCCAGGGCATAGCGCAACTGAAAGATATCCACAGGCGATGCTTGAGCCGCGAACGGCCAACTGACTCCCGACACTGCCGGGGATGGCTCGATTGCCTGCACGAACACCCCTTTGCCGGGCTGCACGCTGATCACCCCCAAGGCACTCAAGGATGACAACGCCTCACGCAGCGACGTCCGACTCACGCCCAGTTGCAGTGCCAGATCACGCTGCGAAGGCAGCACGTCCCCCGGCCCGAAACCCTGGTCGGCAATCAGTTTACGGATGGCGTGCAGCGCCACTTCGGGTACGGCGCGGGAGATCGAATTCATGGTTTTTTCAGACGAGCCAGACCAGTGAGCGGCTAGTTGTAAAGCTAATCGCCGAGTCAGGCAAGTCGTGCCCCACGGGGGTTCGAGCGCTTTGGGCGATGCCCGATCAAGGTGCGAAAATATCAGCAACTGTTCAGACCAGTAAGACCGACCAACACCAGTAAATCCGTGGCCTTACAGGCATTTCACCGAGGGTTGGCATGGCCTGTGCTCTGTCGATTCGCAGAAATCACTTGCCGAATCCGGAGATTTGCCATGACCCAGCGTTGCAGCGCCCTGCTCACTGCCCTGTTCGCCAGCCTGATGCTCTGTCAGCTCCCCGCCCATGCCGACGGCCTGGAGGATGTGGTCAAGCGCGGCACGCTCAAGGTCGCCGTACCTCAGGACTTCCCGCCGTTTGGCTCGGTGGGTCCCGATATGAAACCCCGTGGCCTCGACATCGACACCGCTGCGCTTCTGGCCGACCAGCTCAAGGTCAAACTCGAACTGACGCCGGTCAACAGCACCAACCGCATCCCGTTCCTGACCACCGGCAAGGTCGACCTGGTGATCTCCAGCCTCGGCAAAAACCCTGAGCGCGAGAAGGTCATCGACTTCTCCCGTGCCTATGCGCCCTTCTATCTCGCGGTGTTCGGCCCGCCAGACGTCGCCATCAACGGCCTGGATGACCTCAAGGGTAAAACCGTCAGCGTCACCCGTGGCGCCATCGAAGACATCGAGTTGACTGCCGTGGCCCCGCAAGGCGTGACCATCAAGCGCTTCGAAGACAACAACTCGACCGTCGCCGCTTACCTCGCAGGGCAAGTCGACCTGATCGCCAGTGGCAACGTGGTGATGGTGACCATCAGCGAGCGCAACCCGAAACGCATTCCAGCGCTGAAAGTGAAGCTCAAGGATTCGCCGGTCTACGTCGGCGTGAACAAGAACGAGCCGGCGCTGCTGGACAAGGTCAATCAGATCCTTGCCGCCGCCAGGACCGACGGCAGCCTGGAGAAAAACGCCCAAACCTGGCTCAAGCAGCCGCTGCCGGCCGATCTCTGATCGTCGCAACGGCGCTTAATCGAGGAAACTGTCCATGGCCTATCAGTTCGACTTTTTACCGGTGGTCCACAACACCGACTTGTTGCTGCGCGGTGCGCTGTTCACCCTTGAGCTGACGGCCATCGGCGCACTGCTCGGGGTGAGCCTGGGGATTGTCGGGGCGGTGGTGCGGGCGTGGAACATCCGTCCGTTTGCCGGGATTTTCGGGGTTTACGTCGAGTTGATCCGCAACACACCGTTTCTGGTGCAACTGTTCTTCATCTTCTTCGGCTTGCCGTCGCTGGGCCTGCAAATCTCCGAATGGCAGGCCGCGGTGCTGGCGATGGTGATCAACCTCGGCGCCTATTCGACGGAAATCATTCGCGCGGGCATTCAAGCGATCCCCCGCGGCCAGCTGGAAGCCTCGGCGGCGTTGGCGATGAGCCGTTTCGAAGCCTTCCGCCATGTGGTGCTGCTGCCGGCACTGGGCAAGGTCTGGCCGGCCCTGAGCAGCCAGATCATCATCGTCATGCTCGGTTCGGCGGTGTGCTCGCAGATCGCCACGGAAGAACTGAGTTTTGCCGCCAACTTCATTCAGTCACGCAACTTCCGCGCTTTCGAAACCTACGCCCTGACCACGCTGGTCTACCTGTGCATGGCTTTGTTGATCCGCCAGCTACTGAACTGGATTGGGCGACGCTACATTGCGAGGAACGGCCAATGAGCGATTTCACCTTCTGGGACATCGTCCGCAACCTGCTCACCGGCCTGCAATGGACCCTGGCACTGTCGCTGGTGGCGTTTATCGGGGGCGGGCTGATCGGCTTGCTGATCATGACCCTGCGCATCTCGAAAAACGCCCTGCCACGAGGTTTCGCCCGCACCTACATCGAGCTGTTCCAGGGCACACCGCTGTTGATGCAGCTGTTTCTGGTGTTTTTCGGCGTAGCGCTGCTCGGGATCGAGATTTCACCGTGGCTGGCAGCAGCGATTGCCTTGACGCTGTTTACCAGCGCTTACCTGGCGGAAATCTGGCGCGGCTGCGTCGATTCGATCGCCAACGGTCAGTGGGAAGCGTCGGCAAGCCTGGCGCTCAATCCCTTTGAACAGCTGCGCCACGTGATCCTGCCGCAAGCCCTGCGCATTGCCGTGGCACCGACCGTGGGCTTCTCGGTGCAGGTGGTCAAGGGCACGGCGGTGACCTCGATCATCGGCTTCACCGAACTCACCAAAACCGGCGGCATGCTCGCCAATGCAACCTTCGAACCCTTCATGGTCTACGGCCTCGTGGCGCTCGGTTACTTCCTGCTCTGCTACCCGTTGTCCCTCAGTGCCCGCTACCTGGAAAGGAGACTGCATGCCTCTGCTTAGAATTTCCGCCCTGCATAAATATTACGGCGATCACCATGTGCTCAAAGGCATCGACCTGAGCGTCAACGAAGGCCAGGTAGTAGCGATCATCGGGCGTAGCGGCTCGGGGAAATCGACCCTGCTGCGCACCTTGAACGGCCTGGAGTCGATCAACGACGGGGTGATCGAAGTCGACGGCGAATACCTCGACGCCGCCCGTGCCGACCTGCGCAGCCTGCGGCAGAAGGTCGGCATGGTGTTTCAGCAATTCAACCTGTTCCCACACCTGACGGTGGGCGAAAACGTCATGCTTGCGCCGCAGGTGGTGCAGAAAGTGCCCAAGACCAAGGCTGCCGAGCTGGCGCGGCAAATGCTGGAGCGGGTCGGGCTCGCGGAAAAGTTCGATGCATTCCCGGATCGACTGTCCGGCGGCCAGCAACAGCGTGTCGCGATCGCCCGGGCCCTGGCGATGTCGCCGAAAGTGCTGTTGTGCGACGAAATCACCTCGGCGCTCGACCCGGAGCTGGTCAACGAGGTGCTGAGCGTGGTCCGGCAACTGGCCAGGGACGGGATGACGCTGATCATGGTCACCCACGAAATGCGCTTCGCCCGTGAAGTCGGCGACAAACTGGTGTTCATGCACCAGGGTAAGGTGCACGAGGTGGGCGATCCGAAAGTGTTGTTTGCCAATCCGCAGACGGCAGAGCTGGCGAATTTCATCGGCACCGTGGAAGCCGCGGGCTGATTTTCTGGCTCCTGCCAAGCCGCCATCGCGAGCAGGCTCGCTCCCACAGGGTTCTTTGTTGCCGTCAGTCCTGTGGGCGACACAAATCCAATGTGGGAGCGAGCCTGCTCGCGATTGAGCGCGAAGCGGTCACGGCATCCTGCGCTGGATCAAGGCTTTAAACACTACGCGTTGGCGGCAGCGGTTGATCGTGGCAGGATGTCGAGGTTATCGACCGAGACCCCCTCACCATGCCTCAATCCCAAGCCAAGAATCTGTCCCTGATCGCCGCTATAGACCTGGGCTCGAACAGCTTTCATATGGTCGTGGCCAAGGCCCTGCACAATGAAATCCGTATTCTCGAGCGGCTTGGCGAGAAGGTTCAACTGGCCGCGGGGATCGACGAAGAGCGCCAACTCACCGAAGAATCCATGCAGCGCGGGCTCGATTGCCTGAAGCGCTTTGCCCAACTGATCAATGGCATGCCACCGGGCGCCGTGCGGATCGTCGGTACCAACGCCCTGCGCGAGGCGCGCAACCGCGGCGAATTCATCCGCCGCGCCGAAGAAATTCTCGGCCACCCGGTGGAAGTCATCTCCGGTCGTGAAGAAGCCCGCCTGATCTACCTTGGCGTCTCCCACACCCTCGCCGACACACCGGGCAAGCGTCTGGTGGCCGACATCGGCGGTGGCAGTACCGAATTCATCATCGGCCAGCGCTTCGAGCCGCTGCTGCGCGAAAGCCTGCAAATGGGCTGCGTCAGCTACACCCAGCGCTATTTCCGCGACGGCAAGGTCACCCCGGCCCGTTACGCCCAGGCCTACACTGCGGCGCGGCTGGAGATCATGAGCATTGAACATGCCTTGCACCGCCTGACCTGGGATGAAGCGATCGGCTCCTCGGGCACCATCCGTGCCATCGGCCTGGCGCTGAAGGCTGGCGGCCATGGCGCTGGCGAGGTCAACGCCGAGGGTCTGTCCTGGCTCAAGCGCAAGCTGATCAAACTCGGCGACGTCGAAAAAATCGATTTCGAAGGCATAAAACCGGATCGCCGAGCGATTTTCCCGGCTGGCCTGGCGATTCTTGAGGCAATCTTCGACGCACTCGAATTGCAACGCATGGATCACTGTGAGGGCGCTCTGCGTGAAGGCGTGCTCTACGACCTGATGGGCCGTCATCACCACGAAGACGTCCGCGAACGCACTCTCAGCTCGCTCATGGAGCGTTACCACGTCGACGTGGAACAGGCCGACCGCGTCGAACGCAAGGCGCTTCACGCGTTCGATCAGGTGGCCGATGACTGGGACCTGAATGACGGCGTCTGGCGCGAATTGCTGGGCTGGGCCGCCAAGGTCCACGAAATCGGGCTGGATATCGCCCACTATCAATTCCACAAACACGGCGCCTACCTGATCGAACATTCCGATCTGGCCGGTTTTTCCCGTGAAGACCAACTGATGCTGGCGCTGCTGGTACGCGGCCACCGCCGCAACATTCCCAAGGACAGGTTTGCCGAGTTCGGTGATGAAGGCATCAAGCTGATTCGCCTCTGCGTGCTGCTGCGCTTCGCGATTCTGTTCCATCACATCCGTGGCACCCAAAAGATGCCGCAGGTCACGTTGCAGGCCAACGGTGACACCCTGGATGTGCTGTTCCCGGAGAACTGGCTGGACGAAAACCAGCTGACCCAGGCCGACTTCGCGCTGGAAGCGGAATGGCTGACCCGCGTCAACTTCGTGCTTAACGTTCGCTGAAAACAAAAGGGCGATCCTTGCGGATCGCCCTTTTGCATCATGCCGGTCCCTCTTCTGCGTTAACTAACACTCAGAATCGGGCTGCCCAAACGCTCCAGCAAGGTTGCCTGGGCGCTGCGCGGGTTCTGGTTGCCGGTCGGCGTATTGCGGATGTAACGGCCGTCCGACTGCAGGCTCCAGCTGTGGGTGTTATCGGTGAGGTAAAGCTCCAGCTCTTTCTTGACCCGGGTAATCAGCTTCTTGCCTTCCACCGGGAAGCACGTCTCGACACGTTTATCGAGGTTGCGCTCCATCCAGTCGGCACTCGACAGGAACATCTGCTCTTCACCGCCGTTGAGGAAGTAGAAGACCCGCGTGTGTTCCAGGAAGCGACCGATGATCGAGCGCACGTGGATGTTGTGCGAAACCCCGGCGATACCCGGCCGCAGGCAGCACATGCCGCGTATCACCAGATCAATCCGCACCCCCGACTGGCTGGCTTTGTACAGCGCGCGGATGACCTTCGGGTCAGTCAGCGAGTTGAACTTGGCGATGATGTGCGCCGGTTTGCCGTCCAGGGCGAACTGGGTCTCCCGGGCAATCATGTCGAGCATGCCCTTCTTCAGCGTGAACGGCGCGTGCAGCAGTTTCTTCATGCGCAGGGTTTTACCCATGCCGATCAACTGGCTGAACAGTTTGCCGACGTCTTCGCACAAGGCGTCATCGGAAGTCAGCAGGCTGTAGTCGGTGTACAGGCGGGCGTTGGCAGCGTGGTAGTTACCGGTGCCCAAGTGGGCGTAACGGACAATCTCGCCGGCCTCGCGGCGCAGTATCAGCATCATCTTGGCGTGGGTCTTGAAGCCCACCACGCCATAGATCACCACCGCGCCGGCCGCTTGCAGACGGCTGGCCAGTTGCAGGTTGGACTCTTCGTCGAACCGCGCGCGCAATTCGATCACCGCGGTGACTTCCTTGCCGTTACGCGCTGCATCGACCAGGGCATCGACGATTTCCGAGTTCGCGCCGCTGCGGTAAAGGGTCTGACGGACCGCCAACACGTGCGGGTCCTTGGCCGCCTGGCGCAGCAAGTCGACCACCGGAGTGAAGGACTCGAACGGGTGCAGCAGCAGAATGTCCTGCTTGCTGATCACGCTGAAAATGTTTTCGCTGTTCTGCAGCAGTTTCGGGATCTGCGGGGTGAACGGCGTGTATTGCAGCTCCGGGTGACTGTCCAGGCCGGTGATGCTGAACAGCCGCGTCAGGTTGACCGGACCGTTGACCTGATACAACTCGGTCTCGCTCAGGTTGAACTGCTTGAGCAGGTAGTCGGACAGGTGTTTCGGGCAGGTGTCAGCCACTTCCAGGCGCACGGCATCGCCATAACGACGGGAGAACAGCTCACCGCGCAGGGCGCGGGCCAGGTCTTCGACGTCTTCGGTGTCGACCGCCAGGTCAGCGTTTCGGGTCAGGCGGAACTGGTAGCAGCCCTTGACCTTCATGCCCTGGAACAGGTCGTCGGCGTGAGCGTGGATCATCGACGACAGGAACACATAGTTGTCACCCGTGCCACCGACCTCTTCCGGCACCTTGATCACACGCGGCAGCAAACGCGGTGCCGGGATGATCGCCAGACCGGAATCGCGACCGAATGCATCGATACCTTCGAGCTCGACAATGAAGTTCAGGCTCTTGTTCACCAGCAACGGGAACGGGTGCGTCGGGTCGAGGCCGATCGGGGTGATGATTGGCGCGATCTCGTCGCGGAAATAGCGGCGCACCCAGGTCTTGAGTTTGGTGGTCCAGTAGCGACGACGGATGAAGCGGACCTGATGTTTCTCCAGTTCCGGCAACAGGATGTCGTTGAGGATCGCGTATTGGCGATCGACGTGGCCGTGCACCAGATCGCTGATGCGCGCCAGCGCCTGATGCGGTTGCAGGCCGTCGGCACCGGCTTGTTCACGGGCGAAGGTGATCTGCTTTTTAAGTCCGGCAACACGAATCTCGAAGAACTCGTCCAGGTTGCTGGAGAAGATCAGCAGAAACTTCAGCCGTTCCAGCAAGGGATAGGACTCATCCAGCGCCTGCTCCAGCACGCGGATGTTGAACTGCAGTTGCGACAGCTCGCGATGGATGTACAGGCTGCTGTCATCCAGGCCCGGAATCGCGACTGCCGGCGCCACCGGTGCAGCTTCGGCTACCACCACCGCGGGCGGGGCAGGCTCCAGCGCAGGCTCGATTTCGACGACAGGCTCAACCAGGGGTTGAGCTTCTTTTACGGCAACTTCAGTAAGTCCTTCGGTATTCATCAGATGTTCCTGGGAGGGCTATTGTTGCTCTCGTAACAATTGAGCGGCACGTACGGCAAAGTAAGTCAGGATGCCATCAGCTCCAGCACGTTTAAAAGCGGTCAGGGATTCAAGAATAACCCCTTCGCTCAACCAGCCATTCTGGATCGCCGCCATATGCATCGCGTATTCACCGCTGACCTGATAGACAAAGGTCGGCACTTTAAATTCTTCTTTGACCCGGTAAAGAATGTCCAGGTACGGCATGCCTGGCTTGACCATGACCATATCCGCGCCTTCTGACAAGTCGCTGGCCACTTCATGCAACGCTTCGTTGCCGTTGGCCGGATCCATTTGATAGGACGCCTTGTTGGCCTTGCCCAGGTTCAGCGCCGAACCCACCGCATCACGGAACGGACCGTAATAGGCACTGGCGTACTTGGCCGAGTACGCCATGATCCGCACGTTGACGTGACCGGCCAGCTCCAGCGCTTCACGGATCGCCTGGATGCGGCCGTCCATCATGTCCGACGGAGCCACCACCTGCGCACCGGCTGCGGCGTGGGACAAGGCCTGTTTGACCAGCGCATCGACGGTGACGTCGTTCTGCACATAACCTTCTTCATCCAGAATACCGTCCTGACCGTGGGTGGTGAACGGGTCCAGTGCTACGTCGGTAATCACCCCCAACTCCGGGAAGCGTGCACGCAAGGCGCGAGTGGCGCGCTGGGCGATACCCTCCGGGTTCCATGCCTCGGCAGCGTCGAGGGATTTGAGTTCGGCCGGGGTCACCGGGAACAGCGCCACGGCTGGAATGCCCAGCTCGACCCACCGGGCCGCTTCTTCGAGCAACAGGTCGATGGTCAGGCGTTCGACGCCGGGCATCGAGGCAACCGCTTCACGACGGTTTTCGCCGTCGAGCACAAAGACCGGAAGAATCAGGTCATTGGTGGTCAGGACGTTTTCACGGACCAGACGGCGAGAAAATTCATCACGACGATTGCGACGCAGGCGGGTTGCAGGAAACAAACGGTTGGCGGGGGTAAAGCTCACGACAGACTCCTGAGCCCGCGCTGGCGGGCGAGCGTGACAGTTATAAGCGGCCATTATGACCAACGTATGACAGTTATGTGCACCCCTGTGACCTGTAGTCGCAACCATTGTCCTTGTAGGAAATGTTCACGTCGAGACACATTTCGACACTTTCCTGAATGTGCCTGAAGGGTTAGGCTGCGCGTTCATTTCGCCAGCACCCAGACAATGCTCCAACAATTTCTGCATGACTTCGGCTACTTTGCCCTTTTCCTCGGCACGTTCTTCGAAGGCGAAACCATTCTGGTACTCGCAGGCTTCCTCGCGTTCCGCGGATATATGGACATCAACCTGGTGGTGATCGTGGCGTTCTTCGGCAGTTACGCCGGCGATCAGCTGTGGTACTTCCTGGGGCGCAAACACGGCCGCAAACTGCTGGCGCGCAAACCACGCTGGCAACTGATGGGTGATCGGGCGCTAGAGCACATCCGCAGGCACCCGGATATCTGGGTACTGAGCTTTCGCTTCGTCTACGGCCTGCGTACGGTGATGCCCGTGGCCATCGGCCTGTCGGGTTATCCGCCGGGACGCTACCTGATACTCAATGGTATTGGTGCGGCGATATGGGCCAGCGCCCTGGCGGCTGCCGCTTACCACTTTGGCGCGGTGCTCGAAGGCATGCTCGGCAGCGTCAAGAAGTACGAGCTGTGGGTATTGGGCGCCCTGCTGGTGCTGGGCTTCTGCCTGTGGTTGCGTCGGCGTTTCAAGAATGCTCGCCTCGCCAAGCAGATCTACGAAGACGAACAGGTCCTGCAGGCCGAAAATGCCAAGGCCGACAAACCTACGACGCCAGTCGAGTGATGCGGTTTTTGCAGTAGTAGAGACCGATGCCGCTGAGCAGGCTGTAACTGAGCAGGCCGACCCAGCCCACCGCGCTGGCCGGCCATAGCCCGACCAGCGGCGCCAGCCAGACCAGCGGCAGGTTCAGCGCCAGCCGCAGCAACTCCAGTTTCAACGCCTGCGGGCGATTCTCCAGGGCCACGCCCAGCACAAACAAACCCAGCGCTACCGCCCCCCAGCCCAACACCAGGGCCGCGGCCGGCAAGCTTTGCGCAAGATTCATCAGGTAGCTGCCCAGCGCGATGTACAGGCAAAACTGCAACGCGATATACACCTGCTGTCGCCCGTCCAGCGGCACCTCGAATTTGCGGAACTGACTCAGGTCCGGTTTGTTCATCGGGTACTTCGCCGCCACGTCCGCGGGCCGCCAACCGGTGCGCATGAACCAGATTCGCAGCTTGTCCCACCAGCGCTCGGCGCGTCGTGCATCGGCCCATAACTGCGCATAGAACTGCACATTCGCCCACAACGGATTCCAGCTCGCCAACGGTGTGGTCACGCCAAAAATCACCGGCTCGTTGTCGTCCTCTTCCTGGAACGAGCCAAACAGCCGGTCCCAGATAATGAACACTCCACCGTAGTTGCGATCCATGTAGAGCGCGTTCTGTGCATGGTGAGCCCGATGGTTGGAGGGCGTGACGAAGAACCATTCGAACCAGCCGAGCTTGGGAATGTGTTTGGTGTGAACCCAGAATTGATACAGCAGGTTCAGCGCCGCGACGCTGACGAACACCAGCAGCGGCACGCCGAGTACCGCCATCGGCAGGTAGAAAATCCAGCTCAGCAGGAACCCGGTGCTGGTCTGGCGCAACGCCGTGGAAAGGTTGTAGTCCTCGCTTTGATGGTGCACCGAATGCGCCGCCCAGAGGACGTTGCGCTCATGCCCCATGCGGTGCAGCCAGTAATAGCAGAAGTCATAGGCAACAAAGGCAAACACCCAGACCCAAATGCTCTCGGCCGACAGCTCGAACAACGCCAGATGCTTCAGCGCAAACGCGTACGTCACCAGCCCCACACCTTTGGTCAGCAGGCCGGTGGTGGTCGACAACACGCCGGTGCTGAGGCTGTTGATCGCATCGGCCAGGCGATAATTACGCATCCCGCGCCAGCGGTCCGCCAGCAGCTCGACGGCAATCAACACGAAGAAAAACGGCACCGCATACAGAATGAAGTCCATGACGCGACCTGATCGCAATGGTGATGACTGATCCTAGGTGTAGCCGTGAAATAACCCTATGGCAACGAGTGACAAATTAGTGGACATTTAACGCCATGAATCTGGAGAAGAACCCATGAGCAAAAAAGTTGCAGTGATACTTTCCGGCTGTGGCGTGTATGACGGCGCCGAGATCCATGAAAGCGTGATGACCCTGCTGCGCCTCGACCAACGCGGTGCACAGGTGCAATGTTTCGCCCCTGATATCGCGCAATTGCATGTGATCAACCACCTGACGGGCAAAGAAATGCCCGAGTCGCGCAACGTGCTGGTGGAGTCGGCGCGCATCGCCCGCGGGCAAGTGAAAGACCTGCGCGAGGCCAACGCCGAAGACTTCGATGCGCTGATCGTACCCGGCGGTTTTGGTGCAGCGAAGAACTTGTCCAACTTCGCTATCGAAGGCGCCGGTTGCACAATTCAGCCAGATGTCCTGGCGCTGGCCGAAGCCTTTGCCGAAGCCGGAAAACCGGTTGGCCTGATCTGCATCTCACCGGCATTGGCAGCGAAGATCTACGGCCCGGGCGTAACCTGCACGATCGGCAATGACGCTGACACTGCCGCCGCAATGACCCGAATGGGTGCGACCCATGTCGATTGCGCTGTCGGCGAGATCATCGAAGACAAGGCACGCAAACTGGTCAGCACCCCAGCCTATATGCTGGCGCAATCGATCAGCGAAGCGGCTTCCGGGATCAACAAGCTGGTTGATCGCGTCCTCGAACTCACCCACGAAAACGACGCCTGACGCGGGCCAATTGTGGGAGCGAGCCTGCTCGCGATGGCGGTCTATCCGTCGATATAAATATTGGATGTGCTGGCCCCATCGCGAGCAGGCTCGCTCCCACAGGGTTCACTGCAAGGCTCAAGACTTTCGGACCAGCCGGGTGATGATCCGGTCCAGCGCATTGGCGAACGCCTGCTTCTCCCGTTCACCAAACGGCGCGGGACCACCGCCCATCTGGCCCTGCTCACGCAGGTCGGTGAACAGGTTGCGCACCGCCAGCCGATCGCCCATGTTCTGCGCATCGAACTCCTTGCCCCGCGGATCCAGTGCGGCGACGCCTTTCTTCACCAAACGGTCGGCCAGCGGCACATCGCTGCAAATCACCAGCTCACCCGGTACTGCGTGCTCCACCAGGTAATCGTCAGCTGCATCCGGGCCGCTCGGCACCACGATCAGCTTCACCAGTGCCAGGCCCGGCTTGATCTGCGGCTGCCCGGCCACCATCACCACCTCAAACTGGCGCTTGAGGGCGAACTTCACCACCAGATCCTTGGCTGCCCGAGGGCAGGCGTCGGCATCAATCCAGACACGCATTGCGTTTACCTCTTCCAAAAAGCATCGTCGGATCGCCGCCCGGAGCAGGCTCGCTCCCACAGGTTATACGCAATCCTGTGGGAGCGAGCCTGCTCGCGATAATGAGCGCAGCGAATACGATTAAGAAGCCTGCACCCGCCGCTTCTCCGCCAGCCGACTACGGCTATACAGCACCACAATCGCCAGAATCGCCACCGCCTGCGCACCCAGCGAATAGGCGTCAGCGTGAATCCCCAGCCAGTCGAAGTCAAAGAATGGCACCGGACGAGTGCCGAAGATCCCGGCCTCCTGCAAAGCCTTGACGCCATGCCCGGCGAACACCACCGACAACGCGCAGAGCAAACCGGCGTTGATCCCGAAGAACAGCGCCAGCGGCAGTTTCGCCGAGCCGCGCAGGATCACCCAGGCCAGACCGATCAACATCACCAGCGCCGTGGCGCCACCTGCCAATACCGCGTTATGCCCGGCCGGGCCGGCTTGCAGCCATAGGGTTTCGTAAAACAGCACCACTTCGAACAGCTCGCGGTAGACCGAGAAAAACGCCAGCGCCGCAAAGCCGAAACGCCCGCCGCCGCTGACCAGGCTGCTCTTGATGTAATCCTGCCAGGCCGCCGCGTGACGACGATCGTGCATCCACACCCCGAGCCAGAGCACCATGACACTGGCAAACAGCGCGGTGCAGCCCTCAAGCAGCTCGCGCTGGGCACCGCTGACATCGATCACGTACGCCGCCAGCGCCCAGGTCGCCAGACCCGCCACCAGCGCCAATCCCCAACCGATGTTGACGCTGCGAATCACCGACTGCTGACCGGTGTTGCGCAAGAACGCCAGCACCGCAGCCAGGACCAGAATCGCTTCCAGCCCTTCGCGCAACAGAATCAGCAAGCCGGAGACATAGCTCAACGACCAGCTCAAACCATCGCTGCCCAGCAGGTCCGCGGACTCTTTCAACCTGGTTTTGGCAAACGCCAGCCGTTGCTCGACTTGCTCGATCGCCAGCCCGTCCTGCAACGACTGACGGTAAGCCATCAAGGATTTTTCAGTGTCTTTGCGCACCACCGTGTTGACGTTGTCCAGTGAGCTTTCGACCAGTTCAAAGCCCTCCAGGTACGCCGCTACCGAGAGGTCATAAGCCTGCTCACGCTCGCCGGCACGGTAAGCGGCCAGGCTCTTGTCGAGGGTCGCGGCGGTGTAATCGAGCAACTGCGCCGGGCCACGCTTGACCTGCGGTGGTTGGGCGCGCTGGGCGCGGAACGTAGCGGCTGCCTCCGGGCCTTCGGCCGCCAGGACTTCCGCCGGGGTCTGTCGGGCCAGGTCGGCGAGGTTGAAGTTCTTTGCGCTTTTCGCCGTGGCCGGATCGGCGCTGAACGCGGCGATGTAGGTCGCCAGATCCCAGCGCTGACGCTCGTCGAGTTGATCGGCGAAGGCCGGCATGTCCGTGCCTTCGATGCCCTGCCCCAACGTGCTGTAGATCGCGTACAGGCTCAGGCGGTCGAGCCGCGTGGCATCACGCAGATTGGCCGGTGGCGGCGTCAGGCCGACACCTGCCGGACCATCACCGGCACCGGCGTCGCCATGGCACACCGAGCAGTGCTGCGCGTACAACGGCGCACCGCGCGTGGGGTCCGGGGTAATGATCGGTGCCTGGCTGACTTCATAGGCCACCGCCAGTTTCGCGCCCAGTTGCCGCGCCAGACGGGCCACCTCCGTACCGTCCTGACGCAGGGTCACCGCATTGCGCAGAGTGCTCACGCCCTGCTCAAGTTCCGCCCGCTCGGGTTTGGCCGGCAGCGCAACGATCAGCCCCTGCAAAACGCCAAGAAACTCCAGCTGTTCGCGGTACTCGCCGTCATCAATGACCTGGCCCGCCTCCACGGTCGCCGGGTAATCGGCACCAATGTAATCGAGCAAATGCAGTGCCTGTGGCGCACCTTCCACCGTGTCCGCCAGCAGATTGAAACTGCACAGGGCAAACAAAGGGAGCACCAGCCAGGCCAGGAAACGGGACGGGGCAGTCATGAATGAATCTCAATTGATAATACGAAGTAACACATTGTTCACTCTCAATGCTTTCCACTCAAGCGTTGTCGTCCACTGTTCGTGGATTCAGACACCTCCAACATGGTGGCACCAAAATAAAAAATGAAATTAAAAAGCCATTACATGGCCAGCATCCACGCTTATAATGCCGCGCCCTCGTTATTGCGATTGGGTATTTAAGCTCCTCTTTTTATGAGGAATTGGCATGGAAAGCCATCTTCCCTGTCGATTGGTTCACCCAGCCCGACCAGCACGCTCGGCTGTTTAAACTCAGGGAAGAAGTACTCATGGCATCCCGCGCCCTCACCTCGATCGCGCTCAGCGCAGTCACTTTGCTTGCCGGTTGTTCGGCCTTTCGCAGCTACGACACAGAACTGCAGCAAACCAACCAGCAGTTGGCCAGCGGTAACGTCGACGCCGCACTGACCCTGTTGGAAAAGAACAACACAGGTGAAAACAAGGACCTGCTCTATTACTTCGAGAAAGGTGAACTGCTGCGCGCCAAGGGCGACCTGACCGGCAGCCAGGCCGCGTGGAGAAGCGCGGATCAGGTTGTTGGTACCTGGGAAGAGTCGGTCAAGCTGGACACCGACAAGTACCTGGCCCAGTTCGGCAGCTTTCTGGTCAATGACAAGGTTCGCCGCTACGAAGGGTATGACTACGAAAAAGTCATGCTGACCACGCAAATGGCCTTGAACCTTCTGGCCGTGAACGATTTCGACGGCGCCCGTACCGAAATCAAGAAAACCCACGAACGTGAAGCGGTGATCGCCGAACTGCGCGACAAGGAATACCTCAAGCGCGAGGACGAGGCCGAGAAGCAAGGCATCAAAACCCAATACAAGGACCTGCAGGGTTACCCGGTGGCAAGTCTCGACGCGCCTGAAGTGGTCGGCCTGAAGAACAGCTATCAGAGCGCGTTCAGCCATTACCTGGCCGGTTTCGTCTACGAAGCCCTGGGCGAAAAAGACCTGGCCGCGCCGGGTTATCGCAAAGCCGCCGAACTGCGCCCTAACACTCCGTTGCTCGAACAAGCGCTGCTGAACCTGGACAAGCCGGCCGGCAAAAGCGAAGAGAGCGACATCCTGATCGTCGTGCAAAGCGGCCTGGCGCCGAGCCGTGACTCGATCCGCATTCCGTTGCCACTGCCGATCAGCAACAACGTGGTGATTACCCCGCTGTCATTCCCGGTGATCAAGCCTGACACCTCGACCGTGACGTACGCGCAGATCGGCGTCGACGGCCAGCAACAGAACCTGACCCAGCTCAACAGCACCACCGCCATGTCCCGCCGCGCACTGCGTGACGATATGCCCGGGATCATCCTGCGCACCACCGTCCGCGCCGTGACTCGCGCTGTGGCGCAAAAGAAGATCAACGAGACCAACCCACTGGCCGGCCTGGCCGTAGGCATTTCCTCGGCGGTGCTGGAAGGGGCGGATACCCGGACCTGGCGCACCCTGCCCGACAACACCCAGGTGGTGCGCCTGCGCCTGGCCAAAGGCGAGCACCAACTGAGCCTGCCGAACGCTCTGGGCGGTTCGAGAATCACGGTCAAGGTCGATCAGCGCTACCAGGTGATCAGCCTGCGTACGGTGGGCAATCAGGTGTTCGCCAGTGGCGTCGCTACCCACGTGATCCCAAGCGCTACCCCGCAAGTCGTGGCCAGCGTTAAACAACCTTAAGCGGAGCTTCTCCATGCGTTTCAAACTGATTGCTGTCGCCGCCCTGGCTCTGCTGGCCGGTTGCGCCACCCCGCCGCCACCTGCGCCTGGCAGTGCCGCGAGCAAAGTCGTGGTGATGAACAAGTTCAACAACATCGCCATCGGCGCGATGCGGGTCGCCCGTGAAAACGGCTTCCTGACCGTCAAGGTCGCGCTGAACAACACCAGCCACACCAACATGACGATGTACTACCGCTTCGTCTGGCTGGGCGACGACGGCTTCCCGGTGGCCGATGAAGAAAGCTGGAAAACCCTGAACCTGTATGCCGCGCAGGCCACGTTCCTGCCAGCCATTGCGCCGGTGCCCAAGGCCACTGACTTCCGCCTTGAAGTCAAAACCCCTTAAGCCTTCCCCTATTTCGTGACAGAGAGACATTCCCATGTTTGCACGCTTTTCGTTCCTCGCTGTGGTTGCCCTTCTGGCCAGCGGCTGCGCCAACAACTCGCCGGTCCTGGGCGGGAAAAACATCGGTTACGGCGACAGCAAGGCTGTTGAGCTGGTGACCAACGAGTTCGGTTCCACTGACCTGCAGATGATCGCCGAGTCCATGACCCGCTCCCTGGCCCAGTCCGGCATCTTGCAGGGCCGCCCGGTCGTGCAGGTCTACGACGTGAAGAACAAGACCAGCGAATACATCGATACCCGCGAAATCACCACCAGCATCAAGACTCAACTGATGAAGTCCGGCACCGCCCGCTTTGCCAGCGACAACACCGCGATGCAGAGCCAGGTCGACCAGCTCAAGCTGCAAAACCAGAGCGGCCTGTACAAGAAAGGCACCGTGGCCAAGACCGGCAACATGGTCGCCGCCAAATACCGTCTTGAAGGTTCGATCAGCTCGATCGTCAAGCGCAGCAGCGATTACAAGGACGTTTTCTACAAGTTCAGCCTGCAACTGATCGACGTTGAAAGCGGCTTGGCAGAGTGGATGGACGAGAAAGAGATCCGCAAAACCACGGAGCGTTAAGCAATGCGTGCATGGATTGGCATCATGGCCCTGGCCTGTGCGTTTAGCGCGCAGGCGGCCCCGAAAATCGCGGTCACCGACCTCGCTTACCAAGAGCGGGTGGAGCAGTACATTCACATCGTCTCCGCACAGAGCAACATGCAGGCGGGCATGTACCACGCCAGCGGCTCGTCGAGCTACAACGAGATCGAGGCCAGCAGCAGCTACATCGAGCAAGGCGAGCTTCGCAAGTTCACCGGCGACATCAAGGGCGAGATTCTCAAGTCCGGGATGTTCCAGCTGGTGCAAGGCACGCCGTACACGGCCAAGTCCAAGGAAGATGTCTACGACGTGATCAAGCGGATCAAGGCCGGTAACTACAAGGGCGCCGACTATGTGTTGTTCGGAACCCTGTCGGATATCGACTTCACTCGCGACATCACCGCGCTGGCCAACACCGACAGCTACTCGGCGATTCTCGGCCTGAACCTGGTCGCGGACTTCAGTCTGATCAACACCCGGACATTTGAAATCACCTCGGCGTTCACCGCCATGGGTGACGGCCAGGACACCAAACTGGTCAACGGCGAAGACGTCAAAGTGTCGCTGAACCGTCCACGAGTGGTCCGTGATGTGTCCAAGTCGTTGGGTGAGGACGTGGCCCGTCAGTTGGCCGAACAACTCGGTCACGGCGCTCGGCAACAGCCAGGGCAAGCGCCACTGCGCAATAACCTGCCGCAGGATACGGCGCCGGTTATTCTGCGCTGAGCCACCCATGCGGAAACGAAAAAGGCGACCTCAAGAGGTCGCCTTTTTTGTGCCTTGCGGGTTTTACACCGCGGCTCTGCGAATGGTCGCCAGCAGCCCGGCCGCACCAATGAACAGTCCGGCAAACGTACGGTTCATCCGCCGCTGTTGTTTGGGTGTGCGCAGCAGTCGCAGTACCTTGGAAGCGAGGCCTGTGTAGCCGGCCATCACGATCAGGTCGACGCAGATCATGGTTACGCCAAGGATCAGGTACTGCGCCACCAGCGGCGCGTGCGGGTCGATGAACTGCGGCAGCACCGCCAGCATGAACACCAGCGCCTTGGGGTTGCTGATGTTTACCAGGAACCCGCGAAAGACCAGCGCCAGCGGTTTGCCGATCTGCCGAATGGCCGCGTCATCGCTCATGTTGCTGGGCAGTGAGCGCCATTGCTTGACCGCCAGATACACCAGGTACGCCACGCCAAACCATTTGATCGCGTAGAAGGCCGTGGCCGACGTAGCGAGGATTGCGCCCACACCGGCGGCGACAATTGCGATCTGCATCGCCAGCCCCAGTTGCAGGCCAAGGGCGTTCCAGTAGCCGCGCCAGAATCCGTACTGCAAACCACAGGACATCGACGCAATGGCGCCAGCGCCCGGGGAAAGACTGATCACCCAACAGGCGGCAAAAAACGCCAGCCATGTCTCAAGCACCATCGCACACCTCGACTCAGACTCGTTATAGACGTCTAAGCTAATGCGCTGGCTTGCGAATGACTATCGATTTTTTGCAGAAAAATGGCCCTACCGACCAGCGTTAGCGGCAGCCTGACCTACTTTCCGAAGCCGCTCGACAACTCTTCGCTGCCGCGCCAGCGTCATACCGAACGCTGGCAACGTCTCCGTCAGGACAGCGCTTCCAGCTCCGCCTGCATGCTTTCGAGCAGTTCCAGGGCTTCCATCCAGGTTTCTTCAAGCTCGGCTTCGCGAACCTTCAGCTTGGCCTGTTCGGCCAGCAGATCACGCAACTCGTCCTTACGGGCGGCTTCGTAGACGGCACTGTCGCCGAGGCTGGTTTCGATCTTCGCCAGTTTCTCGTGCAACTTGCCCAGCTCGGCTTCGAGCTTGTCGGCTTCGCGTTTGTGCGGTGCCAGTTGCTGACGCAACGCAGCAGCAGCCTGACGCTGGGCTTTCTTGTCGGTCTTGTCCGGATTGACCGGCGAGTTGTTCACCGGCGCATTGCGCTGGCGATAATCGACCAGCCAACGGGCGTAGTCTTCCAGATCGCCGTCGAACTCTTCGACCTTGCCATCAGCCACCAGGTAGAAGTTATCCGTGGTGCTTTTGAGCAGATGACGATCGTGGGAGACCACCAGCACTGCGCCACTGAATTCCTGCAGGGCCATGGTCAGCGCCAGGCGCATTTCCAGGTCCAGGTGGTTGGTCGGTTCGTCGAGCAGCAACAGGTTCGGCCGGCCCCAGGCAATCAACGCCAGTGCCAGACGGGCCTTTTCACCACCAGAGAAGTTCAGCACCGGCTCGTCGATCCGAGCACCGCGGAAGTCGAAACCGCCGAGGAAGTCGCGCAGGGTCTGCTCGCGTTCGGTCGGCGCCAGACGCTGCAAGTGCAGCAACGGGCTGGCCTTGGAGTCCAGCGAATCCAGCTGATGCTGGGCAAAGTAGCCGACCACGGTATTTTCGCCACGGGTCAACCGGCCGGACAACGGCTCGAGTTCACCGGCGAGGTTTTTGATCAGGGTCGATTTACCGGCACCGTTGGGGCCGAGCAAACCGATCCGCGCACCAGGAATCAGTTGCAGCTCGACCTTCTCCAGCACGGCTCGCTCGCCGTAACCCAGACGGGCGTCGGAGAGGTCGATCAACGGGCTGGAAATTTTCACCGACTCGCGGAAGACGAAGTCGAACGGTGAATCGACGTGGGCGGCAGACAACTCTTCCATCCGCTCCAGCGCCTTGATCCGGCTCTGGGCCTGACGGGCCTTGGTGGCCTGGGCCTTGAAGCGGGCGATGTAGCTTTCCATGTGCGCACGTTGCGCCTGTTGCTTCTCGTAGGCCTGTTGTTGCTGGGCCAGACGTTCGGCACGGGCACGCTCAAACGCCGAGTAGCCACCGCGATAGAGGGTAATCTTGCGCTGGTCGACGTGAGCCACGTGATCGACCACGGCGTCGAGGAAATCGCGGTCGTGGGAAATCAGCAGCAAGGTGCCGGGGTAGCTCTTGAGCCACTCTTCCAGCCAGATAATGGCGTCGAGGTCCAAGTGGTTGGTCGGTTCGTCGAGCAGCAACAGGTCCGACGGGCACATCAGCGCCTGCGCCAGGTTCAGACGCATCCGCCAGCCACCGGAGAAATCTCCGACCTGACGATCCATCTGTTCATTGGTGAACCCCAGGCCCGCGAGCAACTTGCGCGCCCGGGCATCGGCGGTGTACCCGTCGGCGCTGTCGAGTTCTGCGTGCAGACGCGCCTGTGCGGCGCCGTCATGGGCCGCTTCGGCGGCGGCGAGGTCGCGTTGCACCTCACGCAGGCGCAGGTCGCCATCGAGCACGTAGTCGACCGCCAGACGTTCGAGCGTCTCGATCTCCTGGCGCATGTGGGCGATGCGCCAGTCGGCCGGCAGGAAGCAGTCACCCGAGTCCGGGTGCAGTTCGCCCCGGATCAAGGCGAACAGGCTGGATTTGCCGGCGCCGTTGGCACCGATCAGGCCGGCTTTGTGACCGGCGTGCAGGGTCAGCTCGGCGTCTTCTAGCAGACGTTGCGGGCCACGTTGTAAAGTCAGGTTCTGAAGTCGAATCATAATGGCGGCGGAGTCTACCAGCTTCGCTCGCAACTGGCGCGAGTAGCACTATGTCCTCTGACCTGTGGAGCTTTTCCCTGACCCTCTACACCCGAGCGGGTGTTGAGGACGCCTGCCTGAAGCTGCAAGCAGCCGGCGCCGACGTTTGCCTGTTGTTGTGCGCCGCCTGGCTCGGACAGCGTGGCGTGAGATGCAATGCGCAACGCCTGCAACACCTCCAGCACCTGGCCGGGCCATGGCATGCAGAAGTCGTGCAACCGCTTCGACAACTGCGTACGCAATGGAAAGCCGCTGCCCTCGACGACGAGGAACTGAATACGTTAAGGACGCAAGTCAAAGCTCTGGAGCTGGAAGCGGAGCGGCAACTGTTGTTGCGCCTGGAAAATGCGGCGCAAGCATGGCCGCAGGGTCAAGCCAAAGACCTGGCCGTGTGGCTGGAAGGGTTGGCGGCGAGCGCCGCCAACTTGAACCGCGACGCGCTGAATCAGCTGCGCGTCGCGGTAACCGGCACTTAGGAAGCGCTGGTCGGGGTGTTGGTAGTGCTTGCCGCCGCTGCCGGTGCAGGCGAAGCGGCTGGCGTGCTCGCGGATGGAGCAGGTGAAGCCGCCGGTGCAGGCGTCGCAGGCTTGGCAACAGCTGGTGCGGCTGCCGGTTTTGCAGCGACTGGTTTAGCGGCAGCAGGTTTGGCCACGACTGGCTTTTTCACCGCCGGCTTGGCCGCTGGTTTGGCAGCAGACGTTGCAGGCTTGGCAGCAGCCGGTTTGGCAGCGCTGGACGTTGCAGGTTTCGCAGCGACGGCTGGTTTAGCTGCAGGCTTGGCCGGCGCTTTGGCAGCTGCGGTTTTGGCCGCTGGCTTGGCGGCAGGTTTTGCAGCAACCGGTTTAGCGGCTGGCTTGGTAGCCGGTTTCGCCGTAGCGGTTTTTGCTGCTGGTTTGGCAGCCGATTTCGCCGCAGCGGTTTTCGCTACTGCAGGTTTGGCGGCGGCAGTTTTAGCAGTAGGTTTTGCTGCTGGTTTAGCGGCAGCAGGTTTTGCAGCGGTCGGTTTGGCAGCCGGTTTAGCAGCACTGGCAGCGACTGGTTTTTTCGCTGCAGGTTTGGCGGCGACTTTCGCTGGAGCCTTGGCCGGTGCCTTGGCAGCTACCGGTTTGGCAGCTGGTTTTTTCGTGGTGCCAGCAGCGGCGGCTGGCTTGGCCGAACGCAGGGTCAGCGTTTTGCCGACAGCCTCTTTCACGCGACCAATACCCTGGGCCAGTTTCAGGCTTTCCTGGGCATCGCGCTTGAGTTGCAGAATGTAGCTGCGAGTCTCGGACTGACGCTCCTTGAGCGCGTCCAGCAGGTCTTCAAGTTCTTGAACCGCATCTTTGGCCTTGGCTTGTGCCTTGGCTTTGCCGGCCGCCGCAGCGTCCTGCAATTTGGTGCGAGATTTGTGCAGTTTTTCCTGTGCTTTTCCGCGCTGCTTTTCCAGTTTGGCGAGCAGTTTTTCAGCATCAGCCAAGGCTTGGGAACAAGCGTTTTCCAAATGCTCGAGCAAGCTGCCCGAAAGCTGATGGAGTAAGTGCAACGGAGTATTTACAGGCTTCTTATTGGCCGACATGGTTTACCTCCTGGCTGACGTGAGTGCGGCTCATACTAGACCTCTGCTGCTACCGCCGCTAGGGCATCTTGACAGTATCGATTGCCAGGCGTTGCACCGATTTGAAAATGTTCTGCACTCACTTAAAAGCAGTTCACCGGTCACGGTATTCTCACTGGCATAATCCTCTGCATTCCAGGCTGGAGAGTGCCCATGTCGCGTTACCTTTTTTTACCCTTGTGCGTGTTTTTTTCAATGGCTCAAGCCGCAGAAAAAGCCACGGAAACTGACGCCCATGATCTCGCCTACAGCCTCGGTGCCAGTCTGGGTGAACGCCTACGCCTGGAGGCTCCCGATCTGCAAATCCAGGCACTGGTAGACGGTTTGCAACAAGCCTATCAAGGCAAGCCACTGGCGCTGAAAGATCAGCAAATCGAGCAGATTCTCGCCGAGCACGAAGCGCAAATGGCCGAGCAGCCCGCCGTACCGCAAAGCGAAGTTGCCTTGGACAAGGAACAACGTTTCCTGACGGCCGAGAAGGCAAAACCCGGGGTTCGCGAACTGGCGGATGGCATCCTGCTGACCGAACTGGTCGCGGGTAACGGCGCCAAGGCCGGACCCAATGGCAAGGTGCAGGTTCGCTACATTGGCAAGCTGCCCGACGGCACGGTGTTCGATCAGAACAGCCAGGCGCAATGGTTCAGCCTCGACAGCGTGATCAGTGGCTGGCGCAGTGCGTTGCAACAGATGCCGGTGGGTGCGAAATGGCGCCTGGTGATTCCATCCGCGCAAGCCTACGGTGCCGATGGCGCAGGGGACCTGATCGCACCTTTCACGCCTCTGGTGTTTGAAATCGAACTGCTTGGCGCGACGGGCTGAGCAATCGCACAAACGAAAAACGGTGCGCAGTGCGCACCGTTTCAGGGATCGTTTATATCGAGGAGAAACTCAGGCTTGCTCTGGAGTTTCTTCCTTATGAGCCGTGTGCAGCACTTCGATCAGGCAATCTTCCAGTTCGAAGCGCTCGTGCAACAGACCGCCAAGCTCCTGGAATTTCTCGGCAACGCACTTGCCTGCATCGCAGAGATCGTTGAACGCCAGCAGCTTCTCGGTGATCACGTCGATGCGCGGGTAAATGGTTTCAGCCAATTCAAGCCCGCGTGTATCACCGAACGCCTTGGCTTCGCCCGTCAGTTGTTCGTAGATTTCGAAGTGGCCGGCAGAGACGTAATCGACCAGGACACCACAGAACTCCTGCAACGGCTTACGGTTTTCGCCCAGAGTCTCGGGCTTGGCGCCGAGAGCATCATAGGCTCGAACCAGTTCGTGACGCTCCTGCAACCAACGATCGATCAGCAGATGCACTCCACCCCAGCGTTCCTGAGCATTCTGACAACTTTCGAGCATGGTGATCTCTCTTCCCTTATGGGTAATGCCGCCCGCACTCGCCGCAAGACTTGAAAATCAAGATTTGGCCAGGCTGAGTACCATCGAGCAACAATTCCAATGATACGTGCGGGCCAGATTATGCCCGCACGCCAACAGCTTCAAGGTACGCAGGAGATAAAGTTCATACAAGTGTTTAATCACCCGCCCTGCCCCAGTGCGACGACTCGCCGCTGGGCGGTCGCTGATACGCATACCAGACCAGCCGCACGATCTGATAAGCCCCGAGAATCGTCACTCCGACAAAAAACAACAGACTCCATTCGGGAATACTCAGGTCGAACAGCGTCCAGGAAATTTCCGCGCAGTCAGCCGTTCCGCTGAAAACCCTCTCCACAGCACACAGCCAGGACATGTCGGTGAACAGGCCTTCCGGACCGGGAGAGCACCCCGACACGTGTTGAACCGAATCGCTTTGCAATACCACCTGGCGCCACGCTGTCACCATTCCCGCCAGACTGCAGAACAGACTGAGCAGCCAATAAAATAAACAGCCCAGGCGCCTGGGCCCGTGCAGCGCGGCGATCAGGCAGACCATCGTGAACAGGGCGAGAAAAAGCCGCTGCAACAGGCACAGCCCGCACGGCTTGAGCCCGATAGAGAACTCCAGATAGTACGAAGCGCCCAAGGCCAGGGCGCCCGCTATGAAAGCCATGAAAAACAAGGAACGTGTGCAGGCCAAAGACATGGCTTATCCGTAACAGAAGAGACAGGCAGTTACGGTAGAGGAAAGCCCTCTGGCCTTTCAAGGCAAGGCAGTGCGGAGACTTCGCCAAAGATGTAGGGAATTCCCGACAGAAGAGACAGGATCAAATGTAGTCCCTTGTAAGACACTGCCTATACCCGGTATGACGACGAAGAGTTTTACGGTATTCAAACGCCGGGGCGCCCGTGCGGGCGACCCGGTCGTCCAACACCTTACGCGCGGGCGGGCACCGGCAAAGGCGAGGCCAGCAGGCGCTTGTCCAGCAGCCCCAAGCCTTCCTGGAAGAGCTGATTGCTGCGCTCGGTGTCACCCAACTGAGCGAGCAGACGCGCGAGCTCGGCACAGGCCTCGGGGTTGCGCTGAACCCGCAGGCTGCTTTCCAGATAGTCCCGCGCCTTACCCCACAGGCTGCTTTGCAAACACAACCGCCCCAGGGTCAGCAGCAAGCTTGGGTCATCGGGGTGGTCCTTCAACCAACCCTCGGCCGCGTGCAGTTGCCGCCCCGGGTCGCTGCCACGCAGCAAGCCATATAGCCGCGCCAGATGGCTGTCATATTTACGTTTTAGCGCCCCGCGCAAAACTTCTTCTGCCTCGACCTCAGCCCCCAGTTGTCGCAACTGTTCGGCATAGGCAAGCACCAGTTGCGGTTCTTGGCGCTGAGCGGATGTCAGCTGTTGCCAGGCGCGATTGAGTGCCTGCAATCCAACCGCACCGTCTTCCTCCCGGCGAGCTGCCAGGGTGAGGTTTTCACCCCAGGCACGACGCTCCAGCTCTGCCAGCTCGCTGGCCGGCAGGACCTTGTCCTTGCGCAATTCCGGTAACAGGCGAATGACCGCCGACCAGTCGCCACGCTGCTGATGCAAACGTTGCAACTGACGCAAGACCTGAACGCTGTGAGGATGACGCTCGTGCATGGCCTGAAGAGTGGTCAGCGCACCGTCGGTATCGCCACGATCGGTCTGCAACTGCGCGTGACTCAAGGCAATTGCCAACTCGGCCTGAGGCTGACGCTCCAGCGCACGCTCCAGCAAGCTGTCGCTTTCGTCATAGCGGCCCTGCTCGTTCGCCGCTCGCGCAGCTCCCAGGTAGTAGAGCAGCGGCTGGCGTTCGGCTTCAGCGGCGCGAGACAAGTGACGCTGAGCGCTGGCCCAGCGACCTTCGGCCAGGTCCAGCTGACCATGCTCGATCGCCACTTGCACACGACGACTGCGGTTGCGGTTCGACCAAGGATTGACTACACCGCTGGAAGTGGCCACCAACTCGATCAGCATCTTGATGCCCCATAGCACCAGCCAGATCACCGCCACCAGTGCCAACGTCGCCCATAGGCTCGATTCGTAGCGGAAGGTCTTGTAGGCGATCAGCACGTAACCCGAGTGCTGGGCGATGGCCAGTCCCAACGCCCCGGCGGCGGCGATGAGCAAAAACACAATCACATAGAGTCGCTTCATGGGGTGCTCCCCGACGTAGAGCTCGCGGCAGGTTTCACCGAGTCCTCGGCACTGACGTTACGCCGCTCCAGGTACGCCTGCACCGTGCTCAGGGTGGTTGCCAGGTCAGGCGTGATGACCGTTACCGGTTGTTTGCTCAACTCGGCAACCTGTTCGAGCATCACTTTGCTTTGCGGGTTGTCCTGATTGAAGCTGCCCTTGAGCACATCCCGCGCCTCGGTCAGCGCCTGGGTATACACCGGCGCCTGGCCGTTGAGCGCAGCCCATTGTGCTTGCTCAAGCGCCAGGCTGAGCGCCAGACGGACCTGGGTCAGGCTTTGCCCGGCGAGCAATGGACGAATATTTTTATCGGCATTGAAATCGATGCGAATGTAGCGCGAAATCTGGTCCCACCATTGCGCCCAGCGACTGGCGCCATCGCCTTCGGAAGTCAGGGCCGACAGCGAATTGCGTTCATGAAACTCCGGGGCGAGCTCACTGAGTTCGGCCACCTGATCACGCAGGGCACCCAGTTGCAGGAACAACCCGGTGCGATCCGGTTGCTCGGTACTGCGCAGCGCAGCAAGACTTTTCGCAATCTGTTCGCGGGCGGCGAAAGAGCCCGGATCATTTTGCTCGCGAAGGATTTCATCGGCACCTTGCACCAGTGCCTGAGCGCTGCTGATGTCCTGCAAGGCAGACAGACGCAAACTGGCCAGACGCAGCAGGTGCTCGGCCTCGGCCAAGCGCCAATCCTTGCGGCTGGCGCCCAGAACCGTTTCCAGACGCTGATTCAAGCGCTGCTGATCGCCCTGCAACTGGATCACCAGGCGTCGTCGGTCTTCCAGCTCATCGGCTGGCGGTAATTGCTCAAGCCGGGCTGTCAGGCGCTGCTCATTGAGCTTGAGGCTTTGTGCCTGATCGTTCAGGGCCTGCAATTGCCCCAATTGTTGCTGGTTGTTGGCTTGCAGGCTACGCACCTGCCAGATCCCCCAACCGCCAGCGGCAACCCCCGCGGCACCCAGCAACATTGCCAGGATCACCAGCCCTGAGCCACGACGCGGCTCAGGGCTCTTTACAGTTTCAACCGACGCATCGAGCGCTGGCTGGACGTCATCTTTGGGCAAGGCTGTTTCGCTCACGTATCCATCCTTTGCATTAGAGAACGGGCCGGGTTTCCCGCAACGCCGTTAGCAAAGCCGCGGCACTGGCGCCACGACAATCCACAACTGTTTGGGCGCCGGCGGCCAGCGCCATCTCGGCTACCCGAGGGCTTGGAACAAACAAAGGCAACCGCGCCAACTCAGGCCAGGCACTACCCGCCAATTGGCGCAGGTGCTCAAATCCCTGCCCACTGCTGACCACTACGCCGTTCAAGCGTTCCACTTGAATCCGCTCAGGCAATGCCCCCTCGGCATACCGCGGCAAGCCGCGACGGTATAACTCCAGATAATCGACACTAGCACCTTGCTCGCGTAAACGCTCTGCGAGCAGTTCACGTCCACCCTCGCCGCGCATGATCAACACACGAGCATCGGGCCGGGCGATAGCCTCGCGCAACGGAGTCAGTTCAAGCAACGCTTCGCTGTCATCGCCTTCCACCGGGAAGCTGACGTCCAGCCCATGATCCTGGAGAATCTGCGCGGTCGCCGCCCCTACGCTGAACCATTTCAAGCGCAGTGAGTGCGGCCAGTACCGATCGACCAGATCCACACCGATTCGGGCGGCCGGCTTGCTGACCACGATCACCGCGCAATAGCGATCCATACCCTGAATCACCTCGCGCATTGTCTCAGAGACAGGAATCGGCGCTATTTCCAAAAGCGGCAAGCTGCTGCTGAAAATCCCCTCTTCGGCCAGAATACCGGCCAGCATCGCCGAATCATCCGCGGGACGCGTCAACAGCAGGCGCCAACCCGTCACTCGTGACCTGCCTCGCCATAGACCGACTTCAGAATGTCGTTGGCGCCTTGGTCAAGAAGGTCTTCGGCAACTTGCACACCCAAGGCTGCGGCATCGCTGCGTGGCGCACGAGCCTCGGCACGGAGCAGCAGCCCCCCCTTCGGATCGCCCACCAGGCCGCGCAGCCAGATCTGCTCGCCTTCGAGCACCGCATAGCAAGCGATCGGCACCTGGCAGCCGCCGTTCAAATGCTTGTTCAGCGCACGCTCGGCAGTGACCCGCGTGGCGGTGTCCTGATGATGCAGGGGGGCAAGCAGGGCATGAATGTCTTTGTCGGCGCTGCGGCATTCGATACCGACGGCACCCTGACCACCTGCTGGAAGACTGTCATCGACACTGATCGAAGAGCTGATGCGATCTTCAAAGCCCAGGCGAATCAAACCGGCTGCCGCGAGGATGATCGCGTCGTACTCACCGGCGTCGAGCTTGGCCAGCCGAGTGTTGACGTTGCCCCGCAGAAAACGGATTTGCAGGTCAGGTCGACGGGTCAGCAGTTGTGCCTGGCGACGCAGGCTGGAGGTGCCGACCACGCTGCCCTGAGGCAACTCGTCGAGGCTTGCATAGGTGTTGGAAACAAAGGCGTCACGCGGGTCTTCGCGTTCGCAGATGCAAAACAGGCCCAGGCCTTCGGGGAAGTCCATCGGCACGTCTTTCATCGAGTGCACGGCAATGTCGGCTTCGTTTTCGAGCAGCGCGGTTTCCAGCTCTTTGACGAACAGGCCCTTGCCACCGATTTTCGACAGCGGCGAATCGAGCAGCTTGTCGCCGCGACTGACCATAGGCACCAGCGTCACGACCAGACCCGGATGGGCTTGTTCCAGACGAGCTTTGACGTATTCGGCCTGCCACAAGGCCAAGGCACTTTTGCGGGTAGCGATGCGGATTTCGCGAGGGGACATGGATCAATCCGTACTGAATAGATACAGCGGATAATAACAGCTCAGCCAAATCCGCTTTGACTTGTATCAGAAACAGCGCAGCCTCCTTGGCCTCACCTGTCCGGTAAAGGAGAGTGAAATCCGTGCGCGAACGGCGGACTAAAGCTGTTGCATCATCTTGCGCACACCCGCGACATGACGTCGGCTGACAATCAGCGCATCACCGTTGAGGCCTTTGAGGAACAGCTGGAAATGCCCGAGGGGCGTGCGCTGCAAGCGTTCGATACGCTCGCGGGCTACCAGTGCATTGCGGTGAATACGTACGAACCGGTCGCCAAATTCGTCTTCGAGGGCTTTCAATGGCTCGTCCAGCAGAACCTCGCCACCTTCGTGGCGCAAGGTCACATATTTGTGGTCGGCGATGAAATAGACCACTTGAGCCAACGGGATCAGTTCGATGCCTTTGCGGGTTCGCGCACTGATATGGCTGCGTGGGCCACTGCCGGTTTCTGCCGCCGGCCGAGTCAGCGCCGCGAGCTGGACGCGGTTGGGGCGCTCGGCTTTTTTCAGGGCGTCGAGCAGCTGCTCCGAACGCACCGGTTTCGCCAGGTAGCCCACCGCGCTGGCTTGCAGGGCGTCCAGGGCAAATTCATCCTGGGCCGTACAAAACACCACCGCCGGTGGCGTCTCGCGTTCACACAACCTTGCGGCGACTTGCAAGCCGTCGAGGCCAGGCATGCGGATGTCGAGCAGCACGATATCGGGCTTCAGGCTGTCGATCAGGGTCAATGCCTCATCGCCATTGGTGGCGCTGGGCTCCAGGACACTGTAACCCTCGAGTTCGCCGACCATACGGCTCAGGCGCTCGCGGGCTTGGGGTTCGTCATCAACGATCAGGACATTCATATTGCGCTGGATTCCTGCGTGAGTCTCGCACAAGGATAGCGTAGACAGGTGAAGTGACATCCGTCACCGCGATCCACGCTAAGACTAGCGCGAGCGCCAAAAAGTGCCGTACGTCGGGTTGCAATATTTATCGGTGCCTGCGCAGTTCCATTCGAAGCCAGCCGCGACGTGGCGTCACCGTAGGGATTGCTGCTACACAATATGAACACCCCTCTTCTCTATATAGTCGGCTTCGACACTGACGTCGCACGCTTCGATGAGACTCAGCACATGATCGACAATTGCGCTGACCCTCACGTCCAACTGTAGACGCTTGCCGCGACGACAGTGCTCATTTGACAAATATCGTTGCGTAAACGCGGCAGCGACTCGATTGAGTATGGCCGGTCAAATAAGAAAAAAACGTAGCGACCAGTGTCACCGACAGGATTGGCAACCCTGTTATTATCCACCGCAGGTTTTAACGCCATTTTCCTTCAGCCGATCACGAGCGAATTCATGAGCACTGACAAGACCAATCAGTCCTGGGGCGGCCGCTTCAGTGAACCCGTCGACGCCTTCGTCGCCCGCTTCACCGCCTCCGTCACTTTCGACCAGCGCCTCTATCGTCACGACATCATGGGCTCCGTCGCCCACGCCACCATGCTCGCCAAGGTCGGCGTGCTGACCGATGCCGAACGCGACAGCATCATCGACGGCCTGAAGACCATCCAGAGTGAAATCGAGGCCGGCACCTTCGACTGGCGCATCGACCTTGAAGACGTGCACATGAACATCGAGGCGCGCCTGACCGACCGCATCGGCGTCACCGGCAAGAAGCTGCACACCGGCCGCAGCCGCAACGACCAGGTGGCGACCGATATCCGTCTGTGGCTGCGTGACGAGATCGACCTGATCCTGGGTGAAGTCACCCGCCTGCAAAAAGGTCTGCTGGAACAGGCAGAGCGCGAATCCGGCACCATCATGCCCGGCTTCACCCACCTGCAAACTGCACAGCCCGTGACCTTCGGTCATCACATGCTGGCCTGGTTCGAAATGCTCAGCCGCGACTACGAGCGCCTGGTCGATTGCCGCAAGCGCACCAACCGCACGCCGCTCGGCAGCGCCGCACTGGCCGGCACCACCTACCCGATCGACCGCGAGCTGACAGCCCAACTGCTGGGCTTCGACGCTGTAGGCGGCAACTCGCTGGACAACGTCTCGGATCGCGACTTCGCCATCGAATTCTGCTCCGCTGCGAGCATCGCGATGATGCACCTGTCGCGCTTCTCCGAAGAGCTGGTGCTGTGGACCAGCGCACAATTCCAGTTCATCGATCTGCCTGATCGCTTCTGCACCGGCAGCTCGATCATGCCGCAAAAGAAAAACCCCGACGTCCCGGAACTGGTGCGCGGTAAAAGCGGCCGGGTGTTCGGCGCGCTGATGGGCCTGCTGACGTTGATGAAAGGCCAGCCATTGGCCTACAACAAGGACAACCAGGAAGATAAAGAGCCGCTGTTCGACGCCGCCGACACCTTGCGCGACTCGCTGCGGGCCTTCGCCGACATGATCCCGGCGATCAAGCCAAAGCACGCCATCATGCGTGAAGCGGCACTGCGCGGTTTCTCCACGGCTACCGACCTGGCAGATTATCTGGTGCGCCGCGGCCTGCCGTTCCGTGACTGTCACGAAATCGTCGGTCACGCGGTGAAGTACGGCGTGGAAACCGGCAAGGATCTGGCAGAGATGAGCCTGGAAGAACTGCGCAAGTTCAGCGACCAGATCGAACAGGACGTGTTTGCCGTTCTGACCCTGGAAGGCTCGGTGAATGCCCGTAACCACATCGGCGGTACAGCGCCGGCGCAGGTGAAGGCAGCCGTGGTTCGCGGTCAGGCGCTGTTGGCCAGCCGCTAAGTAACCAAAAGCATCGCGAGCAGGCTCGCTCCCACAGGTTCAGCGTGATCCTTGTGGGAGCGAGCTTGGTCCGGGCGGCGATCCGACGATGACTGACTTCAGATCACTACAAGACTTACTTCCTGGAAGCGATCATCGCCAAAAACTGCGGCATCGCCGCTTCCTTGTCTGCCGCGATGCGTTTGGCATGCGGTGTCTGCTCCAATTGCTCAAGCAACGCCTTGGCGGCTGGCAACTCGGCCAGCAAATCCAGATCGAAGAGCTTTTTGCCGACCGCACAGGCCACGCTGAGACTGTACAGGAAGTACAGGTCCGCCACGCTCAGGGTTGCACCCGCGACGTACGGCGCGAACTTGCCATGACGCCCCAGTGACGCAATCCCTTGCAGCAGCTCGGCCTTGGCTTTTTCCTTGATCGCTTCCGGCACCGGCATGCCGAAAAAGGCCTCGCCGAAACAGGCACGAGCCGGCAGCTCGATGTACAGCTCGATTTCCTTGGCCAGCGCCAGAACCTGGGCCCGCTCGAACGGTGTTTTGGGCAGCAGCGCTGGCCCCGCTTGCGTGTCTTCAAGGTATTGAAGAATCACGCTGGTCTCGTTGACGAACCCTTGTTCGACACCCAACACCGGAACCTTGCCGCGCGGGCTGATGGCCAGTTCCTCAGGGCTTTGACCAGCGTAAAACGCTACTTCCTCAAAGGGCAGGCCCTTCTCCAGCAACGCATGTTTGACCATGTTGTAGTAGTTGCTGACGCAAAATCCATAAAGCTTGAGCATCACATAGCCTCCAGGCCGTGCAGGGGGTTGGCAGCGACTGTTATAGAACGTCTGGAGCACTCTCGCCAGCAGCATCACACGGCTGAATGCAGGTAAACTGACGACCTTTCCTTTTGGAGCCTGCCATGAGCGAGCCTAGCGATATCGACAACGACGAAGAAGAATTCGCCGAAACCACTCTGATCGAAGCCATCGAAAACCAGATCGAAAGCGACAACCCGCCAGCAGCCAAGGCGACGTTCAACAAACTGACCCTGGTCGGTTACGAACGTGAAGAAATCCTGCAACTGATGGCTCACGTTCTGGCCATTGAAATTGATGCACTCCTCGAAGAAGACCGCGCGTTCAATACCGAGTGGTATGAAGCCGCGCTGCGCGCATTGCCAGAGTTGCCACCAGAAAAGAAGTAAGCGAATACCCTCTGGGAGCGAGCTTCTGTGGCGAGGGGGCTTGCCCCCGCTGGGTCGCGAAGCGACCCCAAAACCCTCCAGCGTGGTGCACCAGCCAATTTTACGATTGCTACGCAGCCGAACGGGGCGATGCGGCGTTCCGACAAGCCCCCTCGCCACATTAGTCATCGCAAGTTCGGAAAAGCTCTAAGCCAACACTGGACACGCCGCCCGAGTGCGTTCACCTTAGGGGCGCTGTCGTCTATTCCTAGAAAGTCTGGAGTCCCTATGTCGCTTACCCCTGAGCTGGTTGCCGAACTGGAAATCCTTGCACTCTTCAACCTGGACAGTTCCCAGGAAGGTTTGAAAATCCATCAGACCGCTGCCCCGAAAGCCATTGCCGCCGCACAACGCCTGTTCGACAAAGAGTTGATCACCCAGCCCGATGGCGGTTATCTGACCAGCCTGGGCCGTGACGCCGCGCAGAATATTCAGACTGTTCTGACCATTTTGTCTGTCGAAGAAACCGCCTGACCGTTGCCGAATCGCCCACGGAAACCCCTGCTATGGGATTTCCGCGGGCCGACTGTCGCCCCTCGATAGAAATTTGACGCCAGAAACCAAAATTCAGCTTAAAAGTCCTGAGCATCAGGCTGTAAACTGCCCGTCGCCCTGAGACCTTCCCACGTTCGAGCATTGCGAGCCGGTTTGAGCTGACATGACCCGCACCCACGAAATCCGCCCCGATCTGGACGAAGGAATCGATCGCAAGGTTCTCAGCCAGTTGCGTGCGCGCTTTCTAAAGCTCAATGACGGCCGACTGGCCCGAGCCATGGAAGGGTTGTCACCCCGCCAGCAAGGGGTTTTGACCCTGCTGCCGCTGTTCTTCCACGTCAATCACCCGCTGTTGCCAGGTTACGTCTCGGGCAGCACGCCGGCCGGGCTGTCGAATTTCGAACCTGACGCCACGGCGCTTGCCGAAGCGCAACGCCTGACCCGCTCGTTTTCCTACAGGCCCCGCCACGGCAATCCGCCGCGGCCGATTCAGGGTTTGTTCCTGATGGGCAGCCTTGGCACTCTCGCCCAGGCCGATCAAAGCGACATGGACATGTGGGTTTGCCATGCCCCCGACCTGAGTGAAAGCGAACTCGCCGAGCTGCGGAAAAAATGCCAGTTACTGGAAGTCTGGGCAGCCAGCCAGGGCGCAGAGGCGCATTTCTTTCTGATCGACCCGCAACGTTTCGTCCGTGGCGAACGCGACACTCAATTGAGCTCCGATAACTGCGGCACCACCCAGCATTACTTGCTGCTCGATGAGTTCTATCGCACCGCCATCTGGCTCGCCGGGCGCACACCGATCTGGTGGCTGGTACCGGTATACGAAGAGGCCAGCTACGACCAGTACACCCATACATTGCTGTCCAAACGCTTTATCCGCGCCGACGAAACCCTCGATCTCGGCAACCTGGCGCAGATTCCGCCCGGCGAATTCATCGGGGCCGGGCTCTGGCAGTTGTTCAAAGGTATCGAGTCACCCTACAAATCGGTGCTCAAACTGCTGCTGACCGAGGTCTACGCCAGTGAACACCCGAACGTCAAATGCCTGAGCCTGCGCTTCAAGCAAGCCGTGTTCGCCAACCGCCTCGATCTGGATGAGCTTGACCCGTACATCGTGGTCTACCGGCGCATTGAGGAATACCTCACGGCCCGAGGCGAGCCAGAACGGTTGGAGCTGGTTCGGCGCGCCTTGTACCTCAAGGTCAATCGCAAGCTGACCAGCAACAGTGGCCAGCGCAGCAAAAGCTGGCAGCGCCTGCTGCTGGAGCGGCTGGCTGAAGAATGGGGCTGGGATCAGCGGCAATTGGCAATGCTCGACAGCCGCAGCCAATGGAAGGTCCGTCAGGTCAGCGCCGAACGCCGGGCCCTGGTAAATGAACTCAACTACAGCTACCGCTTCCTGACCCAGTTCGCCCGCACCGAGCAGAGCGTCAGCCTGATCAACAAGCGCGACCTCAATGTACTCGGTCGCAGGCTGTATGCCGCCTTCGAGCGCAAGGCCGACAAGGTCGAGTTCATCAACCCAGGCATCGCCCCGGATCTTGCCGAAGACACACTGACCCTCGTCCAGTCAGCGAACAAGAAAGAACCCGGGCAGACCCACTGGGGTTTGTATAACGGCAATCTGGCTGCGCAGGAGTGGGAACATTTCGCGCCGATCAAGCGCAGCCGCGAACTGCTGGAACTGCTGACCTGGTGCCACCGCAACGGCATTATCGACAGCAGCACGCGCCTGGCCTTGCACCCTGGCAGCAGCGACCTGAGCGAGTTCGAGCTGTTCAATCTGCTGGGCAGCCTGCAACAGGCTATCGCGCTGCCCCTGGCCAGCGTCAGCGAAGAACAACTGCTGCATGCCAGCGTGCCGAGCGAGGTGCTGATTCTGGTGAATGTGGGCATCGACCCGCTCAAGCACCACCGCGACCTGAACATCCTGATGACCACCGAGCGCACAGACTCGCTGAGCTACGCCGGGGTACGCGAAAATCTGGTGCTGACCCTTGACCAGGTCACGCTCAACAGCTGGAACGAAGTACTGGTCAGCCGCTACGACGGCGCCCACGCCCTGCTCGATTGCCTGCGCGATTACCTGAACAACCTGCCGGGCGGGCCCCAACAGCCCCGATTGCGCGTGCGCTGCTTCTGCCATAACCGTGCGCAGTTCATCGCCCAACGGGTCGAAGAAGTCCTCGATACCGCGCAGAACCTGCTGCTCAGCAAACTCAATCATCGCTACCTGATCCAGGTCCAGCAGCATTACCACGTACTGGAACTGGTGCCCGGCCAGGTCAATCATGTCGCGCTGGCCAGCCTGCCGGCACTGCTCGATTACCTGAACCAGGACCTGACCCGTTACAGCCCGCTGCAACTGGACCCGATGGCGCTCGTGGATCACGACCTGGCGCTGATCCTGCCGATGGGCCAGCCCGACTGCATTCAAGTGTTTTACCGCATCAACGACGCCCACGCCGAGTTGTACGTGCTGGATGAATTCAATGCCCTGTGGCAACAGCGCCAGCCGTATCACGACGAGCAAAGCCTGCTGGTGCCACTGCAACGTTTCCTGCAATCGATCCTGTATCGCCGTGACGCGCTGTTGCCGATGGACACTGCCCAACCGATGACAGTGCTGGAAACCCTGTACTACCAACTGCTGCCATCGGGCACCAACCGGGCACGCCGGGTCGAGCCGCGTCCGGCGCCGCGGACACCGGTGAACAAGCCGTTCTACGACGTCCAGGCAATCGTCGGCAAAGCCGTACCGGGGCAAGGACAGGTCACCTTATATTGCAATCAGCGAGAGTTTTCCGAGCTGGAGCATGGCGACCAGCTATTTGCCGTGGTCGCGCAGGAGATCGTCGGGCAGCGTCGCGAGGCGCAACACTATCGCTGCTACATTACCGACCTGGACCTGTCCGGCCTGCTCGGTGATGGTCAGGGTTCGAGCAATCTTTACCTGCGCTACAAGGCAGACCTGGAGCGCGCATTGAACAAGGCACTCGAACAGGTCTGAGGCGTATCAGAACGTGCAGTCGCCGCCATTCTTGGGCTGCGACTCAACCTCAAGCAGGGTCAACTTCAAGGTCTTGCCACCCGGTGCCGGCCAGTCGATGTGCTGGCCAACCTTCAAACCGAGCAATGCGCTGCCTACCGGCGCGAGAATGGAAATCCGGCCTTCATCGGCATTGGCGTCCTGTGGATAAACCAGGGTCAGGTGATAGTCCTTGCCGCTGCTTTCTTCACGGCAATGCACACGCGAGTTCATGGTCACGACATCGGCAGGCACTTCATCGTGACCGACCAGCGTATCGGCGCGATCCAGTTCGGTTTGCAGCGCGATAACACCTGGCAGCGAGTCATCCAGGCTGTCGATCAAACGTTCCAGACGTTGCACGTCCAGGCGGGTAAGGATGATGGAAGGTGCGGTCATGATTAAGGCAGACTCCTTTTTTCTGCACGACAAAAGCAAAACCCCGCCAGAAATAGGCGGGGTTTTCACGGACCTCGATGAGTTGAGGTGTATCCGGACACTATCACAGCTCAAAAAATATACAAGCCAGCCGGATAGAGGGCACTTCAGACTTGCCGGCGAACCCTGTGGCGAGGGGGCTTGCCCCCGTTCGGCTGCGCAGCAGTCGTAAGCTTTTTGGGGCCGCTTCGCGACCCAACGGGGGCAAGCCCCCTCGCCACACTGCAGGTGTCAGACAGCAGATTTGCGCTGAGCAGCCTGGGCGCAAATCACCCGGCGGCGATCATCGTCCGCCGAGCGCCATTCGCGGATATCTTCGACGTGGCGAAAACAGCCCAGGCAGACTTTCTGCTCGTCCAGCCGACAGACGCTGGTGCACGGCGACGGCACCGCCGTGCTGACGTTGCTGTACAGCGGCTTCGGCGGACGGGCGGGCGCTGCCTCGGTCACCAGATCACAGCCCTTCGAAATCAAGCTTGGCGCCAGCCTGCTCGCCGACAATGCGCTCAAGCATCTCGCCGAGCTGCTCTTCGCTCTTGTCACACATCCAGCGTTCGCTTTCTTCGTCATAGTCGAAGTGGAAGCCACCGGACACGGCCGCCAGCCACAGCTGACGCAGCGGCTCCTGGCGACTGAAGATCAACTGGCTGCCGCTTTCGAACTTGACGGTGAGCACACCGGCCGAGCTTTCCAGATCAACATCCAGGCCACTCTCATCGAAAATATCCTCCAGCGTTTGCTGGGTGGCATCGACCAGATCGTGGAAACGGGCTTCAGTCAAACTCATTGCGGGAACCTCAAAAAATGTCTACTCACGCTCAAGCGCCGCAAGATACGGCCGAGCCCGAGCGATTGCAAAGGATACCGACCACGCACCAGACAAGAGTAGAAAATATCGGCACGCCTTGCGCCGCTTGATCGCTTGCCTGGGCAAAGGCCCGCCGGACGGGTGGTCCGTCGCATAGGCAAGCTGCCGGGTGGCCGGTATACTCCGGCGCAATTAACGCATTTTCAAGGATTTCGCCATGAAGCGCCTGATCTCTTCCCTTGCTGCGCTCGTCGCGGTTGCCTGCCTTGTCACTGCCTGTGGTCAAAAAGGTCCGCTGTATCTGCCCGATGACAGCAAATCCCCTGAAGAACAGGCGAAGTCGTCGCAGTCCAAAGCGCACCAGCACAGCACCAGTACCAGCACCAGCACCTACTAAGGGAACATCATGGACGCTTTTAACTACCGTGACGGTGAGCTGTTCGCGGAAGGTGTTGCCCTGTCCGCCATCGCCGAACGCTTTGGTACACCGACCTACGTCTACTCCCGCGCGCATATCGAAGCCCAATACCTGGCATACGCCGATGCGCTGGCCGGTACGCCGCACCTGGTCTGCTTTGCGGTCAAGGCCAACTCCAACCTGGGTGTACTGAATGTCCTGGCGCGTTTGGGCGCTGGTTTCGACATCGTCTCCCGTGGTGAGCTGGAACGTGTTCTGGCCGCCGGTGGCCAGCCCGACAAAATCGTTTTCTCCGGCGTCGGCAAGACCCGTGAAGACATGCGTCGCGCCCTGGAAGTCGGTGTGCACTGCTTCAACGTCGAATCCACTGACGAGCTCGAACGCCTGCAACTCGTCGCGGCTGAGCTCGGAGTTCGCGCGCCGATCTCGCTGCGGGTCAACCCGGACGTCGATGCCGGCACCCACCCGTACATTTCTACCGGTCTCAAGGAAAACAAGTTCGGCATCGCCATTGCCGACGCCGAAGACGTGTACGTCCGCGCCGCCCAACTGCCTAACCTGGAAGTGGTCGGTGTCGATTGCCACATCGGTTCGCAACTGACCACCCTGCCACCCTTCATCGATGCCCTCGACCGCTTGCTGGCGCTGATCGATCGCCTGGGCGATTGCGGAATCTACCTGCGCCACATCGACCTCGGCGGTGGATTGGGCGTGCGTTATCGCGATGAAGAGCCGCCCTTGGCCGCCGACTACATCAAAGCCGTACGTGAACGCATTGATGGTCGCGACCTGACACTGGTGTTCGAGCCGGGCCGCTTCATCGTTGCCAACGCCGGCGTGCTGCTGACCGAGGTCGAGTACCTCAAGCACACCGAACACAAAGACTTCGCCATCGTCGACGCGGCCATGAACGACCTGATCCGCCCGGCGCTGTATCAGGCCTGGATGGACGTCACGGCCGTGCGCCCGCGTGCAACTCCGGCACGCGCCTACGACATCGTCGGGCCAATCTGCGAAACCGGCGACTTCCTCGCCAAGGATCGCCATCTGGCACTCGAAGAAGGCGACTTGCTGGCCGTGCATTCGGCCGGTGCGTACGGGTTTGTCATGAGCTCCAACTACAACACTCGCGGCCGCGCCGCTGAAGTGCTGGTGGACGGTGATCAGGCAATTGAAGTGCGTCGCCGCGAGACGGTAGCCGAGTTGTTTGCTGGCGAAAGCCTGCTGCCGGAGTAAACCCATGCTGCTGCGTTTTACCAAGATGCATGGCCTGGGCAACGACTTCATGGTCCTCGACCTGGTCAGCCAGCACGCGCACATTTTGCCCAAGCACGCCAAGCAATGGGGTGACCGGCACACCGGTGTCGGTTTCGACCAATTGCTGATCGTCGAAGCGCCGAGCAACCCGGACGTGGATTTCCGTTACCGGATCTTCAACGCCGACGGTTCCGAAGTCGAGCAATGCGGCAACGGTGCGCGCTGCTTCGCACGCTTCGTTCTGGACAAGCGCCTGACCGCCAAGCGGCAGATTCGCGTCGAGACCAAAAGCGGCATTATCGAACTGGATATCCGCAACGATGGCCAGATCAGCGTCAACATGGGTGCACCGCGCCTGGTGCCGGCGGACATTCCGTTTCAGGCGCCCGCTCAGGCCTTGAGTTATCAGGTCGAGGTCGACGGCCAGACGATTGAACTGGCCGCGGTATCCATGGGCAATCCCCACGCTGTCGTGCGGGTCAGTGACATCCACAACGCGCCGGTCCATGAGCTGGGACCGAAGATCGAAAACCACCCGCGCTTCCCGGCGCGGGTCAATGTCGGTTTTCTCCAGGTCATCGACCGGAGCCGTGCGCAGTTGCGCGTCTGGGAACGCGGCACCGGGGAAACCCAGGCCTGCGGGACCGGGGCCTGCGCTGCCGCAGTGGCCGCGATCAGCCAGGGGTGGATGGATTCGCCGCTATTGATCGACCTGCCTGGCGGGCGCTTGTCCATTGAATGGGCAGGTCCTGGCCAACCGGTGATGATGACCGGCCCGGCAGTACGCGTATACGAAGGACAAGTGCGTCTTTGAGTGAGCGAAATACATGACTGATCAGCCTCAGGTTCCAGCCCCACAGCCCGACGAGTCCCCTTCCGAAAGCCTGGAGGCGGCGGCGATTGCCGCGTACCTGGAGGCTCATCCGGATTTCTTCGTCGAGCACGAAGAACTGCTCCCGGCGCTGCGCATTCCGCACCAGCGCGGCGACACCATCTCGTTGGTCGAACGCCAGATGAAAATCCTGCGCGAACGCAACATCGAGATGCGCCATCGTCTCTCGCAACTGATGGATGTCGCCCGCGACAACGACCGGCTGTTCGACAAGACCCGCCGCCTGACACTCGCCTTGATGGACGCCAGCAGCCTGGACGACGTGGTCATCAGTGTCGAAGACAGCCTGCGCCAGGATTTCCAGGTGCCTTTTGTCAGCCTGATCCTGTTCAGCGACGAGCCCTTGCCGGTCGGCCGCTGGGTGACCGGCGCCGAAGCGCAAAAGGCGATTGGTGGCTTGTTGTCGGAAAACAAATGCGTCAGCGGCAGCCTACGCGAACACGAGCTGGACTTCCTGTTTGGCGAAGAACAGCGCAAGCAGATCGGTTCCACTGCGGTGGTCACCATCAGTCATCAAGGCCTGCATGGCGTCCTGGCGATCGCCAGTCGCGATCCGCAACATTATAAAAGTTCGGTGGGCACGTTGTTCCTCAGCTACATCGCTGAAGTCATGGGCCGCGTGCTGCCACGGGTCAACACCTCGCTACGCTCGGTACGCTGACCATGGAACGACAACTGGACGCCTACTGCGAGCACCTGCGCAGTGAGCGTCAGGTGTCGTCTCACACGCTAGAAGCCTATCGACGTGACCTGAACAAGGTCCTGGCTCACTGCAAAAAACAGAACATCGGCAGCTGGACCGCACTGGACATCCAGCGCCTGCGCAGCCTGATCGCCCGCCTGCACTCGCAAGGACAATCCTCGCGCAGCCTGGCGCGGCTGCTCTCGGCGGTACGCGGGCTCTATCACTACCTGAACCGCGAAGGCCTCTGCGACCACGATCCGGCCAACGGCCTGGCGCCCCCCAAGGGCGAGCGCCGCCTGCCGAAAACCCTCGACACCGACCGTGCGCTGCAACTGCTCGATGGCGCCGTGGAAGACGACTTCATGGCTCGCCGCGATCAGGCGATTCTCGAGCTGTTTTACTCGTCCGGTTTACGCCTGTCGGAGCTGACCGGACTCAACCTTGAACAGCTGGACCTGGCAGACGGTCTGGTGCAAGTACTCGGCAAGGGCAGCAAGACCCGAGTGCTGCCCGTCGGCAAGAAGGCCCGCGAAGCCCTGGAACTGTGGTTGCCGCTGCGCGCCATGGCGAACCCGGTGGACGATGCGGTATTCGTCAGCCAGAAAGGCCGGCGCCTCGGCTCACGGGCGGTTCAGGCGCGGGTCAAAGCCGTCGGCGAGCGAGAACTGGGGCAAAACCTGCACCCGCACATGTTGCGACACTCCTTCGCCAGCCACTTGCTGGAGTCCTCGCAAGACTTGCGTGCGGTGCAGGAATTGCTCGGCCACGCGGACATCAAAACCACACAGATCTACACCCACCTGGACTTCCAACACCTGGCCACGGTCTACGACAGCGCCCATCCACGGGCCAAACGCATCAAAGGCGATGAGCAATGACAATCCAACTGATCACCTTCGACCTCGACGACACCCTGTGGGACACCGCCCCGGTGATCGACAGCGCTGAAGCAGTGCTGCGCCAGTGGTTGGCCGAGCACACGCCGAACCTCGGTGCCTTGCCGGTCGATCATTTGTGGGCGATTCGTGAGCGGGTATTGAGCCACGAACCAAGCCTCAAGCACCGCATCAGCGCCCTGCGCCGCCGGGTGCTGTTTCACGCACTGGAAGAAGCCGGTTACGCCCATGAGCAGGCCTGCGAGCTGGCCGATCAGGGCTTTGAAGTGTTTTTGCATGCACGGCATCAACTGGAAATCTTCCCCGAGGTGCAACCGACGCTGGAGATTCTGGCCAATCACTACGCCTTGGGCGTGGTCACCAACGGCAATGCGGATGTGCGCCGCCTGGGGCTGGCGGATTACTTCAAGTTCATCTTGTGCGCAGAGGATATCGGCATCGCCAAACCCGATGCCCGGCTGTTCCATGAAGCCTTGAAACGCGGCGATGTAACGGCACAGGCCGCAGTGCATATCGGCGATCATCCAGGTGATGACATTGCCGGCGCTCAGCAGGCAGGGTTGCGGGCGATCTGGTTCAACCCGGCGGGCAAGGTGTGGGAGGCCAACAAGGCGCCAGATGCCGAGATTCGCAGTTTGACCGAGCTGCCGGCGTTGTTGGCGCGGTGGAACACCCAACACTGATCTTGAATGACACACCGACCCTGTGGGAGCGAGCCTGCTCGCGATGGCGGAGTTTCAGCCGACATCAATTCTGAATGCTACACCCTCATCGCGAGCAGGCTCGCTCCCACAGGGGACCACCTCAACTCCCAGGCTTTTGTTTCGCCCATGAAAAAGCCCGCAGCGACGGCGGGCTTTTTCAGCAAGCACGTAGCAGGCGCCTAGATAGGCCGGCTGCCGTACTTGTTATCAGGCTTCTTTGGTGGATCCGCCACCACGTTGGCCTCGACTTCCTGAACCTTGCCACCTTTGGCAAGGAACTCTTCCATCGCGCGCGCCAGAGCATCACGCTCTTTGTTCTTGGCCTCGACACTCGGCAGCTCGTCTACAGACACCGCAGCCTTGGCCTTGCCTTTGACGGTCGGGACCGGCGTGTCATCACCGCCATCGTCGTCAGCAACGTCTTCCGCCGCTGCTTCCAGGCCTTCTTCGGTCTCGTCTTCGTCGCCTACTTCGAGGTCGTCGTTTTCCAGATCATCGTCGCTCATGTTCTACCTCATGACTTGCGAAAAGCAGATTAGTTATAGCCCAGCTTTGTCGTCTGTCGACGACCGCCGGAAAAAAATCAACATCCACTGGTAACCAGCGGTTTATGCCTCTTCACCGTGCACGGTGGCGAGGACTTTGCGAGCACCGCCATGATCGCGGTGCTCACCCAGATAAACACCTTGCCAGCTACCTAACGCCAATCGGCCCGCCCTGATCGGCAAACTCAACTGACAGCCTAGCAAACTGGCCTTGAAGTGCGCCGGGAGGTCGTCCAGGCCTTCGTCGTTATGCTCATAGCCAGCTGTTCCTTGTGGGATCAGCCGATTGAAAAACCGTTCGAAGTCGCGACGTACCGCCGGATCGGCGTTCTCGTTGATGGTCAACGACGCCGAGGTGTGCTGCAGCCACAAATGCAACAGACCGACCCGACATGCCTGGAGTTCAGGCAGGCCGGCGAGTAACTCGTCCGTTACCAGGTGAAAGCCCCGGGGCCGTGCCCGCAGGGTTATCAGAGTCTGTTGCCACATACAGTTCTCCGCACGTTCGGGGCGCATTCTAGCGCGCTCTGGGAAAAAACAAAGACCCTAATATTCCTTCAATCATGTAAGCCATTGGCCGCAGAAAAACACTCGCCACAAACACCACTAAACGTGTGCGAAAAAACCTTTCAGCCATGCTTTCAGAGACAAAATCCAGACAAAAAAAATGCCCGGCAAGCCGGGCAAATTTTTATGCGCTTGCTTACATGTTGTAGCCGCGCTCGTTGTGAAGTGCCAGATCGATACCCACCGACTCTTCTTCCTCGGTAATGCGCAGCCCCATGACGGCGTCGAGCACCTTGAGGATGATGAACGTCGTGATCGCGGTGTAGATCACCGTGAAACCCACGCCTTTGCACTGAATCCAGACTTGTGCCGCGATGTCGATCACGGTGCCGAAGCCACCCAGTGACGGAGCCGCGAATACACCTGTGAGGATCGCGCCGAGAATACCGCCGATGCCATGCACGCCGAAGGCGTCGAGGGAATCGTCGTAACCCATTTTGCGTTTCAGGGTCGTGGCGCAGAAGAAGCACACCACGCCCGCTGCCAGACCGATGATCATCGAGCCCATCGGGCCAACGGTACCCGCAGCCGGAGTGATCGCAACCAGACCGGCAACCACGCCCGAAGCGATACCCAGTGCGCTAGGTTTACCGTGGGTCAGCCACTCGGCGAACATCCAGCCCAAGGCCGCTGCGGCGGTAGCAATCTGAGTTACCAGCATGGCCATACCGGCAGTGCCGTTGGCCGCTGCGGCGGAACCTGCGTTGAAACCGAACCAGCCAACCCACAACATCGCGGCGCCCATCAGGGTGTAACCGAGGTTGTGCGGAGCCATCGGAGTGGTCGGGAAGCCTTTGCGCTTGCCCAGTACCAGGCACGCCACCAGACCTGCGACACCGGCGTTGATGTGAACCACGGTGCCGCCCGCAAAATCGAGCACGCCCCAGTCACCCAACAGCGAACCCGGACCGCTCCAGACCATGTGCGCGATCGGCGCATAAACCACGGTGAACCAGATGCCCATGAACACCAGCATCGCGGAGAACTTCATCCGCTCGGCGAAGGCACCGACGATCAGCGCCGGGGTAATGATGGCGAAGGTCATTTGATAGGTGACAAACACCGCCTCGGGGAACAGCGCCGTAGGGCCGGTAATGCTGGCGGGCGTGATGCCGGCAAGGAAAGCCTTGGCGAAGCTGCCGACAAAGGAATTGAGGTTGACGACGTTGGCTTCCATACCCGTTGTGTCAAACGCCATGCTGTAGCCATAGAGGAACCACAGGATGGTGACCAGGCCGGTAATGGCGAAGCACTGCATCATCAATGAAAGAACGTTTTTGGAACGAACCATGCCGCCGTAGAACAGCGCGAGGCCTGGAATGGTCATGAACAGCACGAGGGCAGTAGAGGTCAACATCCAGGCGGTATCGCCGGAATTGAGGACTGGAGGAGCCACCGGATCTGCCGCCATGGCCAGGCCGGGCATTACGATGGACAACAGGGCTCCTAGCCCTGCGAATTTACGCAGAGTCATTTTGTTTTCTCCTGGGGCGTTGGGTTTGGCGGCTTAGATTGCGTCGGTATCGGTTTCGCCGGTACGGATGCGAATAGCCTGTTCCAGATTGACCACGAAGATCTTGCCGTCACCAATCTTGCCGGTGTTGGCCGCCTTGGTTATCGCCTCGATAACCCGGTCCAGATCCTTGTCGTCAATGGCGACATCAATCTTCACCTTGGGCAGGAAATCGACCACGTATTCCGCCCCGCGATACAGCTCGGTGTGACCCTTCTGCCGACCGAAGCCTTTGACCTCAGTGACGGTAATGCCCTGCACGCCGATCTCGGACAACGACTCGCGTACGTCGTCCAGTTTGAACGGCTTGATGATGGCAGTGACTAGCTTCATGAAAACTCTCTCCCGAATTGGTGGACTTGCCCCAGGAAAACAAACCCGACTCAAGTCTAAGCGCAGTGCCTGGCTTTGTAACGCATCGTCGGCCCTACTCGCCCGACCGACGCCAGTTAACCGTTCCTGACGAAACTCCCCGCTCCGCCTGCCACACTGCATTCGTCACAGCGACTGCATCAGTGCATAGGTCACTTGGGACTAAGCAGAAAGCTTGCCATCTCGTGAAAACCCACTGATTTCAATCCCTTGGCCGCTGTCACAGGCGCCAACGCCCCATCACCGCCGGCGATACGCACAAAAACAGTGCGCGAACGCCCGACAACATGCGCGAAAAGCGTGCATTCGTGCCCGCGTCAATGACTATAGACACTGCGTGATACACTGCCGCCATTGTTTCCAGGACATTTCTCATGCTCGCACCCAAAGACTTCCTCGATGCCCTGAGCGGCACCGCCTCCCGCTTGTTCAGCGGCGAAACCCCGCTGCCAAAAAGCGAAATCGAAAGCCAGTTCAAAGCCCTGCTGCAAAGCGGCTTCAGCAAGCTTGATCTAGTGAGCCGGGAAGAATTCGACAGTCAGATGGTCGTCCTGGCACGCACCCGGGCACGCCTTGAAAGCCTTGAGGCAAAAGTCGCCGAGCTGGAAGCAAAGCTGAATCCACCCGCCGAGTGATGCTCGTTCCCACGCTCTGCGTGGGAATGCCGCCGGGGACGCTCCGCGTTCCGCCCTGGATGTGACGCAGAGCGTCACGGGATGCATTCCCACGCGGGAGCGAGGGAACGATCTCTAACTTCAGCCTGAGTCCTACAAAAACACCACTGCTTTCCGATTGCGCCGCCAAGCCCCGGTTCCTAAGCTCACTTCAGCTGAGTGTTCAGCACTGGGTTTGGCGACCTGGAAAGCTTAAGGTGCACGACGACCATCCGATGGCGGGCTATTTTTGCCCGTCGACTCGAGTCATGGCGGTTGTGCGTGGGAGATCTTCGGGTCTGCCGGGTTCCTTTTGCTCCGGTTCGCCAACCCGCGTACAGCTGCCACCCAATCGTTTGGCGACGATTACTGGCAGCCCCTTAAGCAAAAGGAGCTGCATCGATGAATAGCAATGACGCCTACCTGATCCCTCACGTCTTCACCCGCCACAAACTCCACCTCCACGCCCTGCTGCTGGAAAACCAGCCTTGGTTCAGTGCCCGCGACCTCGGTCGGTTACTTCGGTTGTTCCTCGACGAACGAGCGCTACGCAAACTCGACCCTGATCAACACCAAACCGTGACAATGCACATCCACGGCTGCATCGAACATACGCTGCTGATCAGCGAATCCGGCGTCTATGCGCTGCTGGTTTATCACTACTGCCCCGAATACCGGGGCCTGCGCGAATGGCTGACCCACGACGTGGTCCCTGCCCTTAGAGACGCCCAGCAACCCACCACAGCCGAACGCCCAATACTGAGCCTGCTGAACTGGCCGGAAATGTCGCTGAGCTTGCTGCACTGGAACAACCAGCCGTGGATCCGGTTGCAAGATGTTCCACACATGTTGCCTGATGGGGAGCGGCCACGACGTACAGTCAATGCACCGTGGTGGAAGCGGGCTTCACGGGTGCTTCAGTCGCTTTAATGATCTTCAGGGCGCGACGTATGACCCGTAGCAGCTGCCGAAGGCTGCGTTCGGGTCGGTCCGCGCTCGGGCGCAGCACTCGTAGATCCTGCTTGCACGGTTAATCTGAAAGACCGCATAGCGAGGTTTTACGACCGCTTCGCAGCCGAACGCAGCCTTCGGCAGCTGCTACGGATCGCGTTACGGCTTAACTGACAGGCATTAGTCTAAATAGTGGTTCTTTTCACACCCGAAATCCTTAAACCGACACCCGCAACATCCTGCGAAGGTTTCGCTCCTCAGCCGCCGCGCTAAACCGCTACGCCGCAACTACCCTTCATAAAACCGCAGGAAGCGGTTCTCGCAAGCTCAAGGAATGATCATGTCTCTGGCCATCGTCCATAGCCGCGCCCAAGTCGGTGTGGAAGCGCCCGCCGTCACTGTAGAAGTCCATCTGGCCAACGGCTTGCCGTCGCTGACGATGGTGGGGTTGCCGGCAGCACTGCGACTTTGCGAGAACAGTTCATTGACCCGACTGCGCAGCCGAAGCCGTTCAACATCAGGAGTCCGGCGTCTGAGACGCTGAGTGTAGAAACACGAGCGGGTGACTTCAAACGCCTTGCACAGCCAATCAACCGGCTCGTGGACGCTCAGTTGGTCAATCAGCGCGAACGCTCGTGATGTCGACTACACATTTTTCTTAACCAAGCTGGCCGCTCTAGAACAAGCACGTCAGTGATTTTTAGCTAGAGCTTTCTTCACATATTTTTTCACATATTTTCAGGATGTAGTCTCGACCCTTTTTCGGCGGATGTTGCGTCGTTTCTAAACATGAGCACAAGCTGGCGGGCGGCTGAGACGATAAAGGATCTCTCCTCACGTACTTACCATATGGCCCAAGGATCTGTGGCTTCTGCCAAGATCAGCGTGAGAGGCGAGTATGTCGAGCGCTATCTCATGAGGTATCGCCATTTCCTACAGCTCTCTTCCCTGCACTCAGCACAGGAAAAAACGCCACTGATTACCACACTGAAAGGTTAAGTGTTGGACCTGGGAGCAGGACTGCGTGAGCCTCCCGCCAACCGTCCGGTAGGCTCCTGATCAATCACAAGTGGTGTAATCGCATCGAAATGCCAAACGAAGAGCAACCAAACTCATCGTATGGAGGCTCTCCAAGCTCAGGGTATTTGTAGTGGTCTACACCACTTCCTGGGACACGATCCATGTGCCGCGAATCATCCATCGAATAACTCGTTCACCCGGCCTTCAACTATCCAGGTTTTGGATAGTCCGCCCCCTCACGTTCACCGCATCCTTGGCGCCGCCTTCACATGGACGAGCGTTCACTTATGCAGAAGTTCCAGATACATCGAAACACCCAGTTTGATGCGTTGGTTCACGAATATGGCCTTGACGGCAGCCGTCTGCTGCCATGGTCCGGCTATCCGATGCCGTTTGGTGGCGGCTGGTGTGTAGTGCGCCCTGGCACCAGCAGCGAAGCACACACTCAGATCGATCAAGAACTTTTCATCGCGATCAAAGGCAGTGCACGGCTGGTGGTTGGAGAGACTGAATACCCCTTCTCGATGGGCGATATTGCGGCCATTCCCAAGCACACCAACCATTACGTAATCAACGACAGCGACGACGACTTCCACTTCTATGTCGTGTGGTGGGACATGAATCATGTCAACCAATTCGTCGCTGAGCATGACGAAAAAACGGGGTGTCTCGATGCCTAAGTTCGTCGTTACCATCACCCCGCCCACGCCTAATGGTGATCTGCATATCGGCCATATCGCCGGACCTTTCCTGGGCGCGGACGTGTTCACCCGCACCCAGCGTCAGCGCGGTCATGAATGCGTGTTCGTGTCGTACTCCGATGACTACCAGTCGTACATGGTCCGTCGCGGCCTTGAGCTGGGCGTGGAGGTGGCCGAGCTGGCCGCGCGCAATACCGACCGTATCGTGCAGTCACTGGCGGCGATCAACATTCAGCCAGACAACTGGATGCGCCCGCTCGACAACCGATACTTTGCCGACGCTGTCCGCGAGGTGTTCGATCAGGCCAGCGCGGCGGGTGCCATCGCTTTTCGCGACGAGCAAACGCCCTATTGCCCGCCCTGTGATGTATGGGGCTATGAGGCCTTTGCTCGTGGGCAGTGCAATTTTTGCGGGGTCGAATCCGACGCCAGCCAATGTGAGAACTGTGCCCAGGCGCCCGATGCGCAAAAGATGCACGACCTGCGCTGCAAGCTGTGCAGCCAGCCGATGCAGTGGCGCAGCGCCCACATTGGTTTTCTGAAGCTCGCGTCGTTCAAGCCGCTGTTGCGCGAAACGCTGCTGGGTCGGGGCTGGCGCGCGCCGCTGAATACCTGGCTGCACGACAGTTTGTCGCACCTGCAGGACTGGGGCGTTACCCGTCCGGGCGATGCCGGCCTCGACCTGGCCGCCGACGGCAGCTGCCGCGTGCACACGTGGTTCATGGGCCTGGCCGGCTATATGGCGGCGTTTCGCGAATACGCCGATCGCAGCGGGCAAGCGCAGCTGTTCGAGCAGTTCTGGCAATCGGGTGATGGCACGCTGGTGCACTTTCTCGGCTTCGACTGTGTGTACAGCCATACCATCGTGTATCCGGCACTGCTGTCGACGCTGGACGGCGTCAATATTCAGCAGCAATTCATTCCCAACCAGTTCTTGAAGCTCGACGGCCTGAACCTCTCCACCAGCCGCAATCATGCGATCTGGGTGGCCGACCTGGCGCGCCAAGCCTGCGCCGACAGTGCCCGTCTGTACCTGGCCAGTATTGCCCCGGAAGAGGTCGAGGGTGACTTTCGTCTGGAGCCGTTCCTGGACTGGCGCGAGAACGTGTTTGCAACCTTCTTTCCGGCATTGCTCGCGGCGGGCGAACCCTCGGAGGGTGACTGGTGGAGCGGCATGGCCGGTGCCGATGCCAGCCTGATGAAGCGCTTGCGCTTGCAGTGGATGGAAGCCGGGGATCCGCAACAGTTCTCGATGAAAAAGATGGCCAGAGTGCTGCTGGAACTGATCGACATCACCCGCCAACGCCTCGATGAGGGCCGGCCGGTCACGCACTTCGCGGCGTTCATGGCGGTGATCGGCGAACCCTTGATCCCGGACATGAGTAAACGTCTGATCACGGCATTCGGGCTGCCGCAGGCCAGCGTGACCGCCACGGTGCTCACCGGATCGGCCGCCGACTACTCCATCTGAACGAGGACGCAGTATGTTCATGGAATGTGAAGTCGCGGTGATTGGCGCCGGCATCATTGGCGCAAGCGTGGCCGCCCGGTTATCCCGTGCAGGCATCAACACTGCGCTTATCGAGCGCGGTGTGTGTGGCGGCGCGGGGTCCAGTGCCTGGTCGGGCGGCCTGGTCCGGCTCTATGACCCGGACCCGGTGCTCAGGGAACTGGCGGCACTGTCCATCGGGTTGATGCACCAGGGCGTTTTCGCCGACACCTACGCGGCAGCCTTGCGCCGCACCGGGGTGATCTACCGGACGGCGGCCGAGCGGCTCGATGACCTCACCCAGGCGATCGAGCAGTACGACAGCCCGCAGTATCCACTGGTACTGATCGCCAATGCGGTCCTGGATGGCCAAAGCTACCCGCGCTGCGCGGACGCTGAGCGCATCAACCTGTATGAAGCCAATGCCTGTGTCGGCAATGTGCGTCTGGCGACCAGCGCACTGGCCAATGTGGTGCGCCAGCACGGCTTGTTGCTGGAGCACATGTCGGTGCAAGCGCTGGAATACCTGCCCGACGGCGATGTCAGTATCGACATGGGTCAGGCGACCCTGCGCTGTCGCGTCGTGGTGTTGGCCACCGGCGCCTGGAGCGGGCAGTTAGTGCCGCAACTGGACCTGCAGACCCGCTCAATCCCGCTGGCGCGAATTGTCACGCCGCAGCTGGCGACGATGCCGGTGATCGACGAGGTGGCCCACGCCTACGCGATACCGCTGAACAGCACGGTGTCGCAAACGGGCAGCAACCTGCGTCAGCGCGTGGCGTTTCCCGAAGACCTGGCGCGCCCCGACGCCCGCCAGGCCGCCGATGCCCTGCAAGCTCGGGCTCGTTTGTGCGGCGGGCCAGACGGTCAGGTGCTGGATGTCTTGCCCGGCTTCGATGGTTACAGTGCCGATGGCAGGCCCCTTCTCGGCTTTCTCGCCGACGACAGCCCGCTGTTCGTGGCAACTGGCATGAGTGGAGTGGGTTTCAAACTCGCCCCAGGGCTGGCGCAGATCGCGTGTGAGCAGATCCAGCGCCGACTCCGTGGCTCGGCCGCAGTCGGCCCGGAATGGTCGGTGCTGTCGCCGCGTCGCGGGCTGCACCAACCGGCGCTGGCGCGTCAGGGGGTACAACCATGAAAGTCGCGGTCAGTGCCTTGTTCGACCCCGCCGACACGCCCCATGCGCGGACCTTCATGCGTGCCTTGGCGTTAGCGCGCAATACCCTGCCAGGACTGGCCAGGGTGCAGTGGCGCTTCCTCGACGACGGCGCCCATCCCGTGCGCGCCGCAGAGGTAGCGCGGGAATTGATTGCCTGGCAGGCGAACATCGTCATCGGGCATTTTTCCTCGGACGCCGCCATGGCCGCGGCGCCGTTGTACCAAGCCGCCGGGATCCTGCTGCTGACACCGGCAGCGACCCTCGACAGCCTGACTGTCGAGCATCCCAACGTCTTGCGCGGTTGCCCTTCGGATCGCCAATTGGCCGTGGACCTGGTGCGTTGGCTTGACGCTCGCGGCTGGCACCGGCTGTACCTCGATGCTGACCCCAGTGCTCACGGCCAGGCCTTGCGCAGCGTCATCACCCAGACCGCCCGACAAGCTGGCCTGCAGCCGGTCGAAGATCCCGAACAGGCGCAGGTTGAAGTCTTCTCCGGACGTTTGCGCAGCAGCCGCGAGTACTGGCGCAAGCGCCGCGATTCGGGGATTCAACGACCGATCATGCTGACCGACGATGCCGCCTCTGTGCACTTGGGTTGCGCTGACGAGGATGACCGCAACACCTACGTCATCGGCTTTGACGCAGCCACCGAACTGACCACTGGCTGTGCGGTGCTGCTGGAGCACAAAGCCTGGTTCGGCACCGGGCCGCAGACCTACGGGCTTGAAAGCCTGAAGTTGCTGTACGTGCTGGATGCGCTGATTGCCGTGCCGGAACACCCCGGTGGCTGGATCAAGCGGCTGACGCCGTTCACCTTTCAAAGCCCCTGGGGCGAGGTCCGTTTCAAGGACGGCGAATGCCTGGGTGCGCACCACCGCATCTGGCAACTGGGCCCAACAGGCCTGGGACCGCCCGGCGATTAGCCGGCTAGCAATCACCTGCTGCAAACCCTTTCAATCAACGAGAACTGCTTATGTTCAGCTCGACGTCATCCCCTGCCCGTCCCGATGCCCTGTGCATTGGCTTCGGCCCTGCGGGCATCGCTTTATCCTGTGTGTTCGAAGAGGCCCGGGAAGCCGGCGATACCCTTTCCCACCTTCAGGTGCGCTACCTGGAAGCCGCCGCCGATAGCCAATGGCACAAGGAACTGCTGCTCAAGGGCACGGACATCAACCACCATGTGTTTCGCGACCTGGTCACGCCGCGCAACCCGCGCAGCCCATTCTCGTTCGCCATGTACCTGCACCAGCAGGGGCGTATGTTCGACTTCGGCCTGCTGGGCCGTCCGGCCAGCCGTCACGAGTGGTCCGACTACTTGAACTGGGTGGCCCGTCAGGTCGACCAGCAGACCCTCTACAACACACCGGTCAGCGAGATTTTGCCGGTGGTGCGCAACGGCCGGCTCAGCGCGCTGGCCGTACAAACCCCTCAAGGCCGCCTGGAGACCCGCAATCTGGTGCTGTCCAGTGGCAGCCTGCCACGGATACCGACGGCTTTTGTGCCGCTGCTTGGACCACGGGTGTTCCATACCTCGCAGTTCCTCAGCCGCCTGCACGCCTTCGGTGAGCAACTGCCCAAGCGCTGGCTGGTCATCGGTTCCGGCCAGAGCGCCAGCGAATCGGTGCTGGAGCTGGTGGAGCGCCGGCAAGACATTGAAATCCATTCGTCGCACCGATCGGCCGGGTTTAAATTGACCCAGCTGGGGCAGTTTCCGAACCGGGTGTTCTCACCCGAACATGTCGACTACTTCCATCGCCTCGATCATGGCGCGCGACGCAAATTCCTCGATTGGAGCCGTGCCACCAACTATGCCGGCATCGACCCGGACGAGAGCCAGAAACTGTTTTCGTTGATCTACGAAGACAACCTGGCCGGTCGCCAGCGCCTGCGCACCTACGCTTACCGCGAAGTGGGCGCTGTGGTGCAGACCGACGCCGGTTATCAGGTCACCCTCACCGATACCTTCAGCGGCCTGGAAGAGGTGCTGGAAGTCGACGCCATCATCCTCGCCACCGGTTACCAGCAGCCACTCTTGCCACCGTTGCTGGCGTGCCTGCAACCCTGGCTGCGCACCGATGTGGACGGCGGGTTGATGATTGACCGCGACTATCGCATGGCGCTGCACGACGACGCCGACGTCGGCCTCTGGGTCAACGGTCTTTCCGAGCGCAGCCACGGCATCAGTGACAGCCAGTCGTTTTCGCTGATGGCCCTGCGTGCCGGACGCATCGCCAAGGCCCTGGAGCGGGCTGTTGAAGCTCAAGCCCAAAACTCCCACCTCAAGGAAGAGAGTGATTTGCATGTACCAGAATGTCTCTGAAATCATTCACGACCAGGCCTTTCTCGAAGTCCACGGGCTGGGCCCTGACTTCCACCTGAAACTGGAATCACTGAACCCCGCTGGCTCCATCAAGCTCAAGACCGCTGTCGGGCTGATCGATGACTTGCAGGCCAAGGGCTTGATTCAGCCGACAACCCGGCTGATCGAATCTTCGTCCGGCAACCTCGGCGTGGCTCTGGCGATGGTCTGCGCCGAGCGCGGCCTCCACTTTACCTGCGTGATCGACCCCAATACCGCTGCACACAATGTGAGCATGATGCGCAGCTATGGCGCCGAGGTTATCCTGGTCGACACCCTTGATGCCAATGGCGGCTTTCTGGGCAGCCGGATCGCGCTGATCAAAGACACGCTCAAATGCGATTCGCGCTACGTGTGGCTCAACCAGTATGAAAACCCCGCCAACCCGCAGGCCCATGCCCGGACCACGGCGCACTCGATAGGGCAGCACTTCGGGCAGGTCGACTACCTGTTTATTGGCGCAGGCACCACCGGGACCTTGATGGGGTGCGTCGAGTACTTCCGCCGCCATCGGCCGAACACCCGGATCATCGCGGTCGACAGCCTCGGCTCGGTGACCTTCGGCACCCCTGCCGCGCGTCGCTACATTCCGGGCCTGGGCACCAGCCAGCGGCCGCCGATTTTCAAGCCCGAAGGCATTCATGCGCTGGAGCTGGTGGCGGAGTCGCGGGCCGTGGCCATGTGCCGGTGGCTGGCGCGCAACAAAGGCCTTCTGGCCGGTGGTTCGACGGGCTCGGTGATTGCCGCGATTTACGCCTGGCGCGATCGCATCGAGCCGGGGGCGGTGGTGGTGGCGTTGTCGCCGGACTGGGGCGACCGCTATCTGGACAGCATCTACGACGACCAGTGGGTGCATCAGCACTTTGGTGCCGAGGCCTTGCAACCGCAGCTGTCGACCATGGACAGCACAGCAGGTAGCACGCTCTACCTGGAGGAAAAATCAGTGCAACAGATGCCCTTTCATGTGGTTGACGGTAAAACCGTGGCCCACTTGCTGCAGCAAGATCCGCTGGCCTGTATCAACGATGTGCGCAACGCCTATCAGGCCCACCACCGTGGCCAATCGGTAAACCCGGACAGCTACTTTCTACGCTTTCCTCAGGCCCCGGCCAACCGCATCATCGCCCTGCCGGCCAGCCTCTCCGGTGACCCGGCGGTCAGTGGCATCAAGTGGATTTCAAGCTTTCCGGGCAATACCGAGTCAGGCCTGCAACGCGCCAGCGCGGTGCTGCTGCTCAACGATCCGCACACCGGCTACGCCTATGCCTGCCTTGAGGCGTCGCGGATCAGCGCCATGCGCACGGCGGCCTCGGCGGTGCTCGGTGCCCGCTGGCTGAACCGGCAGCGGCGCCAGGTAACGCGCATGAGCGTGATTGGCGCGGGCTTCATCGCCCGCAATATCCTCGACCTGTTTGTCCACGATGGCTGGGACATCGGCCAGTTGAGCGTGTTCGACACCCATGCGCCGTCGGCCCAGGCGCTGATCGACCATGCCACCCAGGCCCATGGGCTGACGACTGCTGCGGCCGAGGATCTCAGCCACGCCCTGCAGGCAGACCTGGTGGTCTTCGCCACCACCGCCGCGCAACCCTACGTGCTGGACCATGAGTTCCAGCCCGGCCAGATCATCCTTAACATTTCCCTGCGCGACATTGGCCCTCAGTTGATTGCCAGAGCCAATAACATCGTCGACGACGTCGAGCATTGCCTCAAGGCCCAGACGTCACTGGACCTGGCGGTGCAGCACTTCCAGGATCGCTCGTTCATCACCGGCACCCTGGCGCAGCTGATGTGCGGCGAAGTGGAAACCTGCCCTGACCGGGCGACGATTTTCTCACCCTTCGGCCTCGGCATACTGGACCTTGCCGTCGGTCAGCGACTCTACCGCCAGGCCCTGAATGAAGGCAGCGCATTGCCTGTGCCGAACTTCTTCTTCGAATCGGCGAGGTGGTGAACATGGACCACTTACACACCAGACACACACGCCTCGCCATCGTCGGCATGGGTTTCCGTGGGCTTAGTGTCCTTGAGCAACTGCTCATCAGACTGTGTGAACTTGACGGCCTTGACCTGCGAATCGAGGTGTTCGAACCGCGCCTGCCTGGCAGCGGCTTGCACAGCAGTGACCAGCCCGACTACCTGATGCTCAACACCATAGCCGGGCAGATCCAGGCGCTGGTGCAAGGCCCGGACTTTCTCCAATGGTGCCAGGCACAGGCGCTGCGCCTCGACGCCCGCGGGCATGTATGCTCCGACGAACAGGGTCGCGCCATAGGGTTCGGCGACTTCCTCCCACGCCGCTTGCTGGGGCAATACCTGGAGGATTGCTGGCAGCTATTGCTGGCGCGTTGCCCTGCCGGGGTGACCATCGTTGTACACACCGAGCAGGTCATCGGCGCCAAGGCAGAGCACGGCACAACAGCCTTTTTGCTGGAGACCGACCAGGGTCGCTGCATGCAGGTCGACGGCCTGATTCTGACCACCGGCCACGGTACGCTGGCGCAACCAGAGATCGGCAACCAACACCGGGTCGCCATCGAAGGGCTGGGGTTGAGCGCCATGGACCTGCTTGCGCAGTTGACCGAAGGCCGTGGCGGGCGCTTTGTCCGCGCCCAGGGTCAATGGCGTTACCAGCGCTCGGGCCAGGAGCCGCAGATTGACCTGTACTCGCGCTCAGGCTTGCCCTTCCATGCCCGGCCGCAATGGCAGGCGCCGACCCAAGACAGGCCGCCAGCGCTGTTCTTCACCACTGCTGCCATTGAGCAATTGCGCCAGCAGCATGCGGATCGGCGCCTGGACTTCGACGCTGATCTGCTGCCGCTGATCGAGGACGAAATGCGTTGCGCCTTTTATCGGACCCAGGCGCGGCTCGACGGGGTCGACAGCGCGGCGCTGGAGTCGACGCTGCAAGCCGCCACACAGCCGACCTCAAGGGCCGAGTGTTTTGCAAGGCTTGCCTATACTCTGGGGCCGTTCGAACCGCGCGACTGGATGCCCACCGAACGCTGGAGCGGTGACCCGCAACATTACGGCGAATGGTTCCGTCAGTGGATCAGCCGAGACCTGGCGGACAGCCATCTGGGCACCTCGGGCAGCCCGCTGAAAGCCGCGCTGGAGGTCTGGCGCGACTGCCGCGAGCAATTGCGCCAGGCGGTGGATCGCAACGGTTTGAACGAGGCCTCGACCCTGAGGTTTTTCCGCACCTGGGCGGGGCTGTCCAACCGTCTGGTCGGAGGGCCGCAGAAGGAGCGCTACGAAGATCTGCTGGCGTTGATCGAGGCTGGCGTGGTCAGAGTACTGGCCCCCGACGCCCGCGAAATAGCAATGGTGGACTGCGAGCGGGTCATCGTCGCCAGGGTGCCCCACAGTGGCCTGCGCGCCACTGACAGCGCACTGATGCACGACTTGCAGGCGCAGGGGCTGATCCGCGCCGCGCACCCCGGCCCTGCCGACGGCATCGTCATCGACAACAGCGGTCGCGCTTCTGCGGCTGATGGCCGGCCGCAGCAACGTCTGTGGGTGCTGGGGCCGGCGGTGGAAGGCTGCACCTTTTACAACCACTACGTCGCGACACCCGACCCACAGTGCGCTGCCATCCGGGAGGCCAGGTTGTTAACAGCCGATTGCCTTGAGGCACTGGGCATCGGCCAACACCTGGCCGTTGCCTGCGCATGAATGACCTCCGTCAGGCACGGGCCTGACGGACTTACTGATCGATCTGACTTTTCAATCCAGCTTTTCAATCTAAGAAACGAGGTTTATCTCCATGTCCGAGATCACTCTGCTGTGCGCCCTCGCCGGCGCTTTTATCGTGCTGATCGTAAGCCCTGGCCCGAACTTTCTGGTCATCACCCAACTGTCGTTCAGACAGTCTCGTCAGCAAGGCGTGTCTGCCGGGCTGGGGGTAGCGTCCGGCAGTATCCTCTGGGCGTTGCTGGCCGCAACCGGGCTGGGCATCATCTTCCAATACCTGCCGTGGTTGCAGCCCTCGCTGCAACTGCTGGGCGGCGCTTACTTGAGCTGGCTTGGCTACAAAAGCCTGCGCAATGCCGGCACCCAGCCCCAGCCCCGCAACCTTGGCGCCCTGGGCATCAGCAGCCTGGGGCGGGCATATCGCTTTGGTCTATTGACCAATCTCACCAACCCCAAAGCCCTGGCGTTCTATACCAGTGTGTTCTCAACCGTCACCTCGCCCGGCTTGCCGATGTGGGTGCGCGGCGCCGGCGTTTCGATCATCGGCGTGCTGGCCATTTCCTGGTTCGTGCTGCTGGCCACGCTGTTTTCCATTCCCGCGATCCAGGTCCGCTACCAACGGCGCAAAAAAGCCATCGATATCGCCACCGGCCTGTTCATGGTCGCGTTCGGCCTGCGCCTGCTGTCGGGCTTGCTACCCGCTGGAACCTTTAGCTGACCGGCGTGTTGACACCTCCTTTCCGTCATTCAATCAGGACCCCTTTCCATGCACAGTAACGATTGGCACTACCCCACTTCCATCCGCGTCGGCGCCGGGCGCGCCAGCGAATTGCCACAGGCCTGCGAGGAGATCGGCATGCGCCGGCCCCTGTTGGTCACTGACCGTTTTCTGGGCGGCACAGAGATGATCGCCCGCGCGGTTGACCATTGTCAGACGGTACTGGGCCATTGCGGCCTGTTCAGCGAGGTCAAGGGCAACCCCACCGGTAATAACGTCGCCCAAGGCCTGGAGGCCTATCACCGTGGTGGGCACGACGGGGTGATCGCCTTCGGCGGCGGCTCGGCCCTGGATGCCGCCAAAGCGATCGCCTTGATGACTGGCCAGACCCGCCCCCTGTGGGATTTCGAGGACAGCGCCGGTAACCAGGGTTTCGTCAACCTCGCCGGCATCGCCCCGGTGATCGCCCTGCCCACCACCGCCGGAACCGGCTCGGAGGTGGGCCGCGCCTCGGTGATTACCGATGAACAGGCGCGGGTCAAGCGCACCATCCTGCACCTGCGCATGATGCCGCGCATCGCCATCCTCGACGCGGAACTGACGGCCGGGATGCCCGCCCACCTGACCGCTGCCACCGGCGCCGACGCCCTGACCCATTGCATGGAGGCCTGGTGCTCACCGGTCTACCACCCGATGGCCGAAGCGCTGGCAGCCAAAGGCATGAGCATGATCCGCGACGCCCTGCCAGCGGTGATGGCCGACGGTCAGGATCTGCCTGCTCGCCAGCAGATGTTGGTGGCCTCAAGCCTGGGGGCGGCGGCGTTTCAACGCGGGCTGGGCGGCGTGCATGCCATCGCGCAAAGCCTCGGCGCGCTGTATGACCAACACCACGGGCTGTTGAATGCGATTGTGCTGCCCTATGTGCTGCAGGCCAACGCCTCGGTGTTGAGCGATTGCATGACCGAACTGGCGCACCAGCTGCGTCTGCCCAAGCCCGGCTTCAGCGGGGTCATGGACTGGGTGCTGGGGTTGCGCGAGCAGATCGGCATCCCGCACACGCTCAGGGCCATCGGTATTGATGACACCGACGCCGAGCTGGTCGGGCGGATGTCCTTCCTGGACGGCTGCTCGCACACCAATCCGATCCGCCATGATGCCGAAGGCTATGCGCGAATCTTCCGCCAGGCCGTGGAGGGCTGCTAGGTGTCCACGGCCGAGCGACGCATACGCATCGATACTGCCACCCTGGAAGCGCTGGCGCAGAACTGGGTTGGCTTCGTCGACAGCGGACGTATCGTCGGTGGCGTGCTGCTACTGGCTCAGGATGGCGAGCTTCGCTACGCCTCGGCACGAGGTTGGGCCGACCGCGAACAGCGAATTGCGGTGACCCGCGACACCCGCTTTCGTCTCGCCTCGCTGACCAAACTGGTCACCTCGGTAACGGCCCTGAGCCTGTGTGAGCAGGGCCTGCTGAATCTCGACGGACCCATCAGCGAGTGGCTGGCGGATTTCCGTCCGGGCTTGAGCAACGGGCGCCAGGCGTCGATCAATTTGCGCCAGTTACTGTCGCACACGGCGGGGTTGTCCTACGGGTTTGAGCAGCCGCCGGGTAACGCCTATGAGAGGGCCGGCGTCTGCGATGGCCTCGCTCACTCAGGGATAAGCCTGGCCGAGAACCTGCAGCGGTTGGCCAGATTACCGCTACTGTTCGAGCCCGGCAGTCGCTGGCAATACTCGTTGGCGACTGACGTGGTGGGTGCGCTGATCGAACAGGTCACCGGGCTGTCACTGGCTCAGGCTTGCCAGCACTGGGTACTGGCGCCGCTGGGGATGTCGGCCAGCGGTTTTGCGCCTATGGACGGGACAGTGCTGGCCAGGGTCTATCAGGATGCCGAGGGCGGGCCGCGGGCCATCAGTGGCCAAACGACGCTAGCGCTTGACACGGGCCGGGCATGGCTCAACTCCGAGCGGGCGCTGGACCCCGGTGCTTATCCGTCGGGGGGCGCTGGCTTGCTGAGCAGCGCCGATGACTACCTGCGCTTGCTGGAATGCCTGCGGCTGGGTGGTGCACCGCTCTTGAGTGCTGCCACGACCGCCGACCTATTCAGTGATGCTTTGGGTGGACGCGGCATCGAGCGACGCGGACCGGGCTGGGGTTTTGGTTTGGGCACATTGCTGTTGCGTGATCCGCAGGCGGCCGGACAACCGCAGGGCGCAGGAACATGGTCCTGGTGTGGGCTTTATGGCAGCCATTATTGGGTTGATCCGCGTAGCGGCCTCAGCCTGGTAGCAGTCACCAATACTGGCGTGGTGGGGGCATGGGGGGGCTTTGCCGATGCACTCGTCGAGGCGATTTATACTTGAGAGAGACTGAGGTTGCACCTAGGCAGACCAAGCCCCTCCGGTCTCCTGCCTGGGTCTTCCTCAGACCCTGGCAAACCGCTTACGGTATTGGCTGGGGCTGATCCCCAGGCGTTTGCGAAAATGTCGGCGGAACGACTCTTCCGAACCGAACCCTGCGAACTCCCCCACCTCAATCAAGCGTAACAGCGACGACTCCAGCAACTCCTTGGCGTAAGCAATGCGCTCTCCCAGTAACCACTCATAAGGCGTCTGTCCGGTACTGTCGATGAAACCGCGGTGCAGGGTACGCGGACTAACGGCTGCGTAGCGGGCCATTTTTTCGATAGTGTATGGGCTCTGGAGGCTGTTACGCACCCAATCCATAACCCGCGAAATCGGCCCTTCATGGGCATAGATCAATTGCCGCGAAGCGTATTGCGATTGACCGCCATCACGATGGGGGGCAATCACCAACCGTTGCGCGATCATATTGGCCACCCGCGCGCCATGATCGGAGCGCACCAGATGCAGCATCATGTCCAGCCCCGCCGCGGAGCCTGCGGCCGTGACAATCTGCCCCTGATCGACATACAAGGCATTGGGTTGCACGTTGATACTGGGGTATTTGCGCGCCAGCAGATCAGTGAAGCGCCAGTGCGTAGTCGCCGCGCGGCCATTCAGCAAGCCAGCCTCCGCCAGCACGAAGGCGCCCGTACAAATCGAGCAGATCCGCGCGCCGCGTTGATGGGCGGCCTTGAGCTGAGCGATTAGCGTCTCGGGCACCTTTGCCTCCACATCACGCCAGCCGGGCACGATGATGGTATCTGCTTGGTCAATGAGGTTGGGCTCATGGGTAGGCCCGATAGTAACTCCGCCGGCGGCGGTAATCACTCCAGACTCTACGGCGCAGGTTGCGAACGAGTACCAGTCGACCCCGAGTTCGGAGCGTTTGAGGGCGAAAACCTCAACTACACAACCGAATTCGAAGGTGCAGAGTTGATTATATATAAGGGCGACGACCAAATGTTTATCCATGGCACGATATTACCGCACATTGTCATTTGAGACAGTAGTTGCGAACACGGGGACTGGCTAATCTTGCTGCCACTGGTCTGTCAGACCGGGTCAATACAGCTCGGTCGCACTGACCGTCAAAGGAGTTACTTGTGTCCCTGAATATCGGTATCTATGTATTTGATGAAGTAGAAGTGCTGGACTTCGCCGGTCCTTACGAAGTATTCACCACGGCCTCACGGATGCACACTCGCCGCAGCGGAGACCAGGCGCCGCTGTTCAACGTATTCACTATCGGCCAGAGCACCGCCTCGGTAAAAGCCCGCGCCGGGCTGAAAGTGCACCCTGACTTCTCCATACACGATCATCCCTCCCTCGACTGCCTGATCATTCCAGGCGGGGTCGTTATCGCTGAACTGAATAAAGCCGAAGTCATTGACTGGATTGCGCGCTTGGCGACCCCCGAGCGCTTGACCGCCTCGGTGTGCACCGGTGCCTTCCTGCTGGCCAAAACCGGTCGACTGGATGGCAAGCAGGCCACCACCCACTGGGAAGATATCGAGGACATGCGAGAAATGTTCCCAGCGGTGAATGTCATCAGTGGGTTGCGCTGGGTCGATGAAGGTGCAGTGATTTCTTCGGCCGGCATTTCTGCCGGTATCGATATGAGTCTGCATCTGGTGGAGCGGTTGGGCGATCGTGAACTGGCTGAACGCACAGCGCTACAGCTTGACTTCGACTGGACCGAGAATAATTGACTTGTCAGTGGCTCGAGCACTGAACGCCAGGTTAAAACGTCTCGACACACCATCCGCCCCCCGAACGTTCGGACATTTTCCTGCCTACCGGCCCCTACAAACGTCTGATGCCTCGCCTGATGGATTGAGTTGCCCCTTGAGCCCTGTAGTGGTCAACAAATTCCGGACACCGCGCTGACGCTTCTTCGCATTCTCTGCACCACTTCCAATCGCCCACCTCCGCTGAGCCTGCGCTCAGCGGAGCTTTTGCGCCTGCTCTTTCATACCCCATCCCTCTAAGGATTTTTCAAATGAAAACCCACTTCTTCAGCGTCGTCCAGACGGTCGCAGACCTCGGTTCTTTTTCTGAAGCAGCGGCCGTGCTGGGATGTAGCCAGTCCAATATCAGTTACGCCATCAACGAAGTTGAACGCTACTTTGAAAAACGCCTGTTCGCCCGCGCCCGCAGTGGCTGCACCCTGACCTCTGAAGGACATACCGTGCTGCAAAGCCTCAACCATGTCATGGCGACACTTGAGCAACTAAAAAAAATGAGGTCAGCGGCAGTGTCAGGCTCTGCTATCTGACGGACATCGAAGAGACGCACCTCAACGAGGTGTTCGACACCTTGTGGCAACTCTATCCAATGGTGCAACTGACGGCCGTGCACCTCAGCGAACGAGAGCTTTCAAAAGACCTGTTGAAACGCGAAACAGCCGATATCTTCATCGCCCCGAGCACAATCCTGGACGGCCAACACCTGGAGCACTCTCATTGGTCAGGCCACTATGTACTGGTAGTGCCTCAAGGCTATGAGCGCCAAACCCACGCGCAGCTGTTTGGTTCAATGCCCTACCTGGGCTATCGCCACGCTGGCGGCGAGAGATTGATGAGTCAGTTGGCCGAACTTCCCTACCTGACCCAGCGCGGCGAAATAAGCTGCGTGCAGACGTTACTGAGCCTGATCGGCGCAGGCCACTGCTGGTCCATCCTGCCCAGCACCGTGCTGCCCCCCTCACCTAGGAAAATCCGCTACATGCCGCTGCCAATGCATCTGAAGAGGCGCATCTCGGTGATCGCACGCCCTATGTCATTGCTGTCCGCGGCAGCCAGAGTGGTGATCGAAATCCTCAAAAATAGCGACCGCGTCGCAGACTGATGGCGAAGGCGGAAGATCCCTCATGGCTGCGAGGCCATGAGGGTGCGGATTCCACGGCCATCCGGCCACCCATTCCATGAACATCCGGCCACTGATTCCACGGTGATCCGGCCACCCGTTCCACGCTCATCCGGCCACCCTTAAGGCAGGCAGCAACGCAGGATTAATTCACTACCATCGACCTCTTTTATCGAAGCAGAGAGGTCGTCGTGGAGCGGTTATCCATGCGTAAAATTCGAGAAGTGCTACGTCTCAAATTCGAGGTCGGCCTATCCGATCCCCCACGTCTTCACCCGCCACAAACTCCACCTCCACGCCCTGCTGCTGGAAAACCAGCCTTGGTTCAGTGCCCGCGACCTCGGTCGATTACTTCGACTTTTCCTCGACGAACGAGCACTACGCAAACTCGACCCTGATCAACACCAAACCGTGACAATGCACATCCACGGCTGCATCGAACATAACGCCGACACCCGCAACATCCTGCGAAGGTTTCGCTCCTCTGCCGCCGCGCTAAACCGCTACGCCGCAACTACCCTTCAAAAAACCGCAGGAAGCGGTTCTCGCAAGCTCAAGGAATGATCATGTCTCTGGCCATCGTCCATAGCCGCGCCCAAGTCGGTGTGGAAGCGCCCGCCGTTACCGTAGAAGTCCATCTGGCCAACGGCTTGCCGTCGCTGACGATGGTGGGGTTGCCGGAGGCCGCGGTGAAGGAAAGCAAGGACCGGGTGCGCAGTGCGATCATCAATTCCGGGCTGCAATTCCCGGCACGGCGCATCACCTTGAATCTCGCCCCGGCTGACCTACCGAAGGACGGCGGACGATTCGATCTGGCGATCGCCCTTGGGATTCTGGCTGCCAGTGTGCAGGTGCCGGCCCTGACGCTGGATGATGTGGAGTGTCTGGGAGAGCTGGCGCTGTCAGGCGCGGTGCGGGCGGTTCGTGGTGTGTTGCCGGCGGCACTCGCGGCGCGCAAGGCGGGACGATCGCTGATGGTGCCGCGGGCAAATGCCGAGGAAGCGTGCCTGGCGTCAGGACTCAAGGTTATTGCGGTGGATCATCTGCTGGAGGCGGTCGCGCACTTCAATGGCCACACACCGGTAGAACCGTTTGTTTCCAATGGTTTGCTCTACGCCAGCAAACCCTACCCCGATTTAAATGAAGTGCAGGGCCAGATTGCGGCCAAGCGTGCATTACTGATTGCAGCTGCGGGGGCTCATAACCTGCTGTTCAGCGGGCCACCGGGAACAGGGAAAACCCTGCTGGCGAGTCGTTTGCCTGGGCTGTTGCCGCCACTGGCCGAGAGCGAAGCGCTGGAAGTCGCGGCGATTCAATTGGTAACCAGTTGTGTGCCGTTGAGCCATTGGCCTCAACGACCGTTCCGCCAACCACACCATTCAGCATCCGGCCCGGCACTGGTGGGCGGAGGCTCGAAACCACAGCCCGGTGAAATCACCCTCGCCCACCATGGTGTTCTGTTCCTCGATGAGCTGCCGGAGTTTGATCGCAAGGTGCTGGAGGTGCTGAGAGAGCCGCTGGAGTCGGGGTGCATCGTGATTTCCCGGGCCCGTGACCGCGTACGTTTTCCCGCGCGCTTTCAACTGGTGGCCGCCATGAATCCGTGCCCCTGTGGATATCTTGGCGAGCCGAGCGGACGCTGCTGTTGTTCTCCGGACCAGATCCAGCGTTATCGGAATAAGCTGTCGGGGCCGCTGTTGGACCGAATTGATCTGCACCTGACGGTTGCCCGCGAAGTCACGGCGTTGAATCCGGCACCAAAACCCGGCGATGACACCGTAACCGCCGCAGCCCTGGTCGCGGACGCAAGGGAGCGGCAACACAAACGCCAGGGCTGCGCCAATGCCTTCCTCGATTTGCCGGGCCTGCGGCGACACTGCACGTTATCCACAGCCGACGAAACCTGGCTGGAAACCGCGTGCGAACGATTGACCTTGTCGCTGCGGGCGGCCCATCGGTTGCTCAAGGTGGCGCGCACCCTGGCGGACCTTGAACAAGTCGATGGCATCACCCGCGAGCATTTGGCCGAGGCGTTGCAGTATCGACCGAGCGCAAACTAGTCGAGGTTATTCCTTGGTCAGATCCACCAACGGTGTTTGCCTTACCTCAGTCTCCCGCCCACCCTGAATCTCACTCACCTGCGCCAACGCTTTATCCACAGCCGCTTTATCCGCCAGCAAGCTGTAGCTGATCTGGAACTGCTTCTGCTCCTTGGCCGCAATCGTCGGCACCAGGTTCAGAGGCCGCTGATACCGACGGTTATAGGAAAAGCTCGTCCCCGGCTCCAGCCCCGTGACATAGCCCTGGCCTTGGGTATCGGTGTTTTTCCACAGGGAGAACACCGGCAATTGCAGGGTATTGAAACCAACCGACACCCCAAGGCTGCCCGCCTTGTTGTGCAGCACCGTCAGCGTGTCGCCCTTGGCATCGGCATACGGCACGACGTTGTAGACGGTTTCGTCGTAGTCCTTGGTCGGTGCGCGGTAGGTTTGCCAGTCGGGCAAATCCCCCTTGGCCTTGTCGTTGAACGGTGACACCTGTTTCACCGGCGCAGCGAAGCGGGCGCCCTGTTCCAGGAACGGGGTGCTGAAGTTGCTGTGGTAGAGCGCCTGGTATTCCTTCGGATAGTCGCCGTTGTTGGTCAGGGTGTCATTGAGGGCGAAGCGCACGCTGCCAGGCTCGGTGACCAGTTCGGTGCTCACCGAGAAGTCGACTTTCTTGAACGCCTGCTCTTTCAACTCACCGCGCAGGCTGATGGCATAGGGCGGTTTTTCATCGATGTGCAAAGTGACTTTGCTGGCCGGAATGTTCGCGGCACGGCCATGCAGGGTCAGCAGTTCGCCGTTGTCCATGCCGGGGTGGCCGACCCATTCGTAGCCGCAGCGGGCGACCAGTTCGTTGAAGCCTTCGAGCCAGCCCAATCCGCCGCGCCCGTTGAGTTCGATGAAGGATGGATTGACCACGTCCTTGACCGGCGAATCCCAACCCATGCGCACATTGCCTACCGATGCCTGCAGGACGTTCATCCCACGGGTCGGCACCACCGAGAGTTTCATCGTGCCGTTATCAATGTCGACGATACTGACGCCCTCCTGCCGACCACCGTGCAGGGTGCGCAGGGTCACGGAAAACGGTTTGTCGGTTTTCACACCGAGCTGCTGGCTGGTGATTTGCTGGTTCTGGGCAGCCTTGTCGGTATCGAGCAGCACGTAATCCCAAGCCATAACATGGGAGGCAGCGGTCATTGCGCCGAGAGTGACAAGCAGTTTGAGCGGGGTCATGGGGAAAGCCTTTCTTGGAGTTGTGCGATTTTTATAGCGCTGATGAAACGTTTCAGCAAGCTTAAAAATGCATAACTCCCGCAAACCTCAGTCGGCGGGTTCAATCGCCAACAACAGGCTTGTCAGCGAAGGCGATTCCAGAGATGACCTCAGCGAAAACGATCAACCTCATGCCGCAACTCTGCCGCCAGGTTTTCCAGTTCCTTGGCAGTAATTGCCAGGTTCGACACCACTTCACGCTGCTCGCTGTTGGCCATGGCGATGCTTTGCAGGTTGCTGCTGAGCAAGGTCGCGGTGCTGCTCTGCTCTTGGGTGGCGGTGGTGATCGCGGCGAATTGCTGGCCGGCCGAGCGGCTTTGTTCGTCGATCAGTGCCAGCGCCGACGCGACATTGGCATTGCGCGTCAGGCCTTCGTGCATCAGCAGTTTGCCTTGCTCCATGGTGCTGATGGCGTTACCGGTTTCCTGCTGAATGCTTTGGATCATCCCGGAAATCTCGTCAGTCGCTTCGCGAGTACGCGAGGCCAGGTTACGCACTTCGTCTGCCACCACCGCAAAACCACGGCCCTGTTCGCCGGCACGCGCGGCTTCGATGGCGGCGTTGAGCGCCAGTAAATTGGTTTGATCGGCAATCGCGGTAATCACCCCGACAATGCCGCCGATTTCCTGGGAACGCTGACCCAGGGTGTTGATCACCGTCGCCGTGCTATTGAGGGCACTAGCAATCTGCTCAAGGGACGAAGAGGCTTCTTCCATCGAGGTACGACCGATCCGTGTTTGTTGTGCGTTTTCCTGGGCCAGACGCTCGGTGTTGCCCATGTTGTCAGCGATGTTCAGCGAGGTCGCACTGAACTCTTCCACGGCACCGGCCATGCTGGTGATTTCGCCGGACTGCTGCTCCATCCCTTCATACGCACCGCCGGACAACCCGGATAATGCCTGCGCGCGACTGTTGACCTCTTCCGAGGCCTTGCGGATGTGCTCGACCATGGTCGATAGCGCCTGGCTCATCTGATTGAAGCTGCGCGCCAGTTGACCGATTTCATCATGGCTCGACACGTTCATACGCACACTCAGATCACCCGCGCCCAAGGCTTCGGCCTGCCGCACCAGGTCACCCAACGGCGCCAGTTTGCTGCGCAACAGCCAGACCGCCGCGCCCACCGCCAGCAGCATCGCCAGCAGGCTGCCAATGGCCAGGCGGATACCGACGCTCCAGGTCACTGCGCGGATTTCGCTTTTCGGCATGCTCGCCACTACTGACCATGGCCCGCCCTCGAATGGCACGGCAACGCTGTAGAAGTCTTCGGACTTGTCGCTCCAGAACGCGCCCTGCCCCGGTGTCCTGGCCAAACCGGCGATGGTCGAAGTCGACTGATCCAGCGCCTGCACGCCGGCCGGCGGCACCAGCCATTTGTTTTGTTCATCGAGCAGCGCCAGCGAACCTGTCTGGCCGATGCGGAAGCGTTTGAGGTTATCGAACTGCGCGCTCTGCGCGTCGGTGTAATCGAAACCCACGAACAACACCGCGATCACCTTGCCGCTGCTGTCGCGTACGGGGGTGTACTGCGTCATGTAGGAGCGATCGAACAGCAAGGCCCGGCCGACATAGCTTTGCCCCGCTATCAGCCGCTGATAGGCCGGGTGCGCATGATCAAGCAGCGTGCCGATGGCACGGCTGCCGTCCTGCTTGCTCAACGAGGTACTGACCCGAATGAAATCCTCGCCACTGCGCACGAACAATGTCGCCACGCCGGCAGTCATTTGCTTGAACTCGTCGACCTTGTCGAAGTTGTTGTTCAGCACCTCGTTGCCCAGATGCAGGCCCGGAGTCTGCACGCCCGCCACCGTCACAGGCTGCTCCGGGTGCACGCTCAAACCGCTGCTGAAACGCTTTTCAAACAACCCGCTCAGGCGCTGGGTACTCTCGCGAAGGGTGCCGTGGAAAGTGCTCAACTGGTCGGCCAGCAACCGCGCCTCACTGGCCAGATGCTCTTCACGCGTGTCGAGGTTGGCGGAATCCAGCGAACGCAGGGCGAACACCGTGCTGCCACTGATGACGACCGCCAGGATGACGGCAAGGGCAAGCCCCAATTGTGAGGCGATCCGGGCACGAGGTTGAGACATGACAGCTCCTGGCCGAGGAGCCGGATCATCCTGATCGCGTCGCGTGGCTCGGCAAAATATCCAGTAATAGGGGAAGCGCGAAACCTTTCAGAACGAAGGTCCCACTTTCAGGGATTCGGCGGCGCGGTTGAATACTTGAGCGATTCACAAGGATATCGCTCAAGGCTGCCATGGCGGCGGCTACATCGACTCAGCCGAGGCGCTCGACATCCGGCAATTCCATGGCCTGAACCTCGCCTTGGAGGAAGTCGCTGAGACGGCGCAAACGTTCACCGCCAGGGCGGGTTTTCGGCCAGACCAGGTAATAATTCAGACCGCTGGCAACAGCGGTCGGCCACGGCAAACTCAGCCGTCCCTGAGCCACATCTTCGGCCACCATCAACAAGTCACCCATCGACACCCCATAACCCCGGGCAGCAGCGATCATCCCCAACTCCAGCGTGTCGAACACCTGCCCGCCCTTGAGCGACACCTGCTCTGACAGCCCCATGCGTTCCAGCCAACTGCGCCAGTCACGACGATCGGGAGTCGGGTGAAGCAGTTCAGTGCTGGCCAGCCGCTCGATACCCCATGGTTGATCATTCAACAGATTCGGTGAGCCGACCGGGATCAGCAGTTCGGGGAACAGGTAACTGGCTTCCCAGTCTGGTGGAAAATGCCCGTTGCTCAGCAACACTGCGCAATCGAACGGTTCATGATTGAAGTCCACCGAGTCGACGTCCATCCAGGCGCTGGTCAGTTGCACCTCGTTGCCTGGCTGCAAATGCCGAAAGCGACTGAGTCGCGCCAGCAGCCAGCGCATGGTCAGGGTCGAAGGGGCTTTCATGCGCAAGACGTCATCTTCGGCGCGCAACGTATTGCAGGCCCGTTCCAGCGCGCCAAAACCTTCACGCACGCCAGGCAGCAGCAAACGCGCGGCCTCGGTCAGCTGCAGATTGCGACCGCTGCGCTGAAACAACCGACAGGCAAAATGCTCCTCCAGCGTACGCACATGTCGGCTGATGGCACTTTGAGTGATCGACAACTCTTCTGCTGCACGGGTAAACGAACTGTGCCGGGCAGCGGCCTCGAAAGCGCGAAGGGCATACAACGGAGGAAGACGACGAGACATCAGGAAAGCTCCTATAGCGCGACCCCGAAACCTTATCAGAAACTCTCCGGCATGAGTTTTAGTCATGCGAGCAATCGTTTTTATCCCTTTGTGCAAACGCTTGCGAGCGCCGAGAATCAACCCTTCCCGATTTTTCTGACTAAACGAGCGTGATGATCATGCAGCATCCAGCACGTACCGAACTCTGGGCCATCCTGCGGCTGGCGGGGCCGTTGATCGCCTCGCAGTTGGCGCACATGCTGATGATCCTCACCGATACCTTGATGATGGCCCGGCTTAGCCCGGAGGCGTTGGCCGGTGGCGGCCTGGGCGCGGCGAGCTATTCGTTCGTGTCGATTTTCTGCATCGGCGTGATTGCGGCGGTCGGCACGTTGGTGGCGATCCGGCAGGGTGCCGGCGACATTGAAGGCGCCGCACGGCTGACCCAGGCCGGGCTCTGGCTGGCGTGGTTGATGGCGCTGGTGGCGGGTCTGCTGCTGTGGAACCTCAAACCGGTGCTGTTGCTGTTCGGCCAGACCGAAAGCAACGTGCACGCGGCCGGCCAGTTCCTGTTGATTCTGCCGTTCGCCCTGCCCGGCTACCTGAGCTTCATGGCCCTGCGCGGTTTTACCAGCGCCATTGGCCGGACAACACCGGTGATGGTCATCAGCCTCGTCGGGACCGTAGCCAATTTTCTGCTCAACTATGCGCTGATCACCGGCATGTTCGGCCTGCCGAAAATGGGTTTGATGGGAATCGGTCTGGTCACCGCCATCGTCGCCAACTGCATGGCGCTGGGCCTGGCCTGGCATATTCGCCAGCACCCGGCTTACGACGCGTACCCACTGCGCAAGGGCCTGTCACGGCCCAATCGCCAGTACCTGCGCGAGCTATGGCGTCTCGGCCTGCCGATTGGCGGCACCTACGCGGTAGAGGTCGGCCTGTTTGCGTTCGCCGCGTTATGCATGGGCACCATGGGCAGTACGCAATTGGCGGCGCATCAGATCGCCCTGCAAATCGTCTCGGTGGCGTTCATGATTCCGGCGGGGCTTTCGTATGCGATCACCATGCGCATCGGCCAGCACTACGGCGCCGGGCAGTTGCTCAATGCGCGCTTGGCCGGGCGGGTCGGGATTGCCTTTGGTGGCGCGGCGATGCTCGGGTTTGCCATGGTCTTCTGGCTGCTGCCGAACCCACTGGTGGGACTGTTCCTGGACCATAACGACCCGGCGTTTCGCGAAGTGATCAATCTTGCGGTGAGTCTGTTGATGGTGGCGGCGTGGTTCGAGTTTTTCGACGGCACGCAAACCATCGCCATGGGCTGTATTCGCGGTCTGAAGGATGCCAAGACTACCTTCCTGGTCGGCCTCGCCTGCTATTGGCTGATCGGCGCTCCGGCTGCATGGTTGATGGCTTTCCACCTCCATTGGGGGCCGACAGGTGTTTGGTGGGGTCTGGCGCTGGGGCTGGCCTGCTCGGCCGTGAGCCTGACACTGGCGTTCGAATGGAAGATGAAGCGGATGATCCGGCGTGAGCCGGCGTCACGGCCGGCGTTTCAGGTCATTCAGCCAGACTGAGATCTCAGTGGGAGCGAGCCTGCTCGCGATGAGGCCATGCAGGCAAACATTGATGTCGACTGATACTCCGCTATCGCGAGCAGGCTCGCTCCCACAAGGGTTCGTGCCAGATGACAGATCGGTTAAATCACCACTTCCAGCGCCTGTTGGCTGGAACCGAAGGTCAGGTATTCAACCAGCTCGGCCAATGGCAACGGTTTGCTGATCAGGTAACCCTGCACCTGATCACAACCAAAATCACGCAGCAGCTCAAGCTGTTCAGGGGTTTCAACGCCCTCGGCGACCACTTCCAGGTTGAGGTTGTGGGCCAGGTTGATCATCGCGTGGACCAGCTTGCGATTTTCCTCACGCGTCTCCATGCCACCGACAAAGCTTTTGTCGATTTTCAGCAAGGCAATCGGCAGGCTGTTGAGGTGCACGAATGACGAAAAACCGGTGCCGAAATCGTCCAGGGAGAAACGCACGCCCAGACGCCCCAAAGCGTCCATGGTCTGTTTGACCAGATCGCTGCGGCGCATCACGGCGGTTTCCGTCAGCTCGAATTCCAGCCACTGCGCTTCAACACCGCGCTCGGCAATCAACCGGCTCAACGTTGACAGCAACTGACTGTCCTGGAACTGTCGGAACGACAAGTTGACCGCCATGTGCAACGGCGGCAGACCGCGTTCGCGTAATGCCTGCATGTCGCGCAAGGCACGGGAAATCACCCAGTACCCCAACGGCACGATCAAACCGCTCTGCTCGGCCAGCGGCACGAACTCGCTCGGCGGCAGCAGCCCGCGCTCGCCATGACGCCAGCGCACCAGAGCCTCGAGGCCGACGATTTGCCCGTCGTCGAGGTTCAGCCGCGGCTGGTAATGCAGTTCCAGCTCATCGCGGCGCAAGGCCCGGCGCAGTTCGCTTTCAAGATCGGCGAGGCTGCGCGCGTTGCGGTTGATGCGTTCATTGAAGATATGAAAGGTGCAGCCTTGAGTGCTTTTGGCCTGCTGCATGGCGATGTGTGCGTGCCACATCAGCGGGTCGGCGCCAGCCTGCGCACGCGCGTGGGCGATGCCCAGGCTGCAGCCGATCAACAGGCTTTCGCCGTCGACCCAGTAAGGTTCGGCCATGACTTCGGTGATGCGTTCGGCCATCCACTCCGCGCGCTGCGGCGCGCGGCGGGTATCGATGAGCAAAGCGAATTCGTCGCTGCCCAGACGCGCCAGTTGATCACCGGCCTCAAGCTGGCTCTTGAGCCGCGAGACCACTTGCAGGATCAACCGGTCACCGGCCTGGTGGCCGAGGGCGTCGTTGGCGTGTCGGAAGTTGTCGAGGTCGAGGTGCCCCAACGCGAGGCCACGGCCGTCGTTTTCCGCCAGACGCGCCGCCAGCAGGGTCTGAAAGCCCTGGCGGTTGGCAATCCCGGTCAACGGGTCCTGCTCGGCGAGACGCTGCAGGGTGTTTTCGAGCACACCGCGCTCACGCACATGGCGCAGGCAGCGGCGCAATGTATCCACATCCAGCGCATCGCGAACCAGCCAGTCGCTGACACCGTCCGGTGGGATGGACGGTTCATGCTCGAGCAACAGCACCGTCGGCAGGCTGCAACGGCCCGGCTCCGGTTGAAGTGCTGGAATGGTCAACAGGACCGCACTGCGGTTGTCAGCAAATAGACTGCTCACCGACTCCCAGGTCGGTGCACTGATCAGCACAGCCGAGCTCCCCATAGGAGCCAGACACTCGCGTAACAACGCTGCCCACGCTGGCTCTTCGGCCAGTAGCAGCAAACGCAAGGGTTCGACAGGCGTAGACAAGCTAGCTCCCTAGACTCTGCAAAAGATGTTGGCGGTGGGCATTATGACGCGCAGATAAACAATGACCAATGATATTGATTATCAAACACTCTGTTGTACCGCTGTGAATCGAACATTAGTCGCCAATTCAGCACGCATCCTGCGGGAAAGTAACAAAACCGGCAAATTTAGATAGCGTGGTACGTCACAAGTCGGAGAGAGGCAGCAGAATCTGTGCATCCTGTTAAAATGCCTGCCCTTTTCGCAAACGACTCCCTTTTCCGTCATGTCCCGACTCAATCCCCGGCAGCAAGAAGCCGTGAGCTACGTCGGCGGCCCACTTTTGGTGCTCGCCGGTGCTGGCTCCGGCAAGACCAGTGTTATCACCCGCAAAATCGCCCACCTGATCCAGAGCTGTGGCATTCGCGCCCAGTACATCGTCGCCATGACCTTTACCAACAAGGCCGCGCGCGAGATGAAGGAGCGGGTCGGCACATTGCTCAAGGGTGGTGAAGGACGCGGTCTGACGGTGTGCACGTTCCACAACCTTGGGCTGAACATCATCCGCAAGGAGCATGTGCGGCTGGGCTACAAACCGGGCTTCTCGATTTTCGACGAGACCGACGTCAAAGCCCTGATGACCGACATCATGCAAAAAGAATACTCGGGCGACGACGGCGTCGACGAGATCAAGAACATGATCGGCGCCTGGAAAAACGACCTGATCCTGCCACCCGAAGCCCTGGAAAACGCCCGCAATCCCAAGGAGCAGACCGCCGCTATCGTCTACACCCACTACCAGCGCACGCTCAAGGCGTTCAACGCGGTGGATTTCGACGACCTGATCCTGCTGCCGGTGAAGCTGTTCCAGGAACACGCCGACATTCTCGAAAAGTGGCAGAACAAAGTCCGCTACCTGCTAGTGGACGAGTATCAGGACACCAACGCCAGCCAGTACCTGCTGGTGAAATTGCTGATCGGCACCCGAAACCAGTTCACCGTGGTGGGCGACGATGACCAGTCGATCTACGCCTGGCGCGGTGCCCGCCCGGAAAACCTGATGCTGCTCAAGGACGACTATCCGTCCTTGAAAGTGGTGATGCTGGAGCAAAACTACCGCTCCACGAGCCGCATCCTGCGCTGCGCCAACGTGTTGATCTCGAACAACCCCCACGAGTTTGAAAAACAGCTGTGGAGCGAGATGGGCCATGGCGACGAGATCCGGGTGATCCGCTGCCGCAACGAAGACGCCGAAGCCGAGCGCGTGGCCGTGGAAATCCTCAGCCTGCACCTGCGCACCGACCGCCCGTACAGCGATTTCGCGATCCTCTACCGCGGAAACTACCAGGCCAAGCTGATCGAACTGAAGCTGCAACACCACCAGGTTCCGTATCGCCTTTCCGGTGGCAACAGCTTCTTCGGACGCCAGGAAGTCAAAGACCTGATGGCCTACTTCCGCCTGATCGTGAATCCGGATGACGACAACGCCTTCCTGCGGGTGATCAACGTCCCACGCCGGGAAATCGGTTCGACCACGCTGGAGAAGCTCGGTAACTACGCGACCGAACGCAAGATCTCGATGTATGCCGCGACCGATGAAATCGGCCTGGGCGAACATCTGGACAGCCGCTTCACCGATCGTCTGGCACGCTTCAAGCGTTTCATGGACCGTGTGCGTGAGCAGTGCGCCGGCGAAGACCCGATCTCCGCCCTGCGCAGCATGGTCATGGACATCGACTACGAGAACTGGCTGCGCACCAACAGTTCCAGCGACAAGGCCGCCGACTACCGCATGGGTAACGTCTGGTTCCTGATCGAGGCGCTGAAGAACACCCTGGAAAAAGACGAAGACGGCGAAATGACCGTCGAAGACGCCATCGGCAAGCTGGTCTTGCGCGACATGCTCGAACGTCAGCAGGAAGAGGAAGACGGCGCCGAAGGCGTACAGATGATGACCTTGCACGCCTCCAAGGGCCTGGAATTCCCCTACGTGTTCATCATGGGCATGGAAGAGGAAATCCTCCCGCACCGCTCCAGCATCGAAGCCGACACCATCGAAGAAGAACGCCGTTTGGCCTACGTCGGGATTACCCGTGCACGCCAGACCCTGGCGTTCACCTTTGCCGCCAAACGCAAACAGTACGGCGAAATCATCGACTGCTCGCCGAGCCGTTTCCTCGATGAACTGCCGCCGGACGACCTGGCCTGGGAAGGCAACGACGACACCCCGACCGAAGTCAAAGCCGTGCGTGGCAATAGCGCATTGGCGGATATCCGCGCGATGTTAAAGCGCTAGAATCGGCTACTTTTTAACCGACTTTTTGGCGCTTAACGCGCTTTATGAGGAAGCTTCATGGAAGCACTGCACAAGAAAATTCGCGAAGAAGGCATCGTGCTTTCCGACCAGGTCCTGAAAGTCGACGCCTTTCTGAATCACCAGATCGACCCGCAATTGATGAAGCTGATCGGCGACGAATTCGCCACGCTGTTCAAGGATTCGGGGATCACCAAGATTGTCACCATCGAAGCATCGGGCATCGCTCCGGCGATCATGACCGGTCTGAACCTCGGCGTGCCGGTGATCTTCGCCCGCAAGCACCAGTCCCTGACCCTGACTGAAAACCTGCTGTCGGCGAGCGTTTACTCGTTCACCAAGCAAACCGAAAGCACCGTGGCCATCTCTCCACGTCATCTGACCAGCAGCGACCGCGTGCTGATCATCGACGACTTCCTGGCCAACGGTAAGGCGTCGCAGGCGCTGATCTCGATCATCAAACAGGCCGGCGCCACTGTGGCAGGCCTGGGTATCGTGATCGAGAAATCGTTCCAGGGCGGCCGCGCCGAGCTGGACGCGCAAGGCTACCGCGTCGAATCCCTGGCCCGGGTCAAGTCCTTGGCCGATGGCGTCGTGACCTTCATCGAATAACCCCAGGCAATGATCGTTCCCACGCTCCGCGTGGGAATGCATCAACAGGACGCTCTGCGTCCGCTCCGGAATGTGACGCGGAGCGTCACGGGCGGCATTCCCACGCAGAGCGTGGGAACGATCAGGCTTGGGTTGTGGCCTTCAGGCCTGCCAGCAGCAACCGCTGATACAAGTCCTCCTTCAATCCCTCAGGCTTCGTCAGTTGCATCCGCTCCAGATGAACCGGGTACTCCGATGGCTCCGGCGCATCCAGCGCAGCCTTGCCCAACGGCAAAATCTCGGTGAGTTTGAACTTGCTCTTGAGCCAGTTCAGCGCCCGCAACAAATCCCGCTCTTCGCTGCTGAAATCACTGCCCAGCGGATACTCTGGAAACAACCGAGGGTGCCGCGCAGCAATCGCCTGCAAGCGCTGCGGGCTATTGTCGGTGAAGCGCGGATCAAGGCAAAAATCCTTCGGCAATTTGCCGGCCTTCTGCGCCTGTTCGATCAAGCCTGGCTGGAAGCGCGAGTCGCTGATGTTGAGCAACGCCTCGATCACCTTGGCATCGGTCTTGCCGCGCAAATCGGCGATGCCGTATTCAGTGATCACAATGTCACGCAAGTGCCGCGGAATCGTGCAGTGGCCGTACCTCCAGACCATGTTCGAGCTCACTTCACCGCCCGACTCACGCCAGCTGCGCAAAATCAGAATCGAGCGCGCCCCTTCCAGCGCATGGCCCTGGACGACGAAGTTGTATTGCCCGCCCACACCGCTGAGCACCCGCCCATCTTCCAATTGATCAGCGACACCGGCGCCGAGCAAGGTCATGGTGAACGCGCTGTTGATGAAACGCGCATCCCGGCGCTGCAAGCGTTTTAGTTCTTCCTGACCGTACAGTTCGTTGATGTAGCTGATGGCGGTCATGTTGAATTCAGCGAGCTTGCTGTGGGGTAAATCCCGCAACCGCTGATAGAAACTGCGCGGCCCGAGGAAAAATCCACCGTGTATCGAGATGCCGCCCACTTGAGCCGACTCATCCAGGGTCCCGGCATTGGCGTGCTGTTGCAGGGCAACGCTCGGATAAACCTTACGCCGCACGATCCCGGCATCGGATAACGCCAGCAGACCGTTGACGAACATCTCGCTGCAACCATAAAGCCCCTTGGCGAAGGGCTCCACGCCGCCTTCACGACTGATCAGTGGTGCCCAGTAATGCACATCAAGGTCCGTCAACAGCGCACGGTAGCCGTCGTTATCCGCCTGCCGTGACAGCAACGCGGCGGTCAGTGCATCGCCCATGGCACCGATGCCGATTTGCAGGGTGCCTCCGTCCCGCACCAGGGTGCTGGCGTGCAGGCCGATGAAGTGATCCTGAAAGCCCACCGGCATGTTCGGTGTGGAAAACAGCGTGCTGCCCTCCTCCTCGTCGATCAGCAAATCGAACGCCTCACGGTCGACTTCCGAGTCCCCCGGCATGTACGGAAGGTCCCGGTGAACCTGGCCGAGCAGCAGAATGGTTTCCCCGGCAGCGCGGCGCTTGGCAATCATCGGCAACAGGTCGAGGGTGATGTCCGGGTTGCAAGTCAGGCTCAGTCGATCCGGCTGTTGCGGGTCATGGGCCACCAGTTGCGCCACCAGGTTCAACCCGGCGGCATTGATATCCCGGGCTGCGTGGCTGTAGTTGCTGCTGACGTAGTCCTGCTGCGCCGATGCGCTGTGCAGCAAGCTGCCGGGCTGCATGAAGAACTGCTCGATGTGAATGTTCGCCGGGAGGCTGTCACGGTGCAGGTCGGCGAGAAAATCCAGCTCGGGATAGTCGCCAAACACTCGCTCGACGAAGGGCCCCAGAAAGCGCCGCTGCAAGCCGTCCCCCAATGCCGGACGCCCCAGGCTCAACGCGGTGTAGACCGTCAGCTGCCGCTCGGGCAACTGGGCGATGCGCTGATAGAGCGCGTTGACGAAACGGTTGGGCTTGCCCAGCCCCAGCGGCAGGCCGAGGTGTATATGCGCTGGCAAACGTGCGAGCACATCATCGACTGCCTGTTCGATTGATACCGACTGCACCATCAGACCCTCCCGACCTGTCCATGAATTGAGGTAGTCCGAGCTTGCCGGGTCCTGATCGTTATGACCAGTCTCGAGGTCAAATCCCAGGCACAAAAAAGCCGCTCGCAAGCGGCTTTTTCGCTGAAGATGGGGCTTATTTCAGGCCGGACATCTTCTGGATGGCGCCTTCAAGATCTTTCACTTCGCAGTCGCTGCAGGTGCCTTTTGGCGGCATCGCGTTGAGACCTGTCAGCGCTACTTTCGCCAGGCCAGCAGCAGTGCCGCCTTCTTTGTCGGCGCGTTTTTTCCAGTCTGCAGCATCACCGATTTTCGGTGCGCCCAGCAGACCCGTGCCGTGGCAAGCATTGCAATGTTTGGCAATGATTTCATCGGGGGTCTTCGCTGCACCGCCGCCTACCGAAGCAGCAACTTCCATCCCCTTGCACTCTTGACCTTGTACACAGACCTGGCCGACGGGCTCAAGGCGCTTGGCGATATCGTCAGTGGTCGACGCTTGAGCGCTGACTGCCCAAAGGGCCAATACGGTTGCTGGTGCGGCCAGCATTTTCATAATTAGATTCACGCGTACACCCTCAATGGTGGCTAGTCACGCCCACGGCCACGGTTTCGCAGGCGGGCGCAAGTATAACGGTTAGCCCGCCACACTGAAACAACCCTAAAGTCCAAGGGGTATTAAGTCGTGGCGAAATACAGCATGGGGCGACTCGCAAAACCTTGCCGGACGCCTGTTTTCTTAGAAATTCGCCGGCGTGGCTGCGCTAATTAGTCGCGCAGGCGCATCAAACGGATTTCGGAAACGGTGCGGTTTGGTGCTTTCGAAATAGTAGCTGTCACCGGCCTCGAGCACGAATGTCTCGAGCCCGACCACCAGCTCCAGCCGACCTTCGAGCAGAATCCCGGTTTCCTCTCCCTCATGGGTGAGCATCTCTTCACCGGTATCGGCGCCTGGCGGGTAGATCTCGTTGAGGAACGCGATAGCACGGCTCGGATGAGCCTTGCCGACCAGTTTCATGGTCACTGCGCCATCGGAGATATCGATCAGCTCATTGGCTTTGTAGACGATCTGCGTCGGTTTTTCCTGAAGAATTTCTTCGGAAAAGAACTCGACCATGGACATGGGGATGCCGCCAAGTACCTTCCTCAGCGAACTGATCGAAGGGCTGACGCTGTTTTTCTCGATCATTGAAATGGTGCTATTGGTAACGCCTGCCCGCTTGGCGAGCTCTCGCTGGGATAGACCTTTCAGTTTACGGATCGATTGCAGTCGTTCACCGACGTCCAATGCATTAGCCTCCCAGGATTCAGATTGTGTGGATAGTGAGCGTTATCATGGCGACAGCGTTCAGTATTTACAACACTTGGGTCTGAATCCTGTTTGGCAAAGCGACTTCTGGTCTCGACAGCCCGCCTCAACTCCCGGAATAGAGCCGTGGTACGCGACGCAGATTGCAGAAGATCTGGTAGGGAATGGTCCCGGCAGCCATGGCGACGTCGCTGGCCAGGATGTTTTTACCCCACAATTCGACCGTCGAACCGAGGCCTGCCTGCGGCACATCAGTCAAATCGATGCAGAGCATGTCCATCGACACCCGTCCCAGCAGTTGGCTGCGTTGTCCAGCCACCAGAACCGGCGTGCCGGTAGGCGCCTGACGCGGATAACCGTCGGCATAGCCCATGGCGACCACGCCGATGCGCATCGGCTTCTGGGTGATGAACTTCGCCCCATAGCCCACCGGCTCACCGGCCGGCAGTTCGCGCACACTGATGACTTTCGATTCCAGGGTCATCACCGGCTGCAAGCGTGCCGCCACTGGATTGGCTTCTTCGAAAGGTGTCGCGCCATAAAGCATGATGCCCGGACGAACCCAATCGCTCGGCACCTGCGGCCAGCCCAGCACCGCCGGCGAGTTACACAAGCTGACCTGCGCCGACAAGCCCTGACGCGCCGCTTCAAACACTGCAACCTGCTCTGCCGCGCTGCTGCTATGCAGCTCATCGGCACGCGCAAAGTGACTCATCAGCACGATCTTCGAGACTTTGCCGCTGGCCAGCAAACGCTGATATGCCGCCTGATAATCCGCCGGATGCAGGCCAACCCGGTGCATGCCCGAATCAAGCTTGAGCCAGACCGTGATCGGCTTGCTCAACGCGGCATTCTCGAGCGCTTCGAGCTGCCACAGCGAATGCACCACGCACCAGAAATCATGCTCAACGATCAGCGACAGTTCATCGGCTTCGAAAAAACCTTCGAGCAGCAAGACCGGCGCACGAATACCGGCGGCGCGCAGTTCCAGGGCTTCTTCGATACAGGCCACGGCGAAACCGTCCGCCTCGGCCTCCAGGGCTTGGGCACAACGCACCGCGCCATGGCCATAGGCATCGGCCTTGATCACCGCGAGGGCGCGCGCCCCCGAGACTTCACGGGCCAGTTGATAGTTATGACGCAGGGCTTGAAGATCGATCAGGGCACGGGCAGGACGCATGGCGGCAGACTTCTAGGCGGTCATGAGGAAGAAAAAACCGGCGCTGACTGACGGCGTGAACCGCCAACAGCACCGGGAGAGGGATCGTTGCTTAAGGAAAAGCAGCCACTACCGACAGCTCAACCAGAATTTCCGGTTCGCACAACTTGGCTTCGACCGTCGCACGGGCGGGCGCGACGTTCTTTGGCAACCAAGTGTCCCAGACACTGTTCATGCCCTCGAAATGGGCATCGATGTCTTTCAGGTAAATCGTCACCGACAGCAGTTTGGTCTTGTCGGTCCCGGCCAGATCCAGCAAACGCTCGATGTTGGCGAGGGTTTCACGGGTCTGCTGTTCAATCCCGGCACTCATGTCGTCGCCGACTTGCCCTGCCAGATACACGGTACCGTTGTGGGCAACGATCTGGCTCATGCGCTCATTGGTGAGCTGGCGCTGGATTGACATGCTTTTCAGACTCCTTTGGGGTGTTGCCATAACGAGAAATATCGAGGCCTTCAGCACTGATCTGCGGCGTTTTCTTCGCCATCAGGTCGGCCAGCAAGCGGCCGGAGCCACACGCCATGGTCCAGCCGAGTGTGCCGTGACCGGTGTTCAGGAACAGGTTCTTGAACGGAGTGGCGCCAACAATCGGCGTGCCGTCCGGTGTGGTCGGACGCAGACCGGTCCAGAAACTCGCCTCGGCCAGGTCGCCGCCCTGAGGATAAAGATCGTTGACGATCATCTCCAGCGTTTCGCGTCGACGCGGGTTAAGCGACAGGTCAAAACCGGCTATCTCAGCCATGCCGCCCACGCGAATGCGGGTGTCGAAACGGGTGATCGCAACCTTGTAGGTCTCATCGAGAATAGTCGATGTCGGGGCCATCGCCGGATTAGTGATCGGCACGGTCAGCGAGTAGCCCTTGAGCGGGTACACCGGGGCCTTGATGCCCAACGGCTTGAGCAACTTCGGCGAGTAGCTGCCGAGCGCCAATACGTAACGGTCGGCGGTTTCCAGCTTGCCGTCGATCCACACGCCGTTGATCCGGTCACCGGCGTAGTCGAGGCGCTGAATGTCCTGGTCAAAGCGGAATTCCACACCCAGTTTCACGGCCATTTCGGCCAGGCGCGTAGTGAAGATCTGGCAGTCGCCGGTCTGGTCGTTCGGCAGGCGCAAGGCACCGGCGAGGATATCGGTCACGCTGGCAAGCGCCGGTTCGACGCGGGCAATGCCGGCGCGGTCGAGCAGTTCAAATGGCACGCCGGACTCTTTCAGGACGGCGATATCTTTTGCAGCGCCATCCAGCTGCGCCTGAGTGCGGAATAGTTGAGTAGTCCCCAGGGTGCGGCCTTCGTAGGCAATGCCGGTTTCAGCACGCAGTTCATCGAGGCAGTCACGGCTGTACTCGGACAGACGGACCATGCGCTCCTTGTTCACCGCATAACGGCTGGCGGTGCAGTTGCGCAGCATTTGCGCCATCCACAGGTATTGGTCGATATCGGCGGTGGCCTTGATCGCCAGCGGTGCGTGGCGTTGCAGCAGCCATTTGATGGCTTTGAGCGGCACGCCCGGCGCGGCCCACGGCGAGGCATAGCCCGGCGAGACCTGGCCGGCATTGGCGAAACTGGTTTCCATGGCAGCAGCCGGCTGACGATCGACGACCACCACTTCAAACCCGGCCCGAGCCAGATAGTAGGCACTGGCGGTACCGATGACGCCGCTACCCAAGACCAGAACGCGCATTTTAGTATCCCTCATCGCGGCTTACCGCTGACGTTTGTTGTTCAAATCACAGATGTGCGCAGTGTAAAAAACATTTGCCAGTGCTTTTCACTATATAAGCACCTATATTTGGCGACAATTCTCGGCGAAATAGCTTTTTACGGAGGCGCATCCCCTATGCGGACCAATACTCAGACCAAACGCGAGCTGGACAAGATCGACCGCAACATCCTGCGCATCCTTCAGGCGGACGGGCGGATTTCGTTTACCGAGCTTGGGGAGAAAGTCGGGTTGTCGACCACGCCCTGCACTGAGCGGGTGCGGCGCCTGGAACGCGAAGGGATCATCATGGGCTACAACGCCCGGCTTAACCCGCAGCACCTCAAGGGCAGCCTGCTGGTGTTCGTCGAGATCAGCCTCGACTACAAGTCCGGCGATACCTTCGAAGAGTTCCGACGCGCCGTGCTGAAACTGCCGCACGTGCTGGAATGCCACCTGGTGTCAGGGGATTTCGACTACCTGGTGAAAGCGCGGATTTCCGAGATGGCCTCGTACCGCAAACTGCTGGGCGACATCCTGCTCAAATTGCCCCACGTGCGTGAGTCCAAGAGCTATATCGTGATGGAAGAAGTGAAAGAGAGCCTGAACCTGCCGATTCCGGATTGAGGTCAGGTCTGAGGAAATGGTTGCCTGAGCAGGCGCCATCGCGAGCAGGCTCGCTCCCACATGGGGCCCTGCCGTGCACAAAACGGTGCCCACTGAAAATCTACTGTGGGAGCGAGCCTGCTCGCGATTGAAGCGACTCGGTCTACCTGAAGCAACGGCGCCTCTAAACCAGGACCTGCCGGGTGCTGGCCATGTATTCATGGATCTGCTTCTCGACCCGTGGGTGAATCAACTCCACCGGGCGGCGGCCGTTGGGGCATGGCAGGGTTGCCGTGGTGCCGAACAGCCGACAGATCAACGGCCGCTCGTCATACACCGTGCAGCCATCGGGGCCCAGGTGCACACAGTTCAGTTCATCCATCGCGGCGTCCTGCTCGGCCCTGGTCTTACGCGGCAGGCGCGACATTTCTTCTGGCGATGTAGTCACCGGGCCACAGCAGTCGTGGCAACCGGGCACGCACTCAAACGAGGGGATTTGCTGGCGAAGAGCGCGGATTTTCTGACTGTTGCAGCTCATCGAAGCGAGTACCGGGAAAGTGAACGGGGTGGGATTTTGCCCTAAAAGCCTCGCGCCAGACAGCATTAGCCGACCAGTGTTGCCCAGCCCGAAAGGCCCGGCTTATGCTCCGTAAAATTTACTAAACACACGAAACCCGGATGACACCCATGAACGCCCGTGTTCAGCAGCCTGCCCCGAACAACCGGCATACAGCGTCTTACTACGCCGCCAGCAGCCTTCCGCAGCCCGATTATCCGGTGCTTGAAGGTGAACTGCTGGCTGACGTGTGCGTGGTGGGCGGCGGATTTTCCGGGCTGAACACTGCTATCGAGTTGGCCGAACGCGGCCTCAACGTGGTGCTGCTCGAAGCGCGCAAAATCGGCTGGGGCGCCAGCGGGCGCAACGGCGGACAACTGATTCGCGGGATCGGTCATGGCCTCGATCAGTTTGCCGAGGTGATCGGCACGGACGGCGTCCGTCAGATGAAACTCATGGGGCTGGAAGCGGTGGAGCTCGTCCGGCAACGGGTCGAGCATTTTCAGATCGCCTGCGACCTGACCTGGGGTTACTGCGACCTGGCCAACAAACCTCGCGACCTTGAAGGTTTCGCCGATGACGCGGCCGAGCTGCGCAGCCTCGGCTATCGCCATGAGACCCGATTGCTGCAAGCCCATGAAATGCACAGCGTGGTCGGTTCTGACCGCTACGTCGGTGGCTTGATCGATATGGGTTCCGGGCATTTGCACCCGTTGAACCTGGCCTTGGGCGAAGCCGCTGCGGCGCAGCAACTAGGCGTGAAGCTGTTCGAACAATCGGCCGTGACCCGCATCGACTATGGCAGCGAGGTCAAGGTCCACACGGCGCAAGGCTCGGTCCGCGCCAAGACCCTGGTGCTCGGCTGCAACGCCTACCTCAACAACCTGAACCCCGAACTCAGCGGCAAAGTGCTGCCCGCCGGCAGTTACATCATCGCCACCGAACCCTTGAGCGCAGCGCAGGCCCACGCATTACTGCCGCAGAACATGGCGGTCTGTGATCAGCGAGTGGTGCTGGACTACTACCGGCTCTCGGCGGATCGGCGCTTGCTGTTCGGCGGCGCCTGCCACTATTCCGGTCGCGATCCATCGGACATCGCCGCGTATATGCGACCGAAGATGCTCGACGTCTTCCCGCAACTGGCCGGGGTGAAGATCGACTATCAATGGGGCGGGATGATCGGCATCGGCGCCAACCGCCTGCCGCAGATCGGCCGGCTCAAGGACCAGCCGAATGTGTATTACGCCCAGGCCTACTCCGGCCATGGGCTGAACGCCACCCACCTGGCGGGCAAGCTGCTGGCCGAAGCCATCAGTGGTCAACAAGGTGGCGGTTTCGACCTGTTCGCCAAGGTGCCGCACATTACCTTTCCGGGCGGAAAGTATTTGCGGTCGCCGTTGTTGGCGTTGGGGATGTTGTGGCATCGGATGAAAGAGTTGGTCTGAAAGCTGGCCTGTGTTCTTACCGGCCTCATCGCGAGCAGGCTCGCTCCCACAGGTATCTACAGTGAACACACATTTTGTGAGCACCAGTGATCAATTGTGGGAGCGAGCCTGCTCGCGATTGGCCTGAGAGAACACCGTAGAACTCAGATCCGCCAAAAAGGTTTGAGCCCCTCCTCCCGCGCCTCTGCACGACTCAACCCAACATCGCGCAACTGCTCGGGCGAAAGCTCAAGCAAGGCCTTGCGCGTGTGCAGACGATGCCAGAACAGTCCCCAGCGACCGAGACCGGACGGGGCATTGCACATCGTTGCCGCGTGCATGCCCTTTTCCTGCCCAGCCTCCAGCTCCTGACTGTGTAACGTCAGCCGCACATCGCTCAAGCCGTTCATTTTGATTGCTCCTGTTTACTTGGGTCGCCAGAGATTCCATGATGCGCGGACCGGCAAAACCGTTACAGATTCAAAGGAGCTGTATTACTTCCATACAGATTTCCCGCTTTAGCGACTGAATCCTGTATTTTTGCTCCATCTGTACTGGTCCCTGAATCTCTTCACCGAGGCTGCACCATGACCCTTTACGTCAACCTCGCCGAATTGCTCGGCATGCGCATCGAACAGGGCTTCTACCGTCCGGGTGACCGACTGCCGTCGGTGCGGGCATTGAGCGTCGAGCACGGGGTCAGCCTGAGCACGGTGCAGCAGGCCTATCGGGTACTGGAAGACAGCGGGCTGGCGATGCCGAAGCCGAAATCCGGCTACTTCGTTCCGGCTGGACGCGAGTTGCCGGAGTTGCCGGTCGTTGGCCGTCCAGCCCAGCGCCCGGTGGACATTTCCCAGTGGGATCAGGTGCTGGAGCTGATTCGCGCCGTCCCACGCAAGGACGTCGTGCAGCTCGGTCGCGGCATGCCGGACGTCACCACGCCGACCATGAAGCCTCTGCTGCGTGGGCTGGCGCAGATCAGCCGGCGGCAGGACATGCCCGGCCTGTATTACGACAACATCTACGGCACCCTGGAACTGCGCGAACAGATTGCCCGCCTGATGCTCGACTCCGGCTGTCAGCTGAGCGCCAACGACCTGGTGATCACCACGGGCTGCCATGAAGCGCTGTCCACCAGCATTCGCGCGATCTGCGAGCCGGGCGACATCGTTGCCGTGGATTCGCCGAGCTTTCACGGCGCCATGCAGACCCTCAAAGGGTTGGGCATGAAAGCCCTGGAGATTCCCACCGACCCGATTACCGGAATCAGTCTCGAGGCGCTGGAACTGGCCCTGGAACAGTGGCCAATCAAAGCCATACAGTTGACCCCCAACTGCAACAACCCGCTGGGCTACATCATGCCGGAGGCGCGCAAACGAGCACTGCTGACCCTGGCACAGCGCTTCGACGTGGCAATCATCGAAGACGATGTGTATGGCGAACTGGCCTACACCTACCCGCGCCCCCGCACGATCAAATCCTTCGACGAAGACGGCCGCGTCCTGCTCTGCAGCTCGTTTTCGAAGACCTTGGCGCCGGGGCTGCGCATCGGTTGGGTCGCGCCGGGCCGGTATCTGGAGCGGGTGTTGCACATGAAATACATCAGCACCGGATCCACCGCCCCGCAGCCACAAATTGCGATTGCGGAATTCCTCAAGGGCGGTCACTTCGAACCGCATTTGCGACGGATGCGCACGCAATACCAGCGCAATCGCGACTTGATGCTCGACTGGGTCAGCCGCTACTTTCCCGCTGGCACCCGTGCCAGCCGTCCGCAAGGCAGCTTCATGCTGTGGGTCGAACTGCCGGAAGGTTTCGACACCTTGAAACTGAATCGTGCGCTGAACGATCAAGGCGTACAGATTGCGGTCGGCAGCATTTTTTCCGCCTCGGGCAAATACCGCAATTGCCTGCGCATGAACTATTCGGCCAAACCGACACCGCAGATTGAAGAAGCGGTGCGCAAGGTCGGCGCGACGGCGATCAGATTGCTGGCCGAGCAGCAGGACAGCACTCAACGGGACAGATGAGGCCATCAACCGACGCTTGAGCATTCACGGAGCATTGCCAAATGCCGTGCCATACTCCGAGTCCTGTCCATTCGCGGAAACTCCGATTTGCGTCCCAGACAAGCCCTGCTTCTTCTGCCGCTCATCTCGCTGCTGAGCGGCTGCACCTCTCTCGCCGTGCATCACGAGCCGAGCCAAGCGCTGCCAGCGGCGGACTCCGCCTTCGGGCGCTCGATCCAGGCACAGGCTGCGACGTATCAGGGCCGTTCCGGCTTCCGCCTGCTGCCCAACAGCAGTGAAGCCTTCATGGCGCGTGCCGAACTGATTCGCAATGCGCAAAGCAGCCTCGACTTGCAGTACTACATCGTCCACGACGGTGTCAGCACACGGTTGCTGGCGGCGGAGCTGCTCAAGGCTGCCGATCGCGGCGTGCGCATACGCATTCTGCTTGACGACACCACCAGCGATGGCCTGGACCAGATCATCGCCACCCTTGCTGCGCATCCGCAGATTCATATTCGCCTGTTCAACCCGCTGCACCTGGGGCGCAGCACCGGGCTGACCCGCACCATGGGGCGGCTGTTCAATCTGTCTTTGCAGCATCGGCGCATGCACAACAAGCTGTGGCTGGCGGACAACAGCGCAGCCATTGTCGGTGGCCGTAATCTGGGCGACGAGTACTTCGATGCCGAGCCCGACCTGAACTTCACCGACATCGACATGCTCGGCATCGGCCCGGTGGCCGAGCAGCTCGGGCACAGTTTCGACCAGTACTGGAACAGCGCCCTGAGCAAACCGATCGATGAGTTTATCTCGAGCAAACCCACGGCAAAGGATCTGGCCAACACCCGACTGCGACTGCAGGAGTCGCTGGAAGGCACCCGCCAACAAAACCATGCGCTGTACCAGCAACTGAAGATTTACCAGACCCATCCACGCCTGGATGTCTGGCGGCGCGAATTGATCTGGGCCTGGAACCAGGCACTGTGGGACGCCCCCAGCAAAGTGCTGGCCAAGGACGAGCCGGATCCGCAACTGCTGCTGACCACCCAACTGGCGCCCGAGTTACAAGGCGTCAGTAACGAGCTGATCATGATCTCGGCCTATTTCGTCCCAGGCCAAACGGGGCTGGTCTACCTGACGGGACGCGCGGATGCCGGGGTTTCCGTCAGCTTGCTGACCAACTCCCTGGACGCAACCGACGTGCCCGCCGTGCATGGTGGCTACGCGCCGTACCGCAAGGCGCTGCTGGAACATGGCGTGAAGCTGTTCGAGTTGCGCCGTCAACCCGGCGAGCATGTCGGCAGTGGTCCGAACCTGTTCCACAGCGCCGCCTCCCGTGGCTCCGTTTCCAGCCTGCACAGCAAGGCGATGATCTTTGACCGACAAAAGGCGTTCATCGGCTCATTCAATTTCGATCCGCGCTCGGTGCTCTGGAACACTGAAGTCGGGGTATTGGTGGACAGCCCGGAACTCACCGAACAGGTTCGCGAACTGGCCCTGCAAGGTATGTCACCGGCCCTGAGTTACGAGGCCCGGCTAGAGAACGGCCGGATGGTGTGGGTCACTGAAGACAACGGCCAGCCACACACCCTGAGCCGTGAGCCGGGGAGCTGGTGGCGACATTTCAATGCCTGGCTCAGCAAATCGGTGGGGCTGGAGCGGATGCTCTAGAAAACATCCCCGTCAGGTGGTGCGACTTGCATTGCCAAGATCGCAGCTGCGCCGTGCCAGGCCGACGCTCAGGACAGAGGCCAACACGGCGAAATAAGTCGCCCAACGCATGCTCCACGCTCCTGTGGATAATTATTTTTTACAAACGGCACAAAACAAATGTGGGAGCGAGCCTGCTCGCGATGACGGCGCAACATTCAACATTGACGTCGACTGTCATACCGCTATCGCGAGCAGGCTCGCTCCCACAGGGGATCTGCATCGTTCAGGGAGCCTGATTCAGAACAGGCTCCCTGAATGGTTTACAGCTTGATCCAGGTCGCCTTCAGCTCGGTGTACTTGTCGAACGCATGCAGCGACTTGTCACGACCGTTGCCCGACTGTTTGAAACCACCAAACGGCGCGGTCATGTCGCCACCATCGTACTGGTTGACCCACACGCTGCCGGCACGCAGGGCCTTGGCGGTCAGGTGGCCCTTGGAGATATCCGAGGTCCAGACAGCAGCGGCCAGGCCATACGGCGTGTCGTTGGCGATCCGGATCGCTTCATCGACGCTGTCGAAGGTGATGACCGACAGCACCGGGCCAAAGATCTCTTCCTGGGCGATCTTCATGGCATTGCTCACGCCATCGAAAATCGTCGGTTCAACGTAGGTGCCACCGGTTTCCTGAAGGATCCGCTTGCCGCCCGCCACCAGTTTGGCGCCGTCGGTGTGACCGGATTCGATGTAGGACAGCACGGTGTTCATCTGTTGCGTGTCGACCAGCGCGCCGACGTTAGTCGCCGGATCCAGCGGGTTGCCCGGTTTCCAGGCCTTCAGGGCCTCGATCACCAGCGGCAGGAATTTATCCTTGATCGAACGCTCGACCAGCAGACGCGAACCGGCGGTGCAGACTTCGCCCTGGTTGAACGCGATGGCACTGGCAGCGGACTCGGCCGCAGCTTGCAGGTCCGGTGCATCGGCAAACACGATGTTCGGGCTCTTGCCGCCGGCCTCAAGCCAGACGCGCTTCATGTTCGATTCGCCGGAATAAATCATCAGTTGCTTGGCGATCTTGGTCGAACCGGTAAACACCAGCGTGTCGACGTCCATGTGCAAGGCCAGCGCCTTGCCTACGGTGTGGCCGTAGCCTGGCAGCACGTTCAGCACGCCTTTCGGGATACCGGCTTCAACGGCCAGCGCCGCGAGGCGAATGGCGGTCAACGGGGACTTTTCGGACGGCTTGAGGATCACCGAGTTACCGGTGGACAGCGCCGGGCCGAGTTTCCAGCAGGCCATCATCAGCGGGAAGTTCCACGGCACGATGGCGCTAACCACACCCACTGGCTCACGGGTCACCAGACCCAGTTGGTCATGCGGGGTGGCGGCCACTTCGTCGTAGATCTTGTCGATGGCCTCACCGCTCCAGCTCAGCGCTTGCGCCGCGCCCGGAACGTCGATGTACAGGGAATCGCTGATCGGCTTGCCCATGTCCAGGGTTTCAAGCAGCGCCAGCTCTTCGGCGTGCTGCTTGAGCAGGCCGGCGAAACGAATCATGGTGGCTTTGCGCTTGGCCGGTGCCAGACGCGACCAGACGCCCGAGTTGAACGTGCTGCGAGCGTTTTCTACGGCGCGCTGGGCGTCGGCGGCATCACAGCTGGCGATCTTGCCCAGCAGACGGCCATCGACGGGGCTGATGCAGTCGAAGGTCTCGCCGGAGACCGCTGCGGTGTATTCGCCATTGATGTAGGCACGGCCTTCGATCTTCAGGTCGCGGGCGCGTTGTTCCCAGTCGGCACGAGTCAAGGTAGTCATACGAGAGTCCTCCTCTTATTGAATACGAGCGCCACGCGATCTACGCAGGCACCTACAGGAATTCTGCCCGGCCAGTCTTCAATTCGGCCCAAGGCAACTGCCACCCTAAACCAGCGGCCCCTCATGTTTCAATATATTTGACATAAGTCCGGTAAACGGCCTTGCGATGTTCATTTTAATAAACATAGACTTTGCTTTTCAGCCACTCGCGCCGCAATCACGGGGGATTACAAGAATGAGCATCCACGACATCGTCGACTTCAGCCAGGCCACCACAGCCGCCGAGCGCTACCGCCCGGACCCCGCAAAAATCCTCAAGGGCAACCCCGAGCAAGCCGTCTATAACCACTACAACAGCCCGTGCGGTCAGTTGAACGCCGGCGTGTGGGAAGGTGAAGTCGGGCAATGGACGGTGAATTTCACCGAACATGAATACTGCGAAATCGTGCAGGGGGTTTCGGTGCTGCGTGACCACGACGGCAATGCCAAGACCCTGCGGGCGGGCGATCGCTTTGTCATTCCGGCCGGTTTCCGCGGCACCTGGGAGGTGCTGGAGCCGTGCCGCAAGATCTACGTGGCGTTTGAACAGAAGGCCTGAGGCTTTTCTGACCACAACAAAAAAGGCCCGTATCTTGCGATACGGGCCTTTTTCTCAAGAGGGAAAAATCAATTACTTGATTTTGCCTTCTTTGTAGATCACGTGCTTGCGAACAACCGGATCAAATTTCTTGATCTCGATTTTGTCCGGCGTAGTGCGCTTGTTCTTGTCGGTAGTGTAGAAGTGACCAGTACCGGCGCTCGAAATCAAACGAATCAATTCACGCATGATTAGCTCCCTTAGATCTTGCCAGCTTTGCGGATTTCGGCCAGCACGACAGTAATGCCACGCTTGTCGATGATACGCATGCCTTTGGCAGATACGCGCAGACGCACGAAACGTTTCTCTTCTTCAACCCAGAAGCGGTGATGCTGCAGGTTCGGCAGGAAACGACGACGGGTTTTGTTGTTTGCGTGGGAAATGTTATTCCCAGTCACCGGACCCTTACCGGTAACTTGACAGACTCTCGACATGCCTCAGCCCTCTAAAACCACATGCCCAACCCGGCATGGGTTGGCCGCTTAATCTCTCAGTCATTTGGCGCCAGGCGCCGCGTTTCTTTAAGGGTCTTACCGGCTACACCTACAGTGAAGGAACCGGGCCCCTAGAAAAGAGCGCTGCTTTATACCAGAAAGACCCCGTAGCAACAACTATCGGTGTGAACAGACTTTTCAAAAACCCTGGTTTTACGGCGCCAGACGCCTTGAACAAAGGCTGTCGATGGCCGCGACCGCTCGTCGCAGAGTACCGACATCCACGTCTGCGCAGACGGTTTTCCCGTGCCAATCTACTCTGATTGGCTTTGCACTGGGGCTCATACGGCGCAAATTTTGCCGAAAAAACAAGCCGGACGCACGTCACAAAATGAAAAAGGGGATAGTCATTTGTAAAAGAGCCCACTAGGGTAGCCATTTTCCAGACTGCACTCGCAGATGGGCCTTCGATCTGCACAGGAACTCACACATGCGCCTCGCTGCCCTACCGTTGTTGCTCGCCCCACTCTTGCTGAGCCCATTGGCCCAGGCTGCCGCTTTAAGCGTCTGCACCGAGGCCAGTCCGGAAGGGTTCGATGTCGTTCAATACAACTCGCTGACCACCACCAATGCTTCGGCCGACGTGCTGATGAACCGCCTGGTCGATTTCGATGCCGCCAGCGGCAAAGTCGTCCCCAGCCTGGCCGACAGCTGGGAAGTGTCGACCGATGGCCTGACGTATGTCTTCAAGCTGCACCCACAGGTGAAATTCCACCACACCGAGTACTTCAGCCCCACCCGTGACCTGAGCGCCGAAGACGTGAAGTTCAGCTTCGAGCGCATGCTCGACCCGGCCCACCCTTGGCACAAAGTCGCCCAAAGTGGCTTCCCTCATGCTCAATCGATGCAATTGCCCGCGCTGATCAAGAAAATCGACGCGCTGGACCCGCTGACCGTGCGCTTTACCCTGGACCATCCCGACTCGACCTTCCTTGCCACCCTGAGCATGGGTTTTGCCTCGATCTACTCGGCCGAGTATGCCGACCAGTTGCTCAAGGCCGGCACGCCCGAGAAGCTCAACAGCCAGCCGATCGGCAGCGGCCCGTTCATCTTCGGGCGCTTCCAGAAAGATGCGTCGATTCGCTACAAGGCCAACCGCGACTACTTTGCCGGCAAACCGGCAGTGGACAGCCTGGTATTCGCCATCACCCCGGACGCCAACGTGCGCTTGCAGAAACTGCGGCGCAACGAGTGCCAGATCGCCCTGTCGCCCAAACCACTGGACGTGCAGGCCGCTGCTCAGGAACCGACCCTGAAGGTCGAGAGCACACCGGCGTTCATGACCGCGTTCGTGGCCATCAACAGCCAGCACCCACCGCTGGATAAACCCGAAGTCCGCCAGGCGATCAATCTCGCCTTCGACAAGGCCAGCTACCTCAAGGCCGTTTTCGAAGACACCGCACAAGCTGCCAACGGTCCGTACCCGCCCAACACCTGGAGCTACGCCAAGGACCTGCCAGGTTATCCAAAGGACATCGCCAAGGCGCGCGCATTGCTGGCCAAGGTCGGGCTCAAGGAGGGCTTTAAAACCACGATCTGGACCCGCCCTTCCGGCAGCCTGCTCAACCCGAACCCCAGCCTTGGCGCCCAGCTGTTGCAGGCGGATCTGGCTGAAGTCGGGATACAGGCGGAAATCCGGGTGATTGAATGGGGCGAACTGATCCGCCGCGCCAAGGCCGGCGAACACGACCTGCTGTTCATGGGCTGGTCCGGCGACAACGGTGACCCGGATAACTTCCTCACGCCACAGTTCTCCTGCGCGGCGGTCCAGTCCGGGACCAACTTCGCCCGCTTCTGCGACCCGGGCCTGGACAAGGTTATCAGCGCCGGCAAGACCACAACCGAACAAGGCGTGCGCAGCAAGCTTTACGAACAGGCCCAGACGCAGATCCAGCAACAGGCGCTGTGGCTGCCACTGGCGCACCCGACCGCCTACGCATTGACGCGCAAGGACGTTCAGGGCTACCAGGTCAGCCCGTTTGGCCGTCAGGATTACTCGAAAGTCAGCCTGAAATAGTCCCGGACTACATCCACCCGTACTCGGCCATCGACAGCGGATCGCCGTCACCGACAATGAAATGGTCGAGTACCCGAACATCGATCAGGTCCAGCGCCTCTTGCAGGCGCTTGGTCAGCGCTCGATCCGCCTGACTGGGCTCGGCGCTGCCTGACGGATGGTTGTGGCACAGGATCAGCGCAGCGGCGTTGTGCGCGAGTGCACGCTTGACCACCTGACGCGGGTAGACGCTGGCACTGTCGATCGAGCCGCGAAACAGTATCTCGAACGCCAGCACCCGATGCCGGGAGTCCAGAAACAGGCAGCCAAACACCTCGTGCGGCTCATGGCGCAACATCGCCTTCAGGTAATTGCGCACTTCGATCGGGCTCTTGAGCACCGAGTCGCGACGCAAGCGTTCCGCCAAATGCCGCCGCGCCATCTCCAGCACCGCCTGCAATTGGGCGAACTTTGCCGGCCCCAGCCCAAGCTGGCTGCCGAACGTCTGCTGATCGGCCTCCAGCAACGTGCGCAGGCTGCCGAATTGATGCAACAGGTGGCGCGCCAGATCGACTGCGCTTTTGCCGGTCACCCCGGTGCGTAGAAAGATGGCCAGCAACTCGGCGTCCGAAAGGCTCGCCGAACCCTGCTCCAGAAGCTTCTCCCGCGGACGCTCTGCCGCCGGCCAATCGCGAATGCTCATAGCACCTCCATGTGTGTGGGCGCCGCTGTTCCGTTGCGGTCGCTGTGATATCGTAGTCCATCTTTTTTGCGGGCGATTTCACCCTGGGGAGGGGTTTCGCCACGTAGTCATCAATGAATTGAAAGGCAGGCCTATGCAGCGGCTGTATCGGAAACGCATCGTTCTCGGCGTCGGCGGCGGCATTGCCGCCTACAAGAGCGCCGAGCTGGTTCGCCGACTCATCGACCAGGGGGCCGAAGTGCGCGTGGTCATGACCCGCGGCGGCAGCGAGTTCATCACCCCGCTGACCATGCAGGCACTCTCCGGGCACCCGGTCCACCTGGACCTGCTGGACCCGGCGGCCGAAGCTGCGATGGGCCACATCGAGCTGGCCAAATGGGCCGACCTGGTACTGATCGCGCCGGCCACCGCCGATCTGATCGCGCGCCTGGCCCAAGGCATCGCCAATGACCTGCTGACCACCCTGGTACTGGCCACCGACGCCACCGTCGCGCTGGCCCCGGCGATGAACCAGGCCATGTGGCGCGACCCGGCCACCCAGGCCAACACCCAATTGCTCGAAAGTCGTGGCTTCAAGGTCTTCGGCCCGGCGTCCGGCAGCCAGGCCTGCGGCGACGTCGGCATGGGCCGCATGCTCGAAGCCAACGACCTGGCGCAATGCGCCGCCGACTGCTTCCAGCGCCAGGCGCTGACCGGCAAACACGTATTGATCACCGCCGGCCCGACCCAGGAAAACATCGACCCGGTGCGCTACATCACCAACCACAGCTCCGGGAAAATGGGCTTTGCCCTGGCCGAAGCCGCGGTTGAAGCCGGCGCCCGAGTGACCTTGATCACCGGCCCCGTGCACCTGCCAACCCCGGATCGCGTCACCCGGATCGACGTGGTCAGCGCTCGCGACATGCTCGCCGCCTGTGAAGCCGCGATCCCTTGCGACCTGTTCATCGCTTCTGCCGCGGTAGCGGACTATCGCCCGGAAGTTGTCGCCCCACAAAAACTCAAGAAAGACCCTACGAACGGCGACGGCTTGTTGCTGCAAATGGTCCGCAACCCAGACATTCTGGCGACCATTGCCACACGCCCCGACCGTCCGTTCAGTGTCGGTTTCGCCGCCGAAACCGAACACCTGCTCGACTACGCTGCACGCAAGCTGAAAGACAAAAACCTCGACCTGATCGTCGCCAACGACGTGGCCAACCCGAGCATTGGCTTCAACAGCGAGGAAAACGCTTGCAGCGTGATCGACCGGGAGTTGCACGCAACGCTCTTCGCCCAGACCAGCAAGGGCAAAATCGCCCGCCAGCTGATCACTTTTATCGCCGAACGTCTGAACCAGGTTTAACTCGCATGCACGCTTTACAAGCCAAGATCCTCGACCCACGCATTGGCCGCGAATTCCCGCTGCCGCAGTACGCCACGCCAGGCTCCGCCGGCCTCGACCTGCGGGCGATGCTGGAACAGGACACCGTCATCAAGCCAGGTGAAACCCTGCTGATCCCGACCGGCCTGTCGGTGTACATCGGCGATCCGGGCCTAGCAGCGCTGATCCTGCCGCGCTCGGGCCTGGGCCATAAGCACGGCATCGTGCTGGGCAACCTGGTCGGGCTGATCGACTCCGATTACCAGGGCCCGCTGATGGTCTCCTGCTGGAACCGCGGCCAGACCGACTTCAACATCGTGGTGGGTGAACGTCTTGCCCAACTGGTGCTGGTGCCGGTGGTTCAGGCGCACTTCGAGCTGGTTCAAGAGTTCGACGAAACCCAGCGCGGCGCGGGTGGCTTCGGTCACTCGGGCAGCCACTGATCCGCTGAAGCCCTCCCTGTAGGAGCGGGAGCAAGCGCCCTCACCACAAATTTCAAATTGTCATCTGTAAGGTTTAGCACCGAAAATCAAGGCATTGGCTGGCCAAAGCCCCGCTGTTAGCGGCAGCATGGCCTTTTCGCACCACGAACTCTCTGTGGAAAACGCCGTCATACCCTTCAGTTTGAACCTGTCGACACGTTGTTCGCAGGCAGGTCCCGCCACTTTCGAAATGGAGCATTCCCACAGATGAGCAGTCCAGCCCAAGTTGCACCGAAGTTCCCCGACAGCATCTTCCGCGCCTACGACATTCGCGGCACCGTCCCGGAATTCTTGACCGCTGAAACCGCTTACTGGATCGGTCGTGCCATCGGCTCCCAGACCCTGGCCCAGGACGAACCGAACATCTCCGTTGGCCGTGACGGTCGTTTATCCGGCCCGGAGTTGGTCGAGCAACTGATTCAGGGCCTGCACGACAGCGGCTGCCACGTCAGCGACGTCGGCCTGGTGCCAACCCCGGCGCTCTATTACGCAGCCAACGTGCTGGCCGGCAAGTCTGGCGTAATGCTTACCGGTAGCCACAACCCGTCGAACTACAACGGCTTCAAAATCGTGATTGCCGGCGACACCCTGGCCAACGAACAGATCCAGGCCCTGCACGAACGCCTGAAAACCAACAACCTGAGCAGCGGCAAGGGCAGCATCACCAAAGTAGAAATCCTCGACCGCTACACCACCGAAATCGTCCAGGACGTCAAACTCGCCCGACGCCTGAAAGTGGTAGTCGACTGCGGCAACGGTGCTGCCGGGGTTATTGCGCCTCAGCTGATCGAAGCGCTGAACTGCGAAGTCATCCCGTTGTTCTGCGACGTCGACGGCAACTTCCCGAACCACCACCCGGATCCGGGCAAGCCTGAGAACCTGGTGGACCTGATCGCCAAGGTCAAGGAAACCAACGCCGACCTGGGCCTGGCCTTCGACGGTGACGGCGACCGCGTCGGCGTGGTGACCAATACCGGCGACATCGTGTTCCCGGACCGTCTGCTGATGCTGTTTGCCAGGGATGTGGTTGCACGCAACCCGAACGCCGAGATCATCTTCGACGTCAAATGCACCCGTCGCCTGACTCCACTGATCAAGGAATACGGCGGTCGCCCGCTGATGTGGAAAACCGGTCATTCGTTGATCAAAAAGAAGATGAAACAAACCGGCGCCCTGCTCGCAGGCGAAATGAGCGGGCACATCTTCTTCAAGGAGCGCTGGTTCGGTTTCGACGACGGTATTTACAGCGCCGCGCGGCTGCTGGAGATCCTCAGCAAGGAAAAATCCAGCGCGCAAGAGTTGTTCGAGACCTTCCCGAACGATATTTCTACGCCAGAAATCAATATCCATGTGACCGAAGAGAGCAAATTCAGCATCATTGATGCACTGCACGATGCCCGTTGGGGCGACGGCGCCGAATTGACCACCATCGACGGTGTGCGAGTCGACTATGCCAAAGGCTGGGGCCTGGTTCGCGCGTCCAACACCACACCGGTGCTGGTCCTGCGTTTCGAGGCCGATAACGACGCCGAACTGCAGCGCATCAAGGATGTGTTCCACACCCAACTGAAACGTGTTGCACCTGACCTCCAACTACCGTTTTGACTTTTTGAAGCGCCTTTTATTGAAGTGCCGGAGCCCCGAATGACCATCGAACGCGAAGCCGCCGCCAACACCGCCAAGGTCCTGTCCGAAGCGCTGCCTTACATTCGCCGCTATGTCGGCAAGACCCTGGTGATCAAATACGGCGGCAACGCGATGGAAAGCGAGGAGCTGAAAACCGGCTTCGCCCGCGACATCGTGCTGATGAAGGCCGTGGGCATCAACCCGGTGGTGGTTCACGGCGGCGGCCCGCAAATCGGCGACCTGCTCAAGCGCCTCTCGATCGAGAGCCACTTCATCGACGGCATGCGCGTCACTGACGCCCAGACCATGGACGTGGTGGAAATGGTCCTCGGTGGCCAGGTGAACAAAGACATCGTCAACCTGATCAACCGCCACGGCGGCAGCGCCATCGGCCTGACCGGCAAAGACGCCGAGCTGATTCGTGCGAAGAAGCTCACCGTCACCCGTCAGACACCGGAGATGACCCAGCCGGAAATCATCGACATCGGCCAGGTGGGCGAAGTGGTCGGCATCAACACCGACCTGCTGAACCTGCTGGTCAAAGGCGATTTCATCCCGGTGATCGCGCCCATCGGCGTCGGCGTCAACGGCGAGTCGTACAACATCAACGCCGACCTGGTAGCCGGCAAGGTTGCTGAAGCGCTGAAAGCTGAAAAGCTGATGCTGCTGACCAACATCGCCGGCCTGATGGACAAGTCCGGCAAGGTCCTGACCGGCCTGAGCACCCAGCAGGTCGACGAACTGATCGCCGACGGCACCATCTACGGCGGCATGCTGCCGAAGATCCGTTGCGCGCTGGAAGCCGTACAGGGCGGCGTCGGCAGCTCGCTGATCATCGATGGCCGGGTACCGAATGCGATTCTGCTGGAGATTTTCACCGACACCGGTGTGGGCACCTTGATCAGCAATCGCAAGCGTCCGTAAGCAACACACATAAAAAGACCCCGCTCAGCCTGGCTGAGCGGGGTCTTTTTGTTTGTGCTTTCCCTGTGGGAGCGAGCCTGCTCGCGATAGCGGTCTTTCAGTCACATCAATTTGAATGTGAAGGCCTCATCGCGAGCAGGCTCGCTCCCACAAGGGGAATGGCGTTAGACGCCGAACTGCGCGCGATAGGCTTCTACCGCCGGCAAATGCTGCTTGAGCTGTGGATCGTCGGCGAGGAACTCCAGCACCTGATTCAGCGAAACAATGCTGATCACCGGGATACCGAAGTCACGCTCCACTTCCTGGATTGCCGACAATTCACCGTTGCCACGCTCCTGACGGTTCAGCGCGATCAGCACGCCGGCCGCCTTGGCGCCTTCCTGGGAAGCGATGATCTGCATCACTTCACGGATTGCGGTACCGGCGGTGATCACGTCGTCGATGATCAGCACGTCGCCGGTCAATGGCGCGCCGACCAGGCTGCCGCCTTCGCCGTGGGCCTTGGCTTCCTTGCGGTTGAAGCACCATGGCAGATCGCGGCCATGGTGCTCAGCCAATGCCACGGCAGTGGTCGCCGCCAAAGGAATGCCTTTGTACGCAGGGCCAAACAGCACATCGAACGCAATGCCGCTCTCGACGATGGCTGCCGCGTAGAAACGACCCAGCTGCGCCAGCGCAGAACCCGAGTTGAAAAGGCCAGCATTGAAGAAGTAAGGACTGGTACGCCCGGACTTCAGGGTGAACTCACCGAAGCGCAAAACGCCGCGATCGATGGCAAAACGAATGAAGTCGCGCTGATACGCTTGCATGAAAAAAACCCCAAATACCACGGATTTAGCTAATTAGGTAGACGCCGTGTATCATACACGCACGCGATTTTTGGGGCCATTTATGCGGATCATCAGTGTGAACGTCAATGGTATTCAGGCTGCAGTCGAGCGTGGTTTGCTCAGTTGGTTGCAGGCACAGAATGCCGACGTCATCTGCCTGCAGGACACCCGCGCCTCCGCCTTTGAACTGGACGATCCAGCCTTCCAACTGGATGGCTACTTCCTTTATGCCTGCGATGCCGAAGTTCCCGCCCAAGGTGGCGTGGCTTTGTACTCGCGGTTGCAACCGAAGGCTGTCATCAGCGGTCTCGGCTTTGAGACGGCCGACCGCTACGGGCGCTACCTGCAAGCCGATTTCGACAAGGTCAGCATCGCGACCTTGCTGCTCCCTTCGGGGCAGAACGGCGATGAAGACTTGAACCAGAAGTTCAAGCTAATGGACGATTTCGCCCGTTATCTGGATAAACAGCGGCGCAAACGTCGCGAGTACATTTATTGTGGCTCGCTGTACGTCGCGCAACAAAAGCTGGATATCAAGAACTGGCGCGACAGCCAGCAATCCCCGGGCTTCCTGGCGCCAGAGCGTGCCTGGATGGACGAGATTGTCGGCAACATGGGATATGTCGACGCCCTGCGCGAAGTCAGCCGCGAAGGCGATCAGTACAGCTGGTGGCCAGACAACGAACAGGCCGAGATGCTCAACCTGGGCTGGCGTTTCGACTACCAGCTGCTGACCCCGGGCCTGCGCCGCTTTGTACGCAGTGCTCGCTTGCCACGTCAGCCGCGGTTCTCGCAACACGCGCCACTGATCGTGGACTACGACTGGACGCTGACGATCTAAGCGTTTTTTCGCAGCTACAAAAAAGCCGACAGAGATGTCGGCTTTTCTATGGGTGCTGATTATTCAATGTGGGAGCGAGCCTGCTCGCGATGACGGTAGACCAGACACCGACGCGGTGACTGTCAGACTGCTATCGCGAGCAGGCTCGCTCCCACAAAGGAATCCTCACCGACCATTACTTGATCGGCCGCCAGGTGAAGGGGTAACGGTAAGCCACACCCTCATTGGCCTTGACGCCGCCAATGATGGTCAGCACCACCGCCGCGATCACCAGCAAGCCGAACAGCGGGATGCCGATCAATACGAACATCAGCGGAATACAGATCGTAGCCGCCACCGCCACGGTGATCTGGAAATTCAGCGCTTCCTTGCCCTGCGCGTCGATGAACGGGTCCTGCTCGCGCTTCATCTGCCACAGGATCAGCGGCCCGATCAGGCTGCCGAACGGAAACCAGTAGCCGAGAAACGCCGACAAATGACAGAACATCGCCCATTGCCTGACTTCCTGGCTCGGTGCGGGTGCGGGTAGCTGGTCGTCATTCATGGCGCTCTCCTTATCCTGGAATGAGTTCGAATACTCAGTCGGCCAATGCAGCTTTTTGCAGATCGAAAATTTCGCTCATGCCTTTTTTCGCCAGCTCCAGCATCGCGTTCAGCTCTTCAGGCTGGAACGGCGCGCCTTCAGCGGTGCCCTGCACTTCGATGAAACCACCGGTGCTGGTCATCACCACGTTGAGGTCGGTCTCGGCAGCCGAGTCTTCAAGGTAGTCCAGATCCAGCACGGGCTCGCCCTGGTACATGCCCACCGACACGGCAGCAATCATCTGCTTGAGCGGGTCACCGCCTTTCAGGCCGCCGCGCTTCTTGATCACTTTCAAGGCGTCGACCAGCGCAACCATGGCGCCGGTGATCGAGGCAGTACGCGTACCGCCGTCGGCCTGGATCACGTCGCAGTCAACGTACAGGGTCACGTCACCCAGCTTGGACATATCCAGCGCAGCGCGCAGGGAACGACCGATCAGACGCTGGATCTCCAGCGTACGGCCGCCTTGCTTGCCGCGGCTCGCTTCGCGCTGGTTACGCTCGCCAGTGGCGCGCGGCAACATGCCGTATTCGGCGGTCAGCCAGCCTTGGCCCTGCCCCTTGAGGAAGCGCGGCACACCGTTTTCGACGCTGACGGTGCAGATCACCTTGGTATCACCGAACTCGACCAGTACAGATCCCTCGGCGTGTTTGGTGTAGTTGCGGGTAATGCGGATCGAGCGGAGCTGATCGGCAACGCGACCACTTGGACGTTTCATAGGGGAACACCTGTACGGAGGACGGAAATCTGCCGAGCATTATAGGGCGACCGGGCGCGCCTGGGCACTTCTAAAAAACCCGGGCGACGAGCGAGGGCTCTGAACCGCGCTCTGCGACGACCTGCAGCGCTTTGTCACACGCGCCATTTGGGAGCATCCGCCGCACTGCGCTACAATCCTGCGCCTTTGCAGCCTGTAGGCTTTAATTCATCTAACCAGGTCCGTTGAGCCCGCAGGGTTCGGCGCCGGCCTGAATCGCGAGGTACCTCCATGGTGCACAGCATGACCGCCTTCGCCCGCGTCGAAAAAGCCGGCAGCCAGGGCACCCTGAGCTGGGAGCTGCGCTCGGTCAACAGCCGCTACCTGGAACCGCACCTGCGCCTGCCAGAGTCCTTTCGCGACCTCGAAGGCAACGTGCGCGAAGCGCTGCGTCAGGGCCTGTCGCGCGGCAAACTCGAATGCACGCTGCGCTTCACCGAAGAAACCGCCGGCAAACCGCTGCAAGTCGACCGCGAACGCGCCGCGCAACTGGTCGCCGCCGCCGAGACCGTCGCCAGCCTGATCAACAATCCTTCAGCCCTCAACCCGCTGGAAGTGCTGGCCTGGCCTGGCGTGCTGGTCGCTGACGCAAGCGACCCGCAAGCGCTCAACGCCGAGGCGCTGGCCCTGTTCAATGAAGGCCTCAAGGAACTCAAGGCTGGCCGCGAGCGCGAAGGTGCGGAGCTGGCCCGGCTGATCAACGATCGCCTGACGTCGATTGAAGAAGACGTGGTGACCCTGCGCGAACTGGTTCCGCAGATGCTCGCCACCCAGCGTCAGAAGGTGCTCGACCGCTTTGCCGACATGAAGGCCGAGCTCGACCCGCAGCGCCTGGAACAGGAAATGGTCATGCTCGCGCAAAAAAGCGACGTCGCCGAAGAACTGGACCGCCTGAGCACCCACATCATTGAAGTACGCCGCGTGCTCAAGTCCGGCGGCGCTGCCGGTCGACGCCTCGACTTCCTGATGCAGGAGCTCAACCGCGAAGCCAATACACTGGGCTCCAAAGCCTTCGACCCGCGCAGCACCCAGGCTGCGGTCAACCTCAAAGTGTTGATCGAGCAGATGCGCGAACAAGTGCAGAACATTGAGTAAGGCTACCCCGACATGACCCACAGCACTGGCACCCTGTACATCATTTCCGCCCCGTCCGGCGCTGGCAAAACCAGCCTGGTCAAGGACCTGATCAACGATCTTCCACAGATCCGTCTTTCGATCTCGCACACCACCCGCGCCATGCGCCAGGGCGAAGTGGACGGGGTGAACTACCACTTTGTCGACCGCACCCAGTTCGTGAAGATGATCGAGCACGGCGACTTCCTGGAGCGCGCCGAAGTGTTCGGCAACCTCTATGGCACTTCGCAAAGCCACCTGCAGCAGACCCTGGATGAAGGCCACGACCTGATCCTGGAAATCGACTGGCAAGGCGCCGAGCAGGTGCGCAAGTTGATGCCGCATGCGCGCTCGATCTTCATTCTGCCGCCCTCCCAGGAGGCCTTGCGCCAACGCCTGCACGGCCGTGGCCAGGACAGCCACGAGATCATTGAAGGCCGGATGCGCGAAGCGGTCAGCGAGATGAGCCACTACGTCGACTACGACTACCTGATCATCAACGATGATTTCAACCAGGCGCTGGAAGACCTGAAAGCGATTTTCCGCGCTAATCAATTGCATCAGAAGCGTCAGCAACAGCGTTTCGGTAAATTACTTGCCGAATTGCTGGGCTGAATCAGCTCTTCCCAAAACCGCTGCAAGGGCTTTACATTGGCACTTGCAGCGCGTTGAAGGGCTTGGTTAAAAAATCAGCGCTTCCCTAATCGCTGGTGATTTTTTAAACTGTTGAGTCCGCTCGCCCAACCGGGCAGCGCGCATATTGCATTCGCTCCGAGGAATACCATGGCCCGCGTAACCGTTGAAGACTGCCTAGAACACGTGGAAAACCGCTTTGAGCTGGTCATGCTCTCTACCAAGCGTGCCCGTCAACTGGCCACCGGCGGCAAAGAGCCTCTGGTCCAGTGGGAAAACGACAAACCTACCGTTGTGGCCCTGCGTGAAATCGCTGAAGGCCTGATGAGCTACGAGTTCATCGCCAATGCTGAAATCGTCGAAGACGAACCGCTGTTCGCAGCGTTCGAGGACGAGTCCAACGAGGCCGTCTAAGCCCATGCCTGGTCGACGTAGTACGGCGCGGGGTCACAGCGAACGGCAGGAGTCATCATGCCGAGCATAGACGCCCTCGCCGAACGCTTATCGACCTACCTCGGCACTGACCAGGTCAACCTGGTCCGCCGAGCGTACTTCTACGCCGAACAAGCCCACGACGGCCAGCGCCGCCGCAGCGGCGAGGCGTACGTCACGCACCCGCTAGCGGTCGCGAATATTCTTGCCGACATGCACATGGACCATCAGAGTTTGATGGCCGCGATGCTGCATGACGTGATCGAAGACACCGGTATTGCCAAGGAAGCGCTCTCTGCGCAGTTTGGCGAAACCGTGGCCGAACTGGTCGACGGGGTCAGCAAACTGACCCAGATGAACTTCGAGACCAAAGCCGAAGCCCAAGCCGAAAACTTCCAGAAAATGGCCATGGCCATGGCGCGCGATATTCGCGTGATCCTGGTCAAACTGGCCGACCGCCTGCACAACATGCGCACGCTGGAAGTCCTGTCCGGTGAAAAACGCCGGCGGATCGCCAAGGAAACCCTGGAAATCTACGCGCCCATCGCCAACCGGCTAGGTATGCACGCGATCCGCGTAGAATTCGAAGACCTGGGCTTCAAGGCGATGCACCCGATGCGTTCCGCGCGGATCTACCAGGCGGTCAAACGCGCCCGGGGCAATCGCAAGGAAATCGTCAACAAGATCGAAGAATCCCTCAGCCACTGCCTGGCCATCGACGGCATTCAGGGCGAGGTCAGCGGTCGCCAGAAACACCTCTACGGCATCTACACGAAAATGCGCGGCAAGCGCCGGGCCTTCAACGAGATCATGGACGTCTACGCGTTCCGGATCATCGTCGACAAGGTCGATACCTGCTACCGCGTGCTCGGTGCTGTGCATAATTTGTACAAACCGTTGCCGGGTCGCTTCAAGGATTACATCGCGATTCCCAAGGCCAACGGCTATCAGTCGCTGCACACCACGCTCTTCGGCATGCACGGCGTACCGATCGAAATCCAGATCCGCACCCGTGAAATGGAAGAGATGGCCAACAACGGCATCGCCGCCCATTGGCTGTACAAATCCAGCGGCGACGAGCAGCCAAAAGGCACTCACGCCCGCGCCCGCCAGTGGGTCAAGGGCGTGCTGGAAATGCAGCAACGCGCCGGCAACTCGCTGGAATTCATTGAAAGCGTGAAGATCGACCTGTTCCCGGACGAGGTCTACGTGTTCACGCCAAAAGGCCGGATCATGGAGCTGCCAAAAGGCTCCACGGCGGTCGACTTCGCTTACGCGGTGCACACCGACGTTGGCAACAGCTGCATCGCCTGCCGGATCAACCGTCGCCTGGCGCCGCTGTCCGAACCACTGCAAAGCGGCTCGACGGTCGAGATCGTCAGCGCTCCGGGCGCACGGCCGAACCCGGCCTGGCTCAACTTCGTGGTCACCGGCAAGGCCCGCACACATATTCGTCACGCGCTGAAACTGCAGCGCCGCTCCGAGTCCATCAGCCTCGGCGAACGCCTGCTGAACAAGGTACTCAACGGCTTCGACAGCTCGCTGGAAAAAGTCCCGGCCGAGCGCATCAAGGCGATGCTCAACGAATACCGCCTCGAACTGATCGAAGACCTGCTCGAAGACATCGGCCTGGGCAATCGCATGGCCTACGTCGTCGCCCGCCGCCTGCTTGGCGAAGGCGAACAGCTGCCAAGCCCGGAAGGTCCGCTGGCGATTCGCGGCACCGAAGGCCTGGTGCTCAGTTACGCCAAGTGCTGCACGCCGATCCCGGGCGACCCGATTGTCGGCCACCTGTCTGCCGGCAAAGGCATGGTCGTGCACCTGGACAACTGCCGCAACATCAGCGAAATCCGCCATAACCCGGAAAAATGCATCCAGCTCTCTTGGGCCAAGGATGTCACCGGTGAATTCAACGTCGAACTGCGCGTCGAGCTGGAACACCAGCGCGGCCTGATTGCCTTGCTGGCCAGCAGCGTCAACGCTGCGGACGGCAACATCGAAAAAATCAGCATGGACGAACGCGACGGTCGTATCAGCGTGGTCCAACTGGTGGTCAGCGTACACGACCGTGTACACCTGGCCCGCGTGATCAAGAAACTGCGCGCCCTGACCGGGGTGATTCGCATCACCCGCATGCGTGCCTAGCTCGTCCATCCAGCACCCCATTACAAGGAGTCATACATGACCAAGACTGTTATCACCAGCGACAAGGCCCCGGCCGCCATCGGTACTTACTCCCAGGCGATCAAGGCTGGCAACACCGTCTACATGTCCGGCCAGATCCCGCTCGATCCAAAAACCATGGAACTGGTCGAAGGCTTCGAAGCCCAGACCGTCCAGGTGTTCGAGAACCTGAAAGCCGTGGCTGAAGCCGCTGGCGGTTCGTTCAAGGACATCGTCAAACTGAACATCTTCCTCACCGACCTGAGCCACTTCGCCAAGGTCAACGAGATCATGGGCAAATACTTCGACCAGCCTTACCCTGCGCGCGCCGCCATCGGCGTGGCCGCCCTGCCAAAGGGTTCGCAGGTTGAAATGGACGCCATCCTGGTCATCGAGTAATACGCACGGCGCAGCCTCCCAGGCTGCGCCGACTTCGTTCTGTAAGGATCTCCTCATGCGCAAAGCGCTAGCTCTCTCGTTGCTCGCGGTGTTTCTCGGTGGCTGTGCCAGTAACCCTGCCGACCGCGACATCAGTGGCACCTGGATCAACCAGTCGGCAATCGATGCGGCGGCCAAGGGCGGCCCGCTGCGCGAAGCGCTGCAAGCCTATGGCCCGAACCTGGAGTGGGACGTCAACACCAAGGCCGGCCAGGCGCGGTACACAAACGGTTTCGAGAACGTCGAAGGCAAAATGCTCGGCGGGAAATCCGATGCCTGGAAAGTCGAGTTTTATGGCAGCGCTGCCACCGAATTGAAGCGCGACGGCAAACAGTTGCACCAAGTGGCCAACGACAACGAGCCCGAGCAACTGTTTGACCGCGCCAAAGACATCGCTCCCGAAGGCGCGCCGATTGGCGCCAGCTTCGAGCGCGCGCTGTACTCAGCGTACCTGGGCGGCAGCTGGAAGATCGTCAACGGTCCTGGCGAAGGCAGCACCGTGCAGTTCCAGGCCGATGGCGCCGTTCAGGGCCTGCCCGGCGCTGACCGTTACGCGCTGTGCCTGGCGGGCGACTGCGCCTCCATGAGCGGCGGCCACGACACGGTCTGGCTGCAACTGAGCGGCCAAGGCAACCCGTGGATCTTCACCCGCAACGGCAAACAGATGGAAATCTTCCAGGCAGTCAACGGCGCCCAGACGGACGAAGTACCTTCGTTCGCCCCTGGCAATCGCCAATGGACACTGGAAAAACAGTGATCCTGCTCTAGGGTCACCAAAGAACCAATGTGGGAGCGAGCTTGCTCGCGATGACGGCGTAACATTCAATGATGATGTTGAATGTTAAGGCCCCTTCGCGAGCAGGCTCGCTCCCACAGTTGTTTGTGGTGTTTGACTGTCAGCTGCGGTCTTCAAGAATCGCCGCATACCCTTCGCGAAAGCTCGGATAGCGCGGTGTCCAACCCAGCGCCTTGGCGCGAGCATTGCTGCAACGCTTGCTGCCGGTACGGCGCACGCTGGCATCGTCGGCCCATTCGGTCACCCCAAGGTACTCGCGCAACCAGCCCACCACATCCGACAACGGCGCGGGCGCGTCGTCGACACCGATATAGCACTCATCCAGTGCGGCACCCTGGTCATCCGCCTTGAGCAAGAAGGCCAGCAAGCCTGCGGCGTCGTCGGCATGAATACGATTGGCATACAGCGGCGGGTCGATGGCCACGCGATACCCCCCGCGCACCTGCGTCAGTAGCCGCTCGCGGCCCGGACCGTAAATCCCGGTCAAGCGCACAAGACTGGCAGGGATGCCGCTGTTCAAAGCAACCTGCTCAGCTTCCAGCATCACTCGCCCGGAATAGCCGTCCGCTTGAGTCGGCGAAGTTTCATCGACCCATTCACCATTCTGCTGCCCATAAACGCTACTGCTGGAAACGAACAGCAGGTGCTTGGGCGCCTGGCCGTAGTCGTCCAGCCAACCCAGCACATGCTGCAAACCCTGGACATAAGCGGCGCGGTAACCGGCTTCATCGTGATCGGTGGCGGCCGCGCAATACACCAGGTAATCCACCGCACCGACGGGCCAGGTCGCCGGGCAGTCTTCATTGAACAAGTCGCCGGCAACGCCAATAACGCCCTCGGGCAAGCGCGAGATGTCACGCCGCAAGCCATGAACCTCCCACCCCGAGGCCAACAGTTGAGTGGCCAGACGGCCGCCGACATCGCCACAACCGGCGATTAAAACAGAAGGCGCGGACATCAAAATTCTCCCATCAGAAAGGTACAGGCTAGCCTTGGCATTGGGCGCGCGGCTAGCAATCAAAGAAAAAAAGAGACTCTATTACTTTTGTTAACAAGAATTACTTGCAATAATGCCCGCCACTTTTGTTCTCGGCCCACGAGGCCTGGAAGGACATTCAACCCTCTTCTTCTCTCAGGTCCGGCCAGCATGACACGTAATTCACTCTCCGCTTCGCCAACCACGCTTGCTCGTCCCACTCGCGCCCTGAGCGCGGTCGCCGCGCTGCTGTTCAGCCTGCTGCTGGCCCCGACCGCTGCCTTCGCCGTCGAGCCGACCGCACCAGCGGCAACAGCATCCGCGCCAGTCGCTGCTGATCACGCGGATCACGCCACCCCGGTCGTGACGCCTGTCGCCGCCGCCCCGGCACTGGCCTCCGAAGATGCTGCCGCTGATGCACCTGAAGCCCTCGAAGCCGACAATTCCCTGGGCATGGCCCATGACCTGTCGCCATGGGGCATGTACCAGAACGCCGACATCATCGTAAAAATCGTGATGATCGGCCTGGCCATCGCCTCGATCATCACCTGGACTATCTGGATCGCCAAGGGCCTTGAGTTGCTGGGCGCCAAGCGTCGTCTGCGCGGTGAAATCGCCAGCCTGAAAAAAGCCACCACCCTTAAAGAAGCCAGCGCCAGTGCGGCCAAGGAAGGCACCCTCGCCAACCTGCTGGTCCACGACGCCCTCGAAGAAATGCGCCTGTCGGCCAACAGCCGTGAAAAAGAAGGCATCAAGGAACGCGTCAGCTTCCGCCTCGAGCGTCTGGTGGCCGCCTGCGGTCGCAACATGAGCAGCGGCACCGGCGTGCTGGCCACCATCGGTTCCACCGCACCGTTCGTGGGTCTGTTCGGCACCGTGTGGGGCATCATGAACAGCTTCATCGGCATCGCCAAAACCCAGACCACCAACCTCGCCGTCGTCGCCCCCGGTATCGCCGAAGCCCTGCTGGCTACCGCGCTGGGCCTGGTGGCCGCGATTCCTGCGGTGGTCATCTACAACGTCTTCGCCCGCTCCATCGCCGGCTACAAAGCCCAGGTTTCCGATGCTTCGGCGCAGGTCCTGCTGCTGGTCAGCCGCGACCTCGACCACCTGCCGCCCGAGCGCATTCCTTCGCAACCGCACATGGTCAAAGTAGGGTAATCCGCCATGGGCCTGCATTTAAAGGAAGGCGCAGACGACGATCTCGCCGAGAACCACGAAATCAACGTCACCCCGTTCATCGACGTGATGCTGGTGCTGCTGATCATCTTCATGGTCGCCGCGCCGCTGGCCACCGTGGACATCAAGGTTGACCTCCCCGCCTCGACCGCCAAGCCGGCGCCGCGGCCGGAGAAACCGGTGTTCCTCAGCGTCAAGGCCGACCAGCGCTTGTACCTGGGCGAAGACGAAGTCAACGCCGAAACCCTTGGCGCGACCCTCGATGCGCGAACCCACGGCAAGAAGGACACGACCATCTTCTTCCAGGCCGATAAAGGCGTGGACTACGGCGACCTGATGCACGTGATGGACGCCCTGCGGGCCGCCGGCTACCTGAAAGTCGGCTTGGTCGGACTTGAGACGGCAGCCAAGAAATGATCACGACGCGCCAAAAGCTGACGCGTTACGGCGCTAGCCTGGCCGTGGTGCTGGGCGTCCATGCGGTCGCGATTCTGCTCGCGCTCAACTGGAAGTCCTCGCCGCCGGTCGAGCTGCCGCCGATGGCGATGATGGTCGAGTTGGCGCCGCTTCCGGCACCACCGCCACCGGCACCACCCAAGGTCGTGACGCCACCGCAACCACCGGCCCCGGTCGAAGAGCTGCCGCTGCCGAAACTGGCGGAAGCGCCAAAACCGACGATCTCGGTGCCCAAGCCGGTCAAACCCAAGCCCAAGCCTCAACCGCCCAAGCCGGTGGAGAAAAAGCCCGAGCCGCCGAAAGAAAAACCGGCCGAGGAAAAACCCAGCGACGCGCCATCGACCAACACCCCGACGGAGAAATCCGCGCAACCTGCCCCAGGCCCAACGCCGGCGCAGTCTGCGGCCAAGGAAAGCTGGCAAGGCACACTGCTGGCGCACCTGGCCAAGTACAAGAAGTACCCGCCAGCCGCCCAGTCGCGTGGCAAGGAAGGCTTGAACCGTCTGCGCTTCGTGGTCGACGCTGAAGGCAACGTGCTGTCTTACGAGCTGGTCGGTCGTTCCGGCAATGCCGATCTGGACCGGGCCACCCTGGAAATGATCCGCCGCGCCCAGCCACTGCCCAAGCCACCAGCCGACATGCTGAGCAACGGCTCGATCGAAATCGTCGCACCGTTCGTTTATTCCCTGGAAAAACGCCGACGCTAAAGGCACCTGCAGAACCCTGTGGCGAGGGGGCTTGCCCCCGTTCGGCTGCGCAGCAGTCGTAAAAACAGCCAACGAGGTATGCCTGATTAAATACCGTTGCAGGTTTTTGGGTCGCTTCGCGGCCCAACGGGGGCAAGCCCCCTCGCCACAAAAGCGGAGCTCGCCAGTTTCATAAATTAGCGGGCCCTATGATTCACCAGAAAGGCACCGAAAGGTGCCTTTTGCATACCTGCCAGCGCCAAACATGCATTGCCCAGTGTCGCTCTCCGCCCTCTGTCTGATAACGTGCGTCTATCGATTGCAGCCGGTATGCTTGGCCGCATCTTCATGGACGCCCGCTATGACCCTCACAGAATTACGCTACATCGTTACCCTCGCCCAAGAGCAGCATTTCGGTCACGCGGCCGAGCGTTGCCACGTCAGCCAGCCGACGCTGTCGGTGGGCGTGAAAAAACTTGAAGACGAACTCGGTGTGCTGATTTTCGAGCGCAGCAAAAGCGCGGTGCGCCTGACCCCGGTGGGCGAAGGCATCGTCGCCCAGGCCCAGAAAGTCCTCGAACAGGCCCAAGGTATTCGCGAACTGGCCCAGGCCGGCAAAAACCAGCTGACCGCCCCGCTGAAAGTCGGCGCGATCTACACCGTCGGCCCGTACCTGTTCCCGCATTTGATTCCACAACTGCACCGGGTCGCCCCGCAGATGCCGTTGTACATCGAAGAAAACTTCACCCACGTACTGCGCGACAAACTGCGCAATGGCGAACTGGACGCGATCATCATCGCCCTGCCATTCAATGAAGCCGACGTGCTGACCCTGCAACTCTACGACGAGCCGTTCTACGTCCTGATGCCGGCCCAGCACCCGTGGACCGAAAAAGAATCCATCGACGCCAGCCTGCTCAACGACAAGAGCCTGCTGCTGCTCGGCGAAGGCCACTGCTTCCGCGATCAGGTGCTCGAAGCCTGCCCGACCCTGGCCAAAGGCAACGACGGCGCCAAGCACACCACAGTCGAATCCAGCTCGCTGGAAACCATTCGGCACATGGTCGCCTCCGGCCTGGGCATCTCGATCCTGCCGCTCTCGGCCGTCGACAGTCACCACTACTCGCCCGGCGTGCTCGAAGTGCGCCCACTGTCGCCGCCAGTACCGTTCCGCACCGTGGCCATCGCCTGGCGCGCCAGCTTCCCGCGGCCGAAAGCGATTGAAATCCTCGCCGACTCGATCCGCCTGTGCTCGGTGGCCAAGCCGCCAGCGGTTGCGGGGTAAGCAGTAGCAATGGCTGAGCTGTCGCAGGTGTCGGTCACGGCACTCAAGGGTGTCGGCGAAGCCATGGCCGAAAAACTCGCCAAGGTCGGCCTGGAAAACCTTCAGGACGTACTGTTCCACCTGCCGCTGCGTTATCAGGATCGCACCCGAGTGGTGCCAATCGGCCACTTACGGCCGGGTCAGGACGCGGTGATCGAAGGCACCGTCAGCGGCGCCGACGTGGTCATGGGCCGGCGCCGCAGCCTGGTCGTGCGCCTGCAGGACGGTACCGGCGGGCTCAGTCTGCGCTTCTACCATTTCAGCAATGCGCAAAAGGAAGGCCTGAAACGCGGCACCCGCGTGCGTTGCTACGGCGAGGCCCGGCCCGGCGCGTCAGGGCTGGAAATCTACCACCCGGAATACCGTGCCATCACCGGCGACGAACCGCCGCCGGTGGATGAAACCCTGACGCCGGTCTACCCGCTCACCGAAGGCCTGACCCAACAGCGTCTGCGCCAACTGTGCATGCAAACCCTGACCTTGCTCGGCCCCAGCAGCCTGCCTGACTGGCTGCCGCAAGAACTGGCGCGGGACTACCAACTGGCGCCGCTGGCCGATGCGATCCGCTACCTGCATCACCCGCCAGCGGACGCGGATGTCGACGAACTCGCCCTCGGTCATCACTGGGCGCAACACCGTCTGGCCTTTGAAGAACTGCTGACCCATCAGCTGTCGCAACAACGGCTGCGTGAAAGCATGCGCGCGCTGCGGGCGCCGGCCATGCCCAAAGCCATCCGGCTGCCGGCCCAATACCTGGCCAACCTCGGCTTCCCGCCGACCGGCGCGCAGCAACGGGTGGGCAATGAAATCGCCTACGACATGAGCCAGCACGAGCCGATGCTGCGGCTGATTCAGGGCGACGTCGGCGCCGGTAAAACCGTGGTCGCCGCCCTCGCCGCCTTGCAAGCGCTGGAAGCCGGTTATCAAGTCGCGCTGATGGCGCCCACCGAGATCCTCGCCGAACAGCACTTCATCACCTTCAAGCGCTGGCTCGAACCGCTGGGCCTGGAAGTCGCCTGGCTGGCCGGCAAGCTCAAGGGTAAGAACCGCGTCGCCGCACTGGAGCAAATCGCCAGCGGCACGCCGATGGTGGTCGGCACCCACGCCTTGTTCCAGGATGAAGTGCAGTTCAAGAACCTCGCGCTGGTGATCATCGACGAACAACACCGCTTCGGTGTGCAGCAACGGCTGGCGCTGCGGCAGAAAGGCGTTGGCGGGCGGATGTGCCCGCACCAGTTGATCATGACCGCCACGCCGATTCCGCGCACGTTGGCGATGAGCGCCTACGCCGACCTCGACACCTCGATTCTCGACGAACTGCCGCCCGGTCGAACCCCGGTCAACACCGTGCTGGTCACCGACACGCGCCGGGTTGAAGTCATCGAACGAGTGCGCGCCGCGTGCGCCGAAGGGCGGCAGGCGTATTGGGTGTGCACGCTGATCGAAGAGTCGGAAGAGCTCACCTGCCAGGCCGCCGAAACCACCTATGAAGACCTCACCGCCGCCCTCGGCGAGCTGAAGGTCGGCCTGATTCACGGGCGCATGAAACCCGCCGAGAAAGCCGCCGTCATGGCCCAGTTCAAGGCCGGCGCGTTGCAGTTGCTGGTGGCGACCACGGTGATCGAAGTCGGTGTCGACGTGCCCAACGCCAGCCTGATGATCATCGAAAACCCGGAACGCCTCGGCCTGGCGCAACTGCACCAGTTACGCGGTCGAGTCGGCCGGGGCAGCGCCGCCAGTCACTGCGTGCTGCTCTACCATCCGCCGCTGTCGCAGATCGGCCGACAACGCCTCGGTATCATGCGTGAAACCAACGACGGTTTTGTGATCGCCGAGAAAGACCTCGAACTGCGCGGCCCCGGCGAAATGCTCGGCACCCGCCAGACCGGCCTGCTGCAATTCAAGGTCGCCGACCTGATGCGCGACGCCGACCTGCTGCCGGCCGTGCGCGACGCGGCCCAGGCATTGCTGGAGCGTTGGCCGCATCACGTCAGCCCGTTGCTCGACCGCTGGCTACGCCATGGGCAGCAATACGGCCAAGTGTGAGCAGTGTCTCAGTTTCTGGGCGATGGTTTTAAACAAGCTGGTTATACTCCTGCAATTGTTTGAAAACGGACACACACCATGACCGAAGTTGCCTTCGCACCCGAAGCCCCGCACGCCCCGTCTGTTATCCGGATGCTGCTCGGCAAGCTGGGCATCCGCTACACCGAAGTGCTCGATCGCCCGGGCCTCAACCCCGCTCGCAAAGTACAAGCGGTGTTACTCGACGACGCTGTCGGCGCGCTCATGGTGCTGTTTCCGCAGAGCCAGTTGCTGGACCTCAACCGTCTCGCCGAACTCACCGGCCGCCGGCTCACGGCCGTGCCGACCGAACGCCTGGAGCGCATGCTCGGCAAACACAACCTGAGCTTTTTGCCCGGCCTGCCGGCGCTCACCAGCTCGCCGTGCCTGTACGAAGAAAGCCTGCTGCGCGAACCACTGTTGCTGATCAACTCCGGTGAGACAGGCGTGCTGCTGGAAATCACCAGCGAAGACTTCAAGAGCATGCTGACCAAGGCCAGCGCCGCGAACTTCGGCGAAGCCCTGAGCAGCATTCGCCCGAACCTCGACCGCCCCGACGATGACCGCGAGGAAATCACCCAAGCGGTGCAGGCCTTCACCGCGCGCCGCATTCAGCAACGCCTGGAAGCGACCATCGAGATTCCGCCGCTGGCTGAAACGGCACAAAAAATCATCAAGCTGCGGGTCGACCCCAACGCCACCATCGACGACATCACCGGCGTCGTCGAAACCGACCCGGCGCTGGCCGCGCAAGTGGTGAGCTGGGCGGCGTCGCCGTACTACGCGTCGCCGGGCAAGATTCGTTCAGTAGAAGACGCGATCGTCCGCGTGCTGGGTTTCGATCTGGTGATCAACCTGGCGCTGGGCCTGGCCCTGGGTAAAACCCTGAGCCTGCCCAAGGACCACCCGCAACACACCACGCCGTACTGGCACCAATCGATCTACACCGCCGCCGTCATCGAAGGCCTGACCCGCGCCATGCCGCGCGCCCAGCGCCCGGAAGCCGGCCTGACCTACCTCGCCGGCCTGCTGCACAACTTTGGCTACTTGCTGCTGGCCCACGTCTTCCCGCCGCACTTCTCGCTGATCTGCCGCCACCTGGAGGTCAACCCGCACCTGTGCCACAGCTTTGTCGAGCAACACCTGCTGGGCATCAGCCGCGAACAGATCGGCGCGTGGCTGATGCGCTACTGGGACATGCCGGATGAACTGTCCACCGCGCTGCGCTTCCAGCACGACCCGAGCTACGACGGCGACTACGCCGAATACCCGAACCTCGTCTGCCTGGCCGTGCGCCTGCTGCGCAGCCGTGGCATCGGCTCCGGCCCCGACGAAGAAATCCCCGACGTCCTGCTCGACCGCCTCGGCCTGACCCGCGACAAGGCCAACGACGTCGTCAGTAAAGTCCTCGAAGCCGAAGTCCTGCTGCGCGAACTCGCCTCGCAGTTCACCCAGCCTTAATAAGAGCATCGCGGGCAAGCCACGCTCCCACAGGATTGAGGTGATTCCTGTGGGAGCGAGCTTGCTCGCGATGAATCCACCTCGGTCTACCGACCGTACGCCGCTCAGCCCCTGATCGTTCCCACGCTCTGCGTGGGAATGCATCCCGTGACGCTCCGCGTCACAGCACCCGACCCAACACCGCCAACCTCACGCCTTAGGCTTAGCCTTCCTAGGCTTCAAATACTTGGTCAACCCCTGGAACCACATCACCAGCGCCGGGTTGCCCTTGATCTGAATCGACTTGTCCTGAATCCCGGTCATGAACGCCAACTGCTTGTTCTTCGCCTGCATCGTCGCAAAGCCATAAGCCGCATCTTTAAAGGCAATCGCAAACGCCGGCTCGGCATACACCCCAGCCTTGCTGCTAATGCGCTGATCCTTCACCACAAAGTGCCGCGCCACCTTGCCGTCCAGCGTCTGCAACTGGAACACCAACTCTTTATCACCCAACTGCTGCTGAAACGCCGGATTGGTCCGACTGGCCTTGCGCATCAGCAAGCCCATCACCCAGAGAAGAAAACGAAATTTCATGCTCAAGCCCCAAAAGAAAAATGAACGCTGGCGCAGTGTAGCGGCTTAACACCAGAACGCCACCGTTGCGCAGCGTTAGCAGAAGATGAAGCGCTTTTTAAGCACGATGACCACCAAGTCACACTTCTCAAAGCCCACCACATCCCCCCACTGATCGTTCCCACGCGCAGCAAAGGAATGCCGCCATGGACGCTCCGCGTCCGCTTCGTGAAGTGACGCAGAGCGTCACAGGATGCATTCCCACGCCGGAGCGTGGGAACGATCTCCACAGCCCCCCATCCTCGGACATTTCCTTCAAGTTGTAGCGGTGTTCGGTAACTATCCGGGCCTGCGAGTCAGGGCTAGTCTCACCCTGTCACCAAAAAACGGTGACACGGACGTGCAAGTCCGGTATCGGCACACAATCGGTTATGGCTATTCATCGAGTGTTTTCTTATGCTCGCGAATTGTTATGGCGGCTGTGTGTGGGAGGCCTTCGGGTCTGCCGGTTTGCCGATTCCGGTCTTGCACACCTATACACAGCTGCCACCTCATTCGAAGTGCGAGCGAAATGGTGTTAGCTCCTAATATCGGTACTAATCCAATGATCAAACCAACACCAAATCCACCAGAAGACCCAGCAACTTCCCCCTACGAATCCCTCGATTCGAAAAAACTCCACGAAGCCGCCGAACGCGCCCTCGACCACCACCTGGGCACGCCCCCACCCAAAATCCACCTGGCCGACGCCCGCAAAGGCCAACTCTTCATCGTCGCCCCAGACGTCGACACCGACAGCCTCCTGGCCAACGCCTCCGAAGACATCGCCTCCATCAAAGCCATCGCCGGCGACCTGGCCTTCGAAATCGAAGGCTCCCGCCGCAACGTCGCCCTCGCCATCTACCGCATGGCCGAAGGCGCCCAACTGCTGATCGACCGCGCCATGGACAACCTCGATCCGCCGAATCCGGTGGAGTATCGGGTTAAAACGTAGGGCTGAAACCTGAATTGGAAAAGGGGACAATTTGTCCCCTTTTCCTGATGCCACGAAATCACGTCAACAAACGCTACGCACCAGCGCCCTTAGCCACACACTGCGCATAACCTTTCGCAAACGCAGCATCAAAGGTCAACGCCACCGGCTCCTCAAGCTCCGCCGAGGTATTGCGCAGTACGTGCGTGGTCACGTTGTACTCGACCCAACCAATGGTCCCCGTGCCATCGGTGTCGTAGAACAACTGAGCCCGAACCATCTCACCGTCATCTTCATCGATCAGCAGATTGACCCTGTCCTTAGTCACATAGCGAAACGGGAAATCACTGCTGCGAACCATCTCGGTGAGATAGCCGTAACAACCGCCGTCAGCCGCAGACGCTACGGGCACACACAAGAGAATCCCAGCCACCGTCGCCATGAAAAACCTGATAAAGCGGCCCATCCATATCATCCTTGTTCAACGTCCGAACCCCTTGAAATCCTAAGTCGCCAACGATCAGGAATCCTCGACCTTCAACAAACGAAAGTCGTTGTTCGTAAACTCGTAATAGCGGACTCGATCACCGCTGGGTAGCGGTTCACCGCTAAAATCCACTTCGGTGTCAGCGGTAACCCCAGAAACCTTAATCAGGTTGCTGTCGGGCTTGAAGGTCATATGGAAATAGCCGCCCTTTTCTCCAGCCATGTAGTAGGCATTCGGCAGGATCGCGACCACCGCGCCTGTGCGAGCATCCAGCACCTCACCGCAGACAGTCCCACCACCACAATCCATGGTGTGCACGATGTAGTGCCCGGCAAGTTGACCTTGCGTGTAATGGCCTGCGCCCGGTACTCATCCCAAAGCGGGCTGCTGTTTTCAACCGGCAACAACGCATGGTTCTGCCCGGAAAACACCTCGGCAACCTTGAAGTCCTCGAACTTCAGGTCGGCGGCGAAACACTGTGATGTTGAGATGGCGAGGAAGCTGCCAAATAACGCTGAGAGTCCTTTCACTCTGACCCTCCCCTAAATATCAAAAAAGAAAAAAGTGACGGATTTATCTACTGATTACAGCATCCCACTAATGGAAGCGGCCGTTTAAATAAATCCATCCCTTTATGATTTCACGCAAACACTAAGGATTAGCGTATATAACTTTTTGCTCAAGATAACTTCCATCCACTAAGTCTCGTTTTTTTACACCATACTTATTAATTAGATCCTCACGAGAACCAAGAGACCCAAAAGAACGAAATGAATCACTATAAACATAATTAACCAACTTGCCATCCATCGAATAGTAACCGCGCCACTCTGGACATATACCACAGCCACCATAACCACCGATAAAAACCAAGTTCCCTTTACTACCTTTAATACAGGCCATCGAAACAACCACGTTCGATAGAACTTTCACATTCTTCCCTGAGGTCGTAAGCTGAGACAGTTTTTCAATTTTACGACGATTTTCTTTGCCATTTATTTTAATTATCTGATCGGTACATACCGGGAGACCGGCATGATCTTGCGAAACATCTACCGTATCTCTCTGACAATTCGACACCAATTCGATTTTGGTGCCCTCACAATCCAAAACATCGGTCTTTGTGTAGGAAGCTGTATCGGAAGAGGAAGCAGCCATTGCCGGCAAGCAAAAAAACAGGGTCAAACAAGCAATATTTTTTCTAAGTACAAGCATTACAATTCACTCCATCAGATCGGCAATAAAACCTATTTTCATAGGCAAATCACTTTCACCAGCTAACTCCTGGCTTACCATATTATTATATTCAGCAACCACATCCTCCAGCTTTACAGTAGGCTGATCATAAGGAGAACCTGGTAAACTCGCCCATTCCCTATTGCATTTTTTAATGGCGGCCTTAATATCTCCACGCATAATTTCAGGCAGCGCTTCTCTACGATATTTCAGAACCAAAACGCAATATCTATCTTGCATTGCAGGTGTAAAATCCGTAATACCATATTTCTGTCTTAGCTTAACAACATAATCATCATCCCACACATACTGCATAACCTGATATGCACCAGCGGCGGTTGAACTAATCACCTTGCCAGTTTTTTTCACCGTTTTGTTCATCGGAAGACGTGGGTGATCTACAAACGTTTTCCCATAGTCTTTAATAAAAGATTCTCCCCCAAAAAGATGCTCATACCCTTCTAAGCCAGTGGTCCCTTCGCCAATCTTCAGCATTCTCAAGAAAGCACGAATTCGGGCCTCCTCAAGAGTTAGAACATGGATTTTCTTCAAGTTATCGATAAATGCTATTGGGTGGAAGTGGTAAATAGAATTTGGCAATGCGACCTGCATAGCCCCTGCCATTTCGTCCCAGAAGACAAGTTTATCTATCCTTTCTTGCTCGTGCTTCAGTACTGCGGGAGTCTCTACAAGAAGCTCCTTCAGTCGAGCCCACTTCGGCTCAGATGTTTTTGCCTGCCATTCCGTAGGGTGATAGGCGACAAGTTTAGTCCAGCGACTACGTAGATCTGGATCTCGAAGTGCCGCCTGTAACTCTTCTACAGTGAGGTTACCATCGCCATTTCCTTTGCTGTCTAGTTCAGAATAGAGCTTCTTAAAAAACTCTGGCATCGCGTCGACATCTAAGAACCCATCAGAGCTTTCGTTATTTTCCTTAACAACATTGAACCCGAGCTTTTCCCAATCATGTTGACAAAGGATAGTGGCACCTTCCTTTTTCAAGAAGCCATCCAATGCAAGCGACTCGCTTTTAATCGATAATCCAAACCACTCTTTCCCACTTGAATCTTTTGAAACTTTCGCCTTGCTTACAGGAACAATGATTTTTTCTGTAAGAGGTGATTGTTTTGGAGAAAAAGACACCTTGCCTTCTACCTCAGACTTTTTATATAGATCAGTACCGACATCCAGTACAAGATGCTGATTCCCACTCACCAACCCCTTCGGATTTTTTATAAGACCTGCAATGTCATCGCTACTGAAAACTTCCAGATGAACCTGATGCTTACTTGACTTTCCGCCGGCGGGCCCGGCAAGCACTTCATTCAAACCAAGGTAGCCGATCGGATCTCCCGCTTTAATTGGTATGTTCGTAAGCACCACATTATCAAAATTTGTGGGTGTAACAGGCTCCCAATCAACAAAATGATTGGGTTCGACATTTTCCACGCAAGCCCAGAAGGTGGGTGGAATTGCGCCACCTTTTTTCAAGCCTGTAGGAACCGACGAGGTACTCGGAACAAACGTACACTCGGCCATCTTCAGAAGCTTGTTCTTTACATACAAATTTAGAACTTTTTCGCTATCAAACTCAATAACACTGGAGGTGCATAAAACCATATTGACACTGATTGCATCCCCTGCTTTCGCACCATTGACTTTAGACTCAGGAGGATTACGTAGCTGTAGACCTTTCGCAGCGACCTTAGCCCTAACTTTACCCTGCCAATATACCGGCCTTAGCCTTTCAACTTTTGCCTCCGAAGGATAGTTTGCAAAAGGCAACAAGTGCATGTAAAGACTAAAAAACGTCATTACATTCTCTGATATCACATCACCTTTTTCGTTAGGCTTTCCTGCCGCCTTATAGTCATGTCTCACCAAGCAAAATGAACTCGAATAGTTTAGGCCCGTCTTGGATTCACCCTGTTCAAATTCAGACTTTACGTAATTTTCATTCAGCCGATATGCAACCACAACTCCGTCAGCGATACAGCGCACAGGCTGGTCACCTATACACTGAGGCGCACTAAGTTCGCTTATATGAATACCACCATGCCAAAAATTATGCCCTCCCAACAAGTAGTTTCCAGACACCTCTTTTTCAAGAACTTGATAAACCTCATCTGAGCTTTCATACTGGCTCCCATCCAGCTTCCGAATGGGGTACTGAAAGTTCATGATTCGCGCCGAACTAATCGGCTCAGGTGTCGAAGCCGCTGCGGGAGCAGGAGTTGCACCTGTTCTATATTTTTCGTTCGCCCTTAAGAATTTTGTTGGAACAGGCCAGTAGTACGCCGGCGGCTTATTACCAAAATACGCCTCAGATGGCCCATTTGTAGTTTGCGCACCGAATATCTTCCCGGCCCCGGACTTGGAGTTAAACTCCATGACAATGCCAGTATGAAAAAGAGGTTTGTTGCTTCCCTTGAGCGGGAGTATGTTGATCCAAAGAGCAATATCACCCTCTTTAACATCTTCGGGCATCACCTCAGTGTAATAGTCTGAGTTTTCCATTGTCTTTGTTTCTTCATATGGAATCTGGTAACCCGCGCCAGTGAGCAACAGGTTCACCATATGAGAACAATCAATCTCTTTTTTTCCCGCCGAGTTCGTTTTCTGACCGTCACCTCCCATCATGTAAACGTAACCGTTATTCATGTAGGGGCGTCTTAAATCAAGTGGTTCAGTCATTTCTGCTTCCTGCAATTCAATAGCAATAACTGGCTTTGGTGGCGTCAACGTTTTGCGTGTTCAATCGTTTCAGGTTCCTGACAGCGGTATCGTTGCCCTTGTCCGCCGCGAGGCGATAACACGCCAGTGCTCTCGACATGTCTTTAGTAACAAGCACCCCATCTTCAAATGAGTAGCCCAAGTAGTTCAGGGCATCGGCAGAGCCCATTGATGCGGCGCGAATGAGCTCCTTTTCCGCTAGTTCAGGATGTTGGCAAGAACCTTCAGGCACAGGATTATTCCCGTAACAGTAAAACGTTGAAAGTGAGGCTGCACCATCGGCGAGGGTGGTTGCTGCTGCCCTAAACAGCATCTCGACCTTCTCCGTCTCCAAACGCGGAGCCATGCCGGAAAGGCTCAAGCTCGCAGCATTCAAACTTGCCTGTGGATCACCGGAAGCTGCCGCACACACATAGTTTTCCAACGACGCTTCAAAAAACTCTCCAGTCAGCCGGTATTGCTCCAGCCCCCCCAATCCGCCGAATGCTTCTGCACGCTGATAGCAAAAATTCTCCGCAGTACTCATGGTCTGAGTACTCGCCACAACAAGGTCTTTCTCGCTGACCGACCAATCCTCAACTCCCTCCAACACCCAGCATGCCTGGCGAGAAAAGTTGAAGATTTTGATGTTGCTGTTACCTCCACGTTTATCCACAACGTTGATGTGACTGGCGTCGACCTCTTCGACTTCGACACCCTCGGTCTTGTCTGAGGCTACGGGCGCCATCAGTGGAAATGCCAACGTGGAATTATTGACTCCTGTCGTCTGCGGCTCGAAATCACCGCGCGCTCCCACAGGCTTCAAGACCAGCGATTTAACTGTCATTGTAGTCAGGCGCTGCTGAGTTTCTGCGTTCGCTGAGAACGCTGGCAGGAACTGGGCGAAGTCCTCAGATGGGCATTCATCCGCATAAGCGCTGCCGTGAAACAGGCTCAGTACGGATGAGCCGATTAACGCTACGAAAAAGATTCTTTTCTTCAAAAAAACATTCATGTCCATCACTCAGAAAACACAAAAAAAGCCTTCGGTTTAACCTTCTCAGGCGGCGCATTCCCCAACGCCTGATCCATCAAACTCCCCGCCTTATCCTTATCCGCCGCCCCCGGCAGCACCGGCGGTTTAATCCCGATCCCCGTCCCGCTCCCCGCCGAGCCACCAGCATTAATCTTCACAACAGGCCCAACCACCGTCACCCCACCCGCATCCAGCTTGATGAAGCTGCCGCCGCCCTTGATCGTCAGTTCCGAGTCCGCCTCGATGACGATTTTGGCGCCGGCCTTGATGTGGATTTCTCTTCCGACGCTGGTGAGTTGGGCGGTGCCGAGTTTGATGTGTTGGTTCTGGCCGATGGTCAGGTGGTCGTCCATCCGCGTTTCGACTTTGCGGTCGGCAATGGTGGTGCGGTGTTCTTCGGCTTTGAGTTCGGTGTAGGTGTTTTTTTCGACGGTGTCGTGGCGTTCGTTGCCGACGCGGATTTTTTGGTCGTGTTCGATGTTTTCATCCCAGTCGCGCTGGGCGTGGATGAAGATTTGTTCGGCGCCTTTTTTGTCTTCGATGCGCAGTTCGTTGAAGCCGCCACCACCGGGGGAGCTGAGAGTTTTGAAGACGCTGCGGGTTTTGTTTGCCGGCAAGGCGTACGGCACCTGGTTTTCCTTGTGGTACAGGCAGCCGGTCACCAGCGGTTGGTCGGGGTCGCCTTCGAGGAAGGTGACGAGCACTTCCATGCCGATGCGCGGGATGGCGATGGCGCCGTAGCGGTCGCCGGCCCAGCTGCTGGAGACGCGCAGCCAGCAGCTGGTTTTGTCGTCGGCCAGGCCTTCGCGGTCCCAGTGGAATTGCACTTTGACGCGGCCGTATTGGTCGCAGTGGATTTCTTCACCTTTGGGGCCGGTGACTTGGGCGGTCTGGCTGCCGAGCACGCAGGGTTTGGGGTGTAGCAACGCCGGGCGGTAGAACACGTCCCATGGGGTGGCGAGGAAGCGGTTGCGGTAGCCCTGGTGGAAGTCGTCCTTGTTGGCGGTGGTGTCGCTGGTCACCGACTCTTCGAGGACTTGCGGCTGCTTGCCTTCGTGGATGACTTCGGTCAGCAGCCAGAGGTCGTTCCACTCGGTGCGCGGGTGGTCGGAGATCTCCAGGAAGTGGCCGCTGACCAGGGTGGTCTGGTCGCCATGGCCTTCGGCTTGCCGGTAGTCGGCGCGGTGGCGTTCCAGCGCCCGCTGGCTGAGGAACTTGCCGCGGGCGCGCTCGGTGAAACGGCCCGGGTAGTCGTAGTCTTCCAGGTCCGGCTCGTCACTTTTACCGTCGGGTTTGTAGGCCGACTCCAGTTGCAGGCGCGGCTTTTCAAAATCGTAGTCGCGGCGCGTGGTGCGGTTGGTGCGGGTTTCCAGACGCAGGGTGAAGCCCTTGATCACCGGCTCGTCGGCGACCATGCCGCTGCCCTGCACGTAGGCGGTGGGCTGGCCGAGTTTCGGGAACACGGTCTGGTCATCGCCGAACACCAGTGTGTGGCCCTTGGTGTCGTGCTGGAAGTGGTAGTGAATGCCCTCCTCCTCGCACAGCCGCTGGACGAAATGCAGGTCGGTTTCGTCGTACTGCACGCAGTAGTCGCGATCCGGGCACGGCTGGCTCAGCTGGAAGCTGTAGGCGTTGCCCTTGATGCCGTGTTCTTCGAGGATCAGCGCGATGATTTTCGGTGCCGACATCTGCTGGTAGATGCGCTGGTTGGTGCGGTGGCGCAGGTATTCGAGTTGCGGCACCAGCGACACTTTGTAGCGGGTCAGGCGCTTGCCGGCATCGCCTTGGGCAACGCGATAAATTTGGCCGTGAATGCCACTGCCTTTGGGATCGAACGCGAGGAATGCCTGCTTATGCAGCAGCGTTTCGAGGTCCAGATCGGGGTTTTCGCTGACCAGTTCCAGGTCGAAACGAAAGGTCTGGCTGATGCCTTCGGTGCCAGTGAACGACAGTACTTGCAGGTCACCCTGGAAGTCAGCCACGGTCAGGCTGAAATGGGTTTCGTTAGAAGGGTTGAACATTGCTTGCTCCCTGTTCGGTAGTCATCCGTTGCGCCTGCTGCGCAGACGTTGCAGCCAGGACGAAGTGGCGCCCATGGCGGCACGCGCCAATGTGTCATGCAGCTGGGCGGCAGTCACGGTGCGGTGCGCCGCATCGAAAGCCAGCGCCGTTCGCAGCGCCGGCCAGCAGTGTTTCGGTAGATTTCTCGGTGCATGCAGCTCGCGTTCGAGGTCGCCGTCGCGGGCCTCGGTCGACGGCAAGCGGCGGAACGGGTGTTTGCCGCCCGCCAATTCATAGATCACGCAGGCCACTGCGAAGAGGTCGGCGCTGGCGGTCAGCGGTGCACCTTCCAGCAGTTCCGGCGCGGCGTAGCCCGGGGTCCAGGCGTTGAAACGGCTGCGGCTCAAATGCGGCAGGCCGGGCAATACGCCCTCCTCGGCCTGGCCGAGGCCGAAGTCGAACAAGCGCACGCCCTCCTCGCTGAGCATCACGTTGCTCGGTTTCAAATCACCGTGCAGCACGCCGCGACCGTGGGCATACGCCAACGCGTCGAGCAGCGGCAGCGCGATGTCACGCAATTCTCGCCACGGCAGGCCCAGAGGCCGTTCGCAAAGCAGTTTGTCCAGCGTCAGCCCGCGCATCAGTTCCATGGTGATGAAGGCGCGCTGGCACTCGGTGTCCACTTCAAAGGTGTGCAAACGCACTACGTTCAAGTGGCGCAGGCGCCGGGTCAGGGCGAACTCGCTGTAGAGCAAGGCGCTGGCGTCCGGCGATTCGGCAAATTCTTCGCTGAGGATTTTCAGCGCTATATACGGGTCGGGGTCACCGAACTGTTCGTGCAGCAGGTCCCGTGCGCGATACACCGCGCCCATGCCACCGGCACCGAGCAAACGCTCGATGCGGTAACGCCCCGCCAGCACGTCCGGCAACGCGCCAACGCTGGCCCGGGTCGGTGCCACGGCACGCGGCACCGCATGGGATTTGGCGAAGGCAAAGTAGGTCAGGTTGGCGGCATCGATGTCGCTGACCAGTAGTTCGTCGAGCACAGGTTTGAGCTCACTCATTGGCGGATCACCACGGCAGTCAGGTTGTCCCGCGCCGAACCGCGCAACGCGCCGTCGAACAAGCGTTCCAGCGCCACATGCGGCGCGGTCAGGCTCAAGGCGTTGCCCAGCGCGTCGCTGCTCAAGCCTTGGTACAAACCGTCGCTGCACAGCAGAAACGCGTCACCGGGATAAACCTCGAGTTCGAGCACGTCCAGGGTCAATTGCTCGCTGGCCCCGACCGCACGGGTCAAGGCGCTGGCGGCCGGATGAGCCCGGGCTTGCTCGACGCTCATCTGTTGTTCGTCGATCAGTTGTTGCATCAGCGAATGGTCCTTGGACAGCTGATACAAGCGCTGCCCACGCCACAGGTAACAACGGCTGTCGCCGGCCCAGATGCAGGCCGCGCGATTACCGTCCACCAACAACGCCACCACCGTGCTGCCCATGATGCTGTCATGGCGCCCGGCAGTGACGGTCAATTCCTGGCCCAAGCGGCGGTTGAGCCAGTGCAAGCACTGGCGCACGCCTTTGAGCCGCTCGTCGAAGCTGTCTTCGACGGGCAATTCCGCCAGGCTGGCGACGATCAACTGGCTGGCGATGTCGCCACCCTGATGACCGCCCATACCGTCCGCGACCACCCACAGGCCATGCTCCGGGCTGTCGAGGAAAGCATCTTCGTTGCGCGCCCGAACCTTGCCCGGATCGGTACGCGCCGCGCTACGCCAGGGGCTGGCAACCAGCATCAGAGCTGCACCGGCATACGGAAGGTGCGCAACACGCCCATGTCGAACGGGTTCGGCGTGCGCTGGCTCATCAGCAGGTAGTTGGCGCGCAGGCCACCCACATCAGCCTTGAGCACCAGCACGTCGCGACCGGTCAGGTATTCGGTCTGCATCAAATCGAACAGACGGAACAGCGACCATGGACCGGTGTTTTTCTCGATGCCGATCGGCCGGCCGGCCATTTTTTCGAGGACCAGGCTGGTGCGACCGTCTTCCGCGTCGGTTGGCCATTTGAAGGCCACCGGCACGATTGGGCCATGGCGGTATTCCATGGTCTTGTCGCCAAAGCGGAACTCGGAACGGCTGACAGCCGGGTCGAGGGTGTACGGCTCCAGTTTGAACTGCACTTGCGGCTCGGCCGGGTTTTCGGCAAAGAAGCTTTGGCGGATCACTTGTGCCGCAGCCATCTGGTCGAGGTAGACCTTGGACATCGGCAGGCTGTGACCGTCAATGCTGCGCAGGCGGTAGTTGCCCGGATCGCCGCTGACGAACGGACGCATGTAGGTGTCGAAGAAGCGATCGGCGATGCCCTGCGTCTTGAAGAACTCGCGGAAGTCGCTGATCGCAACGTCGCTGGTGCTGTGGGCGTTGAACGGGTAACGCTTGTTGATCGCCTTGCCATAGAAGCTGTACAGCTCGCTCTGGTAGCGCTGGTTGAGGTACTGGTAAGAATCGTTGAGCACCAGACGCCAGGTGTCTTCGGCCAGTACGTTGAACCACACGCTGATCGGGCGCGGCAGGCGACCCGAGGCGTTGCGCAAGTTGCTCAGCGCATCGCGCTGGCCGCTCATGCGGGTCTTGGCCATTTCGAACGCGGCCTGATCCGGGGCACTGGCACGCGCCAGGCTGGACAGTTGCAGTTGCAGGTCGTTCAGCGCTTGCAGCGCCGGGGTCAGGTCGGCAGCCGGGCCGTTGTTGTCATCGAGCAAACGGTGCAGCGGTTCGAAGCGCCGTTGCAGGGACTTCTTCGCGGTGTCCGGCAGGTTCTTGGTGGCCAATGCATCGCCCGCCTTGCCTGCCGCGGCTGCGGCGACCTTGCCCAGCGCGCCGCCCTTCTTGGCGAGCAGTTTTTCAGCCGCATCCGTCGCATCTTCAGTGTTGTCGACGGCGGCCGGGAAGCGGGTGTTCTCGCGCACTTCCACCAGCATCTGCAGGATCGGCGAATTGGCGGACGTCAGCCCGGCCAATTGTTCGGCGCCTTCACCGGCGCTGTTGATCGGCTGCAATGCCACCTGGCCGACCGCTTCGCTCCAGAAGTTGGCGTAGTCGCGGAAATACAGCTGCTCCAGTTCGACCATCAGGCGGCGCAAGTCCATGCCGCTCATGCCCGAACCTTCGCCCAGCACCCAGTTGTCACGCAGGATATCGGTGACCAGTGCCGAGCCCTGGACCGAGAAGTACTGCTGATAACCCTGTTGGGTGTAGAACCCCGGGATCGCGTAGTCGGTGCCGACGAACAGCGCGCCCTGCGGACCGAGGTGTTGGCTGAAGCGGTATTCCGGCAGGTTGCGGGCCTGCTCGCGCAGCATCCGGTAGACCACGGTGGCCAGGGATTCGCTGCGCAGAACCTGACGCGCCTGGGCAACCAATGCATCGTTGAGCGGGTAGATAAACGGCTGCTTGAGCAGGCGTTCGAAGTGCCCGTTCAGACCGTTCTGCACCGCGGTGTTGCCGGCGTAACGCACGGACCAGTCCTGAGCTACCCAATCTTTCAGCCACGCCGGATCGCGACGGTCCTTCATGTTCAGCATCAGGTAGGCACGCAGGCTGTTGAGCAGGCGATCGCGGTCGCCCATGTTGCTGCGAATCTGCCCTTCAAGCAGTTGCGCAACGCGTGGCAGCAACTGGGTTTCAAGTTCACGCTGATACGCGCTCTTGACCACCGGGTTGCTCTCTTGCCCCTGATACAGACCACCGCGCTCGAACATCGACACATCGCCTTTAGGCGGGAAGACCTTGGTCGCCTCATAGCTAGTATCGAGAGTTTTAAGCACGCCCATCGCATCATCGCGAGCGGTCAGCGCCGAGCGCTGCTGGGTCCAGGTTTGCGCCAGCGAACGCAGGTGTTCCAGGCGTTCGTAGTTGGCGGAGAAACCGGTAGCCCAGAGCAAACCGAACAGCCCCAGCGCCGCCAATGCACCCATGTACAACGCACGCTGACCCCAATGGATACGGCTGCGCTCGCGCTTGTCCAGACCGGCCAGATCGGCCTCGGGGAAAATCACCCGGCTGAGCACGTGGTGGATGAACCGCGAACGACCGCTGCGCAAGGTCGGCAACACGCCGCTGTCGATGCCCAGGCTGGCGCCGATGCCGGCGGTGCTCTGGTCCATCTGTTGTTTCAGGTGCGGCGCGCTGGTCAGGTAGAAACCGCGCAACTGGCTGACACGCTGGTAGCGGTTGCCGGTGAACGCCATGTCGACAAACAGGCACAGACGCTCGCCGATCTGCCCCAGTTGATGCGGGAAGTCGAGAATGCGACCACGGCGCTGGGTGTCGCGCTCCTGGTGCATGCGCATGATCACTTGGCTGTTGAGGCGACGCAGCAGCTCTTCGAACTCTGCGCGCAGCACGGTCACGTCGGTGCCACTTTGCTCTTTGCGGAAGCTGGTGCCGAGCACCTGATCGCTTTCTTCGCGGGTCAGCTGATCGAAGAACTCGTCGAAGCCCAACAACTGGTCGGCCTTGCTCAGCACCAGATAGATCGGCAGGTCGACGTGCAGTTTTTGATGCACGTCTTGCAGGCGCGCACGCACCTGACGCGCCAGGGTGTCGAGGTCTTGCTCGGTGCCACTGAGCAGCAATTCAACTGGAATGGTCACCAGCACGCCGTTCAACGGACGGTTGCGACGACGCTTGCGCAGCAAGTCGAGCAAGGTGGTCCAGGCGCTGCCGTCGACATCCACGTCCGGCTGGGTCAGGTAACGCCCGGCGGTGTCGATCAGGACGCCGTGGTCGGCAAAGTACCAGTCGCAATGGCGGGTGCCGATGGTGTCGCGGGTGAGTTTGCGGTCGATCTTGTTGATCGGAAACTCAAGACCCGAGAAGTCCAGCAGGCTGGTTTTGCCGCTGCCCTGTGGACCGATCAGCAGGTACCACGGCAGATCGTTGCGCCAGCGTTCGCTGCGGCCGCGATACAGGCTGGAGGTTTTCAAGGTGCGCAGTGCGTCTTTGAAACGCGCACGCAGCTCCTTTTGTTCCTCGTCGATCAGCTCTTCGCGGCGAATACGGTCCTGGCCGTCTTCGGTTTCTTCGACGGCTTTTTTGCGCACACCGGCGCGCCAGCTGACGAAGACCATGGTCAGGCCCCAGATCAGGAACAGCACGCTGATGGTCAGCAGGCGCGAGGTCGAGCCTTCCCAGAATTTGTAATCGTTGACAGCCAGCAGCGGTCCGACGAACCACACCAGCAGCGCGACGAACAGCACCAGCAGCAGGGTCCAGACCCAGGTCTTGCGCAAGAACGCGCCGACTTTCTTGAAAAACTTTTTCATCACACGTCCCTGTTTTACGGCTTCGACAGCGGCTGAACTGCGGCTGGATCAAGCGGCTGATAAGGTTGCAGAACAGTGTCGCGCTGCTCGCCGAGCACCCAGGCAAAACCCGAATACATCACCACCAGGCACACCAGCGTAAACAGCGCCACCATCCACCACGGCACGATACGCACCAGGCTGCGACGCTTGTCGTTGAGGCCTTCCCAGTGTGGCGACAGTTCACGCGGCACGTCGCCGCGCAGCTGGCGAATCTGCCGATAGAGCGCATCGCGAATGCCGTCGAGTTCAAGCATGCCACGCGCCTGCACCCGGTACTTGCCCTCGAAACCGAGCGACAGGCACAGGTACATCAGTTCCAGCATCGGCAGGTGTTTGACCGGGTTCTTCGACAGACGATCGAGCAGCTGGAAGAATTTCTCGCCGCCAAAGGTCTCGTTGTGGAAGCTGCTGAGCAGGCTCATCTGCGACCACTCGCTTTCGTTGCCCCACGGGGTGGTGACCACCGCCTCGTCGACCACGGTGCAGAGCACGTAACGCGCAGCCATCACCTGGCTGCTCTCGGCGCCGTTGTGCAGCGCACGGACTTCAAAGAGTTTCAGCCCAGCCGTCAGCCGCTCGTTGAGCGCGTGCATGTCTTCGCGGGTGTCGCTGTGCTTGAGCCGCACCACTTCCGACAGCAGGTCGGACGACGCGGCCACCAGCGAATTGAGGCTGATGTTGAATGCTTCCGCCGGACGCAGGCGCGCGGCGTAGATCATCCGTTCTTCCAGTTGCTCGAAACGCGGGGGTGCCGCGAAATCGGTCAAAGGGCTCTGTGCCGGGCCATGGCCCTGGCGATCGAGCAGGACAGTTTTGTCGTCCTGGTTGTGATCCATTTCCTTGATCATATCGGTCAGTTCCTGATGGCCCAGAATTTCAGTTCAAGCTCGGCGAATTCGCCGGACACGTGGAACGCGAAGCCGCCGGAGCGCTCCAGTTGTGCCAGGTCTTCGGAACTGAGTTCGAGGATGAAATAGGTTTTGTTCGAGTGGAACGGGATCTGCCGCGGTGCCACCGGCAAGGGTTTGACCTTGATGCCCGGCAGGTGCAGGTTGACCAGCTGGCGGATGCGCTCCACCGGACCGACCTTGAGGTGCGCCGGCAGGCGATGCCGCAGCTCTTCGGAGTCGCAGTTGGCACTGGCCGCCAGCACGAACGACGCCGTGCCCAGCAGTTTATGGTCGTGCAGCGGCGACACGGTGATCCCGTATTGACGGGCTTGCAGCACCAGTTCGATGGCATGCTGTTCAAGCACCATCGACAGCACCTGACGAATCGCTTCCATCAGTTTGCGAAAGCTCGCGCCCTGGTCGCTGTGCTGATAGCGGCTGTCCAGACGCGGGCGCTTGCTGTCGCTGGCAAAGGTCGACAGATCGCCGAGCATCGTCAGCAGCGTGCGGTACAACTCTTCCGGGTGAACCTGTTCCAGGCCCAGGTAATGGCGCAGGACCAGTTCGGTGCGGTTGATCAGTTGCAACATCATGAAGTCGCCGACTTCCGCGCCGCCGACCTTGCCGTTGGAGCGAATCCGGTCGGCAATCGTGTCGCCACGGTGGCCGAGCATGCTGATGACTTCTTTGAGGCACGACAGCAGGTAGCCGGACGCATGCGCGTGAATGAAGGTCGGGACGAAATCCGGGTCGAGGCTGATCACGCCGTCGGGCGTGGTGTCGAGGACTTCGCAGATCTTCAGCTTCACGTAAGCCTGGTCACTCTGCTGCTCGCCGAGCAACAAGCGGAAGTCCGGGCGCGCACAGCTGACCTGGCTGCTGGAATCGTCGCCGGCATTGGAGTCGGCGACTTCCGCTTCGTACGCGGTGTAACGCGCCAGCACGTCGGATTGCTCCGGACGACGGGACTCGATGTGGTTACCGGTCACCAGCGGCAAGGCCAGGTAGATCGGCGTGTTGCCGGTGTTCGGCGGAACGTCGAGGGCCAGCGGTTCGGTGTTGCCACCGAGTTCGAACAGGCTGCCGTCCGGGAGAATCCCCGAGGCCTGGCTGATTACCAGTTTGCCCATGTTGAGGAACTGCAAGTCGATCTCGAGCCCCAGAAAGCCCCAGGTGTAACTGCCCAGCAGCTGGGTGCGGGTTTTCATCTGGTTGTCGTAGTAGCGATCGTTGTGCTGGAAGTGCTGCGGGCGCAGCAACATGCCTTCCTGCCAAATGACTTTATGCACGTTCATGTTCAGTCATCCGCCTTGGCGAGCTTTTGGTTTTTGTCATGGATGCCGGTCTGATCAAGGGTCAGCTCGGCCACGGTCAGATCGGCCGGGGTGACTGGAACCACGTAGCGCCATTGGGTTTCACGCAGGTCGCGATACGCCGCGAGCACGCCGACGTAGCGGCTGCCGCTTTCGACGCTAAGCTTGAATTCGACGGTTTCACCTGGGCGCAATTCCAGCTCCTCGCTGGCCACCAGGTCTGGCGACAAGGATTCCTTGGCGCGCTCGTACAGGCTGAAGAAGTCAGCGTTTTCGAAGGCCACTGGGTGTTTGAGCTCAATCAACCGCACGACAATCGGCGATGGTCGGCCATTCAGGTCCGGGTTGACCTGATCGCTGGCGGTCAGCTTGAGGTTGAGCTTGGTGACGGTGGAATACGGCGAAATCGACGAGCAGCCGGCCAGCAGCACCAGGGCGGTGAACGCTGTCAGCATGTTGATTATTACGGCCTTGCAGCGAGACATGCGGATCATCCTTGGTGGTCGGTGTGTAAGGTGGAAATCAGGCGAATCTGTTCTTCGTAGGCCTGGGCGAAGTCACGCGCCAGCAGGCGTTCGCTCCAGTCATCGTCCTGACGCAGCGCCTGGTGATAACGGCCGTAGGCTCTCCAGCGGCTGCCCGAGGTGGCGAGCAGCGGCTTGTTGCCGTCGCGCTCGAAACGCAGAGTCAGTTGCTGTGGCGAGAAGTGTTCGAGGGTGCCGCGTACCGCCGCACGGCTGGCGGTGAGCAAGGCCACCTGGTGCGCTTGCAAATCACGGAACGCCCGCGAGATCGCCTGCCCGGCCGGCAACTGGCCGGGCTTGTCGCCCTGCAACAGAATGCCCAGCGCTTCGCTGGCATCGACGGCAAATTTCAGCGGGTTTTTGCCGCTGCCTTGAACCGTGGTCTGCGCCAGACGCAGTTCGTTTTTCAGCTCCGAGCGGGTGCGCAGGCTTTGCTGCAAACCGCCAACGCTTTGCTTGAGCAAACGCGCGGCGTTGATCGCCAGGGCTTCGCGGCTGTCGTGATCGAGGCCTTTGAGGTCGACGCCCAGCGCATCACCGAAATGCTCCCAGAAGCCTTCGCTTTGACGCTCGACCGCTTTGGGTGCCGGCGCAGGTTCTGGCGCGACAGGCGCGGCCACCAGTTCCGGCACCAGCAGGCTTTCCATGTCGATGCGCGCGTAGTCGGCACGCTGGCGCGGCTCCTGACGCGGCGCATTGAGGGCGCTCAATTCGTCGATTTCCGAGTAGACCCGTTCCTGTTGATCGAGCGCCATGAGCGGATCAAGGTCGAGAAACGCATCGTCCGGAATGATGCTGCCGGCGGCTTGCGGACGGCCGACTTCGGTATCGAAGGTGGCCGGGTCGCGTACCAGCCGCGCACGGATTTCAAAATCCCCCAGCACGTAGACGCTGCCGTGTTCGATGCGCTGCGCTTCACCCTTGCGCAGACGCGCGCCGCTCTCGCTGGCCTGAATACCGTTGCTGCTGGTATCGGTCAGGAAAAACGTGCCGTCGCGGTAGCTGATCAAGGCGTGATGGTTGGACAGGTGACGCTTGCGGTCCGGAATGATCCAGTCGCAATCCTCGCCCCGTCCGATCACGCCACCAGCCTGCTTGAAGGTCTTTTGGCACAAATCCGTGGGCACGAACTGCTTGGTGTTCAGCATTTCGAAAACCAGTTCCATGATGTCGCTCCTTGCGGTCACTTGCCGCGATTGACCGCCTGCGGATCACCCAGAGGGCGATAGGTGTTGTCGTTGAATTTGTAATTGCCGCTACAGCCCCCGAGGCCGCATAGAACGACGAGGGTCAACAGGACGGCTTGCCAGTGACGAACAGACATCAGAGGGTCTCCAGGGCTAAACAATGCACAAAGCGCCGACCCTTGAGGACGGCGCTGACAGAAGCAAAAGGGGTGGGTGTCAGGGCTCTGGCCTGAGGCCTCGAGCCGATCACCTGTGGCGAGGGGGCTTGCCCCCGTTGGGTCGCGAAGCGGCCCCAAAACCGGCTGCCGCGTTTATTCCGGCATACCGCGTTGACTGGATTGCGACTGCTGCGCAGCCGAACGGGGCGATGCGGCGTTCCGACAAGCCCCCTCGCCACAGAAAGCTCCATTGCCACAGGAAGCCTCTTAGCCACAGTGAGCACCCCAGCCACAATTTTTGAGTGCCAGGTTTGAGGGTTAACCATCGAAATCACCCAAGTTGATGTTCAGCCGCCCGAGGCGGTACAGCAGCGTGCGCCGTGGCAGGCCGAGTTCGCGGGCTGCGAGGGTCTGGTTGCCGTCGTTTTTACGCAGGCAATCGAGCAACAGACTGCGCTCCACCTGCTCCAGGCGTTCACGCAGGTTCAGGCTGCATTCCTGCGGCGCGGCCTCGATGCGCAGCGAGAAATGTTCGGCCAGCAACTCGCCGCCTTCGCAGAGCAACACGGCGCGCTCGACCAGGCCTTTGAGCTCACGAACGTTGCCGGGAAAGGCATAACTCGACAGATGATCGAGCGCCGCGTCGGACCAACGCACCGCATCGCGTTGCAGAAAGGCGCAAGCCTTGTCGGCAAAGTGCCGGGCCAGGTCGAGGATGTCGCCTTCGCGCTGACGCAAGGCCGGCAGCTCAATCGGGAACTGCGCGAGGCGGTAGTACAGGTCTTCGCGGAACTTGCCTTCGCTGACCAGCACCGCCAGGTCGCGGTGAGTCGCGGCGATGATGCGCACGTCGATCTTGTGGGTGTCGTTGGAGCCCAGCGGACGAATTTCGCCTTCCTGCAAGACCCGCAATAGCTTGGCTTGCAGGGACAGCGGCATGTCGCCGATTTCGTCCAGCAACAAGGTCCCGCCGTTGGCCGCATCGAACAGCCCGGCGCGGTCACGGTCGGCGCCGGTGAAGGCGCCTTTGCGGTAGCCGAACAGTTCGCTTTCCAGCAGGTTCTCGGGGAACGCCGCACAGTTCTGCACGATGAACGCCTGGGAACGGCGCGGCCCGCAATCGTGGATGGCCCGCGCCACCACTTCCTTGCCGGTGCCGGTTTCGCCGCGCAGCAGCACGGTGTACGGGCTGTGCAGCACCTTGCTGATCAGTTGGTAGGTCTGGCGCATCGCCGAGCTTTTGCCGATCAAGCCATAACCGCTGGCACTCGGAACGCTGCTGGGCATCGGCGACACATCGCCCACCGGCCGGCGCAGGCGTTGCAGCAGGTGCAATTGCCCGAGCACGAACGAACCCAGTTGCCCGAGCGAATCGGCAAAGCCCTGCAATTCGACCTGTTCGCAGCTGGCGCACAGCAGCAGGCCGACCACCGATTTTTGCGGGTTGACCAGCGGCACGCACAGCAATGACTGCCACGGCACGGCCTGCTCCGGCAGGAAACTGGTCTCGTGCAGGCTGCCACTGAGCCCGGTGAGGCTGAGCACGCGGTTCTGGCACAGCGAGAATTGCAGCAGTTGCTCACCGTTGTAGTCGGCCGGCAGGCTCTCGGTTTCCCGTGGCTGCAGGATGCCCTGCAAACACTCGGCGTTCAGCCCGAGGCTGGTGTGGGTAGCATCGAGCAGGTACAGCTGACTCAACTCACAACCACTGAGCTCGGCGACCGCGCGCACGAAGTCACCCAGCAGCGCCGCGCCGTCAGCCGCACACGACAAGCTGGCGAACTTCGCCAGCAAGGCTTCGGCATAGACCAGCGGCTGCGGCACTCGAGTGAACATCACACTCACCTCAGGCGAACTCGCAGGTCACGCTGGAGTCACCGTCGAGCGTTGCGTGAACGCGCTTGAGGCTTTCACCAGTGGCCATCGCGTCGAGCAGACGATCCGCTACCAACGGCAGCACGTGCAGGTCGAGCAAGTGGTCGATCAGGCGCGCGCCGCTGTCGCTTTGGGTGCAACGCTCGGCCAGGTGATCGACGAGGTTCTGGCAGTAAGTGAAATCCAGCTGACGACGGTTCAGGCGTTCGCCCAGACGGCCTAGTTTGATTTCGATCAGCTCGCGCAGCACCGGGCCGCCGACCGGGTAGTACGGGACTACGCGCATCCGCGCCAGCAACGCTGGTTTGAAATGCTTGCTGAGCACCGGGCGAATGGTTTCTTCAAGGACTTCGGCGGTTGGCCGCGCACCGTTTTCGCAGAGTTCGCTGATGCGGTCGCTGCCCAGGTTCGAGGTCATCAGGATCAGCGTGTTGCGGAAGTCGATTTCACGCCCTTCCCCATCGTTGGCCACACCTTTGTCGAAGATTTGGTAGAACAGGTTGAGCACGTCCGGGTCGGCCTTTTCGACTTCGTCGAGCAGTACCACGGAGTACGGCTTCTGCCGCACGGCTTCGGTGAGCATGCCGCCTTCGCCGTAACCGACATAGCCCGGTGGTGCACCGATCAGGCGCGAGACGGTGTGCTTCTCCTGGAACTCGGACATGTTGATGGTGGTGATGAAACGATCACCGCCGTACAGCAAGTCGGCCAGCGCCAGCGCGGTTTCGGTCTTGCCGACGCCGCTCGGGCCGACCAGCAGGAACACGCCCACCGGCGCATCGGGTTTGTTCAGGCCGGCCGCGGTGGCGCGCATCGAGCGGTCCAGTGCATGGACGGCTTGTTCCTGACCGCGAATCCGGGTGCGCAGGTCGGTGGCGAAGCTCGCGACCTTGGCGTTGTGCTCACGGGCCAGTTGCGCCAACGGCACGCCGGTCCAGGCGCTGATCACTTCAGCCACCAGACGCGGGCACACCTCGAAACTCACCAGGCGCTCTTTGACCTGAGCATCGGTCAGGGCGCGGTGGGTTTCGTTCAGCGCAGCTTCCAGGGATTCGACGCTTTGCGCTTGGTCCACGCTCGCCTCGAGGGTTTCGATCACCGTGCCTTCGGCGTCCTCTTCAACCGTGACGGTCGGCTCGACGGCAGCGGCTTCACGGGCCTTGGCCAGTTGCTGACGCAGCTCCAGCAAACGCTCGGCCAGTTCTTTTTGCTCGGTCCAGAGCGTTTCCAGGGCGACCATTTCGTCTTCGGCGGCGTCCAGGCGATCTTCCAGAGCGTCGAGCGCTTCGTGGTCGATCAGCAAACCGGCTTCGGCGTCGCGGCGCAGGGCCTGACGTTGACGCCCGCCTTCGGCCAGTTCGCCACGCAAACGCTCGAGGCTTTCCGGGGCGGCGGCGAGGCTGATGCGCACGCGGGCGCACGCGGTGTCGAGTACGTCGACGGCTTTGTCCGGCAGCTGCCGACCGGCCAGGTAACGCGCCGACAATTCCGCCGCCGCGACCACCGCGTCATCGCGCAGGTAGATACCGTGGCTCTTCTCATACACCTGAGCCAGACCGCGGAGGATGGTCACCGCTTCGCTGACGGTCGGTTCGTGCAACTGCACCGGCTGGAAACGACGGGCCAGGGCCGGGTCTTTCTCGAAGTATTTTTTGTACTCGGCCCAGGTGGTGGCGGCGATGGTGCGCAACTCGCCACGGGCCAAGGCCGGTTTGAGCAGGTTGGCCGCATCCGAACCACCGGCATTGCCGCCCGCACCGATCAGGGTGTGGGCTTCGTCGATGAACAGAATGATCGGTTTCGGCGAGGCTTTGACTTCGTCGATCACGCCTTTGAGGCGACGTTCGAACTCACCTTTGACGCTGGCGCCAGCTTGCAGCAGGCCCATGTCCAGCGACAGCAGTTCAACGCCCTTGAGCACTTGCGGTACTTCACCGGCCGCAATGCGCGAGGCCAGGCCTTCGACGATCGCGGTTTTACCGACGCCGGCTTCACCGACCACAATCGGGTTGTTCTTGCGGCGGCGCGCAAGGATGTCGACCATCTGCCGAATCGCGCCATCACGGCACAGCACCGGGTCGAGCTTGCCGTCGCGGGCTTGCTGGGTCAGGTTGTGGGTAAAACGTTGCAGCAGGGATTCACCCGGCACGGCTGGTTTACCAGTCGCCGGTTGTTCCTTCTGCGACAGGGCAAAATCCTTCAGGCGATCAATGTTCAGTTTCGCCAGCAGCGGCTGGTAACGGCTGCCGGCATAGCGCATCGGATTGCGCAGCAAGGCGAGGATCAACGCGGCCTGTTCGACCTGGCTCTGACCCAGTTCGAGGTTGGCCACCAGCAACGCATCTTGCAGCCACTGCACCAGTTCCGGGGCGAACACCGGGTTGCGCGAGGCGCTGTGCTCGACCCGCGATTGCAGCGCGGCGCTGAGTTCGCCAGCGTCGACTTCGGCGTCTTGCAGCGCGCGTGCGAGCAGGCCTTGCGGGCGCTCCAGCAGGCCCAGCAACAGGTCTTCGACGAGGATCTTGCTGCCGCCACGGGCCACACAGCGTTCGGCCGAACTTTCCAGGTCACGACGGGTTTCGGCGTCCAGCGCCTGGATAAGTTGTTGCAGGTCTACGTTGATCATTGGTCACGTCCTTAATGAATTTTGCTACCCAGGGTCACCACGCCGTCCGCGCGTTCGCGGCCCAGCCAACTGGTCCACCCCAGGCGACAGGCGTTCTGCTCACCGATGCGCAGTTCGCGGATTTCTTCCTGGCGCAAAACCAGGCGAATGTCGTAATCGAGCGGGTCACGCAGGGTGAACCGCACCAGCGCGCACAGCGGCTGGTAGCCGAAACCGATCGGCAGGAATTCGTGAAAGCGTTGCCAGTCGAGCTCGCGGATGTGAATCCGGAACTTGCCGCTGCGGTCGCGCACGCTCTCGCCCAGCACCAGGTCTTCACCGAGCGCGCTGTTGGCGCGGCCCAGGCGGTTGCGCTGTTCATCGAGGATTTCGACGCGGCGCTCGATGCACTGCTCGATGGTCAGTTCGGCGTGCTTGAAGTAGTAACGCAGCACCGCTTCGATCAACGCTGCCGAGTGCGCCCGCAAACTCAACAGGCCGAGGTACGGCAGCAGGCGTTTCCAGTTCAGTTCCTGAGCCTTGCGAATGTCTTCGCCACCCAGGCCGATCAGCGCAAACAGCTGCGAGGAAAACGGGTCCAGGGCGCCGCTCTGGAAGCTGGCGCGGTAGCGGTACTTGCGCCAGATCGGCAGCATCAGCCGTTGCAGGCGATGGTGGAACAGGTCGAGGAAATGCCGTGTCGGGTTGCCGTCTTCGCTGTCGCCCAGCGCTTGTTCACCGTAGAACGCCGGCAACGGCGAACCGGAACCGACCAGGCCGATCAGGTTGAAACGCAGGCGCGCGCGCAGTTGCCCGTGCTCGCGGAAAAACTCCACGCGATCGACATCGCTGCCAGGGAAACCCAGGCTCGGGTTGGCCTGGAATTCCAGCTGGTCGTAGAGGTCCTCTTCGCTCAGGTACGGGTGGGCCTCGCGCAGCCGATCGACGACCAGCAGCACGGCCTGAAACAGCGAGTACTCGCGTATTCCTCGGGTCAGCCCGCTTAAAGCAGGGGCTGAAGGCCCATACGTGGTGTCCATTGGTACACCTCTCCCTGTGTGCTTTTTACCCGCAGCTCGTGGTACGAATTGAGACTGGCGTAAAGCGCGAAAAACTCGTTAAGAACCGAAGCGAAGACGAACAGGTCGCCTTCGCCGATATAGCCTTCCGGGTCGATGGTCAGCTCGGTGCGCAACCCACGCAGCGGCAATCCTCGGTGCAACCGGTCGACGTGCTGATGCTTGATCGACTTGAGTCCGCCCAGCAGGCGTTTGCTGACCTTCTCCGAGTGCTGGTCGTAGTAGCGCGGCAAGTCGTAGGTTTCGAGAATCACCTTGAGCGCGTCGACATTGGCCAGCGACAGGTAGTTGAGCGACATGTTGCTGATCAGCTTCCACAGAAAGTCGTGGCTCAGCGGCGGCGCGAAGCTTGAGGTGGCCGGGGTGATATTGCGGAAACTGAGGAACTCCGGGGTCTCTTCGCAGGCCATGCAGATGTCGCCGAGCTTGAGCCGGCGCGGCAGGTTCTGGTTGGTGCAGATCAGCTCGATCGACAGGGTTTCATGGGCTTCGGTGTGGCGAATACCAAAGCTCAGGTAGGTGTCGAGGCCGTCGTGCAGCAACGAGGTACGCTGGCGAATGCTGTAATGCGGACGGCTTTGCGGCACGTCGAAACTCGGGTCGTGCTCGAACGATTCGAACGGCACGTATTCCTGATACCCCAGACCGCCGGGCTTCCAGCCCGTGACACCTTCAACCGAAAACACCCCGCAGTTTTCCAGGTCGTACTCGGCCGGCAGCAGCAGGTATTCGTCCCGTTTGCCATCGAGGCGAATCGGCAAGGCATCGTGCTTGAACAGGTTGACGATGGGCGTGCAGTAGAGCTTCACGTTGTCCAGGGTCGGGCGCAGACGCTGGATGCCGCTCTTGCGAATGTCGAAGCGCAGCTCCAGACCGCGCATCTGCTTGAGGGTGTCTTCGGGCAGAGACTTGAGCAGATCCAGACCGTTCAAATCGACGAACAGGAACTTGTCCTGGAAGGCGAAGTATTCCTGCAGGTAGCGATAGCCACGGAAGGTGTTCAGCGGATACGGGATCAACGCTTCTTCTTCGGCAAAACCCACCGGCTGCACACGGTCGCCGGGCATCTTGAACGCCATCGGCGTGCCGTTAGCGCCATTGAGCGGCTTGCCGGCCGCGTCCAGCGGAATCAGTTCGATGCCTTCCAGATTGCGCAGCAGACTGAGGTAAAGCATCTGGCTGATGTAACGTTCGCCAGCCAGGTGCAGGCGCAAACGACTCAGGTCCAGCTCACCGATATGCCCGTCGCAACTCATCTCCAGGCGCAGGCTCAACAGCGAACCGTCGCCCTTCACCGAGTACGTCAGCGCGGTCAGGTCCAGCGGCAGGACTTCCGTCGGGTAGCAGGTGCGAAACCGGCAACGCACGTCATCAATCGGCACGCTCTCGATCGGCGTATCACGCTCCACCTGCAACGCCGGCCCGGAACGCTTCAACGGGTCGAACTGCAAAATACTGAACGCCGGCAACGGCCGCATGTAGTTCGGCCACAGCAGGTGCATCAGCGAATGGCTGAGCTCCGGCAACTCGTCATCGAGCTTCTGGCGCAGGCGGCCAGTGAGGAACGCAAAACCCTCCAGCAACCGCTCCACGTCTGGGTCACGCCCGGCCTGGCCGAGGAAAGGTGCCAACGCCGGGCTACGCTCGGCGAATCGACGACCCAACTGGCGAAGTGCGGTGAGTTCGCTTTGGTAGTAGTGGTTAAAGGACACGGAGGGTTACCTTCCTGGTGTTGAATCTCATGAAAAAACCGTCCTGTAGAACGCAACTGTCGGACCTACGCCACCGCAACTGATCACTGGCAGTCACCTGTGGATGGGCTCTGCCCGACGCGGCGAATGAAAGCCCTCTGTATCCAACGCAACTCAATGACTTCCGTCGCCAAAATCGCCAGCAACGTGACACAACCCTGAGCCACGCCATAAAACAGCGCTCTTAGCGGATTTTCAGGCAGCATCCAAAACAGGATGAAACCGACCATCACGCTCAGCAGCAGGAGCTTGGCCACGAGATTTGGCATCAATGCGATCATCAGATTGACGGCCAGAAAAATATAAAAAAGCGCGTAGCTCGCCATTCCGATAGCAACACCACGCGTGGTGAAGCCACCATTAAAAGCCTTATAGGCGCTTACTACCGCGTCATTCAGGAACGCGTAGGCAACACAGCCCATGGCGTGGAAAAACAGGCATAGGTACAGGCGGACGTATTTGCTCATGCCGGATTCACATTCGCGTAATAAGAACCGGCGAGTTCCATCACAACAATGGTCATCAGCACCACAAACGTCAGCGCGCGATGCAGCAGAGACTCTCGGAATCCACGACGAAGTCCGGTCAGAATCAGCACAAGACACAGCAATGCCAGAGCGCCAAACAAATTGCTGTCGACTACAACGGCCAGGTAGCCTTCCATTTCACCGCTCACAAGCATGTTCGTCAGTCTTCCATGTGGACGTAGGGCGTGTTACTGATAAAAATGTCTAACCAATGCCATTCCCACTGAGGCATAGCAATATCAAAAGTTTCTTCTTTTTTGTTGAAGTACAACCAATAGACACCGACAGACTTATCGTCTTCAAATAAGCGCATATCCAGCAACTGGGTCGAATAGAGCGGCGTCCGATACGCTTTTTCTGGGCGTTCTCTATCAATAACCCTAAGGTACGCCATCCCCCCCAAGCCCAAAATCCCACCAACCGGTACATTCTGTAAAATGTAGCGCCCGGAAGTGTCGATACTTGTAACATTCGCTGGAAAGTTGCAAATCTTATTAACAACAACAACTAGCAGAGCAACCAGAACAACCAGCACCATGGCGCCGCGAAACATTGCACTCTTGTGCTTTGCAAAAACATCACCATTTACAAACATAACTTATTTACCACTCTCAACAATCGATTCAACACTATACGGAGCGTTAGCGACGAAGCGATTTAGCCAGTAATCCCTCAGGTATTCAGAGTGAAAAATAAAAGACTTCCTTTCTATACTAAACTCGAGAAAAGATGTTCCGATCCGGCCCGAATCGAAGGTTTTTCTCATATCTGCTTCTTCAATTTCAAACAACGGGCTTCGGTATATTTTCCTTGGCTCATTCAAATCGGTCACCCGCAGAAACGCCAAATTTTCATCGAAGGGAAACAGCCGAAGCGGAACCCTCTCTACGACATACTGGCGCGTGGCACTTATCTTGACTACGTCAGGTGAACGCTGGGAGAGCCCATCTACGAAAATGTAGGGAGCTACCCCAGCTGAAAGTAAAAATACAAAAATAGCAAAGCAAATCATTTTTAAACGCATGATCAGCTCGATATCACAATAGTGGTTGGCGCAATGGTCTCGTACTTAATATCAGACAGCACCCGGAAGTCTCCACCCTTGCCATGGCATTGCCGATACTCCACAAAATCACTATTTTGAATCAAATAGAAACGAGTTCCCTCCAACTCCTTGAACACCTCTGCCACGTCAGCTGGGTTCAACGCTCCCGTTTCCATCATTGCTGTTTGGTTGGAATTGATACTCATATTGCGCGCAACGGCTTCAGGTGGAATTACGGTGCCATCAAAGTTCCAGAAGCCGAGCGGCCGACTAATGAAATCAGAGCCATCCCCAAAGTCATAGCTATCTTCAACATAAAAACCAAGCCTCTTAACCTGAAACTCAATTTTTTTTGAGACAACAATAACGTCACCTTCTGATATAGCTCTTAAATTAAAGTTAGCGAGCGCCCCTCTTAAATCGTCGAGTACGTCAATCCTCCACTGCCCCATCGTGACCGACACAGTATTACTGTAGCCAAAATTCTCAGCTTCGCGCGCACTACCAAATGCCACTGGATACTTACCATCGGGCTGATCTTTGAACTTCTTAAGTACCGCTGCGCGTATCTGCTTCTGCCCATTTGGGCTATTCCACATTGACTTTAAATAGTCATAGTCTTTTTTTACGCGCTCAAAAGTTAACAGCCAGCTCATCTTGACTATCGAGTCGTCGACGTACTCTTGGGGAATTTCCTTACCATGATTCTTGGTAACCTCATCCATGCCACCGTCCGGGGTAGGCCAAGGGTTGCCATTGAACCATCGACGCATCAGTGCGGCAGATGTCGGCCATTTCATCTTGTCCATAGCTGCCGGGATGTCTGAGATACCGAATTTGCGCTTAGCAATCGCACACTGGCCAGCCTTGTTACTCGCCGGAGTCATGTTTGCAGTCACTGCAGTGTTCGTCATCTCAACATCCTTGGAAAATAATTCCGACATACCTTAGGCATGCCGACTACCTGGGCATCAATGCGGTGCTTACGCAATCGCGACCTTCGTTTGTTGCTCAATCACCAACTCAACGGCTTCCGCTGTTACGGAGAAGACGCGCTGAGTCTTTCCATCCTTGTCTGTGACGCCATTGACGATCTTTCCTGAGGCGGTTTTCAGCGTGTACTCCACGCCAGCCAAAGGCTTCCCGGTGTCCTGACAATTGATCACAAAATGCTCGTTAAACGGCCACTGAATCTCCACCGGCAATGGCGGAATAAACGGTGCCGGCGTATGCGAGTTCCCGATAATCACCGTCGAAGACCCAGCCGTAACCTTGTTGCCATGAGTACCAACAGAGTCCACGGTCGCCGCCGGTTTGCCGTTGATCAAAACGGTACTCGCCAACCCGCCGACCATCGCACCACCACACGCGGAGGCATCGCCTTCGCGGGCGGCCACGAGGCTGTCGAAGAATACGTCGCCGGAACCGGCGGCGATCGGGTTGGTGCTGTGGCCGGGGAGCGGGCAAGCGGTTGGGTCACCGACTCGGGCTGCGGGTTTACCGGACATCGTCGTCTCCTTAATTGACCTTGACTTGACCGCTGCCATCCAGGCGCGCGGCAAAACTGACCTGACGCTTGAAACCTTCAACTTCCAGCAGGCCTTCGATGCTGAAGGTCAGCCTGAGTTGATCGTTGTCTCGCGGCAGGGAAACGACACGCACGTTGGTGAGGCGTGGCTCGTAGGCTTCGATGAAGCGTTCGATGGCCAGGCGGGCCTGACTCAGGGAGTCATGCAGGCTCAGGCGCATGTCGTTGAGATCGGGTAGCCCGTAATCGGACAGCGTTTGCACGCTGCCCGCACGGGTGCTGAGCATCTTGGCCAGATGGGCAGCCACCGACGCCATGGCGGAAACCTCGCGGCTCCAGCCGACGCGTTTGTCCGCGTCGCCACCCAGGCGTTCGAAAAGGCTGCCGTATCCAGTCATGAGTTAGCTCCGCTTACTCTTTGTCCAGCTTGCCAACCAGCGACAGGGTGAAATCGGCACCCATGTACTTGAAGTGCGGGCGCACGTTCAGGCTGACGCGGTACCAGCCTGGCTCGCCTTCAACATCGCTGACGACGATCTGGGCGGCACGCAGCGGACGACGACCACGAACTTCGGCGCTCGGGTTTTCCTGGTCGGCAACGTACTGGCGGATCCACTTGTTGAGTTCCAGCTCGAGGTCGGTACGTTCTTTCCACGAACCGAGTTGCTCGCGCTGCAGCACTTTCAAGTAGTGAGCCAGGCGGTTGACGATCATCATGTACGGCAGTTGGGTGCCGAGCTTGTAGTTCAGCTCTGCAGCCTTGCCTTCAGCACTGATGCCAAAGAACTTCGGCTTTTGCACCGAGCTTGCGGAGAAGAACGCGGCGTTGTCGCTGCCTTTGCGCATGGTCAGGGAGATGAAACCTTCCTCGGCTAGTTCGTATTCACGACGGTCGGACACCAGTACTTCGGTCGGAATCTTGGTTTCGATTTCGCCCATGCTTTCGAAGTGGTGCAACGGCAGGTCTTCAACCGCGCCACCGCTTTGTGGGCCGATGATGTTCGGGCACCAGCGGAATTTGGCGAAGCTGTCGGTCAGCTTGGTGCCGAACGCGTAGGCGGTGTTGCCCCACAGGTAGTGCTCGTGGCTGTTGGCGACGGTTTCTTTGTACACAAACGATTTCACCGGGTTTTCTTCCGGATCGTACGGGTTGCGCAGCAGGAAACGCGGAACGGTCAGGCCGATGTAACGCGAGTCTTCGGACTGACGGAAGCTCTGCCATTTGGCGAATTGCGGGCCTTCGAAGTGATCTTTCAGATCCTTCAGGTCCGGCAGGCCGGTGAAGCTTTCCAGGCCGAAGAATTTCGGGCCGGCAGCGGCGATGAACGGCGCGTGGGACATGCATGCAACGCTCGACACGTACTGCATCAGTTTCACGTCTGGCGAGCTTGGCGACATGAAGTAGTTGGCGATGATCGCGCCTACTGGCTGGCCACCGAACTGGCCGTATTCAGCGGTGTAGATGTGCTTGTACAGGCCAGCCTGCATCACTTCCGGCGAGTCTTCGAAGTCGTCCAGCAGGTCTTGCTTGGAGACGTTGAGGATTTCGATCTTGATGTTTTCGCGGAAGTTGGTGCGGTCGACCAGCAACTGCAGACCACGCCACGCCGATTCCAGCGACTGGAAGTCCGGGTGGTGGAGGATTTCGTCCATCTGACGGCTGAGCTTGGCATCGATCTCGGCGATCATGCGGTCAACCATGGCTTTCTTGACCGGCTCACCGTTGTTCTGCGGCTTGAGCAGTTCTTCGATGAACGCCGACACACCGCGCTTGGCGATGTCGTAGGCTTCGTCGTCCGGGGTCAGACGGGTTTCGGCGATGATGCTGTCGAGAATGCTGTATTCGCCGTTCTCGCTAGCTTTTTGCTGTGCTGCACTGGTGCTCATAGTGTTGGCTTCCTTGGCTGATGGGGACTCAGGCGTCCTGGGCTGCGGCGTTCAGGCCCAGCTCACCCAGTACGCGACCGCGCGATTCGTCGTCGGCGAGAACGCCTTCGATGGCTTTGCGGAAGGCAGGTGCGTTACCCAGTGGGCCTTTGAGGGCCACCAGTGCGTCACGCAGTTCCATCAGTTTTTTCAGCTCAGGCACTTGCTCGACCAGGCTGGCCGGGTTGAAGTCCTTCATCGAATTGACGCGCAGTTTCACGGCCAGTTCTTCGGTCTCGCCCTCTTCCTGAAGACGGTTCGGCACGCTCAGCGTCAGCTGCAGTTCTTGCTTGGCGAGGACTTCGTCGAAGGTCATCTTGTCGATGCTGATCGGCTTGCGATCTTCAACTTTGCGCTCGTCCGCGCGGTGGGTGTAGTCACCGATTGCCAGTAGTTTCAGCGGCAGTTCAATCTCTTCCTGAGCACCGCCGGTGGCGGGTTTGAAGGTGACGTTGATGCGTTCCTTGGGGGCTACCGAGCCTTCTTTGGCCATGGCTTTTCTCCTTGCGGTTGTGGCCCTGGGGCCTATTCGAGTACCACTTCGAGATCGAGGTGGCACAGCCTGCGATAAATCTCTTCCTTGCGTTCTCGCACTGCGTGGTTCTGCGGCAACAACTCACAGCAGCTATGCAGGAGGTGCAGCACTTCCAGCGCAAGATCAGGCTCCCAGGCGTGCAAGCCTGAGTTCTGTAATTCTGAATCGAGGGTTTCGAGCTGGGTCTTGGCCAGTTCGTATTTCTTGGCCAGGAAGCACAGCCGCGCCAGGCTGAACTGCCAGAAGAACCGCACGCGTCCGCCGTGGGCAGCTTGCAGGCCTTGCTTGAGAATCTGCACCGCGGCTTTGAGGCCGTCCTTGCGCAGCACCGGCAAGACGTCTTCGAGCGCCAGTTCCCAGGCCGGTTGGCTGCTGCTGACTTCGACCTTGCGCGGCGCGCTGGCAGTTTGCAGATGGGGCATCACGTGGGCGCTGATCCAGGCGCGAGTGGCCGGATCAGCGAACGGCGCGCCATCGTGGTAACGCAATTCGACGATGCCTGGCAGGCGCTGAATCAACAACGCGAAGTGGATTTCCACTTCGCGCATGGCCAGCTCGGCGTTCAGCCCTTGCAAACATTCCCAGACCAACCGCTGGCCATCGAACCAGAACGGCGCCTTGGCCAGGCTCGCCTCCAGTTCCACCAGCAGATCAGCGAATTGCCCCTGGTCAAAACGGTCCTGATAGATTTTCAGCTTGTCGGCCGGCAGCCCGCGCAATGCGGTGATTTGCTCGGCGTTGCGCTCGGGCACGGCGTCGATCGGCAGCCACAGCAACGTGCGATTCAGGCGCAGGGCGCGCAGGTCGGTGGCTTTCTGTTTCAACCACCAGGCGCACAGCGGACGCGCATTTTCCTGCTGCGCGCGCAGGGCCTTATGGGCTTCTTTTTCGTTGTCGATCGGCGCGCCGGGGGTGAACAACTGGGTCGCGGCCTGCTTGACCTGAGCCACCACCGCACCGACAGCGCCGGGCTCCGGCTGGTTGTCGGCAGCACGCTGAACCATGTTTTTCAGGCGGCGGGAGATCGGCAGCAGCAGCGGCGCGTCGTCGCCCAGGTGCTCGGTGCAAGCGGCATCGAGACCTTCCAGGTGCTCGACCAATCGGCGGAACAGCGGCAGTTGCTCTTTGATCGCGACGTTTTCGTTCAGCACCTGCTCGAGACGCGGCACCAGCCAACTGATGGCGGCGGAACGGGTGCGGGCCTTGTTCGGGTGAATCTCGGCCCAGTGGTTTTCACATAGATGGTGCAGCAGGCCGAGACCGGCCAGCAGGCCCTGGAAGGATTCGCGCTGATACAGCGCCCAGGTCAGCCACGCGCCAACGCGCAAATCCTTGGATTGGGTTCGCAGCAGCGCTTCACTGTTTTCGCGGATTTTCAGCCAGTCGATCTGACCGCTTTCATGCATGGATTGGGCTTTGCCCAACTCGCTTTCCAATGCCTCATATTCGCTCGAAAAACGAACGTCCTCGCCCGCAAAATTCTCTTTGGAAACAGAGGCTTTTGCGAGTTCAAGGTAATGAGCGGAAAGTTTGCTTGAGTAGGACATCCATGGCCTTTAATAGTATTACGGTCTGTACGCTTTCCGGAGTTTCGGCGCGCTGGACTGTATCAAGAGCATCACGTAAGACTCATCCAATTGAGTACCGTGCCCTTTCAAGTGGTGCGCATCCTACTCACGATGATGGCCACTAGCAAGCATCCAATTAAACAACAAGACGAAGTGTTCCACGTAGCGTGTAGGCAATCACCCTATATGTGACAGGGGATTCCCTGACACCAGACTTGACCTTTCCACCCTCGACCAGAATCCCCATAAACCATTGAGCCAGAGCGGTTCATCAACCCTGTTTATCATCACTGAGGAATTCATATCCTGACGCTGACGCCAGCATGACAAAAATAGAAAATGAAAAATGTAGGAGCTTTCTGAAAGTTACAGCCATCCATGAACAAAGCGATGACTGAAAAAAAGCATATTAAAAATGCCATCAAAATGATGGCACCTTCATATATCACCAATCCCCGGATGTGTACTTGGCTCGGCCCAAAACTTCATTACCTCACCCCTGAACAAAAAATGTCGAAAGTCCTTCGCACATCGCCGCCGCAAAAAAAACTGAAATAATCAAACTTCGGTCCACGCGTCAGCCCCCCTTCCGACACCAATCCTTTTGCTGAGGATAAGCACATGTTCGCCGGCCAAGGCTTCGAACTTTGATCCCGTTTATTCACACGATTTTAAAGGGCGAGCCTTTGAAGGAATTGAAGCCATCAGCATTTTGTATTCGATCCAGGGGTTGAACTGGACAGCGAATACCCTGATTTCAAGGCGGAACATTTGTTCAGCCGATACGCCGCGGAACCTGGCCGACGTTATGGAAGCAGAATGGCGGATGACGTGCAGTTACCAGAGGAAGCGAGCGCTGAATCACTTGCAAGCGCAGGAGATGGCGGCGCATGGCGCCAAGTACAGATCATCCCCACGCAACACGTGGGGATGCTCAAAGCCCTACAAAAACTCAATCAAACGTTCGGGCAAGGTACCGGTGCCCAGTCGCCCAGGTCCGGGTTCTTGCACATGCTGTTGACCTGAGTGGTGCCTGCGCTGGCGACTTGCTTGCTTTCGGCCTGTTTGGCTTGTGCGGTCTGCAGGGTTCTCTCGGTGGTGACCGCTTCTTGCGGCACGGTTGGCAGTACCGGTTTTTTCGCCGGTTTCACCGCTTTTTTGCTCTTGGTCGGGGTCACGGCCGGCGTGGTTTCGGCGGTCGCCACGGTGACCACGTCGGTGCGCTGCACGCCGACTTGCTGCAGGTCTTTTTCGTAGGCCTGGGTGTAGTTGTTCAGGTCTTCGCTGGCTTTACCGTTCACCGCGACGATCAGGTCGTTGGACTCTTTGAGGCCAGAAACAATTTCTGCCAGGCGCTTGCGGCCCTCGATGTCGTTGACGGTTTTGGCTTTGCGGTCAGCGACCAGTTTGGTGAACGCGCTCTGGTAGCACTGCTGGGACGCCTTGGCGTACGCGGTGCTGCGGTCGATGTCGGCGGCGCGTTTATTGACGTCGGAGGCGTAGGACGCGATGCGCTGGTTGTCATCGGCGATCTGCTTCTGGCGCTCGTTGTAGTAACCGACCGCGCCGCCCGCCAGGGCGCCGCCCGCTGCACCGATGGCGGCATTGCGGCCACGGTTCTGGGAATCGGTCAGGGCGCCCAATAGTGCACCGCCGACAGCGCCGACAGCCGCGCCGGTAACCACCGACTTGGTCATGTTCGAATCGGTGGCGCGCAGATGCTGCACCGGCTCGTAGCAGTTGGGGTAGTACTCGACCTTGGTGCTCGAGGCAACCTTGGAAGTCGGTGACGTGGCGCATCCAGTCAGTACAGTGCTGAAGCCGACGGCAATCAGCAGCAAATGACGCTTGGAAACTGAGGCAAAAGGTTTACGAGAGGAAAGCATAGTGATGTTCTCTTTTAAGGTTTGACCCGCTCAGCACAGCCCACCGCCGTCTGAGTCCCTTCCAAAGCTCGCTGTACAACAAACGATCAAGACCGCTGATCGTTCGATGCGAGCAATTCCTTCAATATCGCCGCCGGGTCGGCTCGTCGTTGCTGACGATAATCACCGACATGGCGAACGAATAACGTCGCGCGCGCCACCAGGCTTTTGCCCAGTACCGGCTTGCGCTCCAACTCTTCCTTGATGCGTTGAAACTGTGCCTGGATCACGGCATCGGTGTAGCGCGTGCCAGTCGCCAGGTTGTCGATGTAGATCGCCAGCGCGCCATCCAGCGCGCTGCGGCCGTTGTCGATAGCCATGGCGAACAGCTTGGCGCTGGCCTCGTCCTTGGCGTCCACGGCCTGCTGACGACTCTTGTGCAGATTGGTCAGGCGAATGTTGTAGTTGTTGATGGTCTCGGCCACCAGGGCCGCCGACTGGATCAGGTTGCCGGCCGCCTCCTCGCGCTGTTGGGCGATGAGCGAGACGTTGCGCTTGAGCTCTTCGTTGACCAACCCCAACTCGGCTTGCAGACGTGGATCGACGCTGGCGGCAATGATGCTGTCCAGGCGTTTGGTCGGGTCCTGGGCGTCGTCGATGGCATCGGTCAGCGAAGCCAGCCGACCTTCTTTCTGCCATTGGGCAAACAGTTCCTTGTAGCGCGAACGGGGCGCCGACAACGCGCCAATCGCGACCCGGAAGCCGGTGGTTTCGTTGTTTTGCTCGGTGCCGTCGGCGGCGAACAGCGGATACTCGCGACGCATCCCGGTGAACAAGGTGCCCTCGCCTTCCAGATAATTGCCGCCCTTGACCACGAAGCCGCCATAGGTGCCCTGGCGGCGTCCGGCATGCACGAGCTGGAAGGACTCCTGGACCATCTCGGCGGCGTTGCCGATTACGTCGAACAGACCGATGGGGTTGGGCAGTTTGGTACCGATCGGCATCAGCCGCGCAGCCTGGCCGGTGCCGCCGGCGACCTGATTGAAGACTGCCCAGTCCGCCAGTGGCCCGTCGCTTTCGCTGCCCTGCAGACGGCGGGGAAACAGGCGCCCTTCCAGATCCTGACGGCTGACGGCTTGCCCGCCCCGGGCAGCGAACTCCCATTCGACCTCGGTCGGCAAGCGCACAAAACCCAGCCCGCCCTCCTCTGCCGAGGTGCCGCGACCGCTCACCGGCAGCAGGTCTTTGTGGTATTTCATCAGCCAGGCGCTGTACACCGCCGAGAAGCGTTCAGCCTCGAATCGCGACAGCTTCACCTTGGGCAAACGCCCGGCCATGCCTTGGGGAAGCTCCGCTTGCAGGGCTTCGCAGGCCGGCGCCGGCTCGCCGCTAGCCAACGATTGTGCCTGGGCCATGACCTGCGCGTATTGGCGGGCGGTGACTTCGTATTTGCCGATGAAATAGAACATCGGTTTGAGCGGAGTGTTGGCGTCGGTCTTGGGCATCAATGGGGTGATGCTCTTGCTCCAGTCCTTGGGCAGATCTTTAAGGGTGAACTGGCCATTGATGAAGTCCCGGCGATAGCCGGATATGAACGACTGCTGATAACCGGCCTCGCCTTCGCTGAACGGGTAGCCGAGGCTGATCTCGCGATCGTCCAGACTGCCCTGGGCCAGGATGTAGACGTAACGGAACACCATCTGCCCTTCGCACGGCAGCGGCAGGCTGACGTCATCGGGCAACGGCTTGGGGTTGTCCAGTTTGTCGGTGCCGTCATCAGCCCAGACCGTGCCGGCCAGGCTCAGCGCCATGGCGGCGCCCAGTAACTTATACATCTCGGATTCCTTCACACGCCTGGATACGCGCCACTCGCCAGCCACCACAGACCGCCGCCACGGCGCTGACGCCGAACACTGCCGCCAGGGCCAACGCGTAGTGACGCGCCAGCAGATGGCTGGCGTACTCACCCGGCATCTGCACAAATAAATGGTTCAGGCCCGATTGCGCCAGGCCATACAGCCCGGCGCTCAACAGGGCGGCAAAGCCGGCGCTGTACAGTGCCTGTATCACCACAAACAACAGCAACGCCGCCGTGGAAAATCCCAGCAGACGCAACACCGACAACTCTCGACGCTTACGCTCGACCGCCGCCAGCGCCCCGGCAAAAATCGCCGCGAACGCTCCCGCCAAGGCCAATCCGGCGATGATCCAGAACACGATCGACAGGTTGCGGCTCAGCGATTGCACCTGGGCGATGGCCTGGGCCTGGGTCGAGACCAGCAGGTTCTGCGCAGCGAAGTACTGGCGCAGCGGCTCGACATCATTGAGGCTGCGGGCGTACAGGCGAAACGCCGGATACACCCGCTGCTCCGTCACGCCCACCGCAACACCTGGCCAACCAAACACAGGCACGGCGCGGCCGTCCCGGTAATCTTCAGCCGCTTCCAGTAACGTCAATGGCGCGAACAACCCTTCCCGGGCGAAGGCTTCCAGCGGTAGCACGTGCAGCACCTGGACACGAGTGCGCTGCGCCTCGCCACGCCCGGCCACCTGCCGACCGAAACTGGCCTGCAGCCAATCACCAGCCTTGACCCCGAGTTTTTCGGCGGCGGTCTGGCTCAGCAGCACCTGATCCAGCCCTTGAGGCATCGGCAGACTGCCAAGCAAGGGATCGTTGGCGGCGGTGGGGATCATTTCGACGGTCACCGTCGAAACGTCAGCGGTCAGATCCGCCGTCGCGGCAATCTGCCGGGTGCGTGGCAAGGCGAACGCCACGTCACTGCGCCGGCTCAACTGTTCGATAAACGCGGCACTGAATCGGCCGCCACCCAAGGGAATGATTTCCCGGGTGGCCGGGTCGTTTTCCAGGCGCTCGGTCAAACTGCTGACCAGGCCGAATTTCAAGCCGAACAGCACCAGCAGCGGCGCGACCACCGCCACCAGCGCCAGTACCGAACAGGCCGACAGCCACGCATTGTTGCGGTAATCCTGCCAAGCCAGGGAAGCCATCAGCGCGCCACGCATCAGCAAGCCTCCCCGAGGGTGGCGGTGACACCGCCATCGACGTCGCGATGACAACTGATGCGTCGCACCTGCAAACCGCTAGCGCGGGCCAGTGCCTCGTCGTGGGTGGCAACGACGCAGCACACGCTGTGTTCACGAGCCTGGGTCACCAGTAACTGCATCACACGTTCCGCGTTGAGCGGATCGAGGGCGGCGGTCGGTTCATCGGCCAGCAGCAGACGCGGCTCATGGGCCAGGGCGCGGGCGCAACTCACCCGTTGCCGTTGGCCGACGGATAAATCGCCCGGTCTTTTACCCAGTTGATCAGCGATATCGAGTGCCCCGGCCAGGCGGTCCACGCTGCCGTCGTCTTTCAAGCCGAGCAGTTTGCGCGACAGGTCAATGTTGCCGCGCACGTCTAGAAAATCCAGCAGGCCACCGGTTTGCAGCACGTAGCCCAAGTGCCGGCTGCGCAGGTCCGCCAAGGCGCTTTGCGCATCTGCGCGCCACAGCCCGCTAATGTCTGTCCTGGTTTGGTCGGGCGCAAAATCAAACTGCCCGGCCTGATCCGGAGCCAGCACCAGCGCCAGCAAATCCAACAACGTGCTTTTGCCGCAACCGCTGGGACCGACCACCGCCAGTTGTTCACCGGCACGCAGTTGCAGCCGTGGAATCACCAGGCTGTAGCGCTGGCTGCCGGCGCCCCGGCTCTTGTGCACCGCGCTCATGTTCAGCATCACGGCAGCGTCGACAACGGAACGCGGTACAAAGCATCACCCGGCTCGGCATCGCCGAAACGCACCCAGTTGGCCAAGTCGTTATGGAAGGTTTCGTAGAGGCGGATTTTCGAATCCAGCTCGTCGATAAAGTCTTCCTGCTCGGCCACGCTCAGGGAAAGCCACAAGTCCTGGGTCATGCTCAACGACTTGCTGCGGTAGGGCAGCCCTTCCAGGTACTCACCCAGAACCCCGCCATCGGCCAGGTTGCCGCCCTTGCGCAAGGCCGAAGGATCGCGGCTCATGTAGGCACTGGCACTGGCGATTTCCTGGAAGAAATTCTTCGGCGAGGTCTGGGTCTTGCGGGCGGCATCGACGATCAGTTTCAGCGATTGCTGCAAGTCGTTGAGCTGCAATTTGGTCAGCATCACGCACACCTGGAACGCCGGCAGTGCCGAGTTGGTCAGGTCGTGGTCGGCGGTCCAGGCGCTGACCAGTTGTGGCGCCTGGCTGGCGGCTTTACGCCCCAGGAAGTCCATGTGCATCGCGTAGCCGACGGCTGCCGATTTGTCGGTCAGGCTCGGCGCGGCGCTCAGCAGCGGCACGGTTTGCGGCTTGTTGGTGCGCACCTGATGCACCAGGTCGGCAAACACCGAACCGATCTCGTCCACCCGCTCACCCAACTTGCGCACATCGGCGCCCGGTACCGGAATGTACAGGTCGCCGATCTGCGGGTTGGCGTCGGCGGTCAGGGTGCGATATTGGTTTTGCGCACCAGCGTGGGTTTTCTTGCCAGCGTCGCTGAGCAAGTGCAAGGCGTAGATTTTGATCTGCTTGCCTAGCGCAGCCTGACGCACTTCGGCCTCGTTCATTTGTGTGGAGGCATACGGGTCGTTCTTGCGCAGGGCGCCAGCATCGGTGACCAACAGAATCAAGCGCCCACCATAACCGGACCAATCCATGCCCTCGACCGCTTCCATCACACCGGCAAACGCATCTTCGTTGAACGAATGGCTCGATACTGTGGTCGCCTTGACCTGCCGCGCCAAGTCCATGAAGCGCTGTGGGTCGCGACCCTGTTCCAGGGTGATCAAGGTTTTAGCGACGTATTCCAGACCCGGTGTTTTCTTGATGCTGTTGCGAAACCCCACCAGGCCAAAGCTGACGCTGTCCAGCTCGCCGCGCTCGGCGATGTGGGTTTGCAGTTGGTGTACCACGTCGCGGACCTGATCGATGTAGGGCTGCATGGACACGGTGGTGTCGACGACCAACACCACGGCGGTGCGAAACGCGTCGGCATTGGCGGCACTGATCAGGGTGTTGCCGGCAGTAGTCTTCGGTGCATTGCCGGGGTCGATGGACGCCACGTTCAGCAACTGAACGGGCTGGCCGTTTTCATCGAAGCTCTCGCGCGAATCGAAGATCGGCAACAGGTAGAACTGGTTCTGCGGCACCGCGCTGGCAGCCGGTTCCAGGGCCAGCACTTGCTGATTGTCTTCGCGATTCTGCTGGGCCTTGAGCAACAGGTTTTTTGCAGCCTGCGGATCGGCCAGCAACTGCTCTACTTCACCGGGCTGACGCAGGAACATCACCGGCGCACGGCCAGAACGCTCGGTGAATTTGAGCACCAGGCTTTGCTTCCAGTCGCTGACTTGCTCGGCCGACAACCAGCCATCACTGCGCCCGTCGGTGGCGGTGCCAACGCGCAGCCACGGGCTGCCGGCAACCTCTTTGCGCTGATAGACGTAAAGCACGGAAAACGCTGGCAAGGCCTTGCCAGGTGTGGCCCCCGGTTCACCGGCGAGTTTGGCGCCCGGCTTGCTGAGCACTCGCTGGAACAACGTTTTTTTGCCGGCCATCAAAAGCGGACGCTGACCGTCATCGACTTGTGTCACCACAGGGGTCTTTACGGGTGGCTCTGGTGCAACCACTGCCGGTGTCGTGTTGGCCGGTGGCACTGAAACAACCGGCGTCCTGGCGTCCGCTTCGACGCCACCGGACAGCCACCAATAACCCGCGCCGCCCAACGCCAGTACCACGGCTACCGCAACAGCGGCAAGCGCGAACACCGGCCCCTTGCGCTGCTCCGAGGCCGGGGGTTGCGGCGTCGACTTCACCGTCGGCGCAACAGGCTTGGCTTGAGGTTGTGGCTGCGCGGGGCTGGTCGGAATGTCGATGGACACCGGAATCGGCAACGGCCGGATTGTGGTTGCTTCAACCGATTCCCGGGGCAGATTATCCAGCGCCTGCAACAACGCCTTTGCATCCGGGAAACGCTCGGCCGGATCCTTGGCCAGCAGCTTGCGCAGCACCTCTTGATAACGACCGTGGTGCACCGGCAGCTCCGGCAAGGGTTCGGTCAAATGTGCCAAGGCCGTGGAGAGCGCATCGTTGCCGGTGTACGGCAGTTTGCCGACGAGGATTTCGTAGAGCACCACGCCCAGGGCATAAAGGTCGGCCCGGCCGTCAATGTCCTGGCCGCGCGCCTGTTCCGGGCTCATGTAGCTGGGCGTGCCGACGGCGAAACCGGCCTGGGTGAATTGGGTGCGGTCGTCCAGGGACTTGGCGATGCCGAAGTCCGAGAGCACCGCCGTGCCGTCGGCGCGGAACAGAATGTTCGCCGGTTTGACATCGCGATGAACCAGCCCCAGCCCATGGGCATAACCCAGGGCCGAGGCGATCTGGCGGATGTAGATCAGGCCCTGCTCCGGCGTCAGGCCGGCGGCGATGCGTTCCTTGAGCGTACCGTTGGGCAGGTACTCCATGGCCATGTAATACAGCTCGCCGACATTGCCGATGTCATGGATGGTGACCGTATGCGGGTGAGACAGGCGCGCCAGGGTTTTGCCTTCGCGCAGGAAACGCTCGCAAAAACTCGGGTCGGCCGCCAGCGCGGTGGCCATGACCTTCAATGCCACCTTGCGCTCCAGCGAGCGCTGGGTCGCCAGATAAACTCTGGCCATGGCGCCTTCGCCGATCTCACTGTCGATGTCATAACCCGGGATCAGCATGTTCGCAGTGACGTTCATGAAGGCACCTTCACGACGATGACCGTGATGTTGTCCGGAGCGCCGCGCATCAGGCCCAGGGACACCAGGCTGCTGGCGATTTCCCCAGGCTCGTCGTGGCTCAGCACCTCGCGGATCTCATGATCTTCAACCGTTTTGTTCAGCCCGTCGCTGCACAACAGGTAACTGTCGCCGGGCTTCAACAGCAGCTCGACCATCGCCAGCTCCAGCCCCGCATCGACCCCGATGGCGCGGGTGATAATATTGGCCCGTGGATGCACCCGGGCTTCGGCTTCGCTGAGCAGGCCGCTGTCCTGCAGATCCTGGACGTAACTGTGGTCCCGCGAGATGCGTTTGAGCCGGCCATCACGCAGGCGATACAAGCGGCTGTCACCCGCCCACAGGCACACCCCGCGCAAGTCACGCGCCGCCAGCACCACCACCGTGCTGCCCATCATGGTCACGCCGCGATTGGCCGTTTCTTCACGCACGGCGGCGTTGACCCGCTGCAGGTCGATTTTCAATGCTGCGACGTATTCATCCAGCGAGCGACCCGCGGCCACGCTACGCAGACTGTCGATAATCAGGCTACTGACGTAGTCGCCCGCCGCGTGCCCGCCCATGCCATCGGCGACCACCCACAGGCCTTTTTGCGGCAGGTCCAGGCAAGCGTCTTCGTTAACCTGACGGACCATACCGACATGGCTTTTGCTTGCAGATTTGAGGGTCCTTCCAACGCTTGAACACATCTACACAACACCTTCTTGGCCAAGCAAAAATTGCGCAAAATCAGCGGCGGCCGGCAGGCCCTGGCACCGCAATAAACCGGGCGCGATACGCTCCGAACCCTGGCCCCACCACATACTGGCCCCTTCGCAGGCCTGCTCGGCGAGGGCGGTCATCCGCGCCTGCGGATCGGTGACATCAAAGCGGTGCAGACCGGCAAAACGGCTGCTCCGGGTGCGCCGCAGGTACGCCGGGCTACCCAGCGTCTCCAGCCCTGCACCGAAGGCTTCGAAGCTCGCCTCCACGCTCAAGGTGCTCAACATCAATTGCTCGACCTGTTCAAACCAGACATCCGAACCGCCGACCACCGATGCCGGATCGGCGTCGTGTTCCAGCAGCACCGCGACGGTCAGCGGAAAATATCGGCCAACCCGATCGACGCTCGGCATCACCACCCCCACGGCGGCCTGTGGCCCACACACACCGGGCGCGACCATAAAGCGCCACAGCGGACTGACCAGATAGGCATTCAGCCAACGGTCGCCGAGGCTCTGGCTGGCGAGCAAACCCGCCGCCAGCCATGAATCCCAGGGGCCGATAAAACTCTGCGGCAAGCCACGGCTGACAAAGTCCCCGCGACTGGCCAACTTTCCATAGAAACCCGGAGTGCTCATAACCGCTCCGGCAGGCTGAAACCACTGAGCACACGGCTCTTGAACGGGTTGAAGGCGCTGTTGGCCCGCAGCTCGTAAGAGGCGCTGGCGCCGTCGACCCGCAGCCGCAGGTTGAAGCGATCCGGCGAGTTGCCGGCGGTCAGGTCTGATTGCTCCAACAGACGGAACCAGGCCCAGGGGCCATCCAGGGTGATGCCGGACCGACCACTGGCCGAGGGCGGCATGATCGAGATCCGCACCACGCCGATGCTGCCAGCGTTGGGCCATTGCATAGCGGTCGGACGGCTCGGGCCGTGGTCGTAGCTCAATTGCTGGCCATCGAGGTCGAGCAAAAACTGGGTGATGGAAGCGTCCATTGCTACGGGCTTGAGTTCGAAGCGCACCATCGGCTGGGTGCCTCCGGAACGGAAAAACGCATCCCGGATGGCCGCTGCCCGCTGGAAGGTTTGCAGCACGCCCGGGGCGATACCGAGCTTCTGCGCGGCGCCCGGTTGCCAGCGCCAGGCCTGGGTCGAGGTATCCACATACGGCTGCAGGTACTTGCGGAAGTAGTTGTCCATCACCCCGCCTACGCCGAAGAACTGGCCGAAGTCGTCGAGAGTCGCGTCTCGCGCACTGCCTGGCGACATCGGATAACGCCCGGCCAGGGACTGGCGATAGATGTTCACCACTTCGCTGGTCCAGGCCGCGTTCAGTTGATTGCGTACCCCACCCATCATACTGTTGGTGGTGGAGTTGACCACCGACTTGACCAGGCCCTGCACCAACGCTGGTTGACGCTCGGCGTTGAGACTGACCCGTGTCGCGGCAGCCGCGGCCTGGTTCTTGGCTTCGCCGAGCAAGGCGTCGCCGCTGGCGCCGACCATGGCGCTGACCTGCACATACAGGGCGTTCATGTCGGCCAACAGGCCATCGATGGCCGCCGGCTCGCCTTCGTTCTTGCTAACGATGCCGTTGAGTTCGGCAAAATGCGCGGTGATGGGATCGTCACTGGCCTCAGGTGTGTTTTGCGTCGCCTGCTCCTGGCCGAGCAAAGTGCCCAGGCGCTCCTTGAGCTTGTCGACCCCGCCCTCCACCGGCGCGCCCTTGGCAGCCAGCAGGCGTTCTTCCTGTTGCAGGTCGGTTTCCTTCGCCACCGCCACCAGCAATTTTTTCAACGGCGAGGTCGGCCCGGAAATCACCCGCAGCACATCGGCGGCCTGGGCCACGCTGGTGATCGGCACGAAGTCGATATCAGCCAGCAAGGCGTCCCACTGGCGCTGATAATCCTGGAAATACAGGCGACGCACGTCGGCGGCCAGGCTGGCGACGTTCTGCTGCTCTGCCTGGTCGTGATCGAGCACCCACTGCTCCTCAGCCAGGGTGCCGGTCTGGTTCAGGCTGGTGAGCAAAAACCCTTGGCGATAACCCTTGGCGGTGAAGAAGCCACTCAAGGGGTCGCCCAGCGGCTTGCCGCTCTTGCGGCTGAACACCAGCGCAGCATCGCGCCCGGCCGCTTCGTTGAGACGAAAGTCCGGGATGCCGTCCGGCAGTTTCTGCCGCTTGACCCGGTCGTAGACACGCTGGGCCACCGGCAGTTGTTGCAACTGCCGACGCAGGTCGTCGATCAGGCGCGGGTCCAGACGTGCAGTGGGCGGATGGCGCTCGAACAGGGCCTGCAAGTGCTCCGCCAGGGCCATACGCTGCTCGGACGGCAAGTCACGCGGCAGATTGCGGTCCCAGTCCAGGGCGATCCACGCTTTGATGAAGTCGGCATCGTAATGCTCGCTGTCGGCGAGCATCAGGTAGGCCTTCAAGCCTTCATAAAGGAAGTCCGAATTGCCGCCGCCATGCAGTTGCTCTTCGATGCGCGTGAGCAAGCGTGGCGCGAAGACTGCGATCAACAGCTTGCGATAGACGCTGGCCGATTCGGCTTCAAGCATGTCGCCCTGATACAGGCCCAGGCCTTCGGCCCAGTTCGGCGCATCATCGGCCAAGTGCTTCACTGCGTTGAGCAAGGGCAACACCGCGAGCACGTCCCGCTGTGCCGGGCTGAGGTTCTGCACGGCTTGGCCCAGGGGCACAACTTTCTGATCGACTTGCGCGATATACGCCTGATTGGCGCGGTAGCTGACCCACCACAAGGTCCCGACCACCAGCACCAAGGCCACGGTCGAGGCCAGCACGCCCTGGGCGATCCACTTGCGCCGACGTTCGACTTTCGGGTTCACCCCCACCAGCCCACGCTCGGCAAAGGCCACGGCGGTGAAGAGTCTTTCGATGAAGTAACTGCGCCCGGTGCCGGTCTGGCGCGCCAGGTGCTGGCGGTCCAGGTTCATGCTCTGGGCCATAGAGCCGATCAGCCGGTCAATCGGACTGCCTTCCTGGGTGCCGCTGGTGAAATACACCCCGCGCAACAGCACTCGCTCTTCAAAGGCGTTGGGTTTGAACACACCCTCAAGGAAGCTTTGCAGGCAATCCTTCAACGCGCCGAACTGCTGTGGAAAACCGTAGATCAGATCGCGTCGCGCCGGGTCGCGTTCTTGCTGCAAACGCTCCACCAGTCGATCGTTCAAGCGTTGCTCCAGACTGGCGAATTCGCTTTGCAGATGGACCAGCGGGCTGTCATTGCTTTTGCCGTCATCCAGAGCGAAGGTCATGCCCCAGACCTGGGCTCGTTCTTCCTTGCTCAGGGTGTCGAAATACTCCATGAACCCGGGCACCAGATCGAGTTTGGTCAGCATCAGGTAGATCGGAAAACGCACGCCCAGTTGGGTGTACAACTCCTGGATACGCAGGCGGATCGCGGCGGCATGAGCGGCGCGCTCGGCGTCGCTGCCCAGCAGCAGATCGGAGAGGCTGATGGCGATAAACGCGCCGTCGATCGGACGACGGGCCCGCTGTTTTTTCAACAGGCCCAGAAAGCCCAGCCAGGCGGCCTTGTCGACTGTCGCGTCGCTGTCCTGAGTGGTGTAGCGGCCTGCGGTGTCGAGCAGCACGGCCTGGTCGGTAAACCACCAATCACAATTGCGCGTACCGCCGACGCCGCGCACCGCACCTGCGCCCAACTGCGCAGCCAACGGAAAATGCAGACCGGAGTTGACCAGCGCCGTGGTCTTGCCCGAACCCGGCGGGCCGATGATCACGTACCACGGCAATTCGTAGAGATTGCGTCGCTCGTCGCCGCCCAGCTTGGCTTTCTTCAACAGCGCCAGGGCTTCGTCCATACGTTGACGCAGGGTTTCGAGCTCTTCGGCTGTAGCGATGCTGGTCGGGTCCGGCGGGGTCTGCGCCGCCAGGCTACGCATGACTTCGGCGGCCTGACGGCGGGCCTGGATGATGCGAAACAGCCGGTAGGCGATCCACACCGCGAACAGCAGAATGATCAGCGCCCAGCGCCGGCCTTCGGGCACCAGGAATTCGAGCAGCGGCCCGACAAACCAGATGATCAGGCTCAGGGCGATCAGCCCCAGCAATGGAATGACCCAGCGGGTGATAAAACTGAAAAACGCCTTCACTCGACTCCCTCCGCCAACACAGTGATTTCGACCCGACGATTGCGGGCGCGACCCTCGGTCGTAGCGTTCGAGGCCAACGGCTCGGTGTCACTGCGGCCTTCGGCGCTGAAGCGCTCGGGCTGGCCGGTCTTGGCCGAAAGGATTTGCAGCACCGAAGTGGCCCGTGCCTCGGACAAGGCCCAGTTCGATGGAAACCGCAGGGTGGCAATCGGGCGATTGTCACTGTGCCCGGTCACCCGGACTTGGCCCTTGACCATGCGAATGGCCTCGGCGATGCGCAGCATCAATGGCTGAAAGTTGTCGATGATGCTGGCGCTGCCCGAGGCGAACAGTTCATCGCCACGGATGGTCACCACGGAACGGTCAACGGCGTCTTCCACCGAGACCCGCCCGGCCTTGATTTCATCGGCAAGGAAGCCTGCCAGGCGGGGGCGCTCGATCAGTTTCGGTTGCACCACCGGACGGTCGATGGCCTGCACCGGGATTTCGCCCAGCGCATGGATGTCTTTAAACACCGGCTCGGCATCGGCGGCCAGTTTCAAGCGCAGGCCGAACAACAGGGCCAGCAGCAACGCCACACCGATGGCCACCGCGATCCATGGCGGCATGAATTGCGCCAGCCGGTCGCGCGCCACGGTAACGCCGCGCCAATGGGGCGACAGTTCACGCTCGTATTCACCACGGGCGCTGCGGATGACCGCACTGGTGTGCTCACGCAAGGCCTCCAGTTGGCTGCGACCGTCATTCATGACCCGATAACGCCCTTCGAAACCCAGGCACATGCACAGGTACAACAGCTCCAACAGATACAAACGTTCGCGGGGGCTTTGCAGGCAATGTTCCAATAGCTGGAACACCTTCTCGCCGCCCCAGGCCTCGTTATGCACGGTGATCAGCAGGCTCTGCTTGCCCCAGTCGCCGGTGCCGCCCCACGGCGTACTCAACACCGCTTCATCCAGGGCGGTGCACAAGGCGTAGCGGGCCAGCAACACATCGTTGCGCACCACACCGGCGGCCTCGGCGCGCTCCTCGAACTGGCGCAGGTAGGCCAGCAGTTGCGCCCGCAGACTCGCCGGTGCCGGGTGGGCAATGGTGTTGCGCAAGCGGGTCAGCAAAGCCAGCAGCGGACCTGCGGCGCTTTCCAGGGGGTTGAGACCTTCGGCTTTGCCGGTCAACACCGGCGCGGCCGGCATCGACAGCGGCGCGGGCTGGGCGCGACCAGGGTCCGGGCGGGCCGGTTCGGCGCCACGGCCACCGGGTGTCGGCATGAATTGGGTACGATCGTCGTTATTCATCGCGGTTTATCCTCGGATCGCCCAGAAAGCCAGGTTCAGCCCCGGGAACTGACCCGCGATGTGGAACGCAAAACCGCCGGAGTTGGCCAGTTGTTGCCAATGCTCGCTGCCTCGGTCGAGTTCGTAATAGGTGGAACCGGCGTGATACGGAATCTGCCGTGGCGCCACGGGCATTGGCAGCAGGCCGATGCCCGGCAATTGCAGGTTGACCATATCGCGGATGTGCTCCACCGAGCCGATTTTGCTCTGCTGGCCGAAGCGGCTGCGCAGGGTCTCGGCAGGCACATCGGCGCGTACCACCAGGATAAAACTGGCACTGTCGAGCAGGGTTTTGTCAGCCAGCATGGCCACATGAATGCCGTAGGCTTTTTCGACAATCGGAATCGGCGTGGCCTTGCTGTCGATCAGCATTGACAGCGCCTCACGCAGGGCTTGCATCACCGGCGCAAAACTCAGCGCGAGGTCATCATGCTGGTACTGCGGGAATTCCTGCGGTCGCCGCCCGGAAGCGGTAAAGGTCGAGAATTCCCCGGCCAGGCTCACCAACTCGCTGTAGAACCGCTCGGGATGCAACGGGCTCAAGTGGCTCAAGTGCTGGATCAGCGGCTGGGCACGGTTGACCAGTTGCAGCAACATGAAATCGGCAATCTCCGAGGCACCACCGGCACCGGACGCCACCACCCGCCCGGCAAGCGCTTCGCCGCGCTGATGAAGCAAGCCCAGTAGCTCGTTACGAAACGCGGCCAAGGGCGTGGAGGCGACCACATCCAGCAGCGGCGGGATGTAGGCGTCGTCGAGCACCAAGGCGCGGTCGGCGCGTTTCTCCTTGATTCGCACCAGGCCGATCGCCGCGTAGTCGCTGATGCCGTCCCGGGCGATCAATAATCGCAGCGCCCTCGACCCCACGGCCACCGGGGCCTGGTTTTCGAACGGCGCGTTGTCGTCCCGCACCTCGCGCACCTGACTCACATAGCGCGCAGCGCCCAGCGCCTCGCCTTCGTCAACGGTGTCACGCGCACCGGCTCGCTTGAGCGGCAAGGCCAGGTACACCAGACCATCGCGCAGGTTGTCATCGACATTCAGCGGGCTCGGCGCCAAGTCATCCTGGGGAATGTTGAATGGCGTGCCGTCTGGCAACAGGCCCCGCGCCGAGATGATCGCCAGTTTGCCCTGGGCCAGCAGGCCCTGGTCGATCAGCAATTCAGAAAATCCCCAGGCCCCGGCCGACAATGGGCGACTCCGGGCGTCGATGAGGTTCTCCAGGTAACGGTCATGCTGCTGGAAGTGCTGCGTTCCAATGAACATGCCTTCCGACCAGACCACGCGATTGTTCCAGGACATGGGGGCTCCGATTGCTTATTGGGCAGGGCTGGATGGGGGAACAACGACGGCGCTGCGCACGGCGCGCACATCGAGGCTGATCTGGTATTCGGTGTATTGGCGCGGCGGAACATTCATCACCGTGCGCCACTGCGATTGATCCAGCTCGCGGTACCCCACCAGCACGCCGATATGGCGGGTGGAGGGGTCGAGATTGCGCTGCAGGCTCAACTGCTGTCCGGGCTGGATCAGCACTTCGTCCTGGTCGATCAGATCCGCACCGAGCGTCGCCTGGGCTCGTTCGGCCAGTGCGAAATAATCGGAACGACCGAAGGTGGCGGCATTTTTCAATTCGAAAATGCGCACCCGGACCGGGGCCGGCTGGCCACTGGCTCCGGGGTTGAGCCCGGCGATGGCGTGAAAGTGCAACTCGACGGCGGCCGTGTCGGCCTCAGCCTCTTCGGGTTGGGGTTTGGGGGCATCCTTGGCACACGCGGTCAGCAGAAGCGCGGTGGCAACTGCGAGTAAAAACCTGGGAATCATCCTGCGTCCTCAATGACGTTTCAGCTATCCGTTGTTCCGTTCTTTGCTATGAATCGCGTTATGTGACAGCGATGCTCAGCGGCGACCTTGTCTTGCACTGTGTTCTTCGTAGGCGCGGCTGAACTCCCGACCGAACAGGTCCTGGAAATCCTCCTGGGCCTCACGGGAAATATTGCTGTAGAGCTCGGTGAACTGCTGCCAGTACTGGGCCTGTCGTGAGCCATTGAAAATGCTCGACAGGCCAGCGGGCTTACCCAGGCGCTCTTCCAGTTGTGCCGGTTCGAAACGCGCCAACAGGTGCTTGATCGCAGCTTCCACACCCGCCATCACCGCCAATTGGTGGGCGCGCAAGTCATCGAAACTGTCGCGCACCGCCTGGTCCGGCGCCATGAACGCCTGATTGGTGTGGCGCAACAGCAACAGCAAGGCTTCATCGACGTTGGGAGCGAATTTCAGCGGGTTATTTTCCACCGGCTGAATCATCGTCTGCTGAATGCGGAACTCGCCCTTGAGGCTGCTGCGGGCGCGCAAGACATCGATCAGGCCCTCGACCATCAGCCGATAACTGCGGCCGATGCTTTCCATCTGCGCTTCGGCCTGGGCCTTTTCCAGGCGCACTTGATCCAGCCCGGCGCCGCGCAGAAAGGCTTGCAACAGGTCGGGTTGAGAATGGCTGACCGGACTGACCGGGGACTCAACGATGGCCACGGGCGGTTCGCGCAGGGGGGCCGGCTCGATCGGTATGCTGATTTGAGGTACGGGTGGCGGCGCAACTTCTGCAACAGGCGAGGGGGCAACCGCCAGCGGCGCAGGCTGGTCGCTGAACAGATCCCAATCTTCCGGAATCAGTGGGGCCGACGCCAGCGGCGCAGGCTCTGTCATGGGCGTCGGCTTAGGGATCGGGGTCGGTGGACGGAAGTCGTGTTGCTCGACCGGGACATGGTCGGGCTGGGTGGCCGGCGGGATGCTGCTCGGTGCCAGAAAGTCGAACAAGTCCGGCAGCGTGTCCATGGCCGACACGCCCTGAAAATGTGCAGGGGGTGTCACGGGCAACGGGGTCGGCGTCTTCACGCCGGCGCCCTGGCGTCCCATCAAGGCATCGAAGCTGCTGGACGAATCGGCAAACGGGTTGCTGTCAGTCACGGGCAGATTGAAATCGATGCGCGCCTGGATTTCATAATCACCGATGCGGATAACTTCCCCATCTTGCAACGGCTCGCTGTTTCCGTTGCGCAGACGAATGCCGGCCTTGACTAACACCACCCCATTAGTGCTGTTATCGGTTAAATAATACCGGCCATCTTTGTATTGAATAATGCAATGTTTTCCGGAGACCAAGCGCTCTGGATCGGGCAATACCCAGTCATTATCAGAATTACGGCCAATTGCCATCACCCCCTGATCCATGGATTTTTCAGAGCATTGACCAGGGGTAATTTTGTGATAACTAGTGATAGTCAAACACAGCGGCATTTTGCCTCCTTGCAGCACACTTTGCGCGCCGGCGAATGAGGGGATCAATCCCCGCGAAACTCGCCGACAACCCTTGCAAACAACCTCAAAAACGGCTTTTTACCAGCATGTTTGCTGATCTTAACCGGTTTACGTGACAAAAACCCTGCGTCAGCACCTTCCTGGACCTACTGGTCGTGAGGGTTGTTAAGCACCTCACATCCGTCACACAGGAGAAATAGCTTACCTTGACAAGCCATAAGTACTACACCAAAAATGAACAACTTTCTTGAATAACAATGATGGCACTTTAAGATCATAGAGGATCCAAAGGGCCATTACACGCAAGGAAACATGCGAAGTTCCACTTGGAACTAACGTGTGAACTGCCCGACTCTGTCGCGGGCGATAGGGAGATCAAATTCAGTGGAAGTGCTTTCGCTGCTTGCCGCCGTTTCCGCGACTTCGCCTTGTGGCGAAGATCTGGAATACGACGCGGACTTTTTGCGCCTGGAACGCGATTCCCAAGGCCAGCCCGAGCGCAGCATGGGCGATTCGATATTGCCTGCCGAACCGCCTGAGTGGCGCAGCATCCAGCAGCAAAGCCTGGATTTGTTGCAACGCAGCAAAGACCTGCGTATCACCCATTTCCTTTTGCAAAGCTCCCTTGCCCTGGAAGGTCTCACCGGCCTGGCCCGCGTCCTGACGCTGATCAGCGAATTGCTCAAGCAATACTGGGCCGACCTGCATCCACGACTGGATGCCGAAGACGACAACGATCCCACCGTGCGCATCAACGCCCTCGCCGCCCTGGCGTCCGATGCCACCATTCGCCTACTACGCGAAAGTATCCTGGCCCGTTCGCGAACCTTTGGCGCTGTCAGCCTGCGCGCGGCCGCCAACGCCAGCGGCCTGCAAAGCTTCCCTGACGAAAACCTCGGCACCGAGCAGCTTGCCGGGGCGTTCCTCGACAGCGATCCCGAGCAGCTGGAAATTACCCGCGCCGCCTTGCACGAGGCCCGCAACGTCGCCGAGGCCATCGAGCAACACGTCAGCGAACAGGTCGGGTCCGCCCAGGGCGTTGACCTTGGCCCGTTGAAGCAACCGCTCAAAATGGCCCTGCAGATTCTCGGCCAATTCGCCCCGCAGAAAGGCGATAGCCCCCTGCCCGACTCCATCAGCCACGATAGCGCCGCGCCGGTTGAATTTACCACCACACCGAACGCACCGCGCAGCAGCGGCACCAACAGCGGTACCAGCAGCGGCGAAATCAATAACCGCGACGACGTGCTGCGCAGCCTGGACCGGATTCTTGCGTACTACACGCGTCAAGAGCCCTCCAGCCCGCTGCCGGTGCTGTTGAACCGGGCAAAGAATCTGGTGCACGCCGACTTTGCGGCGATCGTGCGCAACCTGATTCCCGACGGCATGAGCCAATTTGAAAACCTGCGCGGACCAGACAGCGAATAAAAGCGTACGGATCACGCAGTCACGTCACCGGCACCGCCGATGACGCCAACACCGTCGCTTGAGCGACCAGGAGCAGCAACGTGGCGAAGCAAAGTTCTCAGAAATTCATCGCGCGCAACCGTGCGCCTCGAGTGCAGATCGAGTACGACGTCGAGCTTTACGGCGCCGAGAAAAAGGTTCAGTTGCCCTTCGTGATGGGCGTTATGGCTGACCTCGCCGGCAAGCCCGCCGAGCCTCTGGCACCGGTGGCCGATCGCAAGTTCCTTGAAGTGGATGTGGATAATTTCGACTCCCGCCTCAAGGCCATGCAGCCACGCGTCGCGTTCCACGTGCCCAACGAGCTGACCGGCGAAGGCAACCTGAGCCTGGACATCACGTTTGAAAGCATGGACGACTTCAGCCCGGCCGCCGTGGCACGCAAAGTCGACTCGCTGAACAAGCTGCTCGAAGCGCGCACCCAATTGGCCAACCTGCTGACCTACATGGACGGCAAGACCGGTGCCGAAGAAATCATCATGAAGGCCATCAAGGATCCGGCGCTGCTCCAGGCACTTGCCAGTGCGCCCAAGCCCGCCGAGCCTCAGGCTTAATCAGGACGAATGATCATGACCGATCCAGTACGTGCAGACGCCCAGACACTGGGCACCACCGAAGAAGCCAGCGAGTTCGCCTCCCTGCTGCTGCAAGAATTCAAACCCAAGACCGACCGCGCTCGCGAAGCCGTTGAGACCGCCGTGCGCACCCTCGCCGAACAGGCCCTGGCGCAGACCGACCTGGTGTCCAACGATGCAATCAAGTCGATCGAGTCGATCATTGCCGCCATCGACGCCAAGCTCACCGCCCAGGTCAATCAGGTCATCCATCACCCGGACTTCCAACAACTGGAAAGCGCCTGGCGTGGCCTGCATTACCTGGTCAACAACACCGAGAGCGACGAGCAGCTCAAGATCCGCGTGCTCAACATCTCCAAGACCGACCTGCACAAGACCCTGAAGAAATTCAAGGGCACTGCGTGGGACCAGAGCCCGATCTTCAAGAAGATGTACGAGGAAGAATACGGCCAGTTCGGTGGCGAACCTTATGGTTGCCTCGTGGGCGATTACTACTTCGACCAGTCGCCGCCGGATGTCGAGTTGCTGGGCGAGTTGTCGAAAGTCTGCGCCGCCATGCACTCGCCGTTCATCGCAGCTGCCTCGCCGACCGTGATGGGCATGGGCTCGTGGCAAGAACTGTCGAACCCGCGCGACCTGACCAAGATCTTCACCACCCCGGAATACGCCGGCTGGCGCTCGCTGCGTGAATCGGAAGACTCGCGTTACATCGGCCTGACCATGCCGCGCTTCCTGGCACGCTTGCCGTACGGTGCCAAGACCGACCCGGTGGAAGCCTTCGCCTTCGAAGAAAACACCGACGGCGCCGACAGCTCCAAGTACACATGGGCCAACGCCGCTTATGCGATGGCGGTGAACATCAACCGCTCGTTCAAACACTTTGGCTGGTGCTCGCGCATTCGTGGCGTGGAGTCTGGCGGTGAAGTGGAGAACCTGCCGGCGCACACTTTCCCGACCGACGACGGTGGCGTGGACATGAAGTGCCCGACTGAAATCGCCATTTCTGACCGCCGTGAAGCGGAACTGGCTAAGAACGGTTTCATGCCGCTGCTGCACAAGAAAAACACCGACTTCGCTGCATTTATCGGCGCCCAGTCATTGCAAAAACCGGCCGAGTACGACGACCCGGATGCCACCGCCAACGCCAACCTGGCCGCGCGCCTGCCGTACCTGTTCGCCACCTGCCGTTTCGCCCATTACTTGAAGTGCATCGTGCGCGACAAGATCGGCTCCTTCAAAGAGCGGGACGAAATGCAGCGTTGGTTGCAGGACTGGATCCTCAACTACGTCGACGGTGACCCAGCGCACTCCACCGAAACCACCAAGGCCCAGCACCCATTGGCGGCGGCCGAAGTGATTGTCGAAGAGGTGGAAGGCAACCCGGGGTACTACAACTCCAGGTTCTACCTGCGCCCGCACTATCAGCTCGAAGGTCTGACTGTGTCCCTGCGCCTGGTATCGAAGCTGCCTTCGGCCAAAGGCGCGTAACACCGCCCTTGATGTGATCGTTCCCACGCAGTGCGTGGGAACGATCAGCAAAAACACAATGTGGTAGAGACCACACAGGGAGAAAACATGGCTGTTGATATTTTCATCAAGATCGGCGACATCAAGGGCGAGTCCATGGACAAGGCCCACAAGGACGAAATCGACGTCTTGAACTGGAGCTGGGGCATGTCTCAGTCGGGCAATATGCACCTGGGGGGCGGCGGCGGTGCCGGCAAGGTGAACGTCCAGGACCTGTCGCTGACCAAGTTCGTCGACAAGGCCTCACCCAACCTGATGATGCATTGCGCCAGCGGCAAGCACATCGACAAGGTCAAGCTGACCGTGCGCAAGGCCGGCGGCGAAAGCCAGGTCGAGTACATGATCATCAACCTGGAAGAAGTGCTGATCAGTTCCCTGAGCACTGGCGGCTCGGGCAGCGATGATCGTCTGACTGAAAACATCACCCTGAACTTCGCCAAGGTGCTGGTGGACTACCAGCCGCAAAAAGCCGACGGCACCAAGGACGGCGGGCCGATCAAGTTCGGCTGGAACATCCGCCAGAACGTCAAGGTGTAATCGAACGTGCCCCCGTCGTTATGCGTCGGGGGCATTTTGGTGCTTGCTCGAATCCAATCCTTCCCCATCCGGTGTCTGAGTCATGGCCAAGCCTTCGTTTGTCAATTTGTGGAAAGCGTATTCCGATCTCCTGGTTACGTATCCTGACGCAAAGCCCTGTGATGGCCCTTGGGAAAACCAGTGTGCTATCCGCATGAGCATGACGCTCAACACAGAGCTGACCATCAAAGTCAACAAATCCACCTACACCGAACCCAAGTGCGCCCATGGACATGCACGAGGGGCTGAGTCATTGGCAAATTGGCTGTGGAAACATCATCTGGGCCGTCCGACGATTCTCGGCGGAGACGCGCAAGAGCGTCGCAAGTTGATGGACAAAAAAGGCCTTATTTTCTTCAAGGACTGTTTCCAACAGCTGGGAGAGTCTTCAGACGGTCGCACCGGTGACCACATCGATCTTTGGAACCGTGGCCTTACCGCCAGCCGGTATGACGACCCTGCCTATCGATCAAGGGCTATCTGGTTCTGGGAGCTCTTATGATCAAGGCTCATTGCGCGGTATTTATTGGCTGCCTGTTATCAAGTCTAACTGCCTGTGCCGAGCAACAAGCCTCGCCGGCAACGCCATCCGCAGCGGTGGAGCAAGTCGTCTCGATGGGCGGGCAACAGTTGACGTTGGTGAATGACCAACAACGCTGCGCGCTACGCAAACCAGACCAGACACTATTGCCACTCGACATGCCATGGCCCTGCCAATTCACTGTCGACAGACAAGGCAAATCGCATGTCGAGACCTTCGGCAAGGTGCCCATTGTCATCGTTATTCATTTGTCGACGGTGGCTGAGAACAGTCCGGAATGTCGCTCCGAGTACCGCGCCATACGCCAGATCAATGGACAACTCGAACCCTCGATAATCGCTCGCAACGCCAGCTGCATGCGCGGCGCAGGTGACCAGAAGAATTACACGGGCCTTTTCACTTGGTAACCGAAATCGCCACCCGCGATCGCCTGCAACCGTCCCTGCTGGACCGGTTGACCGACGACGACCCGAGCAACCTCAAGGAAAGCGCCGACAAGCGCGTGCTATCCCTGAGCCAACTCAAAGCCTCGGTGCTGCGAGACCTGGCGTGGTTGCTCAACACCACTTCATTGCTCAGCGCCGATGCGACGCTGCACACACCGGCCGGCACTTCAGTGGTCAACTTCGGGTTGCCAGCCCTGGCCGGCAACAGTGCATCGAACGTCGATATCGCGGCGCTTGAAGCGCTGATCCACCAGGCCATCGCCACGTTCGAACCGCGGATTCTGCGCCATACCCTACGTGTGCGGGCCCGGGCGTCCGCCGAAATGAACCACAACGCCCTGAGTTTCGAGATCGAAGGCGATCTCTGGGCGCAGCCAGTGCCGCTGCGCCTGATGCTGCAAACCGACCTGGACCTGGAATCCGGCCATGTGCGGGTGGTCAACGCCGATCAGCGGAGACGCTCATGAACCCGCGCCTGCTGGAACTGTACAACCAGGAGTTGCTCCACGTGCGCGAAAGCGCGGCGGAGTTCGCCCAGGAATACCCGAAAATCGCCAGTCGGCTGACATTGTCCGGTATGGACTGCGCCGACCCGTACGTCGAGCGCTTGCTGGAAGGGTTCGCCTACCTGACGGCACGAGTACAGCTCAAGCTCGACGCCGAATACCCGACCTTCACCCACAATTTGCTGGAAATCGCTTACCCCCATTACCTGGCGCCGACACCGTCGATGACCGTGGTACAACTGCAGGCCGACCCCGATGAAGGCTCGCTGAGCAGCGGCTTCCAGCTGCCCCGGGACACGGTCCTGCGTGCCGCCCTGGGGCGCGAAACCCAAACCTGCTGCGAGTACCGCACCGCCCATGCGGTGACGTTGTGGCCATTGCAGGTCAGCCAGGCCGAGTACTTCGGTAACCCGTCCGCCGTGCTCGGGCGCCTGGCTGCCAGCACCCCCAAGGCCAAGGCCGGCCTGCGCCTGACCCTGCGTACCGGGGCCGAACTGCCATTCAACAGCCTGACCCTGGACAACCTGCCGCTGTACCTCAGCGGCGCCGACGAGCAGCCCTTCCGCCTCTACGAACAACTACTGGGCAACGCCTGCGCCGTCTTCGCACGTCAGCCCGGCGGCGATTGGGTAGAACGCCTGCCGCAGGATGCACTGCGTTCCGTGGGATTCGACGATACCGACGCCGCGCTGCCCGTGGTCTCGCGAGCCTTCCAGGGCTATCGCCTGTTGCAGGAATACTTCGCCCTGCCCCGCCGCTTTCTGTTTGTCGACTTCACCGGGTTGAGCCGGGCAGTCAAACGCTGCGAGGGTCAGGAACTGGAATTGATCGTGCTGTTCGACCGTCATGATCCGAGCCTGGAAGGCAGCGTCGGTGCCGCGCAGTTCCTGCCGTTCTGCACCCCGGCAATCAACTTGTTTCCCAAGCGCCTGGATCGCATCCACTTGTCGGAACGGGTGAATGAACATCACGTGATCGCCGACCGTACCCGGCCGATGGATTTCGAGATTCATTCCCTGACCGCCCTCACCGGCCATGGCACCGGGTCGGAACAGCCTTTTTTGCCGTTCTATGCCGTTCGCGATCCGTCTCGCTACGGCCGCGATCAGGCGTATTACACGGTGCGGCGCGAACCACGTGTGCTGTCCAGCGGCCAGCGGCGCAACGGCCCGCGCTCGACTTACATCGGCAGCGAAACCTTCGTCAGCCTGGTGGACAGCCAGCAGGCACCCTATCGCCACGACCTGCGCCAACTGGGCGTAACGGCGTTATGCACCAACCGCGACCTGCCCCTGTTCATGAGCGTGGGTAATGGCAAGACCGACTTCACCCTGGCAGACAGCGCACCTGTAGCGGCGGTGCGTTGCGTGGCAGGCCCGAGCCGCCCACGCGCCAGCCATGCCCATGACGCCAAGGCCTGGCGGTTGATCAGCCAGCTTTCGCTAAACTACCTGTCCCTCAGCGAGCAAGGCCAGGGCGCCGCCGCCCTGCGCGAACTGCTGCGCCTGTACGGCGACAGCAACGATACGGCTCTGCAATTGCAGATCGAAGGCCTGCGCGAAGTCAGCAGCAAGGCCTGCACCCGACGCTTGCCAATGCCGGGCCCGATCGTGTTTGGTCGTGGCCTGGAGATCACCCTGGAATTCGATGAAAACGCGTTTCGCGGCACCGGGGTTTTCCTGCTCGGCGCAGTGTTCGAGCGCTTCCTGGCACGCTACGTGTCGATCAACAGTTTTACCGAGACGGTGATCCGTACCACCGAACGCGGCGAGATCATGCGATGGAAAGCCAAACCCGGACGCCGTCCGACCCTGTGAGTACCCTGGACGCAATGCATCAGGAGCCCTGGGAATACGACTTCTTCCAGGCATTACGGCGCATCGAGTGCGAATCGCCTAAGCTCCCGCGCCTGGGCCATTCGTTGCGCCTGGCCGACGACCCCTTGCGCCTTGGGCAACAGGCCGATTGCACCTTCGCCCCCGCGACCCTGGCCTCGGTACAGCCGGGCATCGACGGTTCGCCGGCGCGTCTGGAGCAGTTCTTTTTCGGCCTCGGCGGCCCCAACGGCCCGTTGCCGCTGCACCTCACCGAATATGTGCGCGAACGCCAGCGCAACAACGCCGACAGCACCAGCAAACGCTTTCTGGATGTGTTCCACCATCGCCTGCTGAGCCTGTTTTACCGGGCCTGGGCCGAAGCCCGGCCGACAGTCAGCCATGATCGCCCGGACGATGATTACTGGTCGGCACGTCTGGCAGCACTGAGCGGTCGAGGCATGCCGAGCCTGCTCAAACAAGGGCTGATACCCGGCACTGCGAAGCTGCATTACAGCGGTCATCTGTCGGCACAAACCCGCTACCCGGACGGCCTGAGGGCCATTATCAGCGAATACTTCGGCCTGCCGGTAGAGATCGAGGAGTACGTCGGCCAATGGCTGGAGCTGCCGGAACGCAGCCGCGTGGGCGTCAGCGCCCATCAATTGGGCGTGGATTTTTGCCTGGGCCGCTGCGTCTGGGATCGCCAGCACAAATTCCGCATTCGCCTGGGGCCGCTCAAGCTGGATGACTACATGGGCATGTTGCCCGGCAGCCCATCCTTCAATGAGCTGGTGGCCTGGGTGGCCGAATACCTGGGCCATGAACTGGACTGGGATCTGAACCTGGTTCTGAAACAGCCCGAAGTGCCGACGCTGCAACTCAATGGCCGCTTCCGCCTGGGGTTCAATACCTGGGTGGGCAAGCCCGCAAAAGATGCCAAGGACTTAATACTCGCCCGGCATTACGCCGAGCAAGCCAACACCTCACAGATCTCAAGGAGCCAAGAGCATGGGTGAAATCAGTCGCGCCGCGTTGTTCGGCAAACTCAACAGCGTGGCCTACAAAGCCATCGAAGCCGCCACCGTGTTCTGCAAGTTGCGCGGAAACCCTTATGTGGAACTGGCTCACTGGTTTCATCAGTTGCTGCAATTGCAGGATTCGGACCTGCACCGCCTCATCCGTCAGTTCAATATCGAGCCGGCGCGCCTGGCCCGGGACCTGACCGAAGCCCTGGACCGTTTGCCACGGGGCTCGACTTCGATCACTGACTTGTCCTCCCATGTGGAAGAAGCCGTGGAACGTGGCTGGGTCTACGGCAGCCTGATGTTCGGCGAAAGCCAGGTGCGTACCGGTTACCTGGTGCTGGGCATCCTCAAGACGCCGAGCCTGCGCCACGGGCTGCTCGGGCTGTCGGCAGAGTTTGACAAGATCAAGGTCGAGGCCCTGAGCGAGCGGTTCGACGAATACGTCGGCGACTCACCGGAAAATGCGCTCAGCGCCAGCGATGGTTTCAACGCAGGCAGCGTGCCCGGTGAAGCCAGCGGCGCCATGGCCCCCAGCGCCATGGGCAAGCAGGAAGCCCTCAAGCGTTTCACCGTGGACCTGACCGAGCAGGCCCGCAACGGCAAGCTCGACCCCATCGTCGGCCGCGACGAGGAGATCCGCCAGTTGGTCGATATCCTCATGCGTCGCCGCCAGAACAACCCGATCCTCACCGGCGAGGCCGGTGTCGGCAAGACCGCCGTGGTCGAAGGCTTTGCCCTGCGCATCGTCGCCGGTGACGTGCCGCCTGCGCTCAAAGACGTGGAACTGCGCAGCCTCGATGTCGGCCTGTTGCAGGCCGGCGCGAGCATGAAAGGCGAGTTCGAACAACGCCTGCGCCAGGTCATCGAAGACGTCCAGGCCTCGCCTAAGCCGATCATCCTGTTCATCGACGAAGCCCACACCCTGGTCGGTGCCGGTGGCGCTGCCGGCACCGGTGACGCGGCCAACCTGCTGAAACCGGCTCTGGCCCGGGGCACGTTGCGCACCGTGGCCGCCACGACCTGGGCCGAGTACAAAAAGCATATCGAAAAAGACCCGGCCCTGACCCGCCGCTTCCAGGTGGTGCAAGTCGCCGAACCGTCCGAAGACAAGGCGCTGCTGATGATGCGCGGCGTGGCCTCGACGATGGAAAAACACCATCAGGTGCAGATCCTTGACGAAGCCCTGGAAGCCTCGGTCAAGCTCTCCCATCGCTACATCCCCGCACGCCAGTTGCCGGACAAATCCGTGAGCCTGCTGGACACCGCCTGCGCCCGGGTCGCCATCAGCCTGCACGCCGTGCCGGCCGAAGTGGACGACAGCCGTCGGCGCATCGAGGCGTTGGAAACCGAGCTGCAGATCATCGCCCGCGAGCACGCCATCGGCATCGTTATCGGCGCCCGCCAAACCCAAAGCGAAAACCTGCTGAGTGCCGAACGCGAACGCCTCGCCGAGCTGGAAAGTCGCTGGGCCGAAGAGAAAACCCTGGTAGACGAATTGCTCGCCACCCGCGCCGCCCTGCGCGAACGCGTCGGTGTGGTGGACAGCGAGGACGGCAGCGAGACCAGCCACGCCTTGCGCGAAAAACTGGTGGACCTGCAACAGCGTCTCAGCGCCCTGCAAGGCGAAACCCCATTGATCCTGCCGACCGTGGATTACCAGGCCGTGGCCTCGGTGGTCGCCGACTGGACCGGCATTCCGGTGGGCCGCATGGCCCGTAACGAACTGGAAACCGTGCTCAACCTCGACCAGCACTTGAAGAAACGCATCATCGGCCAGGACCACGCCTTGCAGATGATAGCCAAGCGCATCCAGACCTCCCGTGCCGGCCTCGACAACCCGAGCAAACCGATTGGCGTGTTCATGCTCGCCGGCACCTCCGGCGTGGGCAAGACCGAAACCGCCCTGGCCCTGGCCGAAGCCATGTACGGCGGCGAGCAGAATGTCATCACCATCAACATGAGCGAATTCCAGGAAGCCCACACGGTGTCCACGCTCAAGGGCGCGCCACCGGGCTACATCGGCTATGGCGAAGGTGGCGTGCTGACCGAAGCCGTGCGGCGCAAACCCTACAGCGTGGTGCTGCTGGACGAGGTGGAAAAAGCCCACCCGGACGTGCATGAGATCTTCTTCCAGGTCTTCGACAAAGGCGTGATGGAGGACGGCGAAGGCCGGGTGATCGACTTCAAGAACACCTTGATTCTGCTGACCACCAACGCTGGCACCGAGCTGATTGCCCGGGTCTGCAAAGACCCGCAAAACGTGCCCGAGCCCGAAGAAATCGCCAAGGCCCTGCGCCAGCCGCTGCTGGAGATTTTCCCGCCGGCCTTGCTGGGCCGCCTGGTGACCATTCCGTACTACCCGCTCAGCGACGAGATGCTCAAGGCCATTACCCGCCTGCAACTCAACCGCATCAAGAAGCGCGTGGAGAACACCCACAAAGTGGCGTTCGATTACGACGATGAGGTGATCAACCTGATCGTCTCCCGTTGCACCGAAACTGAAAGTGGTGGGCGGATGATCGACACCATCCTGACCAACAGCCTGCTACCGGACATGAGCCGCGAGTTCCTCACCCGAATGCTCGAAGGCAAGGCGCTGGCGGGGGTGCGGATCAGCGCCCGGGACAACGAATTGCACTACGACTTCAGTGACGCCGCATGACCTGACCAGAACACGGTCAATGTGGGAGCGGGCTTGCTCGCGAATGCAATCTGTCAGCGACATTGATGTTGGCTGACACAACGCCTTCGTGAGCAAGCCCGCTCCCACACTTGATCCGGTTCCGGCAGGGGAAAGCGGCGCGAGCCCATCATCAGATGGCGGTGCCGCGGTGGGTACCCGGCTGGACAATCAACAGTTCGTCCAGTTCACGCTTCCTGCAACGCATAACAAACCGCAGTGCAGCATCCAGGTCACGCTTAAAAAGATCAAAGGTCGCGCGATCAACTTCATAGTATTCCTCGTAGTCGACCATGCCGTTGCTGACCGGCATAGATACGTAAAATCGGCCCGAGTCTTGTTCGAAGCCCACGGAGAACATGTGTTCGCGACTTACCAAAACATCTTGAAATTTCACGGTCATCTCTAAAACTCTAATGCCGTTCAACTGAAGTCGTTTAGTGAAATGCTTCCGACATCGATTACATCCAGCGATCCATAACTCATCAGATATTGGCAGGCACGTAGTCCGGTCCTCCAAGCTTGTCCCTGACGTTCAGGGCGGTACGCATCAACGGCTCCCATAAACCGTTCTCGCTGTTCCAACTGCCACCAGCCCAACGTGTATCCAGGATAAGCGCTGCCTTATTGATCTCAAGCTGCCTTCGAAGGGCTAAGGCCACGGACCCCATGTCGATTTCGAACAGCTCGGCATAGAGCCCCTCGGGCTCCTCGCGCTTTTGGCTCAGGCAATATCGGTAATACCAAACCCAGCCCGCTGCGGCATAGATCGCCCGATTACGATCGGGGTAGGTCGCGAGAATCTTGAGAAAAGCCGCCACGAAGCGTGCGGGGAAGTTGGCGTCGCGGGTCTGCTGCCAGTAACGCAACACCAGCAAATCGAAGGCCACGAAGATATTTTGCGGTTCCTCGTAGTCGTTTTTGGCTTCTTGAAAGTAGAACGGCTCGCCTACGAGGAATTTATCCAATTCGTCATAGGCCAGGGCAAGCAGCAATACATTGTCTAGATTGGTACTCATTGAAAACTCTCCCCTTGTTGCCATGGCTCAGGCGTCCGCAAGAAGGTATTGGTCGGGCTTCGTCCACGAGACTCTCAAAAACTTACCGCTCAGCAAACCCATGTCCCGAAGGTATTCAAAGACTTCAGACGGGCACCATTCCTTACCCACCGAAAAGGCCGCTCCCAGTAAACGTAGAGCATCAAATACCCTAGCCTTCTGCTTGTCGTCCGGGACATCCAAAAAATAAACATCATTCTCTGCCGTCTTCGAAAACCCGATAGCATGCAAAGCGGAGTCCAGCGTGCGATCAATAATTCGAACGCGAATTGAGTCAGCGTCTGCTTTTTCCACGTATGCCCTTAGCGCTTCACTAAGCTTAAAAATATTGATGCTCTGGTCCTGCCAGGTATCGGGGATTTCGAGATCAGCTTCTTGAATGCGGTAAGAGGTCACAGTAATCGCCTTCCATGGACGTGAGGTGACGCGCGGAGGAGCAGATATTCAGGTAATGCCTGGCAACAATCAAGAACCTGGTTCCTCTCCCTCAACTAACGAACTACATTATGACTTCAGCGTTACCGCCCTTGGCGGTCGCGCGTCTCTGTACGAACTGCCGAAGGCCGCAATCTCTTGATCTTTAAAGTCAAAAGGCTGCAATCTTCGGCAGCGTCAAAAGGATTGCGACAGCGAATAAGGACAGCCCATGTTATTCAACCAAGCCTCACGCCTGGCAAAAGTCACCAGCCCCCTGGGGCCAGAGGTGCTGTTGCTCAAAGACATGGGCGGCGGCGAAGAGCTGGGGCGGCTGTTCAGCTATGAGCTGCAGCTGCACTCGCTGGACAATGCCATCGACCTCAACCAGTTGCTCGGCAAACCCATGTCCCTGAGCCTGCAACTGGACGGCGGTGGCGAACGTCATTTCCATGGCATCGTTGCCCGCTGCAGCCAGAATGTCGACCAGGGCCAGTTCGCCAGCTACCAGGTCACGCTGCGGCCTTGGCTTTGGCTGCTGACCCGCACCTCCGATTGCCGGATTTTCCAGAACCTGACCATCCCGCAGATCATCAAGCAGGTGTTTCGCGACCTGGGCTTTTCCGATTTCGAAGACGCCCTGAGCCGGCCCTATCGCGAGTGGGAATACTGCGTGCAGTATCGCGAAACCAGTTTCGATTTCGTCAGCCGCCTGATGGAGCAGGAAGGGATCTACTACTTCTTCCGCCATGAACAGGGTCGTCATGTGTTGGTGTTGGCCGATGCCTACGGCGCTCACACCAGTGCGCCCGGCTACGCCTCGGTGCCCTACTACCCCAAGAATGAGCAGCAGCGCGAACGCGATCACATCCACGATTGGCACCTGGCCCAGGAAGTCCAGCCGGGTTCGCTGGAACTCAACGACTATGATTTCCAGCGCCCCAGCGCGCGTATCGACGTGCGCTCGGCCATGCCCCGTCCGCACACCGCCGGCGATTATCCGCTGTACGACTACCCCGGCACTTATGTGCAAAGCGAAGACGGCGAACATTACGCCCGTACCCGCATCGAAGCCTTGCAGACCCTGCACGAACAGGTCGAGCTCTCAGGCAACGCCCGGGGACTGGGCTCGGGCCACTTGTTCAGCCTCACCGGCTTCAGCCGCCAGGACCAGAACCGCGAATACCTGATCGTCGGCATCCGCTATTACATTTCCCAGGAAAGTGGGGAAACCAGCGGTGGCGCGGCTTCGGCGCAGTTCGAAAGCAGCCTGACCTGCATCGACGCCCAACAAAGCTACCGCCCGCTGCCCAACACCCACCGCCCAATCGTCAAAGGCCCGCAGACCGCGTTGGTGGTGGGCCCCAAAGGCGAGGAAATCTGGACCGATCAGTTTGGCCGGGTGAAGGTGCATTTCTATTGGGACCGGCATGATCAGTCCAACGAAAACAGCTCGTGCTGGATTCGCGTGTCACAGTCCTGGGCCGGTAAAAACTGGGGCTCGATGCAGATCCCACGGATCGGCCAGGAAGTCATCGTCAGCTTCCTCGAAGGCGACCCGGACCGGCCAATCATCACCGGTCGCGTCTACAATGCCGAACAGACCGTGCCCTACGACCTGCCGGAAAACGCCACCCAGAGCGGCATGAAAAGCCGTTCGAGCAAGGGCGGCTCACCGGCGAATTTCAACGAAATCCGCATGGAAGACAAAAAAGGCGCCGAGCAGCTGTACATCCACGCCGAGCGCAATCAGGACATCGTGGTCGAGGTCGATGAAAGCCACTCGGTGGGTCACGACCGCAACAAGAGCATCGGGCATAACGAGACGGTGACCATCGGCAACAACCGCCTGCGTATCGTCAAACACGAAGACATTCTGTCGGTGGGCCAGCGCAAGACCGACAGCATCAGCCAGAGCTACGTCATTGAAGTGGGCGAGAACCTGCGGCTGGTCTGTGGTGAAAGCATCCTGGAGCTCAATGCCAGCGGCCAGATCAACCTGACCGGCGTGCAAATCAGCTTCTATGCCAGCGGTGATGCCGAGTTCAACACCGGCGGCGTGCTGCACCTGAACAACGGCGGCGGCGCTGGCGCCACGCCTGATGGCCAGGGCGTCAAGGCGAGCATCGACGCCAACATCAATGCCGCGTTTCCCAAGTCCAAGAGCTAATCACGAGAGCTGTGTTCCATGACCTACCGAATCAATGAATTCCAGTTCCAGCTGCCGGCAAGCGAGTTACTGGATGCGTCGATCAACATCCTCAAGTTCGCCGAACTGGGCACTTCGCTGATCGTCAGCCGCAGCTTGCTGGCCGAGGGCGAAACCCTGCAAAGCAACTTCGACGACCAGCTCAAACGCCTGGAAAAACAAGTGCAAGACTTGCGTTTTCAACCGGGCGTCGCCGTGCGCCTGGGTGCCAACCAGGAAGTCGAAGGCATCGAGTTGCGCAGCCAGTTCAACAAGGGCAACGACAAAGTCTTCCAGTACCAATTGGCGCTGGTGTTGCCCGGTACCCGAAAAATGCTTGCTCTGAGCTACGTGAAGGCCGAAAAACTCGGCGATGCCGAAGCCGCGCATTGGGCGACCATCAAGAATTCGCTGTTGTTCGACGTTCCGGCCTGATGAGCACCTTGCATGTCTGACGCACTCTGGGCCGCCCGGCTGGGCGATGCCCTCGACCATACC
>NZ_MOBI01000040.1:0-2573 GCF_003732175.1 Pseudomonas brassicacearum
TGCGGATTCCACGGCCATCCGGCCACCTATTCCATGAGCATCCGGCCACTGATTCCACGGTGATCCGGCCACCCATTCCACGCACATCCGGCCACCCTTAAGGCAGGCAGCGACGCAGGATTAATTAACTACCATCGACCTCTTTTATCGAAGCAGAGAGGTCGTCGTGGAAAGGTTATCCATGCGTAAGATTCGAGAAGTACTACGCCTCAAATTTGAGGTCGGCCTATCTGCCCGCCAGATCGCTGTCAGCTTGCAAGTTGGGCGAGCCAGCGTCGGGGATTACCTCAATCGCTTTGCTGCCAGCGGGCTGATTTGGCCCTCTGCTCTGACCGATGCCGAGCTGCAACGAAGTCTTTTCCCGCCACCGCTCGCTGTCCCCAGTGATCAACGTCCGATACCTGATTGGGCAAAGGCTCACACCGAGCTGCGCCGTCCCGGCGTCACCCTGGCTTTGCTCTGGCAGGAGTACCGCCTCAGTCAATCCCAAGGTTTCCAGTACAGCTGGTTCTGCGAGCACTACCGCCTCTGGGCCGCCAAGGTCGACGTGGTCATGCGTCAGGAGCACCGCGCAGGCGAAAAGCTGTTCGTCGACTACGCTGGCCAGACCGTGTCGGTCATCGACCGGCACACAGGCGAGATCCGCCAGACCCAGATATTCGTCGCCGTTCTGGGAGCCTCCAGCTATACATTTGCGGAAGCCACCTGGTCGCAGAAACTGCCGGATTGGCTGGGCTCGCACGTGCGCTGCTTCGCTTTTCTCGGAGGGACATCCGAGATCCTGGTGCCGGACAACCTGCGCAGCGGCGTCAGCAAAGCGCATCGCTACGAGCCGGACATCAACCCCAGCTACCGTGATCTGGCCGAGCATTACGGGGTCGCCGTATTGCCCGCTCGCTCGCGCAAACCCAAGGATAAAGCCAAGGTTGAAGTCGGCGTGCAGGTGGTCGAGCGCTGGATTTTGGCGGTCTTGCGCAACCGCCAGTTCTTCTCGCTCGGCGAACTCAATACGGCTATCGGCTTGCTGCTTGAACGCCTCAACCAAAGGCCCTTCAAGAAGCTGCCCGGCTCGCGCCGCTCAGCCTTCGAAACGCTCGACCAGCCCGCGCTCCAGCCGCTGCCGGAACACCCGTACGTTTATGCCGAATGGAAAAAGGTACGGGTGCACATCGACTACCACGTCGAAGTCGACGGCCATTACTACTCGGTGCCGTACCAGTTGGTGAAGCACCAACTCGAAGTGCGCCTGACGGCGCAAACGGTGGAGTGCTTCCACGCCAACCAACGAGTGGCCAGCCATCTGCGCTCGCTGCACAAAGGCCGCCACACTACCCAAACCGAGCACATGCCCAAGAGCCACCGCGAACACGCCGAATGGACACCGCAACGGCTGATCGGCTGGGCGGAGCAAACCGGGCCGAACACTGCTGGCGTCATCGCCTACATCCTCGAACGCCGGATTCATCCGCAGCACGGCTTCCGTGCCTGTCTGGGCATCCTGCGCCTAGGAAAACACCATGGCGAAGATCGGCTGGAAGCTGCTTGCCAGCGCGCCCTGGCGCTGGGTGCGTGCAGTTACAAAAGCCTCGAATCGATCCTTCGCCAAGGTCTGGAGCGGCTGCCACTGGCCCAACAAAACCTGCCGCTGTTACCCGAAGAGCACATCAACCTGCGCGGCCCCGGCTACTACCACTGACCTGAAGGAGCGCCAAAATGCTACCCAATCCAACCCTCGACAAACTGCAAACCCTGCGACTGCACGGCATGATCAAAGCGTTGAGCGAGCAACACAGCACGCCGGATATCGCCAGCCTCGGTTTCGAGGAGCGCCTGGGCCTGATGGTTGATCGCGAGCTGACCGAGCGTGAAAACACGCGCCTGAGCAGCCGCCTAAAAGCGGCCCGACTGCGTCATAACGCTTGCCTGGAAGACATCGATTACCGCAGCCCCCGTGGTCTGGACAAGTCACTGATCTTGCAACTGGGCAGCGGCCAGTGGTTACGGGACGGCCTGAACTTGATCATCGGCGGCCCCACTGGCGTAGGCAAAACCTGGCTCGCTTGCGCGCTGGCACACAAGGCCTGCCGGGACGGCTATAGCGTGCGTTACCTGCGCTTGCCACGTCTGTTGGAGGATTTGGGGATGGCCCACGGCGACGGTCGCTTCGCCAAACTAATGGCCAGCTACGCCAAGACCGACCTGCTGATCCTTGATGACTGGGGACTGGCCCCGTTTACCACCGAACAACGGCGCGACATGCTGGAGCTGCTGGATGACCGCTACGGCCACCGCTCGACGTTGGTGACCAGCCAGATGCCGGTGGATAAATGGCACGAGCTGATCGGCGATCCGACCTTGGCTGACGCGATCCTCGACCGGTTAGTGCACAACGCTTACCGCCTCGAACTGAAGGGCGAATCGATGCGTAGGCGCTCGACGAAATTGACGACAGCGGGTACTTCAGACTAACAATGCAAACCTGCGTCGCTGCGCTCCGACTGCCCGGCCGGATAAGCGTGGAACAGGTGGCCGGATGTTAGTGGAATGAGTGGCCGGATGGCGTGGAATCCGCA
>NZ_MOBI01000041.1:0-75833 GCF_003732175.1 Pseudomonas brassicacearum
TCAGTGGCCGGATGCTCATGGAATAGGTGGCCGGATGGCCGTGGAATCCGCACCTATGGTGAAAGGGCTTTTGTGAAGTTGGCATGGGTTGATTGCGTGAAGGCTTACTTTTCAGTGCCTGCGGACCTAACGAAAAATAATTCTACAGGCAACGTTAGTTCGTTGTGATAGCGATGATCGTCGTTCATGATCCAAGCATCTGCCGTTAACTGACGGTAATCTGTTTCCCAACGTTTCCAGCCTCGGCCACGTTTCAAGAGAGTCTTCATGAGTTCAGGGATTAGTCAAAAGCTGCAGGGTAGCCGCAAGGAACTGCTCGATATCGGCCTTCGCAACACCATGCTGAACTTCCGCGCGTCAGCGAAGACGTTGGCGGTGGTGGATGAACTGTCTGAGTCGGTGTTCCACCTGCTTTATCGGCAGGAGAAAGCCATGAGTTTTTCGCCGATGGCCCGCCAGAAGTCGGCTGCGTTGGCGAAGGTCGCGCAGCCCGAAGGAGAGGACGCTCAGGACGTAGCGACTGATGAATTGCTGTTGCTTGAACTCGATGGCTTGGGCGAATTGAGTGCTGTCGACGATGAGGTGGATGAGTCGGGTCGAGCGCGGCGGCATACGGATACGCGCTTGCAGACGGCACTGGATGAGGAGCGCCTTTTCCTGCAGCTGTTGAGGATTCACAGTGAGGCGCGAACCTTTGTCGAGGAGCAAGGGGTAAACACCCTGTTTCTGGCGCTGGGCTTCCTTCATTGGTACGAAGCGGACAGCTCAGAGACCCTTCGCAAGGCTCCTTTGATGTTGTTGCCGGTAACCCTTGAACGCAGCGGCGCAAAGGACGCCTTCAAACTGAAGTATTCCGGCGACGAGTTGATGCCTAACTTGTCGTTGATCGCCAAGCTCAAGACCGATTTTGGTCTCGACCTCGCGGCCTGTGAGTTCAGTGAGGATCGCTTCGATGCTACAGAGGGTAGCCTCGACAGTTTTTATGCTGAAGTGACGGATCTGGTAGGCAAACAACCCCGCTGGAAGGTTTCAACAAACGAGGCAGCGCTTGGGTTCTTCTCCTTTGGCAAGTTCCTGATGTTCAAGGACCTGGACCCGAAGAGTTGGCCGCAAGACCATCAACCCGATGCCCACCCGGTAATCAACCGGCTTCTGGGGTCTGGCTTCGGTGACCAGCGGCCGTCTTATGCCGAGGATGTGAACATCGACTCGGTGCTCAAGCCTGGGGAAGTCCGATTCGTCAAAGATGCGGACAGCAGCCAGACCGAAGCTATCCTCGAAGTGCGCGAGGGCGCCAACCTGGTTATCCAAGGGCCTCCGGGCACTGGTAAGTCGCAGACCATCACTAACATCATCGCGGAATTGATTGCCCAGAAAAAAACCGTGTTATTCGTGGCCGAAAAAATGGCTGCTCTCGAAGTGGTTAAACGTCGGCTCGACGAGTGTCACTTGGGTGATGCGGTGCTGGAGCTGCACAGCCACAAGTCGACCAAACAATCGGTGATCAAAGAGCTGGGTCGCACGCTTGAACAGGGTCGCCCGCTGACCAAGGTGGGTGAAGATGATTTGGTCAATCTGGCGGAATTGCAAGGCAACTTAAACCGGTACTGTGAAGCGGTGAGTGCGCCAGTGGGTGCCAGCGGCATGGGTTTTGTCGAAGTGTTGGGCCGTTACCTCAAACTCAAGCGCAGTTACGGCGTGTTGCCGACGATTGCTTTCGCGCCAATGGTGTCATGGACCCAGATCGACCAGCTAAAACGCCGCCAGTTGGTTGAAGAGTTGACACTTCATCTTAAGGAAATGGGCCGCCCAGACCAAAACCCGTTCTGGGGAAGCAAGCGAACTTATTTCTCTCCCATTGAACAGAACAATGCGAACGATGCGTTGCAACAAGCAAGTGCGCATTTAGCCGCTCTGGACGCTGCAGCCAAGGCGCTATCGATTCGACTGATGCTGACTCAGCCCGCCACTCTCGCGGACGTTGCTGTCATATGCCGCGCTGCAAGGCGGGCGGCCGAAGCGCCTCGTTTGCAAGGTGTAGAGCTAAGTACAGGGGACTGGCAACTGCGCCGCGATGCAATTCGTGAATTGCTCGATGCCGGTCAGCGCATGAGCACATGTAAGGCCAACCACGGGACCCAGCTGATCGAGGCCGCATGGGAGCAGGACCTGTTGGATGTTCGGCAGAATCTGCTGGCTTACGGAGACAAGTGGTGGAAAGTATTTTCGGGGCGCTATCGTGCGGCCAAAGCTCGCTTGCAAGGGCTTATACAGGGCGCTCTGCCCGGCAGTAACGCCGAGCAACTCACTCTGGTCGATTCGGTCCTTGCCTATCAACAAAGTCTGAAGGTTTACCACCAACATGAGGGACTGGGCAGCGCTCTCTTCGGTGCTCAATGGCAACGTCAGCAGTCCGATTGGGCGGTGCTTGAGCGCGTAAGTGCCTGGGTTGTGCAACTCTACGAAGACCTCGGCAACGGCAATGTACCGCAGGGGATTATTGCGTTCCTTGCCGGACACACGGACGCCAGCGGGCTTGGGGAGACGGTCAGTGACATCGAGGAGCATCTTGCTGGCCTCGATCAGGCATTGCTCGCTGGCCTGGAAGTCATCGGCATGCAGGATGACACCGCACAAACACTGCGTAGTTTAGATCTGCCGGCTTTGGGCGCGCGCTTGCAACTGTGGCAGGCCAGCCTGGGCGCGCTCTACCAAATGGCCCGCTTCAATGTGCTGTCGGGCGAAGTGCATCAGGCCCAACTGGAGGAGTTGTTGAATATTGCCTTGCGCAGCGACACGCCCGATCAGCTACCGGCGATCCTCGACTTCTCCTGGTATTCGGGGCTGGTACAGAAGGTCTACGCCGAAAAACCAGCACTACAGCAATTTGACCGCATCAAACACGAGCATCAGATCGCCAAGTTCAAAACCCTCGATGCCGCATCGTTGAACCATGCGCAAACGTTTTTGGCGCGGCAGGTGTGGGAGCACATGCCTAATGTGAACCAGCCGGGTGAAATGGCGATTTTGCGCGCAGAACTGAACAAGAAGCGCCGGCACATTCCGATCCGCCAACTGATCGACAAGGCCGGGCGGGCGATTCAGCAAATCAAGCCGGTGTTCATGATGAGCCCCATGTCCATCGCCAACTTCCTGCCCCCAGGTAAGCTGGCGTTCGACGTGGTGGTATTCGACGAGGCTTCTCAGGTCAAGGCTGTCGATGCGTTTGGCGCGATTTTACGTGGCAAGCAAGTAGTAGTGGTTGGTGATACCCGGCAGATGCCGCCTAGCGATTTGTTCAGCCGCGACATCGCCGCTGATGACGACAACGAAGCCACCGCCGACATCGAAAGCATCCTCAGTCTATTCAAGGCGGCGGGCAGCCAGGAACGCTACCTGCGTTGGCACTACCGCAGCCGACACGAATCACTCATCGCCGTCTCAAACGTTGAGTTCTACGACAGCAAGCTGGTGGTATTCCCTTCCGCGGGCCAGCACCCACATGCCAAGGGCGTGAGCTTCGATTACCTACCGCAGGCACTGTATGACCGTGGTCGCACACGGACCAATAAGGACGAGGCCAAAGCAGTCGCCCTAGCAGTGATGAAACACGCGTTGGAGACACCGGAACTGTCCTTGGGGGTGGCCGCGTTCAGCGTCCCGCAGCGTGATCTGATCTATGTTGAGGTTGAACTGCTGCGGCGCAAGACACCTCAGGCCGAAGCATTTTTCACCACACAGGGCAGCGAGCGGTTCTTCGTCAAAAACCTTGAAAACATTCAGGGTGACGAGCGCGACGTGATCTTCATCAGTATCGGTTATGGCCGCAATGAATCCGGTCGTATCGCCCGTGATTTTGGCCCGCTCAATAAAGATGGCGGGCATCGCCGACTCAACGTCCTGATAACGCGGGCCAAATTGGCGATGCGCGTGTTCTGTAACTTCCGAGGCGATGAACTGGAAATCGATGCCAGTGCCAAGCACGGTGTACGGGCCTTGAAAAACTTCCTTAAGTACGCGGAAACGGGCGAGCTGGAAGTCGCCGAAGAAACTGGCAAGTCCACAGACTCGCCCTTCGAGGATGAGGTTATCCGCGCCTTACGCGATCTCGACTATCAGGTAGAGCCGCAAGTTGGCACTGCTGGTTACTTCATTGACCTCGCCGTGAGAGACCCCGAGTTTCCGGGCCGATACGTGCTGGCCGTTGAATGCGATGGAGCGGCCTATCACAGCTCGCGCTCTGCGCGTGATCGCGATCGCTTGCGCCAAGGTGTGCTTGAGGGCTTGGGCTGGAACTTCCATCGTATCTGGAGTACCGATTGGTTCCGCAATCCTAAGCAAGAAATCACACGCACAGTAGCGGCAATCGAGGCTGCCCGCGAACATATAGCCAACCGTCGTAGCGTCTCGGTCACAGAAGCTCTGATCGAGCCCCAGCATGAAATTATCCGTGACGAAACCATTGCCGAAGTCGAGCCGATCGCCAGCCAACCTTATGAAAAGGCGCGGCTCTCTGCAGTCAGCACCCAAGTGGAACTACATCAACACCAGCCGGAACACCTGCTGCGCCTGATCCGTTCAGTGGTCGATGTCGAATCACCGGTGCATTCAGTAGAGGTCACTCGGCGGCTAATGGAGGCTTTCGGGGTGACACGGCAAGGCTCAAGAATCACCGCCGCGGTGGAGAACGCCATTGGCATGGGCATAAAGCAGAGGCACTTCTTGCGCCGTGGCGAATTTCTTCACCTCGTCGAGAATCGCCCCGTTGTCATTCGCAGCCGAGCGCATTGGGAGTCTGCTGAGCGCAAACTGGAGTGGGTCGCGCCGGAAGAACTCGACCAGGCCCTGATAGAAATCATCATTTCGGGGTTTTCCATGAGTCATGACGACGCGATCTCTGGCGCCTTGAGACTGCTCGGTTTTGGCCGCGCCACGGCCAAGGTGACAGCGCCATTGAAAGAAAGAATCGAGCAGATGACACGTGATAGGCGGTTGGAGCTGAGAGAGGGCCGGCTGGTGGTGTCTGCTTCTGGCTGATGCGGAAGGTCGTTGTACCGGGTAATTAACAGGTGATGGATTTATTTGAAAAATAGATCCGTCACCTTTTATCCATTATGCAGCAATGCATCGGCTTGAAAATCCTGAGCCACCTGGAATGCTTAGCACGGAACTTAGGCCTGAAAGAAGTCAATCTGGACGCTACGTTGAACGCTGCCGAATTTTACCGGCGATGCGGTTTCGTGGGTGACGAACCTGCTATTTACCATTACGCCCTCCTGAAAATAGATCAGAAGGTGTAAACCGAAGGTGTAAACCTTATTCAGGACGGGACACCCTGCACACCAGCGAACATTGTCACGGGGAATGGAGGCTTTGAAGGATTGCTGTAAATTCGGCGACAGAAACGAAAAAACCCAAGGTCCGGTTTTTTATCGAAAGAGCTTTGCTTCTGCCTCAGGAAGTAGGGTTGTCCCCACTGGCGACCTTTAGCCTTCGAGGTATTTGGCTACTACTTGTTCGCCTTCTCGATTGCAATCTTATTCTGAGGACCGAAAGAATATTTCAGGGCCCGTTCTTTCATGGTGCGAGGGGCCGGCAAACCTACAGTCTCCGGGTTCGCGAAGCCGGTGATGCTCTGCCCGAGCATGGGATTGATCGCATCAAACAGGAAACTGAAACCTTGTTTGAGCGAGCTCTGGGCGATGCCGTGACATCCCATACAGCCGCCCATGGTCAGGCTTTGAGTGCTGTGGTCATAATCCGGCACCATGATGTTGGTTTGGTTGCGCGCATTGGTCAGGGTGTTGTTATTCGGAATGGGGAATACGTTGCTCCCGCGAAACAGCTGAATCCCCGGCTGGCTGCTTTCGACCACGATATTGGCCAGGTAATAATCCGGGTCGGTTTGAGTACTCGACGGGATAGCCTGCACCCCTTTAAGCCGATAGTGCTTCCAGACCGAATTGTTGAATTCGCTACTGCCGTCCATCAGCTGCTTGACCTGATTGTTCACCGCTGCGACTTCGGAATAAATGGTCAGCGGTTGCACCACACGGATCGGGCCGGCCTGCCCCTCAGGAATCCCGTTACTGCCGGAGTAGACGGGCGGACTAAGGTTCGAATTGGCGACTGCGCCCGCCTTTGGCAAGGAAGCCATATAGGTTTTGTTGCCGTCAGAGAAGGTGGCCGTTGGGGGATTGTTTTTATCGAAACCGGGATAGTCAATCGTGTCGTAGTTGGCAACGTAGTAAAGACCCGTCGGCGACTTGCCATCGGGCAGCGTCAGGGCATCCTCTTGCTCGAACGTGGCGAATATGAAGGTCGGGTAATTGGGCGTCTTATGGATGATATGCAGGGCTACCAACGCGTAGTCTTCATTGTGCGCCACCGGCGCATCGTCTTTGCCCTGATAGGTCACCACCGTCGCCGTATGGTAGCGCCCGCGATTCTGGACCGGAATGTCTGCCAGCTTGCGCCACGCAGCCTTGACCTCCACTGCGCCGTCGGGCAGCACTATATGATCCGGGAAGCTGCTCAAGCCTTTCGCATACTCGTAGACGACGGGGTTCGCCTTGGCTTCGAACAGGATCTGACTGTCGTTAGAAGGCGCATAGTTACTCCCTGCTTTTGCCGCTTGCGGAGGGTTGACCGGAAAAAATATCGCGTTCTGGCCTATCTGGGTCGCCTCGTCCAGATTGTTGTAATAGGCATAACTGGCCCCTGGCGCCAAAGGCACACCGCTGAGAAACTTGAAATAGGTGTATTGCGGTTCAGAAGTGAATGGACGCGTAGGACCGCCAGCGGGGTTTGGCGCTACCGCCGGAAACAACTCGCTGCGATGGGCGAAGGTTTGCCACAACAAGGGATTGGGCGATTGCGGCACCTTGCCCGAATCGGCAAAGCTGCTGCCGGGATTGCCGACGCCACGGTTAGCCGGCAACGGGGTCTTGGCCGTATTGTTCAGTGCGAAAAAACTTCGCCAGGCGAACGTTGCATAGTCGGTATGGCTAAGACCCGTTGCCAGGTCCGCAGGCAGTTGTGGGTTGTTTGCTGTCAGATCGCTCGTGGTAATGGCATAGGAAACGCCCAGTCCCGGCGCGCCCGTCAAATCCCCGGGGAACGTCTTGGAAAAATAGGGGCTCCAGTTGACTCCGTCGGTTGAAGCAAACGTATTAGTGCCACTGCTGATAAAAATGCGGTTGCCGATCATTGTTGCACGGCTCAGGAGAAGCTCATTGGCGATTCCCGACAGCGTTTGCTCATCGCCCCAATGAGCACTGCGGTCGTAAGCACGCACGGCCAAATGGCCAACATCATAAGAGTAGTAAAGCAACAGCTCACCGTTATAAACCACCGGCACTATGCTCAGGACCCTGTAAGCGTTTGCCTTGAACCCGAGATTTGGCTGGCTCCACTGAAGACCATCGTCCGAGGTCACGTAGTAAACAGTGTCGTCGTCCTCCTCGCAGTAGAAGACAAACAATTGTCCGTTGTACACCACAGGACTGTTATAGGCGGTATCACTGGAGGCCGTGACAGGGCTAGCGTTGGACCAAGTCATGCCATCTTCGGAACTGATGCTATTTATTTGAGCCTGGTCGGTAAAGGTCAGTATCAGCTTTTGCTTGAACACCGTTACTGAAACATTACCCAAGATATTGGCGACGGGGATGGACTGTGGAGGAGACCAATTATTTCCCTCCGCCGAAGTGGAAAAATAGATATGAGCGGTATCACTATCGCTGACCCAGAACATATACATCTTGCCTTTGAACGATTGCACTGCGGGTGTAAACAACCCAACCGAAGTGGATGGCACACTGCTGGTTGCAGACGGTTTTCCATTGATGGCATCAGGACTGTCGAATACGTCCACTTCGATCCCCACACCTCTTTGGGGAGTGGCAATGATCACATTTTCCGCATAAGCCGATGAGACCGCGAATAAACCACACAGACACAACATCAGTCGACTGAGTACCGTTCTAAGGCTCATAGGTTTCACTCTTTTGAATTAATAGTTACCACAGGCCGTGGATACGTCCTGACAGGCGTAGTTGTTTTATTGCTCAAGTGCGAGCCGCACTGGATGATGTGGAAGTCATTGACTGCATTGCGATAGACATATTGTTAGCCTCCCAGCTAATGAAGCACTTACATCCTGTGTGAAGAGCGACCCAGTGTTGCAGGCACAGGGCTACCAGTCGCATTTTCCATGGTAGACGACGGTTTAATATCAGCTAGGAAAATTCTGAAAAAGATATCAACCCATGGTTGGGCCTGCACAGCGAGGGAATGCCTGCCAAGCGGCAGACAGGAGGACGGCCAATGAACTTTCCACCCAGCACTCGCCTCAACCCATTACCAGCCCAACAAGGAATATGAGGCCTTGCCATGAAAACCCTGCTGAAACTCACCCTCGCCGCCACCCTCACTTGCGCCCTGCCCGCCGGGGCCTGCCCCCCCGAGGAAGCCACTGCCAAGCGGGAACAACTGGCCCAGGAAGTGACCAAACTCACCGAGCAGAACCCGGCCAAGGCCAAGGAAATCAACGACGAGTTGCAGGCCATGGATCTGGAGACTGCCAGTAAGGACATGCCGGATAAGTGCCAGTTGATCGATAAGCGTCTGGAAGAGTTGAAGGATGCGGGGAAGAAGGCTGGGTGATTGCCCTGGGCTGAGCACCGCTTCGCTTTTTTGTGGTGAGAGGATTTATCCACGTTGGGCTGCGAAGCAGCCCTGAAACCAGACTCTCGGTATGTCAGGTGCAATTGAGTAGCCATACAGAGAACCATAATTCAGTGCAACAAAATCACCACAATAAACTCATGAACTGCATGGAGCTCTAGCTGCTAAAAACTAACGATAAAATACGTTATCACCACTTAATGAGGCTCGTTATGGCTACCCGCAGGATAAAACGGAATGTAAGCAGGCAAAAAAAACCGCAGCAATGCGGTTTTTTTGCGACTAAATGCGGGTTACTGCCCCTTGGGCGAATCAAACCCACGCTGCTCAATCACCCCAAACACATCAGCCACATCCTGAACCATAATCCGAGCAATATTGGCGACAGTGTTGATGTCGTTCTCGGCGTAGTCGGGGAGGCTGGTGCAGGCCATGAGGTTGAGGTATTTGAGGACGGCGTTGAGGCGTTCGCTGACGCAGTTATGGAGTTCGCGTAGCGGGACGTCGCTGTCGATGTGCAGGACTGGGCAGTCGGTGGCGAATTGGGACATGGGGGTGAAGCGGCGGGGCGGGTTTTGAGTCGTCATGATTTTAATCCTAAAAAGATAAATCAAAACCGTCATAACCAATTCACAGTCGGAAACCGGCTGTGTCGTGTCTGACGGTACTGGTGCTCTTCTTAGGGCTGCGAAACCCTGTCGCCAACAATGTCAGCGACGGGACGAATATAAGCGTCGGCTTTTGGCGCCGCAACCGGGGTGTAGGACGCTGCGCAGTCATTCTGCCGATGTGGTTTGTCCATGTTCGGCGGCGTATTTGCCGTAAACAGGGCGTTGCGGAGTGTCTGAGGAAATTGGGAGGTAGGGCTTGGGGCTGCTTCGCAACCCAGCGGGAGCAAGCTCCCTCGCCACGGTGGGTGGATTCCTACGAGAGTTTCGGAGCTGAAAATCAAAAGATCGTCCGAACGCGGCCCGAGCCTTCGGCAGCTCCGAGCGTGGGGGAGTGGAAGTCCGTCGCGGGTTGGCTCAAGCTCGGCATCAATGTGAGCAACCGCTACGGCTTTGAAGCCAAGGAAAACCGAGATGACTCAAACACTGGAACGTGCCATCGCCATCGCTGCTGCCGCTCACGAGGGGCAGGTCGACAAGGGCGGTTCGCCGTACATCCTGCACCCGCTGAAAGTGATGCTGAGGGTCAGCACCCTGGAAGAGCGGATCGTGGCGGTTCTGCATGACGTGGTCGAGGACTCTGGCATCAGCTTCGATGATCTGCGTAAAGAAGGCTTCAGCGAAACGGTGCTGGCGGCCATTGAGTCTGTCACCAAGCTGCCGGGAGAGCCCTACGAACTGTTCGTCGAACGAGCGGCGCAGAACCCGATAGGCCGGGTGGTCAAGCTGGCTGACCTTGAAGAGAACAGTGACCTGTCCAGAATTGCACAGCCGTCCTGGGAAGATCTGGAGCGAATTGAAAAGTATCGGCGGGCGATTGGCAGACTGCGTTCGTAGCGAGCCAACTCGGAATTTAGGCCCCAGCTATCGCTCACGCCTGCACTGGCGTGCAAAGCTCCACCAATGTCCCGTCCGGGCAGCGAACGTACGACACGGTTTGCCCCCAGGGTTTGATGAGGGGGGCGGCTATTTCAGTGGCGCCTGCGTGTAGCGCTTTGGCATGGGCGGCGGGGACGTCGTCGGTCACCAGGCCCACTTCGATGCCCAATGGTTTGGGGGAGGCGTGGGCCGAGATGTGGCCGGTGCTGAAGTTCATCGCCGCGAGTTCGTCGGCGGCGAATGCCAGGGTGGTTTCGCCGGTTTCGAGTTCGCCGTAGGTGGCGGATTCGTGGAGGAAGCGAGTGGCAATCCCGAAGGCGGATGAGAAGAACTGGAGTGAGGCTGCAACGTCTGGGACGTAGATGATCATGTAGCCGAATTTCATGTGCGAACATTCCTTGTTGTGCCATTGGGGTGGCAAATTTAGCAGAAGGCGGACGCAACGTTGCATCCGCCTGTCATCCACTACATGCTTGGATTTGGGGACAGACCACGAATTCAACGGTTTTTGAAATCGTGGTCTGTCCCAGTATTCCGGCCTCGAATCCGATCATGGAAAAGCTGTTTTCCCGGTAAACCCTCGAACTACCTGACCGAGTGGCTGAAATTTATTGGCGTTCAGCTCCCGTGTCTCATGGCTCGGCGGCTGCCCCGGGCATAACAGGCGTATGAGTTTTTGGACTGCTGCTCAAATTATGGAGATGCCAGGATGGTTGAAAAGGTTTTGAAGTGGAAGCTGGTCAATTTTCTGGTGGCCGATGCCGAGGTGGATTACAACACCGTGAGCGATTTATACACCGTGGCCGAGAGTGGCGATGTGGATGCGTTGGCCGACGTGCTGGAGGCCTTCAAGGAAGCATATGGAGGGCTGTGGGTTGGCGGGGGGCTTGTGGTTACTCAACATGTGGTTCGCTTGAGCGCCAATGCTCTGAACCGCGCCGTTCAGGATGGAACCCTGGATATTGAACTCCCGCTGGCATTGGTCCGAAAGGTCAGCATTGAAGGTGGGTTTATCACGAAGATCGTCCGTCTGGATACCGACGCTGGCAGTGTTAAATTCCGGTGTTTTGGTGCGAAGGACATCGCCTCGCAGATAGAGAAGTTGATCGCCTCGCCGACCTTGATACCCGCCCTGTAAGAGTGGATTTGGGGGCAGCCCACGATTTCAACGGTTTTTGAAGTCGTGGGCTGTCCCGGCATTTCCGGTGAGTAGAAATCGGGATGGCCGTGTCCCTGTGACTTTGTATTCCAGCCCGGAACTTTTCTATAAATTGATGTCAATTTGATGGCGTGTCGCGACGCTCAATCATCTGGGATCAAGCAGTGCCAGGCTGTTTCCTGGCAAACCATGGAAGAGTGTGATGAGAATCATCATTGCAGTGTTGTTGATGCTGAGTGGGTACGCCTTTGCTGATTGCTCCGGCATCAGTGACAATGACCAACGTGCTTTTTGCATGGCCAGGATGGGCAGCAGTACCTGCGGGATGATCAACGATTCCGAATTGCGCAGTGTCTGCAATGCGGAGTTAAACGGTGGCAGTTGCAGTATGTCCGACAGTGACCAGCGTAGTCTGTGTCTCGCCAGGCAGAATAGTAATAGCGGTAACTGCGGCGGCATCAGCAACTCAAATATTCGCAGTGCCTGTATGGGGGAAACGGGCGGTGGCGGGTGCGATATGACTGACAGTGATCAGCGTACTTTGTGCCTCGCCAAAAAGGGTCTTAGTAGCTGTAGCATGATCAGCAACAGCGACCTGCGCAACCAGTGTGAAGCCATGACGCACTGATTAAACAGCTCGCCGGGCACCCCCGGCGTCCTGATCGAATTCAATCAAAATCCGATGCCTGAACGGGCATCGGATTTTTTATGCGCAGTGATCCGTTCTACTTCCGCAACGCCGGAGTCCGCGGCGGAATCATCCGTTTCGTCCCCGTCGCCTCAAACGCCGAAGCCAAGCGCAGCAACGTCGAATCATCATACGCACGGCCGGCAAAGGTCAGCCCGACCGGCATGCCGATGTCCGGCATCACGCCCATTGGTACAGTGACCGTCGGCACGCCGAGGTGTCGGATGGCGAGGTTGCCGTTGGCGACCCAGATGCCGTTGCTCCAGGCGATGTCCGCCGACGTTGGGTCGACATCGGCATTCGCCGGGCCGACGTCGGCGACGGTCGGGAACAGCACGGAATCGAGGCCGAGTTGGTCCATCCAGTCTTCGAGGTCGATTTTGCGGGTCTGTTCTAGTCCCCGCAGGCCGTCGGGCACTGTGGCGATCTGGTCCCACGGCGTCAGGCCGCGCTCGGCCATCCGCACGTATTCGTCCATGCCGGCGGCAAGGTCGCCTTCGCGGTTGGGCAGGGTGCCGGGGTCGTGGGGGAAGATCAGCGGTCCGTTGACGTCGACCAGGCGATTCAATGTCGGATCGCCGTTGGCTTGCAGGAAGTCATCGAACGCCCACGCGGTCAGGTCCCACAGCTCATGGTGGAGGAACTCTTTGGAGACGATGCCGCGATTGAACACGGTCGGCGCACCGGGGCGATCGCCTTCGCAATGGGAGACCAGCGGGAAGTCGACGTCGATCACTTCGGCGCCAGCGGCTTCGAGTGCCTGGCGAGCTTGTTCCCAGAGCCCGATCACCGAGGCGCGGGTGTTGATTCGTTGCCCGGTCGGGCCACCGATTCCCGGTGCTTCAGAGGTGCCGGCTTCGGGATCGGCGTTGATGTACATCCGCGGAATGCCGAAGCGTTTTCCGGCGAGTGCATCGGGATTTGCGGCAAGCGCCACATAGGACGCGGGACGCACCGAGGCGACGCTCGGGATCGGCACCCAGGGTTGCATCCGCCACAGGTCGCCGCGTGTGTCGGGATCTTCTGCCACGACCACGTCGAGCACTTCGAGCAGGTCGGCCATGGTTCTGGCAAACGGCACGACCACGTCCATCGTCGGCGTCAACGGCCAGTTGCCGCGCACCGAGATCACCCCGCGTGACGGCGTGTAGGCGCACAGGCCATTGTTGGAGGCAGGGCCGCGTCCGCTCGACCAGGTTTCTTCCGCGAGGCCGAAGGCTGCGAAACTGGCGGCGGTGGCGGTACCGGCGCCGTTTGATGAGCCGGAGGCGAAAGGGGCGGTGAGGTAGTCAGCGTTGTACGGGCTTTCTGCACGGCCGTAGACCCCGCGCTGCATGCCGCCGTTGGCCATCGGCGGCATGTTGGTCTTGCCCAGGCAGATGGCGCCGGCCGCGCGCAGCCGTTCAATGGTGAACGCATCGCGATAGGCAATCAGGTTGGCGAAGGCGGGACTGCCGGAAGCGGCGGTCAGCCCCTTGACCAGATAACTGTCCTTGGCCGTGTAGGGAATGCCATCGAGCGGCCCCAGTGTTTCGCCTTTGGCGCGACGGGCGTCGGATGCCCGCGCCTCGTTCAGCGCCTCGGAGTTGCGCACCACCACCGCGTTAAGGGCAGTGGGCGTGTCAGGGCCGTCGTAGGCATCGATTCGGGCGAGATAGGCCTGCACCAGTTCAACCGCCGTGGTCTGGCCCGATTCGAGCGCCGCCCGTAGTTGGGCAATGGGAACCTCGGTGACCTCGATCATGCTGCTCTCTCAAAATGGGTGTTCATAGGGTTTCTCGTGGCACTGTAGTACGCGACAGTGTCTGGGCTTTCAACCTGAGCATTCTATTTAACAGCCGTCTGCGTTTCCATTGACTCAGGTCGCTCTGAAGCTCCAGACAATCTCTACAATCCTGAACGCCATTACCACATAGAGCAGGCAGAGCACTATTTGCAGGCTCAGGTGGTAGCGGGTTCTGGCGAGTTTTCGTAGGCCGTCGCACATGTTCAGCAGCATCAATGCCACCGCCAGTCCGATCAGGCCCCAGCCCGCGACCCAGTAGCTAAACAGGTGGAAAAACAGTGAAGGCTGCGAGTGAAGTGCGTCGGTGCCAGCGGCCAGCAGCAGGGCGCACATCAGCAGGTTTCTGAGGTTGTCGAAGACTTCCTTGTTGAAGCCCCGGTCCAGTAAACGGTCGAATTTCGTCAGACGCGCGCGCATGGTGAGGTGTCCTGTTCATTTAGTGTGTCTGTATCGGGCTCTACGGGCGATAATGCCGCGCATCCTGTCTTCAACTTAGCAAAAGAGCCCTGCCGTGATGTTCGAGATCAAGCCGTGGAACCCTGAAACCTATCGACAGCAGACGCGCCGCAGCACCGTGATCATCGCCGTGACCTTCATCCTGCTGGCGATGACGCTGTCCGGCCTGGCCGTCATGCTGTTCGGCGAACCCGGTGGCGATAACTTTCGCTTCAACCTGGGCGGTGTCATTGCCGCCGTCATCGTTAGCGCCGCGCTGATGAAAATCAAAGGCTGGTCGCAGCCGTGGATGGCGGCGGCGGTTTACGGCTGGCAACTCAAACGTAGCCTGATGAGCGTCACCAACGTCATGCATCGCGTCACCGATGCGGTGCAGGCCGGTAACCCGAGTGCAATCAAGCTGCTGCGCTTTTATCACCTGGGGCTCACGCAAATGCACCAACTGGATGGCAACACCAGCAGCCTCAGCCAAATGACCCGCGAGATCGACCAGCACAAAGCGAGTATGGAAGCGCTGGGGATCGAGACTGAGCAGAATCAGTTGAACCCTGAGTGGCTGGCGGCAGTGAAGGCGAAGGAGGCATGAGTTCGATGTTCACGATCACTCACTTTGAAACCCCGTGCTCCGAGCCTATCAATGACCAGATTCTGCAGATGGTCGTCGACTATCTGACCGGTATCAGCACGGTGGCGATTGCGCCGAGCAACCTCCTGTTCAACGTCTATCAATATGCGATCGGCTACGAGGTTCATCTCTATCTGCAAGCGCTCGGCGGGTCCAAGGGGATTGCCGTCGAATTGATCGTCGCGATGGACGAAGAGGACCCTTCGAAGGTCATCGGCTTTTTGCTGTACCTGCCGGTCAAGGACGATCCCGAGGCGTGCGGCGTGGCCTACATGGCGGTGCAAACCAGTCATCGGCGTCAGGGCGTCGCCCGTGCGATGGTCCAGGAGATGGTCAGCCGATACCCGCATGCCGAGCTGACGTGCGCGGTCGGCAAGGTTGCCTGTTTCGAAGCGATGGGGTTTCAGGTGCTGGGTGCGCGCGGGCCGCAGGTGCTGATGAATACTCGTGATCACAGCACGGGCGGCTTGATGGGCGTGCTGGATACAGCACCGATCTACCGCTCGACAGAAGTGCGGCAGATCCATACGTATCTGCTGCAAAAGCACGGGAAGAGGGCGATGCTCGATGCCGAGAAACAGCGCGACCGGCATCTCGACCAGATGACGGCCAAAGTGAAGGCTTTTGTGCAGGAGCGGCTTGGGTAGGCTGCAGTTCACGCTACTTCGCGTTCTAACGGGTACTGTCGTTTACTGCTGAGATGTAAGAGGCTCGGACGCTGGAATTTAGCGTTCAGAGCCCTACTTGAAGAGTTCAGAATGACTTCCGAGATCGACAAATGTAATCAAGTCAGAATGTGAGTGCTCGTAGATCATCAAGAAGTCACCACCGATATGACACTCCCGAAAACCACTCCAATCACCCGTCAAAGCATGATCCAGGTACTCGGCCGGAAGTTGCTCCCCCAGAAATAACATGACCATGACCTGCCGGACTTCATTCATATCACGGCGTCCGGCTCGCTTGTAACGCTCCCAGGACTTCTTGAATTCCGATGTTTGAGCACACTGCTTTGGCAGTTCAGCGCGCTTTTGCTTTTTCTCCGGTTTCGCCATCAGTGTCCCTCAGCATGTCGTCTATCGAGTCGAACTGTTGGCGTATGCCTCGCGCTTCCATCATGGCGCGAGCTGTTTTTTCCGAAGGGACGCGTACCTCAAATGGAAGCCCCTGAGTCGCGACGACCTGACGTAGAAAAAGACGCATGGCATCACTGATGCTCAACCCGCAAGCGTTTAAGACTTCAGTGGCACGGACCTTCAGATCCTCATCAATGCGGCAACGCACGTCAGTGGTTTTCAGCAATGCACCCATGGTAATGACCTCATTGTTGGTTTGTAGCTACATTGGCGCTACCTCCAGCATTGTGGTTGAGCGTAGTCCTTTCGGTCAACGTCGCCTTGATGAATGGTTTCAAAGGCTATGACGCGGTCTGAGCACCGATAGGGATTCTCGCTCAGTATTTCAATCGTTTAAGCACACGATGAATATCGGCCTGGTCCACTTTGTGTTTGAGAACCGTCCGAGCCCAATGCAGGAAGTTACTGAAGGTGCTGCGCTCCGGTGTCTGCTTCCTACCTGAATCTGGTTTTTCAGGAGGCCGACTGCTGAGCAAACCATTCCAATACGGCTAATCAGCCTGCCCTGAACACCAGCGCCTTCAGGCCGCTTTCAGCATCGACATCGGGAAATTCCGGTGGGTTTTCCAGGCGTTGTTCGAAGCGCAGGCTCGGGGCTTCGCGGGTGACGCCGTCGATGAGAAAGTCCGGGCCGAAGGCCGGGTCATTCATGCAGGCCAGTACCACGCCATTGCTGCTGAGCAGTTCCGGCAGGCGGCGCAGCACGCGCTGGTAGTCCTTGGTCAGCAGGAAGCTGCCTTTCTGGAACGACGGTGGGTCGATGATCACCAGGTCGTAAGGGCCGCTGTTGATGACCTTGCCCCAGGACTTGAACAGGTCATGGCCCAGAAAGCTCACCTTGCTCAGGTCGTGTCCATTCAGTCGGTGATTGTCGCGTCCGCGGCTCAGGGCGCCGCGGGACATGTCCAGGTTGACCACATGCTCCGCGCCACCCTCGATGGCGGCCACTGAAAACCCGCAGGTATAGGCGAACAGGTTCAAGACGCGTTTGCCATGGGCATTGGCGCGCACCCAATTGCGGCCGTAGCGCATGTCGAGAAACAGGCCGCTGTTCTGTTTTTTGCCCAGGTCGATGCGATAACGCAGGCCGCCCTCGGTGATCGTCCATTCCTCGATCGTTTCCCCCAACAGCCATTCGGTGGTGCTTTGCGGCAGGTAGCGGTGTTGCAGCAGCAGCGTATGCGCGCCGGATTTTTCCCATGCAGGCGATTGCGCAATCTCCATCAGCAACTGCTTCAATGCCTCCAGTTGCGCCGGGTCAGGCTCCTTGAACAGCGAGACCAGCACCACGCCCTGCATCCAGTCGACGGTCAGTTGTTCCAGCCCCGGCCAGCATCGGCCCCGGCCATGGAATACGCGGCGGGTTTCTTCGGGTACAGCGGTCAGAGCCGTCAGTAAATGCTGGCGGAGGGTGGCGAGGGCGTCAGGGTTCATCGGGCGGGGCCGGCAGTTTGAAGGGGCGGCATTTTAACCACAATTGCGATGATTGGGGCTCTACACCGCAGAGCGCTTACGCAAGACGTCAGGCCCTGGCGCCGCAAGGCGGCGACAGGTGGCTGAATAGGATGTCAGCTGCCCAGGCGTTGCAACGTGGCCGTGGCCGCCGCTTCTGAGGACGCGGGGTTCTGGCCGGTAATCAGGTTGCCATCGGTCACTGTATACGATTGCCAATCGTCTTTCTTCGAATACCGCCCGCCGTTGTGCTTAAGCATGTCCTCTACCAGGAAGGGCACCACGTCGGTCAGCCCTACGGCGGCTTCCTCCGTATTGGTGAAACCGGTCACGGCCTTGCCCTTGACCAGTGGCTGGCCCTGAACCTGGGTATGCCGGAACACTGCGGGGGCGTGACAAACAGCGGCCACCGGTTTACCGGCGGCATACAGGGTCTCGATCAGGTTGATGGAGTCACGATCTTCGGCCAAATCCCACAGGGGGCCATGACCGCCCGGGTAAAACACCGCGTCATAGTCGCCGGCCTTGATCTGCGTCAGTTTCAGGGTATTGGCCAGTGCCTTTTGGGCGACTGGATCATTCCTGAAGCGTCGGGTCGCTTCGGTCTGGGAGTCCGGGGCATCGCTCTTCGGGTCGAGCGGTGGTTGCCCGCCCTTGGGTGAGGCGAGCGTGAGTGTGGCCCCGGCATCCTTGAACACGTAATAAGGGGCGGCAAACTCTTCCAGCCAGAACCCGGTCTTTTCGCCGGTGTTACCGAGTTGGTCGTGTGATGTCAGTACCATCAGTATTTTCATGACGACTCCGCTGATTGACTCAAGTGGGTGCAGTGGAAGTTGGGCGGCGTCCTGCTTTCGCCAACCGTTTTATTTGCCTTCAGCCTGTTGCGATCCTCAGGAAAACAGCAAGGGGAGCAAGAGCGGGCAGCGCTGTCGGGCCGTGAGCAATATTCGACGCTTAACTATGGTTGCCGATCCCGGGATTACAAATACAAAGAGACAAAGGGTACTGCGCTGCATAGCGGGGGAGCGCATTGGCCGCCGTCAAAGCATTTGCGCAAGCACCGGTACAGATCAACAATGTACCGCAGTCAGGCAGCGAGGTTTTCACCCGGTCACGTCGTCAGTCGACACGGAGCGCTCATGAACGATCGTTACACCCGCACGGCGATTTGCCTGCACTGGCTGATAGCCCTCGGGCTGATCGGCACCTTCGCGCTCGGCTACTACATGCCCGAGCTTGCGCTTTCGCCGACCAAACTGAAACTGTACTCATGGCACAAGTGGGCCGGGGTGACCTTGTTTTTTCTGGTGCTGCTACGGCTCGGCTGGCGCCTGGGCCATCCCGTCCCGCCGTTACCGACGACCGTGCCGCCTGTGATGAGGTTCGCGTCGCAGATTTCGCATGGGGTGATGTACGCACTGATGCTTGCGATTCCGCTCAGCGGCTGGCTGATGAGCTCGGCAAAAGGCTTCCAGACGTCGTGGTTTGGTGTCGTGCCACTGCCGGATCTGCTGCCCAAGGACGCCGCGCTCGGCGACCGTCTGATCGATGTGCACAAGGTCCTCAACTACACGTTGCTGGCGCTGGTGATCGTCCATACGTGCGCGGCGCTCAAGCACCATTTCATTGATCGCGACGACGTGCTGACGCGCATACTGCCGTCAAAGCGCCCGCCTGGCCCACGGCATCTCAAGCCATGAAGCAGGCCACTGACCGGATAATCCCATGACCCATCGATTTTCACGCACCGTCATCATGGCTGCAGTCCTTGCATTCGCTACCACGGCGGGTGCTCAGGCGGTCGAATACAAGAAAGTAAATGCAAGCGCGAGCCAGATCAGCTTCACCTATAACCAGATGGGGGCGAGGGTGTATGGCACGTTCGGCAAGTTCGAGGCCACCCTCGATTTCAACTCGGCGAACCCCTCGGCGGCCCACGCCGCACTGACCATCCAGCTCGACAGCATCGATGCCGGGAACAGCGATGCCAACAGCGAGTTGAAAAAGCCCGCCTGGTTCAACACGGCGGCTTATCCGGAGGCGAAGTTTGTATCGAGCAGCGTGAAGGCACTCGGCAACAATCGCTACGAGGTCACTGGCAAGCTCACGCTCAAGGGCATTACCCGCGAGGTCGGTGCACAAATCACCTTGAAACCGCAGAGCGCCATCGGCGTATTCGATGGCGAGTTCATTCTCAAACGCGGCGACTTCAGGATCGGTGAGGGCGAATGGGCCGATTACGGGGTTATCTCCAACGAGATCAACATCAAGTTTCGCGTGGTTGCTCCCGAGCAGTAGCCTGTGGTCGAAGCAATGCCGAGCCCGGATACCTGCCGATGGATTTGCCGCGCCGTGAAGGGAAAACACCCAAAAGCGCTACGCCCTCGGCTACACTCCGGCCATGCCAAATAACAATCATATGCCCTTGAATTTCACCCGAATCTTCAACAGCGTTGTCACTCGGCTGTTGGTATTGGCGCTGTGTATTGTCGTGTTTGGGGCGGTGGTGCGCTATTACGTGCTAACCGACTTTCTGCGTGAGGATTTGAGCGCGGTCGTGGAAGGCCAGCAATTGGCATTGGCGACTTATGTCGCTCACGATATCGACGACAAAATCATTCAGCGTCAGCGTTTGCTTGAGCTCCTTGCCGCCTCCATTCCTGTTGAATTCCTCAAGCAACCCGAGCGACTGCGTGCCTGGCTGAAAGAGCATTACGCCTACCAGACGTTGTTCTCGACAGATGTGTTCATCGTGAACACCAATGGGGATTTACTCGCGAACTATCCCGACCTGACGCCGCCGCTCAATACCCCTTACGCAGAGCGTGATGACATTCACGCCGGAGGGGCAGGACGTTCAGTTATCGGGCGCCCTGTGGTGGATCATGCAACCCAAAAACCGCTGCTGCCGATGTCCGCCCCCATCAAGGATGAACACGGTGGGGTTCAAGCCGTTCTCGTGGGCGTCACGGCACTCGCAGCACCAGGGTTTCTGGATTCCTTGCTCCAGAGCCACATGGGGGAGACAACTGGCGGATTCCAGCTGGTTTTCCCGGAAAGTCGATTGTTTGTCGAATCCTCGGCGCTTGATATGACGCTCAAGCCAACGCCGCCTCTCGGCGTCAATGCGCTTCATGATCGGGCCATGGCCGGATTTCGCGGTGCGGGGGTAACGCGCAACGCCGAAGGGGTCGAGGAGGTCTCTGCAATGGCGTCGGTTCCAAGTACCGGCTGGTTCGTCGTTGCCCGTTTGCCGAGCAGCGAGGCTTTTGCAACTGTAGAGCGAACACAGCATTTTTTGATCAGGGGGGCGTTTATATCTATTTTGATTTTCGCTGTGTTCTCGTCCATTGGCCTGTACTTTGTCTTTCGTCATCTGTTTCATGCCGCCGCGCAGGCTGACCGCATGACGCGTGATGAACTGCCACTGGCTCCCTTGCCAGTCACTCGCAATGATGAAGTCGGTCACTTGATCTCGGCCTTCAATCGTTTGTTGATCAAGCTGGATGACAAACAGGCCCAGCTTAAAAAAATTGCTCATCACGATACGTTGACGGGTCTACCCAATAGACATCATCTCTCGGGCCGGCTTCGCCACGTGTTGGCACTGGCACAACGCAAAGAGGCGAGTGTGGGCCTGTTGTTCATGGACCTCGACGGCTTCAAGCATATCAACGACACCCTTGGTCACGAGGCGGGTGACGAGGTGTTGCGGCAGGTGGCGAGGCGCTTTCGCCGGGTTGTCCGGGAGACCGATACCTTGGCGCGCATCGGTGGTGACGAGTTTGTTGTTCTGCTGAGTGACCTTGGGGACGATGCCGAAGAGATCGTGAGCACCGTCGCGACTAAATGCATTGATGCACTGGGAGCGCCGTTTTTCATTTCCGGTACGGTCTGCATCGTGGGTGTTTCGATTGGTATTGCACTGGGGAATGGGGAAAGCTCTGCGGATATGCTCCTGCTGGCCGCAGATCGCGTTATGTATCAAGCCAAAAAAACCGGGCGCGGTCGGTATGTGACCTACAAGCTTTAGGCAACAGTGCCCGATAACCCGCCTGGCCGTCGAAGCTGTCGCCAAGAAGACAGGGTTGCGTCCATTGATTGCTCCCGGACGATGGGGCTGTAAACTGGCCGCGGCCTACATGACCGCCCCTTTACCACCTCAAGCAAGAGATCCCCCATGGCAAACCACGACCTGACTTTCATCCCCGACCCGGACCTGGATTCCATCTCCTCCGACGTTGCAGGTTTCGGCGGCCTGCTGGTCTCCACGCAGATCCCCACTCGCGCTGACGGCAGCCTGGAACTGGGTGGCATCACCGAGCAGAGCGAGTGCACGTTGCAGGCACTCAAGGTCGCGCTGGAACGGGCCGGCAGTTCGATGGACCGGGTCATACATTTGACCATCTACCTGACCGACATGGCCGACCGCGCCGCCTTCAACGAGGTCTACCGACGCTTTTTCGCCAAGCCCTGGCCAGTGCGCGCCGCCGTTGGCGTAGCCGCCCTGGCAGTCGAAGGCATGCGCGTGGAAGTCACTGCGATGGCGGCCAAAGGCTGAGTCCGCGAGTCAGTCATTGTGCGCAGTGAGGATGTCGGTCACCAGATGTGGCCGACAGTTAAGGTAGGCCGAGGATTTCAGCCAGCGCTGGTCGGGATACCAGGAAAACATGAACTGGCCGTCCTTGAGTTTATCGATCACCTGGCGCGCCACTTGCGGGCGCACTGCCGGGCAACCCAGGCTGCGACCGATGCGGCCCTGGCGTTCACTCCATAAGGGATTCACGTAGTCGGCTGCGTGGATCACGATGTCGCGATCACGTGCGCGGTCATTGAAGCCCGGTTCCAGGCCGTCCATGCGCAGCGAGTAACCATGGCTGCCCTGATAGCTTTCCTGGGTGCGGAACAGGCCCAGACTGGACTGATAGCTGCCGACGCGATTGGAGAACTGTGTGGCGAAATTTTCCCCGGATTTTTGCCCATGAGCGACCAGATCGCGCAGCACCAGGGACTTTTTGCGCAAATCGAAGATCCAAAGACGACGAGCCGTGGATGGTTGCGAATAGTCGATCACGGCCAGGCGCTCGGCTTGTCTGGCGCCACTGTTGACGGCGCATTGCATGGCGTTCAGGGCGCTAAGTAGCGCTTGGGGATTGAGTTCCGGAGCGGTGTGCGCGAGGCTGTTATACAACGCTTGATTGTGGGTGTCGGCGGCGAATGCCGGACTGCACATCGCGCCCAGCATTACAGCTGCCAGACAGCGTCGGCGGACAAAGGTCAGCATGGGTTGAGAGTCCTGTTGTTATTGTTGGCTCCCGAACTCCTGTCGCTTCCCCCGGCAGGCCTGTTCATACGCTGGCCTTAGTGCTTGATGCACCTGCTGCAGAGGTTGACCGTCTACCTGACGGCCATGGAGTGGAGTAAAGCAGTTGATCAAAAAGTACGCATGTTACTTGAGCCTTTTCCTGCTAGCTGCGCCATTGGTCGCGACTGCCCAGAACGAGCTGGCTGATCACGACAGCCCATTGAAATTGGCGCTGACTCAATTACCGGTCGATTGCCCGCGCCTGGCCGCGCACTTGAGCGCGCCAGCGCAAATGCTGTTGCAGGCTTTTTATCAGCAGCAGAACTATGTCCCGATCTGGACTGCCAATGGACGCTTGCCGGCCTTGCAGGCACAGTTGCAGCAGTTGGCCGATGACGGCCTCAACCCCAACCGTTACCGCCTGCCCACGGGCGCTGCCGAAGGGGATGCAGTGTGTGCCGACATCGGCATCAGTCAGCGTTACCTGCAAGCCTTGCAGGACCTGCGTTACGGCCGCTTGCTGCAATCGCGTTTCGAGCCGCTGTGGCATGCGCAGGCGTTGCCGCACGACCGACCCGCCGAGGTGCTGGCCATTGCCGGGCCGGGTCTGCAAGACATGGCGACGGCTTTTCAACTGGCCCGTCCAAGCCTTGAGCAATACCAGAGCTTGCGCCGTGTCTATGCCCGGCAGCGTCGGCAGCCGTTGCCCCATTGGCAGGCGCTCGCCAGTGGGCCCTTGTTGCAACCCGGCGCACAGGATGCGCGAGTTCCTGAGCTGGCGAAGCGCCTGTTCAGCGAGGGCTATCTGGCCAGTGTTTCCGCGGGTGTCGGCACGGTCTACAACAAGGAGCTGGTGAGCGCGGTGAAAAACTTCCAACTGAGCCATTCGCTGCAAGCGGATGGCGTGCTGGGGGAGGGCACCTTGAGCGAGTTGAACGTCAGCCCGGCGGTGCGGCGCGAGCAGTTGCGCATCAACCTCGAACGTTTTCGCTGGCTGGCGCAGGATCTGGAGCCCAATAGCTTGCTGGTCAACGTGGCCGCGGCGACGTTGACCGTCTATCAGGGCGGTATGCCGGTATGGAAGACACGCACTCAGGTGGGGCGTGCCGAGCGGCAGACCCCGCTGCTGAAGTCGTCGGTCACGCGCCTGACCCTGAACCCGACCTGGACAGTGCCACCGACCATCATGCGTGAAGACAAGCTGCCGGAAATTCGCCGGGATCAGGCGTTCCTCGGTAAACAGAACCTGCAGGTGCTGGACAGTGACGGCCATCCGTTGGCGGTGGACGAGATCGACTGGGATAACCCCGGCAACATCCTCCTGCGTCAGGACGCGGGACCGAAGAATCCGCTGGGGCAAATGGCGATCCGCTTCCCCAATCCGTTCTCCGTGTACCTGCACGACACCCCCAACCAGGCACTTTTCCAAAAGGCGCCGCGGGCGTTCAGTTCAGGCTGCGTGCGGGTCGAGCAAGCGATGCAGTTGCGCGATCTTTTGTTGAGCCCGGCTGAGCGTCTGCGGACCAATGAGTTGCTGGCGACAGGGCTGACCCACGAATTCAGGCTTGCAACGCCGGTGCCGATCCTGCTCAGTTACTGGACCGTGCAAGCCGACCGGCAAGGCCAGTTGCTTTATGCCCCGGATATTTATGGGCGGGATGCCGCATTGTCGGCTGCGCTGGGCGGTAAGTCCTGAGCGTTACTCGCCCTCCAGTCGGGAGGTACAAGGCATGAACACTGGACCGCGTGAGCAGGGCGAGCCCTTCAAGCGATTGTTTTTCGCGCTGCCCTGCGCCACGGCACAACGTCGAGCGATCGCCCAATGGCGAAGCGCTCTGAGGCTTACTAGCGGACGCCCGGTGCCAGCAGAAAACTTTCATCTGACGCTGATGTTTCTGGGGGCTGTGGCCGTGACGCAGATTCCGGATATCTGCGCGGCTGCCGCGCAAGTCCGAACGCCAGGCGAGCCGTTGAATGTATCGCTCGACCGTCTGGATGCATGGCGCCGCGCCGGTGTTTTGTTGCTCGCGCCAACGCAGACGTCGTTGCCATTGCGTCAGCTGGTGTATGCCTTGCAACAGGCGATGCTGGCGCTTGGGTTTACCGACGCTCCCCGGGAATATCGTCCTCATTTGACCTTGATGCGCGACTTTCGAGAGCCTGTCCCGGAATCTGCAACGCCCCCGGACTTTCATCTGAGTGCCGGGCACTTTGCACTGTTCGAATCGCATAAAGGCCGCTATCGGGCGCTGGCCGAATGGCCTCTGGTCCCGTAGGTGCGGGATCTAAAGATCGCAGCCTGCGGCAGCTCCTACAGATGTACACAGTCCAACTGTGGGAGCGAGCCTGCTCGCGATGGCGGCCGGACAGCCGGCCAATCTCTTGCAGGTGTACATATCCATTCCTGCGGTAACGGCTGCTTAGGGTTCCGCTCTTACAGCGTGTCACTTTGGCAAACGCCCCAAAGTAACCAAAGGTCTCGCCCCAAGCGTCCGGCACCTCGCTTAGGCTCGGCGTTCCCTCACTCCGGTGTCCATCAGGGGGCATCGCCTACGGTCTGCTGCGCGACGACCTCCTCTCGATGTGTCCGGCTGCGCCGTACGGCGCTGCGCGCCCACCCCCTGATGAACACCTCCACTCGGCCTCCCGAAGGGGCGGGTGGATCAAGATCAACGGCAACAGCACGGCGGCCTACCGGCCGGCCTGAGTGGTTGGGGCGTGTCACTTCATTGATGGTGGGTGATATCCGTGGGAGCTGCCGAAGGCTCGGGCCGCGTTCGGACGATCTTTTGGAAGCAGGCATCAAACAACAGCGGGAGACCGCGCTTGCTTAAACGATCCCACGTAGCCATTTGTCTGCAATGCATCAGCCTTGAATGCTCGCTGTCCGGTCAATTGGTTGTACATCTTGACCCGTCGATGGCTGCGCGCATAACCGCCCATCGCTGAAACCGTCCCGCTTTGAATATGGTCCAGATAACGGAAAATCGTGCGTGGCGAAATGAAGCCGATCTGATAGTTCAGCGCAGCCATTCGATCTTGCAGTTCGTAACCGGGATTGCGTCCATCCATTTGAAAGCGCAGGCCGTGCTGTTTAATCAGGCGCGCATTCCACAGAGTACAGAAGCTTTTCAAGTGAACTTCCCTGAACGGTTTCGGTGCCCTGGCATTCAACCCCAAAGCCAGCAAGCTGCGCCGGGTGTAGTGCTTGAAAAACCGTGATATCAGGCGCCAGGTCGATCGGGCCACACCACGATTCAGCTGTTCCAGGCAGCCGACCGCCGCCACTTCCTGCGGGCCAGTGCACTGGCTGAGCATCAGGCTGAATACAGTCGGGTCATAAATAAACGTGTCGGTGTGCAACAAAAACAGGTACTCGGTTTCAACCTGCTCCAGGGCAAGGTCCAGGGCCCGGCCGTGAGCCATACTCCCGGCTTCAGGGGCGTTGCTTTTACGCTCGATCAGGTTGATCCAGTCGAGCGTGCGCAGGTATTCGCTGCTCGCATCGTTCGAATAGTTGTCCACCACAAACACCGGCACGCCAGCCGCCTGCACATGCTCGCGCAGCAGTTCCAGGCAGGTCCTGGTCAGTTCAAGCGATTTATAGTTAACCAGCACAATGCTGTAGTTTGCCGGGGTCGAAAATGGGCGCGTCATAGGTTATTTAGCCTCGAATGCTGCCTGAACTTCAGGCGTGCGCTCATCCTAGAGAGGTCAATCTTTCGGCCTGTTCTCGGCGGGATAAATTTTTTGACAGGGTTGTTTCTGATCCCAATAGGCGGGGAGGCAGGGGAGCGAAGGGGATAGAACTATTCGCGAGAGGGCGAGGACAGGGCAATGAACCTGTCCTCGCTTGCTTCAAGGCATCACGTTGCGTAGCCGCCGAAACTCAGCGCACCAGGCAGGGCTTTTTGTTATCGAACGTCCAGCCGGGAATCATGAACTGCATCGCCACGCTGTCGTTGCGTGCGCCCAGACCCATGCCTTTGTAGAGTTCGTGAGCCTTGGCGACGGCGTCCATGTCGATGTCGACGCCCAGGCCGGGCCTGGCTGGAACCTTGATGTGACCGTCGACGATTTGCAGCGGCTCCCGGGTCAGGCGTTGCCCGTCCTGCCAGATCCAGTGGGTGTCGATTGCGGTGATCTCGCCGGGTGCAGCCGCCGCGACCTGGGTGAACATCGCCAATGAAATGTCGAAGTGGTTGTTGGAGTGAGAACCCCAGGTCAGCCCCCACTCATGGCACATCTGCGCCACGCGCACCGAGCCTTGCATGGTCCAGAAGTGCGGATCGGCCAATGGAATGTCCACCGATTGCAGCTGGATGGCATGGCCCAGTTCGCGCCAGTCGGTGGCAATCATATTGGTCGCCGTCGGCAGGCCGGTGGCTCGACGAAATTCGGCCATCACCTCGCGGCCGGAATAACCGTTTTCAGCGCCACACGGGTCTTCGGCATAGGCCAGCACATGATGCTGGTCGCGGCACAGTGCAATGGCTTCCTTCAACGACCAGGCACCGTTCGGATCAAGGGTGATGCGCGCATCCGGGAAACGCTCGGCCAAGGCGGTGACGGCCTGGATTTCTTCCTCGCCGCGCAGCACGCCGCCTTTGAGCTTGAAGTCGTTGAAACCATATTTGGCCTTGGCGGCCTCGGCCAGGCGCACGATGGCTTCAGGCGTCATCGCCTGTTCGTGACGCAAGCGGAACCAGTCATCGGCGTCGGGTTCGCTGCGGTACGCCAGATCGGTCTGCTGACGGTCACCAATGTAAAACAGATAACCGAGCATTTTCACTGCATCGCGTTGCTGGCCTTCACCGAGCAAGGCCGCCACCGGAACTTCGAGGAACTGACCGAGCAAGTCCAGCAGGGCCGCCTCCATGGCGGTCACCGCATGGATGGTGATGCGCAAGTCAAAGGTTTGCAGGCCCCGGCCGGCGGCGTCGCGGGCGGCGAAAGCGCTGCGCATGGCGTTGAGGATGCCTTGGTAGTTGCCGATCGGTTGCCCGACCACCAGGCTGCGGGCGTCTTCCAGCGTTTCACGAATGCGCTCGCCACCGGGGACTTCACCGACGCCGGTATTGCCGGCGCTGTCCTTGAGAATGACGATGTTGCGGGTGAAGAACGGGCCGTGAGCGCCGCTGAGGTTCATCAGCATGCTGTCATGGCCGGCAACAGGGATGACCTGAAGGCTGGTGATCAGCGGGGCTTTGACGGTGTGGTGCAGGTGTTCAGAGTTCATGTTCAGTTCCTGTCTTGTCAGTTCGAGCCAATCGCCGATCAGTGCGATTTACCGAGCACGGGTTGGTGAATGTCCGTGTTGGCTGTGTCCGTTACCGTGGGTTTGGTCTTGGCGAAAAACACCAGCAGGGCGGCAATGATCGAGGTGCCCGCCAGGCCATACAGCCCACCTTGAATAGAACCGGTGGTTTGTTCCAGAAAGCCGAAGGTGGTGGGCGCGACGAAGCCGCCGAGGTTGCCGATGGAGTTGATCAAGGCGATGACCGCGGCAGCGATTCGGGCATCGAGGTAACCCTGGGGGATCGGCCAGAACAGCGAAGAGGCTGACTTGAAACCGATCGCCGCAAAGCAGATGGCGATAAACGCGAAGATCGGCCCGCCCGTGGTGGACAGGAACATGCCCGCGGCGGCGATCAATAGCGCAGCAGCGACCCAGGCCTGCTGGAACTTGAACTTGCCCGACAGTGCGGCGAAGGCATACATGGCGACAATCGAAATCAGCCAAGGAATCGAGTTGTAGAAACCCACCTGAATGTCGCTCAGGTCGCCCATCTTTTTGATGATGCTGGGCAGCCAGAAGGTCGCGGCGTAGATCGTCAGCTGAATGCAGAAGTACAGCGCGCAAAACAGCATGATCTGACGGTCCTTGAGCAACTTGCCCAAGGTCGGCTTGACCGTGTGGGCAGCGTCGCGCTCACGTTGTTCGCGATCGATTTCGCCCACCAGCGCATCCTGCTCTTCACGGCTCAGCCACTTGGCGTCATGCGGTTTGGAGTCGAGCCAGAACCAGACAAAGAAGCACAGCAGCACCGACGCCATGCCTTCGATGATGTACATCCACTGCCAGCCATGCATGCCCAGCCCGTTGATCTGCAGCAGCATGCCGGACAACGGGCCCGAGATCAGCGAGGCGAATGCCGAGCCGCTGAGGAATATCGCGATGGCTTTACCGCGCTCGACGCCGGGCAACCAGCGAGTGAAGTAGTAGATGACGCCCGGGAAGAAACCGGCTTCAGCCACGCCCAGCAGAAAACGCAAGATGTAGAAGTGGGTTTCGTTCTGGATGAAGGCCATCAGCGTGGCGGTAATGCCCCAGGTGAACATGATCCGGGTCAGCCAGAAACGCGCCCCGACCTTTTGCAGCAGTATGTTGGAGGGCACTTCGAACAGCGCATAGCCAATGAAGAACAAGCCTGCACCGAACCCGTAAGCCGCAGCACCGATGCCCAGGTCGTGTTCCATGTGGGTACGGACGAAACCGATGTTGACGCGGTCGATGTAATTGACGATGAACATGATGACGAAGAGCGGAAGCACATGGCTCTTCACTTTCGAAATGGCACGCGCCAGGACAGGATTGTCCGGCGAGACGGCAGGTGCGGTGCTTGAGTTGCTCACGGTTCATGACTCCCACTGATTATTGTTATGCGGGTGTGGTGTTGCAGTGTTGTTTTGCGACTTAAGTTGCCAGTCATCATACAAGTGAGATTTTTCGCTCGCAATACGAGTCATGCGACCAAATAGCTATAAAAACTGGGTTTGTAAGATTTAAATGGATGTTATTGAGGTGTTTTAGGCGGTTAAGGCTCGATTTTGACTCGGCGTTTCAGTTTTCAAGATGAGCATCTCGTTTGTCATGCAAACGAGGTAGTCGAATAAAACGGCTAAAACAGCTATGTTGTCTGACATGTTGAGGTGAAAAATCAGCACTTGGAAGAGGCGGGGACAGCCCGCAGACTGACGGTAGTAGTATTCTGGAGCCTCCTTTGAACGGGTCGGACCACATGCAAAACCAATCCAGCGGTTCAGGCCGCAAGCGTGCGCCTGGCCTGGCACACGACATTGTTGCCGAGCTGACTCAACGCATCCTGCTTGGGCAAATCGCACCGGGTGAAAAGCTGCCCTCCGAATCGACGATTGTTCGGGAGCACGGCGTCAGTCGCACGGTGGTTCGCGAGGCCATCTCCAAATTGCAGGCTTCGGGGCTGGTTGAAACCCGGCATGGCGTGGGAACGTTTGCCCTGGAGCGTGACGCGCATCAGGGTTTTCGCCTGAGCAGCGACACCGCCATCAGCGTGCGGGGGATTCTCGAACTTCGCATGGGGCTGGAGACGCAAGCCGCGGCCCTGGCGGCGAAGCGTCGAACGGAAGATCAACTCGTCCGGATGCGTCAGGCGCTGGACGATTATCAGAACTCGTTGGCCAATAACGACAGCAGTGTTGAGCCCGACGTGCGTTTTCATCGGCTGATTGCCGAAGCCACCGGGAATGCGTACTTCACCGACATCATCTATCACCTCGGTAACTCGGTCATACCGCGTACGCGGATCAACGCGCAGGAGCGGGGTGACACTGATCTGATGAAGCTGGGTCAATCCGCCAATCTGGAGCACGAAGCGATCTTCAATGCGATTCGCCGGCAAGACCCCGACGCGGCGAGAGCGGCCATGCTGCTGCATTTGAGCAATAGCCTGGAGCGTATGGCGGTTGAATGACGCGGCGCTGCGTCACCTCACACCAACAACCGCAGCGTATCAAACAGCTGGCGGTCTTCCTTTTTGGCCGAGCGCGCATGGCGCCGAATAACCTGTAGCAGGCAATCAGTGAAGCAAAGCGCCGGATTGCTCAGCGAGCCGTTGCGGCGGGTGACGATGCTCAGCTGTCTCGGTTCGAACTGCTCGGTCAGGTTCAGGGACACCAATCGGCCGAGGAAGGGCGAGGCGGTGCTCAGGATGGTCGGGCCCCAGGTACACATGTCGGCCCGCTCCAGCATCATTTGCAGGATCGCCAGTGAATGGGCGCGCACGATGCGTTTTTCATCGATCTGTGCGTTGTGCCTCCAGAACAGCTCCTGCATCAGCGCATCGTGGCCGTCTGGCGCGTAGTTCAGGGTCCAGTCCTGATCCAGTAGCTCGTGAATCGATCGTGCGTTCTGGCGCGGATGACCTTGGCGAACCAGTACCGAAGTTTGGTATTCGAGCAGGGTTTCGCAGGCAAATTCCGCGGTCGCTTGTGCTGGGTGAAGCTGGCCGATGGCGAAATCCATGCTGCCGTCGCGCAGCAGCGGCTGGGCCACCGCCATCAGGCTTTCGAACAACTCCAGATGAATCTCCGGCATGCGTGCCCGAAAAGCCAAGACCACTTCGGGCAGGAAGGTTAACGCGACCCAGGGCGTGACCCCGACGCAAAGTCGCCCCTGGGCCTTGCCGCGCAGGTGATCAAGCTCGGTCTGTGCATGTTCCAGTTGCTTGAGCACCAGCCGGGCGTGCGTCAGCAGCACCTTGCCGAATTCGGTGAAGTTCAGGCCGCTGGGGGTTCTGACGAACAGCGGTAACTGTTGTTCGGTTTCCAGCTCGCGCAAGGCTTTGGTCACAGCGGCCTGGGAGATGTCCAGCGAGCGCGCAGCGGCGCGGATGCTGCCGGTCTCGGCGCTGGCAATCAGGGCTTGTAATTGATGCAGTTTCATCTGCTCACCTTGGCGACAACTATTGGTTGTCATCATAACCAAACTGAGCCTCCCCAGCCTACGGCCCGTTCCCTAAGATCGACTCGACAGCGCCCAGGTTGAATCGCCGGCAGCTGAATCATCTTATCGAGGAGTACACCCATGGAGGCTGGCCATTTCCTGCCGGGAATCGCGGCGCTGCAGGATGAAATGATCGCCCTGCGTCAGCGTATTCACGCGCACCCCGAGCTTGGGTTTGAAGAGTTCACCACCAGTGAGCTGGTAGCACAGTGTTTGATGGAGTGGGGGTATGACGTCAGCACCGGCGTGGGCAAGACCGGCGTGGTCGGGACCCTGAAAAATGGCGAGGGCCGATCCCTCGGGCTGCGGGCTGATATGGATGCGCTGCCGATTCAGGAAGCCACCGGGTTGCCTTATGCCAGCCGGATCGACGGCGTGATGCATGCCTGCGGCCACGACGGTCATACGGCAACCTTGCTCGCGGCGGCCAAATACCTGGCGCAAACGCGGGATTTCAACGGCACTCTGAATCTGGTGTTCCAGCCGGCCGAAGAAGGGCTGGGCGGTGCGAAGAAAATGCTTGAGGACGGGCTGTTCGAACGTTTCCCGTGTGATGCGATTTTCGCCCTGCACAACATCCCGGGTTATCCCGCCGGGCAGTTGGGGTTTTACAGCGGGCCGTTCATGGCCTCCGCCGATACCGTCACGATCAAAATCATCGGCACCGGTGGTCATGGCGCGGTGCCGCACAAGGCAGTCGACCCGGTGGTGGTCTGCGCGTCGATCGTGATCGCGCTGCAAAGCATCGTCTCGCGCAACGTCAATCCGCAGGAAACGGCAATCATCACGGTCGGTTCGATTCATGCCGGGAACGTTTCGAATGTGATTCCCGCGTCCGCCGAAATGATCCTGAGCGTACGAGCGTTGACGTCTGAGGTCCGCCAGTTGCTCGAACGCAGGATTACCGATCTGGTCAACGGTCAGGCTGCGAGTTTCGGCGCGCAGGCCGAAATCGACTATTACCGGTGCCACCCGGTGCTGATCAACGATCCGGAGCAAACCGCGTTCGCCCGTCAGGTCGCACGGGAGTGGTTGGGCGAAGGGCAACTGATCGAAGACCTGCGGCCCTTCACCGCCAGTGAGGATTTCGCGTTCATCCTCGAAAAATGCCCCGGCAGCTATCTGGTGATCGGTAATGGCCAGGGCGATGGCAGCTGTTTGCTGCACAATCCCGGTTACGACTTCAATGATGCCTGCCTGCCAATCGGGGCGAGCTATTGGGTGAAGTTGGCCGAGGGTTTTCTGCGTTGAGGCGCACGGTTTTTGAACATCAATGTTTTCGAATATCACGGTTGTAAAAAACGGTCGGTAACCCGACTCGGCGAACCCCTGGAGGACAATAACAATGAATAAGATGATCGCGGCGGTTTCACTGGTTTTCTTGACGGCATCCGGCGTGGCCGGTGCGGCCGACTGGTCCGGCAAAGTGTTGAGACTGGGGATTGACCCGACGTATCCACCGCTGGAATACAAAAGCCAGGATGGCACGCTGACCGGTTTTGGCGTCGACATCGCCGACGCGCTGTGTGCAGAGTTGCACGCTAAATGCGTCTGGGTTGAAAGCAGCTGGGACGGGATGATTCCAGGGCTGCTGGCGCGCAAGTTCGACGCTATCGCGTCATCGATGACCGTCACCCCCAAGCGTCAGGAGCAGATTGCGTTTAGCGACAAGGTATCCAACGCGCCGGCACGCTTGGTCATCAAGCGCGGATCGGACCTGCAGCCGACCGTCGAGTCGCTCAAAGGCAAACGCATCGGCGTGGAGCAGGGCTCGACTCAGGAAGCCTTTGCGAAAGCCGTTTGGGGTAAGCAGGGGATAGAGATTCTTTCTTACCAGAATCAGGACCAGGTCTACGCCGACCTCGTGGTCGGGCGTCTCGATGCGTCGTTGCAGGGCTCGATTCAGGCCAGCTACGGGTTTCTGAATAAACCGGCGGGCAAGGACTACGAGTTTGCCGGCGGCACCCTGGACAACCCGGAGTTCTTCGGCGTCGGTGACGGCATCGGCGTGCGCAAGAGTGACGTTGAACTGCGCGAAGACCTGAACAAGGCCCTGGCGACCATCCTCGCCAACGGCACGTACGCGAAGATCAACAAAAAGTACTTCGACTTCGACATCTACGGCGCGAAGTAAACGCCCTCGGTTCGAAACAGCAAAGATCCAATGTGGGAGCGAGCTTGCTCGCGATAGCGGTGTGACTGTAAACATGGGTGCTGAATGTAAAGCCGTCATCGCGAGCAAGCTCGCTCCCACACAGGATTTGCTTCGCTTGCCAGAATACTGACTGTTACTTGCCAAGCGCCGCGGCCAGCAGCGGCGCGGCCTGTTCATCCGTCAACGCAGGGTGAATCTCCATGGCCAGCAGGTCGCTCCATTCGAGCACCCATTTCTGTATCAGTGTGACATCACTGGCCTCTGCAACACCAAAACCGGTCATGCGTCCTACGGCATGCCAGCGTCCCAGCATCTTGACGCCTGCGGGTGGGGCTCCGCCTGTTTTGAGAAAACGTTCAATCGCGCTATTACGACGTTCCGGAGTGATTGACCAACTGACGATGTAGAGCATCTGCCACCTCCTGTCAGGGGTTGGCACCGGTTTTTCTCTGCGCGCACAAGGTGGGTGCCGCGACCCTGGCCACGCATCTGTTTTCAGCGCCTCCCTCGGCTGACTTGATCGACAACTCCCATGAGAAGGCATAGCAGCCTGCTGAATGAGGCGTATGACCGCTGATCTTCTTTCCCGCCTCTGCAACAAATCCCGGGCACTTCATTATTCGGCAAGGCAGGTTTATGTTGAATCATTGAGGTCATTGAAGAGGAGATCCGTCATGCAAGGTTTTCTGGTGATTTTCTTTACTCAGCAGAACCGTCGTTATCACGGAAAAATGCTCGGTGACTGGCTTATTGATCTGGCGAAAGAAATGGGCCTGCACGGGGCCACTCTGGCAACCGGTATCGAAGGCTTCGGGCATTCCGGGAAACTACATTCCGCGCACTTTTTCGAGATAGCCGATCAGCCGGCCGAGATTCGTCTGGCGATTACCGAAGAAGAGTGCACCCGGTTGTTTGTGCGACTCGAGGCCGAAGACATCTCGTTGTTTTACATCAAGGCGCCGGTTGAATTCGGCACCGTGGGCAAAAGGGCCGAGCAGTCCGGCCACCAGGTTTGATAGTGTTGGCCGAGCCCGTCGGGCGCCGACGTCTAAACTCAGCGGTCTAGCCAGGTCCTGGGGCATTCTTCGAATGCGTCCTTGTCTGTTCCTGCACCGGCTGTCCATTTATCCGTTTTTTTGATCAGGATGCCCGTGATGCTGCATATCAGAACACCCTTGATACTCCATCCGGGGCTCTCGACGCCAAGCCGGCGCATCTGGCTCAAGCTGGAAAACCTGCAACCCAGCGGTTCATTCAAGCTGCGCGGCATGGGGTTGCTCTGTACCCGCGCGGCCGAGCAGGGCATGAAGAAAGTGGTCTGTCCGTCCGGCGGCAATGCCGGTTATGCGACGGCAGTAGCCGCCGCGGCGTTGGGGCTGGAGGCGAGCATCATCGTGCCGCACACCACTGCGGAAAGCACCCGGGCGCGAATCGCCAAAACCGGGGCGCAAGTGATCGTGCACGGTCAGGTGTGGGACGAGGCCAATCAATTGGCGCTGGAACTCGCCAACGAGCCAGATACCGAATACGTGCCGGCGTTCGACCATCCGACGCTGTGGGAAGGGCACAGCACGATGATCGATGAAATTCTGCAGGACTGCCCTCAGGTCGACACGATAGTGGCGTCGGTCGGCGGCGGTGGTTTGCTGGCCGGGATCCTCACCGGCCTGGAACGCCACGCCCGGCTGGATTGCCGGATCATCGCCTGCGAAACAGAGGGTGCAGCGTCATTCGACGCCGCGGTCAAGGCCGGGCATCCGGTCAAACTCTCCGAAATCAACAGCGTTGCCAGCTCACTCGGGGCGCTGCAAGTGGCGCAATGGCCGGTTGAGCATATCCAGCGCTTCCAGCACGAATGTGTCGTGCTGACGGATGCCGAGGCCATCATGGGCGTCGTCCGCTATGCCGATGACCTGCGTCAACTGGTTGAGCCAGCGTGCGGTGTCTCGCTGGCCGTCGCGTATCTGGATCACCCGGCGATTGCCGGAGCCCATGATGTGGTGATTATCGTGTGTGGCGGGATCAGCATCAGTGCGCAGCAGGTTGCCGGCTGGCAGAGCCTTTGACGTCACGGGTTCAGGCTGGCGTCAGGCGCAGTCGCCAACGGCCGTTGTAGCGTAATTCGACGGCGGCCAGAGGCTCGACGTCAATCGTGTTGAACAGCGCGAGCGGGCATTGCATCACGTGCATCAGTGCAGCACGAATCACGAACGGGTGAGTGACGGCAAGGAGGTGCCCGGGTTGGCTGCCCAGGGTCTCCAGCCACGCAGCGATCCGCTCGCAGAGTTGGGCCACCGATTCACCGCCATGTGCAGCACGGGTGTTGTCGCTCAGCCAGGCGTGCAGCAGCTCGGGTTCGTTTTGTTGCAGGTCATTGATCCGCAGCCCCTTCCAACGACCCAAATCGCAATCGCGCAGCGCCGGGACAATTTCCATGTCCGCACCAAACAGCGCGGCGGTCTCTCGGGTCCGGGCTTCCGGCGCGCTGAGCAGGCGTGGCGCTCGTTTGAAACGCTTGGCCAATGAACCTTTTGCGTTCTGCCAGTCCATTTCCACTGATTCATCCTCGGCAAAGCGCGCCAGTTTCTGGGCCGCTGTCCGGGCGTGACAGATCAGGGTCAAACGGGTGGTCTGCACAGGAAGTCACTCAGGCTGTGTTGGGCGAAAGCGTATCGCGAAGGGAGAAGAAAGGCCCGGAACCGAATGGTTCCGAGCCTTCTGACGCGAGGGTATTGTTAGCTGATGACCTGATAGCAGGGCACATACTCTGCGCCACCGGGCAGTTTCATGCGGTGTTGCGCGACAAACGCTTTCAGCAGTTTGTCCAGGGGTTGCATGATCGCCGCGTCGCCATGGATTTTGTAAGGACCGTGTTTCTCGATCAGGCGGATGCCCTTGTCCTTGACGTTGCCGGCAACGATGCCGGAAAACGCCCGGCGCAGGTTCGCCGCCAGTTCGTGGGGTGGCAGGTCACGGCGCAGTTGCAAGCCGGCCATGTTTTCATGGGTTGGATCGAACGGACGCTGGAAGCCTTCGTCGATCTTCAGCAGCCAGTTGAAATGGAACGCATCGTTGCGCTCGCGGCGGAACTGCTTGACGGCCTTGAGCCCCTGATTCATTTGTCGGGCCACCTGGGCCGGATCGTCGATGATGATCTCGTAGTGGCTCTGCGCTTCTTCGCCCAACGTGGCGCCAACGAACGCGTGCAACTGCTGCAAGTACGGCTCCGCGCTCTTCGGCCCGGTCAGGATCACCGGGAAGGGCAGGTCGCGGTTGTCCGGGTGCATCAGGATCCCGAGCAGGTAGAGGAATTCTTCAGCAGTACCGGCACCGCCCGGGAAAATGATGATCCCGTGGCCGACGCGGACGAAGGCTTCCAGGCGCTTCTCGATGTCCGGCAGGATCACCAACTCGTTGACGATTGGGTTCGGCGCCTCGGCAGCGATGATTCCAGGTTCCGTCAGCCCCAGGTAGCGGCCGTGGGTGATCCGTTGCTTGGCGTGGGAAATGGTCGCGCCCTTCATCGGGCCTTTCATCACCCCAGGCCCGCAGCCGGTGCACACATCCAGACTGCGCAGGCCGAGTTCGTGGCCGACTTTCTTGGTGTACTGATATTCCTCAGAGCTGATCGAGTGACCGCCCCAGCACACGACGATCTTCGGCTCCACGCCGGGACGCAGGGTGCGGGCGTTGCGCAGCAGGTGGAAAACGTAGTCGCTGATGCCTTGAGACGAGCTCAGGTCGATGCGCTGGCTGTCCAGCTCGTTCTCGGTATAAACGATGTCGCGCAGGGCGCTGAACAGCATCTCGCGGGTGCTGGCGATCATTTCGCCATCGACGAAGGCGTCTGCGGGCGCGTTGAGCAGCTCCAGGCGTACACCGCGATCTTGCTGATGAATGCGAATCTCGAAGTCCCGATAGGCTTCCAGAATGGTCTTGGCGTTGTCGACATGAGCGCCGGTATTGAGGATGGCCAGGGCGCACTGGCGGAAGAGAGAGTAGATGCTGCCTGATCCTGCGGCGCTCAGTTGCTGAACTTCGCGTTGGGACAGCGTCTCCAGGCTGCCCTTTGGGCTCACCGAAGCATTGATAACTTGTCTTGCGGTCATTCGATATTCCCTGAGAACGATGTTATCGAGCCCGACAGGCTCAGTAGCATCAGGATAGTCAGTGCTAGAGCGATCGTGCTGCTTTCATCTTCTCCGGCGACCGGGCATGAATGCAAACATCATGGCCGATGCGAGCCGGAGGATTCGTTTCATAATGAACCGGACGACCATGAAACAGGATTCCTGGCGGGCGGGCAATTGGGTTTTTTTTCTGCTGCGGGCGGGCGCTCGCGCCAAATCGGCTGGATGAGCGGCCCAGCGGGATCAGGCTGTGTTCATCTGCGCAAAGTGCCCAGGCGAATAATGTAAAACGGTTTCTAAAAGCCGATGCTAGGCTTGATACATGCGTCGCCAGGGCGGCGTTGTTTGCGACTCCATTTGAGTTGCCGGTTAACCGAGGGGGATTGAGCCAACACACGTCGTGGTGGTCGGGGGGATTTTACCGGCGCGTTGCCGGCAGGGCAGGCATCATGAGTAGTTCGCAAACTATTCACCCGATCTGGCTTCGGTTGACCCACTGGATCAACGTCATCGCAGTGGTCATCCTGCTGATGAGCGGCTGGCGCATCTATAACGCCTCGCCGATTTTTTCCTTTCAGATTCCCGCCAGTATCACCTTGGGTGGTTGGTTGGCAGGTGCACTGCTTTGGCACTTTGCGGCGATGTGGATACTGTTTATCAACGGCATCGTTTACCTGCTGCTGAATATTTTTTCCGGGCGCATCGCCTACAAGTTCTTCCCCATACGGCCCCGCGAAGTCCTGCATGATTTCCTCGCGGCTCTCAGAGGCAAGCTCGCCCATGCAGACTTGCGGCACTACAACACCCTGCAAAAGCTCGCCTACCTGTTTGCCGTGCTCGATCTCATCGTGCTCGTGCTGTCGGGCCTGGTGATCTGGAAGTCAGTGCAGTTTCCGTTACTAAGGGAACTCATGGGCGGTTACGACTCGGCGCGCATCGTGCATTTTGTCTGCATGGCGTTGCTGGTCGCTTTTACCGTGGTGCATCTGGTGATGGTGGCGCTTGTGCCACGCACCCTGATTGCCATGCTGCGGGGGCGCTAACCCATGAACAGAACGACTGGTAAAGACCGGATGGATGACCCCGCCATCATCAAATCGGTGGCGCAGGAACTTGATTTACCCGCACGCAGACAATTTCTTCGGCATGCCTGGACGCTGGGTGGGATTGCCTTGCTGACAGGTTGTCGCCTGGACGACAGCAACTCAGTGGAGTCCATGCTGAAAATGGTCTCGCGCTTCAATGACAAGGTCCAGGCGGCGCTGTTCGATCCGGGCAGACTGGCACCGACCTACCCCGAGTCGATGATGACGCGCCCGTTTCCGTTCAATGCCTATTACGACCGCAACGGCATTCCGGACATCGAGGAAGATGAGTTCTCACTCACGGTTGGTGGTCTGGTCCAGGACAAACACAGCTGGACCCTGGCCGAATTGAACCAGTTGCCGCACACCACTCAGGTCACACGGCTGATTTGCGTGGAGGGCTGGAGCGCCATCGGCAAATGGGGTGGGGTGACCTTTTCGACTTTTCTGCAACGTGTGGGCGCCGACACCCGTGCCAAATATGTCGGACTCAAATGCGCTGACGACTATTACACCAGCATCGACATGCCGACGGCCTTGCATGCGCAAACGCTGCTGACCCTGAGCTATGACGATCAGGTACTGCCGCCGGAGTACGGCTACCCCCTGCGACTGCGCATGCCGACAAAGCTGGGCTTCAAGAACCCGAAACATGTGGTGGAGATTTTCGTGACCAACGATTACCCCGGTGGATATTGGGAGGATCAGGGTTACAACTGGTTCAGTGGCAGTTGAGCAATCGGCTGTTCTGAAATGCGGCGCATTGCCGCTGTCGTTAACGCGAACTGCACAGGAGTAGTGACATGAAGAAGCTGATTGCTACGGCGATGGCTGCCGTTTTCCTGATGGTGGCCGCCCCGGTGTTTGCGGCTGAAACCAATATGAATGATATGTCCAAGGATCAGATGGACAAGGGCACGATGAAAAAGGACGAAATGAAAAGCCATGCCACGAAGACCAGGCACCACTACAAGACCAAGGGCGACAAGGCGAAGAGTGACGCCATGGATAAAGGTGGCGCGATGAAGAACGATGGCATGGAAAAAAAGGACAATATGGGCAATGACACGATGAAAAAATATTAAGGCGCCGGTCGCTTCAGCAGTGGATCACGTGTGGTCCCGCCCAGGACATGCCAGGATCATCAGTAGCTGCTGAGGCACCAGAACAGCCGTCGGTCATGGAGTCAGGAGTGGCTCATTCAGAGTGCGCAAAAAGTTGCGCACCTCGACCTCGAAAAATCACCTATAAAATCGCTACAGGCCAGGTGGTCTGTGGCCTACAGACGAGTGCGCAAGAAGTTGCGCAGTACTGCGCAACTTCTTGCGCACTTTGCTGACTCTTCCTACATGAAAACAGGAAAAGAGCACGGGCAACTCCGCTCAAGCCCTTGATAAATAATGGCCATATGATGGCTGGCACGACTTTTGATATCTCCGTCGGCACCTGACAGGCAATTGTGCCTGCCGGTCCTGACTTTTTAGCAAGGAGAGCATCCATGGCTACACCAGCGTATATGTCCATCACCGGCACCAAACAAGGCCTGATCACTGCCGGTGCCTTCACCGCTGATTCGGTGGGCAACACCTACCAGGAAGGTCACGAAGACCAGGTCATGGTTCAGGGTTTCAACCACGAAGTGATCATCCCGCGTGACCCGCAGTCCGGCCAACCCACCGGCCAGCGCGTTCACAAGCCAGTAAAAATCACCAAGGTTTTCGACAAGTCCTCGCCACTGCTGCTGGCGGCCCTGACTTCCGGCGAGCGTCTGACTTCTATCGAAATCAAGTGGTACCGCACCTCGGCTGCCGGCACCCAAGAGCACTACTTCACCACCAAGCTTGAAGACGCGATCATCGTCGACATCAAAGACTACATGCACAACTGCCAAGACCCGGCGAACTCGCACTTCACTCACCTGGAAGACGTAGAGTTCACCTACCGCAAAATCACCTGGACCCACGAAGTATCCGGTACTTCGGGTTCCGATGACTGGCGTTCCCCGGTCGCTGGCTAAGTCTGGCCGACCGTTACAAAACATCGGCCAGCGCTGCTGGTCGATGTTGTTTGCATCACTCAAGAATTTTTTGCGTTCGTTGATACCCGACTCGGATGTCGAGGGACGCCGCAGTATTGTGCGAGGAACAAGGGATGTTCTCACCGGCCAACCAGCCCCATTTCACGTTGACCCTCGAGGGCGCGGACTTTCAGGTCCTGGCCTTCAAGGGTCGCGAAGCCCTGAACACGCCGTTTGAATTTGAACTGGAGCTGGTCAGCGAACGGTCCTTCCTCGACCTCGAAAGCCTGCTGCACAAACTGGCGTTCTTGCAGCTGTCGCCTTCGGGCAGTGGCATTCACGGGCTGGTCTACAGCATCGCTCAGGGCGAGGCCGGTAAACGCCTGACCCGTTATCGAGTTTCGTTGCGCCCGCAACTGGCCTACCTGGCCCATCGGGTGAATCAGCGGATCTTCCAGCAGATGACCGTGCCGCAGATCATCGCTCAGGTGCTGGAAGAGCACGGAATTCTGGCCAGCGATCACAAGTTCCAGCTGGCCGCGGTGTATCCCGAGCGGATTTACTGTGTGCAGTACGACGAATCCGACCTGCAATTCGTCCAGCGCCTGTGCGAAGAAGAAGGGATTCACTATCACTTCCAGCACAGCACCAAAAGCCATCTGTTGGTGTTCGGCGACGACCAGACTGTGTTCCCGAAACTTGCGCCGGTGGCCTATCAGCAAGACACCGGTCTGGTCGCCGACACGCCGATGATCAAACGCTTCGGGCTGCGTCTGGCGACCCGCACCAGCCGCGTCACCCGCCGTGACTACGACTTCACCAAGCCGCGCATCGAACTCGAAAGCGACGCCAAGAGTGCTGCCCAACCGGACCTGGAGGATTACGATTATCCAGGGCGTTTCGTCGACCGCGAGCGTGGCAAGCACCTGGCCAATCGCAACCTGGAGCGCCATCGCAGCGACTATCGGCTGGCCGACGGTCGCAGCGATCAGCCGCTGCTGGTCAGCGGGCATTTCCTGGCCCTGACCGACCACGCCAACCCGGCGTGGAACGACCTCTGGCTGCTCACCGAAATCCGCCACGAAGGCAAGCAGCCGCAGGTGCTGGAAGAGTCGGTGACCAGCGACGTCACCGACCTCAAGGATGATTTCCACCAGGGTTACCGCAACCAGTTCAGCGCGATCCCGTGGAACGTGCCGTACCGTCCGCCGCTGGAGCATCCGAAACCGAAAGTCCTCGGCACCCAGAGCGCGGTGGTCACCGGCCCCGAAGGTGAAGAGATTTTCTGCGACCAGTACGGTCGGGTGAAGGTGCAGTTCTTCTGGGACCGCGAAGGCCAGCACGACGACAAGACCAGTTGCTGGATTCGCGTCGCCTCGAACTGGGCCAGCCAGAACTTCGGCTCGATCAACCTGCCGCGCATCGGTATGGAAGTGCTGATCACCTTCCTCGAAGGCGATCCCGATCAGCCGCTGATCACCGGTTGCCTGTACCACGGAGTGAACCTGCCGCCGTACAAGCTGCCGGACTTCAAGACCCTGGCCACGGTCAAGAGCAAGGAATACAAGGGCAGTCGCGCCAACGAACTGCGGATCGACGACACCACCAGCGAGATCAGCATCGCCCTGCGCAGTGACCACGGCGCCAGTGCGATCAACCTCGGCTATCTGACCCATCCGCCGGTTTGCTGGTGACCACCGAGCCACGCCCGAACGAATCCAAGCACCACAAGGACTTGCCGGAAACCGCCGAACGCCTGGCTACCGCCGCCGATCAGCAGGACGGCTTTGCGATGCAGGCCAAGGAACTGCAAGCCCAGGAGCCGGGCGATCAGGACGACGTGGCCAAGGCGCTGCACAGCCAGCATCAGGGCATCCTCGGTAGTGGCCCGGCGAACATGAGCGCCAACGAGTTTCCGGAATTCACCGAGCCGCACTTGGTGCTGGCGAGTCCGGCCGGCATCGCGCTAACTACCCCGCGTTCCAGCCACATCGCCACCGGCGAACACTTGGCATTGAGCAGCACTGGTCACACCAGCCTGTCGATCGGCAAACGCCTGCTGGCCAGCGCCAGTCGCGGCATGCGGCTGTTCGTGCAGAGCATGGGCTGGCGCTTGGTCGCGGCGTCCGGCGATATTGACGTGCGCGCCTTGAAGGACAGCATCAACCTGCTGGCCAAGCTCAACATCACCGCCAATGCCGACCGCATCACGATCACCGCCAAAACCGAACTGGTGATCCAGGGCGGCGGCAGCGCCACCACTTACAACGCCGGCGGCATCACCCACGCCACCACCGGCCCGTACACCGCCCATGCAGCCAACTTTGCCTACACCGGAGCGAAGAGTCTGTCCGGTGCGTTCCCCGAACCGCCGAAGCCGGGCAAAGGCAACCTCGAGCTGTTCAACCAGTACGCCGGGCGTCAAGGCATCAAGGGCGGCGACTTTGAAGTGATCGATGCCTTGGGCAAAAGCCTCAAGGGCAAGCTTGATGCCAAGGGTTTCGCCAGCGTCTCCGGTGCTGCACCGGGGCCGGCGCGCGTGCTGTTCGGCAAGGACCCGGCGGACACCTGGAGCGACAGCAGCTACATCGGCAAACCCGAGTGGCCACGCGAACAGCCAGGCGCCGAGAGTATTCCGTCGCAGGTGCAGGCAATGGTTGCCCAGGCCCTGCCGAGTGCCGGCAGCAGCGCCGAGCTGCTGAAAAGCGCCCCGGCTCTGGCGCAGAGCGGCATGGGCGCGGTGCAAACCGGCCTCGGTGCAGTGCAGACCGCGCAACAGGTGCGCGGTGCTTTGCAGGCCGGATCGGCCGGAGTGCCGCAGCTCGCGAGTGCAGCGATGCCGACGGCGTCACGGCTGCTCGGTGCCGCGAGCAAGAGCGGCAAGTTGCCGCGTCTGCCGCCTGCGACCGCTCCCAAGACTTCCCTCAAAGCCCCGGGCCTGCGGGCGGGTGAGATGCTTTCATGACCACTGAAATTGCTGTTGTAAAAAAACGTGAACCTCAAGTGGCGGTCGTTCCACTGAACCTCATCAAAGTCGGGGATGTCGGACGCAGCGCCGCGCAATTTGACGCCTGGTTGCAGTCCACCAGCGGCGGTGTGGTCACTCTCGACCGGATCAAGAACGTCGCCGGTGCGCTGCCAGTGGTCGGCAACATCATGGCGCTGGTCGATGCCTTGAATGACATCATTACCTTGTCCACCAGCCAAAAGCGCGAAGTGCTCGATTGGGTCAGCCTGGGCATCAACCTGATTGGCGTCTTGCCCATGCCGCCGAGCATGGCTGCTGCACGCATGAGTCTGCGCCCGACGTTGTTTCTGGTGCGCCAGGAATTGAGGCAGGCCGGCAAGATGTTGCTGGGCGATTCGCTGATCGAGATCGTCGTCGGACACCTGAACGCCGATATCGTTGGCACCATCGATGACTTCGTAAAACAGGCCCAGACCAAGCTCAAGGAGATCCTCGACGACGCCGGCAAGCTCGGTGAAAGCGTGATCAACGAGATCGCCACGGGCCTGGAGACAGTGATCAATGGCAAGCTCGACGCCAAGGGCAATCTGCACGAGGCGGAACAACTGGCGAGCGCCGCCAGCGATCAGTTGCTGCATGACCCCAAGGCCGCGATCAGCAACATCTTCGGCGCGGTCGCCAATGTCTACAAGGCCGCCGGTAAAGGCGTCGCCAACAGCGCCGCCGAACACCTGCTGTCTGATAAGGCCAAGGAAGAGGCACTGGCTCACACGGCTTCGTTGCGAACCATGGGCCCGGAGTTGCGGACTCAGCTCAACCGTCTGAGCGACGCTCAGATTCAGAATTCCATCGGCGCATTGCTGATGGTACTGGCCGGCGCTGTCGCGACCTGGCGTCTGCGCAATGCTCATGGCCAAGGTGGCAACGTCAAACCTGGCACGACCAGCCAGGCCAAACGCAAGGCGGGTGAAGGCAAGACGGAGGTCAATACACACGAGGAGCCTTCGACAGGCCACCCCCATGAAATGAAGAACTGTGCCCGTGCGGCGACCGAGAAAAGTATCAGCTTCGCTCTGGGCTCGGAATCTGTGCGCCATACCGACTTCAGTTTGCCGGGAGCGTTCCCGATTGAGTGGACCCGCACTTACTGCTCACGCCTGGACGCTTATGATCAGGACGTACTGGGTGCGCGCTGGATCACTGCCTTCACGACGAGATTCGACCTGGTCGATGATGCGCTGCTGTTCCATGACGCCGATGGGCGCAGTCACGACTACCCGCTGCCCAAGGTTGGCTTGTTCCATTACGACGCCATTGAAAACCTCACGGTGGTGCGCGCCAGCGAAGATCAACTGCTGCTGTGCCGTGGCTTCGAGCGCAAGGAAACCTATGTGCGCCGTGGTCAGCGCTACCTGCTGACCGGCGTTGTGCTGCGCAATGGTGCCGGGATCATGCTGCATTACGAGCACCACCACGGCGACCATTCGGTGCTGTCGGACCTGATCACCTATCAGGACGATGTGACCAAGGTTCACCTGCACTTGGGCACGCTGATTGACGACCACGGTCGCTTAATCGGACTCTGGGAAATCCGTGACGGCGCACCTCAGCGTCAGCTCTGTGCTTACCAATACGACAGCGCCGGTGACTTAATCCAGGCCCAGGACGAGAACGGCGCCGCCTGGCGTTATCAGTACCAGCATCACCTGATCACCCGCTACACCGACCGCACCGATCGCGGCATGAACCTGCAATGGCAAGGCCACGGCGCCGATGCCAAGGCGGTGCGTGAATGGGCCGATGACGGCAGTTTCGACACCCGCCTGGAGTGGGACGAAAACATCCGTCTGACCTACGTCACCGACGCCCACGGCAACGAGACCTGGCACTACTACGACAGCCTCGGCTACACCTACCGCATCCGGCATGCCGACGGGAGTTCGGAGTGGTTCTTCCGTGATGATGCCAAGAATGTGGTGCGTCAGGTTCATGCCGATGGCAGTACCGACCGCTTCAGCTACGACGATCGCAGCAATCTGCTCGAGCATATCCGCGCCGACGGCAGCGTGATGCACTACGCCTACGACGACCAGGACCAACTGATCAAGATCAGCGACGCCGAAGGCGGTCAGTGGCAGCGGGATTACGATCGGGCGGGCAATCTGGTCGAAGCCATCGACCCGCTGGGCAACAAGACCGAGTACGCCTACAACCCGGCCGGTCTGCCGACCGCGATCAAGGACGCCAACGGCAACGCGAAAGAACTCGAGTACAACGACGCCGGCCAGTTGGTGAAGTACACCGACTGTTCCGGCAAGGCCAGCGCTTGGGAGTACAACGAGCGCGGGCAGATGATCTGCTTCACCGATGCGGCCGGACAGAGCACCGAGTACCAATACAAGGCCGGGCAACTGACCCTGATCAAGCACCCGGACAAGACCGAGGAACGTTTCGAACGCGATGCCGAGGGTCGTTTGCTGGCCCACGTCGATGGCCTGGATCGCTGCACCACCTGGAGCTACACCGAGGCTGGCTTTATTGCCGAACGGGTCGATGCCGCCGAACAAACCCTGCGCTACCGCTGGGACCGCCTCGGTCGATTGGTCGCGCTGGAAAACGAAAACGAGCGACGCGCACACTTTCTCTACGACCCGGTGGGTCGGCTGCTGGAAGAAACCGGCTTCGATGGCCGTACCACCCGTTATCAGTACGACCCCGAAAGCGGTCGACTGGCCAACACCGTCAACGCTGAACGCAGCATCGCCTTAAGCTTCGACCCCATGGGCCGCTTGACCGAACGCCGCGCCACGCTGGGCGAGCAGTCGCAAAGCGAAACCTTCGCCTACGATGGCAACGGCAACCTGATCCTCGCCACCAACGCCGACAGCCGTCTGCAATGGTTTCATGACCCGGCCGGCAACCTGCTGCGTGAGCATCAGCATTATCTGGGCCTGGAAAAACCACTGGTAGCAGTCTGGCAACACGAGTACGACGTGCTCAATCAACGCGTTGCCACCGTGCGCCCGGACGGCCATCGCGTCAGTTGGCTGACCTACGGCAGCGGTCACTTGCTCGGCCTGCGTCTGGATGAGCATGAGCTGATCGGTTATGAGCGTGATGATCTGCACCGCGAAGTCGCCCGCCATCAGGGCAACCGCCTGCTGCAAACCCAGAAGTGGGACCCGGCCGGACGTCTGCAAGAGCAATTGCTGGGACGTAGCGACGACAAGTCCACGCTGCTCAAGCGCGAGTACACCTACGATGCCGCTGGTCAACTGACCGATATCAACGATAGCCGCCGTGGTCCCTTGGCCTACCGTTACGATCCCGTCAGCCGCCTGCTCAGCGCCACCAGCCGCCTCGGCGTGGAAACCTTCGCCTTCGACCCGGCCGGCAACCTGCTCGACGACAAGACTGCAGAAATCCGCCGACCGCTGGATCAGGACTCGCCGCGCAGCAAACTGCTCGACAACCTGCTGCGCGAGTATGCGGGCACGCACTACGAATATGACGAGCGCGGCAATCAGGTCAAACGTTGGCACAACGGCAGTTACTGCCAGATGCAATGGGACCTGTTCGACCGTCTGGTGCACTTCGACGATGCTCGCCTGTCGGTGGACTATACCTATGACCCACTCGGTCGCCGCCTGCATAAAAACTCCAGCGCGCACTACAAACAGCGTCCGGAAGCCGGTTCTCTATGGAATCGCAATGAACATGCGCGCAGACAACGCGAGCTGGGCTGCGGCTTCACCCTCTATGGTTGGGATGGCGACAACCTGGCCTGGGAAAGCAGCCCGGCCCAGGTCGATGGCAGTGCCGGCCGCACTGTGCATTACATCTTCGAACCGGGCACCTTCGTCCCGGTGGCTCAGGCCCTGAGACATAAACCGATTCACCTGATGGGGCAGCCGGACTACAGCGGCGACTACAGCCTCGACGACGATCCGTTGTGGAACCACACGCCGACTGCGCAACCGTTCGATGTGCTGGCCTGGTATCAATGCGACCAGCTTGGCACGCCGCAGGAACTGACTGACCAAAATGGCGACATTATCTGGAGTGCACAGTACAAAGCTTGGGGTGAAGTGCGCGAGCAACGTTCGGCGTTGGCGCAGCAGCATGGACTGACCAACCCGATCCGGTTCCAGGGGCAGTATCACGACCATGAGACGGGGCTGCATTACAACCGGTATCGGTACTATGATCCGGCTGTGGGGCGGTTTATCAGCCACGACCCGATACGTTATGAGGGCGGGCTAAACCTTTATCGATATGCACCTAATCCGGTAGAGTGGATCGATCCGCTCGGTTTGAATACAGTCATTGCTACGAATAGCCGTAGGAGTGCAATGAAGAAAGCACAACAACATGCTCAGGTTCCGAGAGTGAGTAAGGGCGGAGAAGATATTCCAATTAGTCGGCTAAATGATGATAGCCGTGGAGTGAATTACGCCTGCCTGAAAAAACGAGGTGTCACTACTCTCGGTCGCGAGGGTAACGATAGGAAGTCGGAGGTGTTTGACCACCCAGATGGTCATCCTGAGATGATCGGAGATGGTCACCCGGACCATCATGAGAGCCCGCATGTTCATGCTACGAACAAAAAGGGAGAAAAAATAGTATTTACCTATCCAGCAGGACGTTCAGGACGCTAGCATGAAGCACTATAAAATTTTATGTTATAAATCAGAATTTCATGAATTTAAAAACAGATCCAACGATTACATAAGAGAAATGCCTGCAAAAGAGCACGATCAGTTTTCGTTATTGATGGCCATCGGCCCAGAAGGTGCTGTTGGTTTTGATACAACGCCCCAAGGTTGTTCTGCGATAAGCTCTCTTGTCTCCAAATGCTATTTGGTCGACCTGTGCAGGCTAAATATCCAGGCACCACAAGAAAAATATACAGGCCACATGCCTCGACTCCTATTTCGAGATAAGAATGGCGGGTTTGAGAAGCTGCGTAACGAACACATAAAATATGAAAATGACGTCAAGAAATATAAAATACTTTCACGACATGGGCACGCGGACAAACCTACTGCTTCGACACTAGCCAGTCTTTTACAAGACAAGAGCCTATCGATAATAAATAAGGACCTATACGACGCCTTACAAGAAACCTGCCATTATATACTGACCCCGGTTATATCTGGCGAGCATGGGCGTGACGCATTCATTGTTTTTTCAAGCAATCTAGATTTTTTCTTCAACGAATTCCAATCAATAGTTGGTGATTCTGGCGAAATCACTTTCGTTGACAGCACATCTAAGCTTGTATATGACTAAAAACCACCGTAAGACTTACAGGTGACATCGCGCTTCCGATGAGCCTATGAAGCAGTGCCTCGGAGTAGATTCCATGAAAGACATCATCCGCCTCGGCGACTCCACGACTCACGGTGGCGCAGTATTGGAAGCCTTCTCCCAGACCGACCTCAACGGCAAACCCATAGCCGGCGTCGGTCACAAAGTCAGCTGCCCACTGTGCAAAGGCGTCTTCCCCATAGCCGAGGGCAGCAGCACCTACACGGTCGGTGGAATTGCTGTGGCACTGGACGGTATGAAAACCGCGTGCGGCGCCGCTCTTATCGCCAGTAACCCAAAAAGTGCTGTGATTAGTTAGATCCAATGACTTAAGCATCGCCAGAAATACCCTGATCGTTCCCAAATTTTACGACATGAGCGCAAAAGCTTACCTATAACCGTTGCTTCTATTTGAGATTTTGTATGCTGCCATTCAAACCTGTTTTTAGCCGTTGCCGGACTGTTTGTGCTCTGACACTGGTCCTCCTCGGCGGCTCAACCATAGCGCAAGCCGCACCGAGGGAAGATCTAACCCAAAAACTGGACGAAGCGGTGATGGCATACGCTTATTCCAAAGAAGGCAAAGATCTGAATACCGTCAACACGTTGCTCAAAAAGGGGGCGAAACCCAATATTCAGGTTTTGTGGCATGCCGCTTATTACAAACGGCCCGATCTGGTCGATCGTCTGCTTGAATTCCCGGTGGATGTAAACGAAGCCATCAGCGAAAACGGTGAAACTGTGCTGCTGTCGGTGCTGGGTAATGTCGACACCCCGCAGGCATCTGGAGATGATTTGCTGATTCTGCAGAGCTTGCTCAAGGCAGGGGCCAATACGAATGTGATTGCTCAAGGTGGGACCAAGACTCCACTCATTGCAGCCGTCAACAGCGAGAAATCCACCCAGCCAGAACTGGTCAAATTACTGTTGCAGTTTGGCGCTGACGCCAAATTGGTGACCCCTCAGGGATTCTCGCCACTCATGAATGGAGGGGCTTCTAGCCTTGAGGTCATCAAACTGCTGATCGCTGCAGGTACCGATCCTTATGGCGTCAGCAAAGTCGGTTCCACCCCTTTGCATTTTGTCTGCAAGCGCGCCTATGCGCTGAACGACCAGCCAGACCCGCAAGCGGCACAACGTATCGCCCTGTTGCACAAAGCTGGAACGTCAGTTGATGCACTGCAGCCACAGCAGCAACCATGGCCTGTTGGCACACCCTTGCTGGAAAATGCTATCAGTCACAATCCGGATTGCATCAAGGCCTTGCTGGCTGCTGGTGCTAATCAGGATGCGCCCGCTTTCCCAGCAGAATACGTGGCGGAAGAGCCGAGCGTGAAAGGTCAAACGGTGCGTCAGCATGTGCTCGAATCGGCGAAAGACGTCCCCCAACTGTATTCGGATGCCATTGTGAAGTTGTTCGAATAAGGCTGGTTTATAGGCAATACATCTGAGATGTCAAACGTGTTCAAGGAGTGAATATGAAAAAAGCTATTGTGGTCTTTGTAATGGCAAGTGCGTTGGGTTCCTTTGGCTATGCCTATGCAGAGGGGCCGGACCCAGTTGCAATGAAGGGTATGTACGACGGCAGTCGCAATTCATCGGGGCTCATTAGCTACTGTGTCGATAAAGGTTTTCTGAAGTCTGACAGCATCGAGAATGCCAAGAAGATGGTTGCATACGTATCGGGTGTTCCAGTGGAAATAGATAAGCGTGATGGAGACAAGAGCGAAGCCAATGGCAGAAAGGGCCAGGTGAGAGTGGGCGAAGGACAATACAAGGATTTGCAAACCACCGCTCCACAAGGTGTTGAGGCGTGGTGCGAGCAAGCTGATGAGGGTCTTCGTAAGGGGCTGAGCTCTGTCGGCCTGTGAGTGAGCTGACTCAAACGTAACTCGCACGCATCGGTGCCGGCGTCCAGCCCCGGCACCGCATGCCCATTGCCCTCGGTGGTCTCGGAGGCCAGCAAGGCATTGATGATGGCTTCTTCTACCGCTTCGGTGGCGGCCAGGAATAACTCACCGCTATGGTCCTCGTTGCCACCGCCGGGGAGAGGCAGGCCGCAGGTGCCTATTACCCTGTTGGGGTACTCGCAAGGAGGTAGTGACGGGAATGTCGGCGTGTTGAACTGATCCGTATTTTTCCGGGCTATCTGCTTCTGTAATGAATCCAGTCCGAGCCTCACAATGACCCTGCAACCACAGACGGGTAATTTTGGAGGCCAAATGCTGAAGATGGCGATTTTTCTGGGTGGATTTCTCGCATTGACCATCGTGATCGGTGCGCTTGCCACCATCTCTCCGATGTAATCAAAAGAACAGAGCGCCGCGTTTTTCCGGATCCTCCCGACCTTGTGTACGTGGCGCTTTTCGAACGTTGCCGGCACAGCCTTTGTTGCGACCTCTAGTGCCCGGTTATGAGCCGGTCAGGTGATGGTGGGAATGTAGTCGATGTACGCCAATCGCTCGCCATCGTGGTAAATGTCAACCGCGGTGTAGTGGGGCGAGTTCGGAGGCATTACCCGGTCGTATCTGGCCTGTGTATTGCACAACAGTTGTGGCCAGATTCCAGGCTGCTGGACCAAGTGCAGGTCCAGCATGAGGATTGACGGATTAAAGCCCTGCGGGGGGCGCATGGTCAGGTAGACCTTGACTCCCGGATTGGCAACTTCAACATCGCCTATCACGTGGAAGTCATCCGGTTTGGGTGGCATCGTGTTCAGCCATGCATGCCAGTCTTTGCTGCTAGTGCTCATTTTTCTATTCCTTGAGAAATGAAACCCGAAGCTTGAAGTACTGCCGTTCCGTATGGCGCTTCGTATGCCATCGAATGAAATACCCGCTATCCAATCGGGCGTAAAAGGTCTCCTGTCTAAAGGTGTAGACGAGGAAAGGGTGCTCCCGCTTCAGCCTGGACGAACGGTAGTCACGGGGTCTAGGGGCATGAAGCCTGCATCCGAATTCAACGCGTGCCGCTCAGGGTTCAAGGAATGAAGCGGTAACCCACACCGGTTTCGGTCACGAGATGGCGTGGTTGCGAGGGGTCTGCTTCGATTTTCTTGCGCAGGCCGCCCATGAACACCCGAAGGTACGGTGTATCGGTGGTGTGCGAAGGGCCCCATACGGCTTTGAGCAGTTGCAGGTGCGTCAGGACCCGGTCCGGGTGCGAGCACAGATGAACCAGCAAGCGGTATTCCAGCGGCGTCAGGTGCAAAGGCGCACCGGCGCGCTCCACGACGCGTCGATCCAGATCAATTTGAATGTCGGAGAAGGCCAGAACCGCGCGGTTTTCGGCATCTTTCACGCGCCTGCGTAACAGGGCACGCACGCGTGCGAGCAGTTCTCCGGTGCCGAAGGGTTTTACCAGGTAATCGTCGGCTCCGGTGTCCAGGGCCAGGATCTTGTCGGATTCGGCGCCACGGGCCGACAGGACAATGATCGGCACCTCTGACCAGGTGCGCAGATCCCGGATGAGGTCAACGCCGTCACCGTCGGGAAGGCCAAGATCCAGCACGATCAGGTCCGGCCGGCGCGTTCCCGCGTCGATCAGGCCGCGCTGGAAGGTCTCGGCTTCATGCACTTCCAGACCATCGGCTTGCAGGGCCATCCGTACAAAACGGCGAATGTCCTTTTCGTCTTCAACCAGCAGAACACGCAGCACCGGTTCGCTCATGATGGGTCCTCGTCAGTTTGCTGCGAAAGCGCTTCGATGTTCGGTGGCTCTTCACGGGGTAGACGCAAGGTGAAGCGCGCACCGCCTTGCTGGCGGGTAACACCGAGCATGGTTCCGCCATGCGCTTGGGCAATCGCTCGGCAGATGGCCAGGCCCAGGCCGACGCCGGGAATCGAACTTTCCTTTTTGCCGCGCATGAACTTGTTGAAGATCGCCTCTTCGTGACCGTGGGGCAATCCCGGCCCCTCATCGGCGACCCACAACTCAATGCTCTCCGGCGTGGCGCTGGCCCCCAGGCTGATCGGGGTGCCGGGCGGGGTGTACTTGATGGCGTTTTCGATCAGGTTGATGAGGATGCGCTCGATCAGCACCGCATCGATGCGAACCAGTGGCAAGTCCTCCTCGAGTGCAACCTGCACCGAACGTCCTCCCAGAATCGGCTGGATAGCCCTCAGGGCGCTACCCACCACATCTTCGATGGGCTGCCATTGACGATTCAGCACCACCTTGCCGGACTCGAGGCGAGCCATGTCCAGCAGGTTATTGACCAGTGTATTCATGCGCAGCGCGGATTCACCCACCGCCGTGGCGATCTCGGCAGCTTCGCCGGTCAGGGGCGGCTTGGTCAGCTTGAGCGCTTCGGCGAGCCCGACCATGACTGACAGCGGGGTGCGCAAATCATGGGAGATGGCCGAGAGCAGCGAGTTGCGCAACCGCTCGGATTCCATCTGAACCGTCGTGTCCTGAGCGACGTTGATGTAGTGAATCCGTTCGAGCGAGATGGCCAGCAATGACGCGCAGGTGTCGAGCAGGCGGCGCTGTTCCGGCACCGCCAGCCGGGTCGTGTCGCGCGGCTGCACGGCCAGGACCCCGCGCACCCGCATGGGCGCCGACAAGGGCAGGTAGAGCGTGGAACTGGAGGGCAGGGTGTCGGTGCCGCATCCAGCCGGTTCGGTTTTATCGAACGACCACTGGGCAATCGCAACGTCGACTTGCGGTGCGTCTCCCGTGACCATCGGCGCCTGCAGTTTATTGTTGTCGTCTGCGACCAGCAGTGCCGACCGGGCGCCAAACTCGGCCGTCAGGAACTGCGCGCTGATTTGCGCAACCTGTTCGGTCAGCAGCGCGGCGGATAACAGGCGTGACATGTCGTACAGCCCGCGCATGCGGTCTTCGCGCCGTTGCGCCACCCGTGCCTGATAGGTCAGGCTGGCGGTCATTTGCCCGATCACCAGAGCGACCACGAGCATGACGCTAAAGGTCACCAGATACTGGATATCGGCGATGGCGAATGAAAAACGCGGCGCCACAAAGAAGAAGTCGAAGGCGCCGACTGAGACAAAGGCCGCCAGGATGGCCGGGCCACGCCCAAAGCGTACCGCTACGGCGACGACCGCCAGCAGGAACAGCATGACGATGTTGGCCTGTTCCAGCACCTGGAACAGCGGCATGGCCAGCAGGGTCGTCACCGCACAGATCGCGACGCTCCAGAGATAGGGGCGCCAGGTGATCGGGCTGTCGCTGGCGGTGGTGGTCGTCTCGGCTTGTGGGCGGCGACTCTCCGGCAGCGAGATTTGAATCACGTCAAGATCGGCGCCCAGCACCCCAATCCGATCCGCAAGCACCCGCCGCCAGAGTCGTTGGCGCGGACGTTCATCACGGCCCAGCACGACCTTCGAAAGGTTGTGCTGCCGTGCGTACTTGACCAGCGTTTCGGCAATGTCCTGGCCAGCCAGGGTCGAGATTTGCGCGCCCATGTCCTGAGCCAGTTTCAAGGTTGCCAGCACGCGACGACGCTTGACCTCGGGCAGGCGCTGCAAGGCCGGGGTTTCGACATACACGGCGTGCCACGGCACGTTGAGCTGAGCGGCCAGGCGCGCCGTCGAGCGTACGGTTTTTTCGGCCTGATCATTCGGGCCAACGCAGGCAAGCAACGACTCACGGGTGCCCCACACCGGTTTCACCGCGCCGCTTTGGCGATACTGCAACATCTCGCTGTCGACCCGGTCGGCGGTGCGGCGCAGCGCCAGTTCGCGCAGGGCGATCAGGTTGCCTTTGCGGAAGAAGTTCTGCACCGCGCGCTCGGCCTGTTGCGCCATGTAGACCTTGCCTTCCTTCAAGCGCTGCAACAGATCGTCGGGTGGCAAGTCGACGATGACCACTTCATCGGCGGTGTCGAAGACATGATCGGGCACGGTCTCCCAGACGCGAATCCCGGTGATGCCGCCGACAATATCGTTCAGGCTTTCGAGGTGCTGAACGTTCATCGTCGACCAGACGTCGATACCGGCGCTGAGCAGTTCTTCTACGTCTTGCCAGCGCTTTGGATGGCGGGAGCCTGCGATATTGGAGTGAGCCAGTTCGTCGATCAGGATCAAGCCCGGTTTACGCGCGAGCGCGGCGTCCAGGTCGAATTCGGTCAGCGTCCGGTTTTTGTCGATGACCTGCTTGAGCGGCAGGTGTTCAAGGCCCTCTGTCAGGGCCAGGGTCTCGGCGCGGCCGTGGGTCTCGATCACGCCGATCAGCACATCGATGTTTTGCAGCTTCGCGGTCTGTGCGGCGGCAAGCATCGCGTAGGTCTTGCCGACACCGGCACTGGCGCCGAAAAAAATCTTCAGCCGACCGCGTTTGGCCTGCGCTTCTTCTTCGCGAATCCGTGCCAGTAGCTGGTCCGGATCAGGACGTTCTTCGGCCATCAAGCTCACCGTGTGTTAACGCTCAATGTGCGGCGTCGAGTGCCAGGTTCAATTCCAGAACGTTGACCCGAGGCTCGCCGAGGAACCCGAGCAGCGTGCCTTCGGCGTGTTGGTTGATCAGTTCGCGAACCTTGTCGACGGGCAGATTGCGCACCCGCGAAACCCGGCCCGCCTGGTACAGCGCTGCGGCAATGCTGATATGCGGATCAAGGCCACTGGCGGAACTGTAGACCAGGTCGGCGGGCACCGTGGCGGTGTTGCCCGGATCGGCAGCGTGCAACGCATCGATGCGGCCCTTGAGCGCATCCGCCAATGCCGGGTTCAGCGGGCCGAGGTTCGAGCCGCCCGAGGCCAGCGGGTTGTAGGCCATGGGGCTGGTGGCGGAAGGGCGGCTCCAGAAATACTTCGGATCGCTGAAGCCCTGACCGATCAACAGCGAGCCCACGGTTTTGCCGTCTCTTTCGATCAGGCTGCCGGCGGCCTGATGGGGAAAGACCAGCTTGGCGATTCCGGTGGTGACCAGCGGATAGGCCAGGCCGGTGAGCAGTGACAGTGCAATCAGCAGGGTCAACGCCGGACGCAGCAGAGATAACATAGCCATACTCCCTCAAGTCAGACCGACAGCGGATAGCGCCATGTCGATCACTTTTATGCCAATGAATGGAACGATTACCCCACCCAACCCATAGATCAACAGGTTGCGGCGCAGCAGCAGGGCCGCACCGACCGGGCGGTACTTCACGCCTCGGAGCGCCAGGGGAATCAGGAAAATGATAATCAGCGCGTTGAAAATCACCGCCGACAGCACCGCCGAATTCGGGCTCGTCAGGCCCATGATGTTCAGTGCCGCGAGCTGTGGGTAGGTGCTGACAAAGGCTGCGGGCACGATCGCGAAGTACTTGGCGATGTCGTTGGCAATCGAGAAGGTGGTCAGCGAACCCCGGGTCATCAGCATCTGTTTGCCGGTTTCCACCACCTCGATCAACTTGGTCGGGTTGCTGTCGAGGTCGACCATGTTGCCGGCTTCCTTGGCCGCTTGAGTTCCCGAGTTCATCGCCACGGCGACATCCGCCTGCGCCAGTGCCGGGGCGTCGTTGGTGCCGTCACCGGTCATGGCCACCAGCCGGCCTTCGGCCTGATAGCTGCGGATCAGCTCCAGCTTTTGTTCGGGTGTGGCTTCCGCCAGGAAATCATCGACACCGGCCTCGGCGGCGATGGCGGCAGCGGTGATCCGGTTGTCCCCCGTCACCATCACGGTCTTGATCCCCATGCGTCGCAGCTCGGCGAAGCGTTCCTTGATGCCGCCCTTGACGATGTCCTTGAGTTCGATGACGCCCAGCACCCTGGCCCCATCGGCGACCACCAGCGGCGTGCTGCCCCGCTGAGCCACTTGTTCGACGATGGTTTGCACCGCTTCCGGAAAGTGTCCGCCCAGGCTGTGGACATGCTTGAGGATCGCCTCACCGGCCCCCTTGCGCAGTTGCCGGTCATCCATGTTGACGCCGCTCATGCGGGTCTGCGCCGAAAAGTGCACGAAGTGTGCATGCAGCGCCGTGATGTCGCGTTCGCGCAGGTTGAACCGTTGTTTGGCCAGGACCACGATGCTGCGCCCCTCAGGCGTTTCGTCGGCCAGTGACGCAAGCTGTGCGATATCCGCCAGCTCCGACTCCTTGATGCCCGGCGCCGGCAAGAACGCCGAGGCGTGGCGGTTGCCCAGGGTGATGGTCCCGGTCTTGTCGAGCAGCAACACATCGACATCGCCGGCGGCCTCCACGGCCCGGCCGGAAGTGGCGATCACGTTGGCCTCCATCATGCGGCTCATGCCCGCCACTCCGACCGCCGACAGCAGCCCGGCAATGGTCGTGGGGATCAGACACACCAACAATGAGATGAGCACGGTGATCGAGACCGGCGAACCGGATTTGGCTGCTGCGATTCCAAACAGGGAGAAGGGCAGGAGCGTCACCGTTACACCGAGGAACACGATGGTCAGTGCGACCAGCAGGATCGACAGGGCGATTTCATTCGGGGTCTTTTGCCGTTTGGCGTTCTCGACCATCGCAATCATGCGGTCGACGAAGGTCTCGCCGGGGTTGGTGGTCACGCGGACGACGATCCAGTCCGACAGCACCCGCGTACCGCCGGTCACCGACGAGAAGTCGCCGCCAGACTCGCGGATCACCGGAGCCGATTCGCCGGTAATCGCCGACTCATCCACCGAGGCCGCGCCTTCGATCACTTCGCCGTCGGCGGGGATCACCGAGTCTGCGAGGTCGCCGGCTTCAACCACCACCACGTCGCCTTTGCACAAGTCGCTCGACTGAGCCAGCTGCCACTCGGCGCCGTAGTGCGGTTCGCGCAGTTTCTTCGCCCAGGTTTGCTTTTTCAGATCCCGCAGGGAGGCCGCCTGGGCCTTGCTGCGGCCTTCGGCGAGCGCTTCGGCAAAGTTGGCGAACAGCACGGTAAACCACAGCCACAAAGCAATCGCGAGGATGAACCCGGTGCTGGCTTCACCCTTGCCGCTGAGGGCCTGCGCCCAGAGGGCGGTGGTGATGATCGCGCCGATGTAGACGACGAACATCACCGGGTTACGCCACTGGATTCGAGGGCTGAGTTTGCGTACAGACTCGAGCATGGCCGGACTTATCAGTTTCGGGTCGAACAAGGAGAACGCTTTACGTGTCATGTTCGTGGTCTCACTTGATCATCATGAGGTGTTCGACGACGGGGCCCAGCGCGAGCGCCGGTACGTAGTTCAGCAAACCGACCAGCAACACCGTGCCAATCAGCAGTACAACGAACAGCATCCCGTGGGTCGGCATCGTGCCGCCGGTCACCGCCAGGCGTTTCTTCGCGGCGAGGCTGCCAGCGACCGCGAGCACCGGTACGATCACGCCAAAGCGTCCAAACCAACAGGCGATGGCCAGCATGATGTTGTAGAACGGGGTGTTGGCCGACAGACCGGCGAATGCACTGCCATTGTTGTTGGCCGCCGAGGTGAAGGCGTAAAGGATTTCCGAGAAACCATGGGCGCCAGGGTTGGCGATCCCCAGCTTGCCGGCCTCGGCCATCACCGCGATGGCGGTCCCGAACAGCACCAGCAGCGGCGTCACCAGGATCGCAATGGCGACCATTTTCATCTCGAAGGCTTCGATCTTCTTGCCCAGGTATTCAGGCGTGCGCCCGATCATCAGACCCGCGATAAACACCGCGAGAATGGCGAATATCAGCATGCCGTACAGACCGGAACCGGTGCCGCCGAACACCACTTCACCAAGTTGCATCAGCACCAGCGGCACCGCACCGCCCAGTGGGGTGAACGAGTCGTGCATCGCGTTGACCGCACCGCATGAAGCCGCTGTGGTCACGGCCGCAAACAGGCTGGAGGCGCTGATACCAAAGCGCAGTTCCTTGCCCTCCATGTTGCCCGCCGCCGTATCGATATCCAGCGCTGAAAACTGCGGATTGCCGAGCTGTTCGTAATGGGTGACGGCCACCACCGCAATCACGAAGATGATCGTCATCGTCGCCAGCAGCGCCCAGCCCTGGCGTATGTCACCGACGACATGACCGAAGACGAAACACAGCGCGGTCGGGATCAGGAAGATCGCCAGCAACTGGAAGAAGTTGGTGATGGCGGTCGGGTTCTCATAGGGGTGCGCCGAGTTGGCGTTGAAGAAACCGCCGCCATTGGTGCCGAGCATCTTGATTGCCTCTTGCGAGGCCACCGGCCCCATTGCAATCGTCTGTTTGTCGGTGCTGGCGGCCTTGGTCACGGGATTGCCCTGAGCATCGAGGGTCGGCTGGCCGGCGTCATTGAGCACCGGGTTCTGGTACTGCATGACCTCCAGTGTCGAGACGTCTTTATACGGGTCAAGGTTTTGAATCACACCCTGACTGACGAAGAACAACGCGAGTATCAGTGACAGTGGCAACAGCACCCACAAGGTGACGCGGGTGAGGTCAGTCCAGGCGTTGCCGATGCTGTCCGCGCTGTGGCGGGCGAACCCGCGGATCAGCGCCACCGCCACCACAATGCCGGTGGCGGCGGACAGGAAGTTCTGCACCGTCAGCGCGAGCATCTGCGTCAGGTAACTCATCGTCGACTCGCCGCTATAGGCTTGCCAGTTGGTGTTGGTCACGAAGCTGAAAGCGGTGTTGAACGAGGAGTCGGGAGTGACGGCCGCAAACCCCTGCGGATTGAACGGCAGCACGCCTTGCAACCGTTGCAAGGCATAAACGACCAGCACCCCCAACGCGTTGAACAGAATCAATGCCAGCGCGTACTGGAGCCACCCCATCTGCGTTTCAGGGTTGACGCCGGCCAGGCGATACAGCGGCGACTCGATACGTGAACCGAAGGCAAATCGGCCCTCCATCACCGTGGTCAGCCAACGCCCCAGTGGCCAGGCCAGAAGCCCCAGCGCCAGGAGAAAGGCTGCGAGTAGAACCCAGGCTTGAATAGTCATAGGAAGTCCTCTGGAAACAGCAGCGCGGCGACGAGGTAAACCAGCAAGCCGGCCGCAATGAGGCCGCCGAAAAGGTAGAAACCGGTCATGACCGCCTCCTGTTGAGCGCTGCGCAGCCGTAGGTCAGACCGACCAGAATGATGAGAAACAGTGCACCGAGTAGCAGATAGAAGAAGTCCATGGCGTTTCCTCCGGGAATGAGGAAAGCCTAAATGGACGCTTGGAAAGTTGTTGACAGGATTAGGGGCGGGGAAATAAAGATCTGATAAAGATGCTGGTCGGGTACAACGAGGCGTTTAAAGGTTCGGGACTGCATCAATACTGGTCTTACATAAACCCAGGAATCCGTCACCTTGCCCCTCGATTGGATGCAGCTTATAGTCCGCTCCGTCGCCCACATGGCGACTGGGTTTGGCGACCTGATCAACAGAGGATCCCATCAATAAGATATCTTCAAAATGAATCGATACATGCCCCTCACCGGAATCGACCTGATCCCGGCCTCCCTGCTCATCGAATCCCAAGCCCCACTCGACGTGCTGCAAGCCACAGCCGATTACCGCATCCGCACCGTCACTCAGGTGCTGGAAAATATCCCTTTTCGTGCTGATATCGAGAGCGACACGGTGGTGCTGGCCGACTTCGCCAAACTGCTGGCCATTCCGTTGCGCGATGGGTGCGATTTGATGGATGTGATTGGTAGACGCTTGCGGGAGGAGGCGGGGGAAGTGAATGGAAACGGGCGCTGAAGGTGTGATGCCTGTCCGTTGAGCGCTTAAAAGATCGTAGTCTGCGGCAAGCTCCGGATTTACGTACGGACTCAATTGCCCGGCGTAGGAGCTGCCGCAGGCTGCGATCTTGGCTATCCTGTATGCACCCCAAAAAACGAAAAAGGGGATACCCATTAGCCTTGACTTGAGGCCGACTAATGGGCGTTCCCTTTGTTGTGGGCGCCAGTGTTTCTTCTAATGTAATTATCTGTTATCGCAAAAATGTATTTAGAACTGTCATTTCTGACAGGTGATTTTATGCTGAAAGCTACCTATTGTTAAATTGCGTAAGCCGAGAAGTAAGCAAGGAAGTCGATTACATAACTTTGTCCCCCCTTGCTAATGCGTTCGCGTGAACTCTATTTTTTGGCGAGGACACTTATTCGGAAAGGATGACTATGACTACTGAATCCCCAAAATTTCGTCTCAGCAAAAGGAGTGAAACTATGCTAGACGGTGTGCTCCCTAAACTTGCTGAAGTGGTAAGGTTAGCCATTAAATTGACGGAAGTCGATTTTGGCGTCACGGCAGGACGTCGAACGCCGGAGGAGCAACATAGGTTGTATGGCCAGGGACGTACTGAAAGTGAGTGTCGAGTGAAGGGAGTCAATTCGGAGTATGCACAACCGAATAAGGCCAAAGTCACGTGGACTCTAGATAGCAAGCATGTTTCAGGCCGTGCAGTAGACCTTGTGCCATACGTCGGTAAAGAGCTCAAGTGGGATAACGACGGGAAGCTTGGTCTTTGGCCCAAAATCGCCGAAGCAATGAAGTCAGCTTCGGACGAGCTGAAGGTTTCGATTATCTGGGGTGGAGATTGGAAGGTCACGCTTGACCGGCCTCACTTTGAACTAGTTGAAGTAGTAAAGCCAGATCGATACTTGGTTCAATAGGACGTGGTGCAGGTAACGTTAAACCCGGCAAACACAGGCTCAAAGAAAGGGGGAGAGTACTACGCTTTCATATCGCACTACCCGGGTGAAATGACCAAGACCATTGTCGACGACATACCCAAGCCTTGCTGCCCGACGGGCCTGACTCGCAATAACTTAACCAGCGCCCGATATACCGTATCGGGCGCTGGTTCGATTGGGTTCATTTATCACATAAACCCTGACATATTTCCTTTTCCTATTCTACCCTTCGAATACATATCAGAAACAACGCTGCCCATAAGACCTCCACCATTGGATGGTCTAGATCTCAGCTCCCGAAAAGAGGTGCCACAGATTTATTTTTCACTGCTATCGAGGCTGGTGATAGAGAAATAAGTCCGTCTCCCTTTCAGTGGCTGATGAGGGGTGTTGTAGGGGCTCGCCTGCGACCCATGACCGCATTCAAGGCAAAATCCGCTGCGGCATAATGGCGACTGTCATTTATTGCGGGGTTCGCCGATGTTGCTCGTCGTCTTCAAGATTCTGCTGACTATCCCCGTGGCCTGGGCGTTGGCGTGGCCCTTGATACATCCTTCGGTGGCCGGGGGAATCTTCAGCGAACTGGAAGCATTGGGCAGCATCGGGGCGTCGATGTTGACGCTGGTGTTCCTGATCGCCGTATTCTGTTATTGCTGCGACCTTCAGCGTTCGCTGACATTGGTCAAACCTCCATCCAGGGTGGCGTCGCCTCGAAGTGTATGGCTGATGTTTCTGCTGCCTTACAACTTCATTGAAGACTTTTTCATTGTCGTTCACGTGGCCCGATCGCTACGGCGTGAAGCCAGGCATAACAAAGCTCTGGGCTCGTTCAAAAGCTTTGGCCTGTTCTCAGGGCTGGGGTGGTGTACCGCGCAGATTGTTTCATTGCTGCCCAACGAACTTGGTTCGCTGGGGGGAGCTTTAGCGTTACCGCTGTGGATCGTCCACTGGCGGTTGATGAGGCGCGTAAACAGGGTGATGGCGCTTGCTTGAGCGGTGGCGGATCTAAAAAATGAAAATGGGGCAGACTTATTTATCTGCCATCAGCCTCGACGCAATGAAAAATAAATCTGTCTCCTTTTCATTCGGTCGGGGGCTGTATGCGCAAGGGGATGCAGGTCCAGCGTCACCATAGCGAAGCCACCTCGGCCCATTTCCCCGGCAGGGGAGTCGGGGGGGCCGCCTTGGCGAAGATCTGTCGGTACTATTCGGGCGATGTGGTCGATTCCATTGGCTGTCCTACTGGAGCGTGTCTAAACTTCAAAGTGCTATCATCGCCGTGTCTAGGTGTCATAGATTAGAAAAAGCGAGCGTTGTAGATGGCAAGGATGATTCCGGAGCATGGACCACACCACACTGAAAGCTACGGTGAGCGTCACCTGTACTCAGTCCTCAAATCCCAGCTACCTGACGAATACACCGTAATCCATAGCCTGCCATGGTTGTGCTCCGCAGTAAGCAAGCTCGACAAACGAGCGAGGCCGACAGGAGAGATTGATTTTCTGATAGTCCATCCAGAAGATGGGGTCTTAGCCCTTGAGGTTAAGAGTGGTGTTTATCGAATCGAGAATTCTCTCTTTGTACATGTCCGCAATGGCTACAAGATAGACCCGCTCAGTCAAACTAAAAAAAATGTCCATGGATTCGCGTCGTGGCTTAGTGCTGACCCGGCATTAGGCCTGAGAATCGGATACGGGTTTATTTTTCCTGATTCGGATTTTGATCGGTCTAATATCCCAGGAATGTACGATACCCAATCCAATCCGCCTCAGTCGCTCTATATAGATTTTGAAGCTTACCCTGACGTCGCTCAGAAAATCATAGACCTCATGAAGTATTGGAAGAGGGCACTTCGAAATTCTGATTTGGGTCCTTCCAGAACCCAAGAGCTGATCGACTACCTTGCGCCAAAGATTGATGGTCAGCCTCGGTGGGCGAGTCGAATTCGCTATGACAATAAAGTATGGCTTCAGTTAACAAGCGAGCAAAGTTTGGTCGTCCGTTCTGTGCTGAGGAACAAGGACTCTCTTATCACGGGCTGGCCAGGTACTGGGAAAACTTTGATAGCTATCGAGGCAGCTAGGAAACTCTCGGTGGAAGGCAAGCGGGTATTGGTCCTCTCATTCAATGCACGGCTCACTGAGCATATTCGTGCGCAGCTTGAAGGGTATCGAGCCTGCGCAGTGATGACTTGGCACGGACTCTGCCGTCAAGCAGCAAATGCGCTGAATCATTTATCGGTTGGGGAGGAATGGTATAAGGTCAAATGTTTAGAAGATCTCGATATCGCTATTAACAAGGGATTGGTAGGAGAGTATGACGGCCTTGTCGTAGATGAATCGCAAGCCTTAGCAGAATCTTGGTGCAAAACGCTTGTAAGTTGGTTTGATGGGAAGCCAAAAGCATTTTTCTGCGACGAAACTCAAGTATTCAAATTCGAGCGCAACGGCGTGACCTTAGACGGCTTGACGGAGATTTTAGGAGTAGCTGCTTTTCCGCTTTCGATCATCTTACGCATGCCGAAAGCAGTTACCGAAATTCTTTCAGAGGTAGTTCCTCCCAAGATCCAGCTGTCCTCACCACGAGTAGCTGAACCGGAAACTGCGCTTGAAATCATCACGTTGACCCCCTGTGAGGAGCTTCTACGTATTAAGTCTGAACTGGTCGCGGGTGGCGTTGGTTCAGAGGATATCGTCGTTTTGACAGGGTCGATAATTGATAGGCAGTATTTTGATTTTTTGAAAGCTGAGAAACTAGCTACTGAAAATATAGCGAAATTTCGTGGTTTAGAAGCTGCGGTTGTTATTGTTTTGGGTGCGGAAGCATTAGATACAGCCGAGCTTTTTAGCGCCTATTCCCGCGCAACGACGAAGTTTGTAGCTATTTACAATGCTCATAATCGTCAATGGAAAGGCCGTCTGGATTTTCAATCGCGGTTGCAGGGCAAACCTGAAAGTGCAGCGATTTTGAAAAAAGCCCAAGTCCCGCTTCGCATTAGGAATATGGTGGCGCGTTGCACTTCTATTAGATCCTTGGGTATGAAGAGTTTGGATGTAATGTGGGCTGAGAATTGGGGGGCGATGCTGGTTGAGTTTAAAACGCACGAAACTCAACTCGTTCTATGGGTTAATTATCTGTCCCGAACTATCTCTCATCCTATATTTATATGGTATGGAGACACTCTCACTAGATTTTACATGGTCGTGCCCGAGTTAAATGGTGAGATTGAATCGTGTGGTCATTACTCTCTGACTATGGAAGAGTGCAAGGCATGTGGTTCCCTTACTCCGCATAGTGATACTGCGAAAATCAAGTGTGCACTTTGCTATACGGTGGAGAGCAGGTTGTTGCCACCCGATCAGGATCTCATCGACCAAATTTCTTTGTATGATGCAGTGATCACTTCGCGGCTGCCGACACATCAGGCTCTACAATTACGGCCTCATCTCCCCTTAGAGGTGGCAGCAGTAGCAGCACTGATGCGCGCGAACAAAAATAAAGCTCGAAGCAATATCCTCTTGGTCCAATTACCTTCTGGACGAAACCTATATACGACCGCGTTCGTGTTTGCACAATCCAGGATTGCAGTCTGCCTGCCTAAGACAACTATGTCGGTAGACGTGCTCGCGGATGAGATTTACTATCGCTACAGGGAATTGGAGCAGATTTCGTTAGCAAAGTGGCGTTCAATTGTTGCGAGCGCCTTCGCCACTTTCAAGCAGAAAGGTTATGTGGTCAGAATTGGTAAAAAGCTATATCAGCCTGTGGAAGATGTAGATGCTCCAGTACCTAAGCGGTATACCAAAGATTGATGAAGATATGCGTAGAGGGCATTTCCTGAGGCCACAGTGAGGCTGGTAGAGAATTTTAATACTGCTCCCAGGGTCAGGTGAGGCGCGTTATGGTCGTTCGGAGTCAAGGTCAGAGGTCCTAGACCACTACACAACTGACCAACACCCACACCCAAAGCAGCCTTCCATGCATCCTCAAATCAAAGTGCACTCTAAGAGCAAAGGGTGCCCCCCCTTCAACCCCTGACCCAAAACCTCTACGTCACCTGTCTCCCCGCCGCCAGCTTGCTCAGCAACCACTCACTAAAACTCCGCGCCATCGGATTATTCTCACTATCACGATGGGTCAGCAGCGCCAGTTGGGGCCGCGAATGGTCTCCCCAACCAGCAGTTGCAACAGCAATCAAAAAAGGGGGCAGATTTATTGACTGCGCGACGAAAAGGAAATTATTCCTACGACTCGTACCCTTCCTCAGACCAAGACCACACCGCCTTAGTCCCGCACCTACAACTCTGCCGGATTCCGCCGACTTGCGATAGTTTCCTGCTCTCGATAACTTGATCATCGATTGGATTTGCCCGCCAAACTTAGCTAACAATGTTTTTGAAATTGGAGCTTTGCATTGGGTCGTAGAGTCTAAGCAAATAGTGGTTGCGTAGACGTAGAGTGGCTCTTTCAGTTGGTTTGTCTGCTTTCTGTTTTGAGCCAAGCTTTACAATAAAACAGCATCCATAATCGAATGTTGAGAAAAATAATAAGGACTGTTATGTATCTCGCCAAGGTTAAAGAAATCGCTGCAAATATACTTTTTCTGGACTCTTCAGGCGATATTGAAAATGACGCGTCATTCGAAGAGATAGGTTTCACTTCTATTGACTTCATTGATTTTTGTTATGAGGTTAAGGCGCAGATAAATTCCAGTATCGAGCCGCATGATATATGGCCGTTTGCAAAGTTACTCGTCGACCCGCTGTTTTATTCTGAAGGTCGCTGGACTGAGGCGGGTAGGAAAGTTGTTAGTGACATATTGGGAGTGGGCGACAATGTAGAGGTGGATCCAAAGTTGCTGGATAAATACTGGACACCTGGATTTTGCGCGCAACGGATCGAGGCAGTTCTGAATGCCTAGTCTATTCATTACCGGATATGGCATTGAACAGGCAACGCTGAAAACTGATGATCTGGTCCAGCGTTTGATGGAGTGCGCATACGACTCGCTAGACGATAAGCCACAGGAGGTAAAGTTATCGGCGGCGATTGCTCCGTACATCGCACGCGAAGATAGAGCCATGCTGACTTCGCAAACGATTTGCTGTCTTAATGTCGGTTTCTCGGCCATGAAAATGGCCGAAAAAATCGTCGGTTTCACGCTGGCTGAAAAAGAGGCCATGTGCGTATACACCACTTATGAAACCGTTAGGGATTTCCATGAGGTGGTCTGGCAGTTCAAGACGTCCAGTGAGCAGTACACCGAAAGGGCTTTTTTGCTCAAGAGTCTGGGGGTGATGGCAAATGCTGTGCACCCCTTGCGGCTGTTTCGAAAGCTACCCACCAATGGCCTCTACCATTTATCAAAACTGTTCGGACTACGTGGCGGCGGTTATCCGTTGCGCAAGATGTCGCTCGGTGGCCTTTCTTTGCTTGAGGAGGCTTTCTACAACTTACCATGCAGTGGTTCGAGCGGTGCCTTGATCAGTGCCTTTGGCGATATGTCGAAAGCCGATAATGCTCAAGTGTTTCGCAAGATGGGCTTGATCGATGTTCGGAATGCCAGTCGTTCCAACGTTCAGGGAACAGGAGGTGCGGTGTCGTTGATTGTCGAAACCCCTGAGCGGATTTCTCGACAAGAGGCCCAACCGCTGGCGGAAGTTCTGCAGGCATTCAGTCGATTCTCGACCAGCATGTTCGCCACTCGACAAGACTGGATCGAGGCTTATGGGCTGCTGGAGCCTTGGGTTCGTGAAAGTCACCCAGTGGTGGTGCTTTACGACAATGGCGCTCCCGGTATCGGTGACGCGGAAGTACAGGCACTGGAGAGTAGTCTTATTTCCTTCGAAATACGTCGATACAAGCCTTGGTCCAAGTACGCGGTGGCTACCAGCGGTCTGGTCGATCTGGTGTGTGCATTGGCTGACCCGACGATCGAGCCTGGCCGAGTGGTCATCATCCACGGAGAAGGCGCAAGTATGGGGTTGGGCTTGATCGTGCTGCGCAAGTCGGGCCGGTCATCACCGCAGTCAGAAAGGACGCAGTCATGAGTATTCAAAGGATTGTCATCAGCGGTTTTGGCTGTTGTACACCCTTGGGCGATCACTATGCGTCCATTGAGAAAGCGCTTCGGGATGGCAACTCTGGCGTAAGGAAAATCGCTAAATACGACACCGATTCATTTAAAAGCCGTTTTGCCGGAATCCCGGAATTGGGGAATTTTTTGACCGGAGGTGAACTGCAACGCTTCAGTCATGATGAGTTGTACACCCGCACGGCCATGGAGAATCTGCTCGCGTCGGTTCATCTCGATCCTGCTGCTATTGGCGAGCACCGAATCGGTTGTTTCCTGGGCGTTGATGAACCTGTTGTGGATATTCAGCAAACGGTCAATCTGGCGTATGACTTAAACAAGGTTGGCGGGCAGTTTTCCAATCTTGATTCGGCGCTGGAGAAGCACTTTCGCGTACAAGACTTTATTCGTTACGACCCGACCAATGCTCTGCGATCCATTTATAAGTATGTTGCGTTCAAAGGCCCTGCATCAGTGCACCTGGGGCTATGTTCCGCTTCATTGCAGGCCATCGGCACCGGCTTCCAAGCTGTTCGACAGGGGCGTGTGGATGTAGCGATCGTCGGCGGTATCTCGGCCAAGATCACTCCTGAGCATTACATCGGTCTGGAGTCGGTCGACATCATCGCCACCGATGACCGACTTGATCCGACGGCCTTGTCGCGACCCTTCGATACAAGACGGTCGGGTTACCTGTCGGCTGAAGGTGCGGTGCTGTTTCTAGTGGAGTCTCTTGAGTCCTGTCTGAAAGAAGGGCGGGAGCCGCTGATGGAGCTGGCGGGTTATGGCACAAGCACCAACGCCAGCCATATCGTCAAGCCAGCACCCGACTCCAGAGAGATGAAGCTTGCGATGACGCGGGCACTGACTAACGCAGGGCTGCGGGCCAGCGATATCGGTATGGTCAATGCTCATGGTACGTCAACGATATTGAATGACTTTCACGAATCCGCAGCCATATGCGCCGTGATCGGAGAGCAAGTGCCGGTGACGGCCAATAAGTCCCTTCACGGACACATGATTGCCGCCGCCGGGGCCATGGAAACACTCAATACCTTGATCAGTCTGCGTTCGGGTTTCATTCCTGGGACCATCAACCTTGAGTCGAAAGATCCCGATTGTCTGGCAAATCTGTCGCCGTTCACCCTGCAGCGATCTGTGGATTACTGCCTGAAAAACTCGTTCGGTATGGGCGGCCTGGCCGCATCGATGGTTTTTAAAAGAATTTAAGAGCGCCACCAATAATGAATATAAAAAGTCGCACTTCGTTTGATGTCGATAAGTTCAACAAGATGGTGGATGAGTATACCGAGCAGTCTTACCCCCTGGATTTACCTCAGGTCACCAGTTATGAGGATTTCGCGCAGAAATACCCGCCGATCAATAAACAGGCACTAATGGCCGTCAGCGATACACTCATCCACGGTGACAAACTGAAAAATTGTTATGTCATCTCGACATCGGGAACGACGTCGGCACCTCTGGTGCTAGCCAGCCGTATTTTTCAACGAGTCACGGAAGATAGCTACCCTTACCAGATTCGCGGTTTTATGGCCGAGCACGTGTTTTGTGCAGACGATACGGTCGTCAATCTCTTGACCGCAGGGTGCCTGGGTTACAACTACGAAGGCATGTGCCGGCTGCTTGAGCCGATTGGCTCGACGTTGCTGCCTGTGGGGCGTCCCGATGTCATGAACAACATGCCGTCGTTGTTGGGCACCATGGCTCGCTTCAAGGCCAATGTGCTCGTGGGCTCGCCGACGGGCATCATCCAGATCGCTCAGGCTGCAGAAAAACTCGACGTGGATCTGGCGATCACCAAGATTGTGTTTGTTGGTGAAGCGTTCCATCTGGGTAAGCGAGGGTTCATTCAATCGTTATGGCCAAAGGCTCAGTTCTACAGTCTTTACGGGGCCACCGAATTGGGCTTCGCTGCTGTGAATACCCCAGCCATGGTGCCGCATAGTCATTTGATTCTTTCCGACTGGTTTTTCATTGAGCAGACCGACGCCGGCGAGTTACTGGTCACCGATCTGAAAGCGCCGGTAGTTCCCATCATTCGCTACCGGATTGGCGACGTGGGTGAGGTTATCCAGGCGGCGGACAGTAAATACTATTTAAAGATCGGACAGAGAGTCGCCGAGGAGTTCAGCCTGGGTGGTCATCGCATCAGTCTGACGCTGATGGAGCAGGCGCTGATAGCCGCAGGTCTGCCGGCAGAAGCATTTCAAGTGAAGCTGTCGACGACTGATGCCGGAAAAGACTGTGTCGCCGTTCTCATTGATGTCGAGAAATCTGCCATTGATGCGTCATTGATAATAAGTCTGGAAGAGCAACTTTTCCATATTCCGAAGTTGAAGGAAGCCGTGGCGCGGGGGGTGGCAGTGGTCAAATGGGGAAGCAATGCCGACTTTTCATATAATCCACGGGGCAAACTAAACCGTTTGCTTGACAGTCGTAATCAAGTGTCGATTGCGTGCTGATGATCAATGCTGCTTTTCAGGCATGTATAGTGCCAGGGGGTTTTATGCTTGATATTCTACGTGGTACACCGCTATGGGTTTATGCAGTTTTTTTTATTGTGACCTATTATGGAATGATTGCTTGCTTCAAAAATCATGAGTCTAAAAGATCATTGCAAATGACTCCGGTGATATTTGTCGCTGTTTCCCTAGCGTCTTTGAAGTTCTCCCAGGGCATCGCTATCCCGTTGTTGGTTTATGCACTGGGGTTATTAGTTGGATGGTTTCTGGCCTTGCGCTTCTATTCGTACAACGACGTCGAGCGAGAGGGTGATCGCCTGGTGCTTGGTGGCACCGCTAAAGTACTTATTGTGTATTGGTGCTTTTTTGCCTGGCGTTATTACAGTGGCTATCAAGCGGCCATGCATCCCGAACTGGCCAATGAAATATCGGTGGTGGCTTGGTCGTCCCTTGGAACTGGTCTCATTAATGGATTGATAGTTGGTCGCAGCCTTAGGCTTTTACGTTTTTTCAAAGCCAATGAAGTTACTGCGGCTTCCTAAAAATGACGACTGAATTGATGAAAGTACAGGGTTTGTCCACATCGCAATCCTCAACACCGGCCGTATATCTGGAACTGTGCCCACCCGTTGTTCAGTCGGGCAGAGGCTGGACCAGTCGCGTGAACGAAGACCGCTTCGACGATTACACCGAACGTTATGGCCCAGTGGTATTGCTAACCGAGTTACTCAATCAGTTTGCAGTCCGCTGCGTTCGTGGCGGCACCTCGAGCGCTACCCTGTCGACGCACTACGTTCCAGCATTGATAACAGGGCTGCGAAGTTTGAACCCACGCGATATTTCGGAATTGTTGGGCCTGGTCAGTATCGACAATGCAGGAGGACGTGTTGAAGTGTTCGGGACTCTGCGTTCGGGCCCCCGAGATTGTCTGTTGGCGACTATCACGATTTTAAGCCTGAAGGCGCGACAGTCATGATCAAACTCATGATTCCGTGGTTGTTGTTTCCCTACTTGATTGAATGGCTGGATGGCAGCTATGCGAAGGCCTCCATTCTTGTGGCGGTATTAATTGTCATATTGTGTTTTGATAACCTTCGAAAAGGATTTGTCATTGAATGCACCCTGGTCACTTGTCTAATCGGCATGGCTGTGGTGTCTGTGTATTGGCCAGCTCTTTCCAGTTTCGATAGTGTTAAGGTTCTTTTATATGGTGTATTAACTATTGCAGGATGGTTAGGTGTTCTGTTTAGGCACCCCTTCACACTGCAATACAGTCGCGCCGGAGTTGATGAAAATGTCCGGCAGACGAGCGAATTTTTCGAAATAAACAATGCCATCACCAAGGCATGGTGCATGGCCTTCTCAATTAACTGGGTGTTGGCGGGCTTGAGTTTCAGCTTTGAAGAGTACTGGCCAGTTTTTATGATCGGATCTTATATGAGTATTTTGATAGCGTCGGTGATTACGGAGGTTTTTCCTGAGGCTTACTTTAATAAAAGGAACTCGCTTCATGGCTGAGTTGGAAGTTTTTCGAGTGGGTTATTCAGCGGTCTCAGCCAAGCGATTCGATGGCAGTGTGACAGTCAATGGCGATGCCGAGATACTCAAGGAACACTTTCCGGATTTTCCGATTGTGCCAGGTGCTTGCATTGTCGGATTCGTGACCGAGTGCATCACTCAAATGAAACAAACGGCACTGGGCGCATTCACCCTTCAACGTATCGCTTTTCTCGGGCCGATTGTTCCCGGCTTGGTGCTGTCTTTGGTAATCGACAAAAGACCTGGCGATCCTCTCAATGAGGGAGAGAGTTACAGTTTCAGAATTCATCACGAGGCAATCAATTATTGCCGGGGAGTGATAACAGTTGAAGGAGAGGGGCTATGAGCGACATTGCATTGGTAACGGGTGGAACCCGAGGAATCGGTCGCTGTGTCGCAGAAAAGTTTCTTCGCGCCGGTTATAGGGTGTTTGTCACATATGCCCGCAACGAGCAGGCGGCGGCCAGTTTCATGGCCGAGTACCCTGACTTGAGCGCCTGGCAAGTGGATGGTCGCCTAATTGATCAAGTCCAGACGTTGCGTGACCGAATCCTTGCTGAGGGAACGCCTTCAGTGCTGGTTAATAATGCCGGTATCACAGGTGACGGCATTTTTTTGAACAGCAGTCTCGAGGTATTCCATCAAGTCATGGACTCGAATTTTGGAAGTTCGTTGAATTACTGCAACGTATTTGCGCCCCTTATGTCGGCTGCCCGCTTTGGTAATATCATCAACATCAGTTCTGTGGCAGCCACCAAAATAAAGCTTGGTAATACGGCATACGGTTGCGCAAAAGCAGCCATTGAACGGCTGACGCTCGGGTTGGCACTGGAGTTGGCAAGGTTTGACGTCAAGGTCAATGGAGTCGCCCCCGGTTTTGTCGATACAGACATGTTCAAAGCATTTGCCCAAGGTGGTGAACGCGAAATTCTGAAGTCGATACCCGGCAGGAAAATCATGCGACCGGCCGAGGTCGCCAATATGGTTTTTTTATTGGCTTCTCGTCAGTTCAATACGACGGGAACTATTGTAAAAGTCGGCAATGGCGAAAACATAGGGTAAAAATTTGTATTGGGCGTTCTCCGGCCCCCTTTTTTCTTATATGGCTGAGCCCATCATATATTAGCGAGGTTGCGCCTGTGAGTGCCGAACCGGTTTCATCGTGCGTGAGGGTTGCACATGCACCAGCAATGCCTGAATGGCTTGCTCTGTATTTCAAGCGAATTAATCTGGACATTCCATCGGATATTAATGTAGGAACATTGGCCGATATTCATTTTGCACACATCAATGCCATTGCGTACGACATGCTGGATGTTTTTCTCGGAGTCACGCCTTCATTCGATATGGATGAAATCAGCAAGAAGCTCATCTCGGGGCACCGAGGAGGTGGCTGTACTCAGATGAATGGATTGCTGGCGGTCGTATTGGAAACGCTCGGGTTCAAGGTCAGACGTACCCTGTCGGCCGTGTACCGAGGGGACAGTGGATTGAAGTTTTCGACCCATATGGTGTTGTTGGTACGTGCCGATGACGAAGAGTGGATATGTGATGTCGGATTCGGATACCGAGGTTTTTTGTACCCCTTGCGCCTGCATCATAGTGCTCAGGATGTTCAGGGGGTCCATGCGTATCGGGTGCTAAGAGTCGGGACTTTGACGTGGGGTGTTCAATACCGACGTGGTGCCCAATGGACAAATATGTATGTGTTGCGTGACGCCAGTTACGAATCCCATGAATTTGTTGTGGGGCAATTTTTCAATGCCTACTCTCCGTTGTCACCACTCAAAAATAACTTGGTGTGCGCCAAGCCGTCACTCGACGGGGGGAGCTATTTAATTAATAGCTTTTTGGTCATCACTCAAGGTCGTACGCGCACTCGGCGGATTGTAAAATCGCTGGGAGAGTTGGTTGGGGTGTTGAGTGAGTACTTCGATATTGAACTCGGTCCAGCAGATTTTGTTGCTCTGCCTCCCGATATGTTTGATGGACCTCAGTAAAAGGAAGAGAAAATGCCGTCATGCTTGATTACTAATCCGGTCTCAAATGCCAATATTCTAGTGCGTTATTTGAAAGGGAGAGGGGTTGACTGCTACGCAATCATTGAACTTGATAAAGTGGCTCAGATCCCGAAGCTCAATGCGAAAAAGAAGGGCGAGTTTCAGGCGGAGTTGTATAAAGGGATATTCACCAGCGAAGACGAGTTGCCGCCCGTCGAGAGTGGATTGTTTGATGCTGTGTTGGCAGGTAGTGAGAACGGTGTATTTCTGGCCGAGAAGCTGGCCGCCAGATATTCACTTCCGGGGAACGATCCAGCTACATCGTTCAGACGCCGACATAAAGATCAGATGCAGCGTTCTCTGGCTGCCGCGGAACTGGCTTTCATACCTACAACGGTACTCAACGGTCGGGAAAGTGCGCAGTTGTCGTTGTCGCAATGGGATCGCTACCCGTGCATCCTCAAGCCGCAATCCTCTGCTGGTGGCGAGGGCGTGCAGCGTTGCAATAACGCCAGTGAGCTTCAACAGGCACTGGATAACGCCTCATGGAACACTTTTTCCGCGACCTGGACGTTCAATGACCACTTCCTGATACAGCCCTTGATTCAAGGTCCAGAGTACGTCGTTGACCTGGTTGCCTGTGCTGGCACGTACTTCATTTCGGCAGTTTGCCGTTATGTTCGCAGTGATGAACTGGGGATTGCTGATTGCAACTTCGTCAAAAAATTCACCTTCATGCTGCCTCTCGATTCTCCTGTCAGCAAGGTCTTGAGCGACTATGCGAAGCTTGCCGCCAAAGCACTCGACATCACCTATGGCGCGGTACATATGGAGTTGATCCTGAGAGAGTACGGTCCGGTAATGATTGAGGCTGCCGCCCGCATGCACGGAACAATCACGCCAAAATTATTCACGAATTGTTATCAGTCATCGCTGCTGGATCAGTTGTATGAGGTGTATTTCGGCGATGCCGCTAATCTGCAGGACGCGATACTGATTGCCCCGGCGATCGTCTCTGATGTCATTTGTATCGAGAACGGTATTTATACAGTCAGTGAGGCGCAGATGGATGAAGCTTTGGCTGGTTTGGCGTCCCTTAAGGGATACGTCTGCGTAATCGGTGAAGGTGACGAGTATGTCGCTACTCACGATCTTTTTTCTTCGCCGATGAATGCCTGTTTCTGCGATGCCGATTCTGACCGGTTGTGGGCTGACGTAGCGGCATTCGACCAGGTCGCGGAGCAGCTCATGGGTGGTGTCGCATTCAGCGATGAGGGCTGGTGCTCCATCCGCAGTACCTACGAAGGGTATCTGACAGGCATCTGATACAAAGGGAATAAGAGCGTCGCAGTTCTGGCGGCGTTCTCGTAAATCGGTACTTCATAATCGCGGGCAATCTTCAGAATGGCTTCGGCCAATTCGTCATCGCCTTTTTGCTGATTTCATTACGCCATCCTGAAAAACAGATCAGAAGGTGTAAACCCTATTCAGGACGGGACAGCCTTACAACTTCATTGAAGACTTTTTCATTGTCGTTCACGTGGCCCGATCGCTACGGCGTGAAGCCAGGCATAACAAAGCTCTGGGCTCGTTCAAAAGCTTTGGCCTGTTCTCAGGGCTGGGGTGGTGTACCGCGCAGATTATTTCGTTGCTGCCCAACGAACTTGGTTCGCTGGGAGGGGCTTTGGCGTTGCCGCTGTGGATCGTCCACTGGCGGTTGGTGAGGCGGGTAAACAGGGTGATGGCGCTTGCTTGAGCGGTGGCGGATCTAAGGAAACTCCGAACAAGTCCCCAAGTATGCTGAAATACGCCCTCACCATCTGACCCGAGCGCTCCATGAGCCAGATGTGCTTTTCCGACTTCGGAAAAGGGGCGTCCATTACCAACGGCAACAAACGACCCAGGCTGTGTGAAAACGCAGTGATTGTCTAACCTTCTGATCGTCGAGA
>NZ_MOBI01000042.1:0-1627 GCF_003732175.1 Pseudomonas brassicacearum
CGAACCGGTTGCTGCCAGGGATAGGCCGGTGTTGTCGATCGAGTCGGTGATGGTGGTGACCGCCGGCGTGGTGCTCGGGGTCAGCTGCTCGAAGTTGCCACCGGTGGTGCTTTCGATGGTGGTGCTGACGGTGCTGCCGTTCTTGTAGACGTCATTGGCCGGGGTGTCGACCACGACGGAACCGCTGGTTTTACCGGCGTCGATGTTGATCACGGCGCCATTGCTGAGCGTGACGGTCATCGCGGTGCCAGCAGGGTTGCTCAGGGTCGCGGTGTAAGTGATCTGGCCGCCTTCGGTAATGCTGTTGTTGGCGGTGAGCGTCAACCCGGTGTTGTCGATCGAGTCGGTGATGGTGGTGACCGCCGGCGTGGTGCTTGGGGTCAGCTGCTCAAAGTTGCCACCGGTGGTGCTTTCAATGGTGGTGCTGATGGTGCTGCCGTTTTTGTAAACGTCATTCGCTGGGGTGTCGACTACCACGGAACCGGAAGTCTTGCCGGCTTCGATATTGATCACGGCACCATTGTTCAGCGTCACGCTCATCGGCGTGCCGGCCGGATTGGTCAGCGTCGCGGTGTAAGTGATCTGGCCACCTTCGGTGACCGAACCGGTTGCTGCCAGGGACAGCCCGGTGTTATCGATCGAATCGGTGATCGTCGTAACGGCCGGCGTGCTGCTCGGAGTCAGTTGCTCGAAGTTGCCGCCGGTGGTGCTTTCGATGGTGGTGCTGACGGTGCTGCCGCTTTTGTAAACGTCGTTGGCCGGGGTGTCGACCACCACGCTGCCGGTGGTTTTGCCGGCCTCGATGTTGATGACCGCGCCATTGCTCAGCGTGACGCTCATCGCAGTGCCAGCCGGGTTGGTCAAGGTCGCGGTGTAAGTGATCTGGCCGCCTTCGGTAATGCTGTTATTGGCGGTGAGCGTCAGGCCAGTGTTGTCGATCGAATCGGTGATGGTGGTGACCGCCGGCGTGGTGCTCGGGGTCAACTGCTCGAAATTGCCGCCGGTGGTGCTTTCGATGGTGGTGCTGACGGTGCTGCCGTTCTTGTAGACGTCATTGGCCGGGGTGTCGACCACCACGCTGCCGGTGGTTTTACCGGCTTCGATGTTGATGACCGCCCCGTTGGACAGGGTCACGCTCATCGCGGTGCCCGCCGGGTTGGTCAAGGTCGCGGTGTAGGTGATCTGGCCGCCTTCAACCACCGAACCGGTCGCCGCCAGGGACAGCCCGGTGTTGTCGATCGAGTCGGTAATCGTGGTGACCGCCGGGGTGCTGCTCGGGGTCAGTTGCTCAAAGTTGCCACCGCTGGTGCTTTCGATGGTGGTGCTGACGGTACTGCCGTTCTTGTAAACGTCGTTGGCCGGGGTGTCGACCACCACGGAACCGCTGGTTTTGCCGGCTTCGATGTTGATCACCGCACCGTTCGACAGGTTCACGCTCATCGCGGTACCGGCCGGGTTGCTCAGCGTCGCGGTGTAAGTGATCTGGCCACCTTCAACCACCGAACCATTTGCGGTCAGGCTCAGGCCGGTATTGTCGATCGAATCGGTGATGGTGGTAACGGCCGGCGTCGTGTTCGGGGTCAGCTGCTCGAAGTTGCCGCCGGTGGTGCTCTCGATGGTGGTGCTG
>NZ_MOBI01000043.1:0-3333 GCF_003732175.1 Pseudomonas brassicacearum
AATCTTGACGATGACCTACTCTCACATGGGGAAACCCCACACTACCATCGGCGATGCATCGTTTCACTGCTGAGTTCGGGATGGGATCAGGTGGTTCCAATGCTCTATGGTCGTCAAGAAATTCGGGTACTGAGTCGTGACCAACTGGTCTCGCTTCAGCAAATTGGGTATGTGATAGCCAGGTGTTTTGTGAGCAGCTCGAACTTTCGGTTCGTTTCGTCTTCACACACCGCAATCTGGCCTCTTTCGAGTTCGCAAATTGCTTGGGTGTTATATGGTCAAGCCTCACGGGCAATTAGTATTGGTTAGCTCAACGCCTCACAGCGCTTACACACCCAACCTATCAACGTCGTAGTCTTCGACGGCCCTTCAGGGGACTCAAGGTCCCAGTGAGATCTCATCTTGAGGCTAGTTTCCCGCTTAGATGCTTTCAGCGGTTATCTATTCCGAACATAGCTACCCGGCAATGCCACTGGCGTGACAACCGGAACACCAGAGGTTCGTCCACTCCGGTCCTCTCGTACTAGGAGCAGCCCCTCTCAAATCTCAAACGTCCACGGCAGATAGGGACCGAACTGTCTCACGACGTTCTAAACCCAGCTCGCGTACCACTTTAAATGGCGAACAGCCATACCCTTGGGACCGGCTTCAGCCCCAGGATGTGATGAGCCGACATCGAGGTGCCAAACACCGCCGTCGATATGAACTCTTGGGCGGTATCAGCCTGTTATCCCCGGAGTACCTTTTATCCGTTGAGCGATGGCCCTTCCATACAGAACCACCGGATCACTAAGACCTACTTTCGTACCTGCTCGACGTGTCTGTCTCGCAGTCAAGCGCGCTTTTGCCTTTATACTCTACGACCGATTTCCGACCGGTCTGAGCGCACCTTCGTACTCCTCCGTTACTCTTTAGGAGGAGACCGCCCCAGTCAAACTACCCACCATACACTGTCCTCGATCCGGATAACGGACCTGAGTTAGAACCTCAAAGTTGCCAGGGTGGTATTTCAAGGTTGGCTCCACGCGAACTGGCGTCCACGCTTCAAAGCCTCCCACCTATCCTACACAAGCAAATTCAAAGTCCAGTGCAAAGCTATAGTAAAGGTTCACGGGGTCTTTCCGTCTAGCCGCGGATACACTGCATCTTCACAGCGATTTCAATTTCACTGAGTCTCGGGTGGAGACAGCGCCGCCATCGTTACGCCATTCGTGCAGGTCGGAACTTACCCGACAAGGAATTTCGCTACCTTAGGACCGTTATAGTTACGGCCGCCGTTTACCGGGGCTTCGATCAAGAGCTTCGCGTTAGCTAACCCCATCAATTAACCTTCCGGCACCGGGCAGGCGTCACACCCTATACGTCCACTTTCGTGTTTGCAGAGTGCTGTGTTTTTAATAAACAGTCGCAGCGGCCTGGTATCTTCGACCGGCATGGGCTTACGGAGCAAGTCCTTCACCCTCACCGGCGCACCTTCTCCCGAAGTTACGGTGCCATTTTGCCTAGTTCCTTCACCCGAGTTCTCTCAAGCGCCTTGGTATTCTCTACCCAACCACCTGTGTCGGTTTGGGGTACGGTTCCTGGTTACCTGAAGCTTAGAAGCTTTTCTTGGAAGCATGGCATCAACCACTTCGTGTTCTAAAAGAACACTCGTCATCAGCTCTCGGCCTTGGAATCCCGGATTTACCTAAGATTCCAGCCTACCACCTTAAACTTGGACAACCAACGCCAAGCTGGCCTAGCCTTCTCCGTCCCTCCATCGCAATAACCAGAAGTACAGGAATATTAACCTGTTTTCCATCGACTACGCTTTTCAGCCTCGCCTTAGGGACCGACTAACCCTGCGTCGATTAACGTTGCGCAGGAAACCTTGGTCTTTCGGCGTGGGTGTTTTTCACACCCATTGTCGTTACTCATGTCAGCATTCGCACTTCTGATACCTCCAGCAAGCTTCTCAACTCACCTTCACAGGCTTACAGAACGCTCCTCTACCGCATCACCTAAGTGATACCCGTAGCTTCGGTGTATGGTTTGAGCCCCGTTACATCTTCCGCGCAGGCCGACTCGACTAGTGAGCTATTACGCTTTCTTTAAAGGGTGGCTGCTTCTAAGCCAACCTCCTAGCTGTCTAAGCCTTCCCACATCGTTTCCCACTTAACCATAACTTTGGGACCTTAGCTGACGGTCTGGGTTGTTTCCCTTTTCACGACGGACGTTAGCACCCGCCGTGTGTCTCCCATGCTCGGCACTTGTAGGTATTCGGAGTTTGCATCGGTTTGGTAAGTCGGGATGACCCCCTAGCCGAAACAGTGCTCTACCCCCTACAGTGATACATGAGGCGCTACCTAAATAGCTTTCGAGGAGAACCAGCTATCTCCGAGCTTGATTAGCCTTTCACTCCGATCCACAGGTCATCCGCTAACTTTTCAACGGTAGTCGGTTCGGTCCTCCAGTTAGTGTTACCCAACCTTCAACCTGCCCATGGATAGATCGCCCGGTTTCGGGTCTATTCCCAGCGACTAGACGCCCTATTAAGACTCGCTTTCGCTACGCCTCCCCTATTCGGTTAAGCTCGCCACTGAAAATAAGTCGCTGACCCATTATACAAAAGGTACGCAGTCACCCAACAAAGTGGGCTCCCACTGCTTGTACGCATACGGTTTCAGGATCTATTTCACTCCCCTCTCCGGGGTTCTTTTCGCCTTTCCCTCACGGTACTAGTTCACTATCGGTCAGTCAGTAGTATTTAGCCTTGGAGGATGGTCCCCCCATATTCAGACAAAGTTTCTCGTGCTCCGTCCTACTCGATTTCATGACCAAGAGATTTTCGCGTACAGGGCTATCACCCACTATGGCCGCACTTTCCAGAGCGTTCCGCTAATCTCAAAGCCACTTAAGGGCTAGTCCCCGTTCGCTCGCCACTACTAAGGGAATCTCGGTTGATTTCTTTTCCTCAGGGTACTTAGATGTTTCAGTTCCCCTGGTTCGCTTCTTAAGCCTATGTATTCAGCTTAAGATACCTAACTTATGTTAGGTGGGTTCCCCCATTCAGACATCTCCGGATCAAAGTCTGTTTGCCGACTCCCCGAAGCTTTTCGCAGGCTACCACGTCTTTCATCGCCTCTGACTGCCAAGGCATCCACCGTATGCGCTTCTTCACTTGACCATATAACCCCAAGCAATCTGGTTATACTGTGAAGACGACATTCGCCGAAAATTCGATTCTTGCTCATAAAGAGCATCTCACAAATTTTACCTTAGCCTGATCCGTTACCAGTGAAAGTAACGTTCAGTCTATCTTTCTATCACATACCCAAATTTTTAAAGAACGAT
>NZ_MOBI01000044.1:0-29953 GCF_003732175.1 Pseudomonas brassicacearum
AACAGGTGGCCGGATGTTAGTGGAATGAGTGGCCGGATGGCGTGGAATCCGCACGCAGTGAACACATCTTGCGTTTTATCGTCGTGAGTTGAAGCTCCAGGGATAGGCAAGCAGACCTCTCATCAGGCACGACAAAATGGCTTAAGATCATCGAAGACTGTAATGGAACATTTCGACTAAAAGGACGCGACATCTTATGGAAATCCCCCTTGCTCAAATCAGGGAGCGTTTGAACAATCGCCGATTTACGGTAGCGGGTAACGCCCACGGGCTATCCGGTGCCGGCACAGTATTTCACTACCATGTCGAAGAAGATTCCATTTGGGGTACTTATCAAGGTGGCCGGATCCGCATGGGTCATCAAGTCGGACGCGTGACTGGCCCCGATACCATTGAGCTTCTTTATCATTGCTTAACTACGGATGGTGAGATTCTTGCTGGCTGGTCTCGTGGCAAGGTAGGCGTTGATCACGCAGGACGTACCACTCTGATGTTCGTATGGGGTTGGTTGTCGGGCGCGACTGGAGGTGGGGAGTCTAGCTACGTTGAGCTTGTCGCGTAGCGGTTAAGCTTTTTGATTACGCTCGCGTCCATCTGTGCGGTAGCAACTCGGAAATCTCACTGGCCTGCTGCGTCGGCAGGCGCGTGAGAACATCCTTTAGATAGGCGTACGGATCATGCCCGTTGAGCCGCGCCGACTGGATCAAGCTCATGATCGCCGCAGCCCGTTTTCCGCTGCGTAGCGATCCGGCGAAGAGCCAGTTCTTGCGGCCAAGAGCCCATGGTCGGATCTGATTCTCTGCCCAATTATTATCAATGGGTACAGCCCCGTCATCGAGGTAGCGTGACAGCGCTTCCCAGCGTTTCAGGCTGTAATCGAGTGCTCTGCTAATAGCCGAACCTTTGGGCACAAGATCACGCTGGGCGATCATCCAGGCATGCAGCCTATCCATCACGGGTACGGCTTTTTCTTGCCGTATTCGGCATCGTAAATCCGGCTCCAGGTCGCGCACTTCGCTCTCGATTTCGTACAGCAATTGGATGTAACGCAGGGCCTGCTCGGCGAGCTGGCTTTTGTTCGTAGCGTGCAGTTCGAAGAACTTGCGCCGCGCATGGGCCATGCAGCCGATTTCGGTAACACCAAGTTCGAAACTGGCTTTGTAGCCGCCAAAATCATCGCAGACCAACTTACCTTTCCAGCCTTGCAGGAAGTTGCGAGCATGCTCACCGGCGCGGCTGGGGCTGAAGTCGTAGACGACAGCGGCTGTTTCGCAGAATTGGCTGGTGGCGTAAGCCCAAACATAAGAACGGTGGGTTTTCTTCGAGCCCGGAGCAAGCATTTGCACGGGTGTTTCATCCGCGTGCACGACCTGCTGCCCGATCACTACGTCACGCAGGGCATCGACCAAGGGCTGCAACTGCACGCCTGTAACACCCACCCATTGAGCCAAAGTGGAGCGTGGAATCGCCAAGCCGGCACGACCAAAAATCGATTCCTGACGGTAAAGCGGAAGATGATCAGCGAACTTCGCGATCATGACGTGGGCAAGTAATCCGGCAGTCGGGATGCCCTTGTCGATGACCTGCGCCGGTACGGGTGCCTGGATCAGCGTTTCGCAGTCATCGCAAACCCACTTGCCACGAATATGGCGTTCAACGGTAAACACGCCCGGCGTGTAGTCCAGCTTTTCGCTGACATCTTCACCGATGCGCTTGAGTGCGCAACCGCATAGGCAGTGGGTGTTGTCCGGTTCGTGGTGGATCAACGTGCGTGGGAACTCTGACGGCAATACCGTGCGCTTGGGCTTTTGCTTTTTCTCGGTCGCCGCTGGCGCTATTTGCAAGGCTTGAAGCTCGGCCTCAATCGCCGCGATATCGGTATCGATCAGGTCATCAAGCAGGCTGGCCTGCTCAGGATTCATCTGCTCGCTGCGCTTGGCAAACTTCAAGCGCTTGAGTTGTGCGATCTCGTGGGTCAGCTTCTCGATCACCGTTTGATCGCGGTTGATCTTCTTGCCCAGTGTTTCGACCGTCTTGCCCATGGTATCGACCTGCGACAGCAACTGCGCAGCGAATGCACGCAGTTGATCGGGGGTCATTTGATCGAGATTGGGCGAGAAAGTCATGCCGTGGACTTTACCAAAGCAGATTGCTTGCGGCAGTAGGCCAGGCGCTAATTACAGCTTCTTAAAGCAGTGTGATTGCACCGCCTGCTCCAACGCGTTGCCAAGGTAAGCCGAGCACCAAGGCCTGAAGTTGCTCGTTATCCAGCTCCATTTCGTAGTCTTGTCGAATGCCAGGCCAATGAAACTTGCCTTGGTTCAATCGGCGTGCAGCTAGCCAAACGCCAATGCCGTCATGTACCAGCACTTTCATGCGGGTAGCGCGGCGATTGGCAAACAGATAAGCGCAGTGCGGCTTCGCCGCACCGAACACCCCAATCACTCTGGCCAGCGCAGTTTCAGTGCCTGCACGCATGTCCATGGGCTCAGTGGCGAGCCATATGGCATCGATACGAATCATTGCGTGAGCCCACGGACAAAGCGGGCGCATCCTTCAGGATCAGAAGTTGGCCATTTCACTGTGATCGATTGATCGCCAAACGGCAGATCGATTACCGCCGACGTTTCACTCTGCCGTTTTGGCGTAGATTTCACTGGAATAAAAGCAGGTAGCACCGCTGGCGGCTGATCCCGGTAAAGCGGCATCCACTTTCGAATGACGTTGGCGTTGATGCTATGACTGATGGCGACACCGGAGATGGTCGCGCCTGGTTGCAGACATTCCTGAACAACCTGGGCTTTGAACGATTTGGGATAAGAGCTTCGTTGGCGCATGGAATTCCTGACGTTAAGGGCGATAGCGTCCGCTTAAAAAAATACGCGGACACCATCGTCCTTAACGCTGGAGTTCGGAAGGTGTGTTCGCCGGTCCCTTACTCCGTATGTTTATCTTAAGGACGTCCTCATACGCCTGCCGACGCAGCGGGCGAGTGAGATTACCGAGCTGCTGCCGCATAAGTGGGCGCCCGTCTAACCTCAAGGTTTGTTGGGCAAACGCTACTTCATATCCGACCGCTTGCGATTTGCAGAGACTATCTATCGGCTTCCGGCGTCACCGAAATAATCATCCTTTGCGACCAGACCGAGATTATCGGTGAGATCCTGGCCATCCTCGCTGAACAGATGTTGAGTTCGCCGCTCCTGCTTGAGGTAAGCCAATGTTTGGAAGAAGCAATCCTCACACAGGTGCAGTTCATAGCGCTCCCCATCATGGGCAGTGCCATAGCCCCAGTGTGCTTGCAGGGTGCCGAACTGATGCCCGCCAGTATCCAAGCGGGTGGAGCAACGGCATACGTCGCACACGACGTCAGTAACGGTCTCGACTTCGACTCTTCCAGTTATTTTCATCGCTGACTCCTACAAGCGCCTCTGACTTTTGCTTTCAGCATACAGGCTCCAGGACGGAGCGTAGGCTAGCCATTGTAGTATCCACCGGATGAATCCATAGTCGTTCTCTGCCGGTCATGATCATGAAATGTGGTGGTCAATTCCATGCAAATGGCTAGTCAGGTCGAATGCAATTGGGTGGGCGAGTCTGCGCAATATCCCAACCACGCAAGGTGAGTTGGCGGAACGCTTACTGTAGAGGGAGTGTCGTGAGCTAAAGAAAGCCGCAGGGGGGGGGCGTAGCGACAACTGATGGATGGCAGATGAGCTGTTTACGAGGCCTTCAACTTGTACCCGCTTCGCGGAAGTAAACCACAGGGTCATGCTAGTCAATAGGCGTCGAAGGAGCGTGTTTAAGTTCGTCTAGTTTGTTCGGCTCTTTCACATCATGAGGTACAAAGGGCGAGTGTGTTGGTCCTACCAGCATGGAAGCTAGCCGGAATCCTGAGGCTCGCCTGTGTCATGAATCGGGTAGGGTGCTTTCGTGTTCAGCGCACCGTGTTCTCATCCATTTCTCGGTCAGGATCATCTGACCAGGGCTGCCACAGATTTCGCAGATACGCAGAGACATCGCCTGTGCGAATGAAATGTAAGCTCTGGTTTCGGCCGTTTTACTCATGGTAGTGATCATTAGCTCCCCAAATTTCTCTTTGATCCCAGTAATGTGTTGAGGTAGCTCCGGTTTTTGCCTGGTTTGCTCCTGCATGAGCGTGCACAGGGCCTCCACAATCGCGTACCAGCCACTTCCACACTCGATTGGGGTGTGTCGGTCGTCCCTGTGTTTAGGGAGAATCGCAGGAAAGTCACTGTAGAGTGCTTGAGCTAGGTCATTGCGCATCTGCTGATACCGTCTCTGGTAGCAATTGATCACTTAGGTGGGGATACAGCCTACTTGGCTTTGGCAGGATCTATCTGGGCTTCGGGGTGTGTCGGTTGTGAGTTGGATCGTATCTGTGCAATTGATTCGTTAATGAAGTTTCGTTCAGCTGGGGTGATGCGCGATCCGAAAAAATGCTTTCCATCAGGCCTCACTGCTGCGGTGCTATGTGGCCTCTTTTTCTCTTTTAGTGTTCGACCCTTCATCGGCGGTAGCGGATCAGAACTGCGTTTTAGGTAGAAATCAGGAGCATGCGCAGGAACAGATTCAAGCCGTTGATGGGCTTTGTACAAGGCGCTGATAGAAAGCCAGCCGAGCGGAGCAAGGGACAGGATCCCATAGAGGCTGCCGGTCTCTGTTTCTACCCAGAGGCTTTGCTTCACTCCATAGATCGCCACAACAGGAGACGTTATGATTTTGTGGCCATCAGCAAATTCGCCCTCCTTACTGGCATCAATATGCCTCCAGATATGGCCTGAGAGCGTTTCCGATTGATCGACAGTTGCGTACGAGACGAAGCCAGTAAATCTTTCAATCCCGGAGTCGTGCTTGAGGTGCGCGATTTTATCGTCTATTGATTCTTCCATTGGCAATCTCTCTTTTCTATTTAGGCGCGTAATTTGAGGGGGCGGACTGCTGATTGGTCTGGTGCCAAGCTCATTGTCAGTCATCGGTGTCAGGATCGAGCGCGTCGGTCGACAGCTGTAATTAACTCGCCGGAGTACAGTCTGCGGAATGAAATGCGGTCACCTTCTTGCCATTTCAGTTCCTCGCATAGGCCAGGAGTGAGCTGTAACACCATCGGCCCTTCCACTGACTCATGCACGTGGGCATGCCAGGCAGGCGCAGAACGATCATCGAGCGAACGCCTCATGGTTTGGAGGTCGTCTGGATTCAGTTCGGGGCGATAGCTGGGGCTCAGAACCCAGTACCCCGCTCGATGAGCATTCTTTGAGGATTCCGAGGCATGTATGTCTTCAATGTCTGAATACACCATGCCGCCGGGTGTTGCGTGCAAAAGCCCAGGGCAAAGTCGCTTCTTGCGGAAATATCCATCGATGACTGCGCGAACCCTCAACCAAATTCTGAACATGGTTCCTCCCGCTTCTGCTCACGAAGTCCTGCCCATAAAGGTCGCGCGTAGTGTTGACGCAATGCAAATAAATATAGAAATGTGTCGAGTTCGCTATGGTTCTTCGATGGATGTCCGTGCCTGATTCTACCTTTTTTGGGTGGGGTATCAGGTGGATCTCAATCAGGCGCTCGGACGGGCGCTGCGGCACGTGCGTAAGAAAAAAGGACTCACGCAAGAGGATTTTGAGCCCATCACGTCGCGGAGCTACATCAGCAAGGTGGAGGGTGGATACCATCTGCCTACACTCGACAAGACAGTCGAAATTTGCGACCGATTAGGTGTTTCGCCCTCTCTGCTGCTCACTCTGACTTTTTTGATCGCAAATGAATCAGAGGATGCATCCAGTCTCCTTGACCGTCTAAAAAGCGAGCTTGAGACAGTCGGGGTTCCGCGAGAGTAGCCCAGCTGGTGATCGCCTATCTGGGGCACTGAGTACGCTATGGAGTGTTTTCCGCTACTGAGAAGACGTATCCACCTGAAGTTTGCTGACACGAAACCTGCTCCGCAGAAATGGCCAGCGGTTTTTTAGGTAGGATTAGGTGCTAACAATTTAATTCTGGTTGAAATGTAGTGCGAAGCTGTTGGAGTCGAATATTTGGCGTGAGGGACGGCGGCTGTTCTTCAATGTGGCTCGTATAAGTCGGTCCGTCAGATGTAGGGCTGTACTCAAAATCCGTAATTAGCTCGCACTGAGCTTTGAAAATGCCGAAAAAGGTCATTAGCGTTGACATCATCTGCTGCATTAGGCGAATAACCCTATTCACCTCTATTTCTGTTCGAACTTCCCTATAGTTTTTTTTGAACGCAAATAGCATGTATTGGGAGTTAAAACGTGTAGGGGGCATCATTCGGCGTGCAATTGAGTAGTGATAGCGCTGCATTTGCACGCATATAGCGAAGTATTCATCATTCTTTGGGGGGGCTTTCTTTTTGTTCTGCTTTCCAAGCGTAAAATCTGATGGGCCGTGCTTGACGTAGTGATCTGCGTTTATTTGCCTGTAGTATCCGATTCCGGCAGGGAGATTGCCACCGACTCTTCTTTTTTCGAGCCTTTTTTCTTTTTGTTTGGTAGCTGACTCAACAGTTCTTGTTGAAACAATTCTCTGTATTTTTTGAAACATTTCTGGCTCATATGAAATTCCTTCTTGGTCAGTGAGTTTTTGGAACGTAAACCTTGCTCGTTTTAGATTTCGTCCCGAAATTTTCTTGCCCCTGAACTCGAAGTTAATGCCTACTACATTGTCGGTTCCTAGCATGACTGCTAGCTCAACATTGACCTCTTTCCTTTTCAGGATTTTCACAAAGTCAATCATGGTGCCACCTTGCTTGTTCTGAATGGTCTCGGCAGCTGATGCAACACGGGCAACAAGAGTATCTCTCCAGAGAAGGTTTGGTTCCTTCCCTTCTTTAACTTCCTTGTTAAATTTCTTCAAGTCATGCTCTTCGTAGTTTATTCCCCAGGTTTCTTCAGGCATGGAAACCTTCGTCAGATGGAACTCGACTTCGAGATGCCTGGCGACGTTCATCAATGCCTCGTAATCCTTGCTGTCCGGAACTAGCTTGTAATCGCTCATGCTAGTTCTGTTCGTGATTATGTGCATATGTTGTTTTTCTGTGTCGTCATGTACAACGCCAAAGTATTTGTGATCTTTGGTGTACCCAAGGGCTCTTGTTATTGCCTCCAGAGAGGTTTTCCATTGGTCTAGTGTCAAAGACTCACCGGGTGCAAGAGAGAGCATGTAATGTCCGCCGCAGCGTCCTGGGGCCTTCGCTGTGGCAGAAAAGCGCATCATTGTAGGAACTTCCATTTCCTTTGCTAAATCCTCCACGGTAGTCGAGTAGACGTTTCCTCCGACAAAGCGTACTGACTCACACTTATGCTCGTGGTTCTTGCCGAAGGCGTACTCAACACGGTCATTGCACTTGCTGTCATTTTTGAATTTGCGAGCAATCATTCTGAAGCTCCTTCATTATTGTTTTTATTCTGGAAGTTTGTGTTTGTTAGAGACTTGGCGATATCATTCAAAACATCTAGAATCGCATAAATTTTACCTTCGCTTAACTGTTTGGTGTCTTTTATCTTCTTCAAATAATTTACGCAGTTGATCATTGCGTTCTGGTGCTCTCTGTTAATGGGAGGCACAAACACTTTGGCAGGTACTTGAGAACGAAGCCCGGAAACACGCAGGAAGACCGCTGCTGAGTCGTATCCCGTTGATTGCATGTTCTCTTGTAGGCTTTCCCATTCCTCAAGTGAGAATGTCACCATAACGTTTTTTAGACGTAATTCAGAAAGGTCTTTTTTTGGTCTTCCACCTTTGTTTTTCATTTTTTGTATTCCTATTTTTATTATTGTGATTTTATTGTAGTTGGTTTTAGTGGCTAAAGAGAGGTAGAGCATTTACTTTTGATTTTTGCGCAACACCCGGAACGGGTTGTGAGCAGCCAGCGTATGACCGTTTATCAAGGGGAGTAGGTCGGGAGGAACGAGTGAAATACTACCCTTTATAATAAGGGAGTACATTGCTGGCTCCCCAGAAAACCTTCATTTGAAAAAGTATGCGCATTTGATTAAGGTTCGTACTTATTATATCGGCTGTCTTGAGTTTTTTATTTCCTTGGAGTTGTTTAAGCGATTATTTTTTGAAAAGTAGGAAAGGGTGTTGCCGGTTTTTTAGGGGGGGCTTTTATCTCTGCTGCATATTGCGCCAACTTTAGGTAGCGCTTGTCTGTTTTTTAGGTAGGGCTGCTGTATTAAATTTATAGGTGCTGATATTTTTTTTGTGTAGATATTGCGTCCGAGCCGAGCCGAACATCTAAAAGAGGAGTATAATCTTTATATAACAATAAAAAAGGAGCTTTAGAATGAACGAGATTGTAGATGTTGAAAAAGGTTCGGTGTCCTTTCGCCTCAGGAAAACTGTCGTGGCAATAGTATTGGCTCGTTATAAACAGTCGGACAAGGTGTTAATGTCTGTCCCGCTGATAGAACTTGAAAGTCGACGGCCTGAGATTTTAAGTGTGCTGGAGCGATATCGCAATGGCCCAACAAAGTGGCAGGACTTTATGTCAAAAAAGCTGCCATCAGCATTGCAGAAACGAGAATTTGACAGGCGTTTATTAGGTTACGTAGAAATGAAGAAAGTATTGGCGGAGTTTGTCTGGTCACTCCAACAGCACACTCGAACCGATAAGAAGGGCGCTAGGGGGGGGCAGGGAGTTGGGTATAGAAATATGGGGTGCATGGCAAGAAATTCGACCGATTATCAGTACTGTTCCCGATTGGGGTATCTCTGAGAAAGAAGCAATAACAGCATTGAAAACCAATGCGAAAATGGCCTCTATCATGAGTTTTAGCTGATTCATGGACTTTTCACTCTTCGTCTCCCGTTGGCAACATTAGCGGCCTAATTAGGTCCACACCCTGATTCTTCACGTTGCCAACGGGATACCACCTGAAATCTTCAGCAGAACGGCAACCCCCTGGCAAATTCCTCGGCGCGTAGCACCGAGGTCTCTGGGTCAATCCATTCCCTGGCATTCTTGGTGGATAAGACCAACGGCTTGCGATCATGGATATCCACCATTCCCTGATCACTCGCTGCCGTAATGATGACGAAACCGTCCTTGAGTCTGAGTTCATGACGATTAGAGATTTCCCGGCTGCCCGGCATAGAGGCAACCGCAACCGATATTGCGAAGGCTATCGCCGCGTATCTTGGCCTTTCGGGATCTTGATATCACCTGCCCTCTTACCCTAGTTCGACAACGCTTCTTGGTGCTGCTTCTAGGTGATCACCTTCACTGCCTGCCTTTCTACATTGATTAGATCGTCTTCTTCGAGACCTCCATCTTCACTGGCCTCTTCGTTTCCGTCGGACCTATACCTTTTTGGCAAGGGCGCCTGATCGTCCTCCACTGGGGAATAAAAGCCTTTGCTAATCTTTTTCATGTAGCCTTTCGAGTAAAATGAACCCATCGCGTTAGCGAAAATCTTTCTCCATTCAGTCGAAGAAATGGACGTCAGCCCGTTGAACCGACCGTAGATTTCGTCCGCGAGGGCATTTACATCCATGACCGCTCCAGGTCTGGACGTGGCAATTCTCACTTGAACGAAAATAAAAGCGATCAAATAGAATCTTCGGCCTACAGGTAGTTGGACTTTGAGTACATTTGAACGCATCTTGTTTCGTTCGGCGCGGAATAAAGAAGCGGCTGCGGCAATGTTTAATGGCAGGTTGGGTTGCAGCTCACGAATACGATCCTTATCCAGCTCGCCGGAGACCAATTCATCCATTATTTGGATTACATCCATGACAGATTTGGCCGGATAGGGTGTCCTGTCCGCCTCTGTTTCGCACAGCTTGCAATTAATTTTGATGATGTCAGTGTGTGGTGTTAAATCGCCGCACTTTTGGCATGGATAGAAAATTAAACTCTGAGTTGAGTATGAATCCGGGGAGTCAACGGAATCTGTCGATGACGGATTAATTTTGGCGAAATAGAACCTGGTATTCGAGTTCTTCGGCCAGAAAAATATGGGCTGGGGCAGCTTGTGCGCTAAATAAGCGATCCACATTTTTACCAGTGACTGATCGTCGTCTGCTTCTATGAACCAAGCTCTCCAAGATTCTGCCCAGTAAATGTTAAGGCTGGAGAGATTTAGCGATGTCCGCTCTGTGGAACGAGCTACTATGTTGTCGATGCGAAGCTTATTTTTTTCTTCCTGCAAAGTCGCTTGGTGATTGGGGAGGCTTTTGAGTCTCGACCTGAATGCTTCCTTTCCTGACCAGGTGTAGCTAGCAGCGTTGTAAATGGCGATACATTTTGACGTTGCCCGAGAGTAGGCGCTAAACAACTCAGCGGTATCAAGTAGCTCTGCGCCAAGGATCAAAATAATAGGCGCTTCCAGTCCACGGAATTTCGTAATGGCTTCGCAACGTGGTTCCTCTTTTACCAAGTACTCAATGTATTGCCTTGAAAGGAACCTGGCGATCAAAATTACAATATCTTCAGGTAGAACTCCGCTATCAATTAGCTTTTGCCTGATCTGAGATGCTTCTTTGCATGGATCTGCGCTAATTATCTCGACGGCGGTGTCATGCTCCAAGGTTCTTGGCGTGGAATGCTGGAGTTTGGGTGGAACGACTTCCTCAAGTATGCTCGTGACAGCCTTTGGCATCCGCATGATGATGGTGAGTGGAAATGGATCTACGCCAAGTAGCTCGCTGAGGCCCTTCAGAGGAATGTTTCCACGTTCGTACGGGAACACTTGCGTCTCGTCGCAGAAGAAGGCTTTGGGCTTGTTATGGAACCAGTTGGTGAGGGTTTCGCACCAGGAAGGTAGGAGCGCTTGGGATTCGTCGACAAGCAATGCGCTGTAACCGACCATGCGCCCTTGGTCAATGGCGTCTTTTAGATCGAGTTCGCATTGCTGCCTGTACCACTCATCTTCCTTTCCTGCTTCACTGGTGCGACCCAAAGTGTTGCGCGCCTGCCCACATAGACCGTGCCAAGTCACCACATCGCAGCCTTCTGAATCAACAAGCTGGGTGCGGACATACTCCGTGAGCTTGTTGTTGAACGAAACCACCAGCACCTTCTTTTTCTGGGAGGCCAGTCTCCGAGCGGTTTCGATCACGATCAGCGTTTTGCCGGTTCCAGGCCATCCGGTCACGAGCGAGGTCTGGTTCTTCAGCACCCTCGTGACTACTGTGCTCTGTTCCTCGGTTAGTTGGAGCCAGTCCTTATTGTCGAAGAAGATGCGACTGGCCCAGCCACGCCTGCCGTCGATTTCTGGGGTGAGAAATTCAATGAGGCGAGCGACACGGGCTTCGCCCAGGTCGAAATTTCCCAGGGTGGTTTTCCAGTAGTCCATCAGGTCCACGACGTGCTTCGTAACGTTCAACATCTCTCGATGGTCGATGTAGAGCGGCTGGGCGGGAGTGGAGGTCGTGTCGTACATGCCAGGCGTTGTTGGCTTACCTGCAAAATCGGAGTCGGGAAAAACAAATCCGTAGCCAATACGTAATCGGAGTAACGGATCGGACCCTAGCCACTTGGCGATTCCGTGGACGTTTTTGCGCGTCTGGCCGATGGGATCAATGGAGTACTGCTTGTGAAGGTGGACAAACCGGTTGTTCTTGACGCCGTATTCACCGCTCTTCACTTCAAGCACGAGCAGCCCTTTTTCCGGATGGATGATCAAAAAATCGATCTCCCCGGTCGGCTTGGCTTGAGGGTCAACCTTTTTTACGGCGGAGCTGAGCCAAGGAAGGCTATGGATGACGATATAATCGTCTGGTAACTCCGCTTTGAAGATGGTGTAAAGATCTCGTTCGCCCTTACTCTCGGTGCCACGAGGTCCGTTGTCTGGGATCATCCTTGCCATCGATGCAGCGCCTTCTACTGATTAAGCTCAAAACCGCAGGTGGACCTGAGTCGCGTCAGGTCCTCGGTCAATGCGGGATTGGATGAATTTTAGGGTTGGTTGCGAACCTGCATCCAGTCAAAAAAATCTTCGGATGCGTAGCCGACGCTACAGTTGGCGTCGAACCGCTCGTTGATTTTGATGAGCGTCATTCGCTCAGCTTCGTGCGGCGAAGTCGGGAAGAAAGCTCCTCCAGGCTCGTTGTGCATGAAGAAATCGCCGAGCTTTGCACCGCAGTGCTCGCAGTGGTTCATCAGGTAACGGCTGCCAGCAGTTTTGCTGTAGGCCAGCTTGAAGTTGTTGGTTAAGCGATGGATTTGCTTCGTGACCAGGGGGGAGAGGCTGTCGACGTTGGAGACCGTCCCGCGATATCCATGGCACTTCCATTCGCCGAGGTTGCTTGTGAGAGCGAAATCTTCGTCCTCATCTTCGTAGTAATCGAATTCTTCGAGTTGCTCGGGCAGCTTGAACGAAAATACGCGGGTCACACTGGAGCAGCCCCAGCAGCCGGAAATCGACTCAATAACGTAGTAATACGGCGCTCTGATGCAAAACTCTGGTCCGTGCTCCAAGTCGGCTTGCTGTGTCACCGGCAGCCATCGGCCCAATGGGCCGACCTCTACCCCCACAGGGATGTACCAAGTCTTCAGACTAGGGTCCCAACGGGCACCGAGCGATTTCGCTTCATCTTTCTCTGAGAATGCGACAGCGAGATTGATCCTTTCCATGTCTGTATCCGTACGTATTGCTCATCTGTAAGCGCAAAAGCCCATGTTAGAGCCTTCCGGTATTGCCTGGAGTATAGGTTTTACGGGCCTTCCAGAGACACCACCCCTCTTTTCATAGCGAAAATGTCACAAAGCGGTATCCCGAGAATATTTTCAGCTGACCTACTTGTGTTAACTGTTCCTGGTTAAGCAGGCTTTAGACCGCTGGTTGCATGCGGCGTAGCCGGTCCGGAGGCAATTATCGAGTGTTAGCTTTTTTCTGTAGTGCGCAAGAAGTTGCGCACTTAAATGTGGATAACCGTGTGGATATATTCCTACAGGTCACGTTATTCGTTCTGTACAGGCGAGTGCGCAAGAAGTTGCGCAGTACTGCGCAACTTCTTGCGCACTTGGCTGACTCTTCCTACACGAAAACCGGAAAAAAGCACGGGCGAGTCAGCCCAAACCCTTGATAAATAATGGCCATATGATGGCTGGCACGACTTTTGATATCTCCGTCGGCACCTGACAGGCAATTGTGCCTGTCGGTCCTGATTTTTTAGCAAGGAGAGCATCCATGGCTACGCCAGCGTATATGTCCATCACCGGCACCAAACAAGGCCTGATCACCGCCGGTGCATTCACCGCTGATTCGGTGGGCAACACCTACCAGGAAGGTCACGAAGACCAGGTCATGGTTCAGGGTTTCAACCACGAAGTGATCATCCCGCGTGACCCGCAGTCCGGCCAACCCACCGGCCAGCGCGTTCACAAGCCAGTGAAAATCACCAAGGTGTTCGACAAGTCCTCGCCACTGCTGCTGGCGGCCCTGACTTCCGGCGAGCGCCTGACCGAAATCACCATCCAGTGGTACCGCACTTCGGCTGCCGGCACCCAGGAACACTACTTCACCACCAAGCTTGAAGACGCGATCATCGTCGACATCAAAGACTACATGCACAACTGCCAGGACCCGTCGAACTCGCACTTCACTCACCTGGAAGACGTCGAGTTCACCTACCGCAAAATCACCTGGACCCACGAAGTCTCCGGTACTTCGGGTTCCGATGACTGGCGTTCCCCGGTCGCTGGCTAAGTCTGGCCGACCGTTTCAAAACATCGGCCAGCGCTGCTGGTCGATGCTGTTTGCATCACTCAAGAATTTTTTGCGTTCGTTGATACCCGACTCGGATGTCGAGGGACGCCGCAGTATTGTGCGAGGAACAAGGGATGTTCTCACCGGCCAACCAGCCCCATTTCACGTTGACCCTCGAAGGCGCGGACTTTCAGGTCCTGGCCTTCAAGGGCCGCGAAGCCCTGAACACGCCGTTTGAATTTGAGCTGGAGCTGGTCAGCGAACGCGCCTTCCTCGACCTCGAAAGCCTGCTGCACAAACTGGCCTTTCTCCAGCTCGCGCAAAATGGCACCGGCATTCACGGGCTGGTCTACAGCATCGCCCAAGGCGAGGCCGGTAAACGCCTGACCCGTTATCGAATTTCGTTGCGCCCGCAACTGGCCTACCTGGCCCATCGGGTCAACCAACGGATCTTCCAGCAGATGACCGTGCCGCAGATCATCGCCCAGGTGCTGGAAGAGCACGGGATCCTCACCAGCGATCACAAATTCCAGCTGGGCGCGGTGTATCCCGAGCGCGTGTACTGCGTGCAGTACGATGAATCCGACCTGGATTTCATCCAGCGCCTGTGCGAGGAGGAGGGGATTCACTACCACTTCCAGCACAGCACCAAGGCTCATCTGCTGGTGTTCGGCGACGACCAGACGGTGTTCCCAAAACTGGCGCCGGTGGCGTATCAGCAAGACACTGGACTGGTCGCCGACACGCCGATGATCAAGCGTTTCGGGTTGCGCCTGGCGACCCGCACCAGCCGCGTCACCCGTCGCGACTATGATTTCACCAAGCCGCGCATCGAACTGGAAAGCGACGCCAAGAGCGCCGCGAAACCGGACCTGGAGGATTACGATTATCCGGGCCGCTATGTCGACCGCGAACGCGGCAAGCACCTGGCCACTCGTAACCTGGAACGCCATCGCAGCGACTACCGGCTGGCCGACGGTCGCAGCGATCAGCCGCTGCTGGTCAGCGGGCATTTCCTGGCGCTGACCGACCACGCCAACCCGGCGTGGAACGACCTCTGGCTGCTCACCGAAATCCGCCACGAAGGCAAGCAGCCGCAGGTGCTGGAAGAGTCGGTGACTAGCGACGTCACCGACCTCAAGGACGATTTTCACCAGGGCTATCGCAACCAGTTCAGTGCGATCCCGTGGAACGTGCCGTACCGGCCGCCGCTGGAGCACCCGAAACCGAAAGTCCTCGGCACTCAGAGTGCGGTGGTCACCGGCCCCGAAGGCGAAGAAATCTTCTGCGATCAGTACGGTCGGGTGAAGGTGCAGTTCTTCTGGGACCGCGAAGGCCAGCACGACGACAAGACCAGTTGCTGGATGCGCGTGGCGTCGAACTGGGCCAGTCAGAACTTCGGCTCGATCAACCTGCCGCGCATCGGCATGGAAGTGCTGATCACCTTCCTCGAAGGCGATCCCGATCAGCCCCTAATCACCGGTTGCCTGTACCATGGCGTGAACCTGCCGCCGTACAAGCTGCCGGACTTCAAGACCCTCGCTACGGTCAAGAGCAAGGAATACAAGGGCAGTCGCGCCAACGAACTGCGCATCGACGACACCACCAGCGAGATCAGCATCGCGCTGCGCAGTGACCATGGCGCCAGTGCGATCAATCTCGGCTACCTGACTCATCCACGGCCGTCCGGTGGCCAGCCACGCGGTGAGGGTTTTGAGCTGCGCACTGACCGCCATGGTGCGGTGCGGGCGGCGGCCGGTTTGCTGCTGACCACCGAGCCACGCCCGAACGAATCCAAGCACCACAAGGACCTCCCGGAAACCGCCGAACGTCTGGCCACCGCCGCCGATCAGCAGGACGGTTTTGCGATGCAGGCCTGCGAGCTGCAAGCCCAGGAACCGGGCGATCAGGATGACGTCGCCAAGGCGCTGCACAGCCAGCATCAAGGCATTCTTGGCAGCGGTCCGGCGAACATGAGCGCCAACGAGTTTCCGGAATTCACCGAACCGCACTTGGTGCTCGCCAGTCCGGCCGGTATTGCGCTGACCACCCCACGTTCCAGTCATATCGCCACGGGCGAGCATCTGGCATTGAGCAGCACCGGCCACACCAGCCTGTCCATTGGCAAGCGCCTGCTGGCCAGCGCCAGTCGCGGCATGCGGCTGTTCGTGCAGAGCATGGGCTGGCGACTGGTCGCGGCGTCCGGCGACATCGACGTGCGCGCCTTGAAGGACAGCATCAACCTGCTGGCCAAACTCAACATCACCGCCAATGCCGACCGCATCACGATCACCGCCAAGACCGAACTGGTGATCCAGGGCGGCGGCAGCGCCACCACTTACAACGCCGGTGGCATCACCCACGCCACCACCGGCCCGTACACCGCGCATGCGGCGAACTTCGCCTACACCGGGGCCAAGAGTCTGGCCGGCGCGTTCCCGGAGCCGCCGAAGCCGGGCAAAGGCAACCTCGAACTGTTCAACCAGTACGCCGGGCGCCAAGGCATCAAGGGTGGCGACTTCGAAGTGATCGACGCGCTGGGCAAAAGCCTCAAGGGCAAGCTCGATGCCAAGGGTTTCGCCAGCGTCTCTGGCGCGGCACCGGGGCCGGCGCGCGTGCTGTTCGGCAAGGATCCGGCAGACACCTGGAGCGATGGCAGCTACATCGGCAAACCCGAGTGGCCACGCGAACAACCAGGTGCCGAGAGTATTCCGGCGCAGGTGCAGGCGATGGTCGCCCAGGCCCTGCCGGGTGCCAGCAGCGCCGGGCTGCTGAAAAACGCCCCGTCCCTGGCGCAGACCGGTATCGGCGCGGTGCAAACCGGCCTCGGTGCCGTGCAGACCGCGCAACAGGTGCGCAGTGCTTTGCAGGCCGGAACCGCCGGGCTGCCGCAGCTGGCGAGTGCAACGCTGCCGACGGCGTCACGACTCCTCGGTGCCGCGAGCAAGAGCGGCAAGTTGCCGCGTCTGCCGGCCGCCACCGCTCCCAAGACTTCCCTGAAAACCCCGAGCCTGCTGGCGGGTGAGATGCTTTCATGACCACTGAAATTGCTGTTGAAAAAAAACGTGAACCCCAGTCCACGGTTGCTCCGCTCAATGAGATCCAGGTCGAAGATGTCGGGCTCGGTGCGGCTAAATTTGATGCCTGGCTGCAAGAGGTCAGCGGCGGTGTGGTCACCCTCGACCGGATCAAGAACGTCGCCGGAATGCTGCCAGTAGTCGGCAACATCATGGCGCTGGTGGATGTCCTGAACGACATTGCCACCCTCGCCAAAAGCGAGAAGCGTGACCCGCTCGACTGGGTCAGTCTGGGCATCGACCTGATTGGGGTAATCCCGTATCCGCCGAATATGGCCGCCGCACGCATGAACTTGCGCCCGACGCTGTATCTGGTGCGGCAGGAGCTGAAGGTCGCCGGCAAGACACTGCTGGGCGACGCCTTGATCAATGTGATCGTTGGGCACCTGAACGCGACCATTGTCGGCGAAATCGACGACTTCGTGAAAACGGCCAAGGCCACCCTGCCGGACATTCTCGAAGAAGCCGGTCAAAAGGGCGAACAGATTCTCAACGATATCGCCAAGGGCTTGAACGCGGTGGTCGACGCGGATCTCAATGCGACAGAGAGTCTCAATCAGGCTGAGAAAAAGATCAGTGGAGTCGGGGGGCAGTTGCTGCATGACCCGACCAAAGGAATCAGCAACATCTATGGCGCCCTCTGGGATGTTTATACGGCGGCCGGTAAGGGCGTGGCCAACAGCGCGGTGAAGCTCCTATTGCCTGAAGAGGCCAAGAAGCTGGTGCATGAACAAACGCGCCTATTAAAAAACATGGGGCCAGAGCTTCGGACCCAGCTGAAAAAACTCAGCGACCCTGGCATGCCATTCTCTATCGGAGCCTTGCTCGCGGTACTGGCCAAGGCAGTTGAGGCTTGGAGTTTGCGTAACCGGCATGGCCAGGCCGGGAACGTCAAACTTGGCGCCACCAGCAAGGCCAAGCATCAGTATGGGGAGGGGCGGACAGAGGTTAGGAAGAACGAAGTGCCTGCGGAGAAAAGGGCTAATCCTGACAAAAATGGTACCTGTCCCGGTACTTGCAACAGCATCAGCTTTGCGATGGGCTCGGAGATCCTTGCTCACACCGATTTCAGTCTGTCCGGGCCGTTCCCGATTGAGTGGACCCGCACCTACTGTTCGAGCCTGGATGCCTATGATCAGGACGTACTGGGTGCGCGCTGGATCACTGCCTTCACGACGAGGTTCGACCTGGTCGATGATGCGCTGCTGTTCCATGACGCCGACGGTCGCAGCCATGACTACCCGCTGCCCAAGGTCGGTCTGTTTCACTACGACACCATCGAAAACCTGACCCTGGTCCGCACCAGCGAAGACCAACTGCTGCTGTGCCGTGGCTTTGAGCGCAAGGAAACCTACGTCCGTCGTGGCCAGCGCTACTTGCTGACCGGCGTGGTGCTGCGCAACGGCGCCGGGATCATGCTGCATTACGAGCATCGCCACGGCGACCATTCGGTATTGTCGGATCTGATCACCTATCAGGACGATGTGACCAAGGTTCACCTGCACCTCGGCACACTGATTGACGAGCACGGCCGCCTGACCGGCCTCTGGGAAATTCGCGACGGCGCCCCGCAGCGCCAATTATGTAGCTATCAGTACGATGCTTACGGCGACTTGATCCTGGTCCAGGATGAGAACGGCGCCGCCTGGCGTTATCAGTACCAGCATCACTTGATTACCCGTTACACCGACCGCACTGATCGCGGCATGAACCTGCAATGGCAGGGTCACGGTGCCGATGCCAAGGCCGTGCGCGAATGGGCCGATGACGGCAGTTTCGACACCCGCCTGGAGTGGGACGAAAACATTCGCCTGACCTACGTCACCGACGCCCATGGCCACGAGACCTGGCATTACTACGACAGCCTCGGCTACACCTACCGCATCCGGCATGCCGATGACCGTTCGGATTGGTTCTTCCGCGACGACGCCAAGAACGTAGTTCGTCACGTCCGTGCTGATGGCAGCTCCGACCGCTACAGCTACGACGAGCGCAGCAACCTGCTTGAACACATCCGCACCGATGACACTGTGGTGTACTTTGCCTATGACGACCTGGATCAACTGATCAAGATCAGCGACGCCGAGGGCGGCCAGTGGCAGCGGGCTTACGATCTGGTGGGCAATTTGGTCGAAGCGGTCGACCCGCTGGGCAACAAGACCGAGTACGCCTACAACCCGGCCGGCCTGCCGACGGCGATCAAGGACGCCAACGGCAACGCGAAAGAACTCAAGTACAACGACGCCGGTCAACTAGTGAAGTACACCGACTGTTCCGGCAAGGCCAGCGCCTGGGAGTACAACGAGCGCGGGCAAATGATCTGCTTCACCGACCCGGCGGGACAGAGCACCGAGTACGCGTACAAGGCCGGTCAACTGGTGGTGATCAAGCACCCGGACAAGACCGAGGAGCGTTTCGAGCGCGATGCTGAGGGCCGGTTGCTGGCCCACGTCGATGGCCTGGATCGCTGCACCACCTGGAGCTACACCGAGGCTGGCTTTATCGCCGAACGGGTCGATGCCGCAGAACAGACTGTACGTTACCGCTGGGACAAACTGGGTCGGTTAGTGGCCCTGGAAAACGAAAACGAACGCCGCGCACACTTCCACTACGACCCGGTCGGTCGCCTGCTGGAAGAAACCGGCTTCGACGGCCGCGCCACCCGCTATCAGTACGAGCCTGAAAGTGGCCGTTTGGCCAGAACGCTCAACGGTGAACGCAGCATCGCCGTCAGCTTCGACCCAATAGGCCGCTTGACCGAACGCCGTGCCACGCTGGGCGAGCAATCGCAAAGCGAAACCTTCGCCTACGACGGCAACGGCAATCTGGTCATGGCCAGCAACGCCGACAGCCGTCTGCAATGGTTCCACGATCCGGCCGGCAACCTGCTGCGCGAGCACCAGCATTACCTTGGCCTGGAAAAACCACTGGTTGCGGTCTGGCAGCACGAGTACGACGTGCTCAATCAGCGTATCGCCACCACCCGTCCAGATGGTCACCGCGTCAGTTGGCTCACCTACGGCAGCGGGCATTTACTCGGTCTGCGTCTGGATGAGCATGAACTGATCGGCTACGAACGCGACGACCTGCACCGCGAAGTCGCCCGCCATCAGGGCAACCGCCTGCTGCAAACCCAGAAGTGGGATCCGGCCGGTCGTTTGCAGGAACAGTTGCTGGGGCGCAGTGACGACAAATCCACGTTGCTCAAGCGTGAATACAAATACGATGCCGCCGGCCAGTTGACCGATATCAACGACAGTCGCCGTGGTCCATTGGCCTACCGTTACGACCCGGTGGGGCGACTGCTCAGCGCTACCAGTCGCTTGGGCGTGGAAACCTTCGCCTTCGACCCGGCCGGTAACCTGCTCGACGACAAAACCACGGAAATCCGCCGACCGCTGGATCAGGGCTCGCCGCGCAGCAAACTGCTGGATAACCTGCTGCGCGAGTACGCCGGCACGCATTACGAGTACGACGAGCGCGGTAACCAGATCCAACGCTGGCACAACGGCACCCGTAGCCAAATGCAGTGGGACCTGTTCGACCGCCTGGTGCGTTTCGAAGATGCTCGCTTGGCCGTGGATTACGCCTACGACCCGCTCGGTCGCCGCCTGCACAAAAATTCCAGTGCGCACTACAAGCAACGCCCTGAGGCCGGCTCGCAATGGAATCGCAACGAACATGCGCGCAGACAACGCGAACTCGGTTGTGGCTTTACCTTGTATGGCTGGGACGGTGATAACCTGGCCTGGGAAAGCAGCCCGGCCCAACTCGATGGCAGCGCCGGTCGTACCGTGCACTACATCTTTGAACCGGGCACCTTCATTCCGGTAGCCCAGGCGCTGAGGCACAAGCCGATTCACCTGACGGGGCAACCAAACTACAGTGGCGCCTACAGCCAGGATGACGACCCGCTGTGGAACCACACGGCCACTCCGCAACCGTTCGATGTCGTGGCCTGGTATCAGTGCGATCATTTGGGTACGCCGCAAGAGCTGACCGACCAGAACGGTGATGTCGCCTGGAGCGCGCAGTACAAGGCTTGGGGGGAGGTGCGCGAGCAGCGCTCAGCATTGGCGCAACAGCAAGGGCTCACCAACCCCATACGGTTCCAAGGTCAGTACCACGACCACGAGATAGGGCTGCATTACAATCGGCATCGGTATTATGATCCGTCTGTTGGGCGGTTTATCAGTCGCGACCCAATCAGTTATGCCGGTGGTATTAATTTTTATCAATATGCAGTCAGCTCAACTCAATGGGTCGACCCTAATGGATTATGCAGTAGAAAGCTTGACCGAGAATTAGGTGGCAAAACCAATGACAAGATGCAAGCCCATCACCTCATACCGGAGGAAGTTTGGAATAGGCAAGCTAGTTTCTTTTCAGATATCGGTATGTCTGGTGAGCGGGATAAAAAGGAAAATGGGATATTGATGCCCGACAGTGCGGAACAGGCCAAGAAAACCAAGCGTGTTTTTTACCATTGTGGATCTCATAGCAAGGTTTACACTCCAATGGTTAACAACATGGTGACAACCGTTCGGAGCAAATATGAGGCAGGCGTCATCGATGAGACCCAGGCCCGCGCTCAGATATCAACGATACAGTCCAGGCTGAGAACAAGTTTGTCGGTATCAGGAACTAAGCAGCGTCGAGTTCAATAATCAGGGTGCGAGGTAGTTATGAATTATTATGTGCTTTCTCAGAAAGAAGAGCCTGGTTGTCCGATAGGTTTTTTGCGTGCAGATCTTTATGATAAGTTTTATTCAAATACCAAAGGTGTCGAATTCGGTTTTTTTTCGTGGTATGCAGAAAAAATCAGGTATACGACGCACACACCTTTCCCTGGGGGTATGGTACTTATTTCCAAAGATAAATGTTATGAGTTTGATGTGCGTAGCATTTCGCGCTTTTACATCGTTAGCGATGATTTTTTGTCTGTTTGCAAAGAGTTGAATGTAAAGCTTACCGATAGCGTGGCGATTAAGGTGTTGTCAGAGGCTGGGGAGGTTATTTCCTCTAAATCCTACAATGCTGTCTTGTTTCAAGAGCTGGATACGCGCTCAAATACTGATCCTGCCTCTACTTTTATAGAAGAGGATGGGTTGATTTTCAGATTTAAAAAATTGATCTTGCCGGTCGACTTAAAGCTTGACCTGTTTAAATATAAGGGGCTTATTTCAGGGAGCAATACTTTGATCTGTTCTCAGTCTTTCAAAGATTTGGCTGTGGATTTTAAAGGCATAGAGTTTACTCCATTGGAAAGCGTACTTTGGTCGGCAGTAAGGCCCATTTGAGTAAGTACTTTCTATACAAGCTGAGCTATGAACCTGGAGTTGGTAATGTGAAAGACATCATCAGATTGGGTGACTCCACAACTCATGGCGGGGTGGTTCTTGAAGCCTTCTCCCAAACCGACCTAAACGGGAAGCCGATTGCGGGAGTTGGTCACAAAGTCAGCTGCCCACTGTGCAAAGGCGTCTTCCCCATTGCCGAGGGCAGCAGCACCTACACGGTCGGTGGAATTGCTGTGGCGCTGGATGGCATGAAAACCGCCTGTGGAGCTAGTCTGATCGCCAGCGGTCCGCAAGGAGCGGTGATTAGTTAGCTGTTTGCCGAACGCATTCATTGGCGATGTCAGAGCATCAGTGCCTTGGGGGCAAGGTACAGTAACCTCGCTGGTTACCTTCCCGCAACGCGGGGTAGACAATGCTGAGACGCATGTAGCCAGTTGATTCGGATAATCTAGACGGCGATGGGGATTTCAGTTGGTGGGTGCTGCGGTTAGCGGTACCTCTCCACCTGGCAGCGGTTTGATGCCATTTGTCGCGTGTGCGGGGCCATCTATGTCAGTCTCCCTGGCACCCCTTCGTCTTTACGTGTTGAATACCCACCTCTTATTTTAGCAACGAGCAATTCAAGATGAGCGAACTGAGTGAAGAAGAGATGCGTCAGGCGTTATTTGGCCTCTCAAACCAATCCGATCCCCAGTCATCGCCGAAAAGACTTGAACCCTTAGTTCTCGAAAAGCCGCAGCCGAGCCCAAAGTTCCGTTCCATTGCTAAACCGCTCTCGCCGAAGCTTAGGGTGACGCTGCACGTTACCAAGGAATTTGAAGGTGACGTAGAAGTGTTCATTTATGATGCTAACACTTTGAGTACGCTTGTCGCAGAGCAAGAGGCGAAAAGTCAGGCTAAAAAGAAGAAGTTCAAGTATTTCGACGTAGTGTCGGTCAAGCCTCTCCTGTAGTTGTATCACCCGAACTTGAGATCGATAACCTTAGGTCGGTCACGACCGAATGCAATCGACCCAAGGCGGACGGTCACGCCAGCTGCCGCTTTATATCCGTGAGCTGACGAAAGTGTAGCGAGTCCACTCACGGATCGCATTCACAGTGATCTGCATAAATTATACATATGGTACGAGCCTCGATTGCTCAGGAGGTTATAGTGCGCATCTTGGCGCAACCAATTTTTCGTTGGAGCACACCATCTGGGAACCATTCTAAACCTAGTAGTCGTTGTGAGGTTTAATAGAGCGTATCGGGAGCACTTCAATCTAGCGGGAAATCGCAATCTAAGACTAAAGAAACTGTATGTACTGCCGACATAATACAAAGATCTTAGAAAATTTGATTCATGGAGAATGCTTTTGATCTGGTACGGTCTAGAAATCGGTCAGCTGCGGACGTTAAGGAAAATGATGGGGGCTCCACTGGAGTTCGATCCTGTAGATTTTATCGAGCAGACATTTAGCGAGCCCAGCTGCAAGCCAGCAGACGAGATTATAAAGTTGGCAACAGCATACAATGTGCTCAGGAAGCAAGTGCTCGCATCACTTGGCCAGGTGCACCTTGGCTTGACTAATGCTGCAAAGCTTAATTTAGAGAATTTCGCCAGCGATTCTACACCATTAGCATACGAACTACCGTCATACCCTAAAACCGAAGCAGTCAAAAACGCTTTGAAGCTAAAGTTATGCGATGGGACTAATTTGCAGCTGGACCGGATTCTAGACTCCTTCAAGATAAAAGAATGCTATGGATCTAAACCAAGCGGTCAGCTACATGACATCATTAAACTTTACTTTTTGAGTGAAGTTCTCTTTCTTTTGCTGACGAGGACCGCCTCTGCCGTGAGGCGGGGCGACGTTATTTTGATATCTCCGTCTTCGTCAGACATTACAAAGCAGCTCCACCGGAAATGGTTTGCGAATCAATGGGAACAGAACAGCTGCATTGCAAATATAGCTTACCTCGACCTTATTCCCAAGGGAGCAGATAGCTATAATAATTTTCATGATGCAATAGCAATGCTTGGGACGAATCTCGTCGATAAGATTTTCTTCCTGCCTGAAGAGAACCTACCCTATAAACTTGAGCGCAGTGCAAGCGTACAGTGGATTAAAAAGCTTTGTAGACTCGCTGTCCTTTGCATGTGGTGCAAAACGAAAAACGATATGGAGTATGCACCATATGACCTGATTCACAGGATTGAGATTACCAACGATGATATAGATAAAATAAAATACTACTCAGATAGGCAGTCAGAGCCTGACCAAGTATTTGACATTGGAAGCAAAGGAATATCAATAGGTAATCCAAGTATTACTACTCAGCTTAGGCATACAATAAATTTCATTGCGAACGAGATTTCCGACGGCACCTTAAATAACGTAATCGGCAAGTTCTTCGAGAAGGCCTGCGTTTTCAATTACTTCGCGGGTGATGAGGTTCGAGATGACTATTGCGTGTTTACTGGTTTTGTACCGGATGAAGTGAAGGACGAATTACTGAATCCAGATGTAGACCTAATAATAAAAGATATACGCCGCAATAAATATTATTTTACGCAAGTGAAGTATTTTCGGATCGGAGGAAAAGCTTACATCTCTGGCGACATCGATCATCTTGCTTCAGGAAAGCTACACAATGGGATGCGGCAGCTATCTGATGCAAAGTCTGCGCTACTGGACGGCAAGCTAAAGAGCATTCTTGATGAAAAAGGGTTGCATGACTGCACGCCTGATAACTCATATTTTCTTTTGATACATAATGTTTACAATTTCGATTTTACACTATGGCCGCAAGGGATTATCTCGTACGAATGGAACAGCCTGAGAAATATCTTAAAAAATGGAAAAATTCAATACGGCCTGAGCAATCTTCCAATGAACACGTGGCAACACAGCAGCGTGCTACCGCTCGAAGACCCTGATGCCCTCATTGAGCACTATATGAAAAACTCACCCGCCAGCGTGGTCTCTTCTATCGGTACGATTTTTGATGCTGACAATCTTGTCGTACATATGGATCTAGAAGGTACAGAGATTCGATGTCAGGGCTTAGGACTCTGAACTTCAGTAGCGCTAGTAGTAGAGTCTCGTCGCAAACACCGGGCTGCACCGGCCAATGAGACCATCGCTGCAACACCAATTGCGAACTTGTCGATTCAAGTCACTTTGCGGCGATGCTCCTTTTAGCCAAGGGCACATAATTGGCCGCGAGCAGCATCAGCACCTTGTTTGTGATGGCCCTTGCTCCGTCCGAGCGCCCAAACTAACCGGTGACTACGATTGGTTGGGGGGCGCTTAAGGGCCAGCTAGCTGAGATCGCCGACGCGGACATTGCTGCTTTCAAGAAATACTGCGCCTGCGGCTGAAATATTTTTCTTGAAAAAATCGAGGAGAAGACTGGGCGCTCCTCAGCTTCCGAGCAAAGCTAGACTAACCCGTGATGGCGGAAGTAGGTACACACCCATGCCCATCATCATGGTGTGTGTTCCAACGAATCCCTCATTCACCCTGTATCAGCGCGCCAGTCAAGTAGGAGACACGTGCGCATAGAGGTTGAACACCTGGTGCTTTCTCCGAGTGCGACCACGGGCGTGCCCGCGAATGGCCCCAGTTTGGTTAGTCTCTTGGTTTGGTCTCCATCCATGCATTTCACCTGCCTGGACTGATTCTGTGTGATGCGCGCGCGAGATCTCTCTTCACGGCTAATTGTCACGTCCTGTTGCCACAAGGCTTGTGGGACACACCATGTGGCCACATTCGCGAAGCGGTCGAAAGCGGACCTTAGCGGTAGGCCTGTAAGTCTATTAACGTAAAAGGGTAGGTTGCTGCACACAGCTGGTGTCAGTGTCGCCCCCGGTGTCAGGATAGTTGTCGCCTCTCCGATTTTTCCTGAAAAAGCAGATCGGGGGCGGAAAGAGACTGTTCGTGCCGTACTATTCACCGGAACGCAAAGCCGCATTGCTCAAAATGCTGCTTCCCCCCACCGAGCCTGTCGATGGCTGAGGTTGCTCGGCGCGAAGGGGGTCAGCGACATGTCATTGGCCAACTGGCGAGAAAGGCCAGCTCTGAAGGAAATGCAGTGCCCGAGAACACCCCATCGGCCCAGAACTGGGCAGTCGAAACCAAGTTCGCTGTCGTCCTTGAGGCCGCAGGCCTGTCCGAAATTGAACTGGGCGAGTACTGCCGCCGTAAAGGCCTGTACCCCGAGTAAATCAGCGCTTGGCGGCAACACCATCGAGCACAAATCTAGGGAAATACGCCATTTTCAATCTGTCCCACAAGCCTCAGAACAAATTCAGACTCGCAGTGAGTGCTTAACATGTCCAGGGGCTTGCGCCCTCCCAAGCCGATCTGAGGGGGGGGGGTGCAGCCAGATTCTAGCCAAAATCGCGCTCAGAAGTGGTGCTCAAGCAACCGCCAGATGCCCGCAACAGCGCTCAATCCCGTCACGAGTCTTGAGCGGAGCTATGAAGCGTCATGGTGAGGGGAGAACAAAGAGAGGCAGTGCTGTAAGGCGGTATGAGGAGCATTCAGGCTCGTAGGGCCGCTACGCAACGCGCTTGGTGTCATCTAACGCTGCTTGGAGCGCTTGGAGGCCATCCTCTTCAGTAAGGCCAGCAGCTTCTGCTGTTGTGAGGGCCATCAATACCGCTGGGCTCACATTCAGCACGCTTGATAGCTCACAGAACATCGCAATCGTCGGCGATGCCTTTCCTTTTTCGAGCATTCGGACATACCTGTCTGTGGCTGCCGGATGGAAATCTTCCTGAGTCAAACCGTTCCGCATGCGTAGGCGTGCGAAAACACGTCCAAATGCTTGGTTGAGTTCCATTTTTAGGCCCAAAACGGGCATTGGAACGCTTGCAGATTAATCCCAACAGGAAGCATACTTCCGGTTGTGCGATTTGTTCTTCGGCAGTCAGCTTGGACGATTCTTAAGCCGTCCCTGATTCCAAGGGCTGGTTGGTAGATGGCGGCAAGCGTTCTAGCAACGCCGTCGATAGTTTTGCATTGTGGAATGCACGCGTTTGATGCCAGAAGACATCACCAAGGACTGCTGTTGTATGAAGAGAAATAGAGTGCAGGCGTGACGAATGAGATGAAGGGTTTCTTGAGTATTATTAGGGCTTTCTAAGTGCTGGACTCAACGCTGACGTAGCGATGGCTATCACTCTATCAATGGACAAAAGGATTGTTGTATGAACGGAAAGATGAGCATTTCATCGAAATGCTTGGTAGTAAGTGCGCTCGCTGGATTTTGTAGTACATTTTTGGTCGGATGCTCGGATAGCGGAGCAGATGCGAAAAAAGTAGAAAAGAAAGTTGAAGTACAGCAACCACTTAAGAAAACGGAACAGAGTGATGCTGAGAAGAGATTTGCAGCACGTAATCAGCCACGGACTGTAGAGCTGTCCGCTGTAGAGTTGGGTGACCTTTCGAAGTACCAAGATATGTTGAATCCAATGACTGCTTTGCGGATTTACACTGCGCAGCATGCTTGGGATGAGACGCAGGATGACGTGGTCGAATCCGTGAAAAATGCGATTTTGGTGCGTGATGAAAACCCCGACCTCTACAAGTTTAGTTATGACATTCTTACCACGAAAGACACATTCAAGAAAAAGGACTTGAGCGATAAAATTTTCACCATTGTAAAGGACGAGGCTAGTAAGTCCGGATCGAATAGGCTGGTAAAGGCTGTAATTCCTGATCACTTGGCTGCCTATGACTTTGCATCTAAGGGATTTAAAGTGTCCGGCTGCATGTTTTCCGATAAATTGGAATACAGTGCAGAAGAAATGCGAAACCAAGAGAGCTTCAAACGTGCTGCTCCGACGCGCTGCTACTACAACCCTGGGCCAAAAGACTACCTTATCGGTCTCACTGGCGGTTCGAGTGTCTTTTTTGATGTCCCCGATGAAGCTCAGGCTCGGAAGATCGAGGCTGCACGTCCTACGTCAAATGTTGTGGTCTACGGTTACGTAAAAAATATACAGCGTGAAATTATTACTGACCGTTTTGGCCCCAAACACTACGTCTTGGTAGCGCCGCAACGAGTTGACGTGGTGGACACTGCGAGTGGTACGGTTTTACTTTCCAAGACTCTCTGAATTCACTCTAGTCGCCGAGAGGCGTCGCTGACGCCTCTCGCTTGAGCAACAGGAAACTACCATGATTTATCGGTTGGCGCTCGCAGCGGGCATTGCCGCGCTCAGTGGATGTGCTGCGTTACATTCAACAAATGAATGCGAGGCAAATTTCAGTTCAGAAGGGAGCATTGTTACTGGTAAGAAATTTTCGACAACTTCGATGCTGCCTAGCATTTCCCCTAATTTGGCATTTCAGCGGCTGTCAGCAGTGATGCTAGAAGAGGGGTTTCACATTGAGTCATCTGATCCACATAGAGGCCTCATCTCTGCATACCAGGATGTCAACTACAGCAGTAAACGAGCGCCGTTAAATGCCATTGTTGAGGCTGCATCGTCAGGCACGAAGGTTACGCTGGTCTTTGTGGTAGCAGCAGGAATTTACGCCCCGGATATCGGTGCGCGTGGCGAGTTTTGCAAGATTATTAATGCCGTTAATGCGAACTAAATTAATGGTTGTTTCCGGGCGCATATTTTCTATCTGCGTCGTTTAAAAGCTGAGGAATCAGATGGCTAAGCTTGAATTGCTTGAAGGCATTGTGTCGCACGTCAGTCGTGGCACTTCTGTTCACGGAAATATTCAAACATCAGCGGTAACTGGCAATACGAGTGGGTCAATTTCGTCCGGAAATACTTATTCGTTTAGAGTAAATGGACGTCCCGTTGAATTTGCTTTGAAAGATGTGGTTAGCATAGCAGAAGGAGATAATGTACGAGTCGCGGGAGTGATAAAGAAAGGTCACTTGACCTGTTATGCTTTTAAAAACTTAGATACTCAGGCTGAGCATGACTGCTACTCGTTTTGGACTACGGTGGCTGCTTGGTTGATTACGCTATTCGGTATCTTAACGCTTTTTATATTGCTCGGCATTGTGATTGTCATTTGTGGAATTATGATGCTCGTTATTCAGCGGAGAGTGAAAAAATGCATCCGGCTGGTCGCGGAGGGCGAGGTCTTGGCTGCTATTACCGGTCAATAGATTTAAATATGCAGTAAGCTGCCAGGCTGAGACCTTCGGGAATCCCCGAAGGCGGATTGTTACATCTTGAAACGCACGCTTGCTGTTCTGTTTGGTGACTCAGTTGAAATCCTGTTGCAAAACATTGTGATCTGTTTTTTTGAACGCAAGCGATGGACTGATTCGCAGAGCGCGCGGCCGCAAAGATCCGACGACCAGTGAGAGGCATGAGCCTCTTCGCCATGCCTCCAAGAGATTCACGACCGCATCAAAATGTTCGTCACAGTGAAGACAAGGCAGTGAAGCGTAGTACCAACGGATGCTGGCTAACTAGATTTCACTGCAAGCCTTGCGAGTCATTATTACGGTTGTGGAGGTCAGCGAGACTTTGGCATGCGGGATGGGCTATGTATCAACGTGCAATCGCAGTTCTGCCAAAATCCCGGCAACGGTTGGGTTGGTAACGGTGCGAAGGAATGGGCGGAGGCGATGGCTCATGTTGTAACGAGCAAAGTGGAGAAGGCCAACAAGCCCGGCTTCGAAAGCTTCACGCAGAACTGGTTGCTGATCTACGACAATTGGGATGAGCCTGCTCGTAGGCGAGATCTCGCTGACGAAAGCTTCCTTCACATACTGCGGGAGATGAGTATTTTTCAAGCTTTTGACCGGGTGCTCATCATGGATGGGCGCGAGTTGGCCAGCTTCACCGTGGATGCAGTTGCCAGATGCGGATTCCACGGCCATCCGGCCACCTATTCCATGAGCATCCGGCCACTGAT
>NZ_MOBI01000045.1:0-19642 GCF_003732175.1 Pseudomonas brassicacearum
CGAAACCCCAATTGCGAAAGCAGTTGGGGTTTTGTTTTGCCTGCGAGAAAGTTCGTACGGCAACATCGGACAGCTCCCGGCTGTCACAGTCACCTGACAATGCTAAGGTTCGGCCCTAGCTTTTGCATTTCTCCAAGGAAGCCCTTATGGCGGACGCCTCGTTCCTCAGTGCTGGTTTTATGGTGGTTCACGGCAACCGCCTGGACGAACTGCGTAGCCTGGTGGTCAGCTGGATGCGGCGTTATCCGCTTGCCCCCCTGGAAAATGAAATCGCTCTGGTGCAGAGCAATGGTATTGCCCAATGGCTGAAGCTGGCATTGGCCGAAGACCCTGAAGATGACGACATGGGCGGCTGTGGCATCGCTGCAGCCATTGATGTGCAGTTACCCGGCAGCTTTATGTGGCAACTTTATCGATCAGTGCTCGGGCGTGATGAAATTCCAGCGAAATCGTTGCTGGACAAGGCCCCTCTAACCTGGCGATTGATGCGCCTGTTGCCAGAGCTGATTGATCAACCACATTTCGAACCGCTGCAACGCTTCCTGACTCACGATACCGACCTGCGTAAACGCTATCAGCTCGCTGAGCGGCTTGCGGATCTGTTTGACCAGTATCAAGTGTACCGGGCGGACTGGCTGGAAGATTGGGCGGCGGGTCGCCATCAACTGCGTAACGGTAGAGGTGAGAGCAAGCCGCTCACTCCGGCCAACTGCTGGCAGGCTGAGTTGTGGCGTGCGCTGTTGCTGGACGTCGGTGAGCAAGGCATGGCGCAAAGCCGTGCAGGCGTTCACCAACGTTTCATCGAGACAATCACTGGCCTGGACACCGCACCTAAGGGATTACCTTCACGGGTGATCGTTTTCGGCATTTCTTCGCTACCTGCCCAAGCCCTGGAAGCACTCGCAGGATTAGCTCGCTTCAGCCAGGTTCTGCTCTGTGTGCATAACCCATGTCGTCACCACTGGGCAGACATCGTCGCCGATAAAGACCTTTTAAGGCATCAGTACAAGCGACAGGCGCGCAAGACCGGTATGCCGGTCGTACTTGACCCACAAACCCTGCATCAACATGCTCACCCGCTGCTGGCAGCCTGGGGCAAGCAAGGGCGGGACTACATCAACCTGCTCGACAGTTATGACGATCCCAACAGCTATCGATCAGCTTTTCGCGATGGACGTATCGACCTTTTCAGCGAAAGCCAGCCGTTGAACATGCTCAATCAATTGCAGGACGACATCCTCGAGTTGCGCCCGCTGAATGAAACCCGCTTGCTCTGGCCAGCAGTCGATCTGAAGCAGGACGAGTCGATCCGTTTTCACATTGCCCATAGCGCACAGCGTGAAGTGGAGATACTCCACGATCAGTTGCTCGCGCGCTTTAGCGCAGACCCGCAGTTGCGCCCACGCGATGTGATCGTGATGGTTCCGGACATCGACAGTTACGCTCCACACATCCGCGCCGTGTTCGGTCAACTTGAGCGGGAAGATCGGCGCTTTATCCCTTTCACGCTGACCGACCAGGGGCAGCGTGGTCGTGACCCGCTACTGATCGCGGTCGAGCATTTGCTTAAACTGCCTGACAGCCGTTTCCCGGTCAGCGAGATTCTCGACTTGTTGGATGTCCCGGCATTGCGCGCCCGATTTGGTGTAGAGGAGCGCGACCTGCCGACCTTGCATCGCTGGATCGAAGGGGCTGGCGTTCGCTGGGGTATGAACGCGGAACAGCGCGCCGGTCTTGGTTTACCAGATGAGCTTGAGCAAAACAGTTGGCGTTTTGGCTTGCGTCGCATGCTTCTGGGGTATGCCGTTGGCAGTGGTCATTCCTGCGAGGGCATTGAACCTTATGATGAAATTGGTGGACTGGACGCGGCACTGATCGGCCCATTGGTAGCTTTACTCGATGCTTTGCAGATCGCTCACGCAGAACTCACACAACCGGCATCGCCCGAGCAATGGGGGGGGCGTCTGCAAGCGTTGATGCAGCTATTTTTCCTGGCCAGCAATGAACATGACGACTATCTGCTGGCCCAACTCGAGTTGCTCCGCGAAACCTGGCTGGAGACCTGCGAATCGGTAGGCTTGCAGGACGAACTGCCGCTGACGGTGGTCCGTGAAGCATGGTTGGCCGATCTCGATCAGGGGCGTTTGTCCCAACGCTTCCTGGCCGGCGCAGTAAACTTCTGCACGCTGATGCCGATGCGTGCAATCCCGTTCAAACTCGTTTGCCTGCTGGGCATGAACGACGGTGATTATCCGCGTGCGCAACCGCCATTGGACTTCGATCTGATGGGCAGCGATTACCGCCCCGGTGATCGGTCACGGCGAGAGGATGACCGCTATCTATTGCTCGAAGCCGTGCTTTCGGCGCGGGATCAGCTTTACATCAGTTGGGTCGGGCGCAGTATTCGCGACAATAGTGAGCGCCCCGCATCGGTATTGATCGGTCAGTTGCGTGACCACTTGGCTAACGGCTGGAAACTCGCCGAAGGCACCAAGGAACTCCTTGAGGCGATGACCCAGGAACATCCGTTACAACCCTTCAGTGTCCGTTACTTCCATGAAGGCGATCAATTGTTCAGCTACGCCCGAGAATGGCAGCTGTTGCATGAGCAGCATGACCGCGCCCCAGCCTTGGAAGTGCTTGATGCTTATGTTCAGGAAGAGCCGCTGAGTCTTGGTCAACTACAGGATTTCCTGCGCAATCCCGTGCGGCATTTTTTCAGTCAGCGTCTCAAGGTGTTTTTCGAAGCGGCTGAAGCGCCCTTGGCGGATGAAGAGCCCTTCGTGCTTGATGCGTTGCAACGCTACAGCCTGAGCGACAGCCTGCTTGAAGCTGCACTGGCTAGCCCTGATCAACCTGAACAAGCTCTGAATGCACAGGCCAAAAGGTTACAGGACAGCGGCTTGCTGCCGATGGCCGGTTTCGGCGAGTGTTTGCAACGTGAGTTGATCGAGCCGCTACCGGATCTGCTGCAACGTTATCAACAGTTACTGGTGCTGTGGCCAACACCGCAAAACAGTGCTTTGCCGGTGACGCTCCAATTGCAGGGAGTGAGCCTGGAAGGCTGGCTCAGCGGTCTTCATCAACGCAGCGATGGCGGGTTGCTGGCTGTCACTACGATCCCCAACAGCATCGGTTCGATCAAGACCCGCAAGTGGCATCGGTTGATCCGCCCTTGGGTTAACCACCTGGTGGCTTGCGCGAGCGGCTTGTCGATGACTACAGGATTGGTGGCCAGTGACGATACCTTGCTGCTCGCCCCTATCGAGCAAGAAACCGCGCTGAAAACCCTGGGTAATCTGTTACAGGCCTGGCAATCGGGTATGCGCCAGCCATTGCCTATAGCGGTAAAAACGGCTTTCGCCTGGCTGGGACAGACTGATCCGCTCAAAGCTGAGGCTGCCGCTCGTAAAGCCTATGAAGGCGACGGTCAGACCACCGATGGCGAGCGCCGCGAAAGCCCTGCACTGGCTCGCCAGTTTGCCGATTACAACGCCCTGATTGCCGACGAAACCTTTGTCGATTGGTGTGACGCGCTCTACCGTCCGCTGCTCGAAGCCCCTTGGCGCTCATTGACCAGTGAGGAGTCGCACTCATGACAGCGAAAGTCCCTCTGGCATTAGCCTTCCCGCTTCGCGGTAGTCAACTGATCGAAGCCAGTGCCGGCACCGGCAAGACATTCACTATTTCCGCGCTCTACCTGCGGCTGGTGCTTGGTCACGGTGACGAGGCTGCGGGTTTTGGTCGTGAACTCCTGCCACCGCAAATCCTCGTGGTGACCTTTACTGATGCCGCGACCAAAGAGTTGCGCGAGCGGATCCGTACACGTCTTGCCGAGGCCGCGCGGTTTTTCCGCGACGAAACGCCAGCGCCCGACAGCCTGATTGCCGAGTTGCGTGGGCAGTTCAGTCCCGAACAGTGGTCTGGTTGTGCAAACCGTTTGGACATCGCCGCGCAGTGGATGGATGAGGCGGCAGTTTCGACGATTCACAGTTGGTGCCAACGGATGCTGCGCGAGCACGCGTTCGACAGTGGCAGTCTGTTCACCCAAACCCTCGAGGTTGATCACAGCGATCTGCTCGGTGAAGTCCTGCGCGATTACTGGCGGTTGTTTTGCTACCCGATGCAAGGTGATGCGCTGAACTGGGTTCGCAGTCATTGGGGCGGCCCGGCCGCCTTGCTTCCGCAGGTACGCGGATTGTTCGCCAGTGAGCGTGACAGCGATGAAGGGAAAGAACCTGCCGAGCTGATCACGGAGTGTCTGCAAGCTCGACGTGATGCGTTGCTGGAGCTCAAGGCGCCTTGGCGACAATGGCCGCATGAGTTGCGCGAGATCTGTCTGCAAGGCGTCGCCAGCAAGTCTGTCGACGGACGCAAGATGCAAGCGCGTTACTTCGAGCCCTGGTTCGAGAAAATCAGTGCCTGGGCCGAGGATGACAGCCTTGAACAACTGGATATTGGCACCGGCTTCACTCGTCTGACACCCGATGGCATGGCTGAGGCCTGGAAAGGTCAGGCACCAAGTCACCCCGGCCTGGACGCCATGCCCGGCCTGAAAGCCAGTCTCGATGCATTGCCGACCCCTGACGCGGCTGTCCTGAAACATGCTGCGCAGTGGGTGGGTGCACGCTTTGAAGAAGAGAAGCGTCGGCGTGCTGAAATGGGTTTCGACGACATGTTGCTGAGGCTCGATGCTGCATTGCGAGCCGAAGGTGGCGAGCGTCTGGCGACGTTGATTCGCGAGCAGTTTCCCGTCGCATTGATCGACGAATTCCAGGACACCGACCCGGTACAGTACCGGATCTTCGAGAGCATTTATCGCATTGAAGACAACAACCCCGAATGTGGGCTGTTTCTGATCGGCGACCCTAAACAAGCGATCTATGCCTTCCGCGGCGCCGATATCTACACCTACTTGCGCGCGCGTCAGGCAACGAGTGGCCGCTTGCATACCCTGGGCACCAACTTCCGCTCCAGTCACGGGATGGTCGATGCGGTGAACCACGTGTTCCAGCGTGCCGAAGCCCGTGAACAGGGGCGTGGAGCGTTTCTGTTTCGTGAAAAAAATGGCGAAAACCCGGTTCCATTTCTACCGGTCGAATCTCAAGGACGCAAAGAGTCTTTGCAGATCAATGGTCAGGCCGTACCCGCGTTGAATATCTGGCAGCTGTCCAGCGAGCAACCGTTGTCCGGTGTTGTGTACCGACAGCAACTGGCAGCAGCGTGCGCCAGTGAAATCACGGCATTGCTCAATGGCGGTCAGCAGGGGCGTGCGGGTTTTGGCCGGGGGGCAGAGGATCTGCAGGGGTTGCTACCGGCAGATATCGCGATTCTGGTTCGCGATGGTAAAGAGGCTCAGGCAGTACGTAACGAATTGTCCGCGCGGGGTGTGCGCAGTGTTTATCTATCGGACAAGGACTCGGTGTTCGCGGCTCAAGAGGCTCACGACCTGTTGAGTTGGCTAAAGGCCTGCGCCGAGCCGGATGTCGAGCGCCCGCTGCGTGCAGCGCTGGCCAGCATCACCTTGAACCTGTCCCTGAGAGAACTGGAGCGCTTGAACCAGGATGAGCTCGCCTGGGAGAAGCGCGTCATGCAGTTTCGTGAGTACCGGGTGATCTGGCGCAGTCAGGGCATCCTGCCAATGTTGCGCCGGTTGCTTCACGATTTCGAACTGCCTCAGGCCTTGATTGCTCGAAGCGATGGCGAGCGGGTACTGACCAACTTGCTGCACCTCTCGGAGCTGTTGCAACAAGCCGCCGCCGAGCTAGATGGTGAGCAAGCCCTGATTCGTCATTTGTCCGAGCATCTGGCGTTGTCCGGGCAGGCCGGCGAAGAGCAGATACTGCGTCTGGAAAGCGATGAGCAACTGGTCAAGGTAGTGACCATCCACAAGTCCAAAGGCCTTGAGTATCCGCTGGTTTTTCTGCCGTTCATTTGTTCGGCAAAACCGGTGGATGGCAGTCGCTTGCCGTTGCACTACCACGACGCGAACGGGCAAGCGCAGATAACGTTGAGCCCAACCCCCGAGCTGATTGCCTTGGCGGACGATGAGCGTCTGGCTGAAGACTTGCGTCTGCTTTATGTGGCCGTGACCCGTGCCCAGCATGCTTGCTGGCTGGGTGTCACCGACCTCAAACGCGGTAATAACAACAGCTCGGTACTGCACCTGTCGGCATTGGGCTATCTGCTGGGCGGCGGCGAGAAGCTGGCCGAATCGACGGCACTGAAGCGTTGGCTGGAAGACTTGCAGCAAAACTGCACGGCATTGAGCTATGGCGAGATGCCTGAAGCCACAACCGAACGCTTTCACCCGCCACGCAATGAGGCAACGTTGCTCGCACCGCTGATACCGAAGCGCAAGGCGGCCGAGAACTGGTGGATCGCCTCCTACAGTGCGTTGCGCATTGGCGATAGCCTGAGCGCCGGCAACGACGAGGCGCCGGAAAGCCCGCAAGCGCAAAAGCTTTTCGACGACGAGCGACTTGATCCCGAGGCGCCACGCGAAGTGCTCGCCAGCGGTGGTGATATCCATCGCTTCCCGCGCGGGCCGAATCCCGGGACTTTTCTCCATGGATTATTGGAGTGGGCGGGTGACGAAGGTTTCACCGTAGACCCGAAGTCCATTGAAAACGCCATTGCGCGCCGGTGCAACCGCCGTGGTTGGGAGGGCTGGATCAATACCCTGAGCGACTGGCTGCAGCACTTGTTGCAAGTGCCATTACGCATCGGTGCCGAACAACCCCCCGTGGTGTTCGAACAACTGACCGAGTACCGGGTCGAGATGGAGTTCTGGTTTGCCAGCCATAAAGTCGATGTGTTGAAACTCGACGAGCTGGTGCGCCAATTCACCCATGCCGGCGCTTCTCGTGTGGTTGCCGAACCCGTACTGCTTAATGGCATGTTCAAAGGTTTTATCGACCTGACGTTCGAGCACGCGGGGCGTTATTACGTCGCGGATTACAAATCGAACTGGCTCGGTGCCGACGATTCGGCCTATACCGAGCAGGCTATGGAACAGTCGATGCTCGATCATCGCTACGACCTGCAATACGTGTTGTATCTACTGGCGCTGCATCGCCAGCTCAAGGCACGACTTGCTGATTACGACTACGACCGGCACATGGGCGGTGCCTTGTATCTGTTCCTGCGCGGCATCCGGGCACCTGGCCAAGGCGTGTATTTCGCTCGTCCGCCACGGGAATTGATCGAACGTCTGGACCGGCTGTTCCAGGGGAAACCAGAACCCAAGCCTGAACCGGCCTGGGAACAGGGTGTATTGCTATGAGCCGTTCCTTTGCCGATTTGTTACCCACGCCGTTGACGGCCGAGAGCCTTGCGCAACTGACGCCGCTGAGCCGCGCCGATGACCTGTTGCTGTTACTCGAACGCTGGGTCGAGCGTGGCTGGCTTCGGGCGCTGGACAAAGCCTTTGTCGCCTTCCTTCACGAGCTGGCACCCGATGGCGATCCGCTGGTGTTGCTGGCGGCAGCCTTGACCAGCCATCAACTGGGGCACGGGCACGTGTGCCTCGATCTGTTCGAGACGCTCAAGGAGCCGGACTTCGCGCTTTCCCTGCCGCCGGAAGGCGATCTGCAGACCGGTACCCTGTTGTTGCCATCGCAATTGCTTGAAGCATTGGAGGGCGCTCACTGGTGCAAGGTCCTGGCGTCCAGCAGTCTTGTGGCGCTGGCTGCCGATGGGGGCGGCGAAGCAATGCAGCGTCCGTTGGTATTGTCCGGCAAGCGACTGTATCTACGCCGTTACTGGACGTACGAACGGCGCATCGACAGTGCGCTGCGCCAACGACTTATCGCCTATGAGCCAACGCCTGATGACCTGTCCGAACGCCTGAGCGGCCTGTTTGGCCAGGCCAGTTCCAGCGCGCAGATCGATTGGCAAAAACTCGCTTGTGCCCTGGCCACCCGTGGTGCATTCAGCATCGTTACGGGGGGGCCCGGAACCGGCAAAACCACCACGGTCGTGCGTTTGCTGGCCCTGCTCCAGGCGCCTGCCGTAGAGGCGGGCAAGCCACTGCGGATTCGACTTGCCGCACCCACGGGCAAGGCCGCCGCGCGGCTGACAGAGTCCATCAGTCAGCAAGTTCGCACACTGCAAGTCGCCGAGAGCGTCAGGGACAAAATCCCCTCTGACGTGACCACGGTCCACCGGCTGCTCGGCAGCCGGCCGGGTACCCGGCATTTTCGTCATCACGCCGGTAATCGCTTGCCGCTGGATGTGCTGGTGGTCGACGAAGCCTCGATGATCGACCTGGAGATGATGGCCAATCTGCTTGATGCGTTGCCGACGCATGCCCGGTTGGTCTTGCTCGGTGACAAGGATCAGTTGGCGTCGGTGGAGGCCGGCGCCGTTCTCGGTGATCTGTGCCGCGATGCCGAGGCCGGTTGGTACAGCCCGCAGACCCGCGACTGGTTGGAGGCCGTCAGTGGTGAAAGTCTTGGTTCCAGCGGTTTGCAGGAAGACACCGACGCCACTCACCCGCTGGCCCAGCAGGTCGTGATGCTGCGTCATTCGCGGCGATTTGGCGAAGGTAGCGACATTGGTCAACTGGCGCGCTGGGTCAATCAGCAGCAGGCCGATGAGGCCCGCAAGCTGCTGGCTGCCCGCAGTCATGCCGATCTTTTTTCGCTGGCCCTCAAGGGGGAGCAGGACAGGGCGCTGGAGCGTCTATTGCTCGAAGGCCAGGGCGAGGGTCCGCAGGGTTATCGGCATTACCTGAGTCTCTTGCGCAACCAGCGTCCGTCCTTCAACTCACTTCCCGACGATCCTTGCTGGATCGAGTGGGCACGCAATGTCTTGCAAGCCTTTGATGCGTTCCAACTGCTGTGTGCCGTGCGTAAGGGGCCATGGGGTGTCGAGGGGCTGAATCAGCGGATTACCGGCGCGCTGCTGAAGGCGCGACTGATTGACAGTGATCAGCAATGGTACGAAGGGCGTCCGGTGCTGATGACGCGCAACGATTATGGCCTGGGTCTGATGAACGGCGACATCGGTATCGCCCTGAAATTGCCTGAGCGCGATGGCCAGGAGGTTGGGCGCCAGGTGCTGCGCGTCGCTTTTGCGCGTAACGATGGTCAGGGTGGCGTGAGGTTTGTTCTGCCCAGCCGGCTCAATGACGTGGAAACCGTCTACGCCATGACCGTGCACAAGTCCCAAGGCTCCGAATTCGCCCACACGGCGTTGATCCTTCCCGATGCGCTGAACCCGGTGCTGACCAAAGAGCTGATCTACACCGGAATCACCCGCGCCAAGAACTGGTTCAGCCTGATCGAACCACGTACCGGGATTTTTGAAGAAGCCGTACGACGCAAGGTCAAGCGCTTGAGCGGGTTGATGCTGGAGCTGGGGTGAGCGGGTGCAGTGTGGTGGCGAGAGGATTTGACCTATCGCCACCAAGACCTGGCCTGCTCCGAGGTCTACTCCGCTGCCAGCAGCATTTCGGTCTGGGCGGTCAGGCCCATGAAGCGCCGGACTCGTTCCCCGGCCCGCGCATTGCGTATGGCGTACGGGCTTGCATCCAGCTGAATATTTCCGTTTTCCATGAAAATCACCCGATCGGAAATCGACATCGCGAAGTCCATCTCGTGGGTCACGATCAGCATGGTCATGCCTTCTTTGGCCAAATCGCGGATCACATTCAATACATCGCCCACCAGTTCCGGATCGAGGGCCGAAGTCGGTTCGTCGAACAGCATGATCTTCGGTTCCATGGCCAATGCCCGGGCAATCGCTACCCGTTGTTGCTGACCGCCGGAAAGCTGATGCGGATACTTGTGTGCGTGGGCCAGCAGTCCGACCTTGTCCAGCAGCGCATAGGCGCATTGTTCACTCAAGGGTTTTGCGCTGCCGTGGAAGCGCGGCGCCAGAGTAATGTTGTCGAGAATGCAGCGATGGGGGAACAGGTTGAAGTTCTGGAAAACCATCCCGATATGCCGCACGCCACTACGAACCTTCGCGCTGTTGGGGGTGTCGTTGGAACCGATGAAGCTTTCGCCAAATAGCATGATCTCGCCTTGATCAATACTTTCCAGTCCATTGATGGTGCGAATCAACGACGTTTTACCTGAGCCTGACGGGCCGATGATCGAAATCACCTGGCCACTGCCGACAGTCAGGTCGATGCCCTTGAGCACTTCGTGATTGCCATAGCGCTTGTGGATCTTCTCCAGTTGTAGAACCGGTACCGCACCGCGATTGACTGGGAGGCCGGCAGTGCTGGTCAGTGGTTGGGATTGGGCCTTGAGTCGGCTTACGGCGGTTTCGTCGAGGGTTTGCGGCTTGCGTTGGTTCAGATCCAGATGGTGTTCCAGTCGCTGCAAAAACCAGCCGAACACGCTGACGATAAACACGTAATACACCGCTACTGCGCCGAGGGTTTCCATGACCAGGAAGTTCTGCGCGTACAGGCGCTGGCCGACGGTCAGCAGTTCGGTCAGGGAGATCACCGAGATCAGCGACGTCAGTTTCACCACCGTGATGTATTCGTTGATCAAGGTCGGCAGGGAAATGCGAAAAGCCTGAGGAATCACGATCAAACGCTGCAAGCCCAGAAAGCCGATACCCAGCGCGCGCCCGGCCTCTTTCTGACCCTTGGCGACCGAAATCAGGCCACCGCGATGGATCTCTGCCATATACGCCGCTTCGGTGATCACCAGCGCGAACAACCCGGAGTAGAACGGGTTGGACAGGACCGAGCCGGTCATCGGGAACAACTGCGGCAGGTTGTAGACGAAGACCACCAGCACCAGCAGCGGAATGCTGCGGAAGAACCAGATATACGCGGTCGCCGGAAGTCTGAGCCAGGCCGAAGTCGACAGTTTGGCCGAGGCCAGCAGAAAGCCCAGCAGCATGCCGATGAACCAGGCCAGGGCACTGAGTTCGATTACGGTGACGCAGGCTTGCCAGAAGGCGGAGTCTGCGAACAGGGAGAAAAAGTACGACCAATCGAACTGCATAAGTACCTCGAACCGCATTGAAATCTTCGCGGGTAAGCCGCTCCCGAACAGGGAACGGTACTTTTGTAAGCGTGTGCTGGCCCGCGAAGGGGCGTCGCCTTAGTTGGACGCTTCTTCCAGGTTGTACTTCTTCAGAATAGCTGCGTAGTCACCGCTTTTTTTCGCGCCATCAAACGCCTTGAGCAGCGCCTGATAGGTCTCGTCATTGCCTTTCTTGACGAAGATGCCGAGGGTTTGCGGATAGACCAGATGCTGGGAGGTGACCACCACACGACCGTTGGTGTGTTCGGCGATCATCTTCGCTGCGCCGGCGATTTCCATTTGGGCCTGGATGTTTTTCGACAGCAGGGCCTGAGTCACTTCCGGTGCCGATGGGAACTCGCTGACAGTGATGGCGCCCTTGTTGTTCGGCACGCAATAGTCGGCCGAGAGTTTCTTCAATTGAGCGACCCAGGTGGTGCCTTGTTCCAGTCCGACTTTCAGGCCGCAGAGGTCTTCTGGGGTTTGTGCATTCAGCGTGCTGTCTTTCGGCGCCATGATTGCCGCGCCCGTTACGGCGTAGCCAATGGTCATCGCTTGAGTCTGACGCTCTGGCGTGATGTACATGCCAGAGATGATCGCGTCGTAGTGCCCGGAGTTCAGGCCGGAGATCAGATTGGGGAACTTGGTATCGACGAACTCAGCCTTGGCTTGCATCTGCTTGGCCAGGGCTTGAGCCAGTTCCGGATCGGAGCCGACGATATTCTTCTGGCTATCATAGGATTCGAACGGCGGGTAGGTGATTTCCATGCCGATTTTCAACTGACCCGGTGTGGCGGCGGAAGCCATGCTGGCAGTTGCACAGAACAGGCTGGCGGCGAGCAGGGACAAACGGGCAGCACGGTTATTTTTGTAAAGCATTTTCGGTGACTCCGATTAGAAAGTAGTGGCCGACAGCAATGATCAGGACGGTTGTGTCTGATTTTTCAGGTGCCCGAAGCTCGAAGGCTTACGCGCCTTCTCCGGCAACGTGATTTCTCCGTTTTCCACCCGCTTGCGCAGGTATTGGTAAGTCTGCAGCGCCTGGCTGTACATGTGTTCGCCAATGGCGATCTGCTCATACTCCTGCCCGGTCTTGGCGAAGCCCGGCAGGGGTTTGATCTGGGTATGGAAGTCGCAGGCATAGAACAGAGGGAAGGAGTAGCGCTCTTCGCTGACACTGCGGACACGGTGAGCCGTCGCAACGAATGCACCCGCGGTCATGACTTCGAGCATGTCGCCGATGTTCACCACGAACGCCCCTGGAATAGGCGGTGCATCGATCCACTGGCCAAGATTGTTCATCACCTCCAGCCCGGGTTTGTCAGCCAGCAAAATGGTGAAGCACTCGTAGTCGGTATGTGCACCAATCCCAGGTGCATCCTGAGCCGTGCCGTCGAACGGGTAGTGGATCAGCCGCAGCTTCGAGGGCGGCCGGGTGACCATGCTGTCGAAATAGTCCTCCTCCAGGCCCAATGCCAGGGCGAAGCCACCGAACAGCCGTCGACCGAGGGCGAAGATCGCGGCGTAGTAGGCCTGTACGGCTTCCTTGAAACCTGGCAACGATGGCCATTCATTCGGTCCGAGCAGCGGAGTGTTAGCCAGCACCAGCGGATCGTTTTCCGGGACTTCGAAGCCGATGTCGAAGGCTTCCTTATGATCCGGTTTGCCCTTGGCGTAAACCTCTTCACCTTCCGGGACAAAGCCCTTGTGAGTCTTCGAGGTGCCGATGTAGTGCTGCATCTTGGTTTCCAGGGACTGATCGAAATAGTCCTTGGCTGCCTGGCGCAAGTTGGTGATCAACTGCGGATCGATGCCGTGGCTGGTGATATAGAGAAAGCCGACGTCACTGGCGGTCACCCCGAGCTGCTCTGCGACGACCAGCCGATGTTCCCGTTCGATGCTGAACAGGCCGGCGATATCCACCACCGGAATGCTCTTGAAGTTCGCTTGGGGCGTAGTGTTATTGATCTGCTCAGACATGTTGCAAGCACCTCACGCGAGGGTTGAGTGATTGAAGCGATCGAAGTGTTCGCGCTCTGTGTTGGCCATCCAGATATTCAGCGACCACAGGTCGGCGACCGGCACATTGGTGAAGGGCAAGTGGTGCAAATAGCCGTCGGCACCAAACTCTGGCGTCAGGGTGCTGACCTGATAGCCGCGAGCCTGCTGGGAGCGCCAGATGGCTTCCCAGTGCTGTTGATGGAAGGCCAGTTCCCGGGCGTATTCCGGGGCGGCGGGATGGGGAACCTGCGGGCCTTGGTCATAGCCCACCCGGGCCTGGATATGGTGCACGCGCTCGACGAAGGCACTCAGGTCATCCGCCGGATCATTCAACAACCGTTCGCACGTAACGACCCAATGGCTGATATCGCTGGTGAACCGCAAGTCGGGTAGCTGCCGGATAAGTTCAAGCGTCAGCCAAGGGTTGAACAGTGAACGTGAGCGGTGGGTTTCGAAGCTGCAGAATTGCCCGTGCTTGCGTGCAAGCGTCATGGCCTGGCCGAAGAATTCCACCTGCTGCGCCAGCGGCCAGCGATCATTGCCGGCCAGCACATTGATGAAGCGTGGATTGAGCTCCGCAGCCCAAGCGAGTTTTTTGTCCAGATCAAGAAGGTGTTCGGTGGGCGACGCGGATTGTTCCGGCAGCACGTCATAGGCGGTAAACACGGTGCTGATGTAAGCCAGTTCATTGGCCTTTAGAAAGGCGCCGAACTCGGCTCGCTCGCGGACTTCCAGCGGCAGGCGAGCTTCCATGCCATCGAAGCCGGCTTTCACCAACTCATCGAGTGCCTGGGCCTTGCTCGCGCTATAGCCCCAGAGGGTACGGAATATTTCCAGTTTCATCGGTGAACCTCCACGACGCCTTCAACTACTCAAGGCTCGACGCCGGTGCATGACCGAATCGAGCTGTTATGGCAGTAGCAAAAGGTTTTCATGAGTCGGATCTCGGTGGATCCGTTCTCACTTACGTCGCTGTCAGCTTTTATTGTTATTAGGACCGCGGTGCGGTTACAGGTCACGTTGGTGCCGATGGTAGACATGGTGTGAAACAGAGAAAAATAGGAAACCCCAAATTGTTACTTCAGGATTTTATAAACAAATAGGCGCCTATCAATGCTCGCTGTTTTCGTGAGCATTTCACCGGATATGCTATCGTTGCGGCATCATCCATGACGATCAACGAGAGTTCCCGCATGAAGCTGGCTGTCTGGACGACAGAACGCATTGCTGGCTGGAAGCAGCTGCTGCTGGCCGGCCTTTTCTGTTTGTTGAGCCTCCCTGTTTTCGCCGAGCTGCAGGCCCCGGTGAGCATGGCTGATCAGCGCGCCATGTCGGTCACTCAAGTGGTGTTGGGAATCCTCAGCTACGCACGCTGGCCAGTGGAGCCAGCGCAATTGCGTTTGTGCGTGGTCGGTCCCACCGAGTACACCGACGATTTGGTCAAAGGTACCACTCAAGCCACGGGTCGCCCGGTGGTCGTTCGGCGACTGTTGGCCAATTACCCGGCGATCGCCAGTGAGTGTGACGCAATCTACATCGGCAAACTGACCAATGAAGAGCGCAGCACGCTCTTCGCTTCATTGACAGGCCATCCGGTGCTGAGTATCAGCGAGGGGGGCGACCAATGCACGGTAGGCAGTCTGTTCTGCCTGCGGGTCAGTGACAATCAAGTCTCGTTTGAGGTCAACCTCGACTCGGTGGCCCGCAGTGGTGTGCGCATTCACCCCAGCGTCTTGCAACTCTCTCGCCGTAAAGCGGCGGCCCCATGAGCCTGTTCAGGTCCGGCAACCGCCCAACTTTGCAATCGGTCATTGGCCGTGGACACTTGATCGTTGCGCTGGTTGGAGTGGCCATGGCCAGTCTGTCCCTGACCCTGCTCGGGGTACTGGCCTTGCGGGTGTATGCCGATCACAACCTGCAGCTAATTGCTCGTTCGATCAATTACACGGTGGAAGCTGCAGTGGTGTTCAACGACAGCGCGGCGGCGACCGAAGCACTGGCGCTGATCGCGTCCACAGAAGAAGTGGCTGATGCCCAGGTGTTCGATGAAAAGGGCCAACTGCTCGCTCGTTGGCAGCGACCGGAAACCGGTCTGGTTTCCGAACTGGAAATGCAGATCGCCCGATCGCTTCTGGAAAAGCCCATCAACATACCGATCCTCCATCAAGGTCAGAAAATCGGCAGCATCCTGCTGATTGGGCATGGCGGCAGTCTGATGCGCTTTTTGCTCAGCGGTCTGGCCGGGATTGTCTTGTGTACGGCAGTTAGCGCCTGGGTCGCGTTGTATCTGGCACGACGTCAACTACGAGGGATTACCGGCCCACTGCGCAGCCTGGCCGAGGTCGCTCACGCAGCGCGCCAGGAGCGAGCCTTCGATCGTCGCGTGCCGCCGGCGAAAATTGCCGAACTCAACAGCCTTGGCAACGACTTCAATGCCTTGCTTGATGAGCTGGAGTCCTGGCAAACCCACCTGCAAAGCGAAAACGAAACGCTGGCCCACCAGGCCAGTCATGACAGCCTCACCGGTTTGCCGAATCGGGCGTTTTTCGAAGGTCGACTGATTCGCGCGTTACGCAATGCCAACAAACACGATGAACGGGTTGCCGTGCTGTTTCTCGATAGCGATCGGTTCAAGGGTATCAATGACAACTTCGGCCACGCTGCTGGCGATGCCGTGCTGGTTGCCGTGGCAACCCGAGTCCGGGCGCAATTGCGTGAAGAGGATCTGGTCGCGCGCCTGGGGGGCGATGAGTTTGCTGTGCTGTTGACGCCGTTGCACAACACCGAAGACGCCGAACGAATTGCCGAAAAGATCATCGCCAGCATGGAGCTGCCGGTTCAGTTGCCGGGCGATACCCAGGTGTTGACCTCACTCAGCGTTGGCATCGCCATTTATCCTGATCATGGCGCTACGCCGGGTACACTGCTCGATGCCGCCGATGCGGCAATGTATCAAGCCAAACGTCTCGCTCGAGGCGGGCAATACACGGCAGGGTCGGAGCACCTTGTCGCCAACGTTCAAACCAGGAGTTAACAGCCTTGTTTTCACTGACCCAGCGTTCCCTGCGATTCTTTACCTTTACCTTGCTCATGGCCGTGCTGGCATTGACCGGATGCCAAACTGCACCGCAAAAAGGCCTCACACCGGCGCAGATCACGGTGCTCAAGCAACAGGGTTTCGAATTGACCGAGGAGGGCTGGGCCTTCGGTTTGTCGGGCAAGGTGCTGTTTGGCAGCGACGTTGATCACCTGAACGCGCAAAGTACCGAAATCGTCGAGCGAATCGGCAAGGCGTTGCACGGTGCCGGCATTGAGCGCGTGCGGGTCGATGGTCACACCGATACGTCGGGTAAAGAAGCCTATAACGAGCAGCTTTCCCTTCGCCGCGCCAAGAGTGTCGGCGAAGTGCTGACCAGCGTTGGCATGCACGAGGAGAACATTCGACTGCGCGGCCTTGGCAGCGCCGAGCCGGTGGCATCCAACACCACCACCACCGGACGCACCGAGAATCGCCGGGTATCGATTGTGGTGAGCACCGACTAGTCAGCGAAGTGCATCGTTCGGGGTCGCCGCATCAATAGCGCCTGATTCCGCTCGGTCACGGCGCTGATGCGTTTGCATGTCATAAGCCGGGTGTGTCCCGGTTACTATCGACGTGTCTTAACTCTGATTCATTCGATAGACCATTGCGCTCCAGTAACGGTTGCCATTGCGTTTCTGGCGAGTCCATCCGGCAGCCTCCAACTGCTTGGCGATCATTCGATTCATGAATCCATGACCGAGCAACAGGACCGGTCCTGCGCTCGCAAGGGATCGAAGTTGTTGAGCGGCCTCGTTGGCCCGAATCCTGGCCTGACGGACAGACTCTACCGTCCCTGAGAAGCCGCATAACCATGAGACTCGAAGGATAAATGCCCACGTAAACGGTGAAAGACGTGGCAGTGTCCAGCGACCATGGGGCAGCTGCGCCTCGCAGAAAATCGCATCTACCAGTGTGGGCTGAAGGCCCAGCGCCCGAACGGATGTCAGAGCCCGAGGCGCACTGCTCGATACGATCACTTGGGCGGTAGCGGCCAGTTGCACACTCACCTCTGGGGCGGGCTGGTTGATGATTTCGGATAGGTTGTATTGCTCGATCCAGCGTTTCATATCAAGCGCTGAAACCTTGTTGACCACGGCCAGATTCGGCTGCCCATGGCGCATCAGGATGATCTCCCTGCTCATTGTGCTTACGTCCTTGTCTTACTGCCCCAGGAGTGCAGAGAATGCACCCGGCGGGCATTTTAAGCCACGGCAGATTGCAGCGAAGATATCTGCAATCCAATCCCAGGCTGCGCCGGGGGAGTTCATACCGTTTTGCCATCGTGGCCTCCTGGCTGTGATGGCGCGGGATTCTACAGAAGTCGATATTTCAAGGGATTTAGTAGAGAGCCGAGACTAGTCGTCTGATTAATCGCTTACGGAGTCCGGTGATGTATTGAAAGGATTAATACTCTCCAATACAGAAACCTCTTTAGGATTAACGAGCATAGAATAGACGGAGCAGCTGGACGCGAGGACTGGAATTCCTTAATGATAGGAAGAGTGCGCAATCGTCATGGCTATATCAACGCAAACAAGCGCTATTTTAAACAGGTGTCTATTGGCATACTGACTACCTTGCTGTCGGCCGGTGTCGCTGAAAGTTTCGCAGAGGATAAGGAAGATAAAGGAATGCAGAGTATTCAGTTTCGAAAGGTAATTGACCTCAGTCACATCATTACCCCATCCATACCACTTTGGCCTCACGACCCTCCGGTCACATTCGATGTGGTGGCCTCCCATAAAAAAGACGGTTGCTACCTGCGGCGCTTTGGTATCGGTGAGCACAGTGCAACCCACATGAGCGCGCCCAATAGTTTTCATCCCAATGCTATTGGGATTGATGGTTATCAGCCGGAGTCCCTGGTTCGACCGGCTGTTATGATTGATCTACGAGCTCAAACCCGGGATAACCCTGACTATGTGATCGGCATTCAAGATCTCGAAAAATGGGAGCACGATCATGGTCGCATCGACCAAGGTTCTGTTGTGCTGTTTTATACCGGGTGGCAAGCCCTGTGGAACGATCCTAAACGCTTTATCAATCAAGATGCTCAAGGCCCACACTTTCCGGGTGTCGGCGCCGCAACGGCAAAATTTCTGCTTGAAGAACGCCAGATTGCGGGCGTCGGTATCGATACGCATGGAGCTGATCCAGGGCAGGACACGGTATTCGCCACTAATAGTCAGGTTCTGGCGAAAGATGGAATCGTTCTAGAGTGCCTGACTAACCTGGATCAGCTTCCAGCGAAAGGCACAACACTGGTCATTGGCGTGCTTCGGCTGAAAGATGGGTCGGGGTCTCCTGCTTCCGTGATGGCGTTTGTACCCTGAGTCCATTTTAACTTGAGATAATATTAACTAACGGAGTGTTGGTGTGGAACGGCTGTTGGCAGATGGTTGCGCGCTGAAGTACCTTGGTCAAGGTTTGAAAGCTCGCCGGTTTAGTTAAAAGGATGGTCAGATGCAACGCAATTGAGTGGTCAAGTTCACGCAATTACGCAACGAAGACAAACAGATGATTCTTATCTGTCTGAGTTAGGGTTCGATTAGCGTAAAGCCGAGCAATTGCGAGCTACTGACGCGGCTACCTGATTTCCTTGAAGGGCTGTCAGTCAGCGAAGTACATCGTTCGGGTTTCACCCATCAATAGCGCCTGATTCTGCTCGGTCACGGCGCGGATGTAATCCCACAACAACGTGATCCGCTTGAGCTTGCGCAAGTCCTCGCGGCAGTACATCCAGAACTTCAAGGAAATCAGGTTAACCCAATGATTACAGGGGCTAACCGTTATGAACCTCCTTGAAGTTCAACCTGCTGTTACAAGCACCGTTACAAGTCTCGCTTTTCCCGTAAGGCCGACCACAAGGCTTGCTAAGCCGTATCACTACAGACGCAACGGTATTTACTACATGCGTCTCAGGGCGACAGGTAGCACGACCGAGGCTGCTGCGGTTTCTCTCAAGACCAGCAACAGAAGGGCTGCTATGGATGCCTCAGAGCAGCTCTCAGGCTTTGTCAGGGCGTTCCATTTGGAGAACCCAGAGGCTTCGTGGAGCAAGCTGAAGGAACATTTCCGTGGTGTCTCGGTGGAGCTGTTTGAGTCTGGACGTGATGGCGACGTTACGCAGGTGTGGGGCGGTTTTCACGATAGCAACTCTGGACCTATGGGTGTCTCAACCAGACCCCTGAAGCCTTCTGTGTCGCTATCTGTATTAGCTCCCGCAACGACCTTTGAGGCGCTTTCCGCTCTCTACTTGGCCGACCGTGGGCAAGACCAAAAGACCTCAACGCTGAAGGAAACCAAGATTTGCCACGGGACAATCTCTGTGGCTCTCGGTGAGCTGGACATGCGGACTCACTCACGGGCTGACCTCGTGGCTCTGCGTGATCGTCTTTCAGATGGGCGCATGCCTTCAACGGTCAATAAGCTGCTCGTCAAACTGTCAGCAGTCCTTGCATGGGCAGTTGATAACGGTCACATACCCAAGTCATATGACAAGAAGCTGAAGCTCACTGAACGAGCCCCATGAAAGACAGGACACCGTTTCCCCCTTACGATAAGG
>NZ_MOBI01000046.1:0-47763 GCF_003732175.1 Pseudomonas brassicacearum
TTGATTTCTTGCGGCCAAAGGTCAAGCAATAGGGCTTAACTGATCGGCATTACGCCAAGTGCGGGCTTTATTGTGTTCGTCACTAAAATGTTAGAGCAACACGCTGCGAAAGGTCGGACTAATCATCAGCAGCAACGAACAGACAAAGCCGACAAACCACACCAGACTTCGTTGCCAGGCCAGGTCAGCCCAGTAGCTAAGCAAGTAGATCACCCGGACAATCACAAAGATGATTGCCAACCCGTCAACCAGCCACCCCGCCGTTTGCGTGGTGTGCGCCATTAACACCCCGACCGCAAACAACAGGAAGGCCTCGAAACTGTTCTGATGCGCGGCCAGTGCGCGAGCGCCGAAGCCTGTGAGCTGTACCTGTTGCGCGCGCGGGCAGGTGATTGTTGTAACCACCCTGCTCTTTCATGGCCTTGGCCACGGGTATGCGGGCGATGAAAATCAGCAAGGCACTGATAAACACACACCAGAACGGGATACTCATCAGGCTACCTCTTTGATCGCCTCAGGCAATGGCGCCTCTGTAGGGGTATAGACCATTACGTCAAGCACGTCGGAATGAAACTCCCGGCGATATAACACCAGCACCACACCCGCGCTCATCAGCATGAACAGCCACGGACTGACGAACCAGGCGAGCATGGTCATGCCGAAGTAATAAGAACGCAGACCGAAGTTGAACTGGTTGGCCGCCATCGAGATCACCCGCGCGGCGCGCGAAGCGAAGGCCTTGCGTTCCTGCTCGGAAACGTGGCGCTCACCGATCATGGGCGCCGAGCCAATCAGGATCGCCGCGAAGTTGTATTGACGCATACACCAACTGAAGGTGAAGAAGGCGTAGACGAACACCAGCGCCAGGCACAGCAGCTTGATCTCCGACATGCCCTGGGAAGCCTGTTGAACCATTGGAATGTCTGCCAGCAACGACAGCGCCCGCTCGGAGGAGCCCAGCACCGTGAGAATACCGGCGAGGATGATCAAGGTGCTCGAGGCGAAGAACGAGGCGTTACGCTCCAGATTGCCCACCACACTGGCGTCAGCGATGCGGTTGTCACGCAGCAGCATGCGGCGCATCCAGTCTTCGCGGTAAAGGTGCAGCACACTGGCCAGGCACGCAGTATCGCGACCCTTCCAGATAGCGTAACGGGTGTAACCGCCCCAGCAGATAACAAACCAGAGCGCGGCAAGTATGTGGATCAGATTGGTGTGGATGAACGACATGCGTATCCTTGTGATGTGGGTGCGGGATACCAAATACCTGTGAAAACGGGCTTTTGTGGCGAGGGGGCTTGCCCCCGTTGGACTGCGCAGCAGTCCCCGAAACGCGCAGGGCCGCTTCGCGCCCCAACGGGGGCAAGCCCCCTCGCCACAAAGGTTCGCCCCAATATGTGGTTTTGGCAGTGGTTCGACGTTAGCGCAAGGAAAAAGACACTGCACCGCGCCCATAAAAAATGCCCCGTATCGATTGATACGGGGCATTTCTGTTTTGCCTACGGCCCACTTGTGGTGGGCCGTGAAGCTTAAGCCAAGGCTTCGCTGCGCTTGCCCAGCAAACGGTCGCAGGCAAATGCAACCACCAGGGTAAAGACGCATGGTACCAGCCACGCCAGACCTTGTTCGGCCAGCGGCAAGTGTGCCAATTGAGTCGGCATCCAGTCCGCCAGTCCTGCGCCCTTGAGCGCGTCAATCATGCCGAACAGGAACGACACCAGCATCACCGGGCCAACGATGCGACCTTGCTCCAGCCAGAAATCCTTACAGAAGCTCAGCGCCACCAAGACGATGCAAGGCGGGTAAATCGCGGTCAGTACCGGGATCGAGAACGCGATCAGCTTGGTCAGGCCCAGGTTGGACACCAGCAGCGAGAACGCTGCCAGGATGATCACCAGTGTCTTGTAGGACAGTGGCAACACACGGCTGAAGTACTCGGCGCAAGCGCAAGTCAGGCCGACTGCCGTGACCAGGCAAGCCAGGGAGATCAGTACCGCGAGGAAACCGCTGCCCAGGGAACCGAAGGTGTGTTGCACATACGCGTGCAATACCGCTGCGCCGTTGGTAGCGCCGACGGCGACTTCATGGCTGCCCGAACCCAGGCGGAACAGACTCACGTACACCAGCGCCAGACCGACACCGGCAATCAGCCCGGCGATGATCGCGTAACGAGTGATCAAGGCTGGAGACTCGACGCCGCGAGAACGAATGGCGTTGACGATCACGATGCCGAACACCAGTGCGCCAAGGGTATCCATGGTCAGGTAGCCATTGATGAAACCCTGGGAGAACGGCGCCGCGACGTACTCAGGCGTTGCAGTGCCGATGTCGCCCGCCGGCAAGGCAAACGCGGCAATGCCGAGCACGGCCAGGGCGATGATCTTCAGTGGCGCGAGGAAACGGCCAACGGTGTCCAGCAGACGGCCCGGATACAGCGAGATGAAGAACACCAACAGGAAGTAAACCGAGCTGTAGAGCAGCAGCGCCAGCGGGCTTTCGCCGGTCAGCGGCGCCAGTCCCACTTCGAAGGACACGGTCGCGGTCCGCGGGGTGGCGAACAGCGGGCCCACGGCGAGGTAGCACGCGGCGGCCAGCACACCACCGGCGATTTTGCCGATCGGGCTGCTCAAGGTGTCCATGGCGCCACCGACCTTGGCCAGCGCGACAACGGTGATCACCGGCAGACCGACGGCGGTGATCAGAAAGCCGAGCGCCGCCATCCAGACATTAGGTCCGGACTGCAAACCGACGATAGGCGGGAAGATGATGTTGCCAGCCCCGACGAACAGGGCAAACGTCATAAAGCCGAGTGCCAGGATGTCCTGGCCTTTCAACACTTTCATTAAGGAAATACCACACTACTGAATCGGAATTTAGAGAGGGATTTCCCTTATGGGTGAGGGAAATGCTGTCGGTCCGTATAGGACTGACCCGTTTAGCGCGCAGCGTCCTTGTGGGCAGCAAACGCAAAATGGCGGCTAGCGTAACTAATTTGTCTGACAAACGCACTATTACAGGGCGAACTATCCGATGCACGACATATCCATGTCGTGTTTTCATATCTAAATTTCCCGCCCGAACAGATCGTTCCCATGCTCTGCGTGGGAATGCCGCCATGGACGCTCTGCGTCTGCTCTTGGTGTGACGCGGAGCGTCACGGGATGCATTCCCACGCAGAGCGTGGGAACGATCACCCCCGGAAACGACAAAGGCCACCCGAAGGTGGCCTTTGTTTGGTGGAGCGTCAGCTAAGCGCGAGGCTTACTTGACAGCCCAGCCAGTCAGCTCGGCCAGGGCCTTGCCGATGTCTGCCAGCGAACGCACGGTTTTAACGCCTGCGTCTTGCAGAGCAGCGAATTTCTCGTCTGCAGTGCCTTTGCCGCCAGAGATGATTGCGCCAGCATGGCCCATGCGCTTGCCCGCAGGGGCAGTCACACCAGCGATGTAGGAAACAACCGGCTTGGTCACGTGTGCCTTGATGTAGGCCGCCGCTTCTTCTTCAGCCGAACCGCCGATCTCGCCGATCATGACGATCGCTTCGGTCTTCGGGTCTTCCTGGAACAGTTTCAGGATGTCGATGAAGTTCGAACCCGGGATCGGGTCACCACCGATGCCGACGCAAGTCGACTGACCGAAACCGGCGTCAGTAGTTTGCTTGACAGCTTCGTAGGTCAGGGTGCCGGAACGCGAAACGATACCGACCTTGCCTGGCAAGTGAATGTGACCTGGCATGATGCCGATCTTGCATTCGCCTGGAGTGATCACGCCTGGGCAGTTAGGGCCGATCAGGATCACGCCCAGTTCGTCGCACTTGACCTTGGCATCCAGCATGTCCAGGGTAGGAATGCCTTCAGTGATGCAAACGATCAGCTTGATGCCGCCGAATGCTGCTTCCAGGATCGAGTCCTTGCAGAAAGGAGCTGGAACGTAGATCACGCTGGCGGTGGCGCCAGTGGCTGCTACAGCGTCTTTCACGGTGTTGAACACTGGCAGACCCAGGTGCTCGGTGCCGCCTTTGCCTGGAGTTACGCCACCAACCATCTTGGTGCCGTATTCGATGGCTTGCTGGGTGTGGAAACTACCTTGCGAACCGGTAATACCCTGGCAGATAACTTTGGTGTCTTTATTGATCAGGACGCTCATTATTTGCCCTCCGCAGCTTTAACGACTTGTTGAGCAGCGTCGGTCAGGCTGGTAGCAGCGATGATGTTCAAACCGCTTTCTGCCAGTACTTTAGCGCCCAGCTCAGCGTTGTTGCCTTCAAGGCGAACAACAACCGGGATTTTCACGCCGACTTCTTTCACAGCGCCGATGATGCCTTCGGCAATCATGTCGCAGCGAACGATGCCGCCGAAGATGTTGACCAATACTGCAGCGACGTTAGTGTCGGACAGGATGATCTTGAACGCTTCGGTAACGCGTTCTTTGGTAGCACCGCCGCCCACGTCGAGGAAGTTGGCTGGTTTGCCGCCATGCAGGTTGACGATGTCCATGGTACCCATGGCCAAGCCAGCACCGTTGACCATGCAACCGATGTTGCCTTCCAGGGCTACGTAGTTCAGTTCGAACTTGGCAGCGTGCGCTTCGCGCGGATCGTCTTGCGACGGATCGTGGAAAGTCTTCAGCTTAGGCTGACGGTACATGGCGTTGGCGTCGATGTTGATCTTCGCGTCCAGGCAGTGCAGATCGCCGTCAGTCTTGATCACCAGCGGGTTCACTTCCAGCAGAGCCAGGTCGTGATCCTTGAACAGTTTGGCCAGACCTACGAAGATCTTGGCGAACTGAGCAACTTGCTTGCCTTCCAGACCCAGCTGGAATGCCAGCTCGCGACCCTGGAATGGCTGAGCGCCAACCAGTGGATCGATAGTGGCCTTGAGGATTTTCTCAGGGGTGTCGTGAGCGATTTTCTCGATGTCCACGCCACCTTCGGTGGAAGCCATGAACACGATGCGACGGCTCGAACGGTCAACGACAGCGCCCAGGTACAGCTCTTTAGCGATATCAGTGCACGATTCAACCAGGATCTTGGTGACTGGCTGACCATTGGCATCAGTCTGGTAAGTCACCAGACGCTTGCCCAACCACTGTTGAGCGAATGCTTTAGCGTCTTCTTTGCTGCGAACCAGCTTGACGCCGCCCGCTTTACCGCGACCACCGGCGTGAACCTGGGCTTTGACAACCCACTCGCTGCCGCCGATTTTGTCGCAAGCTTCTGCTGCTGCTTCCGGGGTGTCTACCGCGTAACCGGTCGATACTGGCAGGCCGTACTCAGCGAACAGCTGCTTACCCTGATACTCGTGAAGATTCATGCTTATTACCGTCTTCGTTAGGTACTGCGCATTCGGTGCTGCACTCATTCAAGTGCCGCACCACCTGTGACTGCTGCTTGCGTAGCTGGGCTACGCAAGACTGCGTCCAGCGGATATTCCGCGGTGAGTCTTGCATGCAAGGCTCACGACGGGCCAAACCGCCGTGGTTTCTTATTGTCTTAACGCTTCTTGCGGTTGGCGATGTGAATGGCGCCGCCATTCACTGCCAGAGCTGCTTCGTGCAAGGCTTCGGACAGGGTCGGATGGGAGAAAACCATCATGCCCAGGTCTTCGGCGCTAGTGCCGAATTCCATGCCGATTGCGCCCTGCTGTACCAGTTCTGCTGCGCTCGGGCCAATCACGTGGACGCCCAATACGCGGTCAGTCTTGGCATCGGCGATCACTTTGACGAAACCACCGGTATCGTTGGCTGCCATGGCACGGCCAGAGGCTGCGAACGGGAAAGTGCCGACGTTAACTTCAACGCCTTCAGCTTTCAAGGCCTGCTCGGTTTTACCAACCCATGCAATTTCCGGGTGAGTATAAATAACCGAAGGGATCAGGTCATAGTTCATCTGGGCTTTGTGGCCCTTGATGCGCTCGACAACCATGATGCCCTCTTCCGAGGCCTTGTGTGCCAGCATCATGCCGCGAACCACGTCACCAATGGCGTAAACGCCCGGTACGGTGGTGGCGCAGTGATCGTCAACGTGCACGAAACCGCGCTCGTCGAGGGTCACGCCGCAATCGGCGGACAGCAGATCAGTGGTCACTGGACGGCGACCAACGGCTACGATCAGCTTGTCGAACGTGATGTTCTGTTCGCCGTTGGCATCGGTGTAGTTCACAACGACTTCGTTGCCGTTCACTTTGGAACCGGTAACGCGAGCGCCCAGTTTGATGTCCAGACCCTGTTTGGTCAGGGTTTTCAGCGCTTCCTTGGAAACAGCAGCGTCAGCCGCCATCAGGAAGGTGTCCAGCGCTTCAAGAACGGTAACTTCTGCGCCCAGACGGGACCAGACCGAACCCAACTCCAGACCAATCACGCCAGCGCCGATTACGCCCAGACGCTTAGGTACGGACTGGAATTCCAGAGCGCCGGTCGAATCGACGATCACGTTCTGGTCAACCGGAGCCGGTGGAATGTCGATCGGACGCGAACCTGGAGCCAGGATCACGTTCTCGGCTTCGATGATTTCGACGCTGCCGTCAGGCTTGGTCAGTTCGACTTTCTTGCCGGCCAGCAGTTTGCCGTGGCCTTGCAGGGAGGTCACGCCATTAGCTTTGAACAGGGTCGCAACGCCAGAGGTCAGGCCTTTGACGATGTTGGCCTTGCGGCCGACCATTGCTGGCACGTCCATGGTCACGCCAGCGTGGTTGATACCGTGGATCGCGAAGCCGTCTTGAGCTTCGTGAAACTTCCAGGAGCTGTCCAGCAGCGCCTTGGACGGAATGCAGCCGACGTTCAGGCAAGTACCGCCGAGGGCCAGTTTGCCCTCTTTGTCGGTGTATTTCTCGATGCAGGCAGTCGAAAGGCCAAGTTGCGCCGCTTTAATGGCAGCTACGTAGCCGCCAGGGCCCGCACCAATCACTACCACGTCGAATTTCTGAGTCATGTGTCATTCCTTCTCGAATCAAACCGGACGATCCCGTTCAGGGGACCGTCGTGGGACGAAGCTGGTCATTACAGATGGGCCGCTCATCGCTGGGCGGCCCGTGCAACGAAATCAGATATCCAGCAGCAGACGAGCCGGGTCTTCCAGCAGGTTCTTGATGGTAACCAGGAAGGTCACAGCTTCTTTGCCGTCGATCAAACGGTGATCGTAGGACAGAGCCAGGTACATCATCGGACGGATAACAACCTGACCGTTGATCGCCATCGGACGCTGCAGAATGTTGTGCATGCCCAGGATAGCCGCTTGTGGCGGGTTGACGATCGGGGTCGACATCATCGAGCCGAATGTACCACCGTTAGTGATGGTGAACGTGCCACCGGTCATTTCGTCGATGGTCAGCTTGCCGTCGCGAGCCTTCTTGCCGAAGTTGGCAATGCCGCCTTCGATTTCAGCCAGGCTCATCAGTTCGGCGTTACGCAGAACCGGCACCACCAGGCCACGGTCGCTGGACACGGCAACGCCGACGTCAGCATAGCCGTGGTACACGATGTCGCCGCCGTCGATGGAAGCGTTGACAGCCGGGAAGCGTTTCAGCGCTTCGGTGGCCGCTTTCACGAAGAACGACATGAAGCCCAGGCGCACGCCATTGTGGGACTTCTCGAACAGGTCCTTGTACTTCGAACGCAGGGCCATGACTTCAGTCATGTCGACTTCGTTGAAAGTAGTCAGCATCGCCATGTTCGACTGGGCTTCAACCAGGCGCTTGGCCACGGTTGCACGCACGCGGGTCATCGGTACGCGCTTCTCGGTGCGGTCGCCAGCAGCGAACACAGGAGCAGCGGCAGCCGGGGCAGCGGCCTTGGCAGGCGCGGCAGCCGGAGCGGCTTTCTTGGCAGCAACTGCTGCAACCACGTCTTCCTTGGTCACACGGCCGCCTTTGCCAGTACCGGCAACGGAAGCGATGTTGATGCCGTTTTCTTCAGCCAGCTTGCGAGCAGCCGGTGCAGCAACAGGATCATCTTCGCCAACAGCGGCCGAAGCAGCAGCCTGTGCAGGCGCAGCAGCGGCAGCCGGAGCGGCGGCAACAGCACCGCCCTCCCCGATGGAGCCCAGGACTTCGTCGGACAGAACGGTGTCGCCTTCGTTCTTGACGATAGCGCCCAGTACGCCATCAGCGGTAGCCAACACTTCCAGTACGACTTTATCGGTTTCGATGTCGACGATCAGTTCGTCGCGCTTGACCGCGTCGCCCGGTTTTTTGTGCCAGGTGGCAACGGTGCCATCGGCAACCGATTCCGGGAAAGTGGGGGCTTTGATCTCGATAGCCATTGTCTGTGGTTCCTTAAATTCGGTTTCAGGTGCGCGAAGGCGTTAAACAGTAAAGGCGTCTTGCAGCAGTTTTTCCTGCTGTTCGGCGTGCATCGATGCATAACCACAAGCAGGTGCAGCAGAAGCGTCACGGCCCGCGTACTCGAGTACGAGAGACTTGTTGTGACCGCCAACGATGCGACGCATGTGATGCTGGCTGCAGTACCAGGCACCCTGGTTCATCGGCTCTTCCTGACACCAAACGATGTGTTTGAGGTTGGAATAAGGAGCCAGGACTTCAATCAAGTCGTCCTCAGGGAATGGGTACAGCTGCTCAAGACGCACGATGGCGATGTCGTCACGACCTTCGGCACGGCGTTTTTCCAGCAGGTCGTAGTAGACCTTGCCGCTACACAGCACGAGGCGAGTGACCTTTTTCGGATCATGCGCATCGATTTCCGGAATAACGGTCTGGAACGAACCTTCGGCCAGATCTTCCAGGGTCGAGATGGCCAGCTTGTGACGCAGCAGCGACTTCGGAGTCAGGACTACCAGTGGTTTGCGCAGAGGACGAATCACCTGGCGACGCAACAAGTGGTAGATCTGGGCCGGCGTAGTCGGCATGCACACCTGAATGTTGTGCTCGGCGCACAGCTGCAGGTAACGCTCCAGACGAGCCGAAGAGTGCTCCGGACCCTGACCTTCATAACCGTGTGGCAGCAACATGGTCAGACCGCACAGACGGCCCCACTTGTGCTCACCGCTGGTGATGAACTGGTCGATAACCACCTGGGCACCGTTGGCGAAGTCGCCGAATTGGGCTTCCCAGATCACCAGCGCGTCAGGCGTGGTGGTGGAGTAGCCGTATTCGAACGCCAGTACGGCTTCTTCGGACAGGAACGAATCGTACAGGTCGAAACGTGGCTGGCCTTCGTACAGGTGTTGCAACGGGATGTAGGTGCCCGCGTCTTTCTGGTTGTGCAATACCGCATGACGGTGCGAGAACGTACCGCGGCCGATGTCCTGGCCGGTCATGCGAATCGGGTGACCTTCGAACGCCAGGGTCGCGTACGCCATGGTTTCGGCGTAACCCCAGTTGATCGGCAGGCCGCCGGCTTGCATTTTCTGACGGTCTTCGTAGATCTTCGCAACCTGGCGCTGAACCACAAAACCTTCCGGGATTTCCAGCAGCTTGGCGGACAGCTCTTGCAGGGTCTTCAGATCGAACGTGGTGTCGTGACGCGCAGTCCAGGCGTGGCCCAGGTACGGACGCCAGTCGACGAACAGCTCTTTGTTCGGTTCCTTGACCAGGCTTTTCACTACGTGCAGACCGTTGTCCAGCGCGTTGCGGTATTCGTCGACTTTCGCCTGAACACGTGCAACGTCAAGCACACCGCTCTGAGTCAGACGATCGGCATACAGCTCACGCGTGGTGCGCTGCTTGGTGATCTGCTGATACATCAGAGGCTGGGTGCCGCTTGGCTCGTCCGCTTCGTTGTGACCGCGACGACGGTAGCAGACCAGGTCGATCACCACGTCACGCTTGAACTGCATGCGGTAGTCGATGGCCAGCTGGGTCACGAACAATACGGCTTCCGGATCATCACCATTCACATGGAGGATCGGCGCCTGGATCATTTTCGCAACGTCGGTGGCGTACTCGGTGGAACGCGAGTCTTCCGGGTTGCTGATGGTGAAGCCAACCTGGTTGTTGATCACGATGTGAACCGTACCGCCAGTCCGGAAGCCGCGAGTCTGCGACATCTGGAAGGTTTCCATGACCACGCCTTGACCTGCGAATGCCGCGTCACCGTGGATGGAAATCGGCAGAACCTTTTCACCGGTCGGATCGTTACGACGATCCTGACGGGCACGGACCGAACCCTCGACCACTGGCGAAACAATTTCCAGGTGGGACGGGTTGAAGGCCATGGCCAGGTGGACTTCGCCGCCTGTGGTCATCACGTTGGAGGAGAAGCCCTGGTGATATTTAACGTCACCGGAACCCAGCTCGACCTTCTTCTTGCCTTCGAACTCGTCGAACAGCTCGCGCGGGTTCTTGCCGAAGGTGTTGACCAGCACGTTCAGACGGCCACGGTGGGCCATGCCGATAACGATTTCCTTGGTGCCGTAGGAACCGGAGCGCTGGATCAGCTCGTCAAGCATCGGAATCAGGCTTTCGCCGCCTTCCAGGCCGAAACGCTTGGTGCCCGGGTATTTGGTACCCAGGTATTTTTCCAGACCTTCGCCTGCGGTGACGCGCTCAAGCAGATGGCTCTTGATGTCGGCCGAATACACCGGACGACCGCGCACGCCTTCCAGACGCTGCTGGAACCACTGGCGCTGCTCGGAATCGACGATGTGAGTAAATTCAGCGCCGATGGTGCGGCAATATGTCTGCTGCAACGCTTCGTGAATTTCGCGTAGGCTCGCTTCCTCTTTGCCGATGAACAGGTCGCCGGCACGGAAGGTCGTATCAAGATCGGCATTGGTCAAGCCGTAATGATTGATCGACAGGTCTGCAGGTGCAGGACGCTGCCACAGCCCCAGCGGGTCAAGCTGGGCTGCTTGGTGGCCACGCATACGGTAGGCCTGGATCAGTCGCAGTACTTCAACTTGCTTCTTCTCGTGCTCACTGCTCACGCTGCCGGCGGAAACCGGTTGGGCGCGGCGCTGGTTCTTTGCCAGCAGCACGAAATGATCGCGAATCGTCGAGTGCGATACATCGGTGGCAGCGTTGCCGTCAGCGGGCAACGTCTGAAATTTGGTGCGCCACTCTTCTGGCACAGCGTTAGGGTCGTGCAGGTAGAGCTCATAAAGCTCTTCCACATAGGCAGCGTTACCACCTGAAAGATAGCCGCTGTTCCACATGCGCTGCATCACGCTTTCTTGCATGCTTGGTCACCCTCGGTTAGGGGAACACCATCGGCGAAGACACCGAGCAAGCTTGCAGAAGTCCGAATGCAGCGACCAAAACAAGCCACTTAGGATCACGCTGATAGTCCGGGTACCAGCCCGGATGCCCCTGCTTGTCTCATTTCTTCAAAATAAGAGCCGCAGCCTTGTGGGCTGCCACTCTGGTTATAGCCAAGACGCGGGTTGAAGCCCGCGCCTTAGCCTCTACGGGTACAGCAGTTCTACGGGTACAACAGCTGAATCACACGCCGCTTTGCAGCAGCATGTTACGTATGTGACCGATGGCCTTAGTCGGGTTCAGGCCTTTCGGACATACGTTGACGCAGTTCATGATCCCGCGGCAGCGGAATACGCTGAACGGGTCATCCAGCGAAGCCAGACGCTCGGAAGTCTTGGTGTCACGGCTGTCTGCCAGGAAGCGGTAAGCTTGCAGCAGAGCAGCTGGACCCAGGAACTTGTCCGGGTTCCACCAGAAGGACGGGCAAGAGGTCGAGCAGCAAGCGCACAGGATGCACTCGTACAGACCGTCGAGTTTTTCACGCTCTTCAGGAGTCTGCAGACGCTCGATGGCCGGAGCCGGCGTGTCGTTCTGCAGGAAAGGCTTAACCTTCTCGTATTGCTTGTAGAAGATGCTCATATCGACGACCAGGTCACGGATAACCGGCAAACCTGGCAGAGGACGAACGATCAACTTGTTACCTTTGACGACAGCAGACAGCGGCGTGACGCAGGCCAGGCCGTTTTTGCCGTTGATGTTCATGCCGTCGGAACCACAAACGCCTTCACGGCAAGAGCGACGATAGGAGAAACCCTCGTCCTGCTCTTTGATCAGGGCCAGCACGTCCAGCACCATCAGGTCTTTACCACCGGTGTCGACCTGGAATTCCTGCATGAACGGCGCGGCGTCCTGATCAGGGTTGTAGCGATAAACACTGACTTGCAACATGGCGGCCACCCTTAATAAGTCCGAATCTTAGGTTCAAAAGTCGGAACAGTCTTCGGCGAGAAGTTCACGGCACGCTTGGTAACGCGCTTGTCACCCGGGAAGTACAGGGTGTGGCACAGCCAGTTTTCGTCGTCGCGATCTTCGTAGTCTTCACGGGCGTGAGCGCCGCGGGACTCTTTGCGGATTTCTGCAGCGATGGCAGTAGCTTCGGCCACTTCCAGCAGGTTTTGCAGTTCCAGCGCTTCGATACGAGCAGTGTTGAACGCCTGGCTCTTATCGTTGATCTTGACGTTGGCGATACGGCCACGCAGATCAGCCAATTGAGCAATACCCTTCTGCATGTATTCGCCGGTACGGAATACACCGAAGTAGTTCTGCATGCAGCTTTGCAGCTCTTTACGCAGGGTAGCGACGTCTTCGCCTTCGGTACGCGAGTTCAGGCCATCGAGACGCGCCAAGGCTGCGTCGATGTCGGACTGGCGAGGGCGAGCGTAGTCGACGCCTTCTTTCAGGGTCTGCTCCAGGAACAGACCGGCGGCACGGCCGAATACCACCAGGTCGAGCAGCGAGTTGCCGCCCAGACGGTTGGCACCGTGAACCGATACGCACGCTACTTCACCTACTGCGAACAGACCAGGAATGATCTGGTCGACACCGTCGGCGTCCTGAGTGATTGCCTGGCCATGAATGTTGGTGGCAACGCCGCCCATCATATAGTGGCAGGTTGGAACAACCGGGATCGGCGCTACGGCTGGATCAACGTGAGCGAAGGTCTTGGACAGTTCCATGATGCCTGGCAGACGGCTGTGCAGAACTTCTTCACCGAGGTGATCGAGTTTCAGCATTACGTGGTCGCCATCCGGACCGCAACCGTTGCCGGCGATGATTTCTTTAACCATCGAGCGAGCAACCACGTCACGACCGGCAAGGTCTTTGGCGTTCGGAGCATAACGCTCCATGAAACGCTCACCGTGCTTGTTGATCAGGTAACCGCCTTCACCGCGGCAACCTTCGGTAACCAGTACACCGGCGCCGGCGATGCCAGTCGGGTGGAACTGCCACATTTCGATGTCTTGTACCGGCACGCCAGCACGCAGGGCCATGCCGACGCCGTCACCGGTGTTGATCAGGGCGTTGGTGGTGGACGAGTAGATACGACCTGCACCGCCAGTCGCCAGAACGGTGGCGTTAGCGCGGACGTAGGAGGTTTCGCCGGTTTCGATGCAGATGACGATCATGCCGACAAAGGCACCGTCTTCGTTCTTCACCAGGTCGACGCCGTAGTATTCGTTGAGGAATACGGTGCCGGCCTTCAGGTTGGCCTGGTACAGAGTGTGCAGCAGAGCGTGACCGGTACGGTCGGCAGCAGCGCAGGTACGGGCAGCCTGGCCACCTTTACCGAAGTCTTTCGACTGACCGCCGAACGGACGCTGATAGATGCGACCCTGTTCGGTACGGGAGAACGGCAAGCCCATGTGCTCGAGCTCGAAGACCGCTTCCGGACCTACGGAACACATGTATTCGATAGCGTCCTGGTCACCGATGTAGTCGGAACCCTTGACGGTATCGTACATGTGCCAGCGCCAGTCATCGTTCGGATCAGCGGACGCGATGGCGCAGGTGATGCCACCCTGGGCGGATACAGTGTGCGAACGAGTCGGGAAAACCTTGGTAACTACGGCAGTCTTGTGACCACCTTGTGCCAGCTGCAGCGCAGCGCGCATGCCAGCACCGCCGCCGCCAATGATAATGGCGTCGAACGAAAGCGTATTTACTGAGTTAGACATGAATCAGATACCCCAGAGAATCTGCACACCCCAGACGAAGTAAGCGAACATCGCAACGCCGCATACTGCCTGGAAAAGGAAACGTACTGCAGTCGCGGACTTGCCCAGCGCCATTGGCGTCAGGTAGTCGGTCGCGATGGTCCACATGCCGACCCAGGCGTGAGCGCCAAGGGCAACCAGGGCCAGTAGACTGAAGATGCGCATCCAGTTGTTTGCGAACAGCAAATGCCATTGGGCGTAGCCAAGGCCAGGGTGCGCAACAAGGTATCCGATCAGGAAAATGAAATAAGCCGCGAGAACGACCGCAGACACACGCTGTGCCATCCAGTCATAGAGGCCCGAACGCGATAGGTTCGTAACGCTGGTTACCATATCCAAACTCCCGCCAGAACGATCAACACCACGGAAACGGCGATGATAATTTTCGAGCCCAGCGTGCCGCCTTCCAGCGTCTCACCGATGCCCATGTCCATGATCAGATGGCGTACACCGGCCACCATGTGATACAGCAAGGCGGACAGCAGGCCCCATGCTACGAACTTGGCCAGCGGACTGGTCAAGCATGCCTTCACCTCGGCAAAACCTTCCTCGGAACCCAGGGATTTGCTCAATGCATACAGCATGATGCCAAGGCCCAGGAAGAGGATGATGCCGGAAACACGGTGAAGAAACGACGTAACGCCGGTGATGGGGAGTTTGATGGTCCTTAGGTCTAGGTTTACAGGTCGTTGGCTTTTCACGGCTTTTTTTTCACACTGAAGAGCCCCTAACAATCAGGGCAAAGTTGTTGGGGAGTGCACTGGTCAGGTAACCACCACCCAGGGATGCGACCCCCAATAAAGCAGGCCCAAAAGCCCCTGGCGGTCGGTGGCCGAGTATAGACAGTTAGGCTACTAATGACAACGCGTTCACCTTCCCCTAATAGCTCATTGCGCAAGCGGGATAAAAGGCGTAAACGGCAGGTAATTTCGAGGAAAAAGTCCGGTTAAAGCCTTCTGGAGCAAGACTTTAGGCAAATTGACATTCGAATTTATCTCACTATAGTGGTGCGGGCCCTGCGTGGGGGGTCTGTCTGATGATTTCAAGCATAAATAGGAGGCCACATGGCTGACAAAAAAGCGCAGTTGATCATCGAGGGCGCAGCCCCCGTCGAGCTGCCCATTTTAACCGGCACCGTTGGTCCCGATGTAATCGACGTTCGGGGCCTGACGGCCACGGGCCGTTTCACTTTTGACCCGGGTTTCATGTCGACCGCCTCTTGCGAGTCGAAGATTACCTATATCGACGGCGACAACGGCATTTTGTTGCACCGCGGCTACCCGATCGAGCAACTCGCCGAGAAGTCGGACTATCTGGAAACCTGCTACCTGCTGCTCAACGGCGAATTGCCGACCGCAGAACAGAAGGCCCAGTTCGTCAGCACCGTCAAGAACCACACCATGGTTCATGAGCAACTGAAGACCTTCTTCAACGGCTTCCGTCGCGACGCCCACCCGATGGCCGTCATGTGCGGTGTAGTCGGCGCCCTTTCGGCCTTCTACCACGACTCCCTGGACATCAATAACCCGCAGCATCGCGAAATCTCCGCGATCCGCCTGGTTGCCAAGATGCCAACCCTGGCAGCGATGGTTTACAAGTACTCCATGGGTCAACCCATGATGTACCCGCGCAACGACCTGTCGTATGCGGAAAACTTCCTGCACATGATGTTCAACACCCCGTGCGAGATCAAACCGATCAGCCCGGTACTCGCCAAGGCCATGGACCGGATCTTCATCCTCCACGCCGACCACGAGCAGAACGCATCGACCTCCACCGTACGTCTGGCCGGCTCGTCGGGTGCCAACCCGTTCGCCTGTATCGCTGCCGGTATCGCTGCGCTCTGGGGCCCGGCTCACGGCGGCGCCAACGAAGCCGTGCTGACCATGCTCGACGAAATTGGCGATGTCTCGAACATCGACAAGTTCATCGCCAAGGCCAAGGACAAGAACGATCCGTTCAAACTGATGGGCTTCGGTCACCGGGTTTACAAAAACCGCGACCCACGCGCTACCGTCATGAAAAAGACCTGCGACGAAGTGCTCAAGGAACTGGGTATCCAGAACGATCCGCAACTCGAACTGGCCATGCGCCTGGAAGAGATCGCCCTGACCGACCCGTACTTCATCGAACGCTCGCTGTACCCGAACGTCGACTTCTACTCGGGGATCATCCTCAAGGCGATCGGCATTCCAACCAGCATGTTCACCGTGATCTTCGCTCTGGCCCGGACCGTTGGCTGGATCTCCCACTGGAAAGAAATGCTCTCCAGCCCGTACAAGATTGGCCGCCCGCGCCAGCTGTACACCGGCTACGAGTCGCGTGACATCACCCGGCTTGAAGACCGCAAGTAAGACCTGTCTTGCGATAACGTCTTAGCTGCACCGGAAACGGCCTCTGCCTCTGATACAAGAGCAGAGGCCGTTTTTGTTTACCCCGGATCACCCTGCCCTCCTTCAGGTTTTGCGGCGACAGGCCTGCCGCCATCTCGAGCAGGCTCGCTCCCACAGTGGATCTCCGGTGCTCACGCAATCCCCGTGGGAGCGAGTCTGCTCGCGATGGCATTCGCCCAGCCCCCCTCAAAACCTGAACAAACAAAAATGCCCCGATCTCTCGACCGGGGCATTTTTGTTTAACGCTGCTTATATATAGACGCTCATACAACCCTATACGTTAGTGCGACACCGCCCCGCTCGCCCCCAACCCGGTCTGCGAACGGACGAACTGCGGGAAGAACAGCGCTCGCTCATTGTCAGCCGCCGCGGACTTGTCGGTGATCGAGAAAAACCAGATGCCGACAAAGGCAATGGTCATCGAGAACAGCGCCGGGTACTCATACGGGAAGATCGCCTTCTCGTGCCCCATGATCTGCACCCAAATGGTCGGGCCCAGCACCATCAAGCCCACCGCACTGACCAGCCCCATCCAGCCGCCGACCATCGCACCGCGCGTGGTCAGCTTCTTCCAGTACATGGAAAGCAGCAGTACCGGGAAGTTGCAGCTGGCAGCAATCGAGAATGCCAGGCCCACCATGAACGCGATGTTCTGGCTTTCGAACAGAATGCCCAGAACAATCGCCAACACGCCCAAGGCGATGGTGGTGATCTTCGAAACCCGGATTTCATCCTTCTCGTTGGCCTTGCCCTTCTTGATCACACTGGCATAGAGGTCGTGAGACACCGCCGTGGCCCCGGCCAGGGTCAGGCCGGCAACCACCGCCAGAATGGTGGCAAAGGCCACCGCCGAGATGAAGCCAAGGAAGATACTGCCGCCCACCGCATTGGCCAGGTGCACCGCCGCCATGTTATTGCCGCCCAACAGCGCGCCCGTAGCGTCCTTGAAGGCCGGGTTAGTGCTGACCAGCAGGATTGCGCCGAAGCCGATGATGAACGTCAGGATGTAGAAGTAACCAATGAAGCCGGTGGCATACAGCACGCTTTTACGCGCTTCTTTAGCATCACTCACAGTGAAGAAACGCATCAGGATATGCGGCAGGCCAGCAGTACCGAACATCAACGCCAGACCAAGGGAAAACGCCGAGATCGGGTCTTTCACCAGACCGCCCGGGCTCATGATTGCTTCACCTTTGGGGTGAACCTTGATCGCCTCGGAGAACAGCGTATTGAAGTCGAAGTGGACGTGCTTCATCACCATCAGCGCCATGAACGACGCACCGGACAACAACAGCACAGCCTTGATGATCTGCACCCAGGTGGTCGCCAGCATGCCGCCGAACAACACATAGAGGCACATCAGGATCCCCACCAGAATCACCGCAACATGGTAATCCAGGCCAAACAGCAGCTGGATCAGCTTGCCGGCACCCACCATTTGCGCGATCAGGTAGAACGCCACCACCACCAGCGAACCGCAGGCGGACAAGGTGCGAATCTGGGTTTGCCCAAGGCGGTAGGACGCCACGTCGGCAAACGTGTACTTACCCAGGTTACGCAGACGCTCGGCGATCAAAAACAGAATAATCGGCCAGCCCACCAGGAAGCCGATCGAGTAGATCAGGCCATCGTAGCCGGACGCAAACACCAGTGCGGAAATCCCCAGGAAGGACGCCGCCGACATGTAGTCACCGGCAATCGCCAGGCCGTTCTGCAAGCCGGTGATCCTGCCACCCGCCGCGTAGTAGTCAGCGGCCGACTTGTTGCGCTTGGAAGCCCAATAAGTGATGCACAGCGTTGCGCCGACGAACACCACGAACATCAGGATCGCCGAAACGTTGAGCGGTTGTTTGTGCACTTCGCCGGTGAGCGCCTCGGCAGCCCAAACTGCCGGTGCGAAGGCTGCAATGCCTAAAGCTGCCAATAGACGCCAGATCATTGCTGAGCCTCCTTGAGAATCGCATTGTTCAGGTCGTCGAACTCGCCATTGGCGCGTCGTACGTAGATGGCTGTCAGGACAAAGGCCGACACAATCAGCCCTACCCCAATCGGTATGCCCCAGGTAATCGATGACTCTGGGCTGATCTTCGCCCCCAGTACATGCGGCCCATAAGCAATCAATAAGATGAAGCCCGAGTAAAGCCCGAGCATGATCGCCGAGAGAATCCAGGCGAACCGCTCTCGTTTGCGTACCAGCTCCTTGAAGCGCGGGCTGTTTTGAATCGAGAGGTAAATGCTGTCGTTCATTGTTTTTATCCTCGCAGCACAGATTTTAGTTGGAACGTATCCACTCTATGCGGCTGCAGAACAGGTTCCAGACGACCTTAGTATTAGAACGACATGACCATTTCGCCAATTTTCGGACCCTAAACAGACGAAAGAATTGGAAATGGCCTTTGAATCAGCCACAAACCCTGTGGAGCGGGGGATCAACCTGAAACAAATGTGGGAGCGAGCCTGCTCGCGATGGCGCCGTATCAGTCAACCTATCTGTCAACTGTTACACCACCATCGCGAGCAGGCTCGCTCCCACAGGGATGAAGCGTTATCCGGGTTTATTTAGTCCACTCGGCGACGCGCGCCGGGTGTTTGGCCACCCAGTCCTTGGCTGCCACTTCAGGTTTGGCACCATCCTGGATGGCCAGCATGACTTCGCCGATTTCGTCTTTCGACGCCCACTGGAAGTTCTTCAGGAACTTCGCAACTTCCGGCGCTTTGGTTGCCAGTTCTTTGCTACCGATGCTGTTTACGGTTTCAGCCGCGCCATAAACGCCTTTCGGGTCTTCCAGGAAGCGCAGCTTCCACTTGGCGAACATCCAGTGCGGCACCCAGCCGGTGACCGCGATGGATTCATTTTTCTTCTCGGCACGGGTCAGCTCGGCAATCATGCCGGCACCGGAACTGGCCTTGAGGGTGTAGTTGCTCAGGCCGTAGTCCTTGATCGCCTGATCGGTCTTGAGCATCACGCCTGAACCGGCGTCAATGCCGACGATACGACCTTTGAAGCTATCGTCGGTTTTAAGATCCTCAATGCTCTTGGCCTTGACGTACTCCGGTACGATCAGACCGATTTTCGCATCCTTGAAGTTCGGGCCGTAATCGACGACCTGATCCTTGTTCTTCGCCCAGTATTCGCCATGGGTTACTGGCAGCCAGGCTGACAGCATTGCATCGAGTTTGCCGGTGGCCACACCCTGCCACATGATCCCGGTGGCCACGGCTTGCAGCTTCACGTCATAACCGAGTTTCTGCTTGATCACTTCAGCAGCCACGTTGGTCGTGGCGACGCTGTCCGACCAGCCGTCAACATAACCGATAGTCACTGCCTTGCCTTCGGCGCTGGCCACAGTAGAACTGATCGCCAGCACCAAAGCCGCACCTGCGCCCAAGAGTCGTCGCATCTTCATCGTTACTTCCCCGAAAGTGCTGCGCTCGACGGATGCCGAGCAACGTCAACGTATTGTTATGGTGCACAGCGCCCCCATCACGCCTCACCGCAAACTCGTTCGAACATCAGCGGAGTACTGATGCCTCGATAATCAACCTCGCGCCCAAGACGACCTGCTCTGGCTGCGACCTCAAGACATCGAGAAACGACATCAGAACGCCAGTAATCGCGTCCTGCAATAATGCCCCTGCACTTCCCGCCCGAACTTTGCATGTCAAAACCATGCAGGTCACCAAGCAAGGGGCAAATGCAGGTAAGATGCGCGGCTTTGTTCCCAGACGGCCTGACCATGCCCGCCACCTCGCGCTTCCCCTTCTTCGCTTATCTATTTGCCTGCCTGCTTGGCCTGTTTGCCCTTGGTGGTTACTGGTACGGGCTCGGTCAACCGGTGGTGCTACCAGACGTGGCCAGCGCCACGCACAAATTGCAGTGCGCCTCGTACACACCGTTCGACAAGGACCAATCGCCATTCGATCAGCCGTTCAAACTGCGCCCTGAACGCATGGACGCCGACCTCGCGTTGCTGGCAACCCGCTTTGAGTGCATTCGCACCTATTCGATGACCGGTCTCGAAGCGCTGCCGGATCTGGCGCGCAAGCATGGCCTGAAGTTGATGATCGGCGCCTGGGTCAACGGCAATCCGGTGGACACGGCCAAGGAAGTCGAACTACTGATCGCCGAGGCCAACGCCAACCCGGACGTGGTCAGCGCGGTGATCGTCGGCAACGAAACCCTGCTGCGCAAGGAAGTGACCGGCGCACAATTGGCCAAGCTGATCAACCACGTCAAGAGCCATGTCAAACAGCCGGTGACCTACGCCGACGTCTGGGAGTTCTGGCTCAAGCATCCTGAAGTCGCCCCGGCAGTGGACTTCCTGACCATCCATTTGCTGCCGTACTGGGAAGATGATCCGTCCAACATCGACGCCGCCCTCCAGCACGTCGCCGAGGTTCGGCAGATCTTCGGCAGTCGCTTCGCGCCCAAGGACGTGATGATTGGCGAAACCGGCTGGCCAAGTGAAGGTCGCCAGCGGGAAACAGCCGTACCGAGCCGCGTCAACGAAGCCAAGTTTATTCGTGGTTTTGTGGCGATGGCCGAGCAACAAGGCTGGCACTACAACCTGATCGAAGCCTTTGACCAGCCATGGAAACGCGCCAGTGAAGGTGCGGTCGGCGGTTACTGGGGGCTGTTCGATGCAAACCGTCAGGACAAGGGCGTACTGGCAGGCCCCGTCACCAACCTGCCGTTCTGGCCGCAATGGCTGGCTGTCGGTGGTCTGATCTTCCTCGGTACGCTGATGCTTGGCGGCCGCGTACGCAGTACTCGCGCAGCGTTGATGCTGCCACTGCTCGGTGCGGTCGCTGCGTGCTCCATTGGCACCTGGGGTGAACTGGCTCGCGTCACCAGCCGCTTTGCCGATGAGTGGATCTGGGCCGCGTTACTGACCGGCCTGAACTTTTTGGTGCTGACCCACGCGGCGTTGCTCCTCAGTGCCAGAACCGGTTGGCGTGAACGCGCCTTCAATGCACTGGAACGTCGCGCTGGCTGGCTGCTCGCTGCGGCCGGATTCGCTGGCGCAGTGATGATGCTGGCGCTGGTGTTCGAACCGCGCTATCGCAGCTTCCCCAGCGCCGCCCTGCTGCTGCCAGCGCTGGTCTATCTGATTCGCCCGGTCAGCGCTCCGCGCCGGGAAATTGCACTGCTGACCTTCATCATCGGCGCCAGCATTGCCCCGCAACTGTACCGCGAAGGCCTGTTCAACCAGCAAGCCTGGGGCTGGGCGCTGGTTTGCCTGCTGATGGTTGCCGCGCTGTGGCGCAGCTTGCGGGTTCGCCAAGGCTGACTTGCCAAGCGCCTATCGGCGCTATCGCGAGCAGGCTCGCTCCCACAGGTTCTGTGCAATCCATGTGGGAGCGAGCCGGCTCCGGGCGGCGATCCGACGATGACGGTCTATCAGGCGCCGCGCGGTGCCCGCACCAGCCGTAACCCTGCGATCACCACGGCAAATACCGCAATGCCAGTGTTGTACAGCGCCAATGCCGGAAACCCGAACACCAGCGCCAGTACCGCCAGCCACCAGCCCGCCCGGCCCGGCACCACAAAGCCCAGCACCGCTGCCGCCAATGCAGCCCCGCCCATCACCTTGAAGTGAATCATCAAGCCGAGGGTCGAGCGCGCCTGGCATTCCCAACGGCTTGCCTCATCGACGCAGAGGCCGACCCACTGGGCATCCTCCATCAGGACATAACGCAGGCCATAACTGGCGGCCAGCCACAGCGGCAAGGCGATGAGTAAAATAATGACGGGCAGACGGCGAGACATGAAGCACTCCGATAAACGAAAACGGCGCCCAGCTTAATCGCCCGCCAGCCGTAAGCAAGCGAGACCATCAGAAATCTGTTCAGCCAATCGCTGCAAAGTGTATCGTTCAGCCGCTATTGATCCGAATTCAGCCTCTTTGGTGCCGCCGCATGGCACTTTGGCGCAACACTGGTGGTCATAGCCTGCGAACCTCATTAGGCACCTTCCTCTCAGGGATTTAGTCATGCTCCGTTCCTTGCGCTTTGCTGCCTTGATAGGCGGCGTTATTTTGAGTGCGTCCGCACTGGCGGCAGACATCGACGCCGTCAGCTATGGCTACCCCTTGACCAACCCGTTCGAGGCGACCATCGCCACGACGCCGCCGGAGTTGCGTCCCGAGTTGCCGTCCGATGACGCGATCCATCAATCGGATTACACCCTGAAGCTGCGCCCGGAACGCGAGTTCGACCTGCCGGACAATTTCTGGGCAGTGAAAAAACTCACCTATCGCATGGCCACACAGGATCACGCCGCACCACTGATTTTCCTGATTGCCGGCACTGGCGCGCGCTTTGACAGCAGCATTAACGAATACCTGAAAAAGCTCTACTACAAGGCCGGTTATCACGTCGTGCAACTGTCCTCGCCGACCAGTTTCGACTTCATGAGCGCCGCTTCCCGCTTCGCCACCCCAGGCGTGTCCAAGGAAGATGCCGAGGACATGTACCGCGTGATGCAAGCGGTGCGCGCGCAAAACCCGAAGCTACCAATCACCGATTACTACCTCACCGGCTACAGCCTCGGCGCGCTGGATGCAGCGTTTGTCAGCAAGCTGGATGAAACCCGACGCAGCTTCAACTTCAAGAAAGTCTTGCTGCTCAACCCGCCGGTCAATCTCTACACCTCTGTCACCAACCTCGACAAACTGGTACAAACCGAGGTCAAGGGCATCAACAACAGCACCACGTTCTATGAACTGATGCTCAACAAGCTGACGCGCTACTTCCAGCAGAAAGGCTACATCGACCTCAACGACGCGCTGGTCTACGACTTCCAGCAATCGAAACAGCACCTGACCAACGAACAGATGGCCATGCTGATCGGCACCTCGTTCCGCTTTTCCGCCGCCGACATCACCTTCACCTCGGACCTGATCAACCGACGCGGCCTGATCACCCCGCCCAAGTTTCCGATCACCGAAGGCACCAGCCTCACGCCATTCCTCAAGCGTGCACTGCAATGTGATTTCGACTGCTATCTCACCGAGCAGGTGATCCCGATGTGGCGCGCCCGAACCGACGGCGGCAGCATCTTGCAGCTGATTGACCAGGTCAGCCTCTACGCACTCAAGGACTACCTGCACGACAGCCCGAAAATTGCCGTAATGCACAATGCCGACGATGTGATCCTCGGCCCGGGCGACCTCGGTTTCTTGCGTAAAACCTTCGGCGATCGCTTGACGGTTTACCCTCACGGCGGCCATTGCGGCAACCTCAACTACCGCGTCAACGCCGACGCCATGCTGGAGTTCTTCCGTGGCTAAACACCTCCTTCTGCTCGCTGCACTGCTTAGCGCAGTCGGCTATGCCCATGCCGACAACAGCAAGGCCAACTCCACGACTGTGGTTGATCAGGACGGCTTCACCGAGCCCATGACCAAACTCAAGTTCAACCCGGGGCTGGACCAGCGTGAGTTCGAACGCTCGACCCTGAATGCGCTGAGTGTCTATGACCCGCTGGAGTCGTGGAACCGTCGGGTCTACCACTTCAACTACCGCTTCGATCAATGGGTGTTCCTGCCGGTGGTCGACGGTTATCGCTACGTCACCCCAAGCTTCCTGCGCACTGGCGTCAGCAACTTTTTCAACAACCTGGGTGACGTGCCCAATCTGGTGAACAGCCTGCTGCAGTTCAAGGGCCAGCGTTCGCTGGACATCACCGGGCGACTGCTGCTCAACACGACCCTCGGCATCGGCGGCCTGTGGGACCCGGCCACCGCCATGGGCCTGCCGCGCCAGGTCGAAGACTTCGGCCAGACGCTGGGCTTCTACGGGGTTCCGGGCGGTGCTTACTTCGTACTGCCAATCCTCGGCCCCTCGAACCTGCGTGATACCGCAGGCCTTGCGGTCGACTATACGGCGGAGTCGGCCATCAACTACCTGAACGTCTCGAAAGTCAGCGCAAACCACCCGGAAATCTGGGTCCTGCGCAGCATCGACAAGCGCTATCAGACCAACTTCCGCTACGGCCAGCTGAACTCGCCGTTCGAGTACGAGAAAGTGCGTTACGTGTACACCGAAGCACGCAAGTTGCAGATCGCCGAGTGACTTCATCGGCAACAAAAAAGGCCATTGATCGTTCCCACGCTCTGCGTGGGAATGCAGCCCGTGACGCTCTGCGTCACACCCAGAGGCGGACGCAGAGCGTCCAATTGAGGCATTCCCACGCAGAGCGTGGGAACGATTAACCAATCCAGGCTTCAGCCTTTGACTGCGCGCCAGATTTTGCTCACTGCCATCACACCCGCCAACACCACCGCACCCGCCACAATACCCGCCACTGCGTTGAGCAATGTCGGCACGATAAACCCGGCACCACCGGCACCGGCGCCGACACCTTCAATCCAGTGATGAACCACCGGCACACCGTGGGTAAGGATCCCGCCGCCGACCAAAAACATCGCCGCCGTGCCGATCATCGAGAGGCTTTTCATCATGTACGGCGCGGCGCGCAGGATCGCGTCGCCGACGCTTTTAGCCATTTTCCCGGGCTTGCGGGTCAGCCACAGGCCAAGGTCGTCGAGCTTGACGATGCCCGCTACCAGGCCATAGACGCCGATGGTCATGACGATAGCGATGCCTGAAACCACAATCACTTGCTGCATCAGCGTTGCACTGGCGACGGTGCCCAAGGTGATGGCGATGATTTCAGCCGAAAGGATGAAGTCGGTGCGCACCGCGCCTTTGATCTTGTCCTGCTCGTACGCCACCAGATCTGTCGCCGGGTCCGCTACGGCTTCGACCAACTGCGCGTGCTCCGCCTGATCTTCCGCCTTGCTGTGCAAAAACGAGTGAGCAAGCTTTTCGAAGCCTTCGAAACACAAGTAGGCACCACCGACCATCAACAAGGGTGTGACCAGCCAAGGAACGAACGCACTGATCGCCAGCGCCGACGGCACCAGGATCAGCTTGTTGCGAAACGAGCCCTTGGCCACGGCCCAGACCACCGGAATTTCCCGTTCGGCACGGACACCGGATACCTGCTGGGCGTTGAGCGCCAAGTCATCGCCGAGCACGCCGGCGGTTTTCTTCGCGGCCATCTTGGTCATCAACGCGACGTCGTCGAGTACCGCGGCGATATCGTCAATCAACACCAGCAAACTGCTTCCTGCCATGGGTCAGGCTTCCCTACACAAAAAAAGTGCGCGGAGCATAACGCGCTCGACGCGGGGGAAGCGAGACACCTCAATGCCCGGTTTGAGCAGCCGATTGCACTTGCCAGCCTCCGCCCAGGCTCTGGAACAACGCGACGCTCCCCTGACTCAGCAAACCTTGGGTATCGCGCAGGTTCTGCTCGGCTTGCAGCAGGACCAATTGCTGAGTCAGCACGGCTTGCTGACTGACGGTGCCCGCGCGCTTTTGCGCCTCCTGGCTGCCAAACAATTGCCGGTTGCGCTGGTAGATCTGCTCGAAGGCCTGGGCCTGGGTGTGCAGGTGATTGATCGCCGAGAGGTTGTCTTCAACATTTTGCAACGCACCGAGCACCGTGCCGCGATAGTTCGCGACATCCTGATCGTAACTGGCCTGCGCCTGCTGCACCGCGGCTTCCCGGGCACCGCCCTCGAAAAGGGTTTCGGCCAACGCCGGGCCAAGGGTCCAGACCCGGTTCGGCACGCTGAACAGGCCACCCAGCGCCGTACCGCGATAGCCGACCTGACCGGTCAAATTCAGCGTCGGGAAAAACGCCGCTTTGGCCACGCCAATCTTCGCATTCGCCGCCGCTGCCGCACGCTCGGCGGACACCACATCGGGACGGCGCTGCAACAGACTCGACGGCAGGCTCAGCGGCGGCAGGGGCAGCACGAAGCGGTAGTTCGCGGTGGGCGGCAGATTGAATTGCGCAGGCGCCACGCCGACCAACACTGCCAGTGCATGCTCGAACTGCTCACGCGAGCGCTGTGCAGTTTGCAAGGCGGCGACCACGCTGGTCAGCTGATCCTGGGCGACCAGCAATTGATCGTTGGTCGCGGTGCCTTGCACGGTCTGAACCTGAATCATCGTCAGCAACTGCTGATTGATCGCCTGCTGCTGTTGCAACAGGCCGACGTCGAGGTCCAGCTGGCGCAAGCCCAGGTAGTTACTGGCGACACTGGCGCTGATGGACAGGCGCACGCCTGCCAGCAGCGCGTCGGAAGCCTGGGCCGACGCCTGGCTCGACTCGATGCCGCGCCGCACCAGGCCCCACAGATCCGGCTCCCAGCTGGCGCTCAACGTGGCGCTGACCGTTTGCACGACACCGCCAGAACTGCTGCCAGATGAAGTACTCGTGCCAGTGCTGCCAGTGCTGCTACTGCCGCTACTTGCGCCAACCCCTCGCGATCCGGACAACCCGACGCCCACCGTCGGCCACAATCCGGCCCGGCTCGACGCCACCTGGGCCTGTGCCAGACGATAGGCCGCTTCGGCGGCGATAATCGATTGGTTGGCCTTGGCTGAGCGCGCAATCAGGTCATTGAGGATCGGGTCCTGGTATGAAAGCCACCACTGGCTGTCCAGTGCGCCCTGCGGATTGGCCGCCGCGCGCTGCCATTGCGCGCCCTCCTTGAAGCTCATCGGCAATTCGATGGCCGGTTTTTGATAATCAGGCCCGACCATACAACCACCCAGCGCAACACAAAGCATGACGCCAACTGCTACGAGGGATTTGCATTCACGGTCCATTCACGTCTCCTCACGCCGGCGCCCCAGACGCCGGGACGCCCGATCGAGCCAGAGATAGATCACCGGGGTGGTGTAAAGAGTCAGCATCTGGCTGAACACCAGCCCGCCAATAATCGAAATGCCCAGCGGCCGACGCAGCTCCGAGCCATAGCCACTGCCGAGTACCAGCGGCAACGCACCGAGGATCGCGGCCAGCGTCGTCATCATGATCGGCCGGAAGCGGATCAGGCACGCCCGGCGAATCGCATCCTTGGCGCTGAGCCCCTGCTCCCGGCGCTCGGTGATCGCAAAGTCGATCATGATGATCGCGTTCTTCTTGACGATGCCGATCAGCAAAATCACCCCCACCAAGGCAATGATCGACAACTCGGTGCCGGTCAACAACAAGGCAATCAACGCGCCCACGCCGGCCGACGGCAAGGTCGACAGGATGGTCAACGGGTGTGTCAGGTTTTCGTAGAGGATGCCCAGCACGATGTATACCGACAACAATGCTGCGCAGATCAGCAACGGCTCGCTGGCCACCGACGACTGGAACACCTGCGCCGTCCCGGCGAATTGCCCGGCCACACTGGCCGGCATTCGCAACTGTGCCACGGCATTGTCGACCAATGCGGTGGCCTGGCCGATGGACACGCCGGGAGCAAGGTTGAACGAAGCCGTCACCGCCGGGAACGTGCCCTGGTGACTGATAGAAATGGCTGTGCGATCCACCGAGTAATCGGCCAGCGCCGACAACGGCACCAACTGCGGGTTGGCGCTGGCGCTCAGGTTCGGTACGACACTGCGACCCTTGCTCACTGCAACCGTGCCGACCGGCACATAGATCGAGCTGAGCGTTGCCGGGTCGGTCCAGTACGGCGGCGCCACCTCCATCACGATGTGGTACTGATTGGCCGCGCGATAAATGGTCGAGACCTGGCGCTGGCCAAAGGCGTCGTACAGTGTCTGGTCGATCGCCGAAATACTGACCCCCAGCCGCGCCGCCACATCGCGGTTGATCTTCACGTTGGCCAGCAGGCTATTGTCCTGCTGATCGGTATTGATATCGGTCAATTGCGGCAATGTATGCAATACCGCCAGCACCTTGGGCACCCATTCATCCAGCGCGCTCTGATCATCGGCGGTCATCGTGTACTGGTACTGCGCACCACTCTGGCGACCACCGACGGTGATGTCCTGGGACGACTGCAAATACAGGCGCGTGCCCGGTAGCTCGCCGAGGGTGTGGCGGACTTGCGTAATCACCTGATCGGCGCTGTCTCGGCGCTCGGCCAGCGGCTTGAGGGCTATGAACAACTGCGCCGTGTTGATCGCCCCGCCACCGCCCCCACCTCCGCCGACAAAACCGCCAACCATCAGCACGTTCGGGTTACCCAGAACCTTCTGGTTGATTTCCCTGAAACTGCGTTGCATCGACGCGTAGGAAACGCTTTGTGGCGCGACGATGCTGCCGGACAAACGCCCGGTGTCTTCCTGTGGAAAAAAGCCCTTGGGCACCAGCACATACAACACCCCGGCGAACGCGATCACCAACAACGTGAGCAGGCCCATCAGTATCGAGTGCTCGATGACCCAGCCAAGGGTACGGTCGTAAAACCGGTGAAATCGCGAGTCGGGTTGATCGCTGTCCTTCGCCGCCTGCTCCTGAGTGCGCAGCAACAGGCTGGACAGCATCGGCGTGACCGTCAGCGAGATCAGCATGGAAATCATGATCGCCACCGACAAGGTGATCGAAAACTCGCGAAACAGCCGCCCGACAATCCCGCCCATCAACAGTAATGGAATGAACACCGCCACCAGCGATACGCTGATGCTCAGCACGGTGAAGCCAACTTCCTGCGCGCCCACCAGGGCTGCGTGCAGACGGCTTTCGCCTTTTTCCAGGTGACGCATGATGTTCTCGACCACCACGATCGCATCGTCCACCACGAACCCGGTGGAAATAGTCAGCGCCATCAATGACAGGTTGTTCAGGCTGTAACCGAGAAAATACATCGCGCCGAAGGTGCCCAGCAGCGACAACGGCACCGCAATGGCCGGCACCAGTGTGCTGCGCCAATCGCGAAAGAAGCCGAACGTCACCAGCGTCACCAGCACAATCGAGGCGATCAGCGACAACTCGACATCATGCAGCGACGCACGAATGGTGGTGGTGCGATCCATCAGGATATTGAGTTTGATGCTCGCCGGAATCGAACTTTGCAGGAACGGCAGTTCGGCTTTCACCGCATCCACGGCACTGATGACGTTCGCCCCCGGCTGCTTGAACACCACCAGCAGCACCGCTGACTTGCCGTTGGACAGACCGAAATTGCGCAAGTCCTCGACGTCTTCGCGCACATAGCCAAGGTCGGAGATACGGACCACATCACCATTGTGCTGCCTGACCACCAGCGGCGCGTAATCATCCTTCTTGTAAAGCATGTCGTTCGCCGCAATGCCCTGCGATTGCGCCCCGACGGCCACCGAACCCTTGGGCAGGTTGGCGTTGGAAGATGCGATCACCGCCCGCACCTGCTCCAGGCTGACGCCGTAGTGATTGAGCCGGTCCGGGTTCAGCTCGATGCGCACCGCCGGCAAGGCGCCGCCGCCGACGGTTACATCGCCGACGCCTTTGGTTTGCAGCAGGCGTTGCTCCAGCAGGGTCGAGGCGACATCGTACATTTGCCCTGGCGTGGCAGTGTCCGAGGTCAGGCTGATCACCAGGATCGGCGAATCGGCGGGGTTGACCTTGCGGTAGGTCGGGTTGCCCGCCAGGTCACTCGGCAGGTTGGTTCGCGCCGCATTGATCGCCGCCTGCACGTCCCGCGCGGCGCCGTTGATGTCGCGATTCAAATCGAATTGCAGGTTGATCCGGGTCGCGCCCAAGGTACTGGACGAGGTCATCTGGGTGACGCCGGCGATCTGTCCGAACTGGCGCTCCAACGGCGTTGCCACCGAACTGGCGACGGTGCTTGGGTCAGCTCCGGGCAGCGATGCACGAACGCTGATGGTCGGAAAATCCACCTCGGGCAAGGGCGCCACCGGCAGCAACAGAAACGCCAGGATACCGGCCAGCGCCAGCCCTGCCGCCAACAGGGTGGTGGCAATCGGACGCTGGATGAAGGGCGCGCTGAGGTTCATCGCCGTCAGCCTTCAACGACCGGATGTCGCCGACTAAAACGGCGTTCCAGCTTATGCATGGCGAGGAAAATCACCGGTGTGGAGAACAGCGTCAGCAATTGGCTGAGCAGCAGCCCGCCGATGATCGTAATCCCCAGCGGATGCCGCAGCTCGGAGCCGATCCCGGTGCCCAGCGCCAATGGCACCGCACCGAACAGCGAGGCCATGCTGGTCATCAGAATTGGACGGAAACGCAGTTCGGCCGCCTGCCGGATCGCCGCCTGCGGGCTCAAACCGCCCTTGCGCTCCAGCTCCAGGGCGAAGTCGACCATCATGATGCCGTTTTTCATGACGATGCCGATCAGCAGCACGATGCCGATCAGGCCAATGATGTCGAACTGCGTGCCGGTGATCAGCAGCGCCAGCAATGCGCCCAGCGCTGCCGACAGCAGGGTCGAGAGGATCGTCACCGGGTGCACGAAGCTTTCGTAGAGAATCCCCAGCATCAGGTACACCACGACAATCGCCGCGATCACCAGAAACACCTGGTTGGACAATGACGCCTCGAAGGTCGCCGCCGCACCTTCCAGCGACGCTTGCACCGTCAACGGCAAACCAAGTTGCGACTCCACGTCCTTGAGCCGGTTCACCGCTGCGCCGAGCGACTGCCCGGGCGCGAGATTGAATGACACGTCAGCGTAGGGAAACTGTCCGAGTCGGTTGATGGTGATCGGCGTGCGCACCACTTGCATGCTGGCCATGCTCGACAGCGGCGCCACCCCGCCAGCCGGAATGTTCACGTAAAGACCGGTGAGCAGATCGGCCAGATTGTGCGGCGGATGATCGGTCGCCAGCACCACGTGATATTGATTGAGCTGGGTGTAGAGGGTCGACACCTGACGCTGGCCGAAGGCGTCGTACAGCACATCGTCGATGGCTTGCGGCGTAATGCCCAGGCGCGAAGCGGTGGCGCGGTCGAAGGTCAGCTGGATCTGATTGCCGAACTGCAGCGCCTGGCTTTGCACGTCGGTGAACATCGGGTCGTGCTTGAGCGCCATCAGCAGTTTGCCGGTCCACAGCGCCAGCACCTCCGGCTCGGTGGCTTGCAGGCCGAGGCGATAGCTGGTGGTCGACACCGTGGCATCCAGGGTCAAATCCTGCACCGCGTGCAGGTACAGACGAATGCCGGCGTCATCGCTGTTCGCATCCGACAGCCTGCGGATCACCATCGCGCTGCTGTCGCGCATTCCATGGGGTTTGAGGTTGATCAGCAAATTACCCTGGTTGATCGTCGGGTTGGTCTGATCGATGCCGACAAAGGACGACAGACTCTCGACCGCCGGATCTCGCAGAATCCTCAAAGCCAGTCGCTGCTGCTCGAGCTGCATCTGCTGGAACGAAATGGTCGGAGACGCCTGGGAAATGCCCTGAATCAGCCCGGTATCCTGTTCGGGGAAAAAACCCTTGGGCATGAGTACGATCAGCAGCAAGGTCAGCAACGCGGTGCATATCACCGAGATAAGGGTCAGCAACTGATGCGCCAACACCCAATCCAGCCCCCGTAAATAGTGGCCGTTGACCCGGTCGAAAAAGTCGACCCGTCGCTCCTGTTGCCGGGGCTTGAGCATCCGCGCGCACATCATCGGTATCAGGGTCAGCGAGATCAGCGCCGAGATAATGATGGTCACCGCCACGGTCATGGCGAACTCGCGAAACAACCGCCCCACCACATCGCCCATGAACAGCAGTGGAATCATCACCGCAATCAGCGCCACCGACAGCGAAATGATGGTGAAGCCGATTTGCGCCGAGCCCTTGAGCGCGGCCTGCAAGGGCGGCTCTCCGGCCTCGATATAGCGCGTGATGTTTTCGATCATCACGATGGCGTCATCGACCACAAAACCGATAGCGATAGTCAACGCCATCAGCGTCAGGTTGTTCAGGGAGAATCCCAATGCGTACGCCACCGCCAGCGTGCCAATCAGGGTCAGCGGCACCGTGACGGCGGGGATTACCGTCGCCGGGATTTTTCGCAGAAACAGGAAAATCACCAACACCACCAACACCACCGCGACCGACAATTCGTACTGCACGTCGGTGACCGAAGCGCGGATGGTCTGGGTGCGGTCGGTCAGCACTGCGACCTTCAACGTACCCGGCAGACTGGCGCGCAGCGTAGGCAACAGTCGCTGGACCCGGTCCACCACATCGATCACGTTGGCCCCGGGCTGGCGCTTGATATTCAGCAGAATCGAGGACGTGCTGTCGGTCCAGGCCGCCTGACGCGGATTCTCCGGCCCCTGAATGGAACTGGCGATTTGCGCCAGGCGAATCGGCGCACCGTTTTTATAGGCGATCACCAGCTCGTTATAGTCATCGGCCGACTGCAGCTGATCGTTGCCGCCAATCGAATACGCCTGGAACTTTCCGTCGATATTGCCTTTGGCCTGATTGACGTTGGCATTGCCCAGCGCCGTGCGCAGTTCCTCCAATGACAGGCCCAGGTTGTTCAACGCCGAGGTATTGGCCTGAACCCGCACCGCCGGGCGTTGACCGCCGCTGATGGTGACCAGACCGACGCCGGTGATCTGCGAGATTTTCTGTGCCAGTCGAGTGTCGGCAAGGTCTTCGATTTTGGTCAGGGGCAACACGTCGGAGGTCAGTGACAGGGTCAGCACCGGCGCGTCTGCCGGGTTGACCTTGCTGTACACCGGCGGGTACGGCAGGTTCGTCGGCAGGAACGTCCCGGCGGCGTTGATGGCGGCTTGCACCTCTTGTTCAGCGATATCCAGCGACAACGCCAGATCAAATTGCAGGGTAATCACCGAGGCACCGTCGGAGCTGGTGGAGCTCATCGATTTGAGCCCCGGCATCTCGCCGAGCTGGCGCTCCAGTGGCGCGGTGATCGACGAGCTGACCACCTGCGGACTGGCACCGGTGTATTGGGTAAACACCTGAATGGTCGGGTAATCGACCTCGGGCAATGCCGACACCGACAGCAAGTGATAACCCAGCATCCCCAGTAGCAGCACCGCCACCATCAACAGCGTGGTGGCGACCGGCCGCTCGATAAAGGGCCGCGAGACGTTCATGGCTGGCGGCTGTTCATTGGGCAACGACCTTCACGGGAGAGCCATCATCGAGCTTATCCGCGCCCTCGGTGATCACCTGTTCGCCGGGTTTGAGGCCATTATCGAGAATCGCCGTAACGTCGCCCATTGCCGGGCCGGCCTTGATGTTGCGCAGGCTGGCCTTGTCGCCGTTGACCACGAACACGAAGTCACCTTTGCTGCCGTGTTGAATCGCCGTGGTCGGTGTCACCGGCACCTGATTCAGCGTGTCGGCCTTGAGCCGGGCGTTGACGAACTGGTTGGGAAACAACGCATTGCCGGAATCGTCGAACTGCGCCTTGACCTTGATCGTGCCAGTGCTGGTATCCACCTGGTTATCCAGCGCCATCAGGCTGCCGGTACCCAGCAGACCGTGCTTGTTGCGGTCGTAAGCGAGCACTGTCACCGGCCCTTTGGCCATCGCCTGATGGATCGCCGCCAAATCATCCTCGGGCACCGCGAACACCACCGTCGCCGGGCGCATCTGGGTAATCAGCGCAATGCCCGTGGTCGTGGCAGTGGTCACGTAGTTGCCCGGATCGACCAGCCGCAACCCCACCACGCCATCGACCGGCGAGGTAATGGTGCAGTAACTCAACTGGACTTCGAGGTTCTGCACACTGCCTTGATCGGCGGCGACCGTGCCTTGTTGCTGCTGCACCAGGGACGCCTGGGTGTCGAGGGTTTGCTGGCTGGTGGAACCGATTTTGATCAGTTCGCGAAAACGCGTCAGATCACGCTGGGCATTACTCAACACCGCTTGATCGTGAGCCAGCGTGCCTCTGGCCACCGCCAGTTGCGCCTTCAGCGCCCGGTCGTCGATCCGCGCGATGACCTGGCCCTTGTGCACCTGCTGGCCTTCCTCGAATTCGACCGAGGCAAGAATGCCGTTGACCTGCGTTATCACGGTCACACTGCGGGTGGGCGTGACCGTCCCCAGGGCGTCGATATACACCGGCACATCCTGCAAGGTCACCGCCGCAACCGCCACCGGCTCGGCAGGCGTTGGCGGCTTGCCTTTGCGTTGTCCGCTCTCGCGGTAAAACCACAGCGCGGCGGCCAACAACACCAGCAGCACTGCCCCGATCACCAGAGCAAATTTGCCTCGCCTGCTCCTCTCCACGATTTCTCACTCAAACGGGCTGAACACCAAATGCAACGATGCGAAATGAATGCCGGGCCGTTTACACAAGAAATGGCCAAAAGGCCTGATCGCTCCTTTGAACTCTAGCAGTGCGCCTGCTATTCACTCGCCCATCCAGCCGTTTGTTCAGCCCTGAGACAGGCGCAAACGATGAGGCGCAGCAGGCGGCATTCTTGAGCGCTGCGCGAGGCCGGTGCTACCATGCGCAACCGCCAGCACCGGCAAGGAATCACCTGGTTTATGAGCACTATCCGCGAGCGCAATAAAGAACTGATCCTGCGTGCCGCCAGTGAAGAGTTTGCCGACAAGGGCTTCGCTGCGACCAAAACCAGTGACATCGCGGCCAAGGCGGGGCTGCCCAAGCCCAACGTCTATTACTACTTCAAATCCAAGGAAAACCTCTACCGCGAGGTCCTGGAAAGCATCATCGAGCCGATTCTCCAGGCCTCGACGCCGTTCAACGCGGACGGCGTGCCGAGCGAAGTGCTCAGCGGCTACATTCGCTCGAAGATTCGCATCTCCCGCGACCTGCCGTTCGCGTCCAAGGTGTTTGCCAGTGAGATCATGCACGGTGCGCCGCACCTGAGCGCCGACCTGGTCGAACAGCTCAACGCCCAGGCCAAGCACAACATCGACTGCATTCAGACCTGGATCGATCGCGGCCAGATCGCCCCGATCGAGCCCAACCACCTGATGTTCAGCATCTGGGCCGCGACCCAGACCTACGCCGACTTCGACTGGCAGATCTCCGCCGTCACCGGCAAGGCCAAGCTGGATGAAAGCGACTACGAAGCCGCGGCACAGACCATCATTCGGTTGGTGCTCAAGGGCTGCGAGCCAGATCGTTAGACCGAGTCGCCTCTATCGCGAGCAGGCTCACTCCCACAGGGGATCTCCTGTGTTCACAAATCCCTTGTGGGAGCGAGCCTGCTCGCGATAGCGGTAGTTCATTCACCAAAGATCAAGCAGTCACACCCGCATCCGCCCGCAACCCCTGCTCTTCGATGGCGCTGATCGCGCATTGCTCGTCAATATCCGAAGTATCGCCGCTGATGCCGATAGCCCCCAGCACAACCCCGTCCTGATCACGAATCAGCACCCCGCCCGGCGCGGGTACCACGCTGCCCTGCCCCAGACTGTTCAACGCCGCGATAAACGCCGGGCGCTGTTGTGCGTCCAGCGCCAATAGACGCGAGCCCTTGCCCAGCGCAATCGCGCCCCAGGCTTTGCCGATGGCGATTTGTGGACGAAGCAGGCTCGCGCCGTCTTCGCGTTGCAGGCTCAACAAATGCCCGCCCGCATCGAGTACTGCAATGGTTAGCGGTGCCGCAGCGATCTTGCGCCCCGCAACGATGGCCCGATTGGTCAGGCTGACTGCGACTTTCAAGGTTAAAGCGCTCATGGATGCCGTCCTTATCTTGTTATGGGAAAGCCTTTGGGGTTCTGTTTGCTCCGAAGCCCGACGCGACAAATAGAACACAATGATTTATTTATTTGTATACAATAATTCTCGAAATGCTGCTCATGCGACGAAACGCCACAGTGTTTATGGCCCTCCGACGAATGAAACAGCCGCTTGAGAAAATGGATTGACCTGCGCCGTCCGCCGTGAATACACTCTGCGCAAAGCCACTTGTATACAATTACAAAACGTAAAGAGGCACAAAACCATGAGCAAAATTAGAGCAATCGAAGCCGCCGTTCTGGTGATGCGCCGTGAAGGGGTTGACACCGCTTTTGGCATTCCAGGCGCTGCAATCAACCCGCTGTACTCCGCCCTGCAAAAGGTCGGCGGCATCGATCACGTCCTCGCTCGCCACGTTGAAGGCGCCTCGCACATGGCCGAGGGTTACACCCGCACCAAGGCCGGCAACATCGGCGTGTGCATCGGCACTTCCGGCCCTGCCGGTACCGACATGGTCACCGGGCTCTATAGCGCCTCGGCCGACTCGATCCCGATTCTTTGCATCACCGGGCAAGCACCCCGTGCCCGTATGCACAAGGAAGACTTCCAGGCGGTCGACATCACCAGCATCGTCAAGCCGGTGACCAAATGGGCGACCACTGTTCTGGAGCCGGGCCAGGTGCCTTATGCGTTCCAGAAAGCCTTCTATGAAATGCGCTCCGGCCGTCCAGGCCCGGTGTTGATCGACCTGCCGTTCGACGTGCAGATGGCCGAAATCGAATTCGACATCGACGCCTACGAACCACTGCCATTGGCCAAGCCAGCGGCAACCCGCAAGCAGGTCGAGAAAGCCCTGGCCATGCTTGATCAGGCTGAACGTCCATTGCTGGTAGCCGGCGGTGGCATCATCAACGCCGATGCCAGCGATCTGCTGGTGGAATTCGCCGAGCTGACCGGTATTCCGGTTATCCCGACCCTGATGGGCTGGGGCACGATCCCGGACGATCACCCGCTGATGGTCGGCATGGTTGGCCTGCAGACTTCGCACCGCTATGGCAACGCGACGATGCTCAAATCCGATGTGGTGCTGGGCGTGGGTAACCGCTGGGCCAACCGTCACACCGGTTCGGTCGAGGTGTACACCGAAGGCCGCAAATTCATTCACGTCGACATCGAACCGACCCAGATCGGCCGCGTATTCACCCCGGATCAGGGCATCGTTTCCGACGCCGGCCTGGCGCTGAAAATGTTCATCGAAGTAGCCCGTGAGTGGAAAGCCGCCGGCAAACTGAAGGATCGCAGCGCCTGGTTGCAAGACTGCCAGCAGCGCAAGGCCAGCCTGCACCGCAAGACTCACTTCGATAACGTGCCGGTCAAACCGCAGCGCGTGTACGAAGAGATGAACCAGGTGTTTGGCAAAGACACCTGCTACGTCAGCACCATCGGTCTGTCGCAGATTGCCGGCGCGCAGTTCCTGCACGTCTACAAGCCGCGCCACTGGATCAACTGCGGTCAGGCCGGCCCTCTGGGCTGGACCATTCCGGCAGCGCTGGGCGTGGTCAAGGCTGACCCGAGCCGCAAGGTCGTGGCACTCTCGGGCGACTATGACTTCCAGTTCATGATCGAAGAACTGGCGGTGGGCGCGCAGTTCAAACTGCCGTACATCCACGTTGTGGTGAACAACTCGTACTTGGGTCTGATCCGTCAGGCGCAGCGCGGTTTCGACATGGACTACTGCGTGCAATTGTCCTTCGACAACCTCAACGCACCGGAGCTCAATGGTTACGGGGTCGACCACGTAGCGGTTGCCGAAGGTTTGGGTTGCAAGGCGTTGCGCGTATTTGAGCCGGCTGGTATCGCCCCTGCCCTGCGCAAGGCCGAGGAGCTGATCAAGGAGTTCAAGGTTCCGGTGATCGTCGAGATTATCCTGGAACGCGTGACCAACATTTCCATGGGCACCGAGATCAACGCCGTCAACGAATTCGAAGACCTGGCGCTGGTCGGCACCGACGCGCCGACGGCGATTTCGTTGCTGGATTGATGATCGTTCCCACGCTCTGCGTGGGAATGCAGCCCGGGACGCTCCGCGTCCCAACTGCGGACGCTGAGCGTCCAATGAGGCATTCCCACGCAGAGCGTGGGAACGAGAACTTTAACGGGAGACCACCATGCCGCGTTTCGCAGCCAATCTGTCCATGCTGTTTACCGAGCAGGATTTTCTTGCCCGCTTTGAAGCGGCCGCCAAAGCCGGCTTCAGTGGTGTCGAATACCTGTTCCCTTACGATTTCAGCTCCGCCGACATCAAGGCTCAACTGGATGCCAACGGTCTGACCCAAGTGCTGTTCAACCTGCCGGCCGGGGACTGGGCCAAGGGTGAACGCGGGATCGCCTGCCATCCGGATCGCGTGGAAGAGTTCCGCGCCGGCGTCGATCTGGCGATCGCCTATGCACAGGTTCTGGGCAACACCCAAGTCAACTGCCTGGCCGGTATCCGCCCACAAGGCGTCGACGATGCCACCGTGGAAAAGACCTTTGTCGCCAACCTCAAATATGCCGCCGACAAGCTGCAAGCGGTGGGCATCAAACTGGTGATGGAAGCCATCAACACCCGCGACATCCCGGGCTTCTACCTGAACAACACTGCTCAGGCACTGTCGATTCGCGAACAAGTGGGCAGCGCCAATCTGTTCCTGCAGTACGACATCTACCACATGCAAATCATGGAGGGCGACCTGGCCCGCACCATGGCGACGCAGCTGGCTGAGATCAACCATATTCAACTGGCCGACAACCCGGGCCGCAACGAGCCGGGCACCGGTGAAATCAACTACCGCTTCCTGTTCGAACACCTGGACCGCATCGGCTATCAAGGCTGGGTCGGTTGTGAATACAAACCGCTGACCACCACTGAAGCAGGCTTGGGCTGGTTGAAAACCCATAACGCAATCTGAAGCGAAACCTGTGGGAGCGAGCCTGCTCGCGATAGCGGTGGGACAGGCAACAGAGATGTCGAATGTTATGGCCTCATCGCGAGCAGGCTCGCTCCCACAATAAAGCAGCGCCCCCTCAAAATTTGCTTGAGCAACATAAAAACAAGAGGATTTTCTCATGGCTAAAATCGGATTTATCGGCACCGGCATCATGGGCCACCCAATGGCGTTGAACCTGCAGAAAGCCGGTCACAGCCTGTTCCTGTCGGCGCACCACGACCCTGCCCCGGCTGACCTGGTCGCCGCTGGCGCGGTCGCGCTGGCGAGCCCGAAAGAAGTCGCTCAGGAAGCCGAATTCATCATCATCATGGTGCCGGATACCCCGCAGGTCGATGACGTGCTGTTCCGTGCCGACGGCGTCGCCGCCGGTGTCGGCAAAGGCAAAGTGGTCATCGACATGAGCTCGATCTCGCCGACCGCGACCAAAGCCTTCGCTGCGAAGATCAACGAGAAAGGCGCGCAATACCTCGACGCCCCGGTGTCCGGTGGTGAAGTCGGCGCCAAAGCCGCTACCCTGAGCATCATGGTCGGTGGCGACAGCGATGCTTTCGAACGCGCGCTGCCGCTGTTCCAGAGCATGGGCAAGAACATCACCCTGGTTGGCGGCAATGGCGACGGTCAAACCGCGAAAGTGGCGAACCAGATCATCGTGGCGCTGAACATCCAGGCCGTGGCCGAAGCCCTGCTGTTTGCCTCGAAAAACGGTGCCGATCCCGCCAAGGTGCGTGAAGCGCTGATGGGCGGTTTCGCCTCCTCGAAGATCCTTGAAGTACACGGCGAGCGCATGATCAAAGGCACCTTCGATCCAGGCTTCCGCATCAGCCTGCACCAGAAGGACCTCAACCTGGCGTTGGCCGGTGCTCGCGAATTGGGCATCAACCTGCCCAACACCGCAGGCACCCAACAAGTGTTCAGCACCTGCGCCGCCATCGGTGGCAGCAACTGGGACCACTCGGCGCTGATCAAGGGTCTGGAGCACATGGCGAACTTCTCGATTCGCGATAAATAAACCCTGCACAAAACCTGTGGGAGCGAGCCTGCTCGCGATGGAATCACCACGATGTACCTGAAACACCGTGGTGCCTGAATCGCGAGCAGGCTCGCTCCCACAGGGAACCGAGTAGCCCTCCAAATAACAAGAAATCCGGGAGCCCGCCATGTCGGTCGATCCGCAACAATTCCTGCGCGAGCTGTTTGCCACAGCCATCGACGCGGCCCATCCGCAACATGTTCTCGAAGCCCATTTACCGAAAGATCGCAGCGGTCGAGTGATCGTCATCGGTGCCGGCAAAGCCGCCGCGGCCATGGCCCAGGTGGTCGAGCGCTGCTGGCAGGGTGAAGTGTCTGGACTGGTGGTCACCCGCTATGGTCACGGCGCCCCTTGCGAAAAAATCGAAGTGGTTGAAGCCGCCCACCCGGTGCCTGACGCGGCCGGTCTGGCCGTGGCCAAACGGGTGCTGGAACTGGTCAGTAACCTGAGCGAAGACGACCGGGTGATATTCCTGCTGTCGGGTGGTGGTTCGGCTTTGCTTGCCCTGCCCGCAGCCGGCATCACTCTGGCCGACAAACAGGCGATCAACAAAGCCCTGCTCAAATCCGGCGCGACCATCGGCGAGATGAACTGCGTGCGCAAGCACCTCTCGGCGATCAAGGGTGGCCGCCTCGGTAAAGCCTGCTGGCCAGCGACGGTTTATACCTACGCGATTTCCGATGTCCCGGGCGACCTCGCCACCGTGATCGCTTCCGGCCCGACCGTCGCCGATCCGAGCACCTCGACCGAAGCCCTGGCGATCCTCAAGCGCTATGCCATCGAGGTTCCGGCGTCGGTACGCAGCTGGTTGCAAAGCCCCGAATCTGAAACCGTAAAACCTGGCGACCCGAGCCTTGCTCGCAGCCATTTCCAGCTGATCGCCCGACCACAGCAATCCCTGGAAGCGGCAGCGGTGAAAGCCCGTCAGGCCGGTTTCAGCCCGTTGATACTCGGCGATCTGGAAGGCGAATCCCGCGAAGTGGCGAAAGTCCATGCCGGGATTGCGCGCCAAGTGGTGCTGCACGGTCAGCCGTTGGCAGCGCCCTGCGTGATTCTCTCCGGCGGCGAAACCACCGTCACCGTCTGCGGCAATGGCCGTGGTGGACGCAACGCGGAGTTCCTGCTCAGCCTGACCGACAGCCTCAAAGGCCTGCCCGGCGTCTACGCGCTGGCCGGTGATACCGATGGCATCGACGGCTCCGAAGACAACGCCGGCGCAATCATGACCCCGGACAGCTACGCCTGCGCTGCCGCCCTGGGTATGAGCGCCAGTGATGAGCTGGACAATAACAATGGCTATGGCTATTTCGCAGCGCTCGACGGGCTGATCGTCACCGAGCCGACGCGTACCAACGTCAACGACTTCCGCGCCATCCTGATCCTCGAGAGCCCTGAACATGACGCCTGATAAAAAGGTCAAAATCCTCGCCACCCTCGGCCCCGCTACCGATGGTATTGATGACATCCGCGAGCTGGTCGAAGCCGGGGTGAATATCTTTCGCCTGAACTTCAGCCACGGCGATCACGCCGACCACGCCCAGCGCTACCAGTGGATCCGCGAAGTCGAGCGCCAACTCAATTACCCGCTCGGCATTCTGATGGACCTGCAAGGCCCGAAACTGCGGGTCGGCAAGTTTGCCGAGGGCAAGGTGCAACTGGTGCGCGGTCAGGCCCTGCGCCTGGACCTCGACGCCACGCCAGGTGACGAGCGCCGGGTCAACCTGCCGCACCCGGAAATCATCGCCGCGCTGGAACCCGGCATGGACCTGTTGCTGGACGACGGCAAACTGCGTTTGCGGGTGGTGACCAAGTACGCCGATGCCATCGACACCACGGTGCTCAATGGCGGCGAATTGTCGGACCGCAAAGGCGTCAACGTGCCACAAGCCGTGCTCGACCTCAGCCCGCTGACCGCCAAGGATCGTCGCGACCTGAGTTTCGGTCTGGAGCTGGGTGTCGATTGGGTCGCGCTGTCATTTGTGCAGCGTCCTGAAGACATTCGTGAAGCGCGCGCGCTGATCGGCAACAAAGCCTTTTTGATGGCGAAAATCGAGAAGCCGTCGGCCGTTGAACAGCTACGCGAAATCGCCGAACTGAGCGACGCGATCATGGTTGCCCGTGGCGATCTGGGTGTGGAAGTGCCGGCCGAGAGCGTGCCGCAGATCCAGAAAGACATTATCAGCACCTGCCGCCAGCTCGGCAAACCGGTGGTGGTGGCGACCCAGATGCTCGAGTCCATGCGTTTCTCCCCGGCGCCGACCCGTGCCGAAGTAACCGACGTCGCCAACGCCGTGGCCGAAGGTGCTGATGCGGTGATGCTGTCGGCGGAAACTGCTTCTGGCGATTACCCGCTCGAAGCGGTGCAGATGATGAGCAAGATCATCCGCCAGGTCGAAAGCGGCCCGGATTATCAGGCGCAACTGGACGTCAGCCGACCTAAAGCCGAAGCCACCACCTCCGACGCTATCAGCTGCGCGATCCGCCGGATCAGCAACATCCTGCCGGTGGCGGTGCTGGTGAACTACAGCGAGTCCGGCAGTTCGAGTTTGCGTGCGGCGCGGGAGCGGCCAGCGGTGCCGATCCTCAACCTGACGCCGAACCTTTCAACCGCGCGGCGCTTGAGCGTGGCGTGGGGCGTGCACTCGGTGGTCAATGATCGATTGCGGCAAGTCGACGAGGTGTGCTCCACCGCACTGGAAATCGCCCAGGCGCAAGGTATGGCCAAGCGTGGTGATACGTTGTTGATCACTGCGGGCGTGCCTTTCGGTCAGCCGGGATCAACTAACTCGTTGCGTATAGAGACGTTGATTTAGCGCCTGTTTCGGCCTCATCGCGAGCAGGCTCGCTCCCACACTGGATCTGTGATTAGCCGGCAGATGTGTGCTCGACACAAATCAACTGTGGGAGCGAGCCTGCTCGCGATGGGGGCGCCTCGGTTTACCAGACATAGACTCGATATGCCCTCAAACCACTTCAACACCCACTGCCCAGACTGGGCTACTGCCCTGCTCAACGGCTTCAGTCAGATTTTCCTCCAGCGCCATCCGCTGTGCGGTCTGCTGTGCCTGTTGGCCATCCTGTTTAGCGCTCCGACGTTATTCGGCGGTGCCCTCCTGGGCGGTGTGGCCGGCTTGCTCACCGCTCAGCGTCGCGGCTACGCCAAGGTTGATCGCCAAGCCGGGCTCTTCAGCTACAACGGCGTCTTGCTCGGCCTCTTGTTGAGCCTGCAATTTCGTTGGTCGGCCATGCTGCCGCCACTGATCCTCGCCAGCGGTGGACTGAGTGCGATCGTCACCCAGCAATGGCTCAGGCGCACTCGCGACCAGCATTTTCTGCCCGCCTACACCGCACCTTTCGTGGGGCTAGGCTGGATACTGCTGAGCATTGCTGCCCCGGCTCACTCGACACCTGCACCACTACCAGAACTCAATGCCCTGAGCCTGCTCGGCGCCGAGTTCAAAGGCCTGGGCCAAGCCATCTTCCTCGACCATCCCCTGGCGGGTGTGTTGATCGCCGTCGGGCTGCTGCTTGCCAACCGCCGCGCCGCGCTCTGGGCACTGGTGGGCTCCGCCACGGGTCTGCTCTGCGCCTTGTGGCTGAACGAGACGCCAGGTGCATTGCTCGGCCTGTATGGCTACAACCCGGCACTGGCCGCCCTCGCCCTCAGTCAACAACCCCGTCAACCCTGGCTGCCGCTGCAGGGCATCGCACTGGCTATCCTCCTCACGCCGGCGTTCGCTGCCGTGGGGTTGGCGACCTTGACCGCGCCGTTCATTCTCGCCTGCTGGTTGCTGCGCTCGGGTATTCGCCTGCTGCGCCAAGCGACCAAAGACAGTGCGCCTTGCCAAACCTCGGAGAATCAACCTAGGCTGCGCTGATTTATGGCCAAGGCGATTTGAATGGACAGCAACGACACGTGGCGTAAGCGCCTGTACGTGATGATTTTCCATACCGACACAGTGGCCGGGCGGCGCTTCGATAAAACGCTGCTGCTGATCATCCTTGCCAGCCTGGTGGTGGTGATCCTCGACAGCATCGATGACGTTCATCAGAACTTCGCCAACACCCTGGCGTACATCGAGTGGGGCTTTACCCTGATCTTTCTGGTCGAGTACATGTTGCGCTTGTACTGCTCACCCAAGCCGCTGCGTTACGCCTTCAGTTTTTACGGGCTTGTGGATTTGCTGGCGATTGTTCCAGGCATCCTTGCGCTGTATTACAGCGACGCGCAGTACCTGCTGATCATCCGAATCATCCGTATGCTGCGGATCTTTCGCGTGCTCAAGCTGCTCCCCTACCTGAAGCAGGCCCATTACCTGCTCGACGCCCTGCGCGGCAGCAAACAGAAAATCATCGTATTCCTGCTCAGCGTCTGCACGCTGGTAACGGTGTTCGGCACTCTGATGTATGTGGTCGAAGGCCCGGAGCATGGCTTTACCAGCATTCCTAAAGGGATCTATTGGGCTATCGTCACCCTGACCACCGTCGGCTACGGCGACATCGTGCCGAGGACGGCGCTTGGGCAGGTTATCTCGGCCATGGTGATGATCACCGGTTACTCGATCATCGCTGTCCCCACCGGGATTTTTACCGCCGAACTGGCCAACGCCATGCGCGGCGAACAACTGCAACATGACTGCCCGGTGTGCAGCAAAAATCAGCATGAACACAGCGCGGCATTTTGCTCACGCTGCGGCAATGCACTTTTCAAGAAAATAGAATAAGCAAAGTACTTTTTAATCTTTAAAGGGATATGTAGCCCCGGCTATAGTCGACGGCAAATTGCCTTCATCTCGAACAAAAGGAATGTGCAGTGAAAAAGATCTTTGGCGCCTCACTTCTGGCCGCTGGCCTGGCCCTCGCGAGCGTGGCCCAGGCCGCACCGACCCTGCTCAACGTGTCCTACGACGTGATGCGCGATTTCTACAAGGACTACAACACTGCCTTCCAGAAACACTGGCAAGCCGAGCACAACGAAAATATCACCTTGCAGATGTCCTTCGGCGGCTCCAGCAAACAGGCCCGATCAGTGATCGATGGCCTGCCGGCTGACGTCATCACCATGAACATGGCCACCGACATCAACGCGTTGGTCGACAACGGCAAACTGGTCCCGGACAACTGGGTGACTCGCCTGCCGGACCACAGTGCGCCGTTCACTTCCGCCACCGTATTCATCGTTCGCAAGGGCAACCCGAAAGCCCTGAAAGACTGGCCTGACCTGCTCAAGGATGGTGTTCAAGTCATCGTGCCCAACCCGAAAACCTCGGGTAATGGCCGCTACACCTATTTGTCGGCCTGGGGTTACGTGCTGAAAAACGGTGGTGACGAGAACAAGGCCAAGGCCTTCGTCGGCAAGCTGTTCAAACAAGCCCCGGTACTCGACACCGGTGGCCGCGCAGCCACCACCACCTTCATGACCAATCAGATCGGCGACGTGCTGGTGACCTTCGAAAACGAAGCAGAAATGATCGCCCGCGAGTTCGGCCGCGACCAGTTCGAAGTCATCTACCCAAGCGTCTCCGCCGAAGCCGAGCCGCCAGTCAGCGTGGTCGACAAAGTCGTCGACAAGAAAGGCACCCGCGCTGCCGCCGAGGAATACCTGAAGTACCTGTGGTCCCCGGAAGGCCAGGAAATCGCCGCCGCCAACTACCTGCGTCCGCGTGACCCGGCGATACTTGCCAAGTACACCGACCGCTTCCCGAAAGTCGACTTCCTGTCGGTAGAAAAAACCTTCGGTGACTGGCGCACCGTGCAGAAAACCCACTTCAACGATGGCGGGGTTTTCGACCAGATTTACAACGGGCAGTAAGCGCTGAACCAACAATGAAAAAAGGCGACCTTCATGGTCGCCTTTTTCATACCTGCAGAAAACTCACATCGGCGGCGCCACGCCATCCTTGCCGGCCGAAATCGATTGCGCCGTCAGGGTGCCATCGGCGCTTTGGGTGGCGAAAAGCACGACCTTGACCCCGACTTTGAGCAGGCTGCGGTCAGCCGGTGTCAGGTTGACGATCGGCACGTCTTCCGGCACCAGGATGGTCTGCTGGCCACCCTTGTAATTGACGGTCAGGATTCGGCCATTGTTGACCACCAGATCGCCGACGATGCCATTGGTCATGCTACTGCCCTTGACCAGATCGAACGGACGGTGGCCGTCGCCGGTGCCGGCCATTTCAGGTGGGAACACATGCACTTCCAGCGCCTTGAGCGTGCCATCGGCTTGCGGTATTGCCGCTGAGCCAATGTAGCTGCCGGGCTTGATGTCTTCGATGTTGGCCGGGGTTACGGCGCGAACCTGGGTGTCCTTGGTCAACTGGATGATCACGTTCTCGCCCGTGCTGGTATGCACCTTCAAGACCTCTTCGGACACCCCGGTGATTTCACCGCGCACGCCGATACGCATGCCCGGTGCCTCCTCGGCCAGAGCAGCAGTGGCGATCAGCACGCTGCCCAGGGAAATCAGGCCAATGTTGCGTATCAGGCTACCAAACATCGTTTTCATGGGACCGGTTTCCACTGATGAGACGTTGAAAATGACTGATACCAAAGGGCTTAACCGCCCACACAAATCATAGGCGTTACGGTGCAAGATGAAAGTTTTGCGGGCAACGCCCCCTTGACCGTCTCGCAACGCTCTCTAACACCCACTGCAAGACACAATTGGATGCACCAACGAAAAAGGCCGGTCAATGACCGGCCTCTGGCGCTAGCGCTACGAATCAGTTCACCTCAAGCTTGTCGCGATTCTTGTCCAGAATCGCCTTGCCAATGCCCTTGACCTCCAACAACTCATCCACCGATGCAAACGGTCCATTACCCTCACGATATGCAACAATCGCCTTGGCCTTGGCCTCACCTACTCCGGTGAGCTCGCGCTGCAGTGTCGTTGCATCCGCCGTATTGAGATCGACTTTTGCAGCCTCCCCGGACGGTGCGACCTGCACTGCCAATGGCGCGCTTACAGCCTCCGTGTTTGTCGCTGGTGCAGCGATAGCAGCAATAGAGGCGCTGGTCAGCAGGACAAAAACCAGAGAGTAGAAATAGCCTGTACGCATAAGTGACGCTCCATGACATCGATAGGAAAGAAGCAGCTTTTCCGAAGCTGCCTCCCAAACCTAGGTCATGCTGTGAGCCTGTCAAAAATGTATCGGTTACAGGGTGTGTAACAATCAGGGTTCGAGGCGGCGTTGCTGGTAGATCCAGTCGACGATCTCACCGTCCGGCGCGTAACCGCTGACGGTGTCACGCAGGAGTTGGCGGACCCGCGAATAATCATCCCGCTCAATTGCAGACAGCAACTCCGTCAGCTTGCCTTTGAGCACTTCCCAGGGCAGCAAGTCTTCATTGGCCGTCATGATCATCGGGTGCTGAGTGGCGGCGACGTTGTCACCGATCAACAACTCTTCGTAGAGCTTCTCGCCGGGACGTAGCCCGGTAAATTCGATGGTAATATCGCCCTGAGGATTTTTGTCCGAACGGACACTCAACCCCGACAAGTGAATCATCTTCTCCGCCAGCTCGACAATCTTCACCGGCTCGCCCATGTCCAGCACAAACACATCACCGCCCTGCCCCATCGAACCGGCCTGTATGACCAGTTGCGCGGCCTCGGGGATGGTCATGAAGTAACGGGTGATTTTCGGATGTGTGACCGTCAGCGGGCCGCCCGACTTGATCTGCTTATGGAACAGCGGAATCACCGAACCGGAAGACCCGAGCACATTGCCGAATCGCACCATGGTAAACCGGGTTTTATTAACCCGGGACACGTTGGTCTTGTCACCAAACATCACCGGCGCCAGCTCGCGGCTCAAGGCCTGCAACGTCAGCTCCGCCAACCGCTTGGTACTACCCATGACATTGGTGGGACGAACAGCCTTGTCAGTCGAAATCAACACGAAGTTTGCTACACCGGCCTGAAGGGCGGCCTGCGCGGTATTCAGCGTACCGATCACATTGTTCAGTACACCTTC